>NZ_MJIL01000085.1 GCF_001939735.1 Photobacterium proteolyticum
TTCGCGCATCTCGACATTCGCGCCGTCCATCGTACCGATGGTCAGGGCACCGTTCATCGCGAACTTCATGTTACCTGTACCTGATGCTTCTTTACCGGCAGTCGAAATCTGCTCTGATACGTCTGCTGCAGGGAACAGGATCTCTGCCAGGCTCACGCGGTAATCAGGAATGAAGACCACCTTCAGCTTGCCGCCAAGACGAGGGTCGTTGTTCACCTTCTCGGCAACCTTGTTGATAGCAAAGATAATATCTTTTGCCAGCGCATAACCCGGCGCCGCCTTGGCACCAAAGAAGAATACGCGAGGTTGCATGTCGAATGTCGGATCGTTCAGCAGACGATGGTATAGCGACAGAATATGAAGCAGGTTCAGGTGCTGACGCTTGTACTCGTGCAGACGCTTGATTTGAATATCGAAGATAGCATTAGTATCCAGCTCGATACCCATGTTCTCTTCAACCCAGTCAGCCAGACGTTGTTTGTTCTCTTTTTTCACTGCCATGTAGCGCTTCTGGAACGCTTCATCTTCAGCAAACTTCTCAAGACCGGCAATTTTCTCAAGCTTGTTCGGCCAGTCGTTACCCACTTTCTCACTGATCAGCGCAGAAAGGCCTGGGTTACAGTACTTGATCCAACGACGTGGTGTGACACCGTTAGTCACGTTCTGAAGACGACCAGGGAATAGTTCGTTGAACTCAGGGAACAGGTCACGCTTGACCAGCTCTGAGTGTAGTGCGGCTACACCGTTAACGGCATAAGTACTAACCACACAAAGGTTCGCCATGCGTACCATGCGCTGAGGACCTTCCTCAATGATAGACAGCTTGCGCTTCACTTCATTGTTGCCCGGCCAGGTTTGCTCAACCAGCTTCATGAAGCGGTGGTTGATTTCGAAAATAATTTCCATGTGACGAGGAAGCATTTGTGCAATCAGTGCTTCGCTCCACGTTTCCAGTGCTTCAGGCAGCAAGGTGTGGTTGGTGTAGGCGAATGTCTTCGAAGAAATGGNAAAATAATTTCCATGTGACGAGGAAGCATTTGTGCAATCAGTGCTTCGCTCCACGTTTCCAGTGCTTCAGGCAGCAAGGTGTGGTTGGTGTAGGCGAATGTCTTCGAAGAAATGGCCCACGCGGCATCCCAACCCAGTTTGTATTCGTCAATCAGAATACGCATCAGTTCTGGAATAGCGATAGTCGGGTGCGTATCGTTAAGCTGGATAGTCTCAAGCTTAGACAGATCTTCAATCTTGTTACCAGCACCGATGTGACGACGTAGAATATCGGCAATCGAACAGGCACAGTGGAAGTACTGCTGCATCAGACGCAGTGCTTTACCTTGGTCATGGTTGTCATTCGGGTAAAGAACCTTGGTCACATTACCGGCTTCTAGTGCAGAGTACTGAGCACCCACGTAGTCACCGTCATTGAAACGCGCCAGGTTGAACGGTGCATTAGAACGGCACTCCCACAGGCGCAGCGGGTAAACGCTCTTGTTATCGTAACCAACGATAGGCAGGTCCCAAGCCACACCTTCAACGGTCATACCCGGTACCCAACGGCGACAAGCGTTGCCATTTTCGTCAGTGTAGGATTCAACATGACCGTATAGGCTCACTGTCTGAGAAAGCTCTGGACGAATCACTTCCCACGGATAGCCTTCAAGACCACGCCATGCATCAGGTGCTTCTACCTGACGTCCTTCAACAAAAGACTGGCGGAACAGACCGTACTCGTAGTGCAGGCCGTAACCTACCGCCGGGTACTCTTGTGCAGCCAGTGAATCCATGAAACAGGCAGCCAGACGGCCAAGGCCACCGTTACCCAGCGCCGGGTCACGCTCTTCTTCTAGTAGATCAGTCAGGTTATGACCCATCTCTTCCATTGCCGCAGCAACGTCTTCATACAAGCCCATGCTGATCAGGTTGTTGCCTGTCAGGCGGCCGATAAGGAATTCCAAAGAAAGGTAGTTAACGCTACGTGCTTTCTCTTCTGCTAGTTGCTTTTCTGTTTCTAGCAGGTTGCCGGTACTGATTTCCGCCAGTGCTCGGCCCATTGCCAGATACCAGCTACGTGGAGTAGCTGTCTCTGAAGTATTCGCATAAGTCGTCGTCAGGTGTTTCTCTACGGCTGCTTTAAATGCTGCCTTGTCAAATTGTTGTGTATGACCATTTTTAGACATGGTTCAATCTCGCTCTAGGATTATTTCCAACTGGTGACTATGTTGCCTTCGTTTGTCAGGCAAAACATCCTCCTAACCAAGGGAGGATTAGGGATGAGTATGAGGGGCGTAGTTAGCCAATCCCCCTCCCTAGTGTGACATTCTGCAAATTTCGAGGTGTAGACTGCTCCCTACGAATCACATAATGCAACTTGATTCACAAGTTTAGACTAAACCACATGTGCAACATTGGGCTTAAATTTTAATTAAAGCTTCAATATATGTGAGCTAACTCATAATTCCGGGGATGAGAAGACATAGAATTACTGATTTTAGTATTAAGGTGGGTAAAGTTATGGCCCAGATCAAATGTCATGAAATTATTTTATTGCATGATTTTGATTACACCATGGAATAAAGCTCACCAATAATCTGCCTAGAGCAGTAGACTAATACCTAAGAGCTTTAATGGACCTGAAACCTTACATAAGATAGCAAGACTATGTGGATACCATCTAAACTGACACGACCGGCACGCCTTCATAATGCAATACTCCGCCCCCGTTTGCTGGAAACGCTAGATCAGGCTCCTTTTTACCGTCTTGTTCTATTTCGATCACCAGCGGGTTACGGCAAAACCACTATGGCAGCACAGTGGTTGAGCGAGCACCCACATACCGGCTGGTTCAATATCGATGAAAACGACAACGACACATTCCGCTTCGCTAACTACCTTCTGCAATCTATTAATAAATCAACAAATAATGCTTGCCTAAAAACACAGGCAATGGCCGAGCGTAGACAATTTGCCTGTATGTCTACACTCTTTAGCGAGCTATTCGGTGAACTGAGCGATTATCACGAGCAAACTTATCTGGTACTTGATGATTACCATGTCATCAACAACGATGATATTCACGACGGTATGCGTTTCTTCCTGAAAAATATGCCTGACAACATCACGCTCGTCGTTACCAGCCGTACCTTGCCACCATTAGGTACAGCCAACCTTCGAGTACGGGATCTGTTAATTGAAGTCGATAACGATTTACTCGCATTCGACGAGGAAGAAACAGAGCGCTTCTTCAACAAACGGGTTACTGACAATGTTGAATCAAGTGTACTCAAAACCTTGCGCGAACAAGTAGAAGGCTGGCCGTCAGCCTTGCAGCTAATCGCACTACACGCACAACAAAGACCAAACAACCTCGTTGAGTCAGCTGTATCGGTTGCAAACTTCAACCGGGGCCACCTCTGGGACTACCTGGCCGAAGAGGTTTTTGACCAGTTGGATCGCGAAACCCAGCAGTTCTTACTGCAATGTTCAGTTCTGGATATGTTCAATGCCGAATTGGTGACCGACCTTACCGGGCGAAGCGATGCTCTGGCGATGTTGGAGTCGCTTAACCGGTTCGGCCTGTTCCTCAATACACTGGAAGGCGACAATAACTGGTATCGCTTCCATAATCTGTTTGCCGAGTTTTTACGCCACCAGCGTTATTCGCAAATCCCGCAGCAACGTTCAGAGCTTCATTCACTTGCAGCCCGGGCGTGGCTGAAGCAAAACTCGCCGCAGCAGGCTCTGCTTCATGCCCAAAAAAGCGAAGACAAAGACCTAAGTGTTGAGATCCTGTCTGAGTTTGGTTGGGAAATGTTCCACCATGGCGAGCTTAAACTGCTAGAAGACAGCATTGATCACCTCGACAAAGACACACTGTTTAGTACCCCGCGTCTGGCCCTTTTACGCCTATGGCTAATCCAAAGCCAGCACCGCTATAACGATGTCGGTGAGCTGATTCTCGAATCAGAAGCCGAGATGCACAAACACAACATCGTTTTGAATGACGCACTACAGGGTGAGTTTAACGCCCTGCGTGCACAGGTGGCCATAAACCAAAGCAAACCAGAAGACGCGCTAACTCTCTCCGAGCTTGCACTTGGCCAGCTTCCCTCTACAACTTACCGTAGTCGAATTGTTGCCACCTCTGTTGTCGGCGAAGTACATCACTGCCTGGGTAACCTAAGCCGTGCACTGCCTATGATGCAGCAAACCGAGAAAATGGCTCGACAGTACCATGTATACCATCAGGCGCTCTGGGCCCTGCTTCAGCAAAGTGAAATCCTACTGGCACAAGGTTATGTTCAGTCCGCCTTCGAGCAACTGGATCAAGCATTCAAGCTTGTAAAAGAACAACATTTGCAGCAAGTTCCGTTGCACGAGTTCCTGTTACGTCTCCGTGCCCAGATCCTCTGGTGCTGGAACCGCCTGGACGAAGCAGAAGAAGCCGCGCTGAAAAGCCTGGAAGTACTCGCACCTTTTGACGAGACCAAGTCCCTCCACGCCTATTCAATGCTGGCCAGAATTGCCATCACCCGGGGCGAGCAGGACAAAGCGGCCCGCTACCTTGAGCTGTGTAACAGCATGATGGACCGCTCTGACTACCATATTGACTGGCGAGCCAATACGGATTTGGCAAACTTGTTCTACTGGCAGCTCAAAGGCGATCTGGATAGCATTCAAAGCTGGCTTAAAAAAGCCGAGGAACCGGAAGCGGCATGTAACCATTTCCAGCAACTACAATGGCGTAATATTGCCCGTGCCTGTCTGAACGTGGGTGAAATGGAACGTGCACAGCTTATCTTGGATATGTTGCTAGAAAGTTGCGATAAGCATAATCTGATCACAGACAAAAATCGCAACCTTGTGGTACAAGCTGTACTCAGTAAGCGGATGAATGAAAGAGAAAAAGCACTGGCGCAACTCAAAGACGCCCTAGTGTTAACCAACAGCACTGGAATGGTTGGTATTTTCCTATGTGATGGCGCCGATATTTGCGATTTGCTGCAGGAACTTGTCGATGGTAAGGCACTTAGCGAGCTAGAGCTGCATCGTGCTCGTCAGTTGCTACGAGAGATGACCAGCAAAGAGCGTAACCGCTCAGTGCATTTCGATGAAAGCTTTGTTGAAAAGTTGCTTAATCTGCCAGATGTGCCTGAACTAATTCGGACCAGCCCGCTAACACAGCGAGAGTGGCAGGTATTGGGTCTTATCTATACAGGTTACAGTAACGAACAGATCGCCTCGGAGCTTGATGTTGCCTCAACGACAATTAAAACTCATATTCGCAATCTGTATCAAAAGCTGAATATCGCCAACCGTCAGCAGGCTATCGAGACGGCAGAAAACTTACTCAAACTTATGGGCTTCTAGCCAGGCTAAGCTCATCACAGGTTAAGGATGACCTATGATTGAATGGAGCAGCAACCGAATTTGGTATCAGGATATGCCGTTCAAGGTGAACGGCATTCCTGTCGGTGCTCGTATGACCGTAATCCGGCTTGATAATAACAAGCTGCTAATCCACTCTCCTGTCCAACTAACTACGCAATTGCAACTTGAACTTACCAAGCTGGGGCAAGTCCATGCCATTGTAACTCCGAATATGAATCACCACCTGTTTCTTTCCGAATGGTGGCTGGCCTACCCGGAAGCGTACTTTTTCGCGCCGCCCGGCCTGCAAAACAAACGTACCGACCTCGCATTTGATGATGCTCTGAGTGCACAAACACCTGTTCTTTGGCGCCATCAGCTCTACCAGACCCTGCTTCGCGGCAGTGACAAAATGGAAGAAGTTATCTTCTGCGATCCTAACGCCAAAACCCTGATTGTCGGCGACACCCTTGCCTGGCTGAGTCCCTCGCCAAATATACTCACTATTGGCCTTGCTCTGTTAAATGGTTGCTACAAGGCACCTGCAATACCTTTGTACTGGCGCCTGACATTCAAGGATAAAACACGCTTAAGGCAATCATTACAGGAAATTCTGACCTGGCCTTTTGATCGGATCATTCTTTCACATGGCCAGCTTATTACTGAAAACGGTAAAGCCCGATTCTACGACGCCTTCAAATGGGCGCTTTGAATCCGTTGCACTCCATCTTGTACCCCCGTCACATTTTGCTCTAAATCAATTTTGCCGCATTCATGCACAGAGCAATTATATTTGTATGACATATCTCACAATATTATGCATACCAAGGAGTATATTCAAAGCGTGAAAAATGCGAGGGAACAAACATGAAAGCATCAAAACTTTATTTCAGGGATCTGCTTGGCTTGGCCTTGGTAGTCTCGGCTATTCTAGTTATGTTAGGTGGTATTTTTGGTGTTTTGGCTGTGCTTAATTACTTCTCCCATGAAGAAGCGCTGGCCAATACCTACATCCATGAATCAATACCTCTGTTTATTTTCCTAATTCCCTCCTACTTGCTCGGCAAGTACATCAACCGTCCAAAGTGGGTGTCAGAGGTTGAGGAATATCAGCTAGAGGCAGCCAAAAAAGCCAGCCATTAAAGCAAAGTCAGCCACTCTCTTAGAGTGGCTGACTTGCGTATGCCCGCCCTCCCCCCTGTATACCGTTCGTTTTGGCTCCGTGAATTCGCATATGCAAGCATCCACATTGGGATTCCTTCACCCGAGTGCCGGGCACGATCTCCCGCTTGACGAGCCTGAGTGGCTCTGCGAGCAAATCGAAGCCTTCTATCAGCAACAATCACACTGAGAACTCTCTCAATTACATGAATGGAAGATGAACTGGGCCCTCACGTCCCATTCAGTCCCTTCAAAGCATAATTCTCTCAACAATTAAGCCAGTTACGAATTTAAGAGGAAATTATGAGCCCGATTAGTATTGTTGTGATTACCCTAAACGAAGAGAAACGTATCGGCCGTTTACTTGAAGATCTAAGCAAGCAAAGCCACCAGAATTTCGAAGTTATCGTGGTGGACTCCAACAGCGATGACAACACCTGTGAGGTTGCGCAAGGATTCGATAAAGCATTACCGGCCCTGACCGTTCATAAAATGGAAGGACGAGGAACCAGCCTAGGCCGTAATACCGGTACCAAGCTTGCTTCCCATGAGCGTCTCTTATTTCTTGATGCAGATGTCCGTCTGGAGCCGACATTCCTGACCAATGCCCTCCACCAGCTTGAAAAACGCAAGCTCGAAGTGGCCGGTGTCTATATGAGTGCCGAAGAGCTGTCACTTGGCTACCGCCTTGGCTACGGGCTATTCAATGCCGGACTGTACGCTACATCCTTTTTCTTCCCGACAGCTGTAGGTGCCTGCCTGTTTTCAACCAAACGGGCCCACGAGGAAATTAACGGCTTTGATGAAGAAATCGTTCTTTGCGAAGACTGTGACTACGTACGCAGGGCTTCCGAAACCTGGCGCTACCGAATGCTTCCTGTCAGCTTCTGGTTTGATCCTCGCCGACTCGAACAGGATGGATTTTTCAAAATGGGGCTAACCTACCTGAAAGCCAATGTGCGCCGCTTTTTTTTCGGAGAAATGCGCAACAACGAAATGAACTATGAGTTTGGCCATTACAAGGACGCAGATAACAAATGCTAAATGCCAGCTGGTGGTGGTTCTTCGGCGGTAGCTTTCTCGATGCACTGATTGGGCCCAACCTCTTTTTTCCCGGAGAGCCCTTCTTGCTTGCAGCAGGCTACCTGCTGAGTAGCGGCGCAATTTACGGTGTCATATCCGTACTCCTTGGTGGCCTTATTGGCGATCAGCTCAGCTATTTCATCGGCCGCCGCTATGGCGTAAACGGTCGCCGCAGGCTCTGCCAGCGTGTTCCTAAAACCCGGAGACCCATTGCCAGAGCCCGGCTGGTACTGAGAAAACGCGGCCCTTTGGTGGTCGCTATCGCCCGCTTGCTGGGGCCGGTAGCTTGGATAATGCCCTTCCTGGCTGGCAGCTACGCGCTTCCCTGGAGAACCTTCACGGCATATTCATTAATCGGTCTTTTTATCGGTGTCGGACAATTTGTGTTTGCCGGTTATTTGCTGGCGCAAGGAATCGAGTTAATGCCAGATCTCGCCACTCTTACCCTGTTCCTGAAAGAGCATAGCTTATTAGTCGTGGCCGTTTTTACTGCTTCAGTGATCAGCCTATTGATCTACCGAACCAAGAGCTGGAAGAAATGGCTAAATATCTGTCTGTGCTGGCTCGCCATAATGGCTGGAGCAAATTATTACCACTTTTTCGTCAGTGATGCCTATGCATTTGAAGCAAAAGAAATAAGCAACACCCAACAATCACTGCATGAACTGGATTATACCGTTTATCCGGGTTTGGCTCCTGTATATCAGGCGCAACCAATCAATATTGTTGTTGTGGGAAATACACCGCAACAGCTCATGGGTGAATTAGGCTGGATTGAGAATAAAACATTCTCGCGAGATGACCTGACACTGAGTCGTTACTTAAAGCTACTGTCCAAAGAGCTACCGCCTATCTCCGATCTTTACTGGAATCAACAGCCTCAATGGTCTGCCTATCAGCTTGCCGGAGATCTGGTTAACAGGAAGCACATTCGCTGGTGGTACGCAGGTAATGAGGTACAGTCAGGAAAGCCCATATGGGTTGGTGCTGTCAGTTATGACAATGCGTTAAAACTGGCTCACTATAAAGGGATAATAACCATCTTGCACGGGATCGATCCTGATATCGATGTAGAAAGGGATGAGTTGGCAGAAAAAGCAAAAGACTCAGGCTGGAACGTTGATTACCAACCGTTTGGCAAACCTGTCGCCTATTCAAAAAGCCGCCATTATTTCAGTGACGGCCTGGTTGTAATACTGTCGAAAGACAAGACCACATCATAAATGGCTTCACCGCTGTATCAAACAGCGGCGATGTCTTTGTTAACTCGAAGAAGAAAAATTAACGTGGACGAGCAAATACCTGAGTCCAGTAGATACCGTATTGTGCACTTGAGTTAGTGACTGACGATGCACCCATTTGGGTAAAGTTCGCACTCATGATGTTCTTACAGTGGCCAGGGCTGTTTAGCCAGCTATCCATAACCGACGCGAGATCTTTCTGACCCGCGGCAATGTTTTCGCCCACTGTGCTCCAGCTATAACCCTGATCGGAAACACGATCACTTGGCTGGTCGCCATTTAAACCGGTATGGCTGAAAAAGTTGTAGTTTGCCATGTTGCTTGAATGAACAAATGCCGCCTGTTCTAGGCTATAATCCCATGTTAATGCAGGTACTGCCGGCATCATCTGGCCACCACAGTCACGAGCCTGAGCACGGGCTGCATTCACTGCTGCTAGCATCTGGTCGGCAAAATCGCCACTCTGCGGTTCACCATTACTTCCGTTATCACCATCATTGCTGCCGCCGTTGCTGCCAGAGTTATCGCCATTATCAGTACTACCACCATTATTGGAACCACTGCTGCCGTCACCTGAAATGACTGTTCCGCTTCCAGTGTTTGCATCACCGCTACTAGCAGTACCGTCATCAGAACCACCGCCAGAACCACAGCCTGTAACGAGTAGCGTAGAAAGAATTAATAGTGATAGTGTTCGCATGGGTACATCCAGTATATGTTTAATTGAATTTATGATTTCCAAATAGACTTATATCGTATCCAAACAACAAAAAAGTATATTAAGAAACTAAGATTTGTCTCTCAGCCAATTCCTGACCAGCCTTATTGTGGTGAACAATATACTGACTCACAGCTGAACAGTTCAATATGCAACGGTTATATTTCACACATCCTGACACACATTTAACAATACAAACAATACAGGAACGCTGTACACAATCATAAATTAATCATTATATTCAGTGGGATAAGCTCATCTAAAAATGTAAACCATCTTTGCCCAACCTTTAATACAAAGTTGTACATAATAGACTACCAATTTAATCATCGACTGAACTTACACTGCAAAAATAAAAGTCGTAAAAATTAAATCGCATAAATATAGGACAAAAAAGACCACAAACAATTACCAACATTAACTTTATTGTCAGCATTATTTTGTGGTCCATTACTAACTTACTCCCTAATACTATTATCACAAAGTAAGTATTCTTTTTATAATAAATTTATACCCAATCATCTTGGGTAACACTCACACCTTTTATTTGAGCAAATACCTCATCACCAACTTTAATATTTAACTCATCTGCAGCCCATAGTGTAAGGTTCGCCCATATCTGAGCTTCTCCGATTCGGAGTCTTACAGCGACTTTTTCCTCTTCGTCAGCAGAAAGCAGCTTATCCACCCTTGCTGTCAATATGTTACGGATACTTGTCTGTTCCGGCTTTGACTTCGTTATCGAAACATCATTGGAGTGAATCCGCACTCTTACCCACTCCCCGCGCTGCCTGTTCAGTTTGCTTACCCATAGGCATGCATCATGATTTAACATTACCTGAGTCAAAGCATAGTCCGGATGGGTGTGGTTTACCCGTGCGCTAATCAAAGAACTTTGCTCCTTGGCCGGTAACCATGGACGCATTTCCGGTGAACCCCAGACACTATTTACATTCCCGGCAACAACCACTTTGCCCTGATTAATCATCACCATATAATCTGCAAGCCGCAATATTTCATCGAGGCTATGGGTAACATAAAGAATGGGCGTTTTTACCTGCTTGGCCAGTTTCTCCAAATAAGGCATCAGCTCCTGTTTGCGTGGCAGATCCAGTGACGCCAGAGGCTCGTCCATCAGCAACATATCAGGCTTAGTCAGTAGCGCTCTGCCAATGGCAACACGTTGCTTTTCCCCGCCAGATAAAGATGACGGATAACGCTGCAACAAGCTTTCGATCCCCAGTAACGAAACAACAGCATCAAAGTGGGCCTGATCTTTATCCCGACAACCATAAGTGAGGTTTCCGGCTACCGTATAATGGGGAAACAGACGCGCATCCTGGAACACATAACCAATTTTTCTTTTCTCAGGAGGAAGATAAATACCCTCTTCACTATCACACAGTATTCGATCTCCAAGTTTTATCGAGCCTTTGTCAGGCTCACTTAAGCCACTCAGTACATTAATCAGTGATGTCTTTCCCGTTCCCGAACGACCAAAAATCGCGGTGATCCCCTGCATTGGCAACTCAAGCTTGATATCTAACTCTAGGTTACCAAGTATTTTCTGAACATTAATTGCTAGCATTGGGTCTCCAATCGGTTACGTGCCATTCTCGCCATCCACTCAGAAACCAGTAATGAAGCCAGGGCAATCGCAATGGCAATAATACAAAGGCGGGCGGCTTCACTTTCAGCCCCCGGAGTTTCAATGAAGGAGAACATCGCCAATGGGATTGTCTGTGTCTCACCGGGAATATTCGAGACAAAGGTTATCGTGGCCCCAAACTCACCCAACGCACGGGCAAATGCCAGTATGGTTCCCGTCAAAATACCCGGAAGTGTGAGGGGCAAGGTAATCGTCAGGAAGACTTTAAGAGGATTTGCACCAAGCGTCCGGGCTGCCTGCTCCAATTTGGGGTCAACACTTTCCAGTGCCAGACGAATTGAACGGACCATTAGCGGAAAAGAAACCACAGCAACGGCGATGACGGCCCCGCGCCAGCTAAAGCTAAACGTCAGTCCAAACCATTCATAGAGTGCCTTGCCGATCACACCATTTCGTCCCATAAGGGTCAGCAGTAGGTAACCGATAACAACCGGCGGTAAAACCAATGGCAGATGCACAATGCCGTCCAAGATGGCCTTGCCATAGAACCGACATCGCGCCAGCAACCAGGCACACAAGATCCCCAGAGGCAGGCTAACCATTACTGCCACACCCGATATTTTTAAACTAAGCAGCAGTGCCTGTAGCTCATAATCTGTCAGCACGCTTAGTTAACTCCAAAGCCGTATTTTTCGAAAATCTCGCGGGCCTGATCTGACTGCAAAAACTGGTAATAATCTTCGACTTGACCATTCGCCTTGTCTTTCACAACTGCTACAGGATAGGTAATTGCCGTGTGACTGTTGTTTGGCAGCTCGGCTACCACTTTCACCTTGTTCGAAATCAGGGCATCTGTTTTATAAACAATCCCAAGCATGGCTTCTTGTTTCTCTACCAGCAGCAGCGCCGAGCGGACATTACTCGCACGAGCAAGCAAAGGTGAGGCCTTCTGCCACAAACCTATATTTTCCAACGCCTCTTTGGCATAAATACCCGCTGGTACATGTTTCGGGTCACCAGTCGCTAAACGCGTGCCGTCTAGCGCCTGTGCCAAGTCCCACGAAGCACTGATAGTAATGCTATCGGTTGGGTATGATTCCGGAGCCACGAACACCAGGCTATTGTTTAACAAACTTTTACGCGACTGCGGCTCAATAGCCTGCTGCTGCTCAACATAATCCATCCACTTTTCATTAGCAGACAGATAGATATCTGCAGGTGCTCCTTGGGCAATCTGCCTGGCAAGAGCTGCAGACGAGGCAAACGAAAGCGTCGACTGAGTACCCGTTTTTTCTTTGTATACCGCCGCCACTTCATTCATGGCATTGGTCAACGACGAAGCGGCAAAGACTGTCACCTTCTCTGACGCCAGCGCCGAACTCGATGCCCCCAGCGCGCAACTTACAGAAAACAGATATGTTAACAAACGCTTGTTCATACTTTACCTCTAATATCAGCATGCTTACTTACCGTTATATAGTAAAGTACATAACGGTAAATGAAAACCACTTGAGGTCTCATTTATTCATTGACGCGGTATCCAGCCAGATCAATATCGCTTCAACCCACATAGGTAGTGAGGGTGATTAATTGCGGCTGTACTCTTCCTATACTCTATATACCCAAGCTACCTCAAGATGAGGGTTCAGAGTGAGACCAGCGTGTTCAGTTCAAGGAAATTGCGGTAGGAATGGTAGCCCCTTTCAACGTTATTTGACACAGAAATGGGCATCGGAATGCCGAACCAACTGACTCACTCCCAAAGGGCGAGGTGGCTTGGGTATAGTAATTTCGCCAGATCAAAATCCTGTAGGGAGTACGCTATGGGTCGCTCTTTGTTTCAGTTTTTTGCCTTCATCGTATTAGGACTCCAGCCCTTTGCAGTATTAGCCGCGAGTGATTCCGACAAGTATGCCCGTGCCCGGGAGACAATGGTTCAAGACCAGCTAATCAAGCGCGGAATCGTCGACAACAGAGTGCTTACGGCAATGAGCAAGCTCCCCAGGCACTTTTTTGTTCCGAAGATTCTGTCGTTTAAAGCCTATACAGATTCCCCTCTGCCGATCGGTGAGGGACAGACAATTTCACAGCCATATATTGTTGCCCTGATGACGGAGGTTCTCGAACTCAAAGGCAATGAAAAAGTTCTCGAGATCGGGACCGGCTCGGGATATCAGGCCGCGGTGCTTTCCGAGGTGGCGAAAGAGGTGATTAGCATCGAGATCAAGAAGAACCTCTGCACTAAAGCCAGTAAGCTCCTTGACTCTCTTGGCTATACGAATGTTGAAACCCAATGTGGTGACGGCTACTTCGGCTGGAATAAGGGAGCCCCCTATGATGCTATTATGCTCACCGCCGCCATAGACCATATTCCTCCGCCTCTACTGGCGCAACTCAAGGACGGAGGACGGCTAGTGCTCCCCTTGGGAAACCCTTTCAGCTATCAAAACCTCGTGCTCGTCACCAAAGAGAAGAATGACTATAGGGTTTGGCAAATTGCCGGTGTTCTCTTTGTTCCCATGACCGGACACGCAATGAAGCCCTTCGGGAAATAGCAATGAGTCTCTCGGCTGTTTTCCTTGTATCCCTTTCTTCGCTCGCCTTTGAGGTACTACTGGCCAGAATCTTCTCGATTAGCCAGTGGAATCATCTCTCCTTTATGGTGATCAGCATTGCGCTATTTGGTTTTGCCGCCAGCGGCACTGCATTAAGTATCTTCGATTCAAGGAAAAATAACTGGACAAGGCAATTTGCGACAGGAAAAGTAACACCGTTTTTAGTGCTCCTCTATAGCTGCTCTACGCTTGTTTCCTTTATGCTCCTTATACAGCTTCCCCTTGATTATTTCAGGCTTCCGCTGGAATCAATCCAGGCATTTTATCTTTTTCTCAGCTACACACTTCTCGCGATTCCGTTTTTCTTCGCCGGTGTTATTGTGCTTTCAGCCTATGTCGAGCAGCCTGAAAACACGGGCTTCATTTACTTTTCTACTATGGCAGGCTCTGCTCTGGGCACAATTCTTCCCTCCCTGTTACTGCCTTTTATCGGAGAAGGAAAACTTGCCGTAACCGTAGCAATAGTTCCACTATGTTATGTAACCGCAGCCGCTTTAATAAAAAACAAGAAAATTGACGGCTCCCGTTATCCCCCCCGGAACCTATCTTTATCTCTCGTCAGCACCTGTATTATGCTGCTGATTATACCTCTGCTCTTCACTCCATGGGGCGCTCAACTGACTGTCACCCCATCACCGTATAAATCTCTGAGTCAGCTTTTGCAATTTCCCCAGTCAACAGTCACAGAGTCGACGAGCAGCATAACGGGCAAAATAGACACCGTCACCAGCCCCTATATTCGTTACGCACCAGGCCTCAGCCTCAAATATAGCGGCAACCTTCCTGTACAAAGCGCCATTTTTCGGGACGGAGACGAGCAACTGGTTCTCTATGGCGCTAATGGCAATTCGAAGACGTTCGAGTTTGCAAGATTCACCTTGCCATCGGTAGGTTATGACTTTGTCCCCCTTCCCCAAAGCGCCCTGCTTGTTATACGGGGCGGAGGAACCAGCATACCGACAGCACTTGCTGCTGGGATCCCGGATATAACCATCATTCATGAAAGCCCGAGTATATCCCGAGCTATAGCAGAACATTATAATCTGCGTACAACGTCCGAAAATCCTCGAATATTTTTCAGACACTCACAAAGAAAATACGACATCATCCATATTGAGAGCTGGGGAACATCTCTGGCTGGATCTGCCGCCCTTAGCCAAGAGTACCTATTCACCACGGAAGCCTTCGAAGAGTACCTGAACCATCTTTCTGAAAAGGGAGTCATCATCGTTTCGCGCAAGCTGCTTCTTCCTCCTTCCGACTCGATCCGTCTGTTCTCTACGGCACTTCAGGTCCTACGCGAGAGTGACAAAAAGGATCCACTGCATCACCTTGTTCTTTTAAGAAACTGGGGAATATTCACACTGGTCGTTAGCAAGAATCCTATTGAAAATATAAAGACCCCGATGGACTTTGCTGAAAGGCTGAATTTCGACATTGTCTATATCCGGGATATGCAGTCATCTCTTGCCAATCGCTTCAATAGTTTCGAACTTCCCCATCATTACCTTGCCATCGACAATCTTCTCCAGCATTACCGAGAAAAGAGAGATAAACAATTTTTCGATGATTACCTTCTGGATGCCGCTCCACAAGATGACAACAGGCCATTTCCAGGCCGCTTTATAAAATGGGACAGATTAGGAGATTTGTACCAGAGCATGGGAAGCCGACCCTATTCAATGCTACTTTCCGGCGAGGTCGTCATTGCTGTTGTTTTCATCGAGGCGCTGGCCGTCTCTGCCCTGCTATTGTTGCTCCCCCAGCTCTTCGCCAAAGGGAAACAAAGGAAAATCCCTTTATCCCAGAAGCTCTATTTCTTTTCCATCGGAGCGGGATTTATGTTCGTAGAAATCTATTTTATCAAAGCCTATATCCAGATATTTTCCAGTCCGGTGCTTAGCTTTACTTTTGTCCTGGCAGGTATTCTGCTCTCATCTGGGATCGGCGGATGGTGGTCTCAGAAAATGGGAAGAAATACTGTTACCTATTCCCTGTCGGCTCTTTGCTTAACGCTTATTGGCATTCTTTATTTTATGGATCTGATAATCGATCACCTTCTGGGGTTGCCTATGCTTCTTCGCTATCTATTTGCCCAGCTTATACTTTTTCCTCCGGGAGTAATCATGGGCATACCTTTCACACTGGGAATGCGTTGCCTCCTTACAACCCCACTACAGCGAGCCTATGCCTGGGCGATGAATGGATGCGCTTCGGTTCTCACATCGATTGTCGCTGCCGGGCTTGCTCTTAATTTTGGATTTCAGTCCATTATGCTTTGCGCGACAGTATTTTACTTATTAGCGGTATTTTGTTCGAGAGACTCAGAGGCTGATCAAGCAGATTCGTTCCCTTAGTTACCCCCCGAGGGCCGTTATAACCCTGGACAGCTGTGCGAGATTGATAATGGAAGCAGTGAGTTGTTAATAAATCATCGCTTTTCACTTCTTGGCCGGAGTAAAGAGAAATGATGGTCACAACTCACTGTTTTTCTTGTCGCAGGTGTCGCAGATACTATTTCAATCTAGGCAGTATTAAACTGCAGCAAGGCTGATGCAAAATCCGGCGATCGTTGCCGCCATCAAGTTTGAAAGCGTACCCGCAGCCACAGCCTTAAGGCCCATACGTGCGATATCATGACGACGGCTAGGTGCAATCCCGCCCAAACCACCAAGAAGAATCGCAATAGATGACAGATTGGCAAAACCACAAAGTGCAAATGAAATAATTGCCGTTGTCTTTTCGGTCATGACTTCACCGGTAGCAGGAACAACCTTAGCCTCCTCGCCTAGATACGGAACGAAGTTAACATAGGCGACAAATTCGTTCACTATGGTCTTCTGACCAATAAAGGAACCAGCCAATGTAGCTTCTTCCCAAGGAACACCAATTAGGAAAGCCAGAGGTGCCAGTATCCAGCCAAGAATTAATTCCAGGCTTAGCTGCTCGTAACCGAACCAGCCGCCAATACCACCAAAAATACCGTTAATAAGTGCAATAAGCCCAATAAATGCAATAAGCATTGCACCAACGTTCAACGCAAGGCTAAGACCCGCTGAAGCACCGCCAGCAGCGGCATCGATAACATTAGCGGGTTTCTCGTCTTCACCTGCAATTTCTTGGTCAGGGATATCATCTTTGAAGTGGTCAGTTTCAGGCTTGATGATTTTAGCAAACAGCAGACCACCAGGTGCCGCCATGAAAGATGCTGCTACAAGGTATTCCAGTGGCACCCCCATCGACGCATAGCCCGCCAATACCCCACCAGCAACTGAAGCCAAACCACCACACATTACCGCAAACAGCTCAGACTGTGTCATTCTCGCCACGAACGGCCGAACAACCAAGGGGGCCTCTGTCTGACCGACAAAGATGTTAGCGGCTGCAGACATAGATTCCGCGCGGGACGTACCCAGCGCCTTCTCCAGTGCACCACCAAGGATCTTGATGACCCACTGCATCGCGCCGATATAGTAAAGCACGGAGATCAGCGCAGAGAAGAAGATGAGTGTTGGAAGGACCCGGAAGGCGAAGATAAAACCACCACCACCGAATAACTCAAACATCTTGTCAGAAACCAGACCACCGAACAGGAAAGACGTACCGTCATTACCGTAATTGATAACATTCGCAACACCATCAGAGAAACCACCTAACAGGTCTTTCCCCCAGGGTACATAAAGAACGAATGCTCCAAGTGCAAATTGGATAGCAAAAGCACCTCCGACAGTTCTAAGGTTTATTGCCTTTCTGTTGTCAGAAAGAAGTACAGCGATGGCTAAAAGAACGACCATACCAATTAGACTCATTAAAATGCTCATTGTGTAAGGTATCCTTATTGCTAGGAAATATTAATAACAGCCTCATCAACGTCGATAAAACTGTTTCTCGGCCAAATTAAAGGCATTAATATATTTTATAACCAATGAGGACAGATGATTCTCATGAGATTGGTTTTCAGATAGGTTATGCTGGCCTAACTAGTTGACAACAAATTAACAGACAGGATTGTTTGCATAACTAGACAAATAGAAGGCAACTTTCTACTGTCTATAAACGGAAGTAGCAAAGGCATTACCGACTGACTTTAAGCAATACAGAACAATAAGTTAACGGCAATATCAGCCGGTAGAGGTGAATACCATATCTAGTCGAAGCTAATATGGCTAATCAATAGAAATGGATTATTTACAATAGTAAAAAATATAGTGGGTCTATCTTACTTACTAATTTAACAGTTATTTTCTAGCTTATCGGTCTTTAGCATTAAATGCTCTTTCAGAGAGGCTACGAGTGTTTCGTATTCTACGTCATCCCCGGGTTCTGGGAAGTTAGCGCCTGATATTGATCTGGGTGATATGAAAATATAGGTTCGTTTGTCAAACTCCCATTCTCGAATGATACCTTTGGCGGGCTCATCCTCTGCCGTATCGAGAATTTCTGCCATCCCTTTATCTTCATCAACCGGGTTCCCATTTGTTGTTCTGCCTTTGCCATTAGGTGATTTAAGTGTCACTACAACAGCGCTAACCATTGGTAGGCCCAGTATGTTTTCACAGACAAAGAATATACTGCCAGCATCCCCATCAAGCTCTGCTTTCTTAGCGTCCTCTAATCGGCAGGACATCGTACGAAACAAACCTCGGGAAAAGTGAAGTCTACTCTCGCCAAACTCTCGTCCTAAGATACTTTCAGTAAGTTCCTTGCTCATTGTGTCACCAACCGCACTCGACGACGCTTTGATTGACTCACGTTTCGCTTCCACAAAGAATTCAGATTTATCGAGAATCTTTAGAATGGCATCAGAACTGTAAATTGAGTTGGCTTTTCCTTGTGCGTCCTTGTGGGTAGCTATGGCTTTCGTCATCGCCGCAAAGAAAATGCTCATATCAGAAAACATATGCTTCAAGGCATCACTGACTACCTCTGCTCCTTCATTGGTAGTGCATACCATTACATTACCCGTCTCATTAAAGGCATAGTATTTACTTAACGGAGCATAGTGAGAGCTCTTGGACTCACTATGCTTCGGACGAAACAGCCAACTCAACATACCCATGGCTTAACCCTTTGAATTATCTGCTGGGGAGGATGTACCTGAAGAGCCGTCTGTTCCCTCTATACTGCGCTTCATCGATTCAACTAAATTGTTGAACTCGGGATCAGACATGGCCTCGTTAAGTTCACTCGCCTGACGAATAAAATTGGGTGGCACGAATAAATGCACTTCCTTTTCAATGTGAAAAATTTTCTTTTGGTTGTTGGCATCGAAACAAGGTCCAAGCTTAAGATCACCTTCAGATAAACTCGCATCAATAGAAAAAACAAGTGGAGTAATTGAGACCGCACCCATTAGATACTCACAGACAAAAATAATCGTTCCAACTTTCTTATTAGATGTCACTCTATTCTTTGCAACTTTAAGCCCTTCACTCCCTACCGATGCAATCAGTGAACGCAAGGAGTGAGATAATGCAGCCAGGTTTCCGCTCAGCCCGAGAAGTGCCTGGATAAGTTGATTCGAAAATGTAACCCCCCAGCTACTGCTTTCAAAATTGATCGTACTTTTCGTCACATTAACAAAAAGCCCCGAGCCCATGATCAAATCATTCAAAGCATCATAATCATAAAGTGATTTACCTGAATCTGACATCGCCTTGGTTAATGCAGCAAAAAAAACGCTGACCTGAGCAAAGGCTTCCTTGGCCTCCTCTGAGATATTTTCAGGCGTATCGGGAGAGCTTAGCGTTGTCGCAATAAATAAGTTTCCAGTTGCATTGACGACAAATTGCTTCGTAGCAGGAATGTTCGCTTGATTATTCGAAATCGGGTTCTTGGCCCGAGAATCATCTGTACTTATTTCTACCATTGTATCCTTAGCCATTTTTTCTCTCCCTCTAAATTAATGGTGTTATGCCGCCTGCTTTGAACCAAGCGTTATTATTACGCTATATATCGGCTATGTACCCAACCAACAATATCCATCTCATTGTTGATGACATCAATGACATCCACTTTTCTCCATACGCCATGTTTTTTCAGTACAGACAACCGCGTTCCCTGAGGTAATGGAGATACATCAGTATATTTATCAAACTCTGTTCCTGGCCCTTTTCGAATATTAAGAGCAACTGTTGTTTTAAAAATATCCTCCCCATCGTCACTATCACGCCCTTCAATTAAGTGTTGGAATGAAAGCATAGGAAAAGCAGTGCCGGGATCTCTTTTTCTGTTTGGCGCTATATCTTCATGGCCGATAATTTCATCTAAATTGTAATGCCGCACAAGTGCCAAAGAAACTTCCCTTGCCACCTCAAGTTGTTGCTCTGTGTAAGTATGCCAACCGAGCGTCGCATTATCAGATTCGCGCTTCTCTACGAGCACTTCGCTATCTGGAACCAACCGCCCCCATGTTGTACGCCAGTTGCCTGGGGCCCCCTGAAGAAGACCGGGATTATCCAATTCGATACCGATGGAATGGCTATTAAGTCCACTTATTCCCCGCCAGTGACTTTTACCTGCATGCCAAGCTTTTCGATTGAAATCGACTAATTGCACAATCGAGCCATCACGGCCGATAACTAAGTGTGCTGACGCATTGGCATCTCGATTTGTTAACCAGTTCACCGAACTCTCAGCGCTCGCGCCGGCAGTATAATGCATCACCAAAAATCGCGGAGTAATCGTACCTCGGCCCTGGTTAGGACTCCTTATAAAGGGAACTTGCGAGCCGTCATTATGAATAAGTTTATGAGCTTTAATCTTCATAAAGTGTCTCCTCCTGAAACATAATTTGTCCGGGACATAACTTTATATAAGGAACTCTTCTCTATACCATTTCTACACTAGGCCACTTTTAACAAATTTAGACACTGAATGTTTCATATGTTTAATTTGATCACAATAAACATATGAGATTACTTTCACATGCCACTATATGTCTTCAATTGCCATTTTCTAAACTACCAACATAGTAAATCAACTAAACTGCGTAACCGCGCGGTTCGAAACGCATTACAACCTCTACGCAGGCTTAGAAACAGCAAAATAGAATACCCAAAATGGGCGTGGCTAACCAAAGCTAGAAGCACCCAGGCATTTCAATGACAACTTAAGCGGTGTACTACCTCACATTCACATTAAAGCAGGTGCCGAAACATAAGCTAGCGTGTAAACTTGAGCCAGTGATTAAATCCCAGCTAAAACAGGTGAATCAGAAATGACTCATGAAACTAAAACAATGGAAGTGCCAGTAGCAATCGCCGATAGAGTGCAGACTTTAATTGATGCCTATGAAGCCAAAGAGAAGTTCAATGCTGAGCGTACAGAGGTAGTAAACAACTTACTTTCGATGGATAACCTAAGTTGTGAGATGGCTGTTTATAGCTTACCTCAAGGCGAATTGCTAGATACTCTCAGATTTGTGTACGAACTATCCGGTACTAACAACAGATTCATCAAAAATATACTGACACAATCCAGAGAGAACCCTAAGAAGGTCTTATCAGACTCCCAAAGGTCGTCAGCAAAGAGCTTGTTATTTAATCTGATCAATGACCCTTCAGTCATTTCAGCGATGAAAGAGATGTAGTCAGTCCCTTGCATAAAATGTGTTAAACATAAGATCAAACAGTGCCAGGTATTAGCCAATACTTGGCACAATTTGTCTGAGGGCCGCGGACCCGGTACAGCGTAAGAATTCCAAGCATTCACTTCCTCCCCGCACTGAAAACAGCCGGTTTTTGGCTCTTTGCCCGCATACAAGACCTTCTAATCGGAACTTCGCCGGCACGGCCCGACCTCGTGGCCAAGTAATTCTCGCCGAAACGAGCATCTTGAGGTAACTTGAGTATAAACATAGAGAAGAGAACTGTTTTCATTCTGATTTTATAAATAAAAGGTCATCGAATGTTACGTATCATAAAAAGTCTGTGCTCTAAAAATCGCTACTCACAAACCAAATCATGGACTAATGATTTTTTAAGTGATTATTTTCCCACTTCAGTTTCCGCAACAGGCACAGGTAAGAGGCCTAGCTCTATTGGTCAGAAGGCAACAAGAAAAGAACAAAAATCTAAGCTATCGTCCCCAACGTTTTTTAAGCGATTAATCAACCTATACCCGCCCTATCTAGGGGCCGGGATAAAAGTCACCTATATCAAAGAAGACTGGCGGCAGGTTGAAGTCAGGCTGAAAATGCGTTGGTACAACAGAAATGCATTCGGCACCCATTTTGGCGGAAGTATCTATTCTATGGTTGATCCTCACTTAGCACTGATGCTGACCAACCTGTTAGGGCGAGACTACATTGTGTGGGATAAAAGTGCGCATATTGAGTTTGTTAAGGCCAGCAAAAAGCCAATTCGCTGCGTGATAGCTATTTCGCAAGAAGAGTTAGACGACATAATTCAACACACAGAACATGGTGAAAAATATCATCCGGAATTTAAGCTTGAAATTTTGGGTGAAGACGACAAGTTAATAGCCAAGGTTTATAAAGAACTATATGTCAGGAAAAAACGGCAATAGTAAAAAAATTATCAAACCTCGACATAGCAAGTTCAGCCCGCTACTACAAAGTGCTGTTGACCCATCGCACCGTAATAAAGGCTATAAAACAGGCGCTAGGAGATTTCTAACGCCAGCAGGTAATAAAGCCCAATTAATCGACCACACTGCTATTTATAATATCTCGGTGCAATTTCCACTGTCCGGCCTCTTTTTTCCAGATAACAACATACTTGCCATTATCCAGCATAGTTCCACCGTCACCTTCAAGTATATACTTACCCACCTCAGTGGCTGTATCACCATAATCCTCGACTTCGAGTGTTTCTAACTGTACTGATTTAATACCAGAATCCATAAGAGTTTGAAGTGTTGACTGCAATGCTTCTCTTCCTGTTACGAAGTCGCTGTTTGGCAGTAAGAACTGTCCATTCTCTGTATACAGGTTGGCCACACCAGCAGCATCACCCAGACTGAAATTATGAGAATATTGTTTGTTAGCATTAACAATATCTTCAAAAGTAGGATTGACCTGGGCCATGTTCTTCTCCTTTGTTCACGTTTCACCTAAGTATACGTAATGGGCGCAGAACCATAAGAATTCTTTACACGCTGGTGAAACCTCGATAGCAAAATTAATAGCAGCAATGTTGACACTAAGGTTACAAACAGGCGAGTCTGCTTTCCTCCGAGCATGTCGTTAGTCAAACTGTGCTTAACCGTTACCCAAAGCCGTTACTGCTTAGCAATAGTCAGTATCCCGACTTCAAGGAATTTCACTGGCAAGAAATCCAGCAGCTCTGGCCAATACTGTTCCACTTCTTCAAGAAAATACTGTGGCTATCTTATGGAACTAGAAGTCTGATAGCCAATCTGTAAATTAAGCAGATTAGAAAGTGACAAACCTGTCAGTCTAGCCAACAATGGCTTAGGTTTTAGGTGTAATGACAAATCAGGCTGCATAACCATACAGCCTGACAAGATCGTTCTGACAATAAGCTTGATATAACCTTATGACTCTTTTCGCTTAAAGAGCTTTTTAAAGAAGGCCCCAATCCCGACTACAATAACCAAGCCAAACTTCTTAAGAAATACCATCGCAGCAGCTAAGAGCCCCGTTTTAGTCGCTACTTTACCTGCCACCAATGCACCCAAACCATACGCAGCCATTTGATCGGTACTGGAATCAAAGTCGATATATCTTGACCCCTGATCAAACTCTGCCATTGCCAACACTGAATCTAACTTTGATTCAATCAGTTCTTTTTGATCCATTGCCGCAATAAAGTTTAAGACCAAGACACCTTTTCGACCCAACACTCTGATATTGTAATTAAGTGTATTAATGTAATCTTCACCAAATTTAATCTCTTTCGCCCAATATAATTTATGGGTTTGAGAATCATAATGAGGCGGAGCAGCCCAGCCAATAAGCTCGATAGGCTCATAACCTTGGTCGACGCGAACCTGGCTTTCCGCCACGACATCAGCCTTCATCTTATCTAACAGCTCGGTATAGTCGATATCATTTGCATCACTATCAGATACATAACCATCTTCCTCATAACGAATCGTCACCGCCCATGAGTCATTATCAAATGGTGTCGAACCGGCAGGAAAAATCATACCCAGCGTATTCTGTCCCGGTGGGTTCCCCCAGACATCAACTAAAACAGTTTCTGAGTCACTGGACGATAAATAATAAAAGTCTTCCGGGATGTTTAGGGTTGCAATAGCGCTGGGTAGTTCTATTTTACCTTTCTGGCGGTCAAGCGAATCCCAGACTTTCGACGCCCACTCATAATATGCATCTTCATCAGATTCGTTGCTTGCCGTTTCTGCAAAGGCCAGGCTTGGCAAGATCAAAAAAACGGACAGAAATAAAGCCCTAAGTTTCATAATTACTCCATTAATACTGCATAAAACTAATACATCTCCGCAGGTAACAAGCGTAAATGTCTATAATTTTGACTGTAAGACCAACCTGTAAAAGTAGAAGCCGTTCAATGCAACAGGTCAGTACATTCTTGATTAAATGAACTCGGTATAATACCAACCAGTTGGATATTGAATTTGATATTCGCCAAACAAATCATACTTAATAGGAAATTCTCAGGGCAAATACATGCACTCCAGTAATGCATCATCAATAGTTCGCACAATACAAGCAGAAGAAATACCTTCGACGCAAGGCAATGAACAGCCACTCAATAGCAGGCTTAAATCACGCTAATTAGTCCCAGGTAGAAGTTAGCGCAATAGAGCAAAACAATAAGAATTCACCATCCTATAGTGATATCTCAACGCCGAAAGGTTAGAATCGCCGCCTTACTCCCCTGTGAGCTGCATGCTCCTAGGGTTCAACATCATCACAATAGATCAGCATATGCACTCCCCGGAACATTGTTTTACGCCGTTTAAAGAATCGATTGACACATATAGCTTACCGGAGCGTTTTACGTTTCCGTTCTACTATGAGCCTCATCCTCTGTGTTTACTGGCGGCGAAAGAGTTACAGCACCACCTGGAAACGCAAACCGAGTGGCAGCATAATTTTGGCCTTTCCGAGGACAAAACCGCACCTATTGGTAAGATGTTTGGTGTCCTGCTGGTTCAAAATGAGCAAGGAGAGATTGGCTACCTGTCTGCATTTTCTGGAAAAATGGCTGATCAAAACCTACTGTCACACTTTGTTCCACCTGTATTCGATATGCTGGCCGAAGATAGCTTCTTTCTTAGTGAGCAGTTAGAAATCAACAAACTCACCGCTGTTATCAAAAAGCTAGCGAGTAATCCCGAGATTGAGATAACTCGCCAAAGCCTAAAACAAGAACAAGCCGAAAGCCGCAAACAACTGGAAGCTCACCGAAGCCGTATGGTCGAAGGGCGCAAAACACGAAAGGCACTACGGGCCAACGGAACCGCCCTTTCATCAGATGAGCTTCAAGAGCTGAAAAAGCGACTTAGCCAAGAAAGTGTGATTGAAAAGCTGCAACTGCGAGATCTTAAGCTACATTGGGAATCACGCCTAGGCGCTTTGCAGCAACAGCTCAATGATCTTACTGATGAAGTAAACGAGCTCAAGGCCAAGCGTAAGTCCCTCTCATCTGAGCTGCAAAAGAAGCTGTTTGCCCAATACCGTTTCCTTAACGTAGACGGCATCGAGAAAGATCTCAATGAACTGTTTGTCGATACCTCTCGCAAGGTTCCACCTGCTGGTGCCGGTGAGTGCGCTGCCCCCAAGTTGTTGCAGTACGCTTTCAAATGGGGAATGAAGCCGCTGGCAATGGCTGAGTTCTGGTGGGGCTCATCACCAAAATCTGAGATCAGACAACATAAAAACTTCTACCCGGCCTGCAAAGGTAAATGCCAACCGATTTTGGAGCATATGCTGGACGGTATTGAAATGGATGAAAACCCGCTACTGGTTAACCCTTGCGAAGGAAAAACCGTCGAGGTTATCTACCAGGATAATGATATGGCTGTGGTCAACAAACCAGCTGAATTCCTATCGGTACCGGGAAAAACCATTGAAGATTCTGTCTACCACAGAATGAAACAACAGTTCCCTGATGCAACTGGGCCGCTTATTGTTCATCGCCTCGACATGTCTACCTCCGGGTTGATGGTTATTGCATTAAGCCACCGGGCAAATAAAAGCCTGCAGAAGCAGTTCATCCAGCGTACCGTGCAAAAGCGCTATGTCGCCTTGGTCGACGGCTTGATTGAACAAGACGAAGGCATTATTAAGCTGCCTTTGCGTGGTGATATTGATGACCGCCCTCGCCAGTTAGTTTGCTACCAGCACGGCAAGCCAGCAGAAACCAAATGGGAAGTTATTGAGCGAAAGAGCGCACGAACTAAGGTCTATTTGTACCCTAAAACAGGGCGTACCCATCAACTTCGCGTTCACTGTGCCCATATTGAAGGCCTACATATGCCGATGATTGGTGATGACCTTTACGGCAAAAAAGCCAACCGTCTTCACCTGCACGCAGAAAGACTGGAACTGACTCATCCCATTACCAATGAGTTCATGCAATTCCAGGTTGAAGCTGAGTTTTAAATTGCACCATTAGCAAGTCAAAACCTGCCACTAAAACTGAGCAGCAGCCACAGAAAAGCCCAACCAGTGAGCATTCACCAGTTGGGCTTTTAATAACCAGCTCAAAGAGTCTGTCGATTACTTAGAATCAGCACGGCTCATGAATTTATGCTCGGCAGTGTTGACCTTGATCTTTTCACCGCTGGCAATGTACTCAGGCACCTGAACAGTAAGGCCAGTTGACAGTACAGCAGGCTTAGTACGAGCACTTGCCGATGCACCTTTGATCGAAGGATCGGTTTCAACAATCACCAAGTCAACAGTTGCAGGCAGTTCAATCGCGACTGGAGAACCATCAACAGTCAAAACCTGAATACCCTTGGTTTCTTCGGTAATAAACAGAAGCTCTTCGGCAATCGCCTCTTTATTGAAGTTGTACGGTGTATAGTCTTCATCATCCATGAAGACATACTCATCACCATCAATGTAAGAGAAAGATGCCTGATGGCGGCTGAAGTCAGCCAGATTGATCATCTCATCTGCTTTGAAGCTTTCATCAGCTTTCACGCCTGTAGCAACATCATACAGACGCATTCTGTAAAGGCTTGCACCTGCGCGGCCGCTTGGTGTCAACTTGCTGATCTCTTTAACAAGGTACACTTTGCCGTTATGTTCGATAGCTGCAAACTTTTTAATTTCACTTGCCTTTGGCATGGTAGTCATCCCATAAATAAACAGTGAGGAGAAATTATCACGAACTGGATGTTAGGCAAGTATTATTGGAAACAAATGCTGGTTTTTTAACCGCTTAATCCATTCTTGCAACTCACGTCGCGCTACAGATGCCTATTACCCGTCCAGTGATGTAACAGCTGGCCAGAACGTGTTTCCAGATACTCTCCACCAGCCACTTTCCGGCAGCCATTGACCCATAGATCTCTCAGCCCGCGGGCAAAAGCATCCGGTTGCTCTATTGTCGAATGATCGCTGAAATCAGCACCAAACAGACTGATATCAGCATAGTAGCCAGATGCAATTTTACCACGCTTACGCAACCCGAATGTCTCTGCACTCAGCGCTGTCATCTTATGAATAGCCTGCTCTAAGGGGAGAAGCTGCTTATGCTTAACAAATTGATTAATAATTCGAGGGAAAGTCCCGCTTACCCTTGGATGGATCTGACCGCCGAAAATGGTATCAGTACCGACCATTCCCCTCGGATGGGTAAATATACGCTCCACCAGCGCTTCATCCATGAAGTAGTCAATCATTCGTACATTACCACGCTCACTGACAAGAAGATCCAGCACAAAATCAACCGGATGCCGATCAGTTTGTCGGGCACACTCTGATACCGACAGCCCCAACCATTTCCTCGCTGACGGCGTTTCTACCTCACATATCAGAATGTTCTCCCACCCTACCAAAGCAGGCAGATTATCCCATGGTTCACCCGCCTGAGGTAACAGTCGCTCTGAAAACCAATCCTTAACCTGTCGTCTGATTGGTTGAGTATTCAATGCATTCATTAACTCAT
Organism: Photobacterium proteolyticum; assembly: GCF_001939735.1. Taxonomy (GTDB): domain Bacteria; phylum Pseudomonadota; class Gammaproteobacteria; order Enterobacterales; family Vibrionaceae; genus Photobacterium; species Photobacterium proteolyticum. The sequence continues at coordinate 27,885 of NZ_MJIL01000085.1, forward strand.
CCGGCGCATAGGTACGAATAAGTGCAGGAGGCAAAATCGAAAACAACGTCGTACTGCCGTAATGATATGGGTATTGGTCAAAGGTCAGATTGTGACGATCAATCAACGCCAGTAACGAGTCTAGTTTGTCGGCATTACGTCGCCCTATCAATTTTAGGTGGGAAATATGTAACTGGCAGCCCGCTTGCTGTGAGATGGCAACCATCTCTTGCACAGCTTCCAGAATCTCGTCACTCTCACTACGCACATGAACAGCAAGCGGCTTGCGATGTTGAGCAGCAACCTGTGCAACGGTGAGTAATTCTTCCCTATCACTAAATAATGCCGGATGGTAAATCAGCCCAAGGCTGATCCCTCTGGCCCCAGCAGCCAGCGTTTCATCGGTTAACTTTGCCAGCTGGCAGCGCTGCTGTGAACTCATGGGGAAATGACTATTGCCACAAATTTGATAACGCAACAAGCCATGAGGAAGAAACGCTGACAAATTCACCTCGAGCCCATGCTGACTCAGTGAGTGGCAGTAACTAGCATAATCATCCCAGTTCCAGTCAACTGGTGGGTTCCCAATGATAAGCCGGTCCCGGAGTTCTGGCTGCAGATGTTTGGGCAAAGGAGCAACACCCAATCCGCAAAGCCCAACCAGTTCGGTTGTTATCCCCTGCAGAACTTTAGGCTTAAAGCCCTGCGGCAAAAAAGTGGCCAAATCTGCATGGCTATGGACATCAATGAATCCCGGTGCAAGGTATGCGCCATTAGCCTCAATCACCACATCAGCCCTTTCATCGATATATGGTGCTACCGAGGCAATAAACTCACCATCAATCAGCACATCCCCAGAAAAAGTGTTTCCGCCACTGCCATCAATCACTACCGCATTTTTTATCAACTGGCGCATCGCATACTCCAAGATAATTCAGCTGTTACAACCCTTTAGCTAAGCCAGCTCATTTTATACCTCACAAGAACATAAGCAACAGGTTGATATCCCTTAAACGCCTCTGGTCAAAACTAAAAACCACCCCGGGCCGGGGTGGTTTAGTGTTAATCAACCATGGATTATGCTACGAACGATGTGTTTCTTATGGTCTTATCTTACTAAAATCCGTAAACCGACTGGTATAGAGCACACCTTGTGGCTTCTCTTCATTGTCTGCCAGCGTTACAACCTTCGGTGCCTTTGATGACGCATCAATAGCATTAATCGTCCGGTCATAGTTAACGGTATAAAGCACATCGTTGGCAAAACCATTAGGCTCCTGCCAGTACCAAACTTGCGTATTTTTCGCAAAGTCAGCTGAACAATCCGAACTTAGGAACAATGTTCCTCCCTCGGTATCCAGGCACTGATCGATATTGGCAATGCTACGGTAGCGTTTCTCCTGATCGTAAATAAACGACTGGGATTTTGAACCATCAACACAGCTCTCGAAGGCTAATGCTCCACCATCTTTCACTGTCAGGCACTGGGCACTGTCCTGACTAAGGTAAGTAGATTTTATCGTTACAGAATCAGCACCAAGGAACCACGGGCTCTCCCAATCCACCAGCAAAGAAAACTGATCGGTATAGGATAACTTTTCATAATCAGTCGATTCTTTCCAATCACGGTCAGCGCTGGTATTCGCTGTCCATAACTGACTGCCCGATGCGTAGCGACGCCCGAGAATCCAACGGTTATGGCCAAACAGTGCCAGGCTGTTCACCGTCGTTTTGACGGTAATATTGGAAGCGCCTGATACCGTGTCTTTGGCAGCAATCTTTGCAATAAAATCAGGACGCAGCCCACTCACTGCGAGTGGGTTATTAGCCCTTAGTTTGTCGAAATCCCATGGGTTGTCGCCATAATCATCATAATCCCAACACCAACCATCAGCGGTGCCCAAATTACAAAATCCATTGACAGCCTTAATCGCAGAACCGTATTTGTTATTAACATACTCAATGTTATAACCATCACGATTCGTTTTGGTCACCAGGCCGAATTCTTTTTTGTTGGTGATGCTGTATTTATCGCTAAAGCTGTATTCAATGTCTTTAATCGGGATCTTAGGTGAAAAACCTAACCCTACTTTGATGCTCGTAGTAGTTTCTTTTTCGATTTTAGACTCAACTTGATCCTGCATCCTCGGGTAAAAGTCATTGAGGTAAATTTCACCGGCCTGCAGTTTTGCTCTGTCATTCACTTTAATATCAACATTAACCGCATCAAGATATTCATTGTAAACGTAACTTGTAGAGGTGTAGTTATGGCGCCAGCGACGATAAATATCCGACCAACTTCCTTCCATACCCATGTCTACGCCAGAACCTTCGGCAAGGACAATTTCTACATATTTATCCTTGTCACCAGAGCGGGCATAAAATGGCGACTTGCTGTAATAGCGGACTTTATATTTTAAAGTCACATTGCCCTTGTTCTGACGTTCGACATTGAACCGGCGATGAATAATAAACTCCATCACGCTGCCGCTATCCTGTGCAGTTGATCGCCGGCTTCTGCTCAGCTTACTGAGGTCATTTACCAGGCGAGAAACAATATAATCTTCATCCATGTTATCAAGAAGGTAGATTTCCCTTTTCTTGATATCGTTCGGCTTGGTGACCAATACAACGTCGCTTTCTACCCCTAAACCCAACAGCTCATAGGTGAATACCTTTCTCTGCTCTTGGTTGATATCAGCCAGGTTTAGGACATAGTAATTACAGCTTTCCGGTAATGAACTTTCGTTTCCGTATAAATGGCACTCTTGCTGAAAATAGGGTGTTGTCGACTGAATAATATCGGATAGTGTATCTGTCTGATCAATGGTTGATGAATGACTGACTGCACTAAATGTCATGAAAGTCATAGCTGCAACTGGATATAGAACCTTGCGCATCTCATTTCCTTTTAAGGAGTTATTACTTATTGATTGAAATGATGTTTCTTACGCATTCTAAAAATAAATCAAATACTCAACCATAGTAGAAACTGATTATTGTGTTATTGAGTCGGAAAATAACCCTTTTTTAAACAGGCTGAGCTGGGATGAGCGTTATTTATAAAATCAGTAAAGTAAAAGAAATTACCTTTAATTCTGGCCTGTATTTAGACCATGAATATTCTTTCACAAACTGCAATTTCAAACCTATTTCTCCAGTAATAAACAATAAGAAAATGTGTCGATGTTGTCACATTTGGATTGCGAGAAATAATAATCCAGATGTAGCAAGCGGCACTTCACAATATTTCCCTACTCCAGCCAAATTATAGTTGGAAGGAATATCTCAATTCTGAAGTCCATGAATTGAACCCCCATATTCAACCAATAACATACCACGCACTTTCATAATGAGACTTAAGCATAGTCCCATGCAATAGATCGGGAATTTCACCTTATGAGCTTTAAACACCTGTCAGTCGGTAGAAAGATTGGCGCAGTATTTATGGTCATCTCTATCGCAGTCGCTGCGTTGGGAGGCTTTCTTACTTCTGAAGTCGGAAAACTCAAAGACAGTGTATTGGTACTGACTGATACGTCATTACCTAGCATTGTATTAGTTAAAGACATGCAGACGGATGCTGCTACTATCCGCAAAGATCAATTTTCTCTTATTCCAAATATTAACCACCCCAGCATGAATACCTGGATCGGTGACTATGAAAAAATGATAAGCGAAATGGATCACAAGCTCGCACAATACGAAGAAACGCTGTGGAGTGATGATGACATCAAGCATTTTAATGCCGTTAGCGATGCATGGCAGGGTTACAAATCACAGCAAGCCGCCTTTATTTCGGCCATTAGAGCCAAGGAAACGTCACGTGCAAACCAGCTAGTACTGGACAGTTTTGACAGCTTTCTCAAAGTAGACAAAAGTCTTCAGGCATTATTTGAGCTTAATCAGTCCTATACAGCTCAAGATAGATTGAAGGTGTTAGATCGCGTATCACAGACAAACCTTCTGACAATAAGCGGTATTGCCATCATCCTGAGCTTTATGGTTGCCATGACGTTCTTCCTGACTCGCCAAATCTGCCAGCCACTAAAGACAACAATCGAAATGGCCGAATGCATTGCTGCAGGTGATCTCACCTATCAGCTTGATCTCAATGCTATGGGCAACGACGAACTGGGCAAGCTGGCATCGGCCTGTGTCTCGATGCAAAACAGACTTCGTGATTTAATTCATGAGATTTCTAGCGCCGTCACCCAGCTTAGCGCTGCGATAGAAGAAGTCAGTGCGGTATCAGAGCAAACATCGCAAGGGATGAAACAGCAGCAAGACGAAATCAACATGATTGCCGCTGCCATGAACCAAATGCAATCTACCGTCAACGAAGTGGCCAGCAATACCGAAGACGCCTCTCACTCCGCGACTACAGCTACCGAAAATGCCAGCCGCGGCGGCAAAACGGTACGGCAGAATATGCAAAGTATTCAGCAGGTTGCTGGCGTTATCGAAGATGCGGGCAAGATGGTTGAGCAACTTGAAAAAGATTCAGCCAGTATCAGCATGGTTGTCGATGTGATCAGCGGGATTGCCGAGCAAACCAATCTGCTTGCCCTGAATGCGGCTATTGAAGCTGCCCGTGCTGGCGAGCAGGGCCGCGGATTTGCTGTCGTTGCCGACGAAGTGCGCTCACTGGCAGGCAAGACGCAGGCATCAACCAGTGAAATCATCACAATCATTGAACAGTTGCAAAATAGAGCCAAAGAAGCAGGCGAAGCAACCAAGCAGAGCTGCACTCTTATCCACGAATGTGTTGGGCAATCACAAGATACGGGCAATGATATCGCTCAAATCGAACAGGAAGTTGGCCAGATCGCAACAATGAGTATGCAAATTGCCAGCGCCTGTAGCGAGCAGAACTCTGTCACTGAAGAGCTCGGACGCAATGTCGAAAACATCAGCTTATCGTCGACAGAGGTGGCTTCAGGTGCCGGACAAACAGCCCAGGCCTGCGTAGAATTGAGTCAACTGGCAGTCAGCCTGCAAGATAATGTCGCTCGTTTTAAACTAGCCTGACACCACTTTATATGTAATCAAGCATATAGCCAAACCTCCCAGCAGAAATGATACCAAGCCTATCGTTGTAGAGCATGACTTAGCAATGAATAGGGTTGGTATCCCCCCTTCCCGACAAGCTACTGATAAACCTACCCCTATGATTTATATAAGTTATTGTTGTGATTGACTTCTCAATTATCATCCTTATAAATTGAACACGCATAATCAACACATAACATAGCGCACAATTTCATAACAAGATTTATTGTCATACGTAGTAGAACAGGAATTCGAACACATGAGCTTTAAGAATCTGTCAGTCGGTAGAAAGATTGGCGCAGTATTTACCATTATATCTATCGCAATTGCGGCCCTAGGGTGGTTTCTGACATCGGAAATAGGAAAACTAAAAGATAATATACTCATTCTGACCGACACATCGCTTCCAAGCATTGTTCTAGTCAAAGACATGCAAGCCAACGCAACAGCCATACGACGCGATCAATACTACTTCATTTCAAATATTCATCATCCTGACATCAACACCTCACTCTTCAGCTATAATCAACGGCTAGCAGAGATGGACAACCAGCTCGCCCAATATGAAGAAACCCTTTGGAGTGAAGAGGACGTCCGACACTTTAACGCCGTTGCGAATGCCTGGAAAAGTTACAAATCACAAAAAGATATATTCATAGCTGCCATTAAAGCCAAAGAGACAGAAAAGGCTAATGATCTTGCCCAAAACAGTCTTAATGATTTCATCGAGTTAGATAAAAGCCTGCAAAGCTTGTTTGAGCTTAACCTTTCCTACACTGCACAAGACAGGCTAAAAACCCTCGATCGTGTATCACAGACCAACACCCTGACAATTGCCGGGATTCTACTAATTTTGGTCTTCATGATTGCGATGACCGTCTTCCTTACTCGTCAAATCTGCCAACCTCTCAAAACAACGATAGTTATGGCCGAGCGCATTGCCGCTGGTGATCTTACTTATCAAATTGATATCAATGCGATGGGTAACGACGAGCTGGGTAAACTGGCCTCTGCCTGTACACTGATGCAAGACCGGCTTCGCGATTTGATCCACGATATTTCAAGTGCGGTAACCCAGCTCAGCGCAGCAATTGAAGAAGTCAGTGCCGTTTCTGAGCAAACATCACAAGGCATGAAGCAGCAACAAGACGAAATCAGCATGGTTGCCGCCTCTATGAACCAAATGCACTCAACCGTCAACGAGGTCGCCAGCAATACTGACGAAGCTTCTCATTCTGCTTCCACGGCCACAGAAAACGCCAGCCGAGGCGGTAAGCATGTTCGACAGAACATTCAGAGTATCCAGCAAGTCGCCGCAGAGATAGAAAATGCCGGCAATATGGTTGAACAGCTAGAAAATGATTCAGCCAGTATCAGCATGGTAGTGGATGTGATCAACGGAATTGCCGAGCAGACTAATCTCCTTGCGCTAAATGCAGCCATAGAAGCGGCCCGTGCCGGCGAACAAGGCCGTGGTTTTGCCGTCGTTGCCGACGAAGTCCGCTCACTGGCAGGAAAAACACAAGCCTCGACCACTGAAATCATCACGATTATCGAACAGTTACAAGCCCGAGCCAAAGGAGCAGGTGAAGCCACCAAACAAAGTTGCCACCTGATTAACGACTGTGTCGGTCAATCACAACAAACAGGCAATGATATCACTCAAATCGAGCAGGAAGTCAGCCAGATCGCGTCTATGGCAATGCAGATTGCCAGCGCCTGCAGTCAGCAAAACTCGGTGACGGAAGAGCTAGGACGCAATGTCGATAGCATGCGACACTCTTCGGCAGAGGTCGCTTCTGGAGCAGGACAAACTGCCCAGGCCTGCGTGGAACTAAGCCAACTGGCTGTTAGCCTGCAAGACAATGTCGCCCAGTTCAAACTGACCTAACAATTACTTACCAAATACACTCTTTGCCAAGTTCATTAAGCCCTTGATTAAGCAACTAATGAACTTGGTACTCCCTCCCCCCGACTACCTGCTGATATTCAAGACCTGAGTAACTGTTTTTGCTTATTTCGAGTCGACATTCTGGTTGCAGTCTGGTACCTGAGAGCTACATTTAAACAGCAAGCCAAACAAGATGTAAACGGAGGCATAACATGCCATTACGTATTGGAGATGAAGCCCCGGATTTCACTGCCGACACCACCGAAGGTTCCATCAATTTTCATGATTGGATTGGAAGCAATTGGGTTATACTGTTTTCCCATCCAAAAGATTTTACTCCCGTTTGTACCACAGAGCTGGGGTATCTGGCCGGATTAAAATCTGAGTTTGACAGGCGCAACTGCAAACTAATTGGGCTGAGTATCGACTCTGTCAGTGACCATACTGCCTGGGCAAAAGATATTGAAGAAACCCAGGGACACGCGCTGAACTATCCATTAATTGGTGATCCCGAACTCAGCGTTGCCAAGCTCTACGATATGATCCACCCCAATGCCAGCGGAAATGCCAAAGAAAGAACAGCCGCCGACAACGCCACAATTCGTTCCGTTTTTGTCATCGGCCCTGACAAGCTGGTCAAATTAATCCTCACCTACCCGATGAGTACAGGACGCAATTTTGATGAAGTGCTGAGGGTACTGGACTCCATTCAGCTAACCGCCAAACATAAGGTCGCCACACCGGTAAACTGGAAACAAGGGGAAGATGTTATCATCGTCCCTGCAGTCTCTGATGAGGAAGCAAAGCAAAAATTCCCGGATGGATGGGATGCACCGAAACCCTATATCCGCATAGTTCCACAGCCTAAATAGTTTCCCTATCCAGGTAGTTTCTATAGCAAAAAAGCAAGAAACACGTGCAGATACAGGCCAAAACAATGAAGCCTCATAATCATCTATGAGGCTTCTCTTGATTCTGAAAGAGTAACTTTGATTATACTGGCACCATGTCACGATACCTTCGCACTATCCGGTACTCGGCGACCGAAGAGAGAAGAAACATCATCAAGTAACCTAAGCCGAGAGCGACGATTATCGCCACCACATTGGTAGTAAATACCGACAGCAAGTAAAACGCAGCTACCAGGGTAATGATTCCACTCAGTCGAATAAACAGGCTTTGAGTGAAGTTACCATGCGCCTTGATATAGGCAAGCTGATAGGCATTGAGCATCATGAAAATAAAAAAGAGAGAGAAATGAAACAACACCGGCACAGCACTTTTGTATTCTGCCGGGAATACCGATAACACGATTTTCTCTCCCCACAAAAGCATACTGACAAAAAACACTGCAGAGACCAAGCTAGCAACTTTGAAGACCCAACGCCGAATGGCTTTGATTTGCTCATGTTGCCCCTTGCGGACACAAACTGCTAGCTCCGGCAATACAAAACGGTAAATCGGGAACACAAACAGCATCGTCATATAGGTAAAGACCGGACGGACAATCACCTGAAAGTCACCTAACTCGTCAATGCTGAAATAGCTTATTGTCAACAATACGGTGATATATATCATCAAGATACTTGCCCCGGCTTCCAGCGAGGCAGTGAAGCTCTTTTTCACGTAACTAATAAGCGCCGGATCAAGGTGTACCGTCGCCAATGGGCGTGTAGCTATCTCTTTTCGGCGGCGAATAAACATAAATGCCGCCATTCCCAGTGAAGAGAGGCTCATGCTGTAAAACAGAGATGACAGGGCTTCCAGTCTGAGTACGTAATAACAGAGCAAGAACAAAATAACGTTGCCCACAGGCTCAAGCCAGGTCACCTTATTCGAAATACTGTAGAGGCGATACATGGCGACCAGGTTGGTAAAATACACCTTCAGTCCCATGCTGAAAATGACCCCGACCAGCTCCATATACCCCACATCAATATGCAACTCATGCTTTATATATGGAATCACCAGCCCCCAGGTGATCAGCACCATGACAATCAGGCTAAATCGGAAAATATTGATAATATCGCGATCATTCTGAGTCTGACTGTAGCTCACCACCATCGACGAGCGAAACCCTGTCATCAGGATCAATGACAATGAAATAATGTCGACCACACTGTTGAATAGTGCCAAATCCCCTTTCGGTACCCACTGTGCCAACCAAACTTTAAACAAAAAACCTACAGAAATGCTGGCAAGCGTTGCCCAGATACCGGTAATAAATGCTTGTTTAAGTCGAGATAAGGCATCTTCCTGCTGTGGGCTCTGCGCTGATAGATTTTCCATAACACTGATAACTTTGACAACGATGTGTGCATGTTACTCCAATAATGCAGCCAGATCCCTCAGCAGTGGCAACAAAACTGAAAAATAAGCATTCTCATTTGGATGCGTGAATAAAAGGAGCCAGTTTTCCCACCTCTTTGAAGAAAATATCAGCAACATGACTATACTTATCAACTGGTACGATCTGTGTGCAATTCAAATTACCTACTTTGCGCTCGTGCAAAATAGCTAATAACAACGGAGATAACAGGCATGACGGAATCAGTAGTACGCAACAACCAGCAAGAAATAAGAACACTGGGTGATCTTCCTCAGCCCAAAGGCTGGCCGGTACTCGGTAACTTCCTGCAAATAAAAAATACCACTCTCCACCAGCAGTTGGAAAAATGGGCGGCAGACTATAACGATACTTACAAAGTCGATATTGCAGGCATGATCTTCGTCGTCATCTCCGATCCTGTGATCGTCAAAGACATCTTGCGTCGGCGGCCAAAGGCATTTAATCGCACCGCAAATCTAGAACGCGTTTTCAAAGAATTAGGCATCCACGGTGTGCTCTCTGCCAATGGTGAAAACTGGAAGCGGCAACGCAGACTCATCATGCCTGCCTTTAGCAAGAAAAGCCTGGCTTCATTCTTCCCGTTACTTGAACAGACTACCGAACGACTCAGGCACAGACTACTACGTAACAGTAATCAGACGACTGCTCTCGATATCCATGATGATCTCCGTCGGTTTACCGTTGATATCACAACAACCTTAGTTTTTGGACATGACACTCGCCTGCTAGAAAAAGATACAGACGGATTACAAACACATCTTGAAGTAATCTTTCCGCAGCTTAACAGCCGCACCAGGATGCCTTTTCCTTACTGGCAATATATCAAGCTCAAGAAAGACCGTCAGCTGGACAAAGCGCTGATCGAGGTCGAAAAATATGCTCTGGAAATAGTAGAGCAAACACGTGAAGAACTGCACCAAAGGCCCGAATTAGCAGACTCGCCAGAGACAATATTACAAGCAATGGTCGCGGCTTCTGATGATGAAGATAACCGCCTTAACAATGAAGAGCTGTTTGCCAACATTCTGACTTTGCTTCTGGCTGGTGAGGACACAACGTCCAACCTTATTGCCTGGATGTTGTATTTTATCCGCCAGATGCCAGGTGTTCAGCACAAAATCGCAGAAGAAGTAGAAAAGGTGATTGAGACTAGTGACGGTACACTGTGCGTGGAAGGGCTGGAAGATCTTAAATACCTAGAAGCCGTTGCACGGGAAACCTTACGCCTGAAATCTACCGCCCCTATGATTTCAGCGGAAACAGCCAGTGAGCAAACCCTGCTCGACGGCACCCAGTTACCCGCAGGAACCAGCATGTTCTTGCTGACGCGGCTCGGTGGCCTGAATGAATCCCTGTTTCCTGATGCCAAACAGTTCCAACCAGAACGCTGGCTTGCAGACTCACTCAGCCATGAAGCCTGCCCGCACAGAGCCACCAGCCATTTTCCCTTTGGCGGTGGAGCGCGCCACTGCCCCGGCGAATCATTGGCCTTCATGGAGGCCAAAATGGTCGTAGCCATGCTATGTAGGCACTTTACTATCACTAAACCAAGTAACTCGCCCACTGTAGAAGAGGAATTTGCCCTTACTATGCGACCGACAAACCTTCAGGTTTGTTTACAGCCAAAGCAGTAACGCTGAGCACAACTCGTTAATACATACACCGATACGGCAGCCCGACCTCGAAGTCTACATCTGCCGGTTTTTCTCGATGTCATTTCTCGATGTCAGAGGTATCGAACTGAAGCTCACATAAGCGCTGATACAACGTAGATTCTTCAAGTAATTGCCCATGAGTCCCTTGGGCAACGATACGCCCTTGATCCAGGAGCACGATAACATCAGCATGAATGACGGTCGAAAGACGATGGGCAATAATCAGCGTTGTCCTATTCTCCATCAGCTCATTCAAGGCAGCCTGAACATGAAACTCACTCTCCGCATCCAAGGCACTTGTCGCTTCGTCCAGCAGCAAAATATCCGGGTCTTTCAAAATAGCCCGGGCGAGGGCTATACGTTGTTTCTGTCCACCTGATAGACGCACTCCCTGCTCACCGAGATAGCTTTTGTATCCCTCAGGCAAATCAAGAATAAAGTCATGAGCGTGGGCACGCTTGGCAGCCAGCATGACCTCTTCATCCGAGGCATCAGGACGGCCATAGCGGATGTTGTGCCATACATCCGCGCTAAACATGATTGGCTGCTGCGGCACCATGCCCATCTGCTGACGGAGTGTCTGGGGTTCAAGCTTGTGGATCGACGCCCCTTTAAGCCGGATCTCACCTGAAGACGGGTCATAAAAGCGTTGCAGTAGCTCAAACAACGTCGTTTTTCCGGCTCCCGAAGGACCAACCAATGCAACCACCTGCCCTTTTCTAATCGACAGGTTTATTTTGGATAAAGCCGCACTGTTCAGGCGCGACGGATAGCTGAAGTTTACCGCATCAAAGGCAATCACAGTCTCTGCCGACGAGTCGACTTTCACCACTTGTTGTGGTGCCTTTATGGCACTTTCAACTGCCAGCAACTCAAATAATCGCTCGGCCGATCCCGAGGCCCGTTGTAATTCACCATAAACTTCAGAGATTGTTGCTACAGACATGGCAACCATCACGGCATAAAAGACAAAAGCAGCCAGTTCGCCCTCGCTAATCCTTCCGGCCAGTACATCCATACCGCCCACCCACAGCATGATACTGATAGCGCCAAACACCAGAAATATCACCGCAGCAATAAGCACTGCACGTTGCTGTACTCGTTGCCGCGCAACTAAAAAGGCATTTTCAACCTCGGCACCAAACGCTTTCTTTTCCTGGCTTTCCCGGGTGTAGCTCTGAACCACTTTGATATTCTGAATGATCTCCCCGGCGTAGGTACCGACATCAGCAATGCTGTCCTGACTTTCTCTTGCCAGGCGGCGAACCTTGCGACCGTAATAGAGCATAGGCAAAAGCACCACAGGTACACAACCTACTACCATCATAGTCAGTTTCAGGTTGGTGAGTACCAACATCAGCAAGCCGCCCACCAGCATCAGTAAACTACGCAGCGCCATCGAAAAAGACGAACCGATAATCGACTGCAACAACGTGGTGTCAGTCGTCAAGCGAGACATAATCTCGCCGCTGCGGTTCTCTTCAAAATAACTTGGATGTAAATGAAGCAAGCGATCAAAAACAGCCTTGCGAATATCGGCGCAAACTCGCTCTCCCAGCCAGGACATCAGATAAAAGCGGGTAAAAGTACCAACGGCCAAAATGCTGATCATTACCACCATCACACCTATTGCGTGACTGAGTTGTTCTTCAGAACCCGCCATAAAACCATTATCAATAATCATCTTTACCCCCTGCCCTATCGACAGGCTGATAACGGCAGTGACCAACAAGGCCAGCAGCGCAGCGGCTACCATGGTTTTATAAGGCTTCACGAACCTGAGTATTGGCAGCAGTGGATTCAGTGCTTTTATTTGTTGAGTGCTATCGCTCTTGTCGTGGGGCATAACTTACCGAGATAATGGGTGTCAGGGGTAAGGATAATACGTCGGAACAGATAGATTAGAAAAGAACTGTTTCATCAATATAATAGGCGTGGAGCAAAGCAGCTTCCGTGCTGCTGGCGACAAACTGAGGGGTTAACTATCAAATGGCTTTACATCACCCGGCTTTCTGAGCATTTTATCCACTTCATCAAGGTGAAGTTCTTCCTGGGCTATCATTTCCCTTGCGTATTCTTCCAATAACACCGACTTTTCTTCCGCCAAATGCAACAGCTTATAATAAAGAGCCAAAGCCGCTTTCTCGTGCTCCAGGCTCTCCCGGAGAATATCGCCAATATCGTGCTTTCGGGTTTCCAGCAAAGGGCCAACCTTCAACGATGGATGTCCACCGAGCAAGGTTACCATTTCGCCAGCTTTATGGGCGTGGACAAGGCCTTCACTGGCATTACTTTTCAGCCAGGAGACAATCGGAATCCGGTTATAACCAAATACCATTAAAGAATAATGAGTGTAGCGAACCACACCGGCCAACTCTACTTCCATGATATTATTCAACAAATCTATTACTTGTTGTTTTTCACTGTCATTCATCATGAATCCTTACCTATCTACGAGAAGGCAACAGCGTGCGATTCGTAGCTACCGCCTAGAGTGAAAGTAATCAGTACAATTTTAGTCGAGAAAACGACACCATGTACGATGCCGCCAGGTTCACCATCCTGCTTGGCTTAAGCTAATGTATCAGGCACTTATGTGCCTGACGTTTTATGTTCGGCACTACATGCTGAAACAGAGAGCGCTCATACAAGTTGCCCATCAGCTTACGATGTCGCTTTTCCTCGCTTTCCAATAACCGGTAAAACGACTGAAGTTCATAGTTAATATGAACATCACTACCAAAAGTCGCATCTAACTGATACGAACGCCTTATTATCTGGGCGTTGATATTTCTGTTTTTTGGCAATGCATGATTATAGGTCTCGATAGCATTCACTTGCTTGAGCACCTGTTTGATATCAGGCTTATTTTTCAGGTAGTTGTTCTGGGCAAACCCATTGATATGCGGGATTGAGAGATAGCAGTGTCTGTCAGCCAGTACATCAAGATAGTAGAAAATGTCTTTGTTTGTTCTTGTCATTATATAAAGGTGCATATTGCTTTCGACCTCCTGCCTATAAAAGGCCTCCAATTCGGCCAACTCTTTAAAATAAACAAGAAGATCAAACCCGTCACCGCATCCAACTTCGATGGCCGGTACATTGTTAATACCGAGGTCGCAAGCCGCAATGGCTCCTCTGATATCATTGTGATCGGTTATCGCAATAAGGTGTTTCTTTCCCTTGAGCAAATCAAGAACAAACGGCAGGGTTGTAAAGCGCTCCAATACTGTTGTGCGCAAATGAAAATCGAGATAGATGAATTCATCCCTTGGCTTGAAATTATAAAAGTCTGAAAAAAAGTCAGACATTTTGTCAAACTCGATCATAACAACCTCCCCATTAAAGATAGGTGAAATGGCTCGATGTTGATAAGCACCTAGCTGTCATAACGCGCCTGTCAGCGGAGTTTCGCCAAGATTAAAGCGTAAAGTCAGTAACACCTATCATTGGTTATTATACTTAGCGATACAACAACAATGACAGGTGACCCAATGCTATGAAAGGTATTTCATCAAAGGCTAACCCGCGCAGCAAGGAGGCGATCCCGACCCAAGCAACAAAACTTACCGCAGCCGAGCTTTTTCACCCATGCGATCCAAATCAGTTTGATTTTGATACAACTGATGACATTAACCATAGTAGCCCCCTTCTCGGGCTGGATCGCGCGATAGATGCAATCAGGCTAGGAGTAGGAGTCCAATCGGCTGGTTTTAATATCTTCTTGATGGGCTCTACCGGACTTGGCAAACATGTCATTGCGCAGCAACTCCTTCTTCAGCATCGAGATCCAGACAAACCGCTGTTTGACTGGTGTTATGTCAATAATTTCAGAGACGGAAACAAGCCTGTAGCACTTCAGTTACCCGCGGGAATGGGCAAAAAGCTGAAATCTGAAATACATACACTCATCGAGGCATTAAAAAAAACGGTTCCGACATTATTGCAAAATGAAGACTACGTCCAACATGCAGATCGGTTGCAAAACGAGCTTAACGAAAAAGAGATAGCAGCCTTTCAGTCGATAGAGGAAAAGGCCAAGGCACAAAGCTGCATCTTGAAGCGCTCAAAAAACGGCTACCTTATTCACCCAATCAAAGAAGACAAAGTGCTCAGTAAAGAGGAATTCGACAAGCTACCAGATGAAGAGAAAGTAGTTATAGACAAGTCAATTGAGGAGCTACGCCTCTTGTTGGTTAACCTCCTAAAACAGGTTCCTCACTGGGATCAGGAAATGAAGGAGAAGAAAAGCAAACTAGAACGTGATTATATGTTAATAACCGTCGACTATCTTATCGGCCAGTTGCCGGAAGAGTTGTTAGCCATCGACTCCGTTAGCCAGTATATAGAGAACCTGAAAAGGCACGTTCTCGACAACATTCCTCTCTTCAATGGCAGCCTTGAAACAGAGATCAACGAGTACACAGGTCAAAAACTCAGCTTTAGCCCTTACACCGTTTATGAAGTCAACATCATCGTTGATAACAGTGATACTGACGCGTCACCAGTAATTTATGAGGACAATCCAACTTACGCGAACTTAGTTGGCCGAATTGAGCACAAAGGCGAGCTGGGCACTTTTATCACCAACTTCACCTTAATTAAACCGGGCGCCTTTCACCGAGCCAACGGCGGATTTTTAGTTGTTGATGTTATTCAATTACTCAACAA
This sequence comes from Photobacterium proteolyticum, assembly GCF_001939735.1. Lineage (GTDB taxonomy): Bacteria > Pseudomonadota > Gammaproteobacteria > Enterobacterales > Vibrionaceae > Photobacterium > Photobacterium proteolyticum. The sequence continues at coordinate 43,483 of NZ_MJIL01000085.1, forward strand.
ACCTTTCGTATGGGACGTATTTAAACGTACCTTGCTGTCAAACCAGATCAAACTCCAGCCTCTTGAACAGTTTCTTAGCGTCAATAGTATTGCCAGCCTTGAACCCGATAGCATTCCTCTTGATGTCAAAATTATCCTCATTGGCGATCGAATGATGTACTACATGCTCAAACAATACGACCCCGAATTCAGCCAGCTTTTTAAGGTTCAGGCTGACTGCTCAGAAGAAATCAATCGCACGGAGGAGTCATGCTTGCTTTTTTCACAGCTTATCGGGCAGTTACAGTCAGACGCAAAAGCACGCCCGCTTGATCGGAGTGCAGTGGCAAGGCTCATTGAGTTTGCCGCTCGGCAAGCGGAAGACGGCGAAAAGCTCACTCTCCACCGGGGCAATATCAGCGCTATCATACTCGAAGCAGATTTCTTGGCCAGGCAACATGAGCAGGCCGTTATCACCAGCAATGCGATTCAGCAAGCCATTGATGCAAAACAGTTTAGAAGCGGCTACCTGAAAGAGTGCATCACCGATAATATCCAGCGTGGTATTAACCAAATCGATACTCAGGGAAGTAAAATCGGCCAGGTCAACGGGCTTTCAGTTATCAGTATTGACGAGAATATGTTCGGCCGCCCCTGCCGTATTACTGCAGTGGTTCATCTCGGACAAAGTAATGTCGTCAACATTGAGCGCGAAGTCGATATGAGCGGTCCAAGCCACTCAAAAGGTGTCATGATCCTAACGGCCTATCTGCGCGAGCAATACGAGCAAAAGCAACCCCTTTCCTTCTCGGCCACCCTCACTTTCGAGCAATCTTACGGCATGATAGATGGCGATAGTGCCTCTGCAGCAGAGCTCTGTGCCTTGCTGTCAGCAATTGCACAGGTCCCGATAAAACAAAACATAGCCGTTACTGGCGCCATTGATCAACATGGAAATATCGAAGCCATCGGTGGGGTCAACGAGAAGATCGAAGGCTTCTTTGATATTTGCAGTCTTAAAGGACTAACTGGCGAGCAAGGCGTCATCATTCCTAGAACAAACCTTGCTCACTTAATGGTTAACGAAAACGTTCGCCAGTCCGTTCAAAACGGCAACTTCCATATCTGGGTTGCAGATCATGTTGATCAAGTGATGAATCTCCTCACCGAGGTTGCGATGGGAAAAATAAATACTAAGAGTCAGTACCCCGCCAATAGTATCAATGCCGCAATCATCACCCGTATTAAACAGATGAATAAAGCGCTTAATAACTCTGGTAGCTCAAAGCCCCCCAAAAGAGGGTAGCTATAGTTATCTGTGTAAGCCTAGGCTGGCACTATTACTGTGACAGCTTATAGATGATAACATACAACTGCTCAATGCCCGGATAGATCTCCTGGATAACGTCCTTTAGGACCGGCAGGGACATATTTTCTTGTACTGCATGAAAATCGGATAGTTCATCAAATAAGATTGGCTCTACCGACAGGATTTCAAGGCTGCAAAACTCTCTCCCCTCTTCCAGGGTAGACACACGGACAACCGTTCCCGGCACATAGTTATTTTCCGACTCGTCTCGGATTGTGATTGTCTTTTTGCCAGCTAAGATATCGGTTTCAAAACGTTCAAAGAACGTCATTGTTGTTGGTATTGTCATAATTATTTGTCGTATCATCGTTTTAAGGGCGGCCATTGTACCCGAGAGGCCCCCAGATAAAAGTACATCCACTCAGGAATACCTCAGCAGTCACACAACCATTCAAATCAACTGCCTGAGGATATTAACAAGTCATTAATTAATGCCCATAAGGTATTAATGCTTCCACACATCCTGTTAATTTGTTTTGTATATAATGCTGTTTCAGCTTTTTTAATACCTTTTCATCGATAACTATTCATTTCCTAAAACACGATGAAGCCACAAAGCCTCAACAAGAACAGCTGAATCACAATAACCATATAATATAAAAGGATATTTCGTGTTTAAAACAATTCGAACACGTATTGCCATCAGCGCTGGTATTGCTATGGCATTTACACTACTTATTGCAATGGGAATGACAACAAGAGCATTTACTAATGTTAACCAGCAGGTAAGTGAAAAGGTTACTGTCCAACTGAGTGATGCAACCAACCTCAATTTGAAGGCTACAGCTTCTGAGCAGGGAAAAACCATCGCCAACAAGCTATTTCCAGTGCTGGCCAACCTCAACCAAATACGCTCAATTATCGAGTTAAGCGGAGAGAACGGCTCGGGTGCCAACACCATAGTCAAACAGTTTATTGCAGCCCTGGAAGCCCAGGATCGTGCTGTTTTTGCCGGCTACATGGTGTGGGAGAAAAAAACCTGGCCTGCAAGCTCTGAACTGGCAGCATCGGCAGCAATCAACAGCAAAGGCTACCTGGCACCTTTCTTCTCACCTAACAGCAACAACAGTTTTGATCCTGTTGCGATGGAAAGCTTCAGCAATACAAAACTCAACAGTAACGGCGAACGTACTGACGACTGGCACCTCATGCCTTACGAAACAGGCCAAACCTTTGTAATGGAGCCTTACATGTACCCGGTTCGTGGCAAAGAAGAGCTTATCACGACAATTAGCCAGCCAATCAAAGTCGGCGGTCAAATCATCGGCTCGCTGGGCTTTGACCTTTCACTGGCTGAACTTCAGGGGCAAAGTGAAAACCTTGCTCGTGATTTATTCCAGGGTGAAGGCAACATCATCATCACATCCTGGAAAGGCGCGGTATTGGCTAACAGTGGTACGCCATCTCAGGTTGGCAAAAAAGTCGCCAGCGAGCTGGCATCACAATGGTCAAATATTCAGACTCTTGCACGTCAGGAAGGTATAGACCGCATCACCATTGGTGCCGAAGAATATGCCATTACCTCTGTCGATACCTCAGGGGCACCGTGGATCGTGATGGTTTCCGTACCGGGTAGCAAACTAGTTCAAAGCATTTCAACATTTGAAAGCTGGATTGGGAGCCAAAATGACCATGCTATTCAGAAAGGTGTTTTGGCAGGCTTGATAGCTGCCGCTCTAGGTATCGCGACTATCGCCTTCATTGCCAACTCGCTTGGAAAAGTGCTGTCAAACCTTGTTGAGCGATTCAAAGATGTCGCTCACGGCGATGGCGATCTGACCTACCGGCTGGATGTGAAGGGGCAAGATGAAACCGCTCAGTTGGCCCATTGGTTTAACACCTTTCTCATTCGCCTGCAAGAAACACTCTGCTCGGTAAAACAAACGGCGGATCAGGTTGGCTGCAACGCACAGGAAGGCAAAGCCAAAGCTGAAGATTCCAAAGAAAAACTGAATGCTCAAGTCAACGAAGTGAACTCTCTGGCAGCGGCAATTAATCAGATGACGGCATCGGCGCAGGAAGTCGCCGGTTCTGCTGTGCAGGCAGCCGCTGCGGCAAGTCAGGTGCAGTCCAACAGCCTCAGCGGCATGGGGCAAATGGACAACACAGCAACGGCTGTCAGTGAATTGGCAGGTCGCATCAACGATGCCCAGGAGCAGATTCAAAACCTTGCCCAGTCAAGTTCAGCAATTCAAGGGTTGCTCACTGAGATCGGTGGTATTGCCGATCAAACAAACTTGCTGGCACTCAACGCCGCGATTGAAGCTGCCCGAGCAGGAGAGGCAGGCAGAGGCTTTGCCGTTGTTGCCGATGAAGTACGTAACCTGGCGACTAGAACACAAACGTCGACAGAAGAAATTCGCACTATGTTGGGTCGCCTTGAACAAGATACCCAGTCTATCATGGTATCTATGCAACAAAGCCAGCAACAGGCTGTGGATACCAAAGAGGAAACACAGGCAGCTCAGCATGCCCTTGCTGAAATCAATGAAGCCATCGAAGTGATCAATGACATGAACAATCAGATTGCCTCAGCCGCTGAAGAGCAAAGTGCTGTTGCAGAAGAGATCAATCGCAATGTGGTTGTTATCAACGATACGGCAACAGAGGTCATGGATAGTATGACTTCCTCTCTGCTCACCAGTGAAGCGCTCGACGAAAGTGCAACAGATCTTCACAAAGAGCTGGGCAAATTCAAAACCTAAGCGATAACACCCTTTCGTTTATCCTATCCAGGCGGCCAGCTATTTATAACTGGCCGCTTTTTCATTTCACCACGGTTACCGATTCACAGCACTACCCGATGACGAATAGCCTCGACTACCTGCTCGCTGTCTTTCTGCCACATGGCATAAGATACCGGCAGCACTTCCAATCCTGCTCGGGAAAGCATTTGGTAAGTATCAAGATCAAATGAGGATTCAAACTCACCGCGATAACCGATAAGATCAATGCCAAGGATCTTGCCGCTGTACTCGCAAACGATATCTACATCCTGCCCTGCGATTTCAAACCCAATCCAGACCGACATACCTAAAGCCTCAAGCCGCTCTTTGAGTAACTCGGTAAATGTACATGCTTTCTCGATCACAGATCCCGCGACCTCTTCCTGATGAGCGAAATCCAGATAACGGCGGAATAAATTATTATGACTAAGATCTTCAGGATCCAGCGAATAAACCACAATCTGCTTTTCCTTCGCCCGGGTGACGGCAACATTGAAGGCAGCTTCCTGGTTCAGATAAGCTGCAGCCCGGGTCGAATTCGCATCAACCGCCATAGAGAGCACCATAATGTCTCTTTCCTCCCCCTGAAAACCATACGGTGTCGCAACACGCACGTCGAAGGCTGCAAGTTCATCCTGTGTAAATTGTTTGCAGACTGCATTTTCAATAAATTCAGCCTGATCACGATACGGTGAAATAACGCCAATCGTCGGTTTTAGTGGTGCATGCCTGTATCTCTCAACATGCTTTGAGAGGAGTTCAATCACTACATTTTTCTCAGCGGTATTTCGCCCGGTTGCCGTTCGCTTGCCATCCACTCGCCTGAAGTGCAATGCAGGCTGAGCAGACACACTCGGCCTTGATTGCATCACCTTCAAGCGCCCGTTATAAAACTGGGCATTACTGAACGCAATCAAGGAAGATTTACTGCGATACTGTTCATTCAAAAAGGCGACACAGGCCTGCGAGCCTAGTGAATCAGAGACAACATCCAGCAGCGATTGATTACGGTAGCTGTATTTCACCGGCGTACTCTCTGCAAAACCGCTCTGCTTCCATAATTCAGCCTGTTTCGTTTTCGACAGAAACGACACATGCCGTAGCTGTTTGTCATCACCGACTACCACCGCCCGTTTCGCCCGATGCAGCGCAGGAAGTGCACTGGCAATGTCACATTGGGTCGATTCGTCAAAAATCACCAGATCAAACATGGACTCTATCAGTGGCAATGACTGGCTCAACTCATCGACGGTAACCAGCCATATCGGAAACGCCTCAAGTACCGTCGTCACATCCAGCTTTGCAAAGCGTTCTGCCTGAGTTTTCGAGTTCATTGACTTTAATGCACGATTAAAATCCTGCAATACCTGCCGGCGAGAGTCTAACAAGCCACTGAGCTTTTCATTTCGGTAAACATTGATGTAATCCATCGCTATTTGATGAAAAGCCTGGCGATGCTCCGCCAATGCCTGATGGCTTTGCCATAACACCTGCTCGTCTTTTAACGAATGGTAGATATTTGCCATGCCTTTTTGCAGCCAGGAGCCACTACTCTCACCTCCCGCATAACGAGCGGCCCATAATGCCCGTTCAAACGCAGCCTGATGTTTCTCAACACCTTTTCTCGCCTTCTTGACCTGTTTCTTCATCACTTTCGCTGAGTCTTGGCACTCAACACCCTGGAACAATATGGTATCGAGATACTGGCGCATCGTTTTAACGAAGCTCAATGCGTTAGCATGAACAAAACCGCTTTCCAGACCAAAGTCATGCCTTAGCTTTTTGCCTATCACATCTATCGCCTGCTCTGTTTTCGTAACAACCAGAACAGACTCCCCGTTTAACATCCGGTCTATGGCAATAGCAGCAATGGTAAAACTTTTTCCGGTGCCTGGCGGTCCCGAAATCACGCTCAAGGGCTGTGATGCAGCATTCTCCAAAGTCTGTATTTGGGCATTGCTTAACTTATAGCTAAGCAGATCGACAGCAGTGCTCAGTTGCCCAGTTGGGGCTGCAACCCCTTCGAATATACCCGTCAAAGGCCGTGCGTAATGGGGCTGCGCAATAAGCTGATTGAGCTCGTGCAACACACCTCGTACACCACGAGAGCGATCCGCCAAAATGAGCATGCCGGCACAAGCTATGGAGACTGATTTAACTGACTTTCGACGCAAAAATTCCTGCCCGTCCACCAGCTGTGGCCACCTTGCCAGTTCATCCAGGTCTTGAATGTCTGTATTTTCGCGTAGCCAACTGGTTATGAGGCCAATCTGCTCAACCGTTATAGGAAATGCAGGCACAGGGAATGAATCTACGACTGTCGTGTCGAGGTGTGGTTTGAGCAATAGCCGAAGTACATCGAGATTAACCCGCATATCTGAAGTATCGATACTGGCACAGAGATGCTCATTTTCATCATGGGATAACGTCGCGGGCAGATACAATAAGGGAGCGGCAATGCTGCGTTGGTTTGAAAAACCGGTTTTGACTGCAAGCTGTCCTTTTATCAGAAAGCAACCATAGATCAGCCTTCTCTCCCGGCGATAATTATCAGCTTGCTGGTGCAAGACCTCAGCTTCGCTCCCGGCTATTGGCAGCCGTGGCAACGTACCGGTTAACAGCAGGTCTTCATCTTTGATATAGAGCTTTCTATCTTTTCGTACACGGGTGATATTGGCTATGGACAAGTCGCTGCTGTCGGCACGATAGCAGCGACGAAAGTACTCTATGTAAGGCTTAATAGATGACACAATTGCTTCCCGGTAGCTGGTGAGGAAGTATTACAGCATAATCCCTTTTTCATGTCAGTATTGCGGTGCAAGCTCATGATCAGCTTCTATTTTCTGCCCCAGTAGCAACATCCAGATACTCGCGAACAAGACAACAAAACCCACAATGACAAAGCCGTATTCGATGGCATCGACATGGGCAAGAAAGGCAATCAATACATAGCTCAGGCTCTGGACTAGGGTTGCAAACATTGCCATCCCACCATCCACACGGCCACGTTGTGACCTCGGAATGGTATGGTGCATCCAGTTCGTTCTGGCAATACGATTGAGCGCATTAAAGAACCCAAAACCAAGCGTCAGCAACACAATATACAATGGCTGCATCACCCCGCTCATTACCAGCAATGTAAATGCCAGAATCAGCATCGAGTACTGCATAATGGCTCGGTACGACAGCATGGCTAATACTCGAGAGACCAGCACACCCGTCATCAAGGATCCAAGACCAAAAGCAATGTTATAGAACGCAACCCAGTTACCGGAGATGTTGAGATCGGCAAACCAGATAGGAACAAGTTTCCCCAGAAAAGTTAGCACCGGGTAAGACAGGCAAGAAATAAGCAGGAAGCCATAGAACCTTGGTTGCTGGGCAAAGATGCTTTTGGTCTCTTTAATCTGACTTAAAAACGGTATGTTTTTCGAGTGTCTAACCTTGCGCTGATAAGGCGTCACAACATAACTGTAAGCGGCAATACCAGACGCAATAGCTGCAAATGCGGAAAACTCTTCGATCCCCCACATCTCAAGCAGAAAAATGCCCAGCGCACCGGCCCCCAACGTGGTCCCTTGCATGACAATTTCCTGATAACCGGAAATTTTTGCATATTCCTGCTGATTATAATTTTCCTGGGTGAATGCATTGTTGGCATTCCAGGCGATATTACTTGAAACCCAAAACACCAACTGTGAAGCCGCCAAGATCCAATGCGAGCCCGCTCCCACCCAGAACGCAATACAAACCAACAGTGCCGTTGCTGACTGCGCCACTTGTACCAATATCAAAATTGTTTTCCGGGAATGCCTGTCTGTTAGCGTCGAAAAGAAAGGCGTACTAAGAAAAGATAGCCCCGTACAAACAAGTGCCGTAATCGCCACGAACGTTCCCATATCAGGCTCTTGCAACATGATCCAGGGCAACGCCATCATGAACAAACCTGAGCTGATACCATCAAAAAAGCGCCCGGACAAATATGGAATCGTTTTATTCTTCATCGTTCTTTCCGTGTGATTTCGTTAATTCACTGCTACTCTAGAACCTCAGGTTAACTTGAGGTCAAGCTCTTTTTCAGGAGAGAACGTATGGACATGAGCGTGGGCGAAGTGGCAAAACGAGCCGGGGTAACCGTGGCAACCCTTCATTTTTACGAAGAGAAAGGGCTCATTTACAGCTCCAGAAACCAAGCGAACCAACGCAGGTATGACAGACAGATATTGCGGAGAATTGCCGTGATTAAGGCGGCACAGAATGTTGGGCTAACGCTACAGGAAATCTCTGACGAGCTCGGACACCTCCCAAAACACAAGGCTCCCAAGAAGAAGGAATGGGAAGAACTTGCCCAGGACTGGCACCAGAAGCTTGAAGATAAGATCCAAAGCCTGAGAGCTCTGCAAACTCAGTTGGGAAGCTGTATACAATGCGGCTGTTTGTCACTAGATAGCTGTGCCCTGTATAACCCCGACGACTCACGCGGGATCAAGCAGGCAGGAGCCAAATTGAGCCACCCAGAGTCCTAGTACAGGCCCTATTAGGAAGAGTACATCACAACCAATCTTACTACTGATGTTCGCGGCGAAATGCTGCAGGTGTAATCCCGACTCGTTTCTTGAACTGCTGAGAAAGGTGTTGCTGAGAGGAAAAACCGCATAATAGTGCCACATCGACCAACGATTTTGTAGGGCTAGAGAGAAGTTGCTTTGCTAAGTCAACCCGTCGGGAAAGAACATATTGGTGCGGCGTGCAACCAAAACTTGTTTTAAACATCCGCGCAAAGTGAAAATCACTTAAATGCGCTAGTGCTGCCAAATCTCTCAAGGTGAATTGACTCGATAAGTTGGCCTCAATAAAATCAATCACCCGCCGCTGATTCACAGATGACAACCCACCCGTACTTAATGCCTGTCTCGGCGAGTTATGACAGTACTGACGAAGAAGGTGAAGCAATAGAATTTGCTGAGTGTGGGAAACCATCAACTTATCGGTCGAACTTTCCCAGTTCAGTTTTACTATGGTTTCTCGGATCAACTGATTGACGAATGGATCGTCAACAAAGGTACGTTCTGATAGTTCGACATGACGACCTTCTTTATCAAAGACTTGCTCAGCAAAATTTTGCAGATGAGCCTGCTCGAAATAGAAGTGGAAAAAGTTAAACGGCGCAGAGAAAGTCCAGTCTGAGCGATGGTCTTGGGGCATCAGACAAAGCTTGCCCGCACCACCGGATAGATTACCTGAACGCATGACGCGCTGGGTATTTTGGCCGCCTTCGAGATAAAAGCTTAAAGTATGGTGACCTGGTTTGTCATAACTGGCACTACCATGGCTATTACTCCAGACAGCCGTACCCATGCCACTATCTAGCCATAAATCCTTATGAAGTAACGCGGTATTGTTGGACAGCACGTTATAAACGCGCTGTCTCTTAGCCCCCGAAGTCATCCCTTTATCCATCTCACTCTCCTGTCCCGACTTCCATCAATATACTGATTTTTGAAAATCATGAACACCTGATGAAATAAAATGCGCAAGAATCTGTAAAAACAGCAAAGATATGAACGCCTCCTTCGTGCAAACGAAATAACGTTAATGGTATGAATTAAATGCCCTCAGCATTCTGGGCGAAGGAGTAACAACATAATGAATGGTATCTTATACTCAGCCACCGTATTTATTTGGGGTTCGACATGGCTCGCTATTGCCTATCAACTGGGCGATACACCCGTTGTCGTGTCTGTTGCCTGGCGGTTTGGTCTTGCCGCTATCGCACTATTTGCCATATTAGCTTTTCAAAAAAAAACACCTCGTCTTTCTGCTGAAAACCACAAATTAGCCGCTTTACTGGCTTTGTGCCTTTTCTCCAACAACTTTCTTTGTTTTTATGCAGCGACGCAATATCTCCCTAGTGGACTCAATGCTGTTGTCTTCTCACTAGCGCCGATCTTGAATGCGCTTAATCTTTGGATTATTGAAAAGCGCCGTCCGTCAGCCACTTTTATACAAGGGGCACTGATAGGGTTTACTGGCGTTGTGCTGCTTTTCGCCTCCCAATTTATGAATGCAGAGATGGATTGGACCATACTACTAGGATTAATGCTCAGCCTGTTGGGTACCTATTTCTTCTCTATGGGTAATATGGTATCTGCCCATGCTCAGAGAAAAGGAATGCCACTCTTGCCGACCACGGCATGGTCAATGGGCTATGGCGCGATCTACCTAGTTGTTATTGCTCTGGTTATGGGCCTGCCACTTGGCGTAACCATGACGCCAATGTATCTTTCAGCCTTAGTTTACCTTGCCATTGTAGGATCGGTGATAGGATTCAATACTTACCTTGCTCTCGTCGGTAGGATCGGTGCTGCAAAAGCTGCGTATTGTACTGTTCTCTTTCCGCTGGTGGCACTCTCGTTATCTACCCTGTTTGAAGGCTACGAGTGGACATGCCTATCGGCACTGGGCGTTCTGTTAGTATTAACCGGTAACCTACGTGTATTTGGCATTCCACAACCAGTAAAACGTTGGTACCAATCAAGTATTGCCTAACGATGTATCGGCGAATGAAAAAGGCGCTTAATCTCGATTAGCGCCTTTTCAATGCAGCGAAGAAGATTATAAGATCAAGCCAAATCCATATTCCGCTCCATCAGCACTTCTTTAACCGCAAACATACCGTTAAGGGCTGCCGGAAAACCAGCATAGACTGACATCTGCAATACAACCTCTTTAATTTCATCCTCAGTACAACCAACATTTAAAGCTGCATTAATGTGTACCTTCAGTTGAGGCTGACAGTTACCCAGAGCAGTAAGCGCCGCAACGGTTGCAATCTCTCTTGATTTTAAATCCAAGCCTGTTCGCGAAATATATATCACCGAATGGATACTCAATAGTGAATCGAGCTAAATCAGGGCAAACGTCCTGCAAGCTTTCGATAACGCTATGCCCTGCCTTACCATCAATTTCGCTGAGCTTTTCAAAACCAATTTCGTATCTTGTCTTGTTCATTTTCTCACTCCTATTACTGATGAATGAAGCGAGGTTACAAGTTAGAGTGAACTCTAAGTCAAGGTGATTTTTGGTTCTTATAATAATCAATCTTTTTATCTAAGGCTTTCAAGTGTAGAAGTTCATCATCAATTCGGCGTCTTAAATTGCATCTATGCGCTTCCAGTAATGTCTGTCGTTCGGCTAAGTTCCTTAACTGTGCATATTCCAAGATGTTGTCCAGTGGCATTCCTGTATCTTTGAGCCTGACGATAAACTGAGCCCATTCCAGATCCCTTGAAGTGTAGACCCGGTGTCCACTAGGGTTTCTTTGAATATTCAGTAGTAAACCTATTTTTTCATAATATCTGAGTGTATGAGGCGACAACGAAGTCACCTCGGAAAAGTCCTTAATATTCATATCCACCCCTAGTTTATTCACAAGCAAACTAACTATTATTCAGAAAGTTAGCAACATTTCTAGTTCGAACATATTCGCTCGTTGATGACAAATGAGTTAGCAGTAATGGTTGGGGAAGTTTGTAAACGTATATGAGATTATTCTTATTATCTTCATATCACTTTGTGCTTGTACGCCTTCAGATAATAGAGGCTTATCGCCCAGCCCATTAGAAAACCTGTGACATGCCCTAACTTAGGATGATGAGCATAGATAAGATCTAACAACAAGGCAGGAACCATGGCAATAACAAGGGCGAACTTGAGAGAAAGTGATGTGTTAATTTCTCGCCACAAAAGCAACACCCCCAATGCTGCCACACCGAAAATGGCCTGCGAGGCACCTGTTCCAAGGTTCCAAGGCGGTTCAACGGTAAGCGTACTTATCAAAGTGCCAACGGTTCCGGATATAAACCAGAGAACGAAAAAACGAGCAGAAGCAATATACTTTTCAAGAATACAACCTAGCACTGCAAAGGACAGTACATTAAACAACATATGAAGCTGCTTTACATGAATCAATGGAGCCACAAATATGCGCCAAAGCTCCAAATTCCAAAGATGACCAAAAGTAACGCCACCATACGGCTCTAGCTGGACTATTTTAATCGCTCCAAACAGTGAACCGCTTATTTCATGATTTACCGCTAAGGAATAACATAATGTAAGTAGAGATATAATTACGGTGACAAATGGAAAGCGATTAACCTTCATAATCACTCTTTAACTCATATTGAAAATAAAGATAATTCTACCTTTTCGTTTCTATAATTTTGTCAAGAGATTGCAAATGATGTATTTCCCGTCAATATTTCGACGAGCTTCTGCAATGACTCTGATGGTGTTTTACCAAAAGTATCGATGCGAATCACTCTATCCTGCCACGGCTCATAGTGCCTATTCTGTACCTGCTGCCAACTTGGAAGCTGCAGGGTTTCGATGCTGCACTCTCGGTTCTCTACCCGGTGCTTATGTTCATTTTCATCCGAGCAATACACTTCTATGTTTATATATTCAGCATTGGCTGACGTGGCGACTTCTTGCCACTCTGCTCGTGTTAGCGAAATAGGATTACATGAATCAGCAATGACACAATGCCCCAGCTCCAAGTTATCCTTGGCTACCCGGTAGCTCAGCCTGTATCCCTCACCTTCCACCTTATAATCACACAGATCTCTTAATCCCTGCTCAACCGTATCGATTCGAAGGTAAAAAGCTCTTAATTGCTGCGATAGAAGTCGCGCCAAGGTTGTTTTGCCAGAAGCTGGCAGCCCTGAAAAAATATACAAAATCGGTTTATTCATTGGTGGTTTGCTCACAATAGTTTTGTCATGAACACCTTATTCTCACTGCGTTCATATTCCTTCCAGCCAAGATGCGAGTATAAGGTAATATTTTCACTCATCCCTGAATGAGTTACCAAGCGTATTTCGTTATGTCCACGCAGCTCTGCCTGTTTCTGGGCAAACTCAATCAAGCCCCTGCCTAACCCATGTCCCTGAAAGTCAGGATGGACGGCCACATTGGCTATTGTCGTGTAAGTTTCACTGAATACCAGAATAAGGCCGCCAACCAAGTGCTCGCCAGCACATGCTACCCACACAGGGTATGAGCGGATCTCTTCTTCATAGTCAACCAGCATCGGGGGAAGATCCTGGCCCCCTAACTTCTCTTTGAATTGGCTGTAAGCATCGTACATGCAACGAGCCAGACTATCGGCATCAGAAAGCTTGGCCTGACATATTTCCCATTTCTTCTTGTTCAATGTAATGACTCCTTCTGGTTTTCCCCGTTATCAGGCAGACGATCAATGCTCTTCTCAATATATTGCTTGTCGGCCAGCTGAACAACACACTTATCGTAGCCAATTAACCGTCGGTGTCATAGGTGGTAATTTGGGTTAAAATCGGCAAATATTTAGATCCTCAATAAAAAGGCATGCTGATGAAACATGACCACAGGATAAACATCGATCGCTTTGTCGACCTTTCCTTCGCTGAAGATGGCCACACCACCCACCACCAAGAGCACCGATTGGCCTTGCTTACCGCAGGAACGATTGAGATGGTGTACGGCTCAAAGATCGAGATCGTTGCACCTGCCATTGTCATCATCCCTCCCGGCATGCCGCATCATCCTCTAAAAGCCAAACACGCCGCTATGTACTTAATCTCTTTTTGTGTCGGATGCCTGGGAATTGATGAAGACAGCCTGTTAATGCAACCTTACCGGCAGGTTATCAATGGCTCTCTGCCTATTGTAGCCCTGGATACAGAGCGACTTCCTTTCCTGACCCAGCTTCTTGAAGCATTAAGTACTGAAAGTCAGCAATCAGGTACAGAGTCAACACCTTTGATACGCTCCTACCTCTCCATACTCTTTGGTGACATCTACCGAAAAATGGGCTCGATTGACAACCAAAGCCCAGTCAGTAAATTGACCTCGGAAGCATTGAGATACATTCACCAGCACAGCCATCAAGCGATTTCCCTCAAAGAGGTAGCAGCCGCTGTCCACCGCGTTCCCGCACATGTCGCTGCTACTGTAAAAAAAGAAACAGGCTCCACGGTCGGCGAATGGATCTGTCAGGCAAGAATAAAACAAGCCTCCTACCGATTGTCCCACACCACCCTATCGGTACAAGAAGTTGCTACCGAGCTAGACTGGAAAGATATTACGCACTTTATCCGACAATTCAAAAAGACGACCGGACACACGCCAGCCCAATGGCGAAAGCAACAAGCCACCAGGGTTAATAACGAGCCTGAGAATGGTTAATGCTCGATGTCATTGAAACTGACCGCACGTTTTTTCTCAGAAAAACAAAAGTAAGTGTCACTAAAAAAGCGGCGATCTCAGCCAACGGTATGGCCAGCCACACTCCCGTCATACCCAGGATTTTGGGCAACACTATAAGGAACGAAGCCACGAGCACCACGCCACGCATGGTGGCTACGCAAGTTGCAATCCTGGTTCTTTCTAACGACTGAAAGTAGGCACCAAAGACCAGGTTTGCCCCCATAAAAGCGGTACCGAGATAAAACCAGTGCAATGCCTGAGTCGCCAGCGCAACTTCTTCGGGAGTGACAACGTTAAATAGCAAAACTATCTGTTCTGCAAACAAGAAAATAAGGACATAGGCCAACATCCCTATCACAACGACAAACTTGAGAGAAAAACGCAACAACTCTTCAATACGTTGTGGATTATTGGCCCCGTGATTAAAACCAAACAGGGGTTGTACTGAAAAAGCGACCCCAACAAGAAATTTCATCACAAAGAACAGCGTGAAACTAATTGTCGCCAACGCAGCACCTGCTTCACTTCCACCTTGATCAATCACCGCTTTGTTAAGCAATCCAAAAGCCAATGCCCCCGATAACTCCGAGATAAAGATAGGAAAGCCTAACTCAAGAATTCGACGTTGCTCAGGTTCAACAACTCTAACGGCATATTGTCTTAATGAAAGATGGTTTCTCCCAAGATAGAAATGATATCCCATGAAGACAACAGCGACAGTTTGGGAGATACCCGTTGCAATTGCGGCTCCTTTTAGTCCCCAGTCAAAACCCAGGACGAATACAAGGTCGAGCACAACGTTCAAAACGCTGGAGATAATATTGGCATTCCGAGAAACATTGGGCGAGCCATCATTATTTAATAATAAACTGAAACTAAATCGTAGAAACAGCGTAGGCAGAAATAGCGCGAAGTAGATAAGGTATTCTTTTAAAAAAGGCTCGATGTCCGCATTGGCGCCAAGCAAGTTGACCCAAGTATCGATAAAAACTAGCAATACACCAGCAAGTATCGCTGATATCAATACAGAAAAGCTGCAACTGTAGTGAAAAACACGACTAGCTTCTGCAACTTGTTCTTCCCCTAGCTTGATGGCAACAACCATGCTGCTTCCTACGCCGATCAGCATGGCCAGTGATACCGCCACCATCAAGACAGGAAAGCTCATGCTTATCCCTGCTAGCGCCATCGTACCAACGCCATAACCCACGATAATGCCATCAGCGACTTGGTAAGCCGCCATAGTCAACATTCCGGTTAGTGTCGGCCAATATAAATTGAAAAATAAACGTTTAATTGGATCATGCCCATAGTCCATGACGTGTTCTCTCTTAGCGTGAATTACTGAGACAAACACTGTAGCCATGAAAGACCTGAGTTAGCAGAGCCACTGTTTAGGATAAATCAGCGTATTTTTAGTTTTGGTCTCTTCAGTGTTTCCTAAAAACGAACCGCACGAAAAAGCAAGTTGTGGCAACTGACTTAAACGTTATTATCCAACAATATCGCTAGCGTGAACCAGCGATACTCCGTGTGCTCCGAGTTTAATGTAACTTATTGATTCAATGGGCACTGCACAACAAATACAGGGATAATCGAAGCGACTAGAAATCCCCTTGTTTTGTATATGGATAGCTCCATAAAATCGTCTGCATAAGCACTGACTTTATCCACGCTTGATGCATTGCATTCACCTCTTCAGGAGAATAGGTCGAACGTTCCAAGAAGGGCTGTAATGTCGCTGTTACCGGATATGTTAAGGCAACTACATATCGAAATGGTATGTGTCCTACAGCCTTCGCTTTGTCCGTTTTATTTTTGCCCAAACGATGATGGCGAATGCCTATTTCATACTGATAATCTAGCCAACTCTGATCATAATTAGCATCGGCCGTATCATAGATCCACTGAATAAAGCGGGCACGAACCCGAGCAAGGTAGTTTTAATCGACTTTCTCTTTGTCATTTGAAAAGTAATGCAGCAGATGAGGCGTTGAGCCGACAAAGCCGTACCATGTATCCAAAATCTCTTCTGCATGAGGCTCTAGCACTTTACGGCTTGTTCGTAACCACTTGGCATCGTCTTCAGTAAAAAGCACTGTAGCTTTTAGAGCCTCTAAATCTTTCAATGTATATGGAGCTTTTGCTAATTGCTTGTCTCCATAGGCATAACCCGGGATCTCTTTTGCAGCTAATGCCTCTACTGAAAAAACAAATGCTGTTGTATACAACCAAATCAGTACATATTTCATCATATGCTCCTCACAAGATATCTATAGGCACTTAGTGTCGACTAAATACTATATATAAAACTATATCCGATTTCTTTTTCTTGCAAGGAATGTTTTTAGTCGATACTATCAAGTCATGAACAGCCATTCTGAACATGTCCTAGCCTTACTTGAACGCTTAAGTCGGGTCATTAATAATGATGCCGGACTGAGCGAACTCAAGCCCGCCCAGTGGGAAGCTTTACGTTTTCTGTCTCAGGCAAATAGGTTTTCGAAAACCCCTTCATCCCTAACCGCATACTTAGGTATAACTAAAGGGACAGTTTCTCAAACCCTGAATGCGCTTGAGCGTAAAGGTTTAATTTACAAGAAAAAAGATGTAGGTGATCGGCGTTCGGTTTTTTTACTGTTGACCGAGAAAGGCGAAGGCATACTCAATAATGACCCTCTCAAAGCATTGCTTGGCGCTATTGAACAACTAAGTAATTCTCAGTTGAACGCCCTATCAGGTACTTTGGAACTAGTTCTCACCAGCGCATTAGAACAACGCGCTGGAGCACCATTTGGCGTATGCAATAGCTGTAAGTATTTCAGAAAAAACGTAGCCGATGGTGCTCCTCACAGATGCGCATTACTGCAAGTCCCTCTTTCCTCGACGGAAAGTGATCTAATTTGCCGTGAGCATTCAAATTAATTCACATGGGCTATTTCGTAATAGCTATTGCTTGTATTCCCCAAAAGCCGACTGCTTGTGAAGCTTAAACCAGAAGCTCTCTTGACACCGGTTGGTAAAGGTCTTTCTCTTGGGACGTATCTGTGTACTTGATGACTCTGAAATCACTTCATAAGAAATCCAGCACTCCGGGCATATCAGCTCATTCGCCTCAAATTCCTCGGATTCAGTGCAGTACTTAATTGTTACGCCATTTGAAAAGTGAAATAACGACTCTTTGCAATCTACGGTAATACTCTGATCTTCATAAGAGTTATCAACTGACTCCCGACTGATTAACTCCAGCCCTACCGCTTCACCTTTTATCGCAGCGACATAAGTAAAAAGGTTATTCATTCCACATGCGTCCATTTGGAAAATATATAAAACATATCAGAGTTATTATTCTGGTTTACGAGCAATAACCAGCCCATGATTACTCGAGCCAAGCAATGATGGTTTGGAACATACCATCAGGTGATACTGCAACCAGGCTTGATACTCTTGCTCAGACAGCGCATTAATTTCCGCCCCAATGTATCGGCCAAAGCCATCTGTCGCCACATGCTTTTCAACGTCGAGCCCTTCCGATTGAACTAAACCTTCAACCTCATCGGGCGTGGCGAAGTACCCCGTTCTAAAGAACGGGTCAACATCTTTTGTCGTCACCAATCCTGTTTCATGTAATTCACCCAAAACTTGTGGTGTTACCAGAGCATGCGACATTTTTGCCAGCAATCCAGCAACAAAGAAGCGACTGATATAAGCAACGGCCACGATACCATTCGGTTTGAGTATTCGATAAGCTTCTTTAATAACAGTCTGTCGCTCATCTTCATTTTGAATATGGTACAGAGGACCTAGAATAAGCACGATATCCTGAGAGTTATCCGGAATAAAATGCACATCCGTCGCATTTGCCTCATGAATATTCAGCTCGACACCTTGCTCAGCCGCGTTTTGCTCTAATTGCGAAACCAGCTCTGGTACTAGCTCTACAGCAGTAACCTCCAGCCCTTTCTGTGCGTAATATATGGAATAGCGGCCAGTTGCTGCTCCGAACTCTGTGATCTTCTTTGCAGGCTGCGTAAATCTTTCCAGCTGGTTGATCGTGGTATCAAATTCAATCCGGGTGATATTTTGACAGACGAGACGTTGCTCTTCGTCAAAATTCGCATAATACCCCATGTATTCTTCTTGCACTGTTACCTCCTGTGCCGTGGAAAATATCTAGCTGCGAGCGGATTACAATAGGCCGTGTTGACCTTTCGTGGTTGAATTTTGTTCGAAAGGTCAACACGCCCTAATTGTGCATCTTATTCGAGGCTGATTTATAAAGAAGAATATAAGTTAACAGCTTAACAGCAATACGCAACCACTCTACTATCAACTGGTAGGCGTATATAGATTATTATTCTTATTGGATAACACTAATTTGTTGCAGCATACCCATTTGATCCCACTGCTCCCAACGTTCAACAACTTGCTCCCCTACCACTCGATCCAATATCAAGCCTCCAAACTTTGCCCGTTTGCCTGTTGCAGGGCTATCACCCAGAGGCCCCGTATTCGTCCCTTCAGCCGACCACCTTGTCGCCACCTTATCACCCGCGATAATTTGATCTTCGACTGTAATCTGTAAGTCAGGAAAAGCGGTCAAAAGACCCGCTACCAACTCTTTGAATGCTGAAACCGAGATGTTAGGCTCCGGTGCCCCGGCAATGTGAATGACGCAATCCGGCGCAAAAGCCTCATCTGCAACCGAAACATCTCCTCTATTGAGCCCTTCAATCCATACTCGCTCGTACTTGGTAACGGTTAGGTTCATAGTCATCTCCTTGCTAGGGATCGCCTTATAGTCCCTGCAGCGTATCGTATAAGGAATTAATGCTCAGTAAAGGTATAGACTAACGCCTAGAAAAATACACAGGCTAACCTGACTGATAACCCCCAACACGAGTACGTATTCATCGTCGATGATTATGGTTACACCTTTTAATTAATCCAACTTGCAATACATGCGAGCTCCTTTGCTGTTGTAGTCATAAGCAATCCCCGGAAAGATAAGTTTATCGATAAACCCTTTTGTCAAAGCAGGCATAAGCTCCCACCAAATAGTGAAGATAAATACAATATGATCTGCTCTTTCAATTCGCTGTTTGTAGTCGAGAACTTACTCGTCAAAAAGGTGCAGGGAGCGTTCAGGATCGAAGTTGTCATTATCTAGGTGGATAAGGTCAAGTCATGATTGCCTTCATCCAGCCCTCTCTTGACCGCTTTCAGAATGGCATTACAAAAGCTCATATACATTGAACCTCAACCCAAAAAAATTAAACGCCTCTAGCGACTAAGCTCTACTAATTGCTATAAAAGTCGAGCAACAAAGCGTGATTTGGCGCACAAAATTAACATCAAGTCACTCACTCCAAGTCAAACGTACAATTTTAAATTGAAACATCTCGAAAGGTGATGAAAGATAGTGAAAGTTAAATCCATAAAGAAAGAGCGGTTAAAGAGTTTTCTTGACTAGTAATCACCACTCTGGAATGAACACATGGCAAGCAGCTAATTTTTCACGAATAGTAGGTTAATATGATTTATCTTGTACTAATTGCTTTTTTTATTATCCCTATTCCTTTCTTAGTCATGGGAATAAAGTTTCAGCATTCAAGTTTTAGGGCTCGTTCGCTACACAAGGCGATTTACAATAAAGCAATTAAAGAATTTTGCGAACACCACTTCCACATTCTTTACTCAGAAAAAGACGGACGAAACAGCAAAGAAAAACGGCTTATGACCAACCTCCAACAAGCAACTGAAGCCAGTTATTGTGATGTGATGATCTCGATTATAAGTGCAGATAAACATCTTTTGACCGTAGAAAAGCAAAGCCATAAATTACTGAATGTTGTATTAACAACCGCTACGCTGGATAACTACGACTCCGATTATCTGAGTCATATAATTTCTTCGACAATAGTGCTTCATAGCTTCAATTCCGACAATGATACCTATTTACCAGGGGATACACCGAGCATAAGCTATTACCCTTATGTTCCAGGTTCTCCCCTAGTAATTGCTATCGTTATCTATATAGAAACATCAAAGAGGCTAAAGAAAGTCGATAAGCAGTTCCACTTCAATGGAAGCAAAAATGTCAATACACGTATCCACCAGCTTGAGGATATCCTTCAAAGAGAGAACGTTGAAATAATGGAGTAGCGGCTAACGGCGATAACACTTACTCTTCAGGCGTAAATACCCGAATGCGATGCCCGTCAGGATCAACAGCGACAAAAGTTAAGCCAAACACCAAGTCTGTAGAGGTCTGGATATTTATGACAGCGCAACAATTGAAGCAAATCGAATAAGCGTTGACTTCGGGACATATCAACCAACCAAAAACAATTTCCGAATAATCTCAGATATTACTTCATCCAAATTATTTGTGCTATTTCAACATTATAGAGCCAGCTCAATATATTCATCCAATAGCAATGCTATACTGACACTCCTGCAGCATAACTAACCTAAATATTTAGCCCTACATAACGTTCATCTACTCACACTATTGATAACTTCATCACTACCGTTCGGGATATTGCTCTCACCTTTATAAAAAAGCGCTAATCATTCGCCAGATTAATAAATAACCTCCAAACTATTCCAATAACAAAGCAGAGCACAACAATGACGAAATTCAACTCTACATTAGCAACCACTAGCTCCAAAAAAGCTTCGGGGATTAACAAGCTAACTAAAGCGAGCCTGTTGAGCGCTAGCGCACTGCTAGGCGCTGGCATGTTTGCTTCCCAGGCACATGCCGATACCATTCTTCATGCCTTTAACTGGAAATACAGTGACATCACCAGTCAGGCAAAAGAAATCGCACAAGCCGGCTACAAGACAGTACTCATCTCCCCACCGTTAAAATCGACCGGTGATCAATGGTGGGCACGTTACCAGCCTCAGGACATTCGCCTAATTGATTCACCTGTTGGTAACAAAGAGGACTTGCAGGCACTGATTGCCGCACTAAAAGCAGAAGGTGTCGGTGTCTATGCCGATGTTGTTCTCAACCACATGGCTAACGAGAGCTGGAAACGCAGCGATCTGAATTACCCTGGCAGCGAACTGCTTACCCAATATAACCAAAACGCAGACTACGTGAATCGACAGAAATTGTTTGGTGATCTCAGCCTTGGTCAGTTCTCTGCCAACGACTTCCACCCGGCCGGATGTATCACCGACTGGAGCAACCCGGGACACGTGCAATACTGGCGTCTGTGCGGTGGCAACGGTGATACAGGTTTACCGGATCTTGATCCAAACAACTGGGTTGTCGGGCAGCAACGACTCTATCTTCAGGCGCTTAAAGATATGGGGATATCCGGTTTCCGTGTGGATGCCGTTAAGCACATGAGCAACTACCAGATCACTCAGATCTTTACCCCTGAGATCACCTCTGGCATGCATGTCTTTGGCGAAGTGATCACCAGCGGTGGCAAGGGCAGCAACGATTACCATTCGTTCCTGGAACCTTATTTGAACGACACCAACCACAGTGCCTACGATTTCCCTCTCTTTGCCTCAATCCGCTCAGCATTTTCTTTCAACGGTAGTATGACTGCTCTCCATGATCCGCAGGCCTATGGTCAGGCACTATCCAATGATCGAGCCGTTACCTTTACGATTACCCACGATATTCCGACTAATGACGGTTTCCGCTATCAAATCATGGATCCAACTGATGAGAAGCTTGCCTATGCGTATATTCTGGGTAAAGACGGTGGCACACCACTCATTTATAGTGATGCACTGTCTGCCAACGAAGACAAAGACAACGGCCGGTGGAAAGATGTCTGGAACCGCAGTGATATGACCGCCATGATCAGCTTCCATAATCAGCTGCAAGGCAAAACAATGGAAGTGCTGTACAGCGATCAGTGCCTGCTGCTATTCAAACGAGAGAAACAAGGGCTTGTCGCTATCAACAAGTGTGGCGAAGAACGCTCCTACACCATTGATACCAATCAGTTCGAGTTCAACTGGTACCTGCCATACAAAGACAAGCTGAGCAACCATAGCGAAACCATCAGCTCACGCTATCACACGCTCTCAGTACCTGCTCGTACTGCGCGGATGCTTGCTCTCTAATTTCAAACCAGCTATAGAAACAAGAAGGGCCAGACATCATGTCTGGCCCTTTTCGAATAAGCTAAACGTTAGTCTGCGTACTGCATCAGATGCTGCTTCACTGCATCTGCCGCAAAGGAGTGCTCAACACTGACCTTGTAAATAGCAAAGTAATCTTCACGACTTAGATCGAACTCTTCCACGACCTTGCGCACTTCATCAGTCATCGTCGTATTAGACACAGTACGGTTATCGGTGTTGATAGTGATTAGTACACCGTCTTTGTGGAAAGCCTTGATCGGGTGGCTACTGAGGTTATCAACGGCCTTAGTCTGGATGTTACTGCTAGGACATGTTTCCAGCGCCACAGACTCACTCTTGACCAGCTCATAAGCTTCCGGATGGCCTTTGATATGAATACCGTGGCCAACACGTTCAGCGCCCAATAGCGATACCGCATCATGAACATTCTGGCCATCGCCCTGCTCACCAGCGTGGATAGTCACTCGGTATCCTTTCTCGATGGCATACTGAGCATATGGAATGAACTCATGACAGAAGCCAGATACTTCACTACCCGCCAAATCAAAAGCGACAACACCGTTATTTAGGTACTTGGCACCGGCGTCAATGACTTCGTTAATACGATCCTTCGGCATGGTACGCAGAATCGACAAAATATAATTGCCATGAATATCGTACTGCTCTTCTGCTCTCTTCATGCCTTTAACAACGCTGCCGATGATCTGGTCAAAGGTCAGGCCGTTTTGCAGGTGAAGCATAGGACCAAAGCGAACTTCCAAATACTTGACGTTCTCTTTGGCAGCATCTTCAAACACTTCAAACGAAATACGCTCAAGCCCTTCTTCTGTTTGCATCACAGAAAGTGGCAGTTCAAAACGCATCAGATACTCATCAAGGTTCTGGCATGTTTCAGGGGCAACCATCAGTGTTTTGATTTCACTGATATCCTCACTTGGAAGAGGCAGGTTTTGCTGGTGAGCCAGTTCAATAATCGTTTGCGGGCGAACACTACCGTCTAGGTGGCAGTGAAGATCTATCTTGGGCAGGTCGAAGTTGTTCATGAGTCTCTACCTTTATTCAAATGGTACATAAAGTTACAGACTTCATAATCAAGAGTTTAAGGCTCTTGGTAGAAACTCCCAAACCATATCATTGGGATTATACGAAGCAAGTTGGCTGAGGAGTCTATCATTGTGATTAACTACCTGCAATCCATACGGTTAGCGCATCTGAGACGGCTAAAATGAATAATTATAGTACAGGGGAAAGAACCCTATGCGATAACAGCAACTATGCTGCTATTGAATAGGACTCTCGCCCTCCGTGCTTACCCTTACGCTGAAAGCTACCCTTCCCTTTTTTCGCCTTCACGACACGGGTACGAAATAATTTGCTTGTCACAGCCGCCTTCAGGGCGTTGTCCTGAATCGTACCGCGACCTAGCTCGGTCTGTTGCTCATTCTGCTCAGCTAGCTGGATATTATCCACCAGCTGTAACTTCTTTTTCTTGCCCATGATATCTTTCCTCTGATAAGAATCGTTGACGAGATAGAAACACACAATCTACCTCAGGGGTAAATATTACCGCCATCAATGACTGGAAGCAAAAAAACACATAACGCCTGATCCCGTATTCACTCCAGATACTCTTTATAAAGGTCGAGAAACTCCAGCACAATCTCTCTGGCAACTTTGGTTTCGCAGTTGGTCAGAAAGACCATGCCGGTTTGGGTGTGGCGATTAAATACCATTTCAGTTCGTATCCCTTTCACCCACCCGCCGTGGTGAACAAAGCCTGTGATCCCCTTGTAATCAAAAGTCCGCCAGCCCAGCCCGTAATAAACATTACTCAGCTTGGCACGATAACGGTATTGATTAGCCCGTATGTGAGGCTTATGCATCACCTCCAGGGCCGAAGAGCGCAGTACCGACGGGTTATGGCCAAACTGGGCCAGCATCCACTTAGCCAGATCCTGTGCGCTGGCATTAACCCCTGCCGCAGCCGGCACCTTGTAGTAATAAGGCGCGGGTTTCACGGCTGCACAACCAGACTTGACTTTGACATGCGGAACAACGCGATTTGAACTCTGCTCGAACTCATCCAACCCGTAAGACGCATGGTTCATTTTCAGCGGAATAAAGACCTGCTCTTTGACCAAGGTGGGAAAATCCATCCCCGCGGCCTGGGCAAGCATGTCGGCGCTGAGGTTATACACCACGTTTTGGTAGCCATAGCACTTTCCGGGATCGCACACGAACTTAACTCGCTTTAACGCCCGGAGTATGCGGGTATAGCGCACGTTGTCTTCCAGCATATCGGAGTAGGCCTGAGGCACCAACCCGGTAGTATGCGACAGCAAATGCCTTAATGTGACGCTCTTACCCAGGTCAGGATCACTGAACTCAATATTGTCGAGATAAGGTATGACATGGGTATCCCACTCAATTAGCCCCTTGGAAACCAATATCGATGTTGCTGCCGATGCAAATGTTTTCGATATCGATGCCAGCGGAAAAACTGTAGCTGAGTCTATCCGCTTATTGCCACCGGCTTTAGTCACCCCGTAGCCACGCAGCAGGCGAATATTGCCATTGATAATGACAGCCAGTGATGCACCTGGAATCCCTTTTTTCACTGACTTTTTCACATAGCTATCGAGTGCGAAAACGATCTCGTCTTTGGGGGCAGGCAACGCTACCCCCAAAGGCAGCAAGAGAAGGAAGACAGACCACAACCTGCACATCACAGATACACCAACCTTATCGAATTTTCACTAAGGTTAGCGCCTAAAAGCAGCACATTATCTTCTCTGAATTGAGAATTAAACTCGATAACAATAAAGTGTCAGCAAATAGAACAAAAAAAAACATTTATTAGAAAATAGTTCAAGAAATATACTTATTTTTCCTCTATGATTATTTTATTGTTCTTTTTTAACATGACGCATTTATTTGCTATTAATTCAACTGAATTAATAATTACTGCTTACAGATGTGCGCTCAAAATAGTAATTTGCGTACAGGTGTTCGCTGAAAATAATATTTATTGTGTACAAGTGTTCGCTGAAAATAGTGTTTTATTGAGAATTCATACCGTTTGCGTGATAGTTATGTCAAATTTTAGATCATTTGCACTATCTTTGCGTTGCTCGTATATGCTTGATAAATAAAAAGAAATACTCATCGGATGAGCTTGAAAGTGAGATCCAGGGCACAAAATGACTTTTATTGTTGGCCATAACCGCTACAATACACAGCCTCAGCCACTTCAAGACACATATTAATAAGGTCACATAGTCATGAATGTAGTCGATTTTTTTAAACAGAAGCGTGATGTTCTTTCGCTACATCCGTTCGAACTTAAAGATTTCCTATCACCTTCCCTGCGTGACTACTGGCTTGAGCTTAGAAATAAGGCAAACAATAGCCAGATCGGTCTTTTAATAAAAGATCATAAACTGGCGTCCAATGACGATATAGCAGCACCAGCTGAGCCTGTTGCCCAGCCTGCGCCGATCGTAATGAAGCCTGAAGCAGAAAAACTGTTCAATGAGTTAAATGACACCCTTGGTGAAGTCATTCATGTCGGACAGTGGCTAACTGTCGATCAAAACCGTATTAACAGCTTCGCCGATGTCACTGAAGACCATCAGTGGATCCACACCGATCCAGAGCGTGCAGCCGAAGAGTCACCTTTTAAAACCACTATTGCCCATGGCTTTTTGACTCTGTCGCTACTTTCTGTGCTGACTGACAGTGTTGATCCGGATAACCAGAAATTCCCGACAGCGAAAATGACCGTTAATGTCGGGTTGAATCAGGTACGCTTCCCTTATCCGGTAAAAGCAGGTAACCGTGTTCGTGCCAGCACAAAGATTCAGTCTGTTACACCGATCAAGCGTGGACTTGAAATCGTTCAGGAACTAACAGTTGAAATTGAGGGCGTGCGCCGTCCGGGCTGTGTCGCTGAATCTGTGATCCGCCTTCACTTCTAAACGAAGCCAGACGGTACCACCCAAACGTTAAAAGGCCATCTCAAGATGGCCTTTTTCAATATCAGCACCTGGTCGCTACACTTTTTCAATCACTTTTAATGCTTCTTTCTTGCTGAGTGCAGATAGCTTACCTTCATTGCGCGCTACAAACGCTGATACATAGTCAGGATCGGTTTTGGAATATTCTCTCAGCACCCAGCCAATCGCCTTTCGAATAAAGAACTCTTCTTCATCTGCCAGCATCAAGATAGTCTCTTCCAGTATAGGGACATTCGTTTCAGACTTATGCTTGAGATGGGCCAGCAACGAAGCTCGGCGCAACCACATGTTGTCGGATACACGCCAATCTCTGAGCTTTTCCTCCAGCTCTCTGTTTTCTTTAACCAAGCCTCCAATAAGGTTAGATGCAATTTTATCTACGGTATCCCAATGAGTGGCCTCCAGAAGCATCTCTTCGTAGATTTCAAATGCTTCTTTGGTCCGAAAGGCTTTATAGTACTCGGCGACATCCATAGCCAAATACTGTTCCTCCCGGTTCTCACCTGACCAAAGCCAGAGAACCAGGCGGCTATAATCTGTAAATGTACCGACTTTAGTGTGCTCGCGCGCCAGTTTAAAAATGGCCTGACGTTCCGGAGCCTTTACACCGTAAAACGGCTGATCCGTCTTCATATATGCCTGCATCGCCTTTGCATCCTCGGCATTGCCTGCTTCAGCCATGCGCTGCTGCATAAAGATCACCATGGGAATGATCAGAGACATAAGTACTTCCTTTACAACTAACTATTATTATTTTTGTATTGGAACACAGTTAGGAATAGCGGAAAACTACTTTTTATCACTCAGTTTCAATCGATAAGCTCAGCAAGCCTGCTGAGCTTACTGGACATTGATTCTCCCCATTTTAAAAGGTATTCAACGTTTGGCGGCTTTGCCCTGGTAGGCTAAATATTCCAGGATACTATCAATTTGCTGGAAGCTAAGATCGGTATGATCAGGCATTTGGGTATAGCGGAATTTCGATGGTTGACGAATGTACTCCCGCAATATCTCGGGGCTGCGATAGGCGAGGATATTCATTGGGGCATTCAAATCAGGACCAACCTTTCCCCCTTGCTGATCTAATGCGTGGCACTTCATGCACCTGTCTTTGAACAATTTGAATCCGGCAAATACATTCGTCGTTTCTTTAACTTGCTGAGGATACAACGCCGGGTATTGATTTTTAAACTCAACCGTATCAATAACTGCCAGCTGATAAGGCCATGGATAAGCTTGCTTAGGCGTCTGTTTGTTGCCAGTCCAGACCATGTAGAAAGGTCCGGGGTTAGACTGGTTGTGGCCAATAAGTTCCCAGTCAGGCTGCTCCGCATCACGGTATACGATATAGCCACCTTGTTCTAACAGTTTATCGAAAGGCGAAACTGCCTGGTAGCCATCAAGCGCAACAAACTTAACGTCGGTACTCAGCTTACTTTCCCACGATTTTCCGTAAGCCAATGCCATAACATCATGCAGAGCAAAGGCCAGATATCGCTTGTTTTTCTTGTATTGGGGATCATAAATATCTATCTGATGTGTAAGTAATTGTTTTTTCATTACCCCCAGCGTCAACGCATTAACAGTTTCCCCTTCTTCCGAAAAAACGAGTTTCGCTGAAGAGGCGTTTACCGACCATACACACAACAAACATAACACTGAAAACCACTTCATCCATAAAGTCGAACGCATCATTATCGTGCCCCCTTTATCGCAATTATTGGTTAGAATGCTTACTAATCACTTGATTTACTTTGAATATAGTCAGTAACAACTAAGGGGAGCTAAACCTTACACTCATTGGAAGCAAGGTCACGGATCATACTGAATTATGCTCAATTATTGAGCTATCCGCTCGCTAATTTAAACGTCGAGGTAAAGTGCCTAAGTACCGGCGCTTCGTACTCAAACTCCAGTCCGGATAAGTTATTCGCCTGGCTGACTACATTGATCAACGCGTCTGCGACATAATCCATATGATCATTGGTATATACGCGGCGGGGAATGGTAAGACGCAAAAACTCCACAGGTGATGGTTTTTGCCTTTTTGTGACAGGGTCACGACCGGCAAGTAGTGATCCTATTTCAACCGCACGGATCCCGGCCTCCAGATACAACGCATTGCATAATACCTGGGCAGGAAATTGTTCTGCAGGGATATTCGGTACAATCTTTTTTGCATCGACAAAGACAGCATGTCCTCCTGCAGGCAACTGAATCGGTACGCCTGCCTGCTGTAACCGATAGGCAAGATACTCAACCTGCTTGATTCTGTAGGTCAGATAATCTTCATCTAACCCTTCATAGAGACCGCGAGCAAGCGCCTCCATATCCCTGCCAGCCATACCGCCGTAAGTAATGAAACCTTCCATCGGTACACAGCGGGTTTGCACATCCTGAAACAAGGCGCGATCATTGCGAATAGCACATAACCCACCGATATTGACCATGGGATCTTTCTTGGCTGACAGCGTTAGCATATCGGCATACTGGTACATCTCGGCAACAATCTGTTTAATCGAATGGCCCTGATAACAAGCTTCCCTGTGTTTGATAAACCAGGCATTTTCACAGAATCTGGCCGAGTCCATGATCACCGGAATCTGATACTGTTTGGCCAATTGATAAACCGCCTTCAGGCTTGCCATCGATACCGGCTGACCCCCTGTACTGTTACAAGTTATGGTGACAATGATCCCCGCAATATTTTCTGCATGATAGTGAGCAATACATGCTTTTAGCTTCTCCAGATCAATATTGCCCTTCCAGTCATAAAGAAGATCGGTTTCAAATGCCCTTTCATCCACGATATTAATGGCCTTGCCTCCGGCCAACTCCACATGAGCTGCAGTAGTATCGAAATGAAAATTAGAAAGGAAAACGGGTTGTTGACCGCCACGTTCCTCCCGCAATTTATCAACCAGGCACGGAAACAGTATCTGTTCTGCACCCCGCCCCTGGTGTGTCGGCACAAAGTCACGATAGCCAAAAATATCTTCAACAGCTGCCTGAAGATGATAAAAATTCCGGCCCCCCGCGTAAGCCTCATCCCCCAGCATTAATCCGGCCCATTGTGTGTCACTCATGGCACCGGTACCCGAGTCGGTCAGCAGGTCGATATAGACATCTTCGCTTCTCAACGCGAAGGGGTTATAACCCGCCAGCTTGAGAGCTTCTTGCCTATCCGCCAACGTCGTCATCCGAATAGGCTCTACCATTTTTATCCGAAAGGGCTCAGGAATACGTTTCATTGGCGCCTCCTCATCCTCACCGCTAACTATAGCGTAAGGCAAATCCCCTCCTTGAGTTGACGAATACCCTTCGCCTTCCTACGTTAAATATATCAGCCACCTATAAAACCTTATTGAGCCAAGCTGAGCTTAAAACGACTTAGGGAACTCATAAGGCACCAACAACATTATCCGGCTGCTCTTACAGTTAACAGGGATGCCTGCAATATGGAACCAAGAGACGTCAAGACAATCGACGACGCCAAAGTCATCATCAATGACCGCGGCCTCACACACGTCAAAGTCGGGTTATTTGACAATGACGGTGTCATGCGCGGCAAATACATGTCGAAAAGCAAATTTTTCTCTTCGCTCGAACACGGGTTCGCTTTTTGTGATGTCGTCCTTGGATGGGATGTTAAAGATCAGCTCTACGACAATACCCAATACACAGGCTGGCACACCGGCTACCCCGATGCCCCCGTTCGTATCATTCCGGATAGCTGTCGAGATGTCCTCGACGAAGGCGGAATGCTGTTGTTTATTGCCGAATTTGCCGGGCCGGCTGAATCAATTTGCCCCAGGGCCACGCTAAGAAAGGTGATCGACAGAGCCGACGAGATGGGGTTTGATGCCATGGCCGCCCTTGAGTATGAGTTTTTTCTCTTCAATGAAACCCCGCACTCCGCCAGAGAGAAAGGCTTCAAAAACTTAGAAACCGTCACACCCGACTGGTTTGGCTATTCCATGATCCGTAACTCAACCTACTCGGATTTATACAAAAGCATTCTTGCCATGGCCGAAACCATGGATTTTCCGATAGAGGGGATCCACTCGGAAACGGGGCCCGGTGTGATCGAAGCTGCTATTGCCGTTGACCACGCCGAAGCCGCAGGAGACAAGGCTGCGCTATTTAAGACTTACATGAAAGTGCTGGCTCAAAAGCAGAATTTACTGGCGACCTTCATGGCGAAGTGGAGCAATGATTATCCCGGTCAGAGCGGCCATATTCACCTTTCAATAATGAACAAAGACGGTTCGTCAGCATTTTTTGACTCAAGCCAGCCCCATACCATGAGTAAGGCACAGCGGCATTTCCTCGCCGGCCAGCAACGGCTGATGCCCGAGCTATTGTGTATGATTGCTCCCTCCGTCAACAGCTACAGCCGGATGATCCCCGGATTCTGGGCACCTACTGATGCCACCTGGGGGATTGAAAACCGTACCACGGCCCTGCGAGTAATTTCAGGCTCTGCCAAAAGCCAGCGAATCGAATACCGAATTGGCGCCGCAGATGCCAACCCCTACCTTGCCCTAGCCGCTGCCCTGGGCTCCGGCCTGTATGGCATCGCAAGGGAATGGGAGCCCTATGACGCTGTTACCGGCAATGCCTATGAGCAGCCCCACCCTGAAGAGCTGGGATTACCTCGTACCCTATGGGATGCCACCCAGCGCTTCAAAGCGTCGCAGGCAGCTCGCGAGCTGTTTGGTGATGCCTTCGTAGAACATTTCGCAGCATCACGAGAATGGGAAGACAGAGAATTCAGAAAGCATGTTACTGATTGGGAACTCAACCGCTACTTCGAAATCATCTGAGGCAGGCAGGCATGACACATCAACCTGATGAAAACGCAGTCTTACAAACTGTCTCCCCGGCGGATAATAGCATTGTTGTCACCCAGCCGTTAGCCAGCCAGGAAGACATCATAGCTACGCTGGAACGGGCAAACATCTCGCAAAGTCACTGGCGACAAACACCGCTCTCACAGCGGAAAGCCTATTGCACCAAAGCCATTGACGCCCTGCTGACCCACAAAGAGATGATTGCCTGCGAGATCAGCTGGATGATGGGACGCCCGATTCGCTACAGCAACAGCGAGCTAAGAGGCGTTGAAGAGCGTGCTCGCTATATGATCTCCATCTGCGACGAGGCACTTGAACCAATCACCCTGAACGAAAAACCGGGGTTTACCCGTTATATCAAGCATGAGCCCCTCGGCACGGTATTTGTCATCGCCCCCTGGAACTACCCTTACCTCACCGCTATCAACTCGATCATACCGGCTCTGCTGGCAGGAAACAGTGTGATTCTCAAGCACTCGTCACAAACGCCACTATGCTCTGAGCGACTGCAGCAGGCTTTTGATGAGGCCGGGCTGCCCAAAGGCGTGTTCCAGCACCTCTTTCTTAACCATACTGATACCGAACAACTTATTGCCAGCGAACAAATACAGCACGTGGTCTTTACCGGTTCGGTCTCTGGAGGGCGGATGGTCGAGAAAGCGGCGGCCGGCCACTTCCACAACATTGGTCTGGAGCTTGGCGGCAAAGATCCTGCCTATATCCGTGCCGATGCCGATCTGGACCATGCGGTAGCCACTGTTATCGATGGCGCTCTGTTCAATGGTGGACAATCATGCTGCGGTATCGAGCGTGTTTACGTCGACGCCACAGTTCATGATGAGTTTGTCAATCGTGCCAAAGAGGAAATTCATGCGTATCAACTTGGCTCGCCACTCGAATACGAAACGACCCTCGGTCCTCTGGTGCGAACCGCTGCAGCCGACTTTGTCCGGGCTCATATCCAGCAGGCCATCGAGATGGGCGCAACTGCCCACATCAATGAATCAGACTTTCCGGCCAGCAAACCGGGTACGCCCTATTTAGCCCCTCAGTTGCTGACTGATGTGACTCATCAGATGCGAGTCATGACCGAAGAGACATTCGGCCCTGTCGTTGCCGTACAGAAAGTGCATTCCGATCATGAAGCCGTCGCCCTGATGAATGACAGCGAATTCGGGCTTACCGCCAGCATTTTCACCCGCGATACCAAGCAGGCCATAAAGCTAGGGGAACAACTGGACGTCGGTACGTTTTTTGTCAACCGGTGTGACTACCTTGATCCGGCGCTTGCCTGGGCGGGCGTTAAGCACTCTGGGCGCGGGTGCGCCCTGTCAAAACTGGGGTTTGAAACCCTGACCCGGCCTAAATCATTTCACATCAAGCACCCTCAGGAGTAACCGTCATGCTCAAGACACATTGGCACTATCCCACCGCAATTACCGTTGGTGAACATTGTTCTGACCAACTTGCCCAATACTGTAAAGATGCCGACATTCATAAGCCGCTGATGGTGACAGATCCTGTCCTGGCTGACAGTAAAATGGTTCGAAATGCCCTTGCTCAATGTCGCCTTGCTGATCTGGAGATTCAGATATTTCACGGCGTTCAGGGCAATCCAACCGGACAAAATGTCGAAGCTGGGATCCATCATTATCTGGAAGGTAAACATGATGGCATTATTGCTTTTGGCGGAGGATCCAGTATAGACGCCGCCAAGGCGATTGCACTGGCAGCAAATCAGTCTCTCCCACTTTGGGAATTTGAAGATAAGGGAGACAACTGGCAAAAAGCCGATGCCAAGGTTATTGCGCCGGTGATCGCCATACCGACCACTGCAGGTACCGGATCGGAAGTCGGCCGTGCCGCAGTCATCACCGACGAAAACCAGCAGCTAAAAAAGATCATTTTTCACCCCAAGATGATGCCTGCTCACGTCTTGCTTGATCCTTCTCTGTCCACCGCCCTGCCCCAACCCTTGACAGCCGCAACCGGAATGGATGCCCTCTCGCATAATCTGGAGGCCTTCTGCTCACCGTCCTATCATCCAATGGCCGATGCCATTTCGCTTGAAGCGATGCGGATGATCATGCACTATCTACCCGTCGCCTACCTCGACGGGAACAATGTTCAGGCACGAACCCAGATGCTCGTGGCATCCACAATGGGAGCTACCGCCTTCCAGAAAGGACTCGGCGCAATGCATGCCATTGCACATTCATTAGGCGCGGTATATAACCAACACCACGGTCTGCTCAATGCTGTACTGATGCCATATGTACTCACCGCCAATCGCCCCAGAATTAATGAGAAAATGGCGCGCCTGAGCCGATACCTTGCCCTGCCCAAATCTGACTTTGACGGTGTTATGGCATGGGTACTGTCTCTCCGGGAAGAACTGGCCATTCCCCATACTCTGGTTGAAATTGGAATCGATAACCAACAGGCTCAGCGTATCGGTGAAATGGCTGCGGCAGATGCGGCGGCAGCTGGCAATCCTGTGTCCTTCGACGCCGCGCAATATGCCGATATCTTTTGTCACGCCGTTAGCGGCAATCTAACTGACTGAGGCGCTATGAGACTGGGCATTTTACTCTGTGACGATGTTAGGCCCGAGTTGCAAGAAAAGCACGGCAACTATCCGGCAATGTTTAGCGAGCTGTTTCACCAGGTCAGCTCGGACATCGAGCTCCACTTCTATCGCGTTATTGACGGCCAGTACCCAGAGTCATTGGATGAGTGCGATGCATATGTCAGTTCGGGCAGCAAGTACAGCGTCTACGATGACATAAGATGGATCCGCACTTTTGAGGCCTTTATCCACCAGCTGTTCCAGCAACATGTTCCTTTTGTTGGCATTTGTTTTGGCCACCAGATGATTGCCAGGGCGCTTGGCGGCGAGGTTTGCCGCACCGACAAAGGCTGGGGACTTGGTGTTGCCGAAGTGGAACTTCAACTTGACGAAGTCAGCAAGCATAGCTGGCTGACACCAGCAGAAAAACGCTACTCGCTACTGGTTAGCCATCAGGACCAAGTCATTGAACCACCAGAGCAAACACGGGTACTGGCTGGTAGTGCATTTTGTCCCTATGCAATGATTCAGGTCGGTAGTCACTTTCTTGGTATTCAAGGGCACCCAGAATTTACCCCCGAATACAGCCACGATCTGATCAAATTAAGACGTGATAGCTATCCACCGCAAGTTTCAGAACACGCCTTACTTTCATTAAGCCAACCTACCGACTACATAGGTGTCACCCAATGGATGATTAACTTTATCAAACTTCGCCACCTGAACTTCTCTCGCTAGAGCAGCGTGTAACAGGGCGATATATTATTCGAAATATCTGAACATCTTCTTCTACCGGGAGTTATGGTTGTCGCTATCAATTTCTCTACAATTGGCTATATCAAACAGATAAATGTCCTGTTTGAAGTAACCGCAGGAGAAACAGCAATGTACCATGCTCATATTTATTTTGACCTTTCCCAACAGTCACTTGCTGAACAAATCCATCAGCAAATCCGACTAAGCAGAGCGGATACCACCGCAATCTTCCCGTTGGTGAAAAAGAAAGTTGGTCCTCATGTGAAGCCCATGTTCGAGGTACATTTCAACGATAACCAATTTGGTTTCATCGAATGGCTCGAACAACATCGTGCTGGGCTTTCAGTGTTGATCCACCCGGTTACCGGCAATCATCTCGCCGATCATACCCGCGATGCCATCTGGCTTGGCGAAAGGCTCAGTGTTCGCACAGAAATATTCGGGCAACATTAAAAGATTATTACTACAAAAGGCTTTCTAGACGTAGCTGCTAATCCACTGGTTTATCTGTTCTTCGAATGGCGCTTTTATCGGAATCCCAAAGCTTTCATGTATATTGATTTGAGCAGGATCTTTCGTTTCCCTGTACGCTTTCACTCCTTGGGAGTTTGCCCAGTAATACAGTCCCCAGTTCACTAGATTCCAGTTTTCATCATAGGGGTTGTGTTCGTAATCAACGTAATAGAGAGTGCCTTCGCACAACACAAAATTATCGGGGAAATAGTCGATATTTAACCCTTCATTTTGGAGTGTAGAGGCCATGTTACAAACTTACTCAATACAGGTTTCTGGAAGGACTTCGTCAATGATAAGGTCTGTCACAAGGTGCCCATCAATGATTTCTTTTACCAAGAAGTTTTCTTTAGCACTCACCTCTAGCAAAGTCGGTACGTTTATTCCGACTTGCTGTAACTTCTCATAGGCTACCACTTCAAGCTCAACCTTACTGGCATCACCAAATGCGTAGTATGGACAAAGCTCATAATGCATCAACTTAACCACATATTGATTTTTCACCTCGTTGGGCGAGATATGAGTAACCTGACTTTCCTCTACCAAGAAATTTCAATAGCCTAAGGTTTCCTCGATTAGTAGTAATGTCATTTCCTGTTGCATTCGTGATATCTATGATTAGACCCTTTGTTTTATCCTTTACCTAGGCCACCACAGCAGCCAGATATATCGAGACAAGGTAGCAAGGAAAGCACTCTACAATTAATACGTTGGTTAACATTACAGCACCGAGCAGAAGAGAAAATAAAATTACCACTCCAAACCATCATTCAATCACATGATATTAATCATTAAAAACAGGCTCACGAAGTAAGCGTCAAAGAAACATCACGACGCCATATTTATGACGTTCATCACATCACAATGAGAATAAATGATATTTAGCAACCACCTATTGGGATCAAGATCACTGTTCGGACCAGTCTGGGCTTTTTCTTTACCAAAAAGATGTAAAAACAAAGACCCCAATAAAACTCTTTTTAATCAAGCAGATATAAATAGAGTATTTATACGAAATTTTACTGGACGCCTAATTTTCTAGTCATTGGAGAATGGATTTTAATACTCACCTATTGATATTGATAATGAAAATAAGTAATCTCTCGGCCGTAATATAAACATAAGAAATATAACTAACACGAATATTGATTGAGCTGATATTTAATTCATTTAAGATAACGAATTCTAAAAATAATCAGCCTTCAATTTAAAAGCCTCACTTGCATTGGTTACAAAGCACATTTTTATAGGATCATATTAGCCTGACAAACTTTGTTGTCTGTCAAGCTTATATAAATAGGTAATAGAATGAATCAAAACTGGGGACTAAGAGGCAAACTCTTGGCTTGCTTTTCAACGTTGGCCTTCTTAATCATAGTGTCATATTCAACGTATTCATACAATGTAATATACAGAACAGCAATTGATGGATTAGACTCAAAACTAGCAGCTTCTGCATATGCTTTAAATGGTTTAATTGGTGAAAATGCTCATGACACATTACCGTCAGTTTCAGATAACTACGAATCTATTAGTAATAAGATTAGTCGATTTACAAAAAAATCAGAAATTGACTGGGCTTATTCGACAATAGAGAAAAATGGAAAAGTATATTATACCTACATCAATAAATCAGATAATGAGCTAGCCTCTGGCAAGTATAAAAACTGGTACCTTGAAGAGTATAAAGTTGTTCCCCAAGGCTTACGTGATGCATTCCAAACTCATAAAATTCAATATGAAGAATACGAAGGTGAATTTGGGATGTGGCGTTCAGTTTTCATTCCATTTAGAAATATCAACGGCGAGTACTATGTCATCGGTGTTGATGTGGCATTAAGTTATTTAGATACGGTAAAAAATCAAATACTTGTTCAAGTTGGCATTTTTGCTACCATTATTATTTTGCTCACATTGCTGGTGACATACAAAATATCAATAAGAATAGTCAAACCACTTAACCACCTTAACCACGTATTACAGGGCTTTGCTAATGGCAACTGGGATTTAACAAGAGAAATACCGACCACTAGTCATGATGAAATCGGGAAAATAACTAATTCGTTTAATATTTTCATTGCATCCCTTCGGATTAGAATTCAGGAAATTAACGATGGCTCAAACTCCATAACAGACACATCAAAACAACTCAATAATATTTTTGATGGAATATCTGATCGTTCCACTTCTCAAGCTGAAAATGTGCGCAGTAGTGCCACTGCTATCGAGGAGTTAGCCGCCAGTATCCAAAGTGTATCAGGCATAACAAATAGCATAAACGATCAAGCAAAACAGTTTGAAGTACAAACACAGGAAACTGTAACAAAAGTCGATCAAGCTGTAGATGGTATGGTAAATGTTCAGGAAGGGGTCAATGAACTGGCTTCAAACCTTGAAGAATTAGATAAAAGTGCCAATAAAATTAATACGATTGTATCTGTCATTAAAGATATTGCAGATCAAACCAACTTATTGGCATTGAATGCTGCAATAGAAGCCGCTCGTGCTGGTGTGCAAGGACGAGGATTCGCTGTTGTTGCCGATGAAGTACGTAACCTTTCGGAACGAACTGCTCTTGCAACAGTCGAAATAGAGAATATGCTAAAAAACATCCATCACGATACCAACATTACTTCTGACAATATGAAGAACTCAGTTGAGTTAGTCAACATAAGTACTTGTCACGCAAACGAAGCTCGAAGCTCACTGATAAGCTTTACTGATGAAATTATTTCTTTACTCAATAACATGGAGCAGATATCTAACTCTATGCAGGAACAATCAGATGCAGCTCAACACTTGTCAGGTAGTGTGTCTTGTTTAAGTATAAGTGCCGATGATAATCAGATTGCAACTAAAAACTCCGAAACTGAGTTAACAGATTTGAACAATCGCACAAGTAATCTTCATGATATTGTTGGCCAATTCAGATTATAACGACAGTTAAAATAACTTCAATTAGATAAAATCCACATAAGAGTATTAAATGAAATTTAAATTATCGCTTATAGCTTTTTCAATTTCTCTTGTTGCCAATAATGCCATGAGTGCTCCGTTCATTCTATCAAGTAATGATATTACACAGGAACAGCAAGCAATGCAGCCTAATGCCTGGGTTGAAGTTGATAGAGGCATTTTCGAAAATAATATTCAACTGCTTCAAAAAGAAGTTGGAAGCAAGACCAGAATTTGTGCTGTAATGAAGGCAGATGCGTATGGAAATGGGATCGAAAACCTTATTCCTTCAGTTATTAATAGCAACATTTCATGTATAGCAATAGCCAGTAATGAAGAAGCCAAAATAGCCAGGAAAAAAGGTTTCAATGGTCAAATACTTCGAGTAAGAGCTGGTACTCCTGATGAAATAGAAGCTGCTGTTAAATTTAATATTGAGGAGCTTATTGGTACCCTCGAGCAAGCTGAAGCTATCTCTAAAATTGCCAAAAAACACAATACAAATATTTCAGTACATCTTGCTTTCAACTCTGCTGGAATGGGGCGTAACGGTATTGACCTAACAACCGATAGTGGTAAAAAGGATGCTGTCAAAGTAACAAAAACACCACGTGTTAACATTGTAGGTATGATGACCCACTTTCCGACAGAGGATTTAAATACAACAAGACTGGGCCTAAAACGATTCATGAATGAGACTAGTTGGCTAATAGAACACTCTGACTTAAAGCGAGATGATGTAACTCTTCATGCAGCTAACTCATACACGACATTGATGCTACCAGAAGCTCGTTTGGATATGATCCGTCCAGGTGGAGCACTGTATGGTGACACAACATCACAATTTCCAGAGTACAAAAGTATTGTATCCTTTAAAACAGAAATTGCTTCTGTTCATAAATTCCCTGCAGGTTCAACTGTTGGTTATGATAGTACCGAAATCTTATCGAGAGAATCATTACTAGCTAATCTGCCAGTAGGTTATTCTGATGGTTACCCTCGGTCTCTGAGTAGAAAAGGCTATGTCTTAATCAATGGTCAAAGAGCGAAAGTCATCGGAAAGACATCAATGAATACAACGATGGTTGACATTACAGACATTAAAGGTGCTAAACCTGGAGATGAAGTCGTTCTATTCGGTCAACAAGGTGTTGGCGAAATATCTAGGTCTGAGATGGAAAGCAAAACCGGACGACTATTATGCGATTTATATACTCTATGGGGAGGCGTTAATCCAAAGTATATAAAATAGCCTCGATATAACAGCTAAAATAATAATTGTCAGTAAGTATAAAACTACTAGAACACTGCTTGGCTGACACAGTCTTAAGAGGGGTATCATAATGAAAGACGGTGATGATGAACAGCCTCAGTTAAACACTCATCAAAACCTAGTAGTTATCGATAAGGACAGAAAGTTCATGGGCTTTAGCGAGTTTAATAAGCACTGTGATAGTGCTGGCTGTGTACCATTTATTAATGTGTTTGATATTTATGAAAGCTGGAAGCATCTATATGAAGCCGAAAGCCCAAAAGATGATAATCAAAACATTCAATGATATTTTTAATATAAAAGAGTTCGTTGCTCGATCTCTTTTACACTGGCTACATGACGTGTAGAAAGGAAAAAAAACGCCGCATGGATGCGGCATATACCAGTTTCATTGTTATTGCTTCACTTTAACCTTTCTTACTCAACACCAGAGCAATACCACCAAGGATTGCAATCGATGCCAGGAACAAACGCAGTGAAATCGACTCCCCAAGAAATAACACACCACCAATTGCGGCTATTACTGGCACGCTCAACTGAACGGTAGCAGCGGTTGTTGCCTGCAATGCAGGGAGAACGCTATACCACATCACATAACCGAGACCCGACGCAATAGCACCAGACAAGACCGCATACCCCACCCCGGACCAGTCTGGAGATAATCGGCCGAGCATTATTACACTCAACACCAAAGTAAAAGGCACTGCCCGGAGAAAATTACCCGTGGTAGCCAGAACCGGATCACCCGCCGTTTTCCCCCTGATCGAATATATCCCCCAGGCTACGCCAGCGGCGAGCATCAATACCGAGCCCACCAGTGGTGGGGCTGATAAACCGGGTAGCAGCAACCCCAACAGCCCACTGATAGCAAAGCCAAAGCCTAACCATTGAACCGCCGTTAGCCTTTCCCCCTGCCACAACCCATATCCCAGCATAGTTGTTTGCACGGCAGCAAAAAGTAATAATGCGCCGGTCGCAGCCGACAAACTAATATAGGCAAACGAAAAACCTGCCGCATAGACAAACAAGGCAAGAGCAGAGAGCCAGTTCCCTTCGGCTGGCTGAGCACTGCTTCTGTGAATGGAAATCAGCCACAATACCGCAGATCCCGAAACCAGACGGATAGTGGTAAAAGTGGCAGCATCGATGTCTGTTTCTAGCAACGCCACCCTGTTTAGTAATGAGTTTCCGGCAAATGCCAGCATTGCGAGCGTAGTCACCGCCATCACTCTCGAGAATGGCTTTTCATCCTGTGTCATTTATCTAACCAACACCTTCGTAATCTGATTCACAGGGGGGCAGAAGAATAAAAAAGCAGCCCCCACCAATGTTGGGAACTGCTCTATAGTATGACTGTGTTTCACCCGCTACGCGTTACAGTTCGACTGCTACAGCTCGACAATGACCTTCTTGGCCAATGACATCGCTAAATTATTATCGTAATACGCCGCCTCGTTGATAAAGTGCGGGTAGGCTTCATAGTCACCAATCCAGCAAATCTCTTTACCATCAAATAGGGTGAATATCGGGTCTCCCGAACGAATCGGCTTAAAGTCAGCATCCTGGACATTTCGGTGAACCATACCGATACGCTCGCCATTGTCATCTTCCGGCAACTTCAGCGTTTCTTCATATTTGAATGCTTCATAGTTTGCAGGCAATGACGGCAGAGAATCTGAATTGTGCAGTTCGACATAATCAAGAATGTGCTGGGTCATCTCTTCCATCCAGTCGAGCACATCCTGGCGGATCACTGACTGAGACTGCGGGCCGACTTCAACAATCACGCCTTGCTTGGTGATTGAGCTTAGGAAGTAATGTTCATCAACCGATGTCTGATCTTCCAGCACCACGACGGCTTCAGGCATTTTTGCCTTAACGTAGGCACCCATCTTGCGGTTAAACGCATCGGACTGCAGCAGGATCAGTGTCGGCCCCATATTACTGGTGGTATTGTGCAGGTCGATGATGAAGTCTGTTTTGGCGTTTCCTTTCGGGCCGATCTGAAGGTTGATAGCCTTCGCTCGACTCTGCTCGTAATTAGCCAGTTCAGGGTTGTTCAAATCTTCAAAGCTGAATTGTCGGTTCAGATCGCAATCAAGATAGCGCTTGTTTTCTTCAAACGCTTTCGGATTGGCAAAAACAGTCTGGGTCGCAAAGGAGTCTCGGGCGATCAGTTGTGGATCTTGCTGCCACTTGCGAAGCAGGTAAATCCCGCTGAATTCATT
Source organism: Photobacterium proteolyticum (assembly GCF_001939735.1). Lineage (GTDB taxonomy): Bacteria > Pseudomonadota > Gammaproteobacteria > Enterobacterales > Vibrionaceae > Photobacterium > Photobacterium proteolyticum. The sequence continues at coordinate 85,089 of NZ_MJIL01000085.1, forward strand.
TCCATGCGTGCCGCCGACAACAGCAACCGAATTAATTGTATTCGTCCTTGTATTCACAGGCCTGGCTCTCACTCGTCATAATCTACTGAAATGAATACCAGTTTCACTCACGTTTTGCCAGTGAAACTGACTAATTTTCGACAGGTCGGGTTTGTGCCAGTTTTAAATAAGAATGCAACTCGTCGTTTTTATACTCGATCGCCGAGTGAATATTGACGGTTCGATTGGCTATTACTGCACAACGGAACAGGTCTTCACCTTTATGGATAACCATTTCTATCACACCGTCTACCAGCTCCCACCAGCCCGAATGTTGCTGGCGGTTAAATAGCGTGTACTCGTTAAGCGAACCGTCCGGAAAGAACGTCAGCTCGGTAACAAACCCGGCGCTACAGGTTTTCAGCCACTGCTGGGACGCTATCTCTTCAAGTGAGAAATTTCGCTTATTGGACAGCCATTCATGCATATTGGCCTGTTCGCCTGAATCAAGCTCTGGCAAGGCATCCAAATCCAGTAACCTGACCCGCTCTGACTCCCGCAAATACAGTTGAAGCAACTGGCATGTTTTCTTCTCTGACATCCATATCACCTTTACATATCATTATGTTAGGAACGAAATTAAACCCTATTCGGTTATCTTTCACGGACTAAAGAATCAAACTGTTAACCTGCTCAAAACTTAACCTTACCTCTGAGGGTTTTTGTCTGGCCGCGCTGCGTTTTTTTATCCATTCTGCGTTTCTGGGAGCCTTTAGTCGGCTTGGTTGCCCGTCGTGCTTTTTGCTGGACAACTGATGCCTGGATCAACTCCTTGAGCCGTAATAATGCATCTTCCCTATTCTGTTCCTGAGTCCGATATTGCTGGGCCTTGATGATGATAATCCCATCTTTTGTAATACGGTGGTCAGAGAGTTTCAGCAAGCGTTCTTTATAGAAAGCCGGTAAGGATGAACGCTTTATATCAAACCGAAGGTGAATCGCGCTGGAAACCTTGTTGACATTCTGGCCTCCCGCCCCCTGAGCGCGAATTGCTGACATTTCGATTTCCCATTCAGCAAGCTGAACGGAGTTGGAGATTGTTAACATGAAAAGAAATACAAACCTGTAACGAAAAGGTATTCAAATATCGATTATATCACTGATTCTGTAATCAGTTGTCAGCAAGCCAAATGTGATCATGCTTACAGGCTCGCCCCAAGACAGTATGGTCATCAATGAAGAACCAGTATTCTTTGCAAATCTAACGTTATTGCTATTATATCCATGAACTTACTGATTGAACTTCTAACAGACTCAGGCCAGTTTATACGCCCCAGGCTAAGCGAAATTTCCACGGCCATGGTTGCTTGTCTGCTCGTTGTTTTCGGTGCCGATATTAACCGAGCACTGAGACGGCAACTTTCCGGTACCAACTTTATCATCCGCACCATCGTATTTATTTTGGTCAACGCCTTCGGGTATGGTTTCTTGATTGTTTCCGTCTCTCCCTGGCTGGCCAAACAGCTTAGCCACATACCCAGCCAATGGTTAATCTGCCTTGTTGTCGCGATTTTTATCTTTGTCGGTTCGTGGGCGCAGCGTAACAGACAGGTATAGTACACCTAGCCTCTAATCCGCAGATAAAACAAAACCCGGCTTTGATACCGGGTTTTGGTTATATCTTAACAATCAATAATCACACCCTGCGATATGGCAGGTAAGCCGGCTCCCACATATGTTCGGCCAGTTCCTGCTCGACATCTTTTCCTCGCAAAATGCTGTTTGGATCCGTCGCCTGCATATTGGAGAGAATGCTGGTCGCAACACGCAACGAGACATCTTTCAGCTCACTGATCCGCGGATAAACGCAACCCGCAGCGAGATCTTCCTCGGATACGCATTCAGCCAGCGCATAAGAAGCCATAGTGAACATATCCAAATTAATCTTCCTGGTACGAGAAACAATGGCTGCCAGGCCAACACCCGGGAAGATAAACACATTGTTACCCTGCCCAATCCGGTACTCAAAGCCGTTGTAGCTGACATTCTCAAACGGGCTACCTGTCGCCACGATAGCCTGCCCGTCACTCCACTTATAGATATCTTCCGGAAGTGCCTCGCAATTTGCTGTCGGGTTGGATAGCGGGAATACCATTGGACGCTTGGTATACTCCATCATTTTCTGGACATGCTCTTCTTTGAACGCACCACCAATGCCACTGGTTCCCAACAGTACCGTAACCGGGTGATTGTCGATCAACTCTGTCAGTGATACTTTACCAAGCACTTCGGTATGCCAGCTCTCTGCAATCGAGCGCGGCTTGGCATAACGCTTCTTATACTCATCCAGCCCTTCGCGGTCATCGAAGACCAACCCCTGAGAATCGAGAATGAAGATTTTGTCTCGCGCTACCGTATGAGAACAGCCTTCTTTCAACAAACCGGCATAAATCTGATCGGCTACCCCAACTCCACCGGCTCCGGCCCCGTAAACCACATACGATTGATCGACGAGTGACTCTTCCTTGATTTTGACTGCACCCAAAATACCGGCAAGTACCACCGAGCCCGTGCCCTGAATATCATCATTGAATGAAGGCAGGAAGTCTTCGTAATCAGCTAGATTATCAAACGCATTCGATTTACTAAAATCTTCCCACTGCAACACGGCTTTCGGGAAATGCTGTTTCACCTGACGGACAAACTTCTTGATAAAGGTCTTGTATTCTTCACCGCGCATCCGCTTGCGGGGTACACCCAGATACATAGGATCGTCCAGCAGATCCTGATTATCAGTACCCACATCCAGTGCAATCGGCAAACAATGAGCAGGATGGATCCCCGCTCCCAAGGTATAGAGCGACAACTTACCGATTGGGATCCCCATGCCACCAACCCCTTGGTCACCCAGTCCCAAAATCCCCTGACTGTCTGTTACCACGATAATTTTGATGTCTTTACCGGTAAAGTGACGGGCCTGCTCGCCCATATTATCGACGTTGTCTTCTGTAATATATAAACCACGTGCCTTCTGGTAGCGGTGACTGAACTCCTGACAAGCCTTGCCCACTGTCGGGGTGTAGATGATCGGCGTCATCTCCTCGATGTGGCGAGACAGCAAGGCGTAGAACAATGTCTCGTTTCGATCCTGGAGGGCACGAAGGAACAGGTACTTCTCGATATCCGTCGATGCATTTCTGAAACCGTCATAAACGCGGTTAAGCTGGTCATCAAAGGTCTGAACACGCGGGGGTAACAAGCCACTCAGCTGAAAAGCTTCTCTTTCCTCGTAGGTAAATGCAGTACTTTTGTTGAGTGTCCGGTCATTAAGCAGCTCTGTTCCGGTTAGAGAAACAGGTCTGAATTCATTGCCATTTTCATCTTTCCAACGCAGGTATTTGCCTATCGTCATGGTATCCCTCCAGTCTTATTTTCGACAATCAGTCCTCAAAAATGTCCTGCGGCGATGACAGACAATAAGAGGGCTGACATTGACTCCTTTAGGAGATAACGAAAGATTCTACGCCCTATACTGGATGAAAAATGTGATATTCGGAGAATAATTAGTTGATTTTATAGTGATAATTTAAAAGAAAACCCGCTGTAATAGCGGGTTATCAATGACTAGAAAGTGAACGTTCGGCCACTGGCAGTCAATGCTTCGTCAACAAAGCTAGAATCGATTGTTAACTGGTCCCCTGCATTTTCAGGGTCATCTTCACTGCCGTTACATACCAAGACAACGTCATAACTACCCAAAGGTACATATCCGACCTCAAACTTACCAGACGCAGAATCAACCCCAACAGATGTGTAAGGTTCATTGGTCGATCCCAAATCACCATGAACACCACTGGTAGGCGCTGTGTAAACATAAACGAATGCATCATTGATGTTATTGCCGCAAGCTCCGCCACCCAAGGTAACTTCACCAGAGATCGTTGCGACATCCTGGTTGTTTACCAAGCGAACGCCGCGCGGCTTCAGTTGATAACCATTGGCATTTTCAACCATGCTCTTACGCAAATCGAATTCCAGTGTATAGGCTTGAGTTGCATTTGCCTGTGCATCAAAACCATCAAGTTTCAGCTCGCCACTAGGTACTCGAATTCCCTCTGTGGCACTTGTGTCTGTTACAACATGCGAATACGGTGTGCCATCGGTGTAATTACCTTTTTCAAGCACCGAGAGGCGCATCTGAGTATATTGGCCGGCTTCCATCTGCTCATCACTCAACACCTGCAATGACTGTTCGCCTTGATAAGCCATCAGGTTGATGACCATAAACACCGGGTTTCCATCGCTATCTTGCGGAATTGCAAGACCAGCAGGAATACACTCCGCCGAGCTTTGATCTGAGGCAAAAGACGTTGTTCCCCAACTAGACTCGCCACCGTTTGTGTGATGCACCGTGATCTTATCAAAGGCAACACAAACTTTGCTCAGACCGTCTACTGGCGCATCAGAAAAGGCCAAGTTGAACTGACCAGTATTGCTACTACCATCTGATGAACCTGAATTACACCCTGCTAACGCCAGAGCCACTACACTGGCAACAACCAACTTTCGCATTGATTAAACTCTCAATTAATAATTCTGCCCGAAGAATACCCAGACTCATGCAGTATTCAAAACCAAAAGTTCCCATTTGACGCAAGTCTGACAGAGATTTTACAAAACGGCCTAACAGTGCAATAGTTAAGCAAAAATACGCTTCCCAAAGAGCTAGTTACTGCTTGCAAAAAAGAAGCCTCACAGTGTGAGGCTTCCTGATAATAAAACTACAACTTAGCTAAAGAACTCAATTAGACTAATGCCGTTTCCGCCGCCCGAAGCACCTGACGATCATTCTCGACGCGTTTGATCCAGCCGTCGGATTCCATCCGGTTCAACACAGGGATCATATACTTTCGCGACAAGCCGGTTCGATCTCTGGCATCGGAGATCTTAAAGCGCTCATTGACTTCTCGTCCTTCGATAATGTCGTTAACCAGATCATCGTAAAGCGCTTTTTCATAATAAATCTTACCTTCAAGCGGCACAGCGAAGCCAAGACGTACCAGATTTCGCAACTCTTTCTGCGCTCCCGGGATCTTTTCCTTATCCGCTTCATAGCCCTGCTTCTCAGCCTGGCTCATTCGCTCTAAAATCTGTTTTGCCGTTGGAGAAAGCTGGGCTTCACTACGACCACTGCCAAGTGAGAAGAGTTCGCCGCTCTGCTTTAGTTTGCCCTCTTCGACAAGCTGCTGTAGCAAGGCTGACAAGACATTCATCGGCAACTGAACCTTGCCGCTTAGCTCATTGACGGATAAATCAATCTGCTCTTGCTTGAGGATTGATTCAATCGCCTGATGAGAGTTATTGAAACACTCTTCGGTGAATAACCAATCACCACAGGCTTTATAGCCGGATTCATCAAGCTGGTGATCACCACGCTTGGCGTAACCATACAGGGACATGTTGATAGTGACATAATCTTCCCATGCTGGCTGATCTGGCATTGCCATTAACAAATCATACAGTTTGTTGCGGTGCTGCTTGGCTACCTCGCCTCCCCAGACAACTGCCCCACAGTTTATGATGCTACTACCGCCATGCTGGATAAGCAGCGCGCGCTGGTTCCAAAAACAGCAGGCCGGCTCTTTCAACCTTAAGCGAGCCAGGTTAGTCCCCTTGAAGACAAAAATCTTAGCAAGGGTATTAAACGTACCGAACGCCACTTCGACTTCGCTGTTGTTACGACACTTGTTCTCAAACAACATGCCATCCAGGCGAACAATCACCTCATCAACAATGAAGCCGGACTCCTTCGAGGCCATAAGGCAAAAACCACGTTCGACTTCTTTTTTCTTCACACCTTTCAACGCGATCGCGACGCGGGATACCGGTTGGGCTGTTTCGATATTCTGGTGATACGACTGCAGGCTCTTCACCTGCACTTCCCTGCCCGAAGGCTGAAGAATCAGCTTCTGGCCGACATGAAACTCACCGCCACACAGACTTCCCGTTACTGTTGTGCCGACACCATTGACCGTAAACACGCGGTCGATGTACAAGTGTGCCTGACGCTGAACAGCTGTTTGCTGACGAGCATCATTCGAATGATTGCCCAGTTTACGGCAGATATGCTGGCGAAGCTCGTCGATCCCTTTTTGCTGATGGGCTGATACCACCACTGAGTCCGGAATAAAGCCAGCAATCTCAAGGAACTGCTCCAGCGCTTCTTCCTCGACCAACGCAAGCATGTCATCGTCAACCAAATCCGATTTGGAGATAACCAGAGTCACATTGTCGATCCCCATAGATGCTATCACCTTAAGGTGGTCAGTCGACATCTGCATCCAGCCTTCATCGGCTGCTACCACAAACAACACCATGTCAAGGCTCCACACACCGGCCACCATGTTTCGGATAAACCGCTCGTGACCCGGTACATCAATAACCCCTACTGGCGTGCCGTCTTGATGCTTAAAGAAGGCAAAGCCGAGATCGATAGTCATTCCCCGCTTCTTTTCCTGCGGCAAATGCGCAGTATCAATGCCTGTCAGCGCTTTGATTAACGCCGATTTACCATGATCGACATGGCCAGCCGTTCCGACGACATAACTCATAACAACACCTCCGCCAGCTGGCTACGTAGATACGGAATTTCAGATTCTTCAATAGTGGCGAGATTTAACTGCACCCTGTCATGCTTGATAACGCCGATCACCGGCAGCGGCCAGCTACGCATGATTTTCAGCATTTTTTCCGCAGAGCGCTTGCTTCGTCCGTTATCTGTGACGATCTCAATCGACCAGGAAGGATCACTTTGATCCGGCAACGAACCACCGCCCACGGTTAGTTCCGAGTTAACAACCCGGAGCTGATCGCCAAAACCTTCCGCCAGTAGACAGGCTCTTTGTTCAAGCTCCGCCTCGCCAATCGTGCGCTTGCTTTCAGCAACCCCACGGCCACTTTCTAACTGGTTAAGTTTGCGAACCACCTGCTCTTCAAGCAATGAATACACAATACGGCTTGGCCTGAACGCACGCATCATCGGGTTTTTCTCAAGCTGCCTGATCAACGGTTGCTTACCGGTAACCAACCCGGCCTGCGGACCACCGAGGATCTTGTCGCCAGAGAAACAAACAATATCAGCACCGGCCTGGATATAGCTGGCAACGGTAGGTTCATCCGGCATATCTTCAGTCGTCGTGCCCGACCCCTGATCGACGGCAAGCACGACATGATCCGGGAGATCCCTTGCCAGCTCTTTAATATCGGCAGATTCCGTAAAGCCTCGGATCTTGAAATTGGAGGTATGGACAATCAGCACCATCGCCGTGTTTTCGGTTACCGCATCAAGGTAATCCTTTGCCGTTGTGATGTTCGTCGTACCGACTTCCACCAGCTTGGCACCAGAGAGTGCCAAAATATCAGGAATACGGAAGCCGCCACCGATCTGAATTTGCTCACCGCGTGAGACAATCACCTCTTTGCCTTTCGCCAACTCATGCAGCATCAGATAAATTGACGACGCATTATTATTGACGACCAGCGTATCCTCGCCTTTCACCAGGTGCTGCATTAACTGCTGCAACATCCCCTTGCGTTTTCCTCGCTTACCGGTATGAAGATCAATTTCAAGGTTGTTATAATGCGTATTGACCTCGCCAACACTCTGCCAGATCTCGGCATCTAACGGCGAACGCCCAAGGTTGGTATGAACGATCACGCCAGTGCCGTTGACAACACGCTGCAATCGCTGCTGGTTCATAACCCAACAACCCTGTTCTATATAGTGGTACAGCTGCTCTACCGAAAAAGGCACACCTTCAGGATCACTTAAGTGCTTCTTTTTGTAGGTTTGCACCTGCTCACGGACTATATCCGTCACGACCGGACGGCTTAACCGCTCGATATATGGTGACAAAAAAGCCTGCTGAAGTATTTTTTCAACTTGTGGAATGGAAGATAAGGTGCTTACTGTCATAATCAAGCCCCGATTGGAAATTAATAAAAACAGAAACTTAACTAATAATAAAAGCAGACCACGCTGATAAACTTTTGATAATTAACCAAGAAACCATTAAAGTAAATGTTTTGATTATTTCAGGGGGCAAACAAGGAAGATTTCAAGGACAAGTATAATGATAAAAACTAATTTTCTATTATTAGTTGGCGAGTAACGTTGTCACCGTCATTCTTCTAACCCTGAGTAAACAAGTATAATAATATTATATATACTCGTTCTAAAAAATTAGTCTCTATAACGTTTTTGAATGGACAATCAACTGACTGTAACGTTAAAAAGAGTTGGCGGAAGGAGCAGGAATCGAACCTGCCAAAGCCTATTCAGCTCACGTCGGTTTTGAAGACCGGGAGGGCCACCAGACCCCATCCACTTCCGCGTTTCGATGGGTGTAATGTACCTAATAAGGTTATGATTTGAAAGTGTTTAACAGTCATTCTGTGACCTTTCCGGCAAAGATGATTTTATATGAAACTTATTTCTATTTTGGTTAACTAGCTAACATTTTTTGCAGTCACATCCCGCTAGTAACACATTTATTTACCCAAAAATAAAACAGCAAAATCACAAACCATTCACATTAGCCTTTAACAAATTAATGAGTGTCATTAGATATCCTAATTTTGATTAACAAATAACAAAAACAAGATATTTGCCTGCTATTAGAATTGATCTTTTTATTATAATAACCGCTACCAACAGAACAATTTATGACCAATAAAGCTTTATTTTTTCATTGGCTTGGTTATTTAGGGAGATAAACATGAGATACGATAGACTCGAAATAATTACTAACAACCCAAGCATTGCTGAGCTAAACACCAAAATACAATGTACATCCAGAAATCATATTGAAGATGTATTGATGCTTACCAGAGACAAAGTACATCTTGGCGGGAAAATTATCTCCCACCCTCTCGCAGGAAGTGTTAAACCGCATGAAACACCCTATCGCAGTATCATCGTGCTTAATAACCATGATGAGCTGGATATAGAATCATTAAACCTTATCGAGCAGACCATCGAACGTTACCAAGCCCTATGCAAAGCTAACCCAACACACCTGACTCTTACCGATGAAGAGATTGATACCCGGTTCCCCGAAAAACAACAAACTGATTTTCGTTTCATCGATCTGCAGCTGATCAAATCCTGTCTCGATTCTCTTGGCTTCAAGGGTATTTACTAGCCCTCCCCTTTCTCCAAATCAGGATCCCCGCCATGGCGGGGATCCTTTCCCCTGCCGACTATCTCCTGCTTCAGGTTATAAAGTTGAGCCTAATCTAAGCAACCCCCTCCAACTCCCCCTTCTTGTGACAACCGTTGCCAAGTTACTATTTCAGTCAAGGGGGAGAGTTATTCTCTGTACCTGTACATTTTTCATCAATAGGAAGTTAGTCTTATTCGGCTAACAGAAATGATTGTAGATGAGCGTGGTTGTTCAACATCAGAGAATATTCTTCCCCTTGTACGAAAAGGTAACGAGATCGAGAGAGTTGATAGAAGGGGGAAGCTAGATGGGGTTGAAAACTCAATACTAAAACACAATACACTCTCATCCCGAATAAAAGGAAATCTATCTTTAACCTGCACTCTGACACTAAAAAAGCCAGCCGGTAAACCGGCTGGCTTGAGTGCTTCTTGTTCTATCGTTTTCTAATGCTTAGAACACTGTCTGCTCATCAATCTTAGTCTGAAGTGCACTTAGTGCTTTTTCGACTAGTTGACGACGCGCGTATTTCTCTTCTTTCGGCTGCATTGTTGGATCACCCAGTGGGTGAGGGATCGCAATCGCAGGAACAATACGGTTTGCACCAACCGTTTTAGAAATAGGCACGACAGTTAGAACGTGAACTACAGGCATTACTCTTTCGATTTCTTTGAGCATCGTTGCGCCGCAACGAGTACAAGTGCCTCAAGTGGAGGTGAATATAGCAGCTGTCACCCCTGCCTTCTGTAGCTTCATCGCAATCTCTGCGCCGTATTCTTTCGCCTTCGCGACCGCCGTACCGTTACCGACCGTGGTGTAGAACATGTCATGCAGGCTTCCGATAACACCTTCTCGTTCCATGTCTCGCAACACGTCGACTGGAAGAACTCGGTTAGGGTCCTGGTTACAAGCAACTGGGTCATATCCGCCGTGCGCTGTTTCATGAGTCTCTTCCGTCAAGGTTTCCAAACCACGAATGCTGTATTCGCCATACTTAGATGCACTTGAAGATTCGATATGGTCTGGGTTGCCCTTAGGTACTACACCACCTGATGTAACAAGCGCAATCTTAGCTGTGCTCATCATTTCAACAGGAGGTTGAGGCTCAACGCGGTCAAACACTGGCATTGGATATTCAGTTGTGAACTCCTGACCACCAATTTTGGAAATCAACAAGTCAACGGCACGCTCAGAACCACGTTTTTCTGCAAAGAAGTTCACACGGATGCCACGAGGCATGTAACCCGCTTCTTCTGGAGAACCTACTTCGCCATCGGTTTCTACATAACGGTTAATCAACTTAACCATTGCAGGAACGGCTTTGCGCATGCTCGCTGCACTGTTACCTGTTTCAACCATGTACGCATACTGACGGAACAGTTCATAACCAGGGTTTTCAGGATACATACCCGAAATTGTGGTGATGCCCATTTCGTGAGCAACTTTGGCAACCGTACCACAAGCCATACCGTAACGACCGGCGTTGAAAGCAGGACCCGCAATGATGAGATCCGGTTTCAGCTGAGTTAAGATTTCTTGCAGTCCGTGGCAGCACTGGCTTTCATTTTCGTTGAAGTAGGAGTCACCACAGATAATGGTATGTGTGATTTCTGCCTTGTCCTGTAGCATTGTGTTCACTTGAGAACCAACACCAACTGTACCTTCAACCACCTCCATTGGAGTGTGGGCCATCTCTTCACCACCTTTCTGGGCGAAGAACTGGTTCAAGTAATAAACTACTTTCAATGTCATGTGAGTATCCTCGCTTAGCTTGCTTTAGTGGTGAGGTGATGGTAACCAAGTTCACTGGTTGCGCTAAGAATCGCTTGAATTTCAACCGTGATAGAGCCATCTTCATGCAAGCTACCCTGGAAGCCACCAGCAACCATATCTGCATAACGGTCGTGACCGATCACTTTGTCCATTGCAGGTAGTGTCACTAGCTGGTTGGCGTTACCGTTAGTCACAACAGCGTTCGCACTCTCGTGTGAATCTGCCAATGACTGGCTCTCACCGTTCTGGCCTGCATATTCATCAGTCAGCAAGACAGTCTGAATACCGGCAGCCTCTAGCTTGGCACAGTTCATCATCAGGTCGGCATCTGGGTTACCAAAGCCTTCTTCACTGACAATCGCTGCATCCCAACCCATTTGCTTGGCAAGCTTAACAACGAAGTTAGATGAACGTTCTTTGTCACGCAGAGTAACGTTTTCGTTAGTGACGATAACGCCCATGAAGTTGTATTTCGAACCATGGTGACGATAAAGATCGTAGATAACCGGGCTGTTCTGGTGAACATAGCTGGTGTTCTTGTCACAGGCAGATACACAGTTACCACTGATGATTGCGCCATCCATCACTTCTGTTGGGTACATCAGTGTCGGAAGCATGCCTTTCACATCAACGCCGTAGTAGTAGCTATCGTGCAATAGACCCTGGCTCTGCAGCATGTAGACATAACCAACTTTTGGCAGGTTAGGATACTCGGCAGCCTGCTCTAGCAATGGCTTGGTTTCGTATGTCTGGATTTCATCCGGCTCTACATCTGCAGCCAGCTTACCAATCCAGCGACCTGCTTCCAGGCCAACAAGGCGTAGTACACCTTCGTGGTCGTACTGGTTACATGAGTCATCCACTTCACACTGAATAACCAGGTTCATGGTTGAAGAGAATGGTGTGTATTGTGCACCCGGGCCGCTCATATCCAGGATACCTTCCTGGAAACCAACAACCTCACCGGTAGTGATCACCGCCATGCCTTTCAGCACATGCGTACGACCTTCACCCACCATTGCTTCTTCGCCTAAGTGACGGCCAGGGAAGATGTCGCCACCACCACTGACTTTCACTCGAGGTTCAATAGCATCTTTGACCGGCATGATACGGATGCTATCGCCTGGTTTTGCGATTGATAGTTCAATCGAGCGGATACGGTGATCCAGTTCGCACAGGTGGTTCAAAAGTGCTTGCTGTTCAATCACCACAGTATTTTCTTTTACTTCGCTCACTGGCCCGAAAGCCAAATCACGAACATGAATATTGCCTAGTTCGAGTTTCATTTATATCTCCAAACAAGCGTCAATTGGGATGGGTAGCCTTCAATATCCGTACTAATGGCTTACTTTGATGCCGGCTCCTGCCTCGGCGTACCCGACAACCCAACATGGTTCTTCACTATTGCTAAATTCAGTTAATAAAGCGTCCAGACAATCTTTGGGTACGGCTGCCAGCAAGCCGCCGGAGGTTTCCGGACAACACAGCTTGCGCTGCCAGCTTTCATCAAGATCCGGTGCGAACTCAATCTCGTCTCGGTAAGCATCCAGATTACGCTTGGCACCACCGGGAAATAACCCCTGGGCTGCGTAGTCTTCGGCTTCGATCAGAAACGGCACCTGGGTTGCGTTAAAGTGCATACATACATCGCTCTTTTCGGCCATTTCCAAGGCATGACCAAGAAGCGAGTAACCAGTAACATCGGTACAGGCTTTCACCGGATAGCGGGCGAAAATTTCAGCAGCTTTACGGTTAAGCTTTTTCATGCTGTCGGTTGAGGCTGTAATAGCCTGCTGACTCGCCTTACCCCGTTTTGCTGCGGTTGAAATTAAGCCAGTACCAATCGGCTTGGTGAGTACCAGAATATCGCCGCTGTCAACAGCAGCTTTGGTTTGCACTTTAGAGGGATGGATCGTACCCATTACCGACAAACCGAATTTCGGTTCATCGTCTTCGACGGTATGACCACCGACCAATACCGCTCCGGCCTCACGGACTTTCTCCGCACCGCCTTTGAGGATTTGGCCAACGATCTCCTGGGGAAGATCACTCGGAACACAAAATATGTTCATTGCCAATGTTACCTGGCCGCCCATGGCGTAAACATCGCTGAGTGCATTTGCAGCAGCTATGGCACCAAAGTCATACGGGTCATCGACGATTGGAGTAAAGAAGTCCAATGTCTGGATGACGGCAACATCATCAGTGATTTTGTAGACGGCAGCATCATCACTTACCGTCAACCCAACCATCAGATCGGGATACGCTTGTTCGGGAAATAGGGGTGAAATGGACTGCAGAACCTGCGCCATGGCCTTAGGGCCAATTTTCGCCGCTCACCCAGCTTTTTTGGTCATCTGCGTAAGACGCACTACTGTTTCTGTCATCTCTATATCCTTAGTAACGGACGGTGGATACCACCCTAAACAAAAATCATGTGTTCTTATTCAGGATGGCATGGCGCTACTCTCGATGCTGCCGATTTCGCGCTCGCGAATTTCCTAGTGTGTGACTTCTCTTGCCATCGAAGTAGATTGGCTGGAGGTTTTGGCGACTGTCACCATTAGCCGATAAACTTAGTTTCGGTTAACCGTGCCCGTGCCTGCTCCAAGTCGTCTCTTGCCACTAACACTATCGGGCCGGTACAGCCCATGCCTGTGCGGGCAAAGATGTTAGCCTTCCACAGCGCCTGGCAGGCATCTTCAATCTCGAGGATATCAATACCGCCAATTTCTGCGTCAGTAACCTTCTCCGGTGGTGCAGTCACTTCTGCCTTGGCCTCTACCGGTTGCTTAGGTTGGCGATACTTGGCCAGCACGCTGTTCAACCCGGCCAACGACGCCGCTTCCCACTCTTCATCGACTCGCTTCATAACACTCCCTTTTGCAGCATCTGCACACAGTCTCATCGCGCCGGCTACAACAGGGGCGCCTGAGGCTCTTGAAATGATATTTATCAGCTTGTCGGAAGCGCCCTCACCCAACCCCGGACCGTAGCCGAAGCCTGATGCTTCATAGCTGCCGCCAGTGGTGAACGAAGAGAACATCTTCATAAGTAGGTTACCGGTCAGGCTATCAGTCACCATGACATCCGGTGTGCCTTGTAGCAGGTCATTGCCTCGCATTGCGATACCGCCATCGGCACGACCAGACTCCGCAAAGTGGATGTCATAGCCGCCTTCGGCAAGCTCACGCAAACTACGCTCGCACAGTGCCGCACCGTCGATATTCAAAACACCGACTGTTGGCTTTTTGATACCGCTCGCCTTGGCCAGTGCAATACCATAAATCGTATTTTTCAGCAGTGCTGCCTGGCGGTTGGTATCTGTGGTACCCGTTGTCGAGGCGATGATCATTTCACGACCTGTTCCCGGGGTTACCACTTTTCCCATGGTGCTCACACCCAGCGGGAATGCGTAATGCAAGGTCACACAACCATCGATCTTTTTGTCAGCGAACAGCCCTTCCATCACCTTGTGGCACTCGTGAAGATCGGCCGCCGGATAGCATTCGAATCCGCACTCAGGATCGTCACAGCCAATCAGTACCGGTTCGATATCGCTATACTGGCGAGCGACCAACTGAGCGCCGCGAAGTAACTCCTGAGGACCATGCTCGCTGCCAACTAATGTCAGGGCGATGCGGGTCTTCTTGCCAAACTGGCCGCTAAGCAGGCCATCAGCCATGGCGTTGAAGGTATCGGACAGTTGTTGATTGATGTTACTCATAGCAACCTCCGATTACTGTTCGCGATTTAACAAGTTCTCAGCCACATCACGCATTGCCTGGGCAACAACCTGCTTGACCTGAGCCTCATCAAACACTTCTTCCTGCTTGCCGCTGTTTTTCTGAACCACAAAGCTCAGACCATCAAACAGGTTGGTCATACGGCCCAGGAACAAGCTGCCCTTGCCGACCATCATGAAGTTGTTGATGTCACCGTTGACAATCATTTCGCGACCGAAGCCCAGGAATGGAACGCCTGACGGGATGTGGCCCTGAGTCGGTGCAAAGCCTGTCATACCATGCTCAGCAACAAACTGAGGTAGCTGGGTGCGCTCTAGCTGGCCTTCTTTAACCGCTAGCGCCGCAATCATCTTGTAGTTTGACTCCGGAACATTACCGGCACCTGCTGGCTTGGTAATTTCTGGGTTTTGCATTTCGACAGAGTACTTGTCGATGTCAGTCATTGCCATACCGGCATTTTTCAGCGGGTTGGCAATCAGTGCTGTCATAACAGCCTGTGGAGAGGAGCCGGTACCGATCTGATGGCGACCAACAATATCAGTATTGATTTCAGGACTGATACCGTCGTTTTCTGTCACCATACAGGCAAAGCCAGCCAGACAGTCTTCCAGTACCGGCATGTCGTTTTTAACATGGTCACGGCCGTTCATGCCCAGTTTGGCAACGGCGCCACCAGCAACAACCATCACGTTCTTGAATACGCCGGATTTAACCAAGGCGGCAGCCAGTGTCATCGCGTGGGCAGGTGCCGCACAGAAACCACGTACATCCGAACCCGTTGCGGTATTACAGCCGATAACCTCACCAATCGCTTTGGCGAAGTTACCGCCGCCACGCTGGTTGATGTCACCACAGGCTTCTTCCGAACATTCGATTAGGTAATCAACCTTGTCGAGCTCAATACCCTGCTGTTTCAGGTGCATGGCCGCCATTACGCCTGATGCCTTGGTACACAAGTTTTCAAGCATAATATGGGCAGACAGGTTTTCATCCTCGTCGTGGGCGGCTTTCACACAGCCGACCAGCTCACTGTTCATCATCAGCACTTCCGCCTGATGATTTTCAACCAGCGCCAGGATCTCATCTTTGGTGATAAGCTGGTGGCCGGCAAACAGGTCAACATCACCGTATAGGGCATGCTGGCCAACCTTTGGCTGATAGGTGTCAATAAATTCTTGAGTGAAATGAACCAGGTTGAACACGTCTACGTGGTTCAACATGGCATAGAAACTTTCCTGGCTATAAATTTCGCCGAACTTGCCTTCGTGAGAAGTATGTTCTTTGTTCTCAAACCATGGCTGGGGAATATCTGCCAACTGTTGTGGGGTAAGGTTACCGATATAACACTGGTTGGCCGGGTAAGAAACCACGTCTTCATAAGGACGAAGGTGGTCTTTTAGCTGCTGTAAATAGCTGTCTGCCGGGTCTTTAGCCCGAGACTGCACCTGTACCGAACCATGTTGAATCAATACATCTGGGGTATGGGCGAGCACATAGCTCACACCTTTAATTACTGCGTATCCCATTGTTACTCCTGCATCCGAGCCGGATAGTAGGTTCGAGCCAGAGGCCTGACCCGAACCAGCATTGAGATATACTTATGCTAATGCAGTTTCGCTGCGGTATTGTTGCATTTCCGCTTTAATCGCATCGACATCAAGTACCATTTCCATCATTCCGACCTGCTCGTCATAGACTGCCGGATCGACGGCTTCTTTAATTTCGTCTTCAACCACGTGATAACAAGAAAGTCCTAACTGGACTCCCGCCAATGGTCCTGCAAAAGTCGGATCGCCGGTGGTGACGGTTTCACATGCCAGGCCAGAAGCTTCTGCTTCTGCGCCGCCAAGAATCACAACAAGATTCTCTGCGCCTTTTTCCTCGGCAAGGGTTTTAATCCGCTTTTGGTTCTCAAGATCCATTGCGCCTGCGCTTGTTCAAACGAAACATTCTGTAGTAGAGAAAGCAACGTGAGCACCTGTGGTCTTCATGCAAGCTTCAATTGCCTGACCAGGTACGCCATCGCGGTCTCCAAGAATGATCACTGTTTTATTAGCGAACACAATCTTTCTCCCGATTAAACATACTTTCCGAATTGCTCACGATACTCTTTGACCTCTGCCACGATGGCATCGACATCAAGTACCATTTCCATCATGCTTATCTGCTCGTCATAGACGTCAGAATCCACATTGTCTTTAATTTCCGGCTCAACCACATGATAACAAGAGAGTCCTAACTGGACTCCGGCTAATGGTCCGGCAAAAGTAGGATCGCCGTTTGTCACGGTTTCACATGCAAGGCCAGAAGCTTCCGCTTCAGCACCACCAAGTACGACTACCAGATTCTCTGGGCCGAACTCGTCAGCAAAACCTTTAATCCTCTTTTGGTTTTCCAGATCCATAGCACCTGCGCTGGTTCAGACGAAACACTCAGTTGTAGAGAAAAGAACATGTGCGCCAGCAGTTTTGATACAAGCTTCGATAGCCTGTCCTGGAACACCGTCTCTGTCTCCCAAGATAATAACTTTCTTATCTTTGAGCATTGTTCACTCCAAGGGTACAGATTACTAAGGTTATGTTGTTGCCAGTTGCCCGGTACAACATGTTTTCTAAAAACGCAGTTTCAGTGTGAAACGTTGTTTTTCTATTTGTTCAACAGGTTAGATAACCTATTCAATACAAATTCTTTTCAGTTGGCCTTACGCTTTTTCAGCGATGAAGCTTTCAACTTCTTGTGCAATTTCTTCAATTTCAAGCTCTTCACCAGACAGGTGCTTCACTTTTTCGCCGTTCTTGTAGAACACAATTGAAGGTAGACCCATCACTTTCTGCGCCATTGCCAAACGACGGTTACCCTGGATGTTTAGCTTGCAGAATTTGATCTCTTCACCGTATTGCTCAGCCAGTTTGATGACATCAGGCATTAGCTCAATGCATCGGCCGCAGTTTTCGCTCCAGAAATCAACCAAGACAACACCGTCGACGTTAACTTCAGTATCGAAATTTTCTTTGTTCAATTCGATCATTGCGTTTCCCTTAATACAGAGTTTCTAACTCAGCGATATCCTTCACATCTACTCGCTTGGCTTCCTGCCCAGCGTCAAATCTGATTACTACGGGCACTTCTTTCACATTGAAGCGGTTGGCAATGTTCTGGCTCTTGTAGGTATCGATAGTCACGACACGCTGATCCGGCTGATCTTTACAGTGCACTTCAAGTTCGTTGATAACATCCAGGCTTTCTTTGCTCAGCGGGTTCCAGAATGCCACCATAGCTGTGCCGTCAAACTCGGCAACAGACTTACGCCAACTCTCTTCTTCTTCGATATAGCGGTCGGCTGCTACTGCTGCAACTGCGCCATCCCCTGCCGCTGTTACTACCTGGCGTAAGAACTTATCGGTTACGTCGCCAGCTGCGAAAATGCCCGGAACGCTCGTTTCCTGCTTCTCGTTGGTGATCACGTAGCCCTGCGGTGTCAGCTCAATCAGCTCCTTGACGAATTCAGTCTTCGGCACGGTACCAACGAACATGAACACACCGTCGGTCGACATTTCAGTGATCTCACCTGTTTTCAGGTTCTTCAGCTTCACGCCGTCAACCAGCTCGTCACCACAAATCTCTTCCACCACTGAGTTCCATACAAACTCGATTTTGTCGTTGGCGAAAGCCTGTTCCTGTGCCGTACGATCCGCATCCAGAATGCCCTGATCGTGCAAGACAATCATGGTCACTTTATTCACGAACTTGGTCAGGAAGACAGACTCTTCAACTGCCGTATTACCTGAACCAACAACCACAACATCCAGCTCTTCATAGAAATCCGCATCGCAGGTTGCACAGTAAGAAACACCTTTACCACGGAATTCTGCTTCACCCTTGATACCCAGGATGCGAGGCGTTGCTCCGGTTGCAATAATGATGCTCTTGGTCTGGAACTCTTCGCCTTTGTTGGTTTTCAGCGTTTTGATGAAACCATCTTCTGCAATACTGATATCCGTAACTAAACCACGGGCAAACTCGACACCAAACTTATTACAGTGGTCACGGAACATATCCATGAGCTGCGGGCCGGTTGCTTCAAGGATTCCCGGATAGTTTTCCATTTCGCTGGTTGTTGCTGCCTGGCCACCGGTATTACGCTTATCTTCAAGAATTAGCGTTTTCATTTTGCCGCGGGCTGCATAAACACCTGCTGACATACCGCCCGAGCCGCCACCAATAATGATGACATCGTATAGTTCTGACATATTTATCACCGATTTTTATTTTCACTACCACATGCCATCTACACCTAGCACTTATTCACTATTAATAAGTGTTACGAATATCTATGGCACTTCAAAATAAATCAGTTCTCGACGCAAGCTTTATAAGCCCTACGGTTTATACGAACAATGCGAGATAACTAATCGCCACTCTCATCATTTAAAATCAGATAGTAAAAGGTATTGTATTCTCTATATAAGCAAGTAATTAATTTTATTAGTTTTACCTATATATAGATGATTGACTCTCATCCTTAACAACTTGTAGGCGATTATAATTAGTAATGTTTATTTTTTTGTGAGCAATGCCCAATTACAGGATAAAACACTGAAATAGAACTGCTAATGATACATAGATCATATTCAACCATAAGCACCTTGAATAACTAGGGTTATTTTAAGCACAAAAAGTAATTAAAATGAGAAATTTCGTTACACTATAAGAAATACCATACCTCTATAGTGTCAAATTTCCTCAAATTTCTACGATCTGACACTTTAATTACTAATATTTTATAAATTTTAACAAAGCTGACAAATAACATTTACCATTAGAATAACTAATGCTTAGGTTAAAAAAATATAGTGAACCAGTTGCACATAAAAAATCAGTGGCACGAAAGATTAATTTTCCACCGCAAATTATTATGATTACCCAATGAAATATGTTTTATTTTTATTTGTTATGACTATAAACAGTAAGATTCAAATTCAGTAAATTCACTGCATACAAGCAAATAACTTAGTTAAACAATCATTTCATTTGAATTTAAAGCACCTATCATCAAAAACAGCAATAACACATAGCAACAACTACACACCCAATCGATACCAGCAGAATCTTCCGCGTTAATTTTAAATGATAAGAGGATAATGCTCACAAAACCCCTGTTTGATAGAATGATAATCTCCGCCCCGAAGTTCATATAGACATTTGGAGTTACGCAATGGATACACTGCAATACACTAATGGTTGGCTCAATCTTGAAAATAACCGAATCGATGAGATCAATCATTTCTGTGAAGACTACAAACATTTTCTCAATGCAGGAAAAACAGAACGCCAATGCGTGAAAGCAGCTATTGCAGAAGCCAAGCAGCATGGCTTCCGCCCTATTGAAGAATTTGAACAACTAGTCGCTGGGGATAAAGTATATTTCATCAACCGCAATAAGAACGTTGTGTTAACTGTTGTAGGCAAACGTCCTATTTGTGAAGGTATTCGATTTGTCGTTTCCCATATCGATTCCCCTCGCCTGGATCTAAAGCCTAACCCGATGTACGAGAAGAATGAGCTGGCGCTAATGCGTACTCATTATTACGGCGGCATCAAGAAGTATCAGTGGGCTTCTCGCCCGTTGGCCTTGCACGGTGTTGTAGTGACTAAGTCAGGCCGTGCCGTAGATATTGTTATCGGTGAAGACCCTCAAGACCCTGTTTTCACCATCCCGGACTTGCTACCGCACCTGGACAAGAAAGTTCAGCGCGAACGTAATGCTGCAGAAGTCCTGAAAGGTGAAGAACTGCAAATCATCGTCGGCTCTGTGCCTATGTCCTTCGATGACGAAAAGATCAAAGACAAGGTCAAACAGCACATTCTTATCAAGCTGCACGAGAAGTATGAAATCACAGAGCCTGACTTCATCTCTGCCGAGCTAATGCTAGTCCCTGCCGGTGATGCACGTGATGTTGGTATTGATCAGGGTATCGTTGGTGCCTATGGCCAGGACGACCGTATCTGCGCCTATACATCACTCGAAGCCATCCTGGAAATTCCGACTCCGGAACAAACAGCTGTCTGCTTCCTGGTAGATAAAGAGGAAATTGGCTCGTCTGGTGCAACAGGTCTAGAATCCCGCTATCTTGAATTTTTCACTGGCGAGTTATTAATCCGTCAGGCAGGCACACAGTATAACGACCAGATGCTGCGTCGCTGTCTGTGGAAATCCTATGCCCTGTCCTCAGATGTCAATGCCGGGCTTAACCCGTTATTTGAATCTGTGCATGATGCACAAAACGCCTCCAAGTTGGGCTACGGGCTTGTGCTGACCAAATATACTGGCCATGGCGGCAAAGCCGGATCGAATGATGCCGATGCCGAGTATGTCGCGGCTCTTCGCCGTATTTTCGACGACCACGAAATCACCTGGCAAACCGGTTTGCTTGGCAAGGTGGACGAAGGCGGCGGCGGCACTGTGGCTAAATACCTCGCGCACTATGGCATTAATACCATCGATGCCGGTGCTGCCTTACTTTCTATGCACTCGCCGTTCGAACTGGCCTCCAAGTTCGATATTTACGAATTGTACCGTGCCTACAAGACATTCTATACCGAAGCTCTGTAGCGTCCTCTGCTGTGATGGAGAATAAACAATGAAAAAACGTCATCCGTTGACCTTTTATATCCTATGTTCATGCCAGTTCTGGTGGGCGCTGTCTTTCTATAGTCTCTGGGCTATCCTGCCAGTCTTCTTGGGCGACGAGCTGGGTATCGATCAGAAAACCTCGTTTGCAACCTTCGGTGCCTTTGCCGCTTTGGGCGCTGCCATGCTGTTCGTCGGTGGCTGGCTGGCCGACAAGGTACTTGGCGCCAAGCGGACGCTGGTTTGGGGCTTCTTCTTCCAGGGGCTGGGTTATTTCATCATTGCCTATTCGGCGATAACGGCGCAGCCGCACTTCGTATTTATCGGTTTGGGTACGGTCGCTGTCGGTCGTGGTATTGGTAGTGTTGCGCCTCCTACTATCATTGCCGCTTCTTATGACAAGAACGACCCGCGTCTTGATGGAGCCTATACCTTGTTCTATATGGTCAACAATATTGGTGCCTTCCTAGCACAGCTAGGTGCTCCAATCATGGCCTACAGCATTGGCTGGACATCCGCTTTCATTCTGTCGGCCGTGGGTATGACTGTGAACGTGGTGACTTACCTGCTGCTGAACAAGAAAATCAAGCAGGCAACCGAAGCCGACAAGCGCGTGGTTCCGTTCAAGACCAACAGCCTGTTCCTGTCAGGTGCATTGCTCGCTGTTGCCGCAGCCAGCTACCTGCTAACTAACCTGCCATTGGCGCAGTTTGTTCTGGCCGTCGCTGCTCTGGTTATTCTTTTCCTCATAACCAAAGAAATGAAGAAAGAAAAACCAACCAGCCGCAAGCGTATGGTTGTGGGCTTGGTATTGATGGGACAGGCACTCGCCTTCTTTATTCTCTACAACCAAATGCCAACATCGCTTAACTTCTTTGCAATCAACAATATTGTACCTGAAGTATTCGGTATCGCGATTAACCCGGTATCCTATCAGTCCCTGAACCCGATGTGGGTTATCTTCCTGAGTCCGATTCTTGCTCACATCTATACGACACTGGGCGAAAAAGGCAAAGACTTGTCGATGCCGGGTAAGTTCGCGCTGGGTATGTTGATTTGTGCGGCGGCGTTTGCCTGTGCAGGTTTCTCCCAGTACTTTGGCGACGAGAAAGGCATGCTAAATCCATTCTGGATTGCCGCGCCTCACTTCCTGTTTGCCATTGGTGAGCTACTGATTTCGGCGCTGGGCCTCTCTGCCATCGCCAAGCTGTTCCCAAGCCGTATCCGCGGCTTTATCTACGGTGCATGGAACATGACACTGGCATTGGCATCCGTAGCAGGTGCCTGGGTGGCAGGCCTGTCTTCATCCGGCGAAGCTGAGATGACACCGGTAGAAAGCTTAGTATCTTACGGTAACTACTTCTACGCCCTGGCCGTCGCTTCAGCGGTAGTCGGTGTGGTCTGTGTGATTCTGGCTCCTCGCCTGAACAAATTGATTGAAGCTGATCCTGAGCAGGAAGCCAAAGAAGAGCTACAAACAGCGTAATTTACTCGCATAACCTTTAGTTATAATTAAAGCGAGAACCCTTGGGTTCTCGCTTTTTACTGTCTTGCGCTTTATCTATTCGAGCAGGTTATCTTCGCCTTCAATGAAAGATACTTAAGCACTTAACTTCAGGTGTTTTTTCACTTTCTTGAGCGCCATCTGCTTCTTAAGCGGCGACAGGTAGTCGATAAACAGCTGCCCCTGGAGATGATCAATCTCATGCTGCATTACAATTGCCAGGAAATCATCACGTTCGATAGTAATCGCATGACCATGACGATCGAGCGCTGTCACCTTGACCTTGGTATAGCGCTCGACATCGGCGTAATAGCCTGGTACAGACAGGCAGCCCTCCTGACCCGCCGCGATATTCTCGCCGCCTGCAACATGCGGGTTAACCAACACTAGTGGCTCATTGCGGGAGTCAGAAATGTCTATTACCACAATAGCTTCTGTTCGCCCTACTTGAGTGGCCGCAAGGCCGATACCATTATCCGTGCTGTACATGGTCTCAAGCATGTCATCAATGAGTGGTTGCACGGCAGCAATGTCTTCCACTTGTGATGCTTTGCGCTTTAATTTCTCATTTGGAACAGTCAGTATATCTAATATTGCCATTTTGCCTCGAATTTCGATGTAAAAAGGTGAATCTAAAAAACGGTGCTAGAAACTAACGACTTTATCTGCAGTGAGCGTCCATGTTGCCAAATCATCCAGTTTTCCTATCTCCACGCCTTCAATCAGCGGCAGCGCCGTTAACCCGCGAGCATCTGTACAGGTCTTGCACAGCTTTACCTCTGCCCCCTGCGCAATCAGGATTTCGATCATTTGCTGAATGTTGTAGCCCTCTGAAGGAGCCTGCTTAACAAGGGCACAGGAAACCGAATCAGACATCAAGAAAATCTTGATGCTGGTCTCTGTCTTCTCTTGTTCATTAAGATTAATTGCCAGCCTCAGCGCGTTGAACGATCGCTCTGAGCCATAAGGGGCATCATTGAGAATAAAAAGTAACGTTTGTTTAGCCATATCTAACATCGCTATGTCCTGATAAATGCTGAGGCAACCTTATGCCTGAAAGAATAATTCGCTATACTCTACGTCAATTATGCCGTTACACTCATGATTTAGCTCTATTTTTCGCTTACACAGGCCCTTCAATTATGGATTTCGACGCCCTGCTCACCCTCTCTGAGAACGGAAAGGTCTTTGCCAATCCCCGCCGTGTTGCTTTGCTCAAGGCCGTCCAGCAAACTGGCTCTATTAGCAAGGGAGCCAAGCAGGCAGGGATCAGTTATAAAGCCGCCTATGATGCCATCAAGGATATGAATACACGTTCTGAAACCCCTTTGATCACCAGCGAAAAAGGCGGAAAAGGTGGCGGTGGCGCATCTCTAACTAATTTTGGTCAGCGTATCGTCCAAATGTATGACTTGTTGGATACAATCCAGAATATGGGACTCCAGGCTCTGAATGATAAAGACGCGCCGCTTCATAGCCTGCTTGGTGTAATGGCAAAATTCTCGTTGCAGACCAGTGCTCGAAACCAGTTTTTCGGTACCATCAGCAGCATCGAAAACCACGCCCTGTATGATCGTGTGTTTATCTCATTGCAAAATAAGCAACAGGTTATCGCAACCGTTACCCACGGCAGTACGACGCGCTTACAGCTAAGTGCAGGCAAGGATGTTGTGGCACTGGTAAAAGGGCCGTCCATACAAGTTTGTCGCGAGCAGCCTGATGATCCGCTGCTGGATAACAGGCTGTACGGTACTATCGGCGACATTCAGAACGGAGACAGCACCGCAGAAATATCAGTAAGGCTTGATGGCGGGGAGGAGGTATGTGCGCTTATCAACAAGAACGAGAATGGCGTTGAACAGTTGAAACCAGGCAGCCATGCCCTCGCCTGTTTTTCTTCCTCTCAGGTTATCATCGCGACACTATGCTAGTTAAATTGAATGCAAGAACCACGGAAAACACCGTAATTTGCCCCTTGTGACAGGCAATTCTCGAACTGCTTGAAATCCAGGTACTGGAAAACAACCAAAAGCAGTGCGGCGAATACCAGACCGACCATTGCCAGCCTTATCAGCCAGACTTTTTTCTTTTTCAGTGCAAACCACAGCAACAACGCGGATACCGGCGCAAGCAGTAGGGAAAGCGGTAAGAAGTTCACTGCCGAAAGTGACATATCAGACACCATACCTCATTGAATAAGAGCAGGAGCAAATGATAAGCCTGATTCTGCTCCTAATTCAAAGCATTCAGGCGTAATTTGCATAAAATCACATAAACTTGACGCTAACCATTCACATTATGAAACGTTGTGCAATAACTATATCTCAAGGATATGAACTCTCATTTTTTATTAATGTGATCCACTCCGCCATTTATTCAGAAAAAGCATATTTGTTCTGACCCAAGTCACACTTTGCTATCTTTACAGGTGCGCATCGAAACGTTTGCTTTTACATTTACAGCCATCGAAACGATTGCGCAACCGTTTCGATGTATAAAAAAACAGCAAGGAAGAATAGCCAAGGCTGGCTGACACAACGCATCACCACCATGAATAAATAAGGTGCAACCCATGAAAAAAAGCGCACTCATCAATGCTGAATTGTCTTACATCGTCGCGACCCTAGGTCATACCGACGAAATCACTATCTGTGATGCCGGACTTCCTGTTCCTGATGAAACCCAACGTATCGACCTCGCACTTATTCCTGGTGTACCTGCTTTCATTGATACAGTGAAAGCCGTTCTTGGCGAAATGCAGATTGAAGGGATTGTGTTGGCAGAAGAATTCCTGCACGTAAGCCCGGACCATCACCATGCTCTGATCGAGCTTATCCGTAACGAAGAAGAACTGTGCGGTAAGTCAATCAACATCTCCTATGTCAGCCACGAAGAATTCAAGGTTCATACCCAAAACAGCAAAGCGGTGATCCGTACTGGTGAATGCACCCCATATGCCAATGTGATTTTTCAGTCCGGCGTAGTGTTTTAACACCTCACTCTTCTGCTTAGTTGCAAGGAACTGACATGAAACAGCCAATCTTAGAATTAAAAGGCATTGAGAAAGCGTTTCCGGGTGTAAAAGCACTCGACAATGCTTGCCTGAATGTCTACCCCGGCAAAGTGATGGCTTTGATGGGCGAAAACGGCGCAGGTAAGTCGACCCTTATGAAGGCACTTACCGGTATTTACGCCATGGATGCCGGTGAAATCCGCTACCAGGGCGAACAAGTGAACTTTAACGGCCCGCGCCACTCTCAGGAAGCGGGTATCAGCATCATCCACCAGGAACTCAACCTGATCCCCGAGCTGACGATTGCCGAGAACATCTTTCTTGGCCGTGAGAAAACCAATGCCTTCGGTGGTATCAAGTGGTCCGAGATGTACCGCGAAGCAGATACTCTGCTCAAGCGCCTGAACGTCAAGCACAGCTCACGCCAGTTGCTGGGTGAGTTGAGCCTGGGTGAACAGCAAATGGTCGAGATTGCCAAAGCGCTGTCATTCAAGTCGCAGGTTATCATCATGGATGAACCGACCGATGCCCTGACAGATACCGAAACAGAATCACTGTTCAAGGTGATTAATGAATTGCGCGAGGAAGGCTGCGGTATTGTCTATATCTCCCACCGCCTGAAAGAAATCTTCGAGATCTGCGATGACATCACCGTACTGCGTGACGGAAAGTTCATTGGCGAACGCCAGGTTGCCGATATCGACGAAGATACCATGATTGAAATGATGGTAGGTCGCCGTCTGGACGAGCAATACCCTCGCATCGATGTTAAGCATGGTACCACCTGCCTCGAAGTTAAAAACCTGACAGGCTCCGGCGTTAACAACGTAAGCTTCACGTTAGATCGCGGTGAAATCCTGGGTGTCTCCGGCCTGATGGGTGCCGGTCGTACCGAGCTGATGAAAGTTATCTACGGTGCCCTTGCCCGCGAGTCCGGCGACATTATTCTTGATGGTAAAACCATCAACCCAGTCAGTCCACAGGACGGTCTTGCCAACGGCATCGCCTATATTTCCGAAGACCGCAAGGGCGACGGCCTGATTTTAGGGCTTTCAGTCAAAGAGAATATGTCTATCTGTTCGCTCGATCACCTGACGAAAGGCGTGCAGATCAATCATTATGATGAAGTCACAGCTGTCGAAGACTTTATTCGCCTGTTCAATATCAAGACTCCAAGTCGTAACCAGATCATTGGCAACCTCTCTGGTGGTAACCAGCAAAAAGTGGCAATTGCCAAAGGCTTAATGACCCGGCCTAAGGTTCTGATCCTCGATGAACCTACCCGTGGTGTCGATGTCGGTGCGAAGAAAGAAATATATCAGCTAATTAACCAATTCAAATCAGAAGGAATGAGCATCATCCTTGTTTCTTCAGAAATGCCAGAAGTTCTCGGCATGAGTGACCGCATTATGGTTATGCATGAAGGTAAAATCAGCGGTGAGTTTATGGCCACTGATGCCGATCAAGAAAAATTACTTGCCTGCGCTGTGGGTAAACAAATCAACGAGGTAGCAGCATGAGCACCAACGCTATGGCCAAAACACAAGAAACCGGTAGCAACAAGCTATTTAGCAAAGAATGGTTAATTGAACAAAAATCACTGATCGCGTTGGTATTTCTTATCGTGGTAGTGTCTTTCCTTAACCCTAACTTCTTTACCGTCGATAACATCCTCAATATCTTGCGCCAGACCTCGGTGAACGCGATTATCGCAGTAGGTATGACACTGGTTATCCTGACAGCCGGAATTGACCTCAGTGTCGGCTCGGTACTGGCCCTTTGTGGCGCCTTTGCCGCCACCATGATCGGCATGGAGATCCCGGTGATCATCGCAGTACCAACCGCCTTGCTGGCTGGTGCGGCACTGGGAGCAATCAGTGGTGTGATCATTGCCAAAGGTAAGGTCCAGGCCTTTATTGCGACCCTGGTGACCATGACCCTGCTCCGCGGTGTCACTATGGTCTACACTGACGGTCGTCCAATTTCTACCGGCTTTACTGACGTAGCAGACAGCTTTGCCTGGTTCGGTACTGGCTATGCTATGGGTATTCCGGTTCCAATCTGGCTGATGGTTATCGTGTTCGCCGCAGTCTGGTATCTACTAAACCATACTCGCTTCGGCCGCTATATCTACGCACTAGGCGGTAACGAATCAGCAACTCGCCTTTCGGGCATCAATGTAGATCGCGTCAAGATTGGCGTCTACGCAATCTGCGGCCTGTTAGCAGCCTTAGCTGGCATCATCGTCACCTCTCGTCTTTCTTCGGCGCAGCCAACGGCCGGTATGGGATACGAGCTGGACGCGATTGCTGCCGTCGTACTGGGTGGCACCAGCCTGGCCGGTGGTAAGGGCCGTATTATGGGTACCTTGATTGGTGCTCTTATCATCGGCTTCCTAAATAACGCACTAAACCTACTGGACGTATCGTCCTACTACCAAATGATTGCCAAAGCAGTCGTCATCTTGCTGGCAGTCTTGGTAGATAACAAAAATAAGTAACCTCTGTAGCTAGGTAAAACTAGTAACGCGGGCGGCTTCCCCTGCTCGCAACCAACCCGACATATGTAGAAAGGAAAACAGAATGAAAAAGTTAGCAACTCTAATCTCTGCCGCTGTATTGTCCGCTTCATTCAGCACAACAGCTGCTGCACAAGACACTATGGCAATGGTTGTTTCAACGCTAAATAACCCATTCTTCGTCACCATGAAGGAAGGTGCAGAGGCGAAAGCACAAGAGTTAGGCTATAAGCTGATTGTTCTTGATTCTCAGAACGACCCAAGCAAAGAGCTATCTAACATCGAAGACCTTACCGTTCGCGGTGTGAAGGCCATCCTTATCAACCCAACCGATTCCGATGCAGTTTCTAACGCCATTCGCATGGCTAACCGTTCTAAGATCCCTGTCCTGACACTTGACCGTGGTGCAAGCCGTGGTGAAGTTGTTAGCCACATTGCTTCCGACAACGTTGCCGGTGGTGAAATGGCCGGTAAATACATCATGGAAAAAGTGGGTGAAAAAGCGCGCGTTATCCAGCTAGAAGGTATCGCTGGTACATCAGCTGCCCGTGAGCGTGGCCAAGGCTTCATGAATGCAGTTAAAGCAAACGGTATGGACCTGCTTGCCAGCCAGCCTGCTGACTTCGACCGTACCAAAGGTCTGAACGTTATGGAAAACATGCTAGCGGCTAACCCAGATGTTCAGGCGGTATTTGCCCAGAACGACGAAATGGCACTGGGTGCCCTGCGTGCGGTACAGGCATCAGGCAAAGACGTTCTTATCGTTGGCTTTGATGGTACAGATGACGGTATTGCAGCAGTTAAGCGTGGCAAACTAGGCGCTACAATTGCCCAACAGCCTGATATGATTGGTGCTTTGGGTGTAGAAACAGCTGACAAGATGCTTAAGGGTGAATCTGTAGAGGCAAACATTCCTGTTCCTCTAAAAGTCATTACTAAGTAATAGTTCCTACAGGAAGAGCTTAAGCCTTAATTAATACAAGCTTTTGCTCTTCCTTGTAACTAGGGCCTGCTCTTCCTCAACTCTATCCCAAAGTGCATCGTTTAGCAGCCTCTATCCCGCAATGCTAACCCATACATTTTGGCCAGATAAAAACGGCAGTTAGTGATAAAAGGTCCCGATATGAATAAATTAGTTGTTCTTGGTAGCGTCAATGCCGACCATGTATTGCAAGTAGCCTCTTTCCCGCGTCCGGGAGAAACTCTGCATGGCCACAGCTATTGTGTTATTCCCGGCGGCAAAGGGGCTAATCAGGCAGTTGCGGCAGCGCGCCTTGGCGCAGACATCGCATTTATTGCCAGCGTGGGCGACGACAGCTTCGGTCGCGAGATGCGTGAGTCCTTCGCCAAAGAAGGTATGAACACCGAAGCAGTAATGATCGAAGAAGGTGTACCGACAGGTATCGCCATGATCCAGGTTGCCGCCACCGGCGAAAACAGTATCTGTATCTCTGCCGAGGCCAATGGTTGCCTCAGCCCGGCCCGTATTCAGCCGCACCATCACCTGATCGAAAATGCCGATACCCTGTTAATGCAGCTTGAAACGCCTATCGAAACTATTGAAGCTGCCGCCAAGGTTGCCAAGCAGTCTGGTACGCGGGTGGTTCTCAATCCAGCCCCTGCACAGCCATTATCAGATGACTTATTGCAACTTGTTGATATGATTACACCAAATGAAACTGAAGCAGAACTGCTGACCGGTGTAAAAGTCGAAGATATGGCATCGGCACAAAAGGCCGCGAATGTATTGCATACTAAAGGTATCAAGCAGGTAATGATCACTCTCGGCAGTCAGGGCGTGTGGCTAAGCCAGAATGGTGAAGGGCAACAAGTTCTGGGCTTCCGTGTTGAGGCAAAAGATACGACCGCTGCCGGTGATACATTTAATGGCGCACTGCTTACTGCTTTGCAGGAAGGGCGAGCATTAGAGCCGGCAATTCGATTTGCACATGCAGCCGCTGCAATTTCAGTTACACGTATGGGTGCTCAGACTTCCATTCCACACCGTAGAGAAGTGGAACGCTTTCTGATTGAGCACTAATTTAGTCAATCGCCTGTATAGCTTCCCATGTCACTGACCGGGGCGGCTATATAGGCTGTACCAGATATCTGGTATTGTCAGGGAGAACTCAATGGCGACAATCAAAGATGTTGCAAAGCATGCCGGGGTATCCACCTCCACAGTCAGCCACGTCCTGAATAAGACCCGTTTTGTCAGCGAGGATATTTCCGTACGGGTGCAGGCTGCTGTTAAAGAGCTTAATTACGCCCCGTCAGCCCTCGCCCGCAGCTTGAAAGTCAACCATACTCGCACGTTTGGCATGCTTGTCACGACCTCGACCAACCCGTTTTTCGGTGAAGTGGTCAAAGGCGTCGAGCGCCGCTGCTATCAGCAGGGCTATAACCTAATTCTTTGCAATACCGAAGGTGATGTCGAGCGTATGCACTCCAACCTCGACACCTTGCTGCAAAAGCGTGTCGACGGCCTGCTGTTGATGTGCAGCGAAGTAGAAGGCAAAGAGTTTGATCTGTTTACTCGCCATCAACCTGTACCGACAGTGGTGATGGACTGGGGGCCAATTGATTTTCCGAGCGATAAAATTCAGGATAACTCCCACCATGGAGGCTACCTGGCAACTCGGCACCTAATCGAGCAGGGTCACAAGAAGATTGGCTGCCTGACCGGCCCATTGGATAAGCTTCCCGCCCAGCAGCGACTGTCTGGTTTTGTACAGGCGATGGAAGAAGCCGGGCTGGAAATCAACAAAGACTGGATTGTTAGCGGTAGCTTTGAGTGTGAAGGCGGAGAAATAGCTTTTAACAAACTCTACGAGCGTGGCCCGCTTCCCACTGCGCTGTTTGTCTGTAATGACATGATGGCAATGGGGGTGATCAACACGGCACACAAAAAAGGCCTCTCTGTCCCTGAGGATCTCTCCATCGTTGGGTACGATGATATCAAGCTGGCCAAATACATCACGCCTTCTCTGACCACTATCCACCAGCCCAAGCACCGACTTGGTCAGCAAGCCGTTGATACGTTGCTGGATAAGATCCAGAGTAAACGCGAGAGCAACCAGGTCATTCAGCTTGAGCCAACCCTGGTAGAGCGCGACAGTGTCAAACAGTTGCAATAACTCACGAACGCGTAACCAACGGCAACAAGACGATAAATTCCGGACGGCTGTCCGGAATTTTCGTTCCCAGCGGTATTGAACCTACCTGAAAATAGCGGCTAGGAAGCACTCTCTGGCGTCTTATCATTTAAGCCCTGATAGTATTCTTTCAACGTACGATTGCCGTACTGCGGTGCTACCATCTCGCGCCCCATTACCGTCAGGAAAAACTCAAACGGCCCGTAAAACTTGCTGCTGGTAAACGTAGTAAGTATTTTACAAATAGCAACACGGCACCAGTCTGGAATATGGGTTATCTGGGGTGTCGTCCCCAAAGCCTCAAAAGCTATACTCGCTATCTCATTTTGTGTCAGCGTCTGCGGCCCGCCAACATTAAGCTCTTGGTCCGAAGCGGTAATCGCATTGACGCAATACTCAGCCAAATCCTCGCCATGTATCGGGTTTCCTTTCAGCGTGCCGTCACCAAAGAGATATACGCGCCCTTTTTCCGCCATATGAAAGATTTCAGCCATATCAGAGAAAAAGCCATTGGGACGAATAACACAATACCCAAGCCCAGAAGCTTTAAGCTCATCGACGAAAGCTTCTTTGGCCTGAAAAATCTTCAGGTGTTTCAGTTTTTCACCATTTAGGGCGGAGACATAGATGAACTTCTTAACCCCACCTTGTTGCGCCTGTTGTAACAGATTCAGATTGGCTTGATAGTCAACATCCATATAGGTCAGGTCGTCTTTTTGCCTGGTGATACCGACTGTTGAGATAACAACGTCCACACCATCGCAACAGCCCGCCAATGAGTCTGGGTTTGTCACCTCAGCCTCTATGACCTCGAAATGTGCTTTCTCGAAAGCGGTAAGCTTTGCTGAATTTCTAACGACTACAGTGACCCGATAACCTCTGCTCTGCAGCTCGTGGGCGATATAGCGCCCCAGATAGCCCGTTGCTCCTGCTACAAGTACCTTTGTCATTTTATCTCCCCCTCTACACCCTCGCCAAAACACTTTAATAGACCACATGGACTATTAAATTACCACCCCACCCCAACAATATCAATACATTTTGGACCAGGTGGACTAAAACACCATTCAGAACAAGATAACCGCAAAAATCGATTTAAAATACCGGGTAACTTCAATTAGGCGGTCAGGTCTTGAGGTGGGAGGCTGGGTGGCGATAGGTGCCAGGTACAAAAAGCTTACGAAGAGAGGCCATTGAAAGCTGTAGTGAGTAAGTTTCCGCAGAACGAATTGGACTGTCAGATACAAAAAATGCTGGCCTTGGCCAGCATTTTGTCATTTAAAGAATAATCTTTAAATTACAGCTTAACTACGTTAGCTGCCTGAAGACCTTTTTGGCCTTGCTCAGTTTCGAAAGAAACTTTCTGACCTTCAGCAAGAGTCTTGAAACCTTCAGAAGCGATAGCACGGAAGTGAACGAATACGTCAGCGCCGCCGTTGTCCTGAGTGATGAAACCGAAACCTTTCTCTTCGTTGAACCACTTAACGGTACCAGTAGATTTAGACATGATTATATCCTAATTTTTTAACAAATAATTCGCATAATGCGTGTATAGCCGGGAAAAGAATTACTTATGTGAGGAATAATTATGAATGGAAACTTCATGAAACTAGCTGGTAAGCAGGTGTAGAGAAGCGTTCTAAAAGCATAATTTGTATTTCATATAAATAGGTCTGATTACAGGCCGGGGTTTATACTACCAGCATTTAACGCTTTGTATAGTGTTTTTATCATTTATTTCATGCTTCGTTTAGCTCATGTTCAGTCACTTAGAGCAAAACAGATAACTTCCCAACGCCCAAAGCTCTCTGTCTGTTTTACTATCATAATTGTCAGTATTAGCTGTAGAGAAACACCTAGGCGTGACCAATAATTATCAGAGGCTCACACCACTTCATCAATGAGCCTAAGGAAGCATAATGTCAGTCGAAACCCAAATCCCATTACTTGATGAAATTTTAGCCCCATGGAAGCCTGTCATCGGCGATGACTTTGAAGGATATAAAAATCATGTCACCAGAATGCTGAACTTCTGCTTTTACCTGACCATCCCCAGTGAAGAAGAACGCAAAAAACTCATTATTGCAGCCGCCTTTCATGACATCGGGATCTGGAGTGACAATACCGTTGACTATCTTTCACCGTCAATAAAGCAAGCCAATGACTACCTCAAGGCAAATAACCTCCAGGAATGGACTGAAGAGATAGAGCTTATTATCAATGAGCACCATAAATTAAGGCCGTTTAAGAATAAGCGTTATCCGCTAGTTGAATTATTCAGACGCGGTGATTTGGTGGATTTTTCTTTAGGGATGATTAAGTGCGGGGTTTCACCAGCCTTCATCACTGATGTGAAAAAGGCCTTGCCCAATGCAGGTTTTCATAAGCGCTTGGTCCAACTCACCTGGCTGCAAATCAAGAAGCACCCGCTTAACCCGGCTCCAATGATGAAATGGTAAGCGCCCCCTGACACAACTTAATGGCGAGTTATAACGAAAAAAGCCACCGGAACTGCCGATGGCTATTGCTAACAGTACAAGACTTAGATGACTAATCCGCCGTCAATTTTCAGTGTTTGACCAGTGATAAACGAGGAGCGTTCACTGGCAAGGAACAAGGCACCTTCGGCAATATCTTCAGGCGTTCCCATGCGCTGCAACGGCGTTTTCTTCTTCATATAATCCAGAATTTTTTCTGGCAAATCGACAGTCATCGGCGTTTCGATAAATCCGGGAGCGATACAGTTGGCACGAACCTTAGCCCCTTTGCGGGCAAATTCTTTCGACCAGCCTTTAGTCATCGCTATCACGCCGCCTTTGGTGGCCGCATAGTTACTCTGTCCGACATTACCGTCTGTACCCACAACAGAAGACATGCTAATAATCGAACCGGCCCCACATTCCATCATCACAGGCGCGATAGCCTGAGTCATATTGAAAACACCTTTGAGGTTAACGTCCGATACGAGATCCCAGTCATCCTCAGTCATTTTATCAATCAAATTATCACGAGTAATACCCGCGTTATTTACCAATACATCTATATGACCAAATTCAGCTTTCACCTTCTCGACAAAGTTGGCAATGCTCGAGCGGTCACACACATTTAGCTCAACAGCACGTACATTTGTGTACTGAGACTCAAGTTCTGCCATAACCGCAGCATTCATATCGCAAGCGAATACCATCTTTGCATCATTAGACGCAAAGGTTTCAACAATACAACGCCCAATTCCTTGCGCACCACCGGTAACAACGCAGATCTTATCTTTTAACATCATTTCCCTCATCCTTAATACCAATAAAAGGTATGAATACAAAAAATGGCTCCAATTAGCGTGCTGGGAAACACAATCATCACTAATTCACTTCATGTCTACATATCTTAGAGGAATGATGAAAAATTATTACCTACATTGTTGCAATTCACATTTGCGAATAAAGGAAATAACCTTGCAATCTTTGTGTCATCGCTATTTCATTGGTTTCCAAGGACGTAGTTTGCTATAAATTGTATGTGGCTAATTATTAATCAGGAAAGGAAATGTTAGACAAGGTTGTCTTTTTTCTTCATGTCATACGTTCAGGCTCCATCAGCGAAGCGGCCAAAAAAAATGGAATATCAGCATCAGCTGCCAGTCGCTGGCTAAACGAACTTGAAGAGAATATGGGAGTAAGCCTATTAAAGCGCACGACAAGAAAAATAAGCCCGACACAGGCAGGTCAGCGCCTTTATGATCGCTTCAGTCTTATTCATACTGAAATTGATGATGTTTTCAATGAAGTCCAAAACTTAAGCAACGGCGATAAGGGAACAATAAAAATTGCAAGTACCCCTTTGTTTGCCAAGCACTATTTGAGCCAAATCATCGGTGAATACCTGCAGGAACATCCGTTCGTTAACTTTGTCGTACTCGAAACCGCTTTTGAAGTTGATCACGTCCATGATGTCGACTTTGCAATACGAGCCAATGCGACCTATCGCGGCTTTCAGGACAAAGACAGTTTGCTGGTAAAACGTTCCTTATTGCGTGAGCCACTGACGGCCTGCTGCTCGCCGGAGTATATCAAGCAATTTGGCGAGCCGACGGTACCCAATGATCTTACCCAACACCTGTGCCTGTACGCGACTACCCTAGTTGGTGGTAACAAGTGGATATTTGAACAAGACGGTGAATATAACTCAGTCGAAATATCTCAGACTGTTGAAGCCGATGATAGTGAAGTGTTGAAAAATATTGCTCTTGCCCACGGCGGGATTGCCTATTTACCTTATAGCCTGATAGGTTCAGAGATAGCAAAAGGCAATTTGGTTCCCGTATTAAAAAACTATGTCAGTAGTGAATTTGAACTGAACCTTTACTTCAAACCAAGAAAATATATGCCAGCACGCTGTGCGAACTTTAAGGATTACCTCATCCAACGAGTTGGCGAAATCGAAAAGGAAAAAAAATGGAGTGCTTATAAACATACCCAGCAACCCACTTTGGTAGCCAAATAGGGGTAGGATAATAAACACTCCCTAACGCGTTAGGTACAACTTGAATCCACCAGCGCCAGCAAATGCTCGGCGCAAGACGCTGCTAACTTTTCAACCGTTGCTGAGTTATATATCAACTCTCCATATTCCCACGTAAATACGAGTTTGCCATCGACAAAAGAAACAGTACAAGACAGTTTGTGCATTGCTTCCCTTTCCTTGCCAACCATTTCATCGTAGCGGACCAACTTGATAAAAGGGTGCTCCAAAACGCTCTGATCAATCGACAAAGTTTCAGGAATGACGTTGATATCAATCTCAGGATGAATCAGCCCTGCAATGCCGCCCTCGGACTGCGTATCTCGATTATACTTGATCTCGCTAAACCCTTTGCCAAATTGCTTACATGCCATTACCTGCTCACGAACCGACTGTACAAGCTCCACACCCGTTTTAGCCGGATCTGGCGTGACAAAGATAGGCAGGTAGTCATTAAGCCAGCCTACCGTGTCAGATAAATCCAAGTTGTCGAAATGTTCTCTCCCGACCAGCACTTCCTCAAAACAAACTTGCCCTGCGCTACACCATTCGGAAAGTCCCTTGATAATTGCCGTAATCGCAAAGAAGTACTCATTAAGCCCGTAAGAGGCCGCCCGTTTCTTGAGTCTTCTGCTTGCCTCTCTGGGCAGCATAAACTCAAGCTCCCTGCGGGTACCTATATTGTTTGCCTGATGGCTAAATGGGTAATCGGTTGGCAGTGGTACAACATGCTGCTCAAGCTTAGCCTGCCAAAATTGCAGACTATCACTTGCTTCATTGCTGCTTAACCAGCGAGAACTTTCTTCCACCCAATCACCGAAACTTGAACCTGCCCGACTCAAGGCGGGCGCTTGGCCTTGTGTAATGCGCTCAAGGGTAGTTATCAGGTCACGGAAGAAAATGCCCAATGAATAGCGATCCATCGTCAGATGATGAATAACAACATAAAGCTGATCCTGCCTGTCCGCTCCGCGGTCGCAATACAGAAAGCGAAGCAATGACTGAGAAAAATCGAGGCTATGCCGACATTGCGCTAACACGTTTTCAAATTCGTCCTCTGACATAGCCGCGCAATCTAAATAATCGAAACATTCAAAGCGAGCACTTGGTCTTACCCTTTCGAGCCGGTTATCACCATCATCGATAATATTAATCCTCAAACCTTGATGATGATTCACAACCGCTTCTACCGCCTGTTGCATCTGCTGGCTATAGTTCTCATTACCACTAAACTCAAAAAGGGCACACGGCCCCCAGCACTCTAACTCCTTTGTTCGCAGAAAATACCACTGGCGGTTTCCAGGCAACTTATAGCCTTCGCTCAACCAAGTATCCGCTTCATCGTCAGCAGACAAAGGCGAATCAACTGACTTTGCATGCTCAATAACATCAACCAAAGCCTTTTCCAGAGCTTGGACAAAGCACTCACCTTGCCCGTCAGCTAAACCAGACGCAATCCTAAACTCGAGGACACCATCACTTATCACACAGTTAATATCCAGCAAGGCTGGTTTACGATTCACTTTGGCAATTGTCTGGCCACAGCCTTCCGAGCGGATAGTCCATCCGGCGTTGCCAGTATCGCTCTGGCGATTATTGAACTGACCAAAGTAGTTAAAGCTGATATCAGGCAGTGGGCCGCCGAGGTCTTTGCCACTCTGCCACAGAGCACCGTAGCCAACGCCTTTATTCGGGATCGCTCTTAGCATCTGCTTGATCCCAGTAATCGTGGCCCCTATATCACCTTCATCCTTCAAGCGTACAGGATAGAGCGTCGTAAACCACCCTAACGTTCGACTCACATCCAGAGAGGTATCAATCCCTTCCCGACCGTGAGCTTCAAGGACAATATGACTGACAGGAGTTTTGAAAACATGGTTCAGCGCTATGGCTAATGCACTCAACAGGAGATCATTGATTTCTGTCTTATAACCGGAATTTGCCTCTCTCAGCAAAGCCCCTGTTATATCTTTAGAAAGAAACAACCTATATTGGCAACTCTTGTCCGATACGGCTCTCAGAACTTGATCATCCAATACTGATTGCCAGTAAGGTAGCTCACCCTGATGGTGATTAGCATAATCGCCTATGGCTGCAACCCACTGGCGATAGCTACTTGTTTTATCCCCAAGCAGCCCTCCGCTTAACAGATATCGAATATCATCAACCAGAATACGCCAGGACACCGCATCAATGATGAGATGGTGGAAGGCAAACCATAACCGGTTTACTCCATCGCTGCATCCCGTTATATGAGCAACCTGCCATAACGGACCGGTCGAATAATTCAGTTTACTTTGAATTCCGGTGAGCTTGTCGTCTAGATCATCATCACTAAGCGATGATGTGTCTATTTTGAAAGCCGTCACCACCACCTCGGACACCGGCAAAAAGGCTTGCCGATAGGTTCCATCGATACCTGGATTAAAGCGGCATCGCAACACATCATGCTGGGCAATTAACCTGTCGATCACTTGAGCGAGCACTGTATCCTCAATCGCTGTCGGAATATCAACGATAAATGCCTGATTCCAGTGATGTGGGCTGGCTAGCGATTTGTCGAAAAACTGCTGCTGAATAGGCAGCAGGCCAAATTCACCTACAAGCTCACCCTGCTCAGTAAGCACATCACTCTCAATATCACTTCGACAGATCCTCACTGCAAGCTGGGCGATGGTAGGTGCATCAAAAATATCCTTAGTGGTTACGCGTAATCCTTCCCGGCGGATCACCGAAACCAGCTCGATAGCGATAATCGAATCTCCGCCGATATGAAAGAAATTGTCCCGTATACCTATTCTTTCCATGCCTAACACTTGCTGGAAGATTCTGCATAGCTGATCTTCCAGCATCGAGCGGGGAGCCAGATAACTGTCCTTATCAATAAACTCAGGCTCTGGTAAACGTTGCCGGTCAAGCTTACCGTTTTGAGTAAGCGGAATATCATCAATAACAGAGAAAGTGGCCGGTATCATATAGTCGGGAAGTACAGTGGCCAACGTATCTTGCAGCTCAACAGCGTTCAGTAAACACGAAGGCTCAGAGACCAAATAGGCCGCCAGATATTTGTGCCCGTCACGTTCACGGTCGATAACCACCGCCTGCGAGATCTCCGGCAAAGCGACCAGAGCCGCCTCAACCTCTCCCAGCTCAATACGGTATCCTCGGATTTTCACCTGAAAATCATTTCGCCCCAGATACGCAAGATTGCCGTCAGAGAGTCTACGCACCAGATCGCCCGATTTATAGAGCCGATCATAGCCCAAACGACGGTCATACTCGGTTGCGTATGGATTATCGACAAACCGCTCGGCCGTTAACGTCGGCCGGTTCAGGTAACCTCTGGCCAAACCGGCTCCGCCAACATAGAGCTCACCCGGCGTACCCGGCGGTACGGGCTGCAAGTTCTCATCAAGGACATAACAACGCATATCCAGGAGCGGGCGGCCAATGTGTGATACCCCGTGAACATCGCTTAAACGCAGTGGTTTATAGGTAACATGAACGGTCGTTTCGGTAATACCATACATATTGACGAGCTGTGGGTGCTTGTCGCCGTATTGCCGCCACCACGGGACTAACTGTGCAAGGTTGAGCTTATCTCCGCCAAAAATCACATACCGCAGTTGTGGCCACAGTAGGCTAGACCGCGTTACCTGCCCGGCAAATGAGTAAAAAGCAGCTGGCGTCTGGTTAAGGACCGACACCCGATACTGCGCACAGGCCTCAATAAAAGCCGGTAAATCGCGAACCGTATCTGCCGTTGGAATGAACAGGGCCCCGCCGTTTAATAACGCCCCCCAGAGCTCCCAAACGCTGAAGTCAAACGTGTAGGCATGATATAAAACCCAGACATCATCTGCATTGAACTGGTAGTCATTTCTTGTTGCTTCAAACAAGCGCAGAACATTCTGATGGGTCTGCAACACGCCTTTTGGTTGCCCTGTGGTACCTGAGGTATAAATAACGTAAGCAAGATGAGAGCTGTTGACCTTAGAAGATAAATTATCATCGGAAAATTCACAGCCCGTGCCGTCATCAACCGCAATCAGCAGCGGCGGGTGATTAAGCGAAGAAATGATACCATCCAGTCTGCCAAACTGGCTTCGCTGGGTTAATACCAGGGCGGTCCGGGCATCTTCGAGCATGAACTGGGTACGCTCAACCGGCGCTTTGGGGTCGATTGGCAAATAGGCACCGCCGGCCTTGAGCACAGCCAGCATACTCACTACCATATCGATACTGCGCTCAATGCAGAGGCCTATCAAGGTATCGGGGGATAGTGGTTCGCCTGCGGCTTGATACGTATCTCTGATCCGTCTTGCCAAATGATTGGCTTTTTTATTCAACTCATCATATGAAAGGCGCTCCCCCTCAACAATCAAAGCTGTATTCGTTGGCGTCGCCTTCGCATGACACTCGACAAGCTGGTGCAGACAGTAATACTGATGCAATGCACCCGTTACCAACGGCTGTTTGTTGAGCTCAAATTCAGTATCAGAATTGAGTAGCAAAGGTATATCATCAACCCTGACATTTTCGTCAGCCACGACGACTTTAAGCATGTTGATCACTCTGGAGATAAACTGGGCTATCTCCTGATGATCAAAACATTGGTTGAGGTAGTTAATCCTTAAGGCAAGCTTCTGATTACTCTGAAAATCTATTAACCGAATTTGCAGTGGCTGAATATCGTACCGGCTACTTATCGAAATAATATCCATCTCGTGGTCAGTATCAGGGATGGGAACCGCGCCGTGAGGGGCATTGCTGCCCTGAGGGCTGTTTTCAAACTTTTCATATAGCACATGAATGTCTGACAGGTGTCCCCCTTCATTATCTGACAGGCGGGCTATATGGCTAGCCGGGAAACGGCTGTGGCGAAAACTTCTGGTTAATTGTCCGGCGACCTGACGGGCATAGTCATTAAAGCGCTCTCCCGGCAAAATATTGCAAACCATCGGAATAATATTCGAAAACATCCCAATCACTTGCTGACTCTTTTTATTGGTACGGCCATGGACTGCAGTGCCCAACACAACATCTTCTTTTCCGAGTGTTCGCCCGAAATAAATACTCACAACCCCAGTTAACAAAGCCAGCAGACTAATGCCCTGGTCATCACAATAGTGTTCCAGTTGACGGGACAGGCAGGCGGCCAATTCACAGCGAGACTCGCCGCTACCCGCTTCTTGATAATACCGGGGAAGGCGAGTCACTTCGTTGCTATCTAACAATCGCTGCCAGTATTCCTTGCTCCTTTGATAGCGTGAAGAACCCAGAAACTCCCGCATACTGATGACTTGCTCACGGTATTGAGGCAGGTAATCCAGCCATAAAAGCGACTTATCGTGACGAAGACAATCGTAAACCTGGTGGAACCACTCGAACAGGCGGTAGACGCCTAGCCCGTCGATAAAGAGGTGATGAAACCGCAACACTAAGTAGTATCTCTTTTCTTCAACTTTCAGTAAGGCAACTTGATGCCTTTCACCATGAATAACATCCATAGGCGTGTCGAACTGCTCACGGACCCAGTGTACGGCACAATCATGTGGTGATGACGATCCTGAGAAATCATAGTACTCCACAGCAACACGGTCCGACGAAGGATCCAGGATATATTGGCGGGGTAAGTGATCATCGCCTGAAGTCAATGAATACCTCAGCGCATCTACTTTCTCATAGAGGTACTGCCATGCCTGACGCATTGTTTTAAGGTCATAGGCGTTTTCTATTACCTGATATCCACCGATGTTGTACATTGGGTTATCAGGGTGAAGTTGCTGATCAAAATAAACCGTCTCTTGAGCTGGATGCAAAAGAAAGACATCACCATCAAGGTGATATTCATTGATATTGGATAATTCCGACTTACTCACGTTAACTCCCTTTATTACCTTTACCGGAAATTAACTATTAACGCCAATACCACTACTTTAGAAATACCATCAAGCAATTAATAGTTATTATTAAAAAGAATATAATGGCCTCGCAACAGATAAACTTAAACGCCCTCATTCAATACGAATATAAGATAAGCACGAAGCCATAACGTTTTAGCTATTATTAATAGGCCTTAACACTTTGCATTGCCAAGCACTTCCCTTCCCATTTTTAACTGTAGTTTTATCGATAATTTCAAAACTGGTTTGAACCTTGTTCCACATTATTTTGTCAATCCAAAGTTGCTTGAACAATGATATGATTACAATTCCATTTGGCTTTAAGTATTCTTTCAAGCGTTCAACCAGCTTTTCTGGATTATTTATGCAGTTAAGGCTCTCACAAAACACAATACAGTCGTACTTCCTATCCGGCTGGTAGGCATGCGCATCGGCTTGCTCAAAGAAGGTTTTCTCATCTTCCCTCTTAGACCTGGCGTTCTCTATTGCCGTATCAGAAAAATCAATACCCTTATAATAATTATAGTCCGACGAGCTCAGCTCACGATTAAGGACACCTTCACCACAACCTACATCTAAAATATCAGCGTTAGGTTTAAAGAAATTTATATAACCACGAATAACATTGTAGTGTGCTAACTCATCTAATTGATGAAGGTGATTCCACTGGTTATTTTTATATTGTTCTTCCCACGTTGTTTGTTCCGGCTGAAAACCTCTCATGCCTAATAATGTCTGAATGAATTCTTTAACTTTCATGGCTCCCCCAACGTTAAATATAATCCGTATGAGCATTCAATTATGCACATTTCACTATCGATTGATTTGACAGTTTTATGTATTTGCGAGTCATTTCATGCAAACAGTGAAACTTGTTGATAAGCTATAATTATTGCTAATTAACTGCATACAATTAGCAAACAATCAAAACAACAATATTTTATTGTTATTCTCATCAACTCGTAACAATCAGGGAATTAAAGCGTCAAGAATGTCGTCTGAAATATATCTATATCCAAGCATTGGCAAAGGGAAACTGACACTTTCATTTACCACATATACAAAAAAACCGGGCAAAAGCCCGGTTTTCTTTAATACGCTAGTGATTAAGCTTCGTAGCGAGGCTTACGGTCACGGCGTGGACGGTCTGCTGAACCATGGTTGCGTTCACCACGGTAGCTGCCACGGTTGTCGCCACCACGGTTGCGATCAAAGCGACGCTCGCCATCACGACGACCACGACCACCTTCACGGTTGCCATCACGGTTGCCACGGTAGCCACCACGATTGCCGTCACGACCACCACCGCCACCACGACGGTGCTCACGAAGTACCTCGCCTTCGACAACAACAGCTTTCACGTCGTTTTGGCGAATGCGTAGCTTCTTAAGCTGTGCAGATACTTCTGCTGTCATCTTCTTAGGAAGCTGAACATAAGTGTGCTCTGGCGCTAGCTTGATAGCACCGATGAACTCTTTGCTCAGGCCTAGTTCGTTCGCAATAGCACCAACGATATCTTTAACCTGTACACCTTGCTCACGGCCAACCTGAAGCTGGTAAGTATCCCAGTCAGCATTGTTGTAAGAACGACGTTCACGACGCTCACCACGCTCTCCACCTCGGTCGTCACGACGACGCTCACGACGCTGCTTGTCACGCTCGATAGCAGCAATCATTGGATCCGGACCTTTGTAGAACAGTGGACGGTTACCCTGCTGGCGCTGAAGCAGCATAGCCGCTAGCGTTGCCGCATCAACTTCAATTGTTTCTTGTAGCTTTTCTACAAGCTCAACGAACGCTTCTACACTTGTTTGCTCTTTCTGAGCAGCAAGCTCCTGACCAAGACGGTTCAGACGAGCTTCGGCAACAGCATCACGTAGTGGAAGCTGAATTTCTTCCATGCGAGATTTAGTTACGCGCTCGATAGTGCGCAGCATACGGATCTGGTTTGTACGAACAAGCAAAATAGCTTTACCTGTACGTCCAGCACGACCGGTACGACCGATACGGTGAATATACGACTCAACGTCGAACGGAATATCGTAGTTGAATACGTGCGTAATACGCGGCACATCAAGACCACGAGCGACAACATCAGTTGCAACCAGGATATCGATAACGCCTTTCTTGATATGATCAACAGTACGCTCACGTAGCGACTGAGGGATATCACCGTGTAGTGCAGCCGCTTTGAAGCCGCGAGCAGATAGCCAGTCAGCCAAGCGCTCGGTATCTTGACGAGTACGTACGAATACGATTGACGCATCAGTTTCTTGAGTTTCAAGAAGACGGCTCATTGCTTCGTCTTTCTCGACACCTTTCACTACCCAGAACTGCTGCTCTACCTGAGAAACAGTACGGTTTTCACCTGCAACGTCGATACGAGCCGGGCTACGAAGGAAACGGTCAACAATCTCTTTAACCATTGGAGGCATAGTTGCAGAGAACAGTACGCGCTGTGCTGACTCTGGTGCTTGCTCCATGATCCAGGTAACGTCGTCAACGAAACCCATTTTTAGCATTTCATCAGCTTCATCAAGTACAAAAGTGTGTACTTCATCAAGGTGCAGACGGTCACGAGTGATTAGATCTTTTACACGACCTGGAGTACCAACAACGATGTGAGCACCAGACTTAAGCGCACGCATCTGATCAACGATAGATGCACCACCGTAGATTTCCAGTACCTTAAGGCCCTTGATGTTCTGACCTAGCGTTTTAATTTCTGCAGCCACCTGGATCGCAAGCTCACGGGTCGGAGC
The DNA here is from genome assembly GCF_001939735.1 of Photobacterium proteolyticum. Taxonomy (GTDB): domain Bacteria; phylum Pseudomonadota; class Gammaproteobacteria; order Enterobacterales; family Vibrionaceae; genus Photobacterium; species Photobacterium proteolyticum. The sequence continues at coordinate 129,818 of NZ_MJIL01000085.1, forward strand.
CATAACGATTGCCTGTGGTTTGTGCTGACCTAGGTCAAGCTTGTTCAGAAGCGGTAGAGAGAACGCTGCTGTTTTACCAGTACCTGTCTGAGCTTTACCTAGCGCATCGGTACCAGTAAGTAGAAGAGGAATTGACGCCGCCTGAATAGGGGTCGGCGCAACGAAGCCCATTGAGTCAAGTGCGGATAGTAGTGTGTCGGCCAGTTCTAACTGGCGAAATTCTGTAACAGATTCTTGCATTGGGATCCCAATATGTAATCTAACTTTAAGCGGGGCCCCTTTAACTTTAAACGGTTCTGCAACAGCAACCACAAGCATGGGCCTCGACGATTTGAGGCGCGCATTGTGCGCTATTACTCGATAAAATGCCAGAAAAAATTGAGCGTTGTCACAAATTAACTTTCAAAAACCTATTTATTGAACAATAAGCTTGTCAGTTAAACATGTTTCACATTATTTAGGGTCTACATTTTGTTCATCCCATTGATAAAACTGATCTCTGCCGCATTTCTTGGCCATATATAAGGCGCGATCAGCTCCCTCAATCAATCTGTCAGCCTCGGATAAACCATCTGGAGTGAGCGTATGATAACCAAGACTGATTGTTACCTTCCCTTTTTCAACGCCTTCATGGGTAAGTGCCAACTGACCAACAGCCGCCTGCAGCTCAGCAGCGACAGCCCTCGCTCTTTGTGTATCCGTGTTTGGCAACAAACAGGCGAACTCCTCACCACCATAGCGAGTAAAGAGTGATTTTTTATACGCTTCCACCAGTTTTTCCAAAGAAATCGCGATTTTTCTTAAGCAATGATCCCCTTCCAGATGTCCGTAAGTATCATTAAATAGCTTGAAATGATCGACATCTATCATGATCAAACTGAGTGGCTCCTGATTCTCAAGGGCTTTTTTCCAGTCGCGAGCCAGCGTCAAATCAAACAGGCGCCGGTTGGCAACGCCTGTCAATCCATCCTGCATCGACCATTGCTCCAAGCGCCGGTTGACATCGCCAAGTGCCCGGTTGGTTTCCCGCAGCTCGGTTGTTCGCTTTAACACCCGCTCTTCCAGCTGAGCATTAAGGCTGGTGAGTTGCTCATGGTTGCGCTTGATAACTATTTGCTGTCCCAATGCAACACCAAACAATTTGAGTATCTCTTTTTGGTGCTCAGTTAACCCACGCTGGTTTATCAGGTTGTCTGCCGCCAGCCAGCCGATGCACTCATCACCATTCCACATCGCGATCATTGCATTCCAGCCAGTGCCAACCTGCTTGGTACCAAAATAGAGGGGTGCATTTTCTTTTACAACGACATGATCTTTACGGCTCAGCGCTTCATTCACCAATGGATGGTCAGGAATGGGGCTGGTAAAATCAGAACGCTGCACAAGATTACCGTCCGGATCCGTACCGTAAGTTCCCTGCATCGTGTTCTTGCTAAAGTCAGTCAGGAAGATCGCCATCCGGTCAATGGCCAGGTTCTTTCTTCCTAGCAAAATGGCATCGTGATAGAGCTGGTCGAGATCGCTCGCTTTCGACAAGGCCAGTGTCAGCTCTTGCAAGCGTCTCAATAATGACAAGTATTCACTGATTGAGTGTTTGCGAACCTCCAGCTCGGCTTCAACACTACGCCGGGTCAGGTGGTGATCGAGCGACTCCTTTCGCAACACGCGGGCACTAATATCTGATGCGAGTATTAGCAACAGGTTATTGAGGTATTCTTCACCCGCTTCGAAAAAGTGGGGTTCCTGAGTCTCTGCATAGATAAACCCAATGTTGCTGCCATGCATCGTGATCGGCAATAGCAGCTGAAACCATTCACTATCACTTTCTTGCCAGAACGCTTTATACGGCTTATCCACATACGCGCTGACAAAACGCCCTTTATCTTTGGCCTGTTTCAGCAGCTTTGTCGGTACTCCGTTGTAGTCCTCAAGGGAAAGCGTGGTGAAGTAGTACTTAAAATCTTCATCCACTAAGCTCGACAGCACTTTTGTCTGGTAATTTTGCTCGACCATCAGTGTAAGATAGCTAAACTTAAGCTCACGGCTTAAGGCCGATAACAAACATCGGCACCACTGCTCCATGTCTGCCTCACGAGCCAGCACATCCACGAGCTGATCAAATGTCTTTTTCACTCTTACAACCATAACTACGCGAACCTTCCTCGGGTGACTGGTGTGCTGAACACATCTTTTCTTTATAACAAGTACCTTAATTACCAGAAAGTCACAAATGGTGTAACCATTATTTCCAAGACTGTGACTAGATACACTTAGAACCAACCGAATATCAGCCCATTAGTCTAATTATCCTTCGGCCTATATCAAAACAGTCAGTTTCACCCCAAATTTTGGATCATTAGTCATACATTTCCAGAAATCTCCTAACTCTCTGTGGAGAGTAGGCAGAGTGAATGTTCTTGCAGCCACAAGCCCGTTAAATCTTTCACGAAATGCAGTCTTTGGTAGGAGCGTGGCAGGTATAGCGCTTGGTTTTAACGCATGAAGGCCTTATAGTGTGTTCGTTCACAATCTGAGACCGGGCATAATGTTTCAAGACAATCCATTATTAGCACAGCTTAAAAAACAAATTCAGGAAACCCTTCCAAAAAAAGAGGGCAATATCAAAGCAACAGACCGTGGCTTTGGCTTCCTGGAAACAGACAACAAAGAAAGCTTCTTCATTCCGCCAACTTATATGAAAAATGTCATGCACGGCGACCGTGTTGTGGCAGTAATCCGTACTGAAAAAGAGCGGGAAGTTGCTGAGCCTCAGGAACTGGTTGAACAGTTCATGACTCGCTTTATTGGCCGTGTAAAACTGATCCGCGACCGCCTGAATGTGATACCGGATCACCCGCAACTAAAAGATGCGATCAAAGCACGCGCTATCAAAGGCCTAAATCCAGAACTATTGAAAGAAGGTGACTGGGTTGTCGCTAACTTGACTCGCCACCCACTGGTTGGCGACAACAAAACGTTCTTTTGTGAAATCCAAGAAAAAATCACAGACAGCAATGACAAAATTGCGCCGTGGTGGGTAACACTAGCCCGCCATGAGCTACCAAACGCAGAGCCAGCCCCTCAAGACAGCTGGAGCATGCTCGAAGAAGAGCTGGAACGCCGAGACCTTACTGATCTGCCTTTCATTACTATCGATGGTGAATCCACCAAAGATATGGATGATGCCCTCTATACTATCGCCAAAGATGATGGCAGCTATGAGATCACGATTGCTATTGCCGATCCGACATCTTACATCGCTGTTGGCGATAAAATGGATGACGAGGCACGCCAGCGCGGCTTTACCATCTACCTGCCGGGTCGAAACATCCCGATGCTTCCAAGGGAGCTGAGTGACGAACTCTGTTCGTTGATTGAAAACGAGAAACGACCGGCGATCTGCTGCCGTGTAACCATTAATGCAGATGGTGTTATCCAAGACGATATTGCCTTCTTTGCGGCATGGATTAAGTCTCAGGCTCGATTGGCTTATGACAAGGTATCAGATCTGATCGAACACGGTCAGTGCGAGGACTGGGCACCAAACGCTGTCATCGCGGAGCAGGTCGATGCACTGCATGGCTTTGCCAATGCGCGCAGCGAGTGGCGGGCCAACAACGCCGTTGTCTTTCCGGATCGTCCGGATTATCGCTTTGAGCTTAGCGAAGATAACGACGTAGTTGCGATTCACACCGATCCTCGTCGTACCGCAAACCGTATGATCGAAGAAGCGATGATCACGGCGAATATTTGTGCAGGTCGTGTGCTGCAAGAGAAGTTCGGCATGGGTGTCTTCAACTACCACAATGGCTTCAATCCTGAAAAACTGGATACCGCAATGGACTTCCTGCAAAACGCAGAAGCGCCATTCGAGAAAGAAGAACTGACTTCGCTAGACGGTTTCAGTGCCCTGCGTCGCTGGTTAAATGCCCAGGAGACTATGTATCTCGATAACCGCCTTCGCAAGTTCCAGGCATACAGCGAAGTAGGCAACAAGCCAGCTCCTCATTATGCAATGGGACTCGATGTGTACGCGACATGGACATCCCCAATCCGTAAGTACGGTGACATGATTAACCATCGCCTACTTAAAGCGGTTATTTCGGGTGCCGAGCCGACTCAGACCCCGGATGACTCTGTTGGAGAAGAGATTGCCACTCACCGCCGCCGCCATCGCATGGCCGAGCGTGATGTCTCTGATTGGCTATACGTACGCCTGCTTAAGGATGCAGTGAAGGAAGAAACCGTCTTTACCGCCGAAATCTTTGACATCAACCGCGCCGGTATGCGCGTACGCTTGTTGGAGAACGGTGCGGCAGCATTCATCCCGGCTCCGCTTATCCTCGATAACAAGCAGCGAATAGAATGTAACAGTGATCTGGGTATCATCAACATCGATAAGGTCAAAGAGTATCAGCTCGGTGACTCTTTCGAAGTGAAACTGACAGAAGTGCGTAGTGTAACCCGCCAGCTGGTTGCCAAGCCGCTGAAAGAGTTCCCGGCTCCAGTTGCCGAAGGCGAGAACACTGTTCAGCCGTCGGAAGAAAAAGCCTAATTCCTTTTTCATCATGCAAAGGGTCAGTCGTTACTGACCCTTTTTCATACTTACACCCAAGCCGCCTCCCTATACCGCTTTCTTTCTGGCTCAATCTTGTTACTCTTAGCCAATAATTATTTTAAGCAGTACATCGAGTCAGCAATGTCAGACGCAGTTAAATCAAACGTTATTCAACATGTTCAACAATGGCTGGAAGACGTAGTCATTGGCCTCAATCTATGTCCTTTTGCCGCCAAGCCAAACCGCAACAAGCAGATCAAGATCCATGTTTGCGAAACCAAATCAGAAGAGCAGCTACTGGAAGATATCTACCAGCAGATCGTCATCCTGGACGACACATCGCCCGAAGAGCTTGAAACCACGCTGGTTGCAGCCCCAAACCTGTTTGAACATTTTGATGACTACAACCAGTTTCTCAATCTGGTCGACGCCCTGATCATCCAGACAGGAAAAGAAGGGACCTATCAAATTGCTAGCTTCCATCCAGACTATTGTTTCCATGGAACTCAGCCAGACGATGCCGAAAACCTTACCAATCGCTCTCCTTATCCGATCTTTCACCTGATCCGTGAAGCCAGCATGGAAAAAGTGCTGAAGCACTACCCGGATCCGGAAGGTATACCGGAACGAAATATTGAATGCGTAGAAGGTTTGTCCCCGGAACAGATTCGAAAATTATTTCCTTTTCTTATCAAGTAATTCTATTTAGTTACGATAAATAGATAACCAAGGGAGTTAAGGGAACTCCCTTGCCAGAAAGATAAGGGCTCATATTCTGCTATTTGTTCAGTGAGCCAGACTTTCTGACCAAAGGACGATGATTATTCGATTCGTGATAATGTGCCCTAATTAGAGAAACAGGTTGTAATGCCATCGATTTCATTTGCAATATTTAGAAGCGCAGGCGTTCGCTTCGGGTTACCGTTAATACTTGCTGTTTTAATGATATTCTCATTAGAGCCAGTGCTAATCAGCTTTTCCCCTTACCGCGGGTTATTGCTGGTACTGCCTTACGTATTGCTAAGCCTCGTTATTCTTTTGAGTCAGCCCTTCAATCAGGGAAAAACAGCGCTGACAGCCTTGCTGATGATAGTGGCCTTTTACATCATCCAGAACTACCTGCAGTCTCCACTTTCAGATAATCAGACACATATTATCTATGTATTGTTGGCCACCCTGTTACCGTTAAATCTGCTACAGCTTCACCTACTTCCAGAACGACGTCTGTTTTCCCGCTTTGGCACGGGCTACCTAATCTTTCTCGTCTGCCAGCTTGCCTGGGGGGCATTGGTTGTCAATCATTTTGCCGAGCAGGACCTCAGCGGACTATGGGATAGCTACCTCTATGCACTGCCAGATATCTCCCCTCTTCCAGTATTACTGATCCTGCTGTATCTGAGTATCGGATTAGCCTGTGCATCGGCAATCCTCAAGCGCAATCATGGCTACGATCAGGCCATCTTTACCAGCCTGCTGTTTGCCGGTATTACATTCAGTGCGTTTGACCAGGACTTGATATCATCAACGGCCTTCTCGGTCGCAGCAGTACTGCTGCTGCTTAACCTCATTACCTGTAGCCATGAACTGGCCTATGTCGATCCGTTAACGGGGATCCCTGGCCGCCGTGCGCTAGAAACGGAGCTTAAGCACCTAGGTCGAACCTATACGCTGGCCATGCTTGATGTTGACCACTTTAAGACATTCAATGACACACACGGACACAAAACAGGTGACGATGTATTACGGCTAGTTGCCCAGTTTATGCAGCGAGTAAGAGGCGGCGCCGAGGTATTCCGCTACGGCGGAGAAGAGTTCACAGTGTTATTTAAAGGGAAAGAAAGCAGCGAGTGCATCGATCATCTCGATCAGCTCAGGCAAGATATTGCCAACTATGAGATGGCCATTCGTCAATACGATGATCGCCCTTCAAGCAACCAGAAAGGCGCAAAAATGCGGAAAAAGCAGTCTAAACAGAAAACGGTTACCGTTACAGTGAGTATCGGCCTTGCCGACAGCTTTCCCGATCACAACCCTGCCGCGGTTCTTAAGGCTGCCGATGAGGCACTGTATAAAGCAAAAAAATCAGGCCGCAATAAAGTCAGTCAGTAACAACCTTTTCACCAGAAATAAAAAACCCGATGAAATCATCGGGTATCGGTTACCAATAAAACTTATCCTTTCCTATTGCTAGCAGAAGAGTAAGTCCAGCTATGCAGCAACGCCAATATAAGGTTAAGTACAGAGAGCCCTAACAGATCGGCGGCCAAACCATTGTCAGGAACTGTACTTGGGAGCCGCTCACCATAAGCAAAATGAGCGTTATTGTTATTCTTAATACTTACCAGAAAGCACTTTCATCTCAATGCTTCCCGTGAAATGTATCACCTGAGCCCACCCCAATAACTGACAATAAGCTCACGAGGACAATTAATACCCTATGCGCATTATAGTAGCAGCCAATCTGACCCTTTAAAACTAAAAAAGCAGTGAATTGAGACTTACCCTATATCCTTCAAAGTTATCGGCTTATTCATCCAAAATACCGTATGAGATATTTTTAACTTCTACAGCTTTACAGCCAGCAATTAGTCGCTGTATTGATACTATTACAGATTAATTTATTTCAACTTCAGACAACAAGACAAATACACCAGCCATACCAATTGCATATTAAGTCTGTATTCCAGGTATCTCGTGAAATATCGACAAACGATTTATCTTCCGAGCCGAACAAAGTCTGAGCAAGCGTCATTCACCGAGAGAGAAAGGAGCGAACATTGTCGTTATAAAAAAAAGGCTTGTCCGAAGACAAGCCTTTTGTGTTGAAGTGATAACCAGTTAGCCTTTCACGCCACCAGCCGTCAAGCCACCTACAAGGAACTTCTGTGCCAGCAAGAACACGATGGTAATAGGAATGGCTGATAGTACCGCAGCTGCTGCGAAATCACCCCACAGGTAGTTCTGAGGATACAGGTACTGCTGCATACCTACTGCCAGTGTGTAATTATCCACATCTGTTAGTAGCAACGATGCTACAGGCACTTCTCCAACCAGACCGATGAACGACAGAATGAAAACTACCGCTAGAATTGGCACTGATAGTGGAAGCAGAACATAACGGAATGCTTGCCAAGGCGTTGCGCCATCAAGTGCAGCCGCTTCTTCAAGTGATACATCAATCGTTTCAAAGTAACCCTTGATAGTCCATACGTGAAGCGCGATACCCCCTAAGTAAGAGAAAATCAAGCCACCATGCGTGTTCAGTCCCATGAACGGAATGTACTGGCCTAAACGGTCAAACAGTGCATATAGCGCAACCAGAGCCAGAACTGCCGGGAACATCTGGAAAATCATCATCCCTTTAAGGATCGTATCTTTACCTTTAAAGCGCATACGGGCAAACGCATAAGCACTGGTTGTCGAGAGTGCAACAATGATAATTGAGGTAATACCAGCAACTTTCACCGTATTCCACAGCCACAGCAGTACAGGGAATGGCGGTGGTGTTACCGAACCATCACTGTTAGTTACCGAAAAACCTAATGCCAGACGCCAGTGATCCAATGTTGGATGAGTTGGAATTATCTCACCACCGGCAAAGTTACCCTCACGGAAGGAGATCGCAATGATCATTAACAACGGAAAAATAATCATTGATAAGAAAATACATAAGCCGATATGTGTTGCCCATACCCGGTACTTCAATGACTTAGATGGAACCATAGCCATAACGTCTCTCCTTAGTCCTGTGAAAGCTTAGTGAATCGAAGGTTTAGTAGTGCCATACCACCCACCAGTAAGAAAATAATTGTCGCGATTGCACCAGCAAGACCAAAGTCCTGACCGCCGCCGCCTTCGAAAGCGATACGATAGGTATAACTTACGAGCAGATCCGTGTATCCGGCAGGCTCTGAAGTACCCACCATATTCGGACCACCAGCAGTCAGTAGCTGAATCATTACAAAGTTATTGAAGTTGAATGCGAAGCTGGCAATAAGCAGCGGTGTCAACGGCTTGATCAACATAGGTAGTGTAATGTTGAAGAAGTTCTGGATCGGACCGGCACCATCAATCGCAGAGGCCTCGTATAAATCAGACGGAATGGATTTCAACAAGCCCATACACAAGATCATCATGTAAGGGAAACCCAACCAGGTGTTCACCAGCACCACCATGACTCTTGCCATAATAGGGTCAGAGAACCACGATGGCTTAATACCGAATATAGCTTCTAGGAACAAGTTTATCTCACCAAAGCTTTGGTTAAATAAACCTTTAAATATCAGAATGGAAATGAACGCTGGTACCGCATAAGGAAGAATAAGAAGTACACGATAAATGCTGCTGCCTTTCAGTGGCTCCCACTGAACAAGACACGCTAGCACCATACCTAAAGCCAGTGTTAATGCGACAGCCAGGAAAGCAAAAACAACAGTCCAGATAAAGATACCGATAAAAGGTTCTTTAATACCGTCATCGGTCACCACTCTTTCGAAGTTAGCCATACCAACACCGACAGCGAATCCCGGAGAGATTGTCTTACCAACAAAGTTACCGTCAGCGTCTACAGGCTGATAGAAACCTACCTCCATATTCGGCTTATACAGTTGCTGAGTTTGATTGTTCAGCATGGTCAGCCCGTCTTCCTGCAGAGTAAACAGAGGAGTATCGGCTGCAAACTTACGCAAGCCGCTCATTCTGATCTCATGGCCGCTTGGCATAACCAGTTCAACTTTTGATAAGTTTGCACGGTTTTGAACGATCGCCTTGATCTTCTCTTTCTCGCCCTGAACGCTGTCAACAGCGCGCAGGCTCATCGCGTCCTCTGTCGGAGCGGCAAGGTCGAAAACATCAGAAGCCAGCAGTTCACCGTTCGCATTGATTACCAACTGGTGGCCGTTATCTACTTTATACAAATCAAAGCGGTAACTTTCACCAGACTGGAAGCTTCTCTGCTCCAGAACAGCCTGTGTTCTTTCCAGCGATAGCTGGTTCGATGCACTGTAGTTGGTAAAAGCAAGCCCAACGGTATACACCAATGGGAAAATAATGAAAATAAGCATCCCTGCAATACCAGGGAAGATGTAACGGTGGGCGTATGTTTTGTTGCTTCCAAAAATATAAAGAGCAAGTGCGGTTAGGACAACGGTAAGAAGTGCAAAAGGCATTTCACCTTGTGCATACATTAATACGGTAGCATAACCATTAACTGCACCGATCATGCCCAGAAGCGACCATTTCAGCCACTTGCGATAATTTAATTTAGGACTTTCCTGTTGTGGTTCCAAAAGTCCTGCACCTTGAACTGACTGCATCTCAGCTCCTTGCTAGCAAAAAAATGACAATAAAATGGGGAGAGTTACCCCTCCCCGCAAAAAGGTATTACTTAAGCATGTGGCCCGCAGCTTCGTCTAGCGCACCATTAATGTCCTGGCGGCCATCAACAACGTTCTTGATTGCATTACCCTGTGCGTACCAGAATGCTGCCATCTGTGGAACGTTCGGCATGATTTCACCGTTCATTGCGTTGTCCATAGTGGCTGCAATGCGAACATCTTTGTCTAGCTTCTTCTGGAATGATTTCAGAGCTACCGCACCAAGAGGCTTGTCATCATTTACTTTACCCAGACCTTCGTCTGTCAGTAGGTAGTTTTCGATAAACTCAACCGCAAGATCCTGGTTTGGCGATGCAGAGCTGATACCCGCAGTCAGGATGCCGACGAACGGCTTAGATGGGCTACCGTTCAGCTTAGGCAGAACAGTTACACCGTAGTTGATACCAGACTTCTCAACGTTGCCCCAAGACCATGGGCCGTTGATAGTCATTGCCACATTACCTTTGTTGAACTCAGCTTCAGATACGCTGTAGTCCATGTCTGGCGAGATGACTTTCTTGTCTACCAAAGACTTGATGAAGTTCATACCACGTTTCGCGCCGGCGTTATTCACACCCACATCTTTCACGTCGTATCCGCTCGCAGTGAACTTGAACGCGTAACCGCCATCAGCCGATAGTAGCGGCCATGTGAAGTACGGTTCTTTCAGGTTCCACATGATAGCTTTCTTGCCATCTTTCTGAAGCTTCTTGTCTAGTGCTTCAACGTCTTCCCAGTTTTTAGGTGGGTTTGGAACAAGGTCCTTGTTATAAATCAGAGAAAGTGCTTCAACAGCAACCGGGTAGCCGATGTACTTACCGTCGTACTGGACAGCATCCCAAGTGAAGTCAATGATTTTGTCTTTTACTTCTTTAGATGGCTTAATTTCAGCCAACAGACCTGATTTTGCGTAGCCACCAAAACGGTCGTGTGCCCAGAATACGATATCCGGACCGTCACCTGCTGCAGCAACCTGAGGGAACTTCTCAGATAGGCCATCAGGGAAAGCAACTGTTACTTTAACACCAGTGTCTTCTTCAAACTGCTTACCTACTTCAGCCAGGCCGTTATAACCTTTGTCGCCATTGATCCAGATAGTAAGTTGGCCTTCTTCAATCGCGGCATGTGCATTTACAGAGCCAAGTGCGGCAAGGGTACAAAAAGCTACAGTGCTGAGGACTTTCTTCATTTTTAACATCCTTCATGATTGTTATATGTCGTACCGCAGAGACACTCTGCAGCACAATTTGCAGGTTGTATCATCTATCAGGAATCAGCACTCGGCATCATCCTGAGCCCTACGCCCCCTAACCCTGAGATTTAAAAGCGTGATCTACGTCGTCCGGCTTAGTGACACAGCTCTAAAAAAGACACCTGAATGTGATGCAACGCACATAGTACTTCGATTAAATACCCACATCAGCAACAGGAATATCAAAGTGTGATCTAAACACTCCTCCCCCCCTCATCCCCCTTTTTAATTCTGACAAAGGAGGATGTTTCATCGTGACAGCTGGGTGAGAATAGCCCCATACCCAACGGGGTAGATGAAGAGATTTTACTGTTCTATTTCGCAGTTTTGACTTTTTAGTAGTAACCACTTTAATTGGAAACGACAGCACCGCCTTACTTCTTGGGGAAGTAAGTAAGGTGGATTTGGTCAGGGTAGCAATTCATTCCACTGCCTGAGTGATACTCACGCTACCCATTTTTTTCTTCACTACACCTAAAAATTCTTTACCCGTAAGGCCAGGCATGAATATCATGCCGTATGAACACGCCTTACAGGCAACAACAAACTTAGAGGAATAGGCTCGATGACGAGTGTCACTTTACGAAATGTATGTAAAGCATATGGAGATAACCTGATTTCCAAAAATGTTGATCTCGATATTGCCGAAGGCGAATTCGTTGTATTTGTAGGGCCATCAGGCTGCGGCAAGTCTACCCTTCTTCGTTGTATCGCAGGTTTGGAAGATATTACATCAGGTGACCTGTACATCGGTGAGGAGCGAATGAACGATGTTCCTCCTTCAGAGCGTGGTGTGGGCATGGTTTTTCAATCTTATGCTTTGTATCCGCATCTAAACCTGTTCGACAACATGTCTTTCGGTATGAAGCTGGCAAAGGCTGACAAGAAAGAAATCAAAAAGCGTGTTGATCATGCTGCTGACATTCTTCAACTTGGTCACCTGCTGGATCGCCAGCCTAAGGCGCTTTCTGGTGGCCAGCGTCAGCGTGTTGCTATCGGCCGTACGCTTGTCTCCCAACCAGATGTCTTCCTGCTTGATGAGCCTCTATCTAACCTTGATGCAGCACTTCGTGTACAGATGCGTATCGAGATTGCCAAGCTGCACAAGCAACTTGGCTGTACCATGATCTACGTAACCCACGATCAGATTGAAGCCATGACCATGGCTGAGAAAATTGTTGTTCTTGATGGTGGTTATGTGTCTCAGGTTGGTAAACCGCTTGAACTCTATCACTACCCGCAGAACCGTTTTGTTGCAGGGTTTATCGGCTCTCCGAAAATGAACTTCATGAGTGTGAACGTTGAACAGGTTGAAGATGAGCGCGTAATGGTCCAGATGGGCGACGGCAATACATTCTGGATCCCGGTTGACGGCAGCACTGTTAACAAAGGTGATCGTATGTCGCTGGGTATTCGCCCAGAGCACCTGGTACCTTGTGAAGAGGGGGATGTTTGTGTCGAAGGTAAGATACAGGTCATCGAAAAACTAGGATACGAGACTCAGGCTTACTTGCACCTTGAGCATATGGATGCTGACTTTATCTATCGCCGCCCGGATACACTTGATCTTGAAGCAGGTGATAAGTTTAAGATCGGGATCCCTGCTCACCGATGCCATCTGTTCCACAGTGACGGTAAAGCTTGTCGTCGTCTATACAAAGAGCCAGGCGTATAAGCTACCTCTTTTCCCCCTAGACAAAAGCGCTGTTAATTTTAACAGCGCTTTTTTGTACCTGTCAGTTACACGAAACTAAGCAATTGTTGGAGCCCGCGATGACGTTACACACCATTCCTTTCGATGCCCGGATAAAAAGCTATGATCCTAGTCGCATGATTTTACTCGAAGGCTTCGACATGCCACAGCTCAATCGCCGCCGACTTGTCCGCATTTACCTGCCTGAAGATTACGCAACCAGCAGCAAGCGATACCCGGTCATCTATATGCATGACGGACAGAATGTCTTCGAGCCGGAGCTTTGTATTTCAGGCATGAGCTGGCAGGCTGGCGAGCAACTCGATCATATGCAGGCTAGCGGTGAAACTGATGGCATCATCATTATTGCTATCGATAACAGCCCGCTACATGATGGCCTCGGACGGATGAATGAGTACTCGCCATGGCCCTGCAATCCAGCCTCAGAGCTCAATGAATGGAATGACATAAAACTCGATCTGGGCGGCGAAGGTGAAGCCTACGGCGCCTTTATAGCTGAAACCCTAAAACCCTATATCGACCAGCATTACCGCACTCGACACGAACGGGAGTATACAACAGCTGCCGGCAGCTCTATGGGCGGACTGATCAGCTTATACATTGCCCTGCGCTATCAACAAAGCTTTGCCAATGCCGGTGTATTTTCACCAGCGTTCTGGTTTGCAGATAAACCAATAGCAAACTTTATACAACAAACGGCTGTCTTATTTCCACTGAATATCTATATGGATATAGGCACTGCAGAAACCAGCGAGCACACCATCAAAACCTTTCCCACGGTCTACCTCGACGGTGCCAAGCGTATCTACCAATTGCTGCAAGACAAAAGCAACATGTTAAGCTGTAGTCTTTCTGTTGAAAAAGATGCCGTACACAGTGAAAGTGCCTGGGCAAGGCGTTTCCCTGAGATGGTAAAGCAACTTTATGCTCGCTAGACCTGAGGCTTTTCAGTTGTAGTTTGGTGGAGGGGAACCCGCTTCACACCTAAACTTATACAGTCAGGGATTGTTGATACCGCAAGGCTCCCGCAAATTAATAGAGGCCCGGTGCAATTAACACCCGGCCCATAGAAGCACGCAGTAAGGATATCTGGATGTATCTTTGATGGAGGATCATTACATGAGCAGCCACGACAGAATTGAAGATATCGAGCAGCTAATCTATATGGCTTACCAGGAAGGTAATTACCAGGAGGCAAAAGCGCTTGAAGCTAAAATCAAAAAGCTCAAGGGAAACTCACACCTCTATGACGATAACGAGCCCTATTCAATAGAAGGAAAAGTGTTTATCGATGAGTAAACAATGCCATACCCGGGTTTCAAGCGATGACATGTACCTTATGCGTACCAATCACCTATAGCTAAGCTAGATTACCCTTACCGGTATGACTTATTCAAAAAAAGGCGCTGCTCATTGAGCAGCGTCTTGTCATTCCCCTTATACATCAACTAGAGCGATGCTTGATGGCTCCAGGACAGGTGACTAGTCTCCTGCCTTTACAAGACCACTGTCCTCGACGTATTTCTGTAGTACATGCTGACCTTTTAGCACAGGGAACTCGAGCGTGAGATCTGGCTTGGCGAACTGCAGCTGGCCCATTTGATCCTGGTAGCTAGGCTGAACACAAACCAACGGCATTTGTTTGCCGTTTACTTCGGCTTCAATGGCTAATGGATCAAAACGTACATTAACCATCTCCTCCCCCAGCTCTAGTTCAAGCAGGTATTTAGCCTTATTCTCTGCCGTTAAGATCAGCTCAAGTAATTCACCGGATGCATGTGCATAGCTCAACTGGTAGCTATCTACGCCCCCTTCGGTACGATCAATTGCGACATTCAGCGCGTTATTAGTACCAAAGCGCAATAACGCACGGGCTGAGTGCCACGTCGACGGCAGGCAAGGTGACAGCGTCACTCTATCAGCCATTAAATTCGGAGCAAAGCCCATATAATCCTGATAGCCGTTACGGGTAAACTCGGACACAGACCATGCCTGGGCATAGGTACCTGTCGTCGTCACTTTATCTTCGCTATCCAGAAAAGCATCCAGATTCTCACTCATCGCCCCACGATGGCCAATTGACAAGATCTGACGTGACAAATCTTTGGTCAGCTGGTAAGCGAAATCCGCATAGCCGTATGCTACTAGGCTTGAAACCGTAAAGCCCGCATTCCAGCCCCAAATCGTACCGTTATGATAGGCTGCATCCTTATGGTATTCCTCACGGTTCGCGTGATACGGGTGAAAGTCAGGGTCATACTGAGAAAGTGACGTGATCCCCCACGGGAACAGCAGTTCAGTCACCGCATTTTTCACCACCTTCGCGCCGGTTGTTTTATCAACCAGGCCACCGTCAAACGGTACGGTCAATGTCATCAGCTGGTTAGGGCGTACCTGCAAATCGCGGCTGTCATCTTCACGTAGGCGATCTGCCAACTGCTCTTTGCTCTCATCCCAGAACATTGCCTGGAAGCTAGACTGCACCTTGTCGGCCAGGGTGCGATAATGCAGCGCTGATTCCAGATCATCGTTCAGCCTTGCCAGCTCTACAGCAACCTTCAGGCTGGTGTACCACAACGCTTGAATATCATTGGCGCGGTTACCCCGGGCAGACCACGGCAGCTTGCCTTCTAGTTTGGCATCCATCCAGGTATCGGGATCCCGGTGGGTCATCAGGCCGTGCCCATCAAGGTAATTTTTCTCGATACCATCGATATAAGTTTGGACTACCGGATAAATCGATTTGGCATACTCAAGATCACCACTGTACCTGAGATAATCCCACACCTCCCTCACCATCCAGGGTGTACCATCCGTGGTGTTGTAAATCATATTGGTCAGGCTGGTTACCCGGTTCGGGATCCGACCATAGTTGATGCTTTGCTCATCTGCCAGCTGCATTGAGGCAAAGTTATCGATGATAGTTTTTGCATCATCAAAATCCCCGTTTACCAGAGTAATACCCGGCAAGGCAATAAAGGAATCACGTCCCCAGCAGTCTTTGAACCACGGCAAGCCGGCCCAGATCCCTTTGCCAAACTCATTGGAAACAAACACCTTGCCTGACGCCTTGGCCCACATCAGCGCGCGGTTATACTCGAGATCCGATGTCCAAAGGTACGATTGCGTCAACATGTTATAAGTATTTTGCTGGTGGCGGGTATAACCGTCCTGTTCCAACAGCATATTGGCCTGTGCGACCGCCTCCGCTTCCGTTTCTGCAAATGCCAGATAAAGCGTAATACTGGTTTCTTGTTCAAGAGTTTCAATCACAGGTTTAACATGACTGCCACTTAGGTGCACCACATCATTTAAGGCCGGAAGATCTGCAAACGTTGATTCCTTGAACCTGAAAGGCCGGTTAGCAGTCAACGCGATAAATGACGGGGTGTTGTCCTGTCGCAGTGCCGGGTCAAGTGCGTATAACACGCCATTATCAAAACTGGTAACCGTCGAGGTATTTATTGCAAGGTTCAGCTGCGGGGCTATCGACAGTATTGCCGCATGCTCTGAGGAAACATTGATTACCGCCCCACGCTGCTGAGTCAGCAACATAAAGGTGTCCGAAGCCCCATTGTCATAATGATGAGTTACACCATAAGGGAAAATCGCCGCTTCAGGTGCAACGTTCTTGTCATTGATCTTACCGTCGACAAAAGACGCAAATGTCCCCAGATACCAACCTTGTTTGTGACGGTATTTACCGGCAGCCACAAACCCATGGGTGATACCTTCAAAGTAACCATCAACATTATCGCCAAAGACAAACGGGACACTGCTATCGGCGGTGATAGCCAGCTGTTCGAACAATGCATCAGGTGCCAATACTGGCTCGGGCTTAGCCTGTAATGAACCCGATTCTGCCACGATGGAAAAATCAGCCTGAACCAAATCACGGCTCGGCTCGGCATCTCGATTTTCGCCGCCCTGTGCGATCAGCAAAAAAGGATTACCTGCTGTAACGGTCAATGAGACAGTATAAAGGCCGGTCTCAGGGGCCAGAAATGATAGATCATTGCCGATCCCTTTGGCCGCGATTAACGGCTGAGACTGATCGACAAAGCAGGAGACAGCCTTGTATTTATCAGCAGAAAAAGTCAGCTGTTCACTGCCTTGCTGATCCGAAACCTTAAAGCTGTGCTGATCTGCCGACAGACAAATAACCGCCTGATAGCATCCCTCGCCCATATAGGCCATTGGAGTATCATCTCCCCAGCCATTAAACGTCCCCTTTACGTACAACTGTTCTTTATAAGGAGCTTGTTCTAACCCGTTCACATATATTCCTTATCAATAAGCGATATATCGTTTTTACCTGATATCAAATGCAGAAATGTCTTATTCAGATAGCACAATGCGCAGACTAGGCTGCGCATTGATTTGATTGCTATGACGTTGCTATTGCCATGTTAGAGGCTCACAATCGTCTTACTTGTTAATCTGAGAAGCCGCGGTATCCAAAGCTTCTTTAACTGTCTGACGACCAAGCAGTGCATTTTCGATAGCTGCACCTTCAGCAAACCAGTAAGCCGTCATTTCAGGAATGTTAGGCATGATTTCACCGTTTTGGGCATTGGTCATCGTGGCCGCAATACGGCTGTCTTTAGCCAGAATATTCTGGAATGATTTCAGTGTGACTGCACCAAGAGGCTTGTCATCGTTAACCATTTTCAGCCCTTCGTTAGTTAGCAGGTAGTTCTCAAGGAACTCAACAGACAGGTCCTGGTTCGGGCTAGCGGCGTTGATACCGGCACTCAGTACGCCAACGAATGGGTTAGAAGCACCACCGTTAAGCGTCGGCAGTACAGCAACACCGTAGTTTAGGTTTGATTTTTCAAGGTTACCCCACGACCATGGACCATTGATGGTCATCGCGACATTACCTTTGTTGAATTCAGATTCAGAAACGGCGTAATCCATATCCGGTGAAATAACATCTTTCTTAGCCAGGTCAACCAGGAAGCTCAGACCAGCAATACCCGCGTCGCTATTCACACCAACCTGCTTGCCATCGAAGCCAGATTCCGTTTTCTTAAACGCATAACCACCGTTGGCAGAAATCATCGGCCATGTGAAGTAAGCGTTCTTCACATCCCACATGATGGCTTTCTTGCCTTTTGCCTGCATTTGCTTCTCAATGGCATACAGCTCTTCCCATGTCTTTGGTGGCTCAGGAAGCAGGTCTTTGTTATAAATAAGAGATGGAGACTCAACTGCCATTGGGTAGCCAACCAGCTTGCCATCGTACGTCACCGCATCCCAGCTGAAATCGACAAACTTGTCCTTAAACTCTGCAGAAGGTTTTACTTCAGCCAATAAACCTGATTTAGCGTATCCACCAAAACGGTCATGAGCCCAGAAGATGATGTCCGGACCACCACCTGTTGCTGCTACTTGCTGGAATTTAGCTTCCAGAGACTCAGGGTACTGAACGTTAACTTTGACACCAGTATCTTCTTCGAACTTGCGGCCAACTTCAGCAAGGCCTTCATAACCTTTATCGCCGTTAATCCAAATCAGGATTTCACCTTCCTGCATGGCAGAGGCTGCCATTGGAAAAGCTAGCGCAGCTGTAAGAGAGCAAAGAGTCAGAGTTTTCAGAACACGTTTCATAGTCGATTTCCGTTGTAATTTTTGTGAACAGGGGCATTCTCCTCCCCCCCATGCAGATGAGCATCATCCCCCTCCCTACGCCCCCACCCTGTTTTGCTCAACTATGTGAAACTGAACACATTTTGTTGGACAAAAACACAAACGGCGAAGGTGATCCTTCGCCGTCTTATTAACCGATAAAAGACCGGGCTACTCTTTTTGATTCAGACCTAATCTGTTCGCCAAAGGTTCAATCGCCCAACCTTGAACTATTACTGAGATCAATACGATAAAGAACACCATATGCATCATTTGCTGTGCCCCTGCGACGCCTTCAGCAGCTGGGATCAAGGCAAAGACAATGGGTGTCGCACCCTTGAGTCCGATGGCGGAAATGAAGAATTTCTTCTTGATGCTGACCGCCCTGAACGGCAGAAAGCTAATAAAGACCGCCAGCGGACGAGCAACTAACATCAATATCAATGCCGGAATAATGGCTATCCATACATCACCAATGAGTGCCTTGGGGAAAAATTGCAAACCAAGAATAATGAACATCAACGCCTGCGCCAGCCATGAAAGACTATTAAAGAAGTGTTTACTTACTTCCTTGCCCCGCCGTAATCCATTTCCCATCATGACACCGGAGACATAGGAGGCAATCAAGATATTTCCACCCAGTACATCACTACCGTAAGCAGCAATAACAAAGCAGGCCAAGATAAATACCGGGATCAACCCGTATTCTTCAAGCTTGATTTTATTTAGTAAGGTCACGCCACCTAGCCCGACCAGATAACCGGCACCGATCCCCACGACAATTTGCTGGACCAGTTCAATGCCAATGCCGGCTGCTCCCACCGACTGTCCGGTACTGGCAATCATCCCGGTCAGAATCACCACCAGTAACAGTGCAACGGGGTCATTGGTTGCCGATTCAAACTCAAGAACGGTATCGGTATTTTCTTTTAGCTTGAGCTTTTTCGATTCGAGGATAGAAAACACCGCAGCGGCATCTGTAGACGATACGACGGCAGCAAATAACATGCAGGTCAAAAAATCAAAATCGAGCACAAAATACAAGATCCCGCCCAGAATGCCTGTAGTCAATACGACCCCAGCCGTTGACAGCATCCCCCCCTCTTTATAGGCAACGAGAATACTGGACTTAGAGGTATTCAACCCTCCGACAAACACAATGACATTAAGAGCCAGAGATCCAATGAATGACGTTTGCTCAAGATCATCGTACACAAAATCGAACTCGCCGTTGCCAAACAACAAGCCAACCCCGATGAATATCAGTAAAGATGGCAGGCCGAGGGTCTTCGACGGCTGATGAAGCAAAATACCTATCGCCGTCAGTACGGCCATTCCCAACATTGTGAACTCTGTACTCAATACAACACTCCTAAAATGTTCCATGAACAAAAATAACCTGGAGGCACCGATAATTCAGCTAAAAGGCAAACAAAGACTGAAGCAATTTAAAGAAAGCACCGTAAATTGCATTTAATTAAGGGATAACTCAACTAAATACAGCCAAATTCATAAAAGCTTAGACTCATACGCTCTCAGTTGCCATTTAAAAGTAATGAGTTAGCTCATTAAGATCAAGTGACAAAAGGCATGCAGACACATTTTGCAAACAAAAAAGGCCTTAGACCAATTTAACCCCCCATAGACCCAATAATAATATGTTTTATTACTTCAAGGTACTCAGTATACCCAAGCTACCTCAAGATGCAGGATTCAGAGTGAGACCAGCGAGCTCAGTTTAAGGAAAATGACGGTAGGAATGGCTTTCCCTTTCAACGTTATTTGACACAGAAATGGGGTCGCTGGCTCACTCCCAAAGGGCGAGTTCCAGTTCTTTTAAGTAGATAGGGGCTTCTATGCGTTGTTACCGATTATTAATTTAGAGCCACTAGATTTTCTAATCGGTGCCTAGCCTACAAGCCAAGTAATTCTCGCTGAAACGAGCATCTTGAGGTAGCTTGGGTATATCTTCCTCTTCCATTCTCAGAAGGCGAACCGCCATGCAGGATAGATCCGTATTACCCTGTTGCTTTAAACCGGGAAAGTCATCACTTCTGTGTAATAAATGGCAAGAAACTTGTTCTATATGTATACCCAAACAACCTCAACCGGGTTTATTTGGATGTAGACGACAAGCTGTTTACGAGGAGAAGAATGATGAAGTTGAAAGCACTACTGATTGCCGTCAGCTTATTCTCTATCAACATTGCTGTGGCATCTGATCACTGTAACTGGTACATCGAAGATCGTGGCTGGTGTACACCGTATTTCCCGACTAGTGATCCTTACCCTTCTAAAGGTAAGTGAATGAAATAAATCCTCAGATGTGGCAAAGCCGCTGATATCAGCAGCTTTTATTATCTATCTTTCCGTATTTATCTGTTCTGGCAACTACTTGTGCTTATTGTTCCAATGCTAGCTCAGCGCAAACACCTTCGCAGCCAGAGGTGGTAGCTCGATACAAACTTTACCTTCTCCATCTGCGACCATTAGCGAAACCTCTTCCTTGCCATAAAGCTGCTCTTCCAACGGGTAGTTACCATCACTGAGCCCCCAGGCATCAATCAGTGCAGTAGGAACAATGACTTCTGTCGGGCCATGATCACTCTCGGCAAAGTTGGCAATGATCAACAGTTTTTGCTGTTCGTCAAAACGACTAAAACAAAATAACTGATCGTTATAGCTCGGGTTGTTCTTCCGGTTATAACGGTGAATCTCTTGGTATTGACCCGTCATAGCCGAGTTAGTCAGCGAAAAATTAAGCAAGCGCTGGTAGAAATCGCGTAATGCCTTTTCTTCATCCGTGAGTAAACCACCGTCAAACTCACCACCGTTCATCCAACGCTGGTGACTAGGAACGCCATAATAATCAAAAATCGTGGTACGTGATTTAAGACCAAACCCGGCATCATCAGCACCGGCTTCACCCACTTCCTGCCCGAAATACACCATGGTCGGCGAGGTACTCAACGTTGTCGACACCAACATCGCAGGTATGCCCTTGTTGGCATCTCCGGCAAACTCAGGGCTGGCGACTCGCTGTTCATCATGGTTATCAAGAAAGTGCAGCATATGGTGTTCAATATCTTCCAACTGCTCTTGCACTTCTGCAATCGCATCGGTAGAGCCCTTGCCCTGCATCACTAACTTCAGGCTGTCATACAGATCCACTTTGTCGTAGAGATAGTCCATCTTGCCAAGGTGGATATAGTCACGATATAGGTGCGGCTGGTAGACTTCAGCCATCAAGAAGGCATCCGGGTTTGCCTGCTTGATTGAGGAGTTCATAAAGCTCCAAAACTCAACCGGTACCATTTCCGCCATATCATAACGGAAACCATCGACACCAAGCTCTAGCCAGTACAAGGCGATATCACGGAATTTAATCCACGAATCAGGTACTGACTTATCTTGCCAGAATAAGAAATGCTCATTGTGGTCTTTTAGCTCATATCCCTTTGGTAACTCATCAAAATCTTTTGTCCCATCAGGTTTAACACCATAATTCACCTTGACCGTTTCGTACCAGTCATCGAAGTTTGGCTGAGCCAGACGTGAGCCATTGCCGGTCCATTTGGCAGGATACTCTTCATAAGGGGTATTCAAATCCGGATGGGCTTCGCCGCCTAAAGGCAAATAACCATTTTCAGGTTCTGGCAGTCTGAAGGTTTCACCCGGAATATAGTAAAAATTATTATCCCGGTGATAGGCCTGTGTCGTTTCATCCGATGCACCAAAATCCTCGACACCGACCGGGTTCGTCAGTCCTTCGTAACGTCGTGCGACATGATTCGGTACGATATCAATGATGACTTTTAGGCCATGTTGATGGCTACGTTCGATAAGCGCCTGAAACTCCTCAAGACGCCTGGCCGGATCGACGGCAAGATCGGGATTAACGTTGTAATAGTCTTTTACTGCATATGGCGATCCCGCGCGCCCCTTTACCACACTAGGATGATCGGTGCTGATCCCATACTGGCTGTAGTCTCGAACCAACGCATGGTGAGGCACACCGGTATACCAAATATGACTTACACCTAGCTGACGGATCTCGCTTAATGCTTTATCCGTAAAATCATTGAATTTCCCGACACCGTTTTCCTCAATGGTGCCCCAGGCTTTATTGGTTGTGTTGGTATTGCCAAACAAGCGAGTAAATACCTGATAGACAACATGCTTATCAAGTGTCTTGAGTTTCTTAACGTCAGTCATGATAGGTTAACTCAGAAGGCTAATAGTGGAGTTAGAGAGATGCGAGAACGGGCAAAGGCTTACCCGTATTCTCAAACCACACCAAGACAGATGATCAACACCCTGGCGTGGTCAGTTTATAGCGGCTACTTTTTGATAAGCTCAACGAAAGTCGTTTCGGCTGAACGAGATCCGGCACGCTTGGCTTCTTCCAGGAGCTGAAGCGCTTTGTGCATATCATTCTTCTCAACAGCGGCTTTAATTTGAGAGTTATAGAAGGCCTCTGTTTCAGGCAGCATAGCCGGTGTATTTACCGTATTGGTGCTAGATTGCTGTGTCGAGGCTGCAGCTGCAACAGGCACAGGTGCAACAACGGCAGTAGTCGGTGCCTTAGCAGGTGCTTTTTTTGATACTGGAGCAGTTGCCGGTGCTGAAACAACGAACTCGTCGGCTCGGTAAGAGCGCAAATTCAGCGGTTTCAAATCCAGCTCTAGTGAGCCAAACTTCTGATGCTGGATAACAGGATCGGTCACCATTGGTCTCGCCAGGCCAAGCTCTTCGGCACGAATACGCTCTGGATGAGGAATCGTAATCTCCCCTTCGCGGTATTCCAGTGGCGAGTAGATAACCATATAAGGCGTTGTTTGCTGATCCATTACTATACGATGCTGGTAGCTCGAAAGGCTAAACAGGTTTGCTGGCATGACATCAAACTCATCAAGAGCAATGGTCTTAACTATTTGAAATTCAGGGTCTAACAAAATAACTTTTGGAGCAAAGACACCGGCAATTTTCATCCAGCTTTTTACATCAACTTGCAGGCGTTCGATATTGCGAGGGATAGCAAATGCCGCAAAATAACTTTTCCCTTCAGCAAATTCATTCACTTGAGAATAGTCATCAATGATGAAATCAATCTTATCTCCATTCATTGGTACCCAAGAAAACTCACTAAATGAGTTACAACAAACTGGTGCAGCCACTGCAATATCTTTTGTTGATTCAGCTGAAGGGGAAGCCGTACAGCCAAGTAAACTTGCCGCCAGCAAAGCCGCAAGTGTTGTTTTAATTATTTTCATCTTTGATCTCCCATACCCTAACATCATTTTATGGGTATACATCTATTAGCATCCGAACAAATCTACAGCAGAATCCAATAGATATATACTCAAAAAGGCAGCCCTTGGGCTGCCTTTAACATTAAATGGCTTAGAACCAGATTTCAGTGTGAACACCAACAACAACTTGGTCATCACCGCTGCGAATACCGATGATGCCAGCACTCTCCTCATCGTCAGCTTTAATGTAGCTTACGTAAGGTTTGATTTGTGGACGGCCGAAGTAGTCAGCATTAACAGTGAACGCTGAAGCTAGTTCTAGGTTGATGATATCACTTTCAACAGAGTCGCCAGAGCGGCCCCAGTATCCATCTTTACCTTCTTCGTGACCGTAAGATGCTGTCATTTCAAGACGTAGGTTATCGTTTACTTTGTAAGAAGGACGAACCGCTGCGATGTAACGCTTAAGATCTTCAGCGCCAAACAGTTGATCCAGAGCACCGATGTATGTCAGTTCAGAACCCATCTGCCAGTTGTCTGAAATGTTTAGTACACCGTATGAAGTCAGGAAGATTGATTGTGCATCATCATTACCGCCAGCCCAGCTACCAAAGTTAACACCACGGTTTTGTGCAACACCTTCACCGTATGCAATTGCAGTCTGAGTCCAACCATCTAGACCGTAGTAGTCGCGGTTATAAGTAATTGCCATACCTAAGCCGCTGTCAGAGCTTGAGTCTTGGTTCGCCTGAGACATTACTTTCAGATCGAAATCAAAGCTGCCGCCTAGTGCTTTTACGCCATAGTAATATAAATCGATGGATGTAAGCGTCTTACGCTCACCTTCAGGTAGCAAGTCAATACCACTAGGGAACTTGTCTGCATCAGCAGAAACTACAGCAATACCTGCTGTGTTGCCAGCCAGTTTAGTCTGGATACCAGCACCAACACCTGAAGACTGTTTCCAGAACTCACCAGAAAGAAGGCCTGCTGCTCGGTTGAAGTAGCGCTGACCACCCCAGATAGAAGTATCTTCACCTAGGAAAGAGAAGCCACCAATTTCTACATAAGTTTCTTTAACTTCAAACTGAGCTTGATCGTTATCTTTCTGGCTGCCAGGTGATGAATATGCATAAGAGTTACCATTGCCATATTCAGAGCGAACAACAAAGTCAGACCAAACGCCATTCTGGTGCTCAGTGTGTTTCTTAATTACAAACTCAACCTGGTTAGTACTTTTACCGTGTGTACCAGCAGTTTTATAGTCAGGCTTACCAAATTCAGTATCAACTGTCTCGCCTTCTACCATACGGTAGTTCATAGAGCCATAACCGTGTACTTCCCAGCCGTCAGTAATTACGTCTGTTCCGGATTCTGCTGCTACGTTGGCGGAAGCTAGTGCGGTTAGTAATGCCGCTGCTACAGGTACTAACTTGTGTTTCATAGGAATGTCCCTTCATAATTATTGTGTTGGCTACTATCTGGCAGCCTTTCTTTCGGGACTCATATTCAGCTTTCATTCAGACAAATACATCCTCCTAATACCGGGGGGAGTAGGGAGGAGTAGAGGGGCGTAGTAATTAGGGTGTAGCGATGTTTCGTGATACGCCTCACGAAGATCAGGCGTAATACTGTAAGAAAAATACGAAAAGTAAAAGAAAAACAAGAGGCCAGTCACTTATTTGAACTAATAATGAAATAATCAGTAATCTTAATTAATTTAAATTTTTATCAAAAAAAAACATTCCTTGACTGACGAGATTTTCCCGATTTAATAACAGGTATAAATAGGTAAAATAAGCAAAGAGAAGTACCAAATGTTTGCTAAATTAGCTCAACCTTATCCACTAGGGGCTACATTGTGTGATCAAGGTTGTAATTTTTCAATTCACTGCCCAGATAACCAAGAAATTAAATTAATTCTGTTTGACGCTGAAAATAAAAGAACAACCATTGAACTTGACAACGAATACATGGGATGCCGATATGTATTTGTTCCGGGCATAAAAGCAGGACAGCGGTACGGCTACCAAATTAAAGACAAGCACGACTTCCGGCTAGTGCTCGATCCTTATGCCCAAGCACTGGATACCCCCCCCTTTTATGTAGAACCTTTCACTGCAGATAAAAGCTGGGAGTTTGCAAAGTCTGTTGTTATTGATCACCAATTTGACTGGCAGCAAACGACACTACCACAGGTTCCTTATGAAGAAACCGTGCTGTTCGAAACCCACGTCAAAGGCTTTACTAAGCTACACCCCCAACTCGACAAACAATACCGCGGTAGTTACCTCGGTCTATGTCAGCCCCCAGTCATCGAATATTTTAAAACGCAGGGAATCACCACCCTTCAGTTATTGCCTGTCACTTCCTGTATGTCTGAGCCGCATTTGCTGAAAATGGATAAGGTCAACTTCTGGGGTTACAACAGCCTGTGCTTCATGGCTCCTGAGCCACGCTATGCGGCTAACGATGCAGTCACCGAGATGAAAACCATGGTCCGGGAACTGCACAAAAACGGCATTGAAGTGATTATGGATATCGTATTTAACCATACCGCTGAAGGTGGCGAAGGCGGCCCTAAATTCCATTTCAAGTGCCTGGATAAAAACTACTACCTGCAAGATAGCAACAAGAACTACCTCAACTACACAGGTTGCGGCAATACCGTCGATCTCACTTACCAGCCAAGCCTCAATATTGTGTTAGATACCCTGCGCCACTGGGTTACTCACTATCAAATTGACGGCTTCCGCTTTGATTTGGCCGCCACACTCGGACGAAAACGAGATCGCTTTGACACCCAAAGCGCCTTTTTCAAAGCCATCGCCCAGGATCCTATCCTACGGCAAGTCAAACTTATTGCCGAACCATGGGATGTGGGCCCTGACGGCTATCAGCTTGGTCACTTCCCGCGTGGTTGGAACGAGTGTAACGACCGCTTCCGTGACACGGTAAAAAGCTACTGGCTGGAAGGCAACAATAACGTCAAGGAGTTTGCGACCCGGCTGATGGGATCACGGGATATGTTCAGTGCCGGAGGCTGGCCGGACAAGCTCCCCGTCAACTTTATCTCATACCATGATGGCTTTACCCTGCACGATCTCGTTTCTTACAATCATAAACACAACCATGCCAATGGTGAGAACAACCGTGACGGGCACGGCGACAACCGCTCTAACAACCATGGTGTAGAAGGTGAAACATCTAACTATTCCGTGATATACAAACGAGAGCGACAAAAGCGCAACCTAATGACAACCTTGCTGTTCAGTTTTGGGATCCCTCACCTGCTTGCCGTGGACAGCCTTTCGCACACCCAGGGCGGTAACAACAACGCCTACTGCCAGGATAACGAGATTAGCTGGGCCAACTGGGATCTCAGCAAGGATGATAAGCGCTTCAATACTTGGCTGACGCAAATGCTAGCAGCGCGAAAACAGGTAATGAGTCCGTTTATTAAGGCCTTCAGCGGGCATGAACGCGGTCATCACCGTATCCACTGGCATTGTTCCAACGGTCAGATGATGACGGCCGAGGACTGGCAAGGACTCAATGCGTTTGCCCTCTACCTGGGGTTATACAAAACAGGCAACGAGCTGATGTTCCTGATCAACAGCTCTGATATCCCTACCCGCTATCGCCTGCCGAGCGGGAGTAAATGGTCCGTCGTTTGTGATACATCCGAATCTCGCCTCAACCAGCGCCAGGTTCAGACGACCTATATGCAAAGTGCCAAATCGATGACGATTCTCTATCGCGAATAATCACTTCAGAGGCAACAGACGAACAATAGCCCAGCTCATGCTGGGCTTTGTTATACGCCAATAAGGTATTACTGGTTAGAAACAGCTATCAACTACGCCTTACAGGCCAAATTTCGACAGGCTTTGTCAATGACTGCGCCTGATAAGCCCAAACTAGGCAGATAGCGCTTAGCGACAACATCATTGTCAAAACAATCCTCCCCCAATGCGCGACACAAAGCCTGTTCGAGCAAACGGAAGCTTCGGTATTCCCCAATAGCCATCTCGTTAGTCTGCAAATAATTCTGCCTAATTTGCGCTTTGTCGGCCCCCATCAATAGCTGAAGAAAGCCAATAATCACACCGGTTCTGTCCGAACCCAAGCGACAATGCACATGGTAAGGACCTGGGTTATCCGCAATGTATCGGATCACCGCCCGTATTCCGCTTTGAAAACCAAGCTCCTCGGCATTAAAGCTTTCATCCCGATCTGACATAAAATAGACCGTCTCGTAGGCGACCGGTACGTTTACAACCTGCTGCTCTAACCACAGTGTTTTGTAATAGCTGGCTGGAGCCGAATGGATATAACTGGCCAACTGTTGTGATGTTTCAGATAAATTAATCACAGTACGAACACCGTGCCGTTCAAGCAATTTCATCGCGACGCCCTGACGCTGTACTTCAACATCACACAGAGCAACATGCTCAGAACGGGATGGAACAAGCGGATGATAAGATCGAAAAAGGTTACCCTCAGCGATATTCCCCCCTTCAACCTGACGAAAGTTTGCCAAGGTATATTCGGACAAGAACTCTGACGCTGACTGTTTGACTGTAAATGAACGTTGGCTGTCTTTGGCTATTTGGGTCAGCTCTGTTTGGCTGATATTTTCCGGCAGCAACAAGTAATTGCACCCGCCGTTACCTTGACTATCAAAGCTTTGGCTATTGAAGTAATAGCCAACCGGGTATTCATTATTAAACGGAAGCGGCTGAGACGCATCATCCCCCCATAGACAGTATTCTATATAACCTGAGTTACCAATTTTGTTCAGTTCATCTCTCGGTTTTCTCAGCACAAAACCGTTGCCGTTTTTTTCAAATTTGAATGCCGCCTGCTTTTGCCAATTACTGAAAGTCCCAACCAGATAAAGCTCATCTCCCGGATAAGGCAGCGTGAAGACAACATCATGCTCTGTATATTGATAATGCAGCATTTTCTTCCCATAAAATTGTATTTGTTAATACCGCAATTCAGCCTGTTTATAATGAAATCAGCCGAAGTTGCAATATCCCTAATTTCGCAGACAGTCAGCACAATCATTTGATCACTATCAAAAAAATACTCCGTTCATTAATCTGTTCTTTAGCACGCCTGATTTGTATGATTAATGCCTATATTCAATTTTATTACGAGTTAAAACCGAGTGCCAGAGCTAATGTCACCAAGTATTTCTACAAGAGATCTTAGCGGCTCATGCATGAACACTCTGTCATAAAATGATAATTACTTATTGACTTACGATAACTAATTACTGTTTAATGCACCTCAAAATCAAGCTGTTTCATACAAAATATGACAAATAAGTACAAAGAATCGTTGTCTGTTTAGGCATACTTTTGCTGCGATTGACGCTCTCTTTACAACCTTTCAACCACGGAACTCATTATGAAAAAACGCTGGATAGCAATGTCATTGACTATTGTTTGCTTGGCCGGTGCCGGGTATTACTTATATCCAGTATCGGAGACTGATAACACTCTGCCTGTCATTACGGCATCAATCGGGACGATTGAAAAGCAAGCAGTCGCTGTTGGACAGATAGTTCCAGCCCATTCGGTACAGATAAAATCCCAGATTGAAGGGATTGTCGGCGAGGTTTATCACCAGGAAGGTGATAATGTTGAAGTCGGTACACCTCTATTTAAAATTCGTCCCAATCCAACACCTGCGCGCCTTACCCAAGCAATGACTGAACTAATGGCGAGCGAAGCCGAGCTAGAATCCAGTCAAATTCAGCTAGATAACCTTAAACGTCTTGTCGCTCAGAAAATCGTACCGGA
Source organism: Photobacterium proteolyticum (assembly GCF_001939735.1). Classification (GTDB taxonomy): domain Bacteria; phylum Pseudomonadota; class Gammaproteobacteria; order Enterobacterales; family Vibrionaceae; genus Photobacterium; species Photobacterium proteolyticum. The sequence continues at coordinate 159,413 of NZ_MJIL01000085.1, forward strand.
AAACTACGGGCAATATATTGAAGCTAAAGCCAAAGTGAAGCGAGCAATTGCCGATCTTCAGCAAAAGCAACAAAACCTGGATTTAATCCGCAGTGGCGAGTCTTCGATAGGAGCATCGAAGCTGACATCGACTATCTTCGCCCCCATCAGCGGTACGGTTCTCAACCTAAAAGTAGAAGTTGGCGAGCCAATCATCTCAACTGAATCCAGCCAGTCCGCAACGGAAATGATGTCACTGGCGGATATGAAGGACATGATTTTCAAAGGCAGCGTCAGCGAGCATGATGCGGCGCAACTTCATGTCGGCATGCCCGTTACACTGATCCTAGCTCCGTACTCTGAACAAGAATTAACCGGCATCTTAAAAAAGGTTGCCGTCCAGTCAGAAAAGCTGAATGCGACAACAAGCAATAACAACCAGAGCTTTGATAATGGCTTTGAGGTTGAAGTCGGTGATATTCAGTTCCCGGAAGGCATTACAATCCGTTCCGGTTTCTCGGCAACAGCCCAAATAACCCTTAAAAAGGCGGAAGCGGTTACGACCATTCCAGAGCGTGTCTTGCAGTTTGAGGGGGAAACACCGGAAGTGCTGGTAGCCGACGAATCTAAGCAAGGCTTCCATACGAAACCTGTAAAGCTAGGCCTGTCTGATGGCATTAATGTTGAAGTGGTCTCAGGCCTGTCTGACGGAGATGAGATTGTAGATTCAAGTATGATGGGAGGTCCTAATGTCTAACCATCATTTATATGAGCGGTTTAAATATACCGTCATGCCAAAAGCACTATATTCCGGGCTATTTCTGTTACTGCTAAGCACAGGTATGCCAAGTTACGCCTTGACGATCGAACAAGCCTGGAACGCAGCAAAATCTTATGACCCCAACTACCAGAAAGCACTGATTAACGAAAAAGTAGGTGAGGCGAATATTCGCAGCAGTCGTAGTCAGTTGCTTCCGGAATTATCACTTGGTGCCAGCAGCAACTGGTATGAACACGACAAAGATAGCAATGGCTACAACGTGACTTTAAATCAGGTTCTGTGGGATAGCAGTAAGTGGTCACAACTGGATGCATCTGAAGCATCTGCATTGGAATCGCAATTAAGAAGCCTACAGGCACACAACGACTTGGCTGAAAAACTCATTACTGCCTATCTGGAACTGGCCAAAGCTCAGGGAGATCTACGCCTTGCGGAACAAAAGCTAAAAGAAGGAACTAAGATGCTCAATGTCATTGAGCAGAATTTTAAAGCTGGCAAGGTAATGTCAACCGAGTTCGAAGATACCCGGGCAAATCAGCTTGATATTGAAGCCGCACTGTTGGCTCGACGCTCAGAGCTTGAGCAAAAGAAAGCTGCCCTCGCAGCCTTGATAAACCACTTTCCACAACAAATAGATGAAATTAGTACCAAGAATCTGACCCAACCGCGCATGGCTGTTGAAACTGAAGCGGAATGGCTAACCATGGCAAAAAATAATAGCCCCGAGCTACTTGCAGCCAAACAAAAACTCAGATCGGTCGAGTTCAAGCAGGAACAGGCGCAGTCTGGTTACTATCCGGTCGTCAACGGGCGGGTTATGTACAGCGATAACGACAACGCCCGTCATAATGATTTAAACGCCAGTATCTCTGTGAGTTTACCGCTTGATCTAAATGGTGCTACCCGTGCCAGTGTTGATCTTGCCAAACTGGACGTTTTGCAAGCGAAACAAGATGTCCGCTTGGTCGAAATCAATATCAGGGAACTTGTTCAAAGTCGCTTTAATCAGATCGACCTCGATTGGCAACGTGTTGAAATGGCACAAAAGCAGATTCGCTCGCGAGAAAAAGCGCTTGAAAATAAACAAACCGTTTATAAAGCCGGACTTGCGAACGCTGACGATGTGATCACTGCACACAATAACCTGTTTGACAGCCGTAACCTGTTGCAATCATTGCTGTACCAATATTGGTTACATCGAGTCGCACTGTTTAAATCTGTTGGCCAGCTCAACGACGATACCGTTAAGCATATCTCACAGGCATTACAATCATGAGTGCAATGCTTCAACAAACGCTACAAACTCTGCTTGCCCACCGGCTACGAAGTTTACTGGCGATAATTGCCATTATATGGGGGGTTGTCTCGGTATTGGTGCTGGTGGCGCTTGGTGAAGGATTCTATCAGGTTAATACTCAGTCATTTTCGATTTTGATGAGTGATACTCAGTCTGTTTATCAGGGAGTGACCAGCAAGCCCTGGCAAGGATTACCAGCCAGGCGGGAAATAAAGATCAGCGAAGCGGAAATGCGCCAGCTGGAGCATCAATCAGCAGTAAAAAAACTCTCGGTAATTTACCAAAACTGGGAGGCATCCGTTACAGATAAGCATGGTCGCAGTTTACCCGGCTACGTTCGAGGTGTTGACAGTCACTTTGTTGCCTGGCGCAAGTTCAGGCTAATCAAGGGCTCACGTAATATCACTCCAAGCGACATTATAAATCACAACCGAGTGGTCGTAGTAGGCTGGCAATTAGCGAATATCGGCGGTTTATCTTTAGGCGGACAAATAAAGGTAAACGGCATTCCTTTTACAGTCATTGGCATAACCGAGCAAAGTGAAGGAGGCGTTCGTATGGATAATGACGAACAACAGGTCATGATGCCAAGTCCTACCTTTACCGATTTATGGCAGAAGACCCCGTCCATGTTACTGGTTGAACCCGCAGAGGGGATCTCCGGCGTTGTTCTGAGGAAAAGCCTGATTTCATTCTTTGCCAAACAGCAGCATTTTGATCCGACAGATAATCGCGCGCTATATCTGCCTGACTTCAGCCGGGAGGCCAAGTTCTTCATGTCATTGCTTCGTGGTATCCAGCTCTTTCTTGGTGCCAGCGGAACTATGACCCTAGCCGTAGGTGCACTTGGTGTTGCCAACATTATGTTTTTATCGGTAACAGAGCGTACTCGTGAAATAGGTATCCGTTTAGCGATTGGCGCCACGCCAGCATCCATATTGCTGCAGTTTATTACCGAAGGGGGCTTATTGGTATTAGCCGGTACCGGGCTTGGACTTTTGATCTCTTATGGCACAGTGATACTCATGACGACAGTCGGAATACCTGACTGGCTTGGTATTCCGCAAATTACCCTTGATGCCGTGATAATGACCCTTGGCGTTACCGGTGCATTGGCGCTCGTCGCATCTTTCTTTCCGGCGAAAAGAGCATCCGCATTAACTCCCGTAAAAGCCTTGAATGCGAGGGCATGACATGTTTGTAATTCGACAAATATTGCAAGAGATGGCTGCCGAAAAATTACGCCTGTTCCTGACGATCCTAGCCGTAGTATGGGCAACGGTTTGTATTACAGTAATGCTGGCTGCGGGTGAAGGTCTGCGTCAGGGACTGATTAGAAGCTCAGAAAGCGGTAACGGTAAATTGATTTACTTGAATGGCGGCTATGCGATTAAAGATTTCGGTCGGTTTCATCAGGGAGAGCAGCTCAAGCTAAAGCCCGAGGATATCGGAGTGATCCGTGCCCTTCCGTCTGTTAACAGAGTCGAACCGAGCGCCCTTTGGACGACTAATGTAACTCATGGGGATAATGGCACCTGGCAATCGCCTTTGGCCGTTTTTCCGGGATATAAAGATCTGATGGACTTTGACATAGCACTAGGTGGGCGTTGGTTTAATCCAATGGATATAAAAGAACAGCGCAAAGTCATCATTCTGGGCCAAAGTGCCGCCTATGAGCTCTTCAGTAATAATGATGATTTTGACTGGATTGACTCACCGAAATTGACAACCAATCCGGTTGGTAAAACCGTCAAGGTCGGCAATGAAACCTTTACTTTGATTGGCTTATTAAAAAGTGATAGCTCTTATATCGAAAGTGGAACCCCTCTGGATTACGCCGTTTTCATTCCTTTTTCAACGTGGCAACGCTTCAACCCCAATGGCGAATTGAATGCTATCAATATAGAGCCGAAAAAAAACATTGATCGGACTGTGGTTGCGCAGAAGGTAAAACAGGTGATCGCACGAAAATACGGGGCCAGTATGGAAGACGATCAGCTTGTTCAGACACAGGATTTGTTATTGCGTCAGAAAACCATGCGTCGCTTCTTGATTGGACTACAGAGTTTCCTTGGCATTATTGGCTTAGTTACCTTGGGCGTTGCTGGTATTGGGATTGCCAACATCATGTATGCAACAGTAAAACGGGCGACCCGTGATATAGGGATCAGAATGGCGGTAGGTGCCACACCAGGCGATATAAAGCGGCACTATCTGTTGCAATCTTTACTGACCATGACAATAGGCGGGCTGATCGGGCTAATGTTGACATTTAGCCTGATAGAACTGCTTCAAAATATACCGCTCGACGGCAACATCATTTATGACGAACTAGGGAAACCTAAACCTGAGCTGTCAATACCCATTGTAGTAATTGTTGTTATGTCCTTGGCCCTTGTTGGCATTGCTGCAGCATGGTTTCCAGCCAATCGCGCCGCCACTATTACGCCACTAGAAGCATTGCAAAATGACTGAGAGAAATAATCAACCAAGCGGGACAAGTATGTCGATATCGACCCCAATAGTACAATTACAAGAGATTAGTAAGCACTATCAAAGTGGCGAGGAAACGGTTCGCGCACTGGACCAAGTTTCACTTGAAATAAACCGGGGGGAATTCTTATCGATTCTGGGGCCGTCGGGTTCAGGGAAATCAACGCTAATGAATGTGTTAGGCTGCCTCGATAAGCCCACTTTGGGTAGTTACCACCTCAATAATGAAGATGTTTCAGTCATGACCAGTAAACAACTGGCAATGATACGCAACAAAAACATTGGCTTCGTTTTTCAGGGATTCAACTTGCTGGAATATGCCAGTGCGTTGGACAATGTCGCGCTGCCTTTAGTCTACCGAGGGATAAAATCGAAAGCGCGGCGAGAAAAAGCAGCATATTTATTGGAACGTGTCGGGCTGGGCGATCGTATGGATCATAAGCCAAACCAGCTGTCTGGCGGTCAAAAACAACGTGTGGCTATTGCCCGGGCGCTAGTTAACGATCCGCAGATCATCTTAGCTGACGAGCCAACAGGGGCCCTAGACTCACGTTCAGGCGCCGAGATTGAAGCCCTGTTCAATGAATTACACCAGGAAGGAAGAACACTCATTGTCGTAACTCACGATACCGCGCTAGCAAAACGCACACACCGGATAATTAACATCAAAGACGGACAAGTGGTTGGAGATGAGCGTCTTCACCAGTAATACGACTTACCGCTGATGACCGCCGAAGCTTTAATAAAAGCTATATACTCAAGCTAAAAAAAGGCTCTATTCAAACAACTATTGAATAGAGCCAAGACAATGAATGGAGCTATAGCGAGTTAATCATTCATGTTGTATTGGTTATGCAGGCAGCAGCACCGCAAAAGACTCATACGGTTTTAACGTTACCGTTTCCTCTATTTGCTGGCGATAGTCATAGTTGGAAATAATACATTCAACATTAGCAGCTTGCAGCTCTACCGGTATATTCAATACCACCTCTTCAGAGGTAAAGTTATTCAGAACAAACAGGCGGTGTTGCTCATCTGTACGGACATAACCGAACACTTTATCGTGATCTTCAAATACAGGTTCAAAGTCACCATACACAATCACCGGTAAAGCTTTACGAAGCTCAATCAGCTTCTGATAGTGATAGAAGACGGAGTTCTGATCTTCCAGAGCAGCTTCTACGTTAATCTCCGGATAGTTAGGGTTAACCTTTATCCATGGCTGAGCCTGAGAGAATCCGGCATTATCTGTTTTGTCCCAATGCATTGGCGTTCGGGCATTATCGCGGCTATTTTCATGTACCGCAGCCAACATGGTTTCAGGTGCAACACCGTTTTCGGTTCGCTCTTTGTAGAAATTCAGGGTCTCGATATCACGGTAATCATCGATGCTGTCAAAGGCAACATTGGTCATACCGATTTCTTCACCCTGATAGACATAAGGGGTACCCTTCATCATATGCATCGTTGTCGCCAGCATTTTGGCCGACTCTACACGATATCGACCGACGTCACCGTACTTAGAGACCACACGCGGCAAATCATGGTTATTCCAGAACAGGGAATTCCAGCCTTCCTCAGCCAGCTCTACCTGCCATTTAGTCAGAGCACGCTTGAACTGAGGCAAGTCAAGATCGATTGGATTCCACTTGTCACCGTATTTCCAGGTCAGAGAAATATGTTCAAACTGGAATACCATCGAGAACTCGTTGCGTGCAGGGTTGCTATACAGCTTGGCAATCTCAGGAGTGGCATCCCAGGTCTCGCCTACCGTTAACAAATCTTTTTTGCCAAAGGTCGCCTGGTTCATTTCCTGGATCAACTGATGAAGACGCGGACCATTACCCGTGATCTTCTTATCAATTTCTTTGCCGATCAAGTCAATTACGTCAAGGCGGAAGCCACCGATGCCCTGATCAATCCACCAGTTAATCATCTTGTGTACTTCTTCCTGAACCTTCGGATTTTCCCAGTTCAGATCAGGCTGCCTCTTAGAAAAGATATGGTAGAAGTATTCGCCAGTCGTCTCATCAAACTCCCACGCACCACCGCCAAACACGGAACCTTGATCATCAGGCACAGAACCGTCTTCTTTTGGCTGACGCCAAATATAGTAGTCACGGTACGGGTTATCTTTTGACTTACGTGACTCAATGAACCACGGGTGCTCATCGGAAGTATGGTTTACCACCAAATCCATGATAATTCGAATGTCACGCTGCTTGGCCTCAGCCAGTAGCTGCTGCATGTCTTCCATGGTGCCAAATTCAGGGGCGATATCCTGATAATCAGAAATATCATAGCCATTGTCATCCATTGGCGAGCGGTACACTGGCGATAGCCAGATCACGTTTACACCTAGTTTTTTCAGGTAATCCAGCTTGCCGATGATCCCCTGCAGATCCCCCATTCCGTCATTGTTAGAATCACAAAAGCTACGAGGATAAATCTGGTAAACAACAGCATCATGCCACCACTTCGGCGTCATCTTCATGAAAATTGGCTCCCTAAAAAAGGCAAAATCTAACAAGTGATATCTTTATTGCCGATATCATAAAGCTGTTTTCTGTGGATTTAAAATACATAAAACCCAAGATGATATAGGTAAAATCTATATCAAAGTAGAATTAGGCGACCATGATCACAAGAATTAGGCATTGAGCATTTTCTTCCATTCAAATAAATGTGAGACTTGTCGATATTATTTTTCTGTTCTTCTTTTCCCTATGGATAAAAGCTACAAACAATTTCTTGTCGTTGCCGAACTGGGCAATATCAGCCTGGCAGCCAGCCACCTTGGGCTCAGCCAGCCGACACTGACCAGCAACATAAAAAAGCTGGAAGCGAGCTTTGATGTCCCGCTCTTTATCCGTAAATCAAAAGGCGTAGAGCTCACCGAGTATGGTCAGCTCTTGCAGGAGCAGGCTCTTGAACTACAACGTCGCCATGATGCCCTGTTGCACAAAATGGCCGATCTCAAAGAGCGAAAGACCGAGAAGATCCGAATGGGGACAGGCGATGCCTGGTGGGAAGTTTTCGTCAAGCAAGCACTGCAACAATACAGCCACAATAACCCTTCAATCTCTATTCAGCTGGAGTTCGGTAACCACCTCAAGCTAATGGATATGTTGATCCATGGCCAAATTGACCTGTTTGTCGGACACGAAATCATCGGCCTGTCACGACGCTGTAATGTCAGCTTTATACCTCTTCTCCAGGATAAAGAAGCCCTGTTCGTTCACCAGTCCCATCCGTTACTGCTCAATCAGGGAAAAGACTCAGATACCGAACTCTACCCGTTGCTTCAGGTCACGCCGGACTCCGAAACCTATCAACATCTCATCGAGAATCCACAGCCCAAACAACTGGAGCGGGAAAGAAAAAAAGTCTCTGAGCGCATCGTCTATGAGATCAACTCACTCACTGCCAGCATTGATATCCTCACGACCACCACCGCGATAATGCCCTACCCGCTGAGTATGGCTGATTACTTCTCGCTGTCGAATATCGTACCGCTCACGCAAGATCAGAAGGCCCAGACCGGAACTGTCGGTATTTACCATCTCAATGATCCCCTTGTTGATCATGTCAATGACATCAAGCATCAGCTAATCGCCTGCGGACAGCAGCTCAGCGAATAACCCCATAAATAAAAAAGCCTGCGATACCGACTAAGGTTTCACAGGCTTTCACTTCTAGGTTCTAGGTTCTAGGTTCTAGGTTCTAGGTTCTAGGTTCTAGGTTCAGGGTATTAAGCCCTGACTGTATGCAACCAACTCACTGCCGTTACACTACGAATGTCGCCACTTTGTCATTCAGGTTAGTTGCCTGAGTACTAAGGTGCTCAGCCTGTTGGCGAGCCTCGCTGGCATCATTTGCTAACTGATCGGTCACATCTTTAATCGTGGTCGTATTTTGAGTGATTTCATCGGTAACATGTGTTTGCTCTTCCGCAGCTGTTGCAATCTGGGTGGCCATATCACTGATCATGGCTACCGAATCATTGATTTGCTCCAGTGCCGCCGTCGCCTGATCAGCATCTTCTACCGAGCACTGCGCCAGTTGTGAGCTGGTTTCCATCAGGTTAACGGCTTTAGACGTCGTTTGCTGCAATGTCGCAATCATTGACTGAATTTCTTCTGTCGAGGTATGAGTTCGCTGAGACAACACTCTGACTTCATCTGCCACAACAGCAAAACCTCGCCCCTGCTCGCCTGCGCGTGCCGCTTCGATAGCTGCATTCAGAGCCAGCAAGTTCGTTTGTTCAGCAATCCCCTGGATGGTCGACAAAATACTGTTGATCCCCTGGGCATGGTCATTGAGCTCACTGATAACCGTTGTCGCTTCGCTCACTTCAGTAGCCAGATTATTGATTGATACTTTGCTCTGAGCCACCAGCTCGCTGCCGCTGTGAGTATGAGTTGTCGAGTCCTGCGCCGCCCGGGCAGTCTGTTCAGCATGAGAAGCAATTTCCTGAGTAGCTGAAGCCATCTCTGTAACAGCCGTTGCCACCATGGCGATCTCGTCTTGCTGGCACTGTAGATCACGTGCCGATTTATCTGCGCGCTGTACCCCCTCACTCGACGTTTGGCTTAGCTCAACGCCCTGGGTGCGAATATGGCCGATCAGCAACTGCAGGCTGGCTACAAACTGGTTAAAGTTCGCTGCTAACTCTCCCACCTCATCCTTACTGTCCAGCTCTATACGCTGGGTTAAGTCACCACCGCCCTGCGCGATCAGTGCCAAGGCGTTGGATACTTGCTTCAGAGGCCTGAACAAATACCCACAAAGCAGGTTAAACAAGAAGACACAAATAATCACAACCAGCAGTGTCGTCAGCATTTGATCATAGAGCGTACTATATAGGGGTGCCACGACAGAGTCATAGTCAATCACAACAACAGTGTTTAGCTTTTTGCCCTCAATCGGCGCAACAAAGACAAAGCTTTCATTACCGTTTAGCACCTTCTTCTCGATATGCCCTTCACGAGCTAAGTTCTTGATCAAGGTATCAGTCAGATCACTATCAATCGTGCTAATAGTCTTATTCAACAGCGATGAATCAGCATGAGCAAAAACATTCCCTTCGGCATTAGCGATGAACATGTACCCTTCACCAGGCAATGTCACCTCCTCCAGCTGTTTGATGATGTTCGCCATCTCGACATCAGCACCAAGCACTGCACGCTGGCCTGACACTGTTAACGCCTTGCCCATAGAAACAACCGTAGCGCCTGTTGCTGCCGCAATCGTCGGGTTTTCTACCGTTACAGCGCCATTAAGTTTGATCGCATTTTGATACCAACCCCATTTGCGCGGATCGTTGTTGCCCGGTGGAAGCTGGACATCATTGGCATTAACCTGACTACCATCACTAAAGGCAAGAAACACATTGTCGAATTTTGCCGAGTCCCGGACCTGTTTTAAGTGCTCGGTCAAGGCATCATTTGTTGCATTCGTTGACATCGCCGACAGAGCCGACGCTTTTGAATCCATCCAATCAATAACGTAATTGTTATAAGCCGATGCAACACCGCGAAGCCGATCATTAAGATCATCATCAAGACGACCCAACGAGGAGATAAATGAAAGTGCCGTTACCAGCATTCCACCCAAGATAATGGCGATACTGGCCGAAAGCGCCAGTTTTTGCCGAAGAGTTAGATTAGACATTGATTCCCTTTACGATTCTTATAATAACAGCAATACGCCTATAATTTTTTCGGCAACATAAACAGTGCCGTATACGACTTGAAAATAAGCCCCCCGACTTAAGCGAAGATCAAATGCCCGCCATTTATTTCAAGCTTCGAAATTATTGCACTTTTATTATAGTGTTCAAAGTATCAGCAGTATTTTCTTGACTCACGTCGACAAAATAAATCCTATAAGGAGATAATCAACTATTAGAATGAAAGGCTTTATTCCAGAAAAAGCAAAGCCCTCATGAAGGAGGGCTTTGAGAGGATATTGCTTACTATCTTATTTGCTACAACTGAGCAGCAGCTATTCTACGCTAAATACTCGGGAGCCTGAGGGGAAGCAACGCGTCCCTGCTCTTGTCCCATGTACATATTGACATATTGCTCAGCCGATTCCTTCCACTCAAACTTACACGCCATTGCATTTTGCTGCAGGCGTTTAAACTCTTGTGGCTTCTGGCTATATAGCAATAGACTACGCTGAAGCTTAATAAGCAAGGCTTCCGGCGTCGGTGCATCAAAAATAAAGCCCGTTGCCACCTGCGGAGTCTGATCATAGTCGATCACGGTATCCTTCAGACCACCCACCCCACGCACAATCGGCAAGGTGCCATAAGCAAGGCTATACATCTGATTCAATCCGCACGGCTCAAACTCTGATGGCATCATAAAGAAATCTGCACCGGCCTCAACACAATGTGCCAGCGGATTGCTGTAGGCCTCGACAAAAGCAAACTTCTCTTTATGGGCTCCACTAATATCACGCAGTGCCGCAGCCAGCTTGGGATCACCCGTTCCAACTATCACCACCTGTACATCATTGACCAGGAAGTCTTTGAGCATCGGAATGATATAGTGAATACCCTTCTGCTCAGTCAAACGGCAAACCATTCCATAAAGCGGTACATCTTCAACCGGTAGCCCGACCTGTTGCTGTAAATCACGTTTACACGCTTTTTTACCTCGCACCAGGCTAACTTTGTTGGCTTTAAAGCTCTGCTTAATAAAGGGATCCGTTTCTGGATTCCAGTCTTGATAGTCACAGCCATTCACGATGCCGTAAAGATCAGCGGCACGAGCCTGAAAGTCTGCTTCCATTCCGTGAGAGCCTAAATGCGTGAGTAATTCGGAGGCATAGTTCGGGCTGACGGCATTAACCTTGTCGGCATAAGCCACACCGGCTTTTAGCATACTGACATGGGAAGGGTCGACTTCGGCATTGATATAGCGACGCTGAATCAGCTCAGGGATCAAACTGTACTGTTCATAATTAAATACGCCTTTGAATACCGCATTATGGATTGTGATCACGCTTTTCGTCTGAGCAAAAAACGCATCATCGGCGTACCGAGTCCGGAGCAGGAAGGGAACCAGACCAGTATGCCAGTCATTACAATGAACAACATCCGGCTGAAAGCCCATCTTCTCACACAAATCCAACGATGCGGCACTGAAAAATGCAAACCTTTCACCGTTGTCAGAATATGCCTGGTTGTTTTCTGCATACAGCTCGGGGCGCGCAAAATACTGAGGCGCATCGACTCCGTAGACAGTCACCTTGCCACTCTCCAGCGCTTTCACCTGGTAGCTTACAGGTGCAGGCTGAGGGGCAACATATAATTCGGTATCAAGCAGTGTCTCTGCCTGCTCAGAACCTACAACCTTCTGATACAGCGGCATGACAATACGAACATCATGCCCCATCTCTTGAAGCGCTGAAGGTAACGACTTGGCGACGTCCGCCAAACCGCCGGTTTTGACCAAACCTTCGACCTCAGACGCCACAAATAATATCTTGAGCGATTTTCCTGACATCGGTTTCTTTCTAATAACCAACTTTTGCTCCTTTTGGTATCACGACAATTCCTTCGTCTGACACATGGTACTTCTTCTTATCTTCTTCAATATTCTCACCGATAATCGTACCAGGTGCGATATGAACATTCTTATCGATAATAGCACGGCGAATCGAACAGCCTGCACCGATCTTTACATCACCCAAAATAACTGACTCACTGATTGTAGAGCCATGATCAACATTGGTGCGGAAACCCAATACTGACTTATAGACTTTAGCGCCACGAATATAGCTGCCAGCCGATATCATGCAGTTATTGGTATCAACCTTGTGCTCTTCGCTATCAAGCACTGTTGCGGGCGGGAGTGGCGGATAATAAGTATGCAGCTGCCACTGACGGTTATATAGAGAAAACGGCGCATCTTCTGACAGCAAATCCATATGTGCCTGCCAGTATGATTCGATAGTACCAACATCGCGCCAGTAGCCTGTGCTCTTCTCTCCCGGGATCACATTGGTCGTAAAGTCATAGACAAATACTTTACCCAACGGAAACAGTTTAGGAATAATATCTTTGCCAAAGTCATGGCTTGATTGTTCGTTAACTGCGTCTTCCTCGAGCTCTTTGCTCAGTACGCCAGTTTCAAAGATATAGTTCCCCATGGAAACTAATGCATGATCAGGATCACCCGGAATGGACTTCGGATTCTCAGGTTTTTCCTCGAAACCAACCATGCAGCCATTGGCATCCACTTCTATCACCCCAAAGGCACTGGCTTCACTCAACGGCATACGTAGGGCCGATACCGTTAGATCCGCTTTTTTCTCCAGGTGGTAGTCAAGCATCTGCTTAACATCCATTTTGTAGATATGGTCACTACCGAAAATACATACTTGGTCCGGCTCTTCGAGTTCAACAAAACGCAGATTCTGGTAAATAGCATCTGCCGTGCCATCATACCAGCGCTTACCCATCCGCATCTGAGCAGGGATCGGGTCAATAAACCGGCCCGTAATACCTGAGACATTCCAGCCCTTCTTCATATGTACGTAGAGTGACTGAGATTTAAACTGAGTCAGCACATAAATCTTCATCAGATCAGCATTAAGAAAATTATTTAATGCGAAATCTATCAGGCGGTAACTACCTCCAAATGGCACTGCAGGCTTAGTACGCGTATCCGTCAACGGACGCAGACGCGACCCTTCTCCACCTGCCAAAATCATTCCTAAAACACCAGCCATAGTGTACCTCCTTGTTAGTAAGCAATCATGCTCATATATACCACACTTCCATGCCTATTGAGAATGCTTTTGCAGTGAATCTTGATTGATATATTACAAAAGTAAAAATTTATTACAACGTTCACACTTATTGGTATGACGACTACTACTTTCACACCGACAGTGACTGCCTTGTCCTCGTATTTATTGGTGGGAAATATCAATAACGAGATTTTATATAATTGTCATAATTCACGGAACGCCCGAATTTGCTAGCTAAACGCCTCTACTCCCCCTGTCTCCTACCTCTTTAGGAGGTAAATAGCTGAATACTTTTTCAAATGCAGCCAGTAGACTTTCTGTAGATTGTTAATGGAAGCACAAAACATGACGACGAGCTTTTCAACTCACCTATCGCCAAAGGCAACCAATGTTATTCTCCATGCCTTTGACTGGCCTTACAGCCGTATAGCTGAAAATGCCGAAGCCATTGCCAAATCAGGCTTCAAAGCGGTACTAGTATCGCCACCGATGAAGTCCAAAATAACGAACAAAGGCACTCAATGGTGGCAACGATACCAACCACAAGACTACCGGGTTATTGACAACCAACTTGGCAATACTGCTGATTTCGAGCAGATGACAACTACTTTGAAGCAACACGACTTGCTGGTTTATGCCGATATTGTATTCAACCACATGGCTAACGAGTCCGATATTCGCACTGATCTTGACTACCCTAACGCGGGCATATTGCAAGACTATGACGAGAAAGTGGAATATTTTGAATCAATAAGGCTATTTGGCGATTTATCTCAACCGCTTTTCACCGAAAGTGACTTTATTCAGGCGTTTCCGATCGAAAACTGGAAGGATCCATGGCAAGTACAGAACGGCCGCATTAGCAGCGGGCATGAAGATCCCGGGCTACCGACGCTCAAATGCAATGATAATGTAGTAAAAATACAACAATCCTACCTAAAAGCGTTAAAACTATTAGGTATAAGTGGATTTCGTATCGACGCGGCCAAACATTTGACGCTTGAGCACATTCAACAGGTTTGGGACGAAAAGATCAGTGAAGGCACCCACATTTTCGGGGAGATCATTACCGACGGTGGAGCAACCAAAGAAGAATATGAGCTATTTCTCAAGCCATACCTTAAAGACACCCGGCTTGGCGCATATGACTTTCCGTTATTTCATTCTCTTTTCAACGTATTTGAAAAAGGAGAACCGATCACGGATCTAGCCAACCCATACTCCGTCGGCCAGGCACTTGCTAATGATAGAGCCATTACCTTCGCAACGACCCACGACATTCCCAACAATGATGTATTCCTCAACCAAGTCATGACTGAGCACAACGAGCGACTGGCCTATTGTTACGTGCTGGGCCGTGACGGTGGCGTGCCGCTGATCTACTCGGACTTGGATACCAGCGGCATTCTATCGGATGACGGAAAACCAAGGTGGCTCGATACCTGGCTGGATCCTATGTTGCAAAGCATGATCCGATTCCATAACCTTACCCATGGCGAACCGATGCACAGCTTCGAGCATTGCGACGATCTGCTGATGTTCCAGCGCGGGGACACCGGTATCGTGGTGATCAACAACGGTAGCAAGGAGAACACTATTTCGCTTCCGGCAGGTAACTATATAGACTTGCTCGATATGGACGGCACATTAATTGAAACCGCTGAAGTAGTGACACCCGAAAAGGTGTGTCTAGACAATAAAAACAACGATACGTGTTATCAGATAAGGCTTCCTGCTAAATCCTGCGCAATGTTAGTCAGAACCTAGCAGAAAAACAGCAGACAGTTGGATAGGTTAAAGGTTGATAGCCGAGTGCTGTCAGCCTAATCAATATCAGTTATCTTGCCCGTATAAAGGTCGATTTCAAGCTCTACCTTACGGCCTTCTTTGTCTCGCGCTTCAACTTCAATTTCGTTCTCTTCACGCTCCACCTTGATCTTCCTGAAATCATGGTAGCCCTGGTTTTGGAGCATTCTCATCGCCTTGGGGACGGTCAACGCACTGGAGGCTGTCTCTTCAACCGGATCAGCCTTTGCAGAGACCGCAACAAGCAAACAGCCAAGACACATCCATGACGAAAAAACACTTAATACTTTCATACTACTTCCCACAACAAAGTATGTGATGCGTCATCATACCAGACCAATCAAACTATCTATTATCGCAGTCACCAAATGAATGTGATTCATATCACGTTCTCTGGCTTGCAAAAGACAAACCCACAACTTAGATCATAGCGAGTGGCAAATAATATTCTTTGCACAAAGAATAAGACCACAACGCTTTATTGTTATCCATAAACAGGCCTCTCGCGATAAGGGCTATCGACCAGATAGTATAAACTTAACCGTATGCCATTATTGCACCTTGCACATTAACAATTTAAATGATAATAATTATCACTACGATTGACGCAAGGGTTTGGTACGCCATATGGAAAAAAAAGCACGGCTCTATAGCCTATTTTTCAAAGCAGAAGAGCGATTTCTCGATCACCCTGTATTACCTGGTTTTGAGCCCGATATTATTATCGACTTTGTCCAGTCAGGGCTAAATCTCGCCTCCTATTACTGTCGCCATTCGCCTAACTATAACCCTTTACTTCAAGAACTCTTTTTACGCCGAGTCTTCTTTCATCTCACTGACGCTATTGCACATAAAGGGCATTCGCGAATTTTCCGCCGCATCTGCCTCGATCATCTCCATTGTCCTTTGATGGCATTAAAGAAGTACTACGGCCAATCAGACGAAGGGAAACGCCAGCTCTATTCTCTACAACGTAACCTCTTGCAATTACACCACAACTCCGGATTCTAAGGATATCTATCATGAGCTCCCATTATCGCATTGAAAAAGACAGCATGGGCGATGTTCACGTCCCTCAGGATGCCCTTTATCAGGCTCAGACTCAGCGAGCTGTCGACAACTTTCCGATCAGCGGCATGACTATGCCCAAGCAATTCATCCAAGCACTGGCTTTTGTCAAACAAGCCGCTGCACGCAGCAATTTGGAACTCAAATTGCTCGAGCATGATATTGCCCATGCCATTATCGACAGCTGCCAGGAAATCATCGACGGCCAGCATTTAGAGCAGTTTCCTATTGATGTCTTTCAGACAGGATCTGGAACCAGCTCGAACATGAATGCTAACGAGGTCATTGCCACCCTTGCCAGCCAGAAAAGTGGCAAAACTGTCAGCCCCAACGACCATGTCAATATGGGCCAAAGTAGTAACGATGTGATTCCGACTACTATTCAGGTCAGTGCCGCCCTTGCCTGCCACTTTCAGCTATTTCCGGCACTGCAACACCTGATTGACACCATTGACAGCAAAACGGAATCTGTTGGCCACGTGGTAAAAACAGGCCGTACCCACTTGATGGACGCCATGCCAGTCACGCTTGGTCAGGAACTGCAGGGTTGGAAGATACAACTTGAAAAAGCGCAGTTGGGTATCACACATGCACTGGAAAATATAACAGCACTGGCCCAGGGTGGTACCGCGGTGGGTACCGGGATCAATGCCGAGCCAGAATTCGCAGCTATTTTTGCCAATAATATCTCTGTCTCGACAGAAATCAATTTCTCCTGCAGCGATAACTTTTTCTATAACCTGGGCAGCCAGGATGCCATTGTCGCCTTATCTGGCCAGCTCAAGACAACTGCGGTGGCCGTCATGAAAATATCCAATGACTTACGTTGGATGAACTCAGGACCGCTTGCCGGTCTGGGAGAGATAGAATTAGAAGCACTTCAGCCGGGCTCCTCTATCATGCCGGGTAAAGTGAACCCGGTGATCCCCGAGGCAGCGGCTATGGTTGCAGCTCAGGTTATTGGCAATGACACCACAATCACCGTTGGCGGACAAGCTGGTAATTTCCAGCTTAATGTAATGCTGCCTGTTATCGCGCTAAACCTCATACAGAGTATTGAGCTACTTGCCAATGCATCCACACTGCTGGCAGATAAAGCTATTGGTAGTTTTACCGTCCGGGAAGATAACCTGCAGTTGGCTCTGGCAAAAAACCCAATATTGGTGACAGCACTCAATCCGGTAATTGGCTATCTGAAAGCCGCAGAAATAGCCAAGAAGGCCTATAAAGAACAAAGACCAATTATCGATGTCGCGGAAGAAGAAACAGATCTCAGCCGTTCAGAGCTTGAGTCGCTCCTCAACCCCAAAAAACTCACCGAAGGTGGCGTTGCCCACTAATCTTGACCAATGATGATTCTCTCATTTTCTGCTGATAACAGTGGAAAATGAGAGGGCTGCGACAATAGACATTCGGCTCTATCAAATAATAGGCTCGAAAAGACAGGGAAGTTCGCTCACCAGCACAGGGCGGCCAATGTAATAACCTTGCATGTAATCGACCCCCAACTCCCTAACCGTATTGAAGTCGTTCTGGCTTTCGATCCCTTCCGTCAGTACCTTGGCATTGAGTTCATGTGCCAGGCTAATAACAGCCTGAAGTTCCTCTGGTTTTCCGTCCATATAATCTGTCAACAAACTGCGGTCGACCTTGATAATATCCGGGTTTACTTTCCTGACACGGCTTTCCGATGAAGCATCGACACCATAGTCATCTATCGCAATACGAAAACCGTAATCCTGCATATCCTGAAGCGAACTCACGAGCAGTCGGTCATTGGCACAGGTATGCTCAAGGATTTCAAAATAAATCCTGTCATTCGACAAACCCAGTTCCTTGACTCGAGAAATAAGCGAGTTATACCCATATTGCTGACTACCGGCATCTAACGCTGCAATGGGCGTCATATTCAAAAACAATGCGCCGTCAGAGACAAAACGCGCAAAATTCCGTAAGTGTATAACCCGGGCCAAACGATCAAGGTTTATCCGATCACTGGAAGGCATAAAACCTGTACTAAAGAAAGGCTCTGTCTGTAGCAGCAGCCCATCCTGACAATAAATTCTAAGCAGTGCTTCATAGCCAAACAGCGCACCAGACGCTGAGACTATTGGCTGGAAAGCACTTTTCATCGTGTTTCCCTTATAGTAAGCACTGCAACTCCCGACCTCCGATTGAGTCAGGTGCTGTTCGAGCTCATCCCTTGTTCTTAATATTCTCGCCACTGACTTTCCATAGTTGCCGATGTGATATAAACAAACATAATTCTTCCCGCATACTTTCATAGCAACCGTACAATATCTTAGGAAGCAACTCACATAATTCCTTTGAACTATACAGATTTTTCGGATCTACATTCGTTTCACTAATGAGACAGTACTTGATTTTCAGTCAGTTATGAAGGGTAACACTATGTCTGACAACCCGTCTGCCGTCAAAAATACATAGGAATGAAAGGGAACTGTCATAATCCGTCACTATGATCTGCGGTAATTCAAAAGACAGATGAAATGATAAAAGGAAAAGCAGTTTGACACATTCGAACCAGGCTATGAGCAACACGCCTTATCTGGCTGTATTTGAGCTTGATGAGACCCTAATTGCCGCTGATTCGGCTAGCCTATGGAGTGAACATATTGCCGAGAAGGGCCTTGCACCAGAGAATCAGATAGCCGAAGAGCACGAGTTAATAAGTGCCTATGCCAAGGGTACGATGGACATGGATAGGTACATGCAGGCAACCCTGAAACCTATCATCGGTATGGACAGACGAACTCTGACTCAGTTAGTTGCAGAGTTCGTCGAAGAAAAAATCAAACCCGCCTTATATAACGATGCTATTTCTCGAATTCAATGGCACAAGCAACGCGGTGATAAAGTCTTGGTGATTTCGGCAACAGGTGAACACCTGGTAAAACCTATTGCCAAATTACTCGGTGCCGATGATGCCATTGCAATAAACCTCGAACAGATTAACGGCATCATCACCGGCAGAACAACCGGAACACTCAGTTATCAACAAGGAAAAGTGACAAGAATGAAAGCATGGATCGCCGAGCAAGACATTCAGTTCAAAGGTAGCTATGGCTATAGTGACTCAATCAATGATTTGCCAATGCTAGACGCCGTCGACCGTCCGTTTGCCGTCAACCCGGATCCTGCATTGGCACTTCATGCACAAATGCAGGATTGGACAATAATGGACTGGCGCCATGAGAACAACATTTTGCGATAAGGCTGTACTATCAGCCATCATAAGCCTTTTCTAAATCGGAAAGGCTTTAAGCTGTAATAATCTCAACGCCGGCTTCCGACAACTCAGCCAAAATGGCCTTGTTAGCATCATTGCTGGTCACCAAAGCCGACAGTTTATCGCACGAGGCAATAAAGTGAGTGCCTACTTTATCCAGCTTGCTGGCATCAGCTAATCCCACCACTGTCTCAGATTGTGCAATCATGACTTTTAATGTCTGAGCTTCTTCCAGGTTATTGATCATTAAACCCGAACTGGTATGCAGTGCAAACACACCAAGGAAACAAAGATCGAAGTGGATTTCCTGCAACATTGCGTTAGTTGCAGCGCCGACAGACATAATAGCAGGCTTAAACACCCGCCCTCCAACCAAAATAAGCTCGATATTTTCATGTGAAATGAGCTGACTAGCAATAAGCGGGCTGGGAGTCACCACCGTAAACGGAAAATGCGTAGGCAAATTCTGGGCGATGTGTAAACACGTTGAACCGGAATCAATCAGCACGGTTTGCCCCGGTTGAATAAACGATAACGCCTTCATGGCAATGGCTTGTTTCGCTGGCTCGACCTCATCCTTTCGGTCCCGATAGTCGACCAAATCATGCTGGCAAGGCAGGGCACCACCATGTACCCGCCGCAACAACCCTTGCTGGGACAGACTGTTCAGGTCTCGCCTTACTGTGTCTTCCGACACGCCCAAGTGATGACTCAACTCCGTGGCATATACCCTGCCCTGCGCCCGCAACATCTCTAATATTCTATGTTGCCGTTCTTGTAATAACATCTTGCCGTTCTCTGCATGTTTTTACGTGATTTTACTGTATTCATGCGGAATTTCCAGTTGCAAACTTGCACGATTCTGCGCTAACATGCGTAAAATAAAGTGTTACTGCATGTTTTTGCATTTTTGAGAGGTTCTATGGTAGATGTTCAGGCAATCTTATTTGATTTAGACGGTACGCTTGTTGATTCAGCCTCTTGTGTTGAAGCCGTTTGGGAGAGTTGGGCAACAAGGCACGGTGTCGATAAAGACAAACTGCTGGCAGAAGTACATGGTTGCCGTGCCTTGGAAGTCATCCCAAAGTTCAAACCAGAGCTGAATGTCCTGGATGAGAATGACAAACTGCTCAAGCAAGAAATCGAGCATGCATCCGAAGTAACACTCATCCCGGGCGCTGATTCCCTATTACATTCCCTTGAAAATTTGCCATGGGGAATCGTTACCATGAGCTCAAGAGAACTGGCACTTGCCAAACTGGAAGCCTCTGGGCTGCCGATGCCCAAAGTACTTATTACTGCAGACGATATTACCCACGGCAAACCTAACCCCGAGTCGTACCTACTGGGTGCCGAGAAGCTGAAAGTCGAGCCATCTCAATGTTTAGTGTTTGAAGATGCTATTTCAGGGATAAAAAGTGCAAACAGTGCCGGAATGCAGGTAATTCAAATAGTATTTTCTGGTCATAGCGACATCCAAACCGATATTCTGGATCATATCGAAGACATGACGTCAGTTTCAGTTACTGCAACAAATAACAACCTGACTATTTGCGTATAAGTTACTCATTATAGTCAAGTATCCAAAGAGCAGCTCTAGTGCAATTCCCCCTGCCTGAGCTGCTCGCCTTCCCAATCTTTCGGCTCCCTCAAAATAGTTCATTCAAATAATTTGATGTTGTTGTTCAACTTGCGTGACTTATGTTTCACAAATTAATAACTAAAATATAGCTATTCAAGTTTGGAACAGATTGATTTGCCGTAATGAAAAATGCATCGAAACCTTATGACTGGCTATCTATCACTATTCACTGGCTCTCCGCCGTTGTGATCATCGGCTTATTTGCTGTTGGGCTGTGGATGGTTGATTTGAACTACTATTCCCAATGGTATAAACCGGCTCCGCACTGGCATAAATCAGCCGGGCTCTGCCTAGCTTTTGTCACCCTCTTTCGCCTTGTTTGGAAAACCCTCAAAGGCCACCCGGCCATTGAAGGTGCCCGTTGGGAGCAAGTAGGAGCAAAACTGGCCCATTGGGTTATCTATGTCATGCTATTCGGGCTTTTTATTTCGGGCTATCTGATTTCTACCGCCGACGGACGAGCCATTGAAGTGTTCAACTGGTTCTCAGTTCCTGCGGCAGGTGAACTGTTTCCTAACCAGGCAGATATTGCTGGCGAGGTTCACTACTACCTTGCATTCGGCCTTATCGGGCTGGCTGCGCTGCACGCACTTGCTGCTTTAAAGCATCACTATATCAACAAAGACAATACGTTAAAGAAAATGTTGGGAGTAAAGTAAACATGAAAAAGCAACTACTGACTCTGGGTCTACTGACTGCGCTCGCGATTCCATCTGTCGCTTCTGCAGCAGACTACGTAATTGATACCAAGGGAGCTCACGCTTCCATCAACCTCAAGATCAAGCATCTCGGCTATAGCTGGATCAAGGGACGCTTTAATACTTTCGACGGTACTTTCAGCTACGATCCAATGAATATCTCGGCATCCAAAGTAAGCGTAAATGTGGATACCACCAGCTTTGATACCAACCACGCAGAGCGTGACAAGCACGTACGCAGCGAAGATTTTCTAGAGGTAAAAAAATACTCAACAGCAACATTTACCAGTAACAAGGTCGAACCAAAAGGCAACGGTGAAATGACTATCACCGGTGATCTGACTCTGCATGGGCAAACCAAGCCGATAGCTATCGATGCTGTTTTTGTTGGCGAAGGTGAAGACCCATGGGGTGGGTATCGCGCAGGCTTTACCGGTACAACCCGTATTGAACTTAAAGACTTCGGTATTCAGGTAATGGGTGAATCAAGCTACGCTGATCTTGAGCTACACGTTGAAGGTATTCGTCAGTAACACCAATTACCAACACACTGTCCTTTCCTTTTAATCCGGCTTTTTGCCGGATTTTTTTCTGCGTGTACAATACCGACAAGCAAAAATAGTTACCTATAGTAACAGATTGAAACATACCCTCTGAGCTAGGATGATAAGCCCAAGCTCAAGGGTATATCTATAACAACGTTATCACGTTGAAGAGAAGGTAAAGAGAATGACACCACAAGAAAAAGAACTGATTCAAAATGTCGCCAATAAACTGAAACAAAGCCCAAATAAGGCGAAGGACGCAGACGCTGAAAAGCTGATTGTCGATGAAATCGGTGCCCAGCAAGATGCCATCTACAAACTGACCCAGGCCGTACTGGTACAGGAAATGGCACTCAAAGAGATAAAGCAGAAAAACGAATACCTTGAGAAATGTGTTGAGCACCATAAATCTGAATCAAACCGAGGCGCTTTCAGCAAAATGATGGGCGGTAACCGCCCGGCTCCTCAACCACCTAGACCTGCACATCAACCAAGCGCATTCGGCAGCTTCATGCAAACAGCCGCAAGCGTCGCGGTTGGTATGGTAGCCGGTAATATGATCAGCAATGCCCTATTCGGCAATGATGAACCAGCTGCGGACGAGATGGCCGCTGCGGATGTTGCACCTGATGCCGCAATGGATGAAGGCCTGGCTTCGACCGAAGAAAGTACTGGCGGCTTCCTGGACGACTCATCTGGCTTTGCCTCTGACTATACCGAGACTAGCGGTGGCTTTGGCGATGCCGGTTTCGGAGAAAGTGGGTTTGGTGACTCGGGCTTTGGTGATGCTGGATTTGATGACAGCTTTGCCAATGCACCATCGGATGATGTCGGCTTTGGCGGCGGTGACAGCTTTTTCGGCGGCGGCGATGACTTCGGCTTTGGTGACGAAGACGCCTAAGACTGAATATTATTCATAGACTGGAAGCTCAACAGCCTACTAGTTAGCGATTGAGTTTCTTTCTAAAGAAGATGCAGCTATTTCTCCTCTTTACAATTTTCATTGGCATGCTGGTGCTCGTCCGCCAGCTTGAGGTTTACGCTGCATCCAAGTTGGCGCAGTACGGTAAATACCGTTTGCGCTACCTTACCGCCTTTATCGGCACCCCGGTCCATGAGCTTAGCCACGCCTTGGTATGTGTGCTTGCCCGGCACAAGATCCACGAGATCAAGCTGCTGCAATTAAACGGCAGTAGTCAACTTGGTTATGTCCATCACAGCTTTAATCCTAAAAGCCTTTACCAGCAGTGCGGACGGTTCTTCATTGGCATTGCCCCCATCTTCGGCGGCCTGCTAACCATGGCTATCATGTCGAAAATCATCTACCCGCATTACGGCTTTGGACAGCTGATTGGAGCCAACCAGAACAAACTGCTAACTATCAGCAGTGTTTCTGGCTACCTGGATGTTTTTGCGCTGAACATAGGACACACTCTGGCGCTCTTTACCGAGCTTTTCAATCAGGGAAAACTGAAATTTATTGTTTGGTTTTTCGCGATGGCATCCATTACGAGCCATATTTGTCCTTCTGCCTCAGACATGAAGGGGGCGGCAATCGGCGCCCTATTCCTATCGACCCTGCTCGCTTTTCTCTTCTTCGTTGTAAATATTAATATCTACAGTATCGCCTTAACAACTATCAGCCTGCTGCTGGGTATCCTGACGATGTTTTTCCTGGTACTTATCATCTATTTCCTACTGATTATCGTTATTGCCAAACTGCTGCCTTAAAACCAGCGCTTCATCTTTTTCATTTCTTTTTGCGTAATTTTATCCGGCTTTCCGTCCCTCGTTATTTGCTCTGCCGATATGGATACTAAGCGCATTCCCAAACAATGAGATAGACAACATGAGCATTCAAGACACACTACATTCAGAGCGCATCCGCAACCAATTAAAGAACAACATGATTGGTGTTTTCCTTAACTTTATCCTGCCCGGCCTCGGTCACTGCTATGCCGGCAAGGTAATGTTCGGCCTTATCTTCATGCTGATTTCTGTGGTATGTATTTTCACCGCATTTCTCATTGTACCCGGCATTATTTATCTTGGTATCTGGATCTGGACCATGGTGGCGGTCAACCGCCTGATCAAGAACAACAACGAACAAATCCTCAGCAAGGAGCTGGCAGCGCTTAACCCGGAAGAAGACACAAAGCCCCTTGCTAATGCAGCCGAAAACGCCACAGTAAACGAGGCCAACTAACCGCTCCCTCCCCCAAGGGCTTAAGGCAAGGTATTACCCTTGCCTTAAATCCCTACTTTCTTTCTACGCTTGCACTATACGGGTTTTCTATGCGCCCTTTTATTCCTCGCCACTTTCACCAAGCGATAACAAGAAATACAGCTGGAACCGATTTTATTGTCAGCGATATTCACGGTCAGTACCGGCAACTTTACCGCGAACTAGCACACTGCCAGTTCCGTCCCGACAGAGACAGGCTGTTTAGTACCGGGGACTTGATCTCCCGCGGCCCGCAGAGCCCGCACTGTCTGGAGCTGCTTTTACAACCGTGGTTTTGTCCCGTACTGGGCAACCACGAACAACTATTCCTGTTAGGGTTTTCCAATCAGACGTTCTGGGACAAGCTTATCGATAACGGAAGCAGCTGGTTAAAGGCTTTCCTCCACCAGCCGCAAATGCTACTTCGCTGGCAGACCCTGATTTCACTCCGGATGCCGCTGGCATTAACTCTGTCATTTGCTCATCAGCAAATTGGCATTAGCCATGCCACTGCCCCAAGGGACTGGAACGAGGTTGTAAAAGGCCAATTGAGTACTGAAGATGTATGGCGAATGCTATGGAATCGAAGCGATATCAACACGGGGGGCAAAACATCTATACGCAATATTGATCTGACACTGCATGGACATAACCCAAGCTGCAAACCGGTCTACCGTCAGAACCAGTGCTGGCTAATGAGTGGCGTTGGTAACCAGAGCCTGGTGGTCAAACCGATCAAATACTATACAGAACATCAGAGCCAGTCTGATTTTACGTAAAAAAGTAGGATTTCTCTGTAAAGTCACTTTATTATCAGTTGGTTAATGATTCCAATGAGTATAGAGCCGAACATGGTCAAACCGTCAATCACTCGCCTGACAGAAAGAGACGATGCCACCCAGCTACTCGAAGGGTGGCGTTCTCGAAATAAGAAAGCCGAACAACTCTTTTTTGCCGCTGCCTACGAGGATATCAAGGCCATTGTCAGACGGCTGCGAGAAAAAAACGATCCGAGCAAAACGATATTGTGCGATGCATCAGTTACCGAGCTAAGCCATGAAGCTATTTTAAAGCTCAACCGCTGGCGCAATGACGAAACCCCCTTTACTCATCGCAAAGAGTTTATCGAGTATGTACGCCGCTCGGTGTGGCACTTATTGTTCGCCGATCCCGGCGAGATGGCCAAGCGCCAGGAGTACAAACTGGCCTACCTCTCACAGCTTAACGATACGCAGGACGACAGCATCACGCCCGATATGTCCCAAAGTCATGACCTGCACAAGGCATTGCTGGAGCTCAGAAATCGCTACCCCGAGCAAGCCGAAGTCTTTGAGTATAAGCATTTTGCTGCCGTCACCAATAAAGAAATCGCTACCTTGCTCAAGGTCAGCGAAAGAACCGTCAACAACCGCTTGCAGTTTGCCACGCACTTTTTAAAAAAAAGCCTGACTTAAATGGAAATATCCGATCTCTACGCCGAACTTCTTGATCTATCTCCCGATGAGCAGCAACTGCGTCTGGCTGCCCTAAGCAAAGATTACCCCGATGAAGTCGCCGATCTTGCCGATATGCTGGCACTGTCGCTTAGCGGCATCACCCAACTGGGTGAAAATTTAATTGCCAGTGAAGTAGGCACATCCAATCCGCTAGCCTCGCTCATTGGTCAAAAGGTCATGGGGTTTACCCTTTCCGAAGTACTGTCGGAAGGCGGTGCCACCGGGATGGTTTTTCTCGCCCGGCAAACTGTCGAATCGCCCACCGGTAATGAACAAGCCCAGCACTATGCGGCCGTGAAGGTTCTGCGCCAGAATATTCTTACCGCCAGCGAAACCGACAAACTGTTTTTTCGTGAAAGCAGTAACCTCATTGCGGCAAAACACCCGAAGATTTGTCAGCTTTTCGGTGTCGATAAGATAGGCAGTCATGACTGCATCGTGACCGAGTACATTGATGGCAGAATGCTGCATCAGTATCTCGATATGAAAAGGCTTACCCGCACCGAGCGCCTCATGTTATACAGGCAAGTACTGGAAGGAATGGCTTTCGCCCACAGCCGGGGGCTCTACCATGGCGATATTAAGCCACAGAACATTTTGGTTGATAACCGCGGTCAGATAAAAATCATCGATTTGGGTTTCAGCCGCCAGTTCGACGATAATCATGCCATCAACCCGGACAATGCCGTCCATTATATCAACGCATTCTCTCGTCACTGGAGTGCACCTGAGCAGCAGGCCAGAGTTTGGTACAAAGCGCGATCGGATATCTATTCGCTGGGTGTCCTTTTGTTCTACATGCTCAGCCTGAGATGGCCGGATATCAACGGTTTCGATACCGACTTCTCTGCCACTAATGCCCTCTGCACCTTTTCAGATATCGATCCTGAGCTGGCTGCGATCATCGCCAAAGCGACGCAACCAGAGGCTATAGAACGTTATCGCGATGCCGATGAGCTACTCGAAGAAATCGACGCCTATCTGGCTGGGCGACCTGTTGATGCCTATTCAAACAAAAGTAGCTATCGGTTAAAAAAGGCCATCAAGCGTCAGCCTTTCCTATCCTCCAGCCTGCTGGCATTGATATTGTCAGTTGTCGGAGGAACGGCTATCGTCACTCACCAGTACATCACGTTGCTCAACGAGCAGCGGTCGAACCGCCAAGTCATCAATCAGATGAGTAACACCTTGGCTTTCACCCGCCCGGCCCTGACCGATACGATAAAAGCGCCATCGATCAACGATTTATTCACATACGCCGCTCAGCAATGGCACCATAGCCAACAAAACCTGACCCCGGATGCGCGCTACCAAACGGGGATCATTTACGCCAACGGCCTGATTGCCCTAAGACAATATCAAGTTGCCATTGAGTTGCTCTCTTCACTCAAGGAGCAAATTGAACATACTCATAAGCCGACCGAGCGCAGCCATTACATTATAACCTTGCTTATCCGTGCTCAGCGCCTGTCCGAGCAACTCAACCCGGCCTGTAACCCGGATTACCAATCACCGGACTTTTCACCATTGTCATGCGCAAGCAACCAGCTGGCTCAGCCATACTTTGTTCTGTTTGACAACCAAGGCACACTTTCCTTGGCAGAGCTAGGATTGCTCGCTGAAATTCTCAAAGTCCCGCAGCAGACCGCTGATGACATTTATCTGTCACGGTATCAAAAGCTGTCTAAAAGCTTGGCCAGACAAGTCACCTTACAGACTGCTGAGTGGAAACAGCTCCCGCTTGCCCAGAAGAAAGGAATCTATGACCTGCTAACCGGACTGGACTCCCGCTCTGCAATGCTCCTCATAGGGTCACGTTTCACTTGGCTGTCAGAGAAACAAAAAGAGGCGCTTGTACAGGAACCTGCAAACTGGATATCTGACGATCTTACGGCCAGCGAAAAATACCAAATCCTAGATCTTGCCAGTATGGTTGCCTACAGCCTTGGTAATAACGATTTTGGCCAAAAATACGACGATCAAAAACAGGCTCAGCGTAAGCAGTCTCTGCCGCTCAACGAGCTTCACTTGTCATTTCAACCGGTGATGGGAATAACCTGGGAGAGTTACAATGAGAGCCAGCACCAGTTATATGAGTCGGTCAAAGAACTGATAAGCGGCTTCCGAGAATCGAATGCCCATGCCCATAGTGCCTTTGACAATCTGGTAAATGCCTATTTGTTAATTGGCGATCTCAAGGGTGCAAAAGCGAGTTCGCGGCTATTATCGTCATCTTATATGTACTCCAGCAAAACCAATATCAATGCGTACGGAACCGCCCCTTCAGACATGACACTTGCGATCTGGTACCGAGACTGGAATGCGTTTCGTCAGGCCTACAAGCGTTATAGCGGGATCAGGAAAATTTATCGCAAACAATACCCGGATCAAGAACTGGATTCAGAGCGTTATTTTGATCTGTTTGCGGCTATTCTTAATGGCAGCGCTGCTAAGCAAGATATTGAAAGCCTGAGACACAGCTATTTGCCCTATACAGACAAACACGCGGCTGATGTGTATATCCACTACGCAAGACTGCTCACAGGTGAAACTGAAGCTGCTATTGCTGGCTTCAAGGAATTAATGCTGAACAATCAGGATGATACCAGGTTGTTGTTCAACCATAACAACCTCCCGGCATGGGACGATGCAAGCGCGCTCTATGGCAGGCTGCTTATCCTATCAGGGCAAGAGAAACGTGGAATCCGCTACCTTACAAAGAAGCGTGAATTCAGCATTTTGAAGCACCCTGAATCGTTGTATAACCTACTGCCGAGCCTCTATCTGGCAGAAGCCTATGCAAAGCAAGGAAATCATAAGCAGCTCAAGACAGAAGTGAGCAATATAACCCCCTATATCGACAGGTTGGAATTTCGTGATGATCTTAAGTCACTCGTTGATAAGCTCGCGAGGCCACACTCAGCCGAATAACAAAGGCCACCGATGCGGTGGCCTTAAGATATTTTTATCATTAATAACAAGGTTATGATTTTGACAACTCGTCAAGCGGCAGCCAGTCGACCTCAACACCCGCCTGGATAAACATATCCTGACTGACTTTGATTTTATCTCCCCAGCGAGAAAGAAAATCTTCCGTCTGCTCCGGGCAATGCACTGAAGAAATACCGGTTTGAATAATTTTTGCGGCGCAGTTAGGACAAGGGAAATGAGTTACCCAGATATCACTGCCCGCCAAATCACGCTTGGCAAACAAAATGGCATTCTCTTCGGCATGCAGTGTTTTTAGCAGCTTCATCTCACGATCATCGGTGTCGGCACTGTCCGAGATACCATGCGGATAACCATTGAATCCAACCGAGACGATTCGGTTACCGTGAGTGATCACCGCCCCCACTTGTGTCGAAGGATCTTTACTCCAAGAACCGACCAACTCGGCCATTTGAAAAAAGCGCACAGCCCATTTAGAAATCATGTTCTTTACCTAATTTTGTCGATTTCAGTTATTTTGCAAAACTTACCCGCTCACCTCAAGACCCAACTAGAACATTATTGCTAACAAATATTCATTCGAGTCATTTATATACCCAATAACCCCACCTCCAGCTAATAACATAATTTTTATTGAGCTAAAAAGTGAACTGCTCCGATCACTTGTCATATTAAACATGGCAATTTTAAAAGACATTAATTCGACAACATCTATCGATAATTTCACCTTGAACTTACGAACAAAGAAAATTCGAGATGAAAAAAACGTATTTGGTTTGCTGCATGGCACTCATTAGCGGACATACAATGGCTGAATTAGGCGAACCTGGCTTCTCAGGGGAAGTCTCTGCGCTTGTGGGATTTGGTTCAACAGAATCCAATTTCAATACTGACAGTGATAAAACAATCAGCAATGTCGATAACTCAGGTAAGTCAGAGTCTGAGATGTTGGCAGCGCCTCTTGGCCAGCTTCGTTACACATTCGGTCAACTGGACAATCATCAGATCTTTATCGGGACATCACGAGAAGACATCGCAGTTGGTGACTTTGCACTGGAAGCCGGATACCGATATGGGCTATCTGAAGAGTCTTCCATTTCAATCTCTTACCTGCCGACTATTATGGGCGGTGAAACATGGGAAGATCCGTATCTGACAGGTACCGAACGCCAGACAACTGATATTTCAGGCAACGCTTACCGCCTCCAGTATGACAGCATCATGGACTCACCGTTCTCGTTGGACTTGGCCTATTACACTAAAGATATCGATACTGAGCAATCGGGCTCCCAGTACACCAGCGAGCAGCAAAAACGACTGGATCGCAGCGGCAACGGGCTTTACTCGAAAATATCCTATAAATACATGATTAACAACTCATCGCTTCTTCAGCCAGCAGTTATTTATAAGACCTTCTCGGCAGATGGCGATGCAATGTCGAATAAAAGCTACGGCGTTGAGCTGTCTTACATGAAATTTGTCAACCGACATGCATTTTCTATCTCGGGTAAATATCTCAATACAACTTTTGATACCGTCAACCCTGTTTTTGATACCGAGCAGAAAGATTCCGAATACAGCTTCTTCGCCGGATATGAATACGACGAGTTTATGGGATGGGATAACTGGGCATTTAATGCTATCGCCGGCTATGACGTAAAAGCTTCAAACATCAACTTTTACGATGAAACCGAATATATGCTTGGTGCCGGCGTGACCTATAAATTTTAATAACTAGGCTAGCGAGTCATAAAAATCACTAAACACTCAGCTCGCTAGTCTCCTTTTAGGAGTGAAATAATGAAAAAATCACTCTTAGTAGTCACACTTACCATCATAAAATTCAGGGGATATCTATTCTGAATATTCAAGTTTTGAGGCCAGCCAGCTTTCCCATAACACCTTTAAATCAGGTGCAGAAGAGGATCGGAAGAACGGGTTCCGCTACCTTTAAACTGATCACATTGCGCCGAGCTGAGACCATGATATTAGGTTATTTTGGACAAATACTAAAAACTAAATCGCATCAATGTTCACCAAAGCATTCATTAAGTATTTAACGTATATTGCTCAGTTAGAATGCATCCTTTCTCTAAAAATTTCTATAGTATTCAGCTGTTAACAAAGCCACGACTGACTCTACTTGAGCTCCAAAAGGTTTTTCTGAGTTTAGGTTACCTCTGTCACACTCTTGCATGCAATAAGAGCGTGTAAAAACCATAAGAATGATAAGATTTTTTAGTAGACAATCCCTTTTCGGATTGATTGTGATTTTGAATTACCTATTAAGTATTTACCAAGTCTCCCGGTATCGCCTACAAGCCTCTCAACAAACGTGAGCCTTATCCGCAAAGATGAGTGACTGACTAACCATTTTTCAAAAGTGGCTACCCTATTGAAAAAAACGACATTACAAATTAAAATGATAATTATTAACACTGGGGAGCGATATGTGATTTCACCTTACTAACAAAGACTTATCATGAACATATGACAAAACCAACTATTAACATCAAGACTGAAGACATTTCTAGTGGCAATAAAATCCCATTGTTGAATGTTGATGAACCCCCTGTGTCAGGATAGTTGTCGCCTAATCTAAATCCGTAAATTAGACAGGGGGTGGTGAGCAGAAAATATGTCCCGCTA
>NZ_MJIL01000086.1:0-1378 GCF_001939735.1 Photobacterium proteolyticum
TATTCGGAACCGCCGTATGCGACCCACGCTTGTACGGTGGTGTGAGAGGACGGAGGCCGCGAGGCCTCCTCCTACTCGATTTAGATGGGAGCCAGCTTACATCATGTGCTTGCGGCGGATGTCGAGCAGGGAAAAGATGCCGAAAATCAGTATTGACCACTTCTCCCAGCGGCTCATCTTGATCTTGTCGCCGAAGGCACCGATGAAAATCAGCATCTGCAGGCCGTGCATCATCAGCAGGAAGCCCGTCATAATGTACAGTGCCATGGCTGCCACACCCGGGAAGGGGTGGAAAATATTGACCAGCAGGACAAGCCAGACAAATCCGATGGCGGCTTTCGCCAACAAAATTAGCGTTTTCATGCTTCCTCTCTCTCATATAGCCGGTAGCTAACCTGCCCGGCGGTTTTTTCTTTGTGCAAATGCCAGTGGGGTGGCGTGCCGGGATCACCCAGCTCTTTCTCGGCTTCAATATAAATGATGGCACGGGGTGCCAGCCAGCCATTGTTTTCCAGCAGGGCTATCACCTCCTGTAGCAAATTCTTACGAAATGGCGGGTCGATAAAAACGATATCGTAGGGAGTTCCCGGCTTGCTGAGATAGGCCAGGCTGTCGGTATTGTGGATATGCGCATTGTCGGCACCCACGGTTTGACGGTTTTTTTCCAGTTGCTCGGCGGCTTTTTTGTCCAGTTCGAGCATGGTCACACTTTGTGCCCCGCGAGACAGGGCCTCAAAGCTCAGGCTGCCGCTGCCGGTAAAGAGATCCAGGCAGTTTGCCTCATAGAGATCTTGCGCTAACCAATTGAAAACTGTCTCTTTTACACGATCTGTCGTGGGTCTGAGGCCTTCAACATCATGGACCGGAAGTTTTCGTCCGCGCCAGCGACCACTGATGATTCTTACGAACCCTTCCCGGCGGTTATTTGGCATATTTCGCCCTGATTGTTGCCTGCGTCTCGTCATAGATTTCTTCGACCGTTTAGAAAATGATAGTATACACCTGTTTTTAGGCTGCAAATTGTACCAATCAAGCTCTAGGATTTGCCAATGGCAGAAAAAAAGAAACGCGGATTATTTTCGTGGCTGGGTTTTGGTTCTGAAGAACAGACCGAGCAAGTTGAACAAAACAAAGACCACCAAGAGGTGGATACACAGGCTGAAGCGACTCAAAGCGAGGTAGCGGCAGCAGAAGAGGCCGAAGCTCAGACGGCTGCGAAAGCAACAGAAGAGGCCGAAGCCCAGGCGGCTGCGAAAGCAGCAGCAGAGGCCGAAGCCCAAGCGGCTGCGAAAGCGGCAGAAGAGGCCGAAGCCCAGGCGGCGGCGAAAGCGGCAGAAGAGGCCGAAGCTCAGGCGGCGGCGAAAGCGGCAGAAGAGGC
>NZ_MJIL01000086.1:1411-47163 GCF_001939735.1 Photobacterium proteolyticum
GCGAAAGCGGCAGAAGAGGCCGAAGCTCAGGCGGCGGCGAAAGCGGCAGAAGAGGCTGAAGCGCAGGCGGCGGCGAAAGCGGCAGAAGAGGCCAAAGCGCAGGCGGCGGCGAAAGCGGCAGAAGAAGCTGAAGCCCAGGCTACCGAGCATACGTCGCAAGAAGCGGTTGTCGGTGAAACCACTGTTCACGAGCAGGAAAAACCGAAAAGTGAAGGCTTCTTTGCCCGCCTTATGCGCGGCCTCAAGAAGACTAAGACAAACTTTGGCACCGGTTTCATAAGTCTGTTCCGTGGCAAGAAGATTGATGACGATCTGTTCGAGGAGCTGGAAGAGCAGCTGCTGGTGGCCGATGTCGGTATGGACACCACGCTGAAAATCATTGAAAACCTGACTGAAAAAGCAGATCGCAAAGATCTTAAAGACGGTGAGGCGCTCTATGGATTGCTCAAAGACGAGCTGGGTGAGATGCTGGAGAAAGTCGAGCAGCCACTGGTCGTCGATACCAGCAAGAAGCCTTACGTGATCCTGATGGTCGGGGTCAACGGGGTGGGCAAAACTACCACGATTGGCAAGCTGGCCAAGCAATTCCAGGCTGAAGGCAAGTCTGTCATGCTGGCGGCCGGTGATACCTTCCGTGCAGCAGCAGTTGAGCAGTTGCAGGTATGGGGTGAGCGAAACAATGTGCCTGTCGTGGCCCAGCACACCGGAGCCGATAGTGCGTCAGTTATTTTTGATGCGATTGAGTCGGCCAGGGCCCGCAATGTGGATGTCGTGATTGCCGATACGGCAGGCCGTCTGCAGAACAAGGGCAACCTGATGGAAGAGCTGCGCAAGATTGTGCGCGTGATGAAGAAGGTTGATCCGCAGGCTCCGCATGAAATCATGCTGACCGTCGATGCCGGTACCGGCCAGAATGCGATCAGCCAGGCCAAATTGTTCAGCGAGGTTGCTCCGGTATCGGGGATAACGATCACCAAACTGGACGGTACGGCGAAAGGTGGGGTGATCTTTGCCGTGGCAGATCAGTTCAATATCCCAATTCGCTACATAGGTATTGGCGAAGGGATCGATGATCTGCGTCCGTTTGCTGCCAATGAGTTTATTGAAGCACTGTTTAGTGACGAGGAATAAGTCGTGATTCGGTTTCAGCAGGTAAGTAAGGCTTATCGTGGCGGGCGCCAGGCCCTGCAAAAAGTGGATTTCCATCTGCAACAGGCAGATATGGCGTTCTTGACCGGCCACTCCGGCGCCGGTAAGAGTACCCTGCTGAAACTGATCTGTGCGATTGAACGGCCGAGTGATGGCCAAATCTTTTTCAACGGTCATGAAATTACCCGGATTGATAATAAGCAGATCCCTTTTCTGCGCCGTAATATCGGGATTATTTTTCAGGACCACAAGCTGCTGATGGACCGCAGTGTCTATGACAACGTTGCGATGCCGTTGCGGATCGAGCTGGCATCGGAAAACGAGGTCAAGCGGCGAGTTTCGGCCGCGCTGGACAAAGTGGGTTTGCTCGACAAGGCTCGCTGCCTGCCGATGCAGCTGTCCGGCGGCGAGCAGCAGCGGGTGGGCATTGCCCGTGCGGTGGTAAACAAGCCGCGGCTGTTGCTGGCCGATGAACCAACGGGCAACCTCGATGCGGCACTGTCTCATCAGGTGATGCAGCTGTTTGAAGAGTTTAACCGGGTAGGGGTGTGTGTATTGATGGCAACCCATGATACTTCCTTGCTCACAACCCATAACTATCGCCGCTTTGATCTTCAGCAGGGGCATTTGAGGGAGGTAGCACGACGTGGCGCGTAAGCAAACGGGTTTCTTTGCGGTGCACAAACAGCAATGCAAGGGCGCACTGGTCGAGTTGATGCGACGTCCGCTTGGCAACATTCTGACCCTCGCAGTGCTGGCCTTTGCACTGACGCTGCCTGCCAGTTTTTACCTGCTGGCCAAAAATGTCACCCTGGTGGCACAGGCATGGCAAAACCCGACTCAGCTGACCCTGTATCTCGAACAGGGCACCCCGGCGTCGGCTGCTGCCCAGTTCAGTGAGCAGTTGCAGGGCTGGCCGGAGGTGGATTCGGTAAATTATATTTCTCCCCAGCAGGGGCTGGAAGATTTTCGCGAGCATGCCGGTTTTGATCAGGCACTAACCCTGCTGGACGAGAACCCGCTGCCGTCGGTGGTTGTGGTTCGCCCGGTGGCGGCATGGCAAAGCAATGACAAGGCGGTGGAGCTGGCAGCCAAGATCCGCAGTGAGCCGCAGGTCGATGAAGTGAGGCTGGACAGCGACTGGCTGCAGCGGCTGGCGGCCATTAAAGATCTGGCAATCACCATGGCATTGCTGATGTCGGGACTGATGCTATTTGCCGTTTTCCTGATTGTCGGCAACACATTGCGACTACAGGTGCAAAACCAGAAAGACGAAATTCAGGTGATGAAGCTGGTCGGTGCGACCGACAGTTTCATTCTTCGACCTTATCTCTATACCGGGGCCTGGTACGGCCTGATAAGCGGGACCGTGGCTTGGGTATTGACGGCGATTGTTACTATACTGCTGGATGGCGCGGTGGCAAAACTGGCGGCGCTGTATGACAGTAGTTTCCGCCTGGTAGGATTACGTTGGGACGAAACCCTGATTTTACTGATGATTGCCTCGTTCCTCGGTCTGCTTGCAGCACGTTTGTCTGCCGGACGCCATTTGAAAGAAATTGAACCTATCTGACGTTTTTGAATCTATAAATGGTGTAAATTACGCGACCGACTTGCAAAGGTGGCTGTTTTCTGGGCATCATTGCAGGTTCAGGTAATTTCCCATTGGTTTAAAAAACACACGAGGTTTGTTGAATGGCACAAGAGATGACTTCAATGGCTTTAGTTTCTGCCGATAGTCTGGATGGGTATATCCAGAGTGTTAACAGCTATCCGATGCTGTCGGCCGAGCAGGAACGCGAGTTAGCTGAGCGTCTGCATTATGATGGTGATATTAACTCGGCGAAAAAGCTGGTTATGTCCCACCTGCGCTTCGTTGTGCATGTTGCACGTGGCTATTCAGGCTACGGCCTACCAATGGCAGATTTGGTCCAGGAAGGTAATATCGGCTTGATGAAGGCGGTAAAGCGCTTTAATCCTGAAGTCGGGGTTCGCCTGGTGTCCTTTGCCGTCCACTGGATCAAGGCTGAAATTCATGAGTACGTGCTGCGTAACTGGCGTATCGTGAAAGTCGCAACCACCAAGGCTCAGCGTAAGTTGTTCTTTAACCTGCGTAAGTCCAAAAAGCGCCTCGGCTGGTTCAACAATGATGAAGTTCAGATGGTCGCCGAGCAGCTGGGTGTCGAGGCAAGCGAGGTCCGTGAGATGGAGTCGCGACTGGCGGCGCAGGATCCGACCTTCGAAATGCCGTCTGAAGATGATGATCGCGATAGCGGTTACACGGCACCGGTGTATTACCTCGAGGACAAGTCGTCCGATGTTGCCCTGAGTTATGAAGAGAACAACTGGGAAGCGCATGCCAATAACCGCTTGTCCCTTGCTTTGGGCAGTCTGGATGAGCGTAGCCAGCATATTGTCCGATCTCGCTGGTTAGATGAGCAGAAGACCACCTTGCAGGAGCTTGCTGATCATTATGGGGTTTCTGCCGAAAGGATCCGCCAGCTGGAGAAAAATGCGATGAAGAAACTGAAAGAAGCGGTCGGAGAGGCGATCTAAAGATCCTCGCAAACTATCCACAAAGATAAATTTTTGAAAACCGGCCTGGAGCCGGTTTTTTTCTGCCTGATTTCTGAGAGATACCTCACATTTGTGGGTAGAGCTGTGCACTACAAGGCTAGTTATCCACAGCTTTCGATCGGATCCGATCTACATGTAGTGGATCCAAATGCCGAGAAACACATTATCAACGCTATTCACAGTTTTTTCCACAGCTGGTGGTAAATTGATCAGTTGCTGGGGGCAGGGTTGTGGACCGTTGATCTGACGCCTTGTGGTGCCTGATGTTGCAGTGGGTTGCTAATGGCGGTTAAAGCCCTACTTTCTGTGCAAGGTTGTGAGTAACTTTGTGCGGTACAATAAATAGCAGCAAAAATACGGCTGGTATTTTTTGCCAGGATCCTGAACCGGGACGATCGTCACGTTTTCGGGGCTGTCGAGAAGATCCGGTCATTTGGATCAACAAAATAACCAAGCAGGCTATTGCGATAGGTAGCTTGCGCCAGACAGAGTGAGGCAGTCGATGGAACAGTTTGAGCATATTTCGGTAGAGCAGGCATATACATTATTACAACACGCCGATTCAGAGGCTGTACTGGTCGATATTCGCGATCCGCAGTCATTTGCCTTGTCACACCCGGAGCCTGCCTTCCACCTGACCAACGATACAGTGGTCGAGTTCATGAATGAGGTCGATTTCGAGCAACCTGTGATTGTCATGTGCTATCACGGTATTAGCAGCCAGGGGGCGGCACAATACTTGATTAATCAAGGCTACGAAACAGTGTATAGTCTTGATGGTGGTTTCGAGGCCTGGCGACGTCAGGCGTATCCTTGTATTCAGCAGGCGTAGTCTCTCAGAACGGAGTAATAGATGCATCGGTTAGCCGGATTAAACAATGCCCGCCAGGCCCAGGCCTTTATCGACTATATGGCGTCCCGCGGAATCGCCTTGGTATTGGCCCCGGAGCCGGAGGGAATGGTTGCTATCTGGCTGAAGGAATCCGAGCATCTGGTGGAAGCACAGGCTGAGCTCAATATGTTTTTGGCCAATCCGCACGACAGGAAATACCAGGCTGCTTCGTGGAAAGTCGCCGAATCGCGGACAGCGAAGTTTTACTACAATAGCCCGGGCCTGCTGGCTCTGGTCAAGTCCGGGGCAGGCCCTTTTGGCCTGATGGTCATGGTCGTTGCCATTGGTATCTACGGACTTTGGCTGTTCGGGTTACAGCAGCCAGTCTTCGAGCTGCTTCATTTTCCGGTTATGAATGGCGATCAGTGGCAGGTATGGCGTTTTTTCTCCCATGCTCTTATCCATTTTTCGACGGTGCATATTATATTTAACTGTCTGTGGTGGTGGCTTCTGGGCGGGCAGCTCGAGCGCCACAGCGGGAGCTCAAAACTGATTCAGGTGTTTCTCGTTTCAGCTCTGATCTCCGGTTTTGCCCAGTTTTGGCTCCATGGGCCGAATTTTGGCGGTCTGTCTGGTGTGGTCTATGCGTTGATGGGCTACATCTGGTGGATGGGCTGGCTGGCACCGCAACGGGGATTGGTGCTCCCTAATTCATACGTCGTTTTCATGTTGGTTTGGCTGGTACTGGGCTTTGCCCAGCCGTTTGGGATGTCAGTCGCCAATATGGCACACTTGTTTGGCTTGTTCAGTGGTTGTGGTTTGGCGCTTGTCGATGCCAAGCTGCATAAAAAGGCGAATAATTAACCACTATTAAGATCAAGCCTGTCAGCCTTAGTTAACTTAATCTGTTGATCGGCCTGCCTGTATCAATTTTTTATGAAAAAATTAGAGTAAAAGCACCAAAGCTGGAAATTAAATCTTCGTTTTTGATTCTTTTCACATTTATTTATCTTCATTCGCGCAATAATTTGCATACCTTGAGCGATATTGCTTATTTTCGCTCGCCCTATATGCGTTTACGCAAACCATCGCTAAAACAACAACAACATTTTTAAGGAACATCTTATGTTTGGCATTTTTAAACCCGCCTTGCATACGGAGCGTCTGGCTGATGGCCAGGTCGATCCCGTCTACAAGCGACTCCGTTGGCAACTATTCGCTGGTATTTTCTTTGGCTATGCCGGTTACTACCTGGTTCGTAAAAACTTTAGTCTGGCAATGCCTTTCCTGATTGAGGAATACGGCTATAGCCGTGGTGATCTGGGTGTGGCTCTGGCGGCTGTTTCCATCGCCTACGGTTTGTCTAAGTTCTTGATGGGTAGTGTCTCTGACCGCTCTAACCCAAGGTATTTCCTTGCTGCCGGTTTGACGATGTCGGCCATAGTGATGCTGTGCTTCGGCTTTATGCCATGGGCGACCGGCAGTATTGCCGCCATGTTCATCCTGTTGTTCCTTAATGGCTGGTTCCAGGGCATGGGTTGGCCGGCCTGTGGGCGGACAATGGTGCACTGGTGGTCACGCAAAGAGCGTGGTGAGGTGGTATCGGTATGGAACGTTGCCCACAACGTGGGTGGTGGTCTGATTGGTCCTATGTTCCTGCTTGGTTTGTGGGCATTCAATGATGACTGGCGTACGGCCTTCTACGTACCGGCTTTCTTTGCCTTGCTGGTGGCAGCCTTTACCCTGTTGGTGATGCGTGATACCCCGCAGTCTTGTGGCCTGCCTTCGATTGAAGAGCATAAGAATGATTACCCGGACAACTACGATGAATCTCATGAGAAAGAGATGACCGCGAAGGAAATCTTCTTCAAGTATGTGTTTAACAACAAGCTGTTGTGGTTCATTGCGATTGCCAATGCGTTCGTTTACCTGATCCGCTACGGTGTGCTTGACTGGGCTCCGGTATACCTGAGTGAAGTCAAAGACTTCACCGTTGATAAGTCTTCCTGGGCTTACTTCCTGTACGAGTGGGCAGGTATTCCGGGTACGCTGCTGTGTGGCTGGATGTCGGATAAGTTCTTCAAGGGACGTCGTGCTCCTGCCGGTATTCTGTTTATGGCGCTGGTTACCGTGGCTGTCCTGGTCTACTGGTTCAACCCGGCCGGTAACCCGATGATTGATATGATGGCACTGGTTGCTATCGGCTTCCTGATTTATGGTCCGGTAATGCTGATTGGTCTGTACGCACTGGAACTGGCTCCGAAGAAAGCGGCGGGTACTGCTGCAGGCCTGACTGGTTTGTTTGGTTACCTGGGTGGTGCGGTCGCTGCGAATGCGATTCTGGGCTACACCGTTGACCACTTCGGTTGGGACGGCGGCTTCCTGGTACTGACCTCGGCTTGTGGCCTGTCTATCTTCTTCCTGACACTGGCATTGATCGGTGAAAGTAAGCTTCACAAAGAAGCTATTGCAGGACAAGTAGAGCAAAATGCGTGATTGAGATCGCCATCATTGGCATCTTGGTAACGCTCTAGGTAATATGACAAGGCTTCGCATTCGCGGAGCCTTGTTGCAACTAGGAGCAGCGTTAGTCGTGAAGCAAAGCAAACGTCACCAGGAAATCATCGATCTCGTTAAAACCCAGGGCTACGTCAGCACTGACGATCTGGTAGAGCGTTTTAATGTCAGCCCGCAAACTATTCGTCGCGATCTCAATGAATTGGCAGCAGATAACAAAATTCGCCGTCATCATGGAGGCGCCACCATCCCGTCAAGCTCGGTAAACACGTCATACAGCACCCGTAAAGTGATGCAGCTGGCCGAGAAAGACTGTATTGCCAAGGCCATGGTGGAGCATATTCCTGATGGTGCCACCCTGTTTATCGATATCGGGACCACACCTGAAGCCGTAGCCCGTGCTTTGCTTGAGCATAACGACCTGCGCATCGTAACCAACAACCTGAATGTTGCCAGTATCCTGACCGGCAAAGATGACTTTCGCGTTATCTTGGCGGGCGGAGAGGTCCGTAACCGGGACGGTGGTATTGTTGGTGAGGCGACGCTCGACTTTATTTCGCAGTTCAGGCTGGACTTCGGCATCATGGGGATCAGCGGGATTGATCTGGATGGTTCCCTGCTGGACTTCGACTACCATGAAGTGCGGGTAAAGCAGGCAATTATCGAAAACAGTCGTTGTGTCATGCTGGGTGTCGACCATACCAAGTTTGGCCGTAATGCGATGGTCAACCTTGGTGATATCAGTCAGATCGATATGCTGTTTACGGATCAGAATCCGCCTGAAGAGCTGGCTAAGCGTCTGGTTGAAAATGAAATTCACATCGAAATTATCAATTAGGTGGGATCAGCCTAGTCGCTGACAGCTAATTAAATCAACATCATAGCTGCGGGCTGCCATAATGGCAGCCCGTTTTTTTGTGTCAAAATTGTTACTCCCATCGCTTCGGTGTAACAACTCGAAAATAAAAATGATGATCTTCCGCAAAATCTCGTCTATTATGCTCGATAACGAACATTTATGAGCGTTTGTGAACTTTTTATTTTCGATTGAGGTGGTGGTATGAGGGTAGCAGCAACTGAAGTATTGGATCTGATTGTCGTCGGTGGCGGGATTAACGGTGCAGGTATCGCGGCCGATGCGGCCGGACGTGGCTTACGGGTCGGGCTGTTTGAGGCCAGTGACTTTGCGTCTGCAACGTCATCTGCCA
Organism: Photobacterium proteolyticum; assembly: GCF_001939735.1. Classification (GTDB taxonomy): domain Bacteria; phylum Pseudomonadota; class Gammaproteobacteria; order Enterobacterales; family Vibrionaceae; genus Photobacterium; species Photobacterium proteolyticum. Next base: position 9,695 of record NZ_MJIL01000086.1, read on the forward strand.
GCTCCAAGTTGATCCATGGCGGCTTGCGCTACCTCGAACATTATGAGTTTCGTTTGGTGGGTGAGGCACTGGCAGAGCGCGAGGTGTTGCTGCGCAAAATTCCGCATATTGCCCGTCCGATGCGATTCCGCCTGCCACATCGTCCCCACCTGCGCCCGGCCTGGATGATCCGTGCCGGTCTGTTTCTTTATGATCACCTGGGCAAGCGGACGACACTGCCGGCGAGCCAGGGGCTGAAGTTTGGTCCGGAGTCAGTATTGGTACCTGAAATTACCAAGGGGTTCGAATATTCTGATTGCTGGGTTGATGATGCCCGCCTGGTGGTACTCAATGCGATGGAAGTGGCTGCTCGTGGTGGTGAGGTGCGTAACCGTTGCAAGGTGGAGAAGGCTGAGCAGCATGATGATCTTTGGCAAGTCACCATCCGCGATATGCTGACTGGCGAGACATTCGAGCGTAAGGCGCATGCACTGGTTAATGCCGCAGGCCCGTGGGTGAAGGCATTTTACGATCAGAGTCTGGAGGCGCCGTCTCCGCGCAATATCCGCCTGATCAAGGGGTCGCATATTGTCGTTCCCCGTGTTCACGACGAACCTCAGGCGTATATTCTACAGAACGAGGATAGCCGCATTGTTTTTGTGATCCCTTATTTGGACCGGTTCTCGATTATCGGCACGACTGATGTCGAGTATCAGGGTGATTCGCGTGAAGTGGCGATTGACGATAATGAGATCAACTACTTGCTTGAAGCGTATAACCATCACTTCGTCAGCAAGCTCAAACGTGAGGACGTGGTCTGGACTTACAGCGGAGTAAGGCCGCTTTGTGATGATGAGTCAGACTCACCGCAGGCCATTACCCGTGATTACACACTGGAGCTGGAGCAGGAAGGTAACCAGCCGCCGCTGCTGTCGATCTTCGGTGGCAAGCTGACGACATACCGCAAGCTGGCTGAGGCGGCAATGACCAAGCTGGCACCGTTCTTTCCGCGTATGGGTAAGAGCTGGACGGCAGAGTCCTATCTGCCGGGTGGCGAGGCTGATTTTGACGGTGAGCAATTGGCAACCCACCTGAAAATGCAATGCCCGTGGCTGTCGCGTTTTACCGTGGAGCGTCTGGCAACCAACTACGGTAGCTATGCGGTTAAGGTCCTTGAAGGGGTGACGTCAGAATCTGATATGGGGCGGCACTTTGGCGAAGGGCTGTATGCCCGCGAGCTGGACTATTTGATGGAGCATGAATTTGTTCAGGTTGCCGAGGATGCACTGTGGCGCCGCAGCAAGCTTGGTTTGTACCTAAGCACCGAGCAGCAACTGGCCGTGGCAGACTATATTCAGGCAAAGCGGCCATCACACACGGTAGCTGCGGCATAGCCAACAGTTCCGAATAGTAAAAAGGCGCTCGATGAGCGCCTTTTTTAGTTGGAATTCGGGGTAACGGCTTACTGATACAGGTACTTGGTAAACAGTAGCTCGGTGAGGATACGTTGTCTTGTTTCCATGATCAGCAATTCATTGACTTTGTTCAGGCAGGCCTGGCGAATTTCCTCTCTGCCGGCTAAGGATTTGATCCTGGCTTCGGGCTGCTGACCGATAATGTTGATAATGGCATCGCGGATCAGCGGTGCATGGTGCTCCAGCTTGGCGATCAAATCCGGATCGGACACCATCAGGTCAACCTGTAGTCTCAGGTAGCCGATTTTCTTCCCTTGGGTGACATAGTTGGTGGTGATGTCAGGCTCAAGAGTAAAATATGTATATTGAGGGGTTGCCGTTTCGGCATCTTCAGCCGAGGCATAAAATGGGGCCAGCAGGGCTGCAATAAATAGGGTGAAGCCAAAGATTGTCGGTTTCATTATTTTACTCATGGATTTACAGCCTTTTCAGGCAATGAATTACTTTCTTTCGATCGTAACGATATTCGTACCCGTTACAGCTTGCTACAATAGTGTTTCCTTATGGTAATAAATTAACCTGATTCTACCAAGTGTTAGATAACAGTTTGGTGGGGTTTATATTAGAAAGATGTCGAAATTCAAGCAGTTGTATAAGCCCTTGCTGGATCGTGCCCAGTGGCAGGCACCGGAAGAGACAGCCTTGGAAGGGACAGGGTTTGGGCATTGGTTGCTAGAACCGGATTCATTGTCACGACGTTTTCAGCGTCATTGTGACCACTTCACGGTGTCTTTGATTGAACAGACAAGAATTCATAAGTCACAGTTATCGGACGATGAAAGGGCATTGATCGGTGATGTTGACTGCCTGTTGCGTAAAGTGGTGCTGATGGGAGACGGGATCCCCTGGGTGTTTGCCCGCACGCTGATCCCGGCGTCGACGCTGACCGGACAGGAGAGTGATTTGGAACAGCTTGGCGAAATGCCGCTAGGGCTTCGGGTGTTCACCGATCGTAGTGCCCGCCGGGATGCACTGGTTGTCGCCAACGTCGGTACTTGTAACGACCCTCTATGGGCCCGACGCTCGAGGCTGTGGATTAACGAAAAACCGTTACTGGTCGCGGAGCTGTTTCTGGAAGCGGCCCCGGTCTATGCAAAGGAGAGTCAGAGTTGGAACTGAGCAAAGCAAAAGCGTATTGGCAACTGGCACGGTTTGACCGCCCCATCGGCAGTCTGCTACTGCTTTGGCCGACGCTATGGGCATTGTTTCTGGCGGCTGACGGGTTTCCCAATCCGCAGGTCTTGGTCGTATTCGTTTTCGGCGTGATTTTTATGCGGGCGGCAGGTTGTGTGATTAACGATTTTGCGGATCGGAATTTTGATGGGCACGTCAAGCGTACGGCCCAGCGCCCGATGCCTTCAGGCAAGATCACGGAGCGGGAGGCGCTCGGCCTGTTTGGTTTGCTGGTTCTGGTTTCGTTCTTGCTGGTGCTGACCATGAATAAGCTGACCATTATGCTGTCGGTGGTCGGTTTGCTGCTGGCTGCTGCCTATCCGTTTATGAAGCGCTATACCCACTTGCCTCAGTTGGTACTGGGGATGGCGTTTGGCTGGTCTATCCCAATGGCCTACGCGGCGCAGGCCGGCGAGTTGCCTGCCGTTGCCTGGCTGTTGTTTGTTGCCAATATTTTGTGGACCGTTGCCTATGATACCCAGTATGCGATGGTGGATCGTGATGATGATCTGAAGGTCGGCATTAAGTCGACGGCAATTTTGTTTGGCCGTTCCGATAAAATCATTGTCGGGCTGCTGCAGCTCGGGGCCTTGGTTCTGCTCATTGCGATAGGTGCCATGATGGGATTGCATCAGTTGTACTACTGGTTTTTGCTCCTGGCTGCTGGCCTGTTTGTCTACCAGCAGATGCTGATCCGCGAGCGCGAGCGCGATCCGTGCTTCAAGGCGTTTCTCAATAATAACTATGTCGGTATGCTGGTGTGCATCGGTATTGGTGCCGGTGTGAGCCTGGGGTAATGCCCTGTTACGGATGATAAAAAGCGCCGAAAGGCGCTTTTTTTATGTCTGGATTCTAGTGGGATGAGGGGGCCGCTGTGGCGGAGCATCTCGTGGGAAGGTTTTTGACTTCAGGTGACCCAAAAGCTGTACAAGCTGTCAGGGGGCAGTTTGCTTTATTGATGTGTTGTCTTTGCTATGTTTAAAAACAATAACTTAGAATTTTCCTTGCCGTCTGAGCAGCTTTTCGAGCAATTGTGCTACGGTAGGTAAAAAGCTGTTCATGCTGCACTCTTTTCTCTGTCATACAAGTTGGCGGGCTTTGGGATAGGTAACATGGCTTAGGTAACATGGCTGCACAGTGTTGATGGCCTTGGCCGTTGTCGGCAAAGCTAAAAAAAGCTGGCCTGCGAGGCCAGCTTTTTGTCTGTGGGATAAGTTGGGCCCGATGCGGGTTAGGCGCTCGGTTCAACCTCTTCGACTTTGTCTTCCCGGTTCATCACGGCCTGAATGGTCAGTTTGATTTCCGGAGAAACCAGGGCGGCGAGTAGTTCGGCCAGGGTTTCAACCGGGCGGGACACCGCATGGCATTCATCGTTGAGATAGCCTTCGCTACGCAGCGTCTTGACCAATGTGGCGAATACCCCTTTGTCAAAGAATTCCGGTGCATTGATACCATGGAGTCGGCTCAGGCGCTGGGCCATCATCTGGCTTTGCAGTTCCAGATCGCTCTTCATCAACTGAGGCTCGGAACGCAGTAGCGTAAGGGCGATAGCATAACGCTGAAGGGTTTCCGAGATGGTACGTGCCAGTAGCTGCAGCGGACCGATACGGGCATTGTTCAGCTCAATGTACTCACCGTCACTCAGTACCAGGCGCTGGCGTACCAGTTCCGCTACCTGACTGTCGATGATCTCACCAAGCGATTCCTTATCGTGACGCAGGAAGAGCTCGGCCTTGAGGAACGGATACAGCAGTTCGACCTGCTGGCGGAGCGCTTGCAGGCTCAGGCGCTGGTGCTGAACCACGATATGGGCGATCAGTGACGGCAGGGCGAACAGATGAATAATATTGTTGCGATAGTAAGTCATCAAAATCGATTGCTGACGGTCAAGGGAGATGATATCCCCAAGGCTGTCACGCTCGACAATAAACTTGTCCATTTCGACGGCATGCGCAACCAGGGTCGCTGCGTCTGACTCCGGCATGGTGCATTGCTCGGAATACGGCACATTGCGCAGTAGCTGCAGGTAGCAGTCGATTTGCTGTTCCAGTTCCTCGCGGCTCAGGGCACGTTGGCGGGCTGCCAAGAGTGCCAGTGCACACAGGGTCAGGGCATTGGTTGCCGCTGCATCATTGATGTGGGTCATCATCTTGTTGGCCAGGTCGTTGACCACCGGGTTGAGCCATTGTGGTCGCTGCGGTTCAATCGGATCGATGTCCTGGTGCCATTCCGGAGCATTCTCGTTGAGGTAATGGTTCAGGGAAATTGGCTCACCGAAGTTAACATAGCCCTGGCCGAGGTTGCGCAACTTGCGCAGGGTACGTAGTACCTGCCCGACATTTTCCTTTTCCTTGCGCTTGCCGCGCAGTTCCTTGGCATAGGTGGCTACTTCCATTACGTGCTCGTAGCCGATATAGACAGGGACCAGGGTAACCGGGCGGTTCAGGCCACGCAGCATTGCCTGGATGGTCATCGACAGCATACCGGTTTTGGCCGGCAGCAGGCGCCCGGTGCGAGAGCGGCCGCCTTCACTGAAGTATTCAACGGAATAGCCCTTGGCAAACAGCTCTGCCAGGTATTCGCGGAACACGGTTGAATACAGGCGGTTGCCCTTGAAGCTGCGGCGAATAAAGAAGGCGCCGCCACGTCGGAAGATCGGTCCGGCCGGGAAGAAGTTCAGGTTGATACCGGCTGCAATGTGCGGCGGTACCAGGCCTTCGCGGTAAAGCACGTAGGACAGTAGCAGGTAGTCCATGTGGCTGCGGTGGCAGGGCACATAGACAATTTCGTGGCCGTCCTGGGCCAGCTTCCTGACGCGCTGGGCATTGTGGATGTTCAGGCCCTGATAGAGCTTGTTCCACAGCCAGCCGAGGAAGCGCTCACCGCGCTTGATCAGCGAGTAGGAGAAATCTGCCGCAATTTCTTCCATCATATCAATGGCTTCTTTGCGGACCTTTTCAACAGGAACATCGCGGCTTTGGGCTTCTTCAGCCACGACCTTTTCAATGGCCTTGGAGGCCAGCAGGCGTTTGAACAGCACATGGCGGTCCGGTAGCTTAGGACCGGAAGCGGCCAGCTGCTGACGCGAGAAGTGGATTTTGGCCACCCGTGCCAGTTTGTGGGCGATGGAGTCATCGGTACCGTGGTGATCCGCCATGTAACGCAGGGAAACCGGGGTGCTCAGGCGCACCATACAGTCTCGGCCGCGACCCACGATAGTGAAGAACTTTTCCGGACCGTTGAGCGGTCGCAGAATCGGCTTCTGGTTTTCTTCCTTGCCGGGTTTGCGGCCCCAGAGAATCGCCGCCGGAACCACCTGGAGATCGAGCTCGGCATCCTGCTTGTGCTGTTCAAGCAGTGCGGTAAACAAATCGATGGATTCTTGCGGGAGCTCGCCGTCTGAGCCGAATACGCTTGGACCGTCGGAGATATAGACATAGCGTTTGTACGGCTTGCCGTCGATTTCCAGCGGTGCCAGCGGATCGGGCAGTCCCAGCTCCTCGGTACTGCTGCGCAGCGTCATCAGATCGGTATTGGAACGAAACGGTAGAATATAGATAATCGGTCGTTCTAAATCGAGTTCCAGATCAGCGACCGGATCAGAAGGTATTGAATGGGTTTTAACCAGCAGAGAAAGCGGCAAATTCAATAATTTTCGATAGATTTTCTGCCAACTTGACATATCTTTTACTAGCCTCGAATTCTTAATGCGAGGCAAGGATAGCAGAAAATGCGTGTCGTTTTGCAGCGATATACCACATACTTGCAGTTAAATATCACTTTGAAAGACATTTTCTACTAGGTCGCCGGGTTAGTTTTTGCCTATTTGTCGGTTAACCGGTTTTGACGGCAAACCATGACGAAAACCGGGCCTGTTGACCCCAGGTCAGACTTTCTGGGCAGGTAACGGAATCGAGGAAAATTGCTCTTTTCGTAAACAATTGTCTTTTCAACTTTGTTAACACTGGATATACTCACAGTGAACTGTATAAAAAGACAGGGTGAGTCATGAAGCCGTTAACGCCGCGCCAACAAGAAGTCTTTGATTTGATCAAAGCAAAAATTGAAGATTCTGGAATGCCGCCTACACGCGCTGAAATAGCCCGTGAACTTGGCTTCCGTTCTGCCAATGCTGCCGAGGAGCACCTTAAAGCACTGGCCCGCAAAGAAGTGATAGAGATTATTCCGGGGGCATCCCGCGGGATCCGCCTGCTTGTTAATAATGACGATGTCTCAGAGCAGGGCCTGCCGCTGATCGGCCAGGTGGCTGCGGGTGAGCCTATTCTGGCTCAGGAGCATGTCGAGACACACTACGAGGTGGATCCGGCGCTGTTTAAGCCACGTGCCGACTTCCTGCTTCGGGTCAATGGCATGAGTATGAAAGATATCGGCATTATGGATGGCGATCTACTGGCCGTGCATAAGACCCAGGATGTCCATAATGGCCAGGTCGTTGTCGCCCGTGTCGAGGATGATGTGACTGTAAAACGCCTCGAGAAAAAGGGTGCCCAGGTACTGCTGCATGCGGAAAACGAGGAGTTTGCCCCGATAGTCGTTGACCTGAACCATCAGCAGCTATCGATTGAAGGCATTGCTGTTGGTGTGATCCGCAATGCTGACTGGATGTAGTTTTTTGTCCGGTAACAGCCTCTGCCAGCAGCATATAATTCACGAATATTGCGCTACGTGAAAAACGGCTCATTATTTGTGTAGAATACTTTGCAATAGCTAATGATAGTCATTATCATCTCCGAACGATCAGATGGAGGTGATAATGACCAACTCTTCCCGGTACCACATACCTACTGCCTTGCTCCAACCTCTCTGGCTGCGTAGCCGCGAGAGCCTGGAGGATGATGGTCTGATCTATGATCCAGTTGCTGCTGCCGCGTGCAGCCAGTGCTACCTCAAGCCGGACTGCCTGTCGGGTAATGTCACCGAGCGCCAGCTGCTTCATGCGACCCTGACCCTGCAATGTGACCGTCAGGTGCAGCAATTCTTGCGCCGTCACCCCAACGGCTGGATCATCAATGTCGGGGCCGGTCTCGATACCCGTTTTTATCGTCTCGACAACGGCCGTTGCCGCTGGTTCGAGCTAGACACTGACGAGAACCTGTTATGGCGTGAACGCTTGTTCCACCGCAGTGAACGCTACACGATGCGTCCCGGCTCTGTGACCGATCTCTCCTGGCTTAAGTCACTGCCTGCAATGAATAATGCGCCGGTAATGCTGCTTTGCGATCAGGCCCTGCTGCAGTGCAGTGGCAGTGAGCTGGTGCATTTTGTCCAGCGAATTGGCTGTCATTTTAGTCAGATTGAGGTTTGTCTGGTGGTTGCCGGCGATCGTTGTGGCTCGGCAATTGCGACCAGGATGGGAGCGGGCGATTATCGTCATGGCTATAAGGATCCGGTCCGTCAGGTCTTGAACTGGCTGCCCTGGGCAGAACTGATCAGCAGCCACAGTCCGCTGGACCACGACTGTACTCGTTGGCGGTCATGGCAGCGCTGGATCGCAAAAATTCCTAGTTTAAAATATCGCCTGACACCGGTATTGGTACATTTCCGCTTGTAGATTCGTACTTTGTCCTACGAACACCCTCTCTACGCCTGTCTTTTGACTGTGATACCTCTTTTGCGCACTTGATTTTTTTCCGTGTAATTTATTGCTCCTTTTTTCGATCCTGTCCTAAGTTAAATGTAAACAAAGTGTTACTTGGTTCGCACTATTTTGCCCATCAAAAGAGGGACCAGTGCATTTATTGACCTGCTCTTGAAGTAAATCAGGACGATGGAAAGGAGGGATCCGGGTGAAGAATCGCCATTTGATCTGGGGATCACTGGTTGCGGCGCTGTCGCTGCCCGTGGTAGCCGAAACCGAAACAATGCGCTTGAACATGACGCAGGGTGTCACTGAGGTGAGCCAGCGTGTGTTTGATCTCCATATGACCATTCTCTATATCTGCATTGTCATTGGTGTGGTGGTATTTGGTGTGATGTTCTGGGCCATCATTCACCACCGCAAATCCAAAGGGGCCGTGGCCGCCTCCTTCCATGAAAGTACCAAGGTCGAAATCCTCTGGACCATCATTCCCTTCGCGATCCTGATTGTGATGGCGATACCGGCTACCAATACATTGCTGGCAATGGAAGATACCTCTGAATCCGATCTGACTATTCAGGTCACTGGTTCGCAGTGGAAATGGCACTATAGCTATTTCGGCGAAGATGTTGAATTTTACTCGCTGTTAGCAACAACAACAGCACAGATCGAGAACCAACGTGAAAAGCGGGATAATTACCTGCTCGAGGTCGACAGGCCGTTGGTGGTGCCGATCGGCAAGAAAGTGCGCTTTTTGATCACCTCGCAGGACGTGATCCACTCTTGGTGGGTGCCTGACTTTGCGGTGAAGAAAGATGCCAACCCGGGCTTTATCAACGAGGCCTGGACCCGGATAGACAAACCGGGCATCTATCGCGGCCAGTGTGCCGAGCTATGTGGCAAGGACCATGGTTTTATGCCGATTGTGGTGATTGCCAAGCCGCAGGCCGAATATGACCAGTGGCTGCAGGCAACTAAAATCGCCCAGCAGGAGGCGTATGAAGAAGAACAACGGTTGCTGGCAATGGAAATGTCGATGGACGAGCTGATGGAGCTGGGTGAACAGGTCTACGGTACCCGCTGTGCGATGTGCCATCAGATCAATGGTAACGGGATCCCCGGTGCCTTTCCTGGCCTTGCCGGTCAGGGCGTGTCTGTCGATCCGGCGAAAAAGCTCGAGCATATCAGTGTTGTCGTCCACGGCAAGAGCGGTACGGCCATGCAGGCCTTCGGGCCGCAGCTGAGCCTGAAGCAGCTGGCGGCGGTAATTACCTATGAGCGTAATGCCTGGGGCAACAATACGGGCGAGACGGTTCAGGCGGCAGAAGTTCAGGCTGTCCTCAATGGTGAAGAGCTTTAAGGGAGATTGAGAGAATGACGGATATGCTGCGTGAACAGACCGAGGTCGAAGAGACTCAGACCCATCACGAACACCATCAGACCGGGCTGAAACGCTGGCTGTTCACTACCAACCACAAAGACATTGGCTCGCTGTATCTGATCTTTAGCTTTGCGATGTTTCTGGTCGGCGGTGCCATGGCGATGGTGATCAGGGCCGAGTTGTTCCAACCGGGTCTGCAGCTGGTCGAACCGAACTTTTTCAACCAGATGACGACAGTTCACGGCCTTATCATGGTATTTGGTGCCGTTATGCCAGCCTTTACCGGGCTGGCCAACTGGATGATACCTATGATGATCGGGGCGCCGGATATGGCGTTGCCGAGGATGAACAACTGGAGTTTCTGGATTTTGCCCTTTGCCTTTTCGTTGCTGCTGGCTTCGTTGTTCATGGAAGGGGGCGGCCCTAATTTCGGCTGGACCTTCTATGCGCCGCTGTCGACGACGTTTAGCCCGGAAAGTACCGGCTTGTTTGTGTTTGCAATTCATATCATGGGGATCAGCTCCATCATGGGGGCCATCAACGTCATCGTCACCATAGTTAACCTCCGGGCGCCGGGGATGACCTATATGAAGATGCCGCTGTTTGTCTGGACCTGGCTGATCACCGCCTTCTTGCTGATTGCCGTGATGCCGGTGCTGGCCGGGGCGGTGACCATGGTGCTGACTGACAAGTACTTCGGTACCAGCTTCTTCGATGCGGCCGGTGGCGGCGATCCGGTAATGTTCCAGCACATCTTCTGGTTCTTCGGTCACCCGGAAGTCTACATCATGATTTTGCCGAGTTTCGGCATTATTTCCGCCATTATTCCCGCATTTTCTCGTAAGAAGCTTTTTGGTTACAGTTCGATGGTGTATGCCACGGCCTCGATAGCCGGTCTGAGCTTTTTGGTATGGGCACACCATATGTTCACCACCGGGATGCCGGTGGCGGCCGAGTTGTTCTTTATGTACTGCACCATGCTGATCTCGGTGCCGACCGGGGTCAAGGTCTTTAACTGGGTGGCCACCATGTGGCGAGGATCGCTGACCTTCGAGATACCGATGATGTTTGCCATTGCCTTTATCGTACTGTTTACCATCGGTGGTTTCTCCGGCCTGATGCTGGCCATTACACCGGCCGATTTCCAGTACCATGATACCTACTTTGTGGTTGCACATTTCCACTATGTCCTGGTGTCGGGGGCGATTTTCTCCATCATGGCGGCCGCCTATTACTGGCTGCCCAAGTGGACCGGCTACATGTTTGATGAAAGGCTGGCGAAATGGCACTTCTGGTGCTCGATTGTCTCGGTCAATATTCTGTTCTTCCCGATGCACTTCCTTGGGCTGGCCGGGATGCCGCGCCGGATCCCGGATTATGCGCTGCAGTTTGCCGACATCAACGCGGTTGTCAGTATCGGCGGATTCCTGTTTGGCCTGTCACAGCTTATTTTCCTGGCCGTGATCATTAAATGTGTCCGTGGCGGCGAGAAGGCGTCGGCCAAGCCGTGGGACGGGGCAGAGGGCCTCGAGTGGACCGTGGCCTCTCCGGCGCCGCACCATACTTTCTCCACACCACCGAAGGTTGACTAGGGAGTATTATGAGCAAGCCGTCCGAGTCGTCACGGGAAACCAACAACACCCGCCGATCTGCCTGGTCGCTGGTGGGCATGGCTGTTGCCATGTTCGGCTTCGCTTTTGCACTTGTGCCGCTGTATGACGTGTTCTGCGATATTACCGGCATCAATGGCAAGACGGCGGATACCCCGGCAGCATCCAGTATGAAGGTCGATACCCAGCGGCAGGTGACGGTGGAGTTCGTTGCCTATATCAACCCGGGAATGGAATGGACCTTCGAGCCCGAAGTGCGCCGGATGGTGGTCCATCCCGGTGAAACCCAGACTATCAACTATGCCGCCCGCAACCTGACCCGGCAGGCGAGCATCGGCCAGGCTGTGCCTTCGGTCACCCCGGGCCTCGGTGCCCAGTACTTTAACAAGATTGAATGCTTTTGCTTTAACCGTCAGCCGCTTGAGGCGGGGGAGTCGGCACAGCTGCCTCTCATCTTCTATGTTGACCCGGCTCTGCCCGAAGACATCAACACCCTGACGTTGGCATATACCTTATATAACGCCCAGCCGACAGCCACGGCACAAACGCAATGAGGTAGAAAGATGGCGAATCCTTACACTGAACATGATCAATCAATGAAAGCGCCCCATGAAAACTACTATGTGCCCGAGGCCAGTATCTGGCCCATTGTCGGTGCCGCCGCCCTGTTTCTGATTGCCCTTGGTGCCGGTGCGACGGCTGGCGATCTGTTTAACGGCCAGGGGCCGTGGATCCTGCTGTCAGGCGTCGGCTTGTTGCTGCTGATGCTGGTCGGCTGGTTTCGGGATGTTATCCGCGAGTCCATGGGCGGGCTGTACAGCAGCCAGATGGATCGTTCGTTCAAGCAGGGGATGAGCTGGTTCATCTTCTCGGAGGTGATGTTTTTTGCCGCCTTTTTCGGGGCATTGTTCTATGCCCGGATGATTGCCGTCCCCTGGCTTGGCGGCGCGGGCAACAATGCGATGACCCATGAGGTTTTGTGGCCGGAATTTATTGCCCAGTGGCCCTTGGTGCTGACGCCGGGGGGAACAGAAACCCAGGGGATGGGGCCGCTGGGACTGCCGCTGTATAACACGATGATCCTGCTAACCTCGTCGGTGACGGTCCATATTGCCCATACCGCCCTGGAGCAGGGTGACCGCCAGCGGCTGACGCTGTTCCTGCTGCTGACGGTGTTGCTGGGCTCGCTGTTTGTCTACCTTCAGGGGGTGGAGTATATCCACGCTTACCAGGATATGGGATTGATGCTGGATTCCGGTATTTACGGCAATACTTTCTTCCTGCTTACCGGGTTTCACGGCCTTCATGTGACACTGGGAACCCTGATCCTGTTTATTGTCTGGCTGCGGGTGTTAAGGGGCCATTTCTCGTCCGAGAAGCATTTTGCCTTTCAGGCCGGAGCCTGGTACTGGCACTTTGTCGATGTCGTATGGCTCGGGCTGTTCGTCTTCGTCTATATCCTGTAGGGCGCTATATAAGGACATCGGCGCACTATGCTTTCGGGGATCAGTACGGCCTTGGGTTTGGCGTGATGTACCCGCTGGCGATTGCGAGCATCAGCAGGGCGAAAACGATGACAGAAATCATCACTCGCCGTCCCAGAAAGTGACTCATCGGCTGTTTGCCCTGGTTGTTGAGCATTGCCGGCAGGGCACGGAACAGATTCAGAACAATAAACACCAGCAGGCAGATAATAATCGCTTTTAGCAGCATAGGTACTCCAACAGATCACAGGTGAACATGCGAAGGATAGGTTTCATACTATTTACTGTGGCGGTACTGGTGACATTGGTCAAGCTTGGTATGTGGCAGTTGTCGCGGGCGCAGGAAAAAGAGGTGTTGAGTTCGGTACTCAAGTATCGCAGCGACCAGGTGTATTACAGCCTGGCCAGTCTGCCCGGTGATCCGCGCTGGTATAGCTTGATCCTGCATGGCGAGTTTGATCACAGCAAGGCGGTGCTGCTGGATAACCAGCTTTATCGTGGCAGACCGGGCTATCATGTTTTGTATCCCTTTGAGGCAGATAACGGCTGGGTGTTGGTGAATCTCGGCTGGATTGCAGCCCCAGATTATCGGGAGCAAATCCCGGTGCTGCCCGAACACCATGGCGAGTTACGAATTTCCGGGGTGATCGCGCCACCGTCGTCATTGCTGGAATTGCGTTCGGCCCCGCTGGAATCTGACTGGCCGCTACGGGTGCAAAATCTGCATATCGACCAATTGAGCGAAAAAATGGCATTGCCGCTCAAACCTTGGATATTACAGATCGACCCTGACAACTCGGTCGCCCTGCAACAGACATGGACCCCGGTTGTTGTCGGCCCCCAGAAGCATTACGCCTATGCGGTGCAGTGGTTTTTGATGGCTGTTGCTATCACCGGGCTGGCCGCCTGGTGGTTGAAACGGAGCAAGGTATGAAGAAACACGGAACGTTGTTGTTGCTACTCAGTGCGTTTTTGCTGCCTGTGGCACTGGCCAAGCTGGTACTCGATTTGAACTGGTACCAGGGCGGGGTGACCAATCGTGGTGAATTACTGTCGACACCGGTCGCCGCCGACTGGCTTGGCCAGAAAGGCAAGTGGCAGCTGGTCTACCTGATGCCGGATGATTGCGATGAGCTGTGTGCCGGAGCACTGTTTAACCTGAGGCAAATTCCGCTCGCCGTCGGGGCCGGGCAGGATAGGGTGGGGAGCGTGCTGCTGGTGACTGAGGCCAGCCAGACCGCAGGCGACCAGCTGCAGGGGGTGGAACAGGTGCTGGCACCAGATCATGTGATAGAGCAGCTCCGGACGCTGGAATACGGTGCCCGGGCTATCTATATCGCCGATCCCCTCGGTAATGTCATGATGGCCTATCCTCTGGTCAAGGGGCGTGCTGCGATTCTCGCTCAGGGCAAGGATTTGCTGCGTGATCTGAAGCGGTTGTTGAAGGTATCGAAGATTGGCTAAGGAGTGGCTATGGGGTTGTTTCGTTTTAAATATCTTGTCTATGTCACCTTTGCGCTCTCTCTCTGCGTGATTGCACTGGGGGCCTATACGCGGCTTACTGAAGCCGGGCTTGGCTGTCCGGACTGGCCGGGATGTTATGGCTTTGCCACCGTTCCCCAGACCAGTGAGCAGCAGCTTCAGGCTCTGGCGGCATTTCCCGACAGCCCGGTCGATATCGAGAAAGCCTGGAACGAGATGCTTCACCGTTATCTGGCTGGTACGCTGGGGATCTTTATTCTTCTCGTTAACCTGATTGCCTGGCGGCGCCGGAATACCCCGCGGGGTTTGCCGGCGCTACTGCTGGGTACGGTGATCTTCCAGGCGGTGCTCGGAATGTGGACGGTGACGATGTCATTGATGCCGGTGGTGGTGATGGGGCATTTGCTGGGAGGATTTACCACTGCGGCCTTGCTGCTGTTGCTGGCGCTGCGAGTACGCCGTCGCGAAGCCCGGATTGTCAGTCAGTTTCACCGGCATTCCTCATCCCATTCACTGACGGGGGCATCACTGCTGGCTGCCGCGGCCTTGGCGGTGACTATCGGCCAGGTAGCGCTCGGGGGCTGGACAGCAGCCAATTATGCGGCTGTTGTCTGTACCCAGTTGCCGATATGTGAAGTGGACTGGCAGCAGCATTTCGATGTGTCGGCCTTCAACCCGATCCAGCCAGAGCACGACAGCTACCAGTACGGCGTCCTGAACTTTCCCCAGCGCGTCTCGATTCATGTCGCACACCGGCTGGGGGCGGTGATAACAACCGTGGTGCTGCTGGTACTGGTTTGGCGGTTGTGGCAGTTTGCCATTCTGCGCGGGCTGGCACTGGCTGTCAGCGGCGTCTTGCTGCTACAGCTGTCACTGGGGATCACCAATATTGTTGCCAGCCTGCCGCTGTTGGTGGCTGTTGGGCATAACGTAGTCGGGGCAATGCTGCTACTGACGCTGGTGGCAGCAAACTACCAAATTTACAGCTATCGGACACCGCTTCGAAGTCATTGGAATAATGCTAGGGAGGGCTGAAATCATGGCTAAAGTACAGTTGGCTGGCAGTGCCAGCCTTAAAATAACCCGTCATCGCCAGCGGGTCTGGCAGGATTACCTGACCATGACCAAACCCAAGGTGGTGGCAATGCTGTTACTGACGGCTCTGGTGGGGATGTGCCTGGCCGTCTCCGGAATTCCGCCGCTGAAAGCGGTGGTGTTTGGCCTGGCGGGGATCGGTTTGCAGTCGGCTGCGGCAGCAGCCTTTAACCACGTGCTTGATCGTCGCTTTGATGCCAAGATGGCCCGGACCCATCATCGCCCTCTGGCCAAGGGGCGGATTGAAACCCCCAAGGCAGTCGCCTTTGCTTCTGTCCTGATGGTGGCCGGTTTTGCCTTGCTGTGGCAGTTGAATGCGCTGACGGCCTGGCTGACCTTTGCCAGCCTGATCGGTTATGCCGTCATTTATACCGTGTGGCTAAAACATGCGACGCCGCAGAATATCGTGATCGGCGGTCTGGCCGGAGCGGCACCGCCGCTGCTGGGCTGGACGGCGGTAACCGGGCAGCTTGACCCGCATGCCCTGTTGTTAGTGATGCTGGTGTTTACCTGGACCCCGCCGCATTTCTGGGCGCTGGCTATTCACCGCCGGGATGACTATGCCAAGGCCGGGATCCCGATGTTGCCGGTTACCCATGGGATTGCATTCACCAAGACCATGGTGCTGCTCTATACCGTATTGCTGGCGCTGGTTGGTTTGTTGCCGTGGCTGACCGGAATGAGCGGTGCCCTGTATCTGATCGGTAGTACGGTGCTGAATCTCGGTTTCGTGGCCTATGCTGCCAAGTTGAAGTTTGCCGACTCTCCCGGCCACGCATGGGCAACGTTCAAGTATTCCATCTGGCACCTGCTGGCGCTGTTTGTGGTATTGCTGGCCGATCACTGGTTACAGGCCTGGTGGTAAAACTTGTTTGTAGACATCTATGTAAGGCTTTGCTGATACTGGGTGATATTTGTCTACAAGCGATAAAAAAACTTATCCATGGCGTATCAGGAAGCTGTTAGCGCAAACAAAGAGTTATATTTTTTCAACTCTAATTGGTCAATTTTGCGGCAAAAAAGGGCTACACATGGGGCAGGCTATTTGTTTAAAATGCGCTCAATTATTGAACAGGTAGTGTAAATGAAACAAGCAATAGTTGGCTTCATATTGGCCGTTATGGCGCTGGGCTGGGGAACCTCCGCACTGGCGAGTATGCAGGGCAAGACGCTAAAAGTCACCGCGACGGCCTATAATTCGGTACGGGCTCAAACCAACAGTAACCCCACTATTGCGGCCTGGGGGGATCGCCTGAAGCCGGGGATGAAGGTGATTGCCGTATCCCGTGATCTGCTGAAGATGGGGATCACCCACGGTACCAAGGTAAAAATTTCTGGCCTGCCTGGGGAGTACGTGGTGCTGGATAAAATGAATAAGCGCTGGAGCCGTAAGATTGATATCTATATGGGCAAGGATATTCAGGCAGCCAGAAACTGGGGGCGCCGCTCGGTGACGATTACCGTCATTGAGTCGTAACAACCAGGTGCCAAGCCATTAGGCGAAGAACGAAGCAAAGTACGACAGATATAAAAAAGCGAGAACCTCGGTTCTCGCTTTTTTATACTGCGGTTGGGCAGTTAGTAGTAAGAGTGCTCACCACGGGCGTGCTCAGTAACATCACGCACACCGGTCAGCTCACCGCTGAACTGAGCCAGCAGCTCTTTCTCGATCCCTTCCTTCAGGGTGACATCGACCATTGAACAGCCGTTACAGCCGCCACCGAACTGAAGGATAGCGACACCCTCTTCCGTGATCTCTGCCAGAGAGACATGACCACCGTGGCCTGCCAGCTGCGGGTTAACCTGAGTCTGGATAACGTAGTCGACACGCTCCATCAGCGAGGCATCGTCAGACACCTTGCGAACTTTGGCGTTTGGCGCTTTCAGCGTCAGCTGCGAACCCATTTTGTCGGTGACAAAGTCAATTTCCGCATCTTCAAGAAACGGTAGGCTTAGCTCGTCGATAAAGGCTGAGAATAGCTCAAGTTTAATCTCAGTATCGCTGGCTTCGACGGCTTCCGGTGGGCAGTAGGACACGCCGCACTCTGCGTTTTGAGTACCAGGGTTAACCACGAATACTCGGATGTTAGTGCCTTCCGGCTGCTGGGCAAGAAGTTTGCCAAAATGCTGTTGAGCACTTTCAGAAATAGTAATCATAGACACGACGTAATACCTGACTTATTTAGTAAGACTAATTCTATTCTACTCTTAGACGCCCTTTGTATCACCCCCTAATCGTTGTGACTATGCTTTAATCACATTTCTGGCTACTTTCTGCGATTATTTCCGTGGCGGGGTATAGCAGAGACAGTAGATATCGACCTGCCGGACCCCGCCGCGCTGGAGTAGGCGCGTCAGCTCTGCCACCGTACTGCCTGTGGTGACGACATCGTCGACGATGGCGACATGCTCAGGCAGCTGCTTTGCTTTAAGTATAAAGGCTTGGTTGAGGTTTTTCTTACGCTCACTTTTGCTCAGCTGGCGCTGGGCCGGGGTATGGCGGGTTCGGCTTATCGCATTGTGCAGGCACAGACTGTCTGTTTCACGGGCCACCGCCCGGGCCAGCAAGGTACTTTGGTTGAAGCTGCGGGAAAGTCGGCGCAGCGGGTGAAGCGGAACCGGGATGACGACGGGGGCCGGGTGGGTGATGTGTCGGCCAAGCAGGCGTCCGAGCGGCTCGGCCAGCCAGAACTTACCGCCGAACTTGAGCTGGTGTACCAGCTGGCGCAGGGGAAAGTCATACTCGCCGAGCCGGTAGAATTGCTGCCAGGGCGGCGGCTTCGACAGACAACGGCCGCACTGGCTGGATGGCTGCAGTGTGGTGGCGCCGCATCGGGCGCAATAGGGAGGCCGGGGAAAGCGGCCAAGACAGTGCCGGCACCAGAGTTGTTCATGTCGGCATAGCGGCAAGTGGCATAGCTGGCAGTGCTGGTTGGGCCATTGAAAGATTGATCTTAGCGAGAAAGGGGATAACATCCTAACTATCCTGTCGGGCTGATTATTGCCTGTTCGTGCGATTCATAGAGGGAAGTGTAAATGACAGCCAAGCTACACTGGCAAACTGAAGGCCAAGGTTCGGATCTGGTTCTCATTCATGGCTGGGGCATGAACGGGGCCGTTTGGCAGCAGCTATTGCCATTGCTGACGCCACATTTTCGGGTTCACTTGGTCGACTTACCCGGCTATGGTCACAGTCGTGAACATCATGCAGGCAATATTGAAGAAATGGCATACCAATTGCTTGAAAATTCACCAGAGTCTGCAATTTGGTTGGGCTGGTCCCTTGGCGGGCTGGTGGCTACCCAGGCTGCCATTCAGGCACCTGAACGGGTAAATGCACTGGTAACGGTTGCCAGTTCCCCGCGTTTTGCAGCCGAAAACACATGGCGAGGTATTAAGCCCCAGGTACTGAACGATTTTCAGCGCCAGCTGAGTGATGACTTCCAGCTGACTGTCGAGCGCTTTATGGCGCTGCAGGCAATGGGAAGCCCGACGGCAAGGCAGGACATCAAATTGCTGAAGCAGGCGGTGCTATCGCGTCCCCTGCCCAATCCCAAGGCGCTGGCGTCCGGATTGCAGTTGTTGGCTGATGTTGATTTACGCGAGCAGCTGGATCAGATTTCGCAGCCCTGGCTGCGCTTGTACGGGCGGCTTGACGGCCTGGTACCGGTGAAGGTTGCTGCCGAACTGGATGCGCTGGCGCCCCGGTCCGAGCGGCAAGTGTTTGCCGCGGCATCGCATGCTCCGTTCATCTCGCACCCCGAGGAGTTTGTGAAGGCACTACGTACCTTCATCGGATAGGCTTAACGGAATACTGGTCATGTGTGGCGCATCGGTAACATTTTATTAAACTTTTCGAAAATGATGCCGATACATTAAAAATGGAGTTGCTCTGTAAAGGAGAGAGGCCATAATGACAGTAGGAAGTGTTGCGAATACAAATGTTTATTCGCCTGCGACGCTAAAAGCGTCGGCTGCAGCTTCAGCCAAGACCAATGAAGGGAGTCAGACGGCTGAGCAAACCCGTTCCGTGAAAACCGGCGAAAGCTCCGTATCGATCTCCGAGGAGGCGAAACGCATGCAGGCGGCAGACACGGGCAAACAGAAAACTGAAGCTGATGATGGTACGCAAACGACGCAGCTCGCTGAGTCGTTCGCCTATGGTGCATTGGGTATGGATCACCCCGATGAAGTGAAGCAAAATACCGATGATTTCTATACTGCAGGGCAAGTGCTGTCAGCCCTGGGTACGGTAGCGACGGTGTTGCTTGCAATCGCCTGATTGACCCCGTCAGCTGATGCCCGGAGAAGAGCGTCAGCATGATTGTTTCCCCAATACAGGTAGGAGCGCCAACCGTAGCTCCTTCAGTGAACCCGCCTACCGAACAGGTCGCGCGGGATAATCGTGTTCGTGAAAAAATCGTCCCACCGACCCAAACCGCCGAATCTGCGCGGGAGAAACCACTCAGCAGCGATGAAAAACAGTTAAAAAAGCCTTCCTGGGATCCCAGCGAGCATCCTGACTATCATGAGCTTGCCGTCACCGAGCAACAGTACGGCTATCAGGAGGATTTCGAGCAGCTGGTCAAGGCGCTGTCAGCCGATAGCTATATGGCTGATGTGAGCGAGCTGGGCTATTCCATGCACATTCAGCTGCCGAGAGATTTGCTTGAGGAGCTGGAGAAAATCAGCCAGGTCGAGCGAACCAAGGGGGTTGTCGCCCACCGCTATGCACAGGCCACCGTGCCTAACCCGCCGACGGAATATCTGGTGGTGTTGTAGGCATTGATTCCGCCCCTAGAAAGAGCAGGTCGAGGAAAAGCAAGAGCAGAGTACTTCTTGAGACTGTGAATCTTGGTCTGCAGACCCTATAAAAAAAGAGCCAGCATGAGAATGCTGGCTCTTTTGCTTTCACTCGAGGCTTGTTTCTAGCCCACCGTTACTATTTACTTCTTTTTCGCGTTGGCAAAGGCCGCGGCAAAGGCACCCCCCATCGCACTGTTATTGCTTTGACCCTGGTGACTGCGGTTGCTATTGCCACGCGGCTGGCGTTGCTCGCGAGGTTGCTGGCGCTGGCCTTGCGGTTTGCGGGCAGGCTTCTCCTGTCCCGGCTCGTCATTGAGGCGCATAGACATGCCGATCCGCTTACGTTGCAGGTCGACTTCCATCACCTTCACCTTGACGATATCACCGGCCTTGACGACCTCGCGCGGGTCTGACACAAACTTGTCAGACAGTGCCGAGATGTGGACCAGTCCGTCCTGGTGGACACCGACATCGACGAAGGCCCCGAAGTTGGTGACATTGGTGATCACGCCTTCCAGAACCATCCCCGGGATCAGATCTTTGACCTCGTTGACGCCTTCGGCAAATGTCGCCGTCTTGAACTCCGGGCGCGGATCGCGGCCCGGCTTGTCCAGCTCGCTGATGATATCGGTGACTGTCGGCAGACCGAACTTTTCATCGGTATATTCGGCAGGCTTGAGTCCGCGGAGGAAATCGCTGTTGCCGATAATGGCATCGACCGGCTTGTCGTTGCTGGCGGCAATGGCTTTGACCACCGCGTAGGATTCCGGGTGTACCGCCGAGCTGTCGAGCGGGTTCTTGCCGTTCATGATGCGCAGGAAGCCGGCACACTGCTCGAAGGCTTTCGGCCCGAGGCGCGCCACTTTCTTCAGGGTGGTACGGGCATCAAAACGGCCGTTCTCGTCGCGGTAGCTGACAATATTCTGGGCAATGGTGGTGTTCAGGCCTGCAACCCGGGTCAGCAGCGCCGGTGAGGCGGTGTTGACATCGACACCAACGGCGTTTACACAGTCTTCCACTACCGCATCCAGACGCTTGGCCAGCATGCTTTGGCTGACATCGTGCTGGTACTGGCCGACACCGATGGATTTCGGGTCAATCTTCACCAGCTCGGCAAGCGGGTCCTGCAGGCGGCGGCCGATAGACACGGCACCACGCAGGGAGACATCCAGGTTAGGGAACTCGTTGGCTGCCAGCTCCGAGGCCGAGTAGACCGAGGCACCGGCCTCGCTCACCATCACACTCTGGACTTTCAGGTTGTTGTCTTTGAGCAAGTTGGTGACAAAGCTGTCTGTTTCACGTGAAGCAGTGCCGTTACCAATCGCGATCAGGTTGACGTTATGTTTGGTGATCAGTGCTAACACCGTCGCTTCTGACTGGGCAACCTGACGCTGCGGCTGATGCGGGTAAATAGTGGCTGTATCGAGCAGCTTGCCGGTTTGATCGACAACGGCTACCTTACAGCCGGTACGCAGGCCCGGATCCAGCGCCAGGGTGATACGCGGCCCGGCCGGCGCTGCCATCAACAGGTCTTTGAGGTTGTCGGCGAAAACCTGCATGGCACCGTCTTCGGCTTTCTCGCGCAGTGCGCTCATCAGCTCGGTTTCCATGTGCATCAGGATTTTTATCCGCCACGCCCAGCTAATCACCTGTTTGCGCCAGGTATCGGCAGGCTGGCTGCCGAGGGTCACGCCATAGTGATCGGCAATCATGATTTCGCAGTAAGAGCCGCGGACACCTTCTTCCTGCTGGGGATCGGCGTTCAATGATAGCTGCAGAAAACCTTCGTTCCGGCCGCGGAACAGGGCCAGGGCACGGTGCGACGGAATGTTTTTCAGCGGCTCGTTGTATTCGAAGTAATCCTTGAACTTGGCGCCTTCCTGCTCTTTGCCATCAACCAGGCGGGAGGTCAGCTCGGCATTGCTTTGCAGGTGGCGGCGAACTTTGTCCAGCAGCGCGGCGTCTTCGGCAAAGCGTTCCATCAAAATGGCACGGGCACCATCAAGGGCAGCCTTGGTGTCGCCAACGCCCTTGTCGGCATCCACATAGCCTGCTGCTGTGGCTTCCGGCTCCTGGCTAGGTTGCTGCCACAGGGTGTCGGCAAGCGGAGCCAGGCCGGCTTCAATGGCAATCTGTCCTTTGGTACGGCGCTTTGGCTTATAAGGCAGGTACAGATCTTCAAGGCGGGTTTTGCTGTCGGCCCCGGTAATTTCTGCTTCTAGCTCTGGGGTCAGCTTGCCCTGCTCGGTAATTGACTTGAGGATAACCTGGCGGCGATCGTCCAGCTCGCGCAGGTAACCGAGGCGGGATTCCAGGTTACGAAGTTGGGTATCGTCCAGTCCTCCGGTGACTTCCTTACGGTAGCGGGCAATAAAGGGCACCGTGTTACCGTCATCTAACAGAGTGACTGCTGCTGTGATTTGCTCGTTGCGAACATTCAGCTCGCTGGCAATCATCTGATTAATAGCGTTGCTCATCCGTTGTATCTCTTGGTTGTCGTTAACCCGCCCATTCTACGGAGGAATGGAGGAGTAGCAAGGCGTGATCTGTTAAGAGTGTGTCAGTGTCCGTTAAGCGTAGGCGGTTGGGAGCAAGAATGCGATATGGCTTCAGAGCGAGGGGAATCGCGCTTTACTCACGAGTCAGCGGTCAATATAGGTGCCAACTCGTGAAAAGCGGGGGAAAGGGTTACAGAGACGGCTCCGATTCACCGGCACCGCGGCGGGAGGTATCGCTGGATTCGACCAGGATTGCGCCGGCAGCCTGTTTGATCCGCTGCCAGTGGGCTTCATCGACGGTGATGCCTTCCTGCCAGGCTTGTGCCTGGGTTTCAGCCAGGGTCTGCGATGAGATATGGTGATCGAACTCGGCAGCGGAAGGCAACGGGATAGGCTGGGTGCTGATCTCAATCCTCAGGCTATGCAGGCACGACGGCTGCTTGGCTGGCCGGGCAGAGACAAATAGCTCGGGATTGATGCAGCCTTTGTTAAGGACATACACGACATGCTTGGGAGCATGGCCGTTGTGCCAGGAGGCTTTGACCGATAGTCCCTTGGCAGCCAGCTTGACCAGCTCGCCAAAGGCCAGCCAGCGGTTGTGGCATTGCTGGATATCGAGGGTAATGTTGTTTCGGCCAATCAGTTTTTCAAGGGTGAAATCAAGCACTGTCGGCAGGTGACAGAGAATGCTGCAGCCGTGCAGGTTGGCTGTGAGCTGGGCTGCAGAGGTGGCATCGACATCCACCGGACAGTCGCGCTCCTGCTGCAGGAAGTCAAGTGCCTTGACGAAGTGTTCGATGCCGTTGAGGCCGACCATTTCCAGGTCGGCAACCATGTTGGCAATCATGTCGGCTTCACCACAGCTACGTCGCAGGCCGGTAAAGGCTTTGCCTGTCAGTACGACCAGTTCGTTGTGTGAGACTTGCATCATGCGTTGTCCTCCGGCTGAGAGCTTGTGTTGGCAGTGGTGTCGGTAGCTGTGTCGGTGACTGGCAGTAGCGGGAATAGCCATTCGCCGTCATGTATTTCATCGCTCAGGGGAGCCCCCTGGAAAAAGGTTACCCGTACCCAGCGGTCCGAGCGCGGGTCAAACTTGGTGGCACCAAACATGGCCAGCTTACAGCGCAAGAGATGCATCGGCAGTGCCGTCTGGCTGAGCACGTTCATCTGAATGTCGCCCATCGGGCAATGGCCAAGGGTCCAGGTGCGCCGGGCAATGGAGCGGAACTGTGGCTGCTTGAGCAGAAACTCCGCCAGCGAGCACTGGCCGGATTCTGCCGATAGTACTTGGTTCAAGCGGTAAACCTGACGCGCAACATCAAGCCCGAGCTCACGGTCCTCGCCCGGCTCCTGACCCCGGATGCCCATTCGCGGTTCTTCCTTGTCCTCCGAGCGGTACCAGAACCAGTAGCTGTTTTCCGGCTGGTTGAAATTGATATCCAGCGCCCAGCGGTACCGGCTGGCGAGCAGCTGCTGCAAATCGCCGACGGTAATACCCGGGCTCAGGGCTAGATTCTCATCGGCATTCATGGTGTTTTCAAAGTTGTCGACATCCTCGGGGTAGAGCTCCAGCAGGCAGGCCAGGGCAATCTCCTGTGCCTCGTAGCTATAGCGTTGATTCTGCTCCAGCCAGTGCTGCCAGACTTGATGCTGTTTTGCTGCGACGGGCAGCGAACGGATCACCGCCTCGAGGTCACTGACAGCCTGGTGGTTCAATGTCCGCTGGTGGTCGTCAATCGTAATGACCTGCTGCAGGTGCAGGCAGGCGCGCTGGAGCAGCGGAATTATTGTCTTGCAACCCGCCGGAGTGACTGACTTGCCACTGATAGCGGCGACGGCTTTTTCCCGCTCGGACAACCATTGATCGACGATGCGGGGGTGGTTGATGAGGTATGGTGCCATGCCCAGTCCGGTTGCATTGCCGACACCCAGATATCGCTGGAGGGGGCGTGCAAGCTCGACGGCCTTATCGCCACCTTGCTGCCGGGCAAGAAAGTGGATCCAGTCGAGGCTGAACTGGCGCAACATATACACGGCGCACATCTGGGCGCTAAAGGAAAGGTTGAAGTCGCAGTTGTTTTTTAAGATCTCGAAGTCGGCAATACCAAACTTGCCGTTACCGTAAACGGCGGTGGTACGCAGAATATAGCCGACACTGGCGAGTACCTGGCTGTCAGGCTGGCGGCCCCGGGACAGGGATTCGACCAGATGGTCAAACACCCGGACGCTTTTGTTGGCTCGTGCAAGTACCAGCACTTTGCTGGAGTTCCTGCCGGCTTCCTGGAGCGGCACATTGCTTTGCAGCTGGGTCAATAGCGCATCGTCTACATCGCCTTGTACCAGGGCGAAAGTGATATCCCACTTTTCCGCGATAACCCGGTCGTTACGCTCTTCATCGGCGATGGCATCGGAAAAGACTACCAGATGGTAGTGGTTCTCGGGTGTTTGCAGGCGATAGATCGCCGTACCGAATCCGAGCTCGGACAAAGCCCAGTGATATTGGCTAACTTGCCAGTGCTGATTGGCCATCCGGCGGATCAGGCTCCTGACGAAGCTGATCCGGGTCTGATGCATGGCGCCTAGTCGCTCCGGGGCCATGACGGTATCCGGGTGACGTAGCTGTGGTTGGGTTCCAGTACAACGATGTGCATCCATTTTGCTCACCATATCCAAGTTGTCTGAGCCGGTAACGGCTCATTATTTATTATGGAAGGCAGCTCGACAGGCTGCCTGACCTTAGCTGTAAAGCGTGGTGTAGGGCAGTGCGTGGCTTATAAGCCTTGTTCCTTTGCCATCTTGAGTGCCAGCTTTGGCGCGTCCCAGAGTGACGGCAGCAAGATAAGTGAAACAGGCACTGCGGTAATGACTATGAAGGATTGCAGGGCAGAGACCCCGCCTGATCCCAGCGAGATCAGGATGATTGCTGTCAGTCCCATCATGATCCCCCAGAAAGTACGAATAAACGCATTGGGCTCTGTCTCGCCGCTGATCACAACACTGATGGTATAGGTCATCGAGTCTCCGGTGGTGACGATAAAGATAGTCGTCAGGATCAGGAACAGGATAGAGACAATTAACGGGAACGGCAGCTGCTGGGTGATGGCCAGCAGGGCACCCGGCAGGTTGAAGCCTTCGAAGGCTTTGCTCACCGAGCCCGGATCGGCAATCTCAAAGGCAATCCCGGAGCCACCGACGATAGTGAACCAGAAGCAGGTGATTAGCGGAGCAATGATGCTCAGTGTCATAACCAGTTGGCGAATGGTGCGGCCGCGAGAAATGCGGGAGATAAAGATGGCCATCATCGGGCCGTAACCCAGGAACCAGCCCCAGAAGAATACCGTCCACCAGCTGAGCCAGCCTTCGTCACCGCGGTAGGTTGCCATCGGTACGAAGTTGTCGAGCATGGCACCGACACCCTGCAGGTAGCCGTTAATAATAAAGCCCGTCGGGCCAACCAGTAGCAGGTAGGCCATCAGCGCAACGGCCAGAATGATGTTCCAGCGGCTGAGGATCTGGATCCCGCGGTTTAGCCCGCTCAGCGCCGACAGTGTATAGATTGCGATGGCAAAAAGGATAATGATGAACTGGGTGGTGAAGCCATCGGGAATATCGAACAGCGAGTTCAGGGCAAAGCTGATTTGCAGGCCAAGGAAACCGATAGGGCCGATGGTGCCGGCTGCAACGGCAATGATACAGCAGGCATCGATGGTGTTGCCCATCGCCCCTTTCAGTGCGCGCTCACCCAGCAATGGGTACAGCAGGGTGCGAGGCTGAAGCGGCAGTCCTTTGTCATAGTGCAGGTGCATCAGGACGATGGAAGTCAGGCTGCCGGTAATGGCCCAGGCCAGGAATCCCCAGTGCATGAACGACTGCGACAAGGCATTGATGGCGGTCTGCCACGGGCTGTCAGGCACGCCATACAGCGGCGGCGGGCTGACATAGTGGGCAATCGGCTCTGCCGCCGCCCAGAATACGCCACCACCGGCGAGCAGGGTGCAGAGCAGGATGGCTATCCAGCGGAAGCTGTCGATTTCCGGTGTATCCAGACGTCCCAGTCTGACATGGCCGGTTTTACCTGCGGCAAGGGCAAGGCCGATCAAAAAGGTCAGTAGCAGCAAGATTTGCCAGTACGGGCCAAAAAAGGTAACCGACCAGGAGAAACCGGTATTGACGAAGGTGGAGAGCAGGGCATTGTCATACAGGGCGAGGGCAACGAACAGGGCGATAAACCCACCGCTCAGCCATTGCACCGGGCTTTTCAGTCCCAGTTTGTCTGATGCGGTTTGCTGCTTTGCCGATGGATGACGGGTCATAGGCTGTGCTTTAGCTGTGTTCATGATGTCGGACATACAATGTCTCCAGACGTTATCGGATTTGCATGGGCAAAAAACGTAATGGTGACGGCCTGCGTAAGAGTATAGTTATGGGCAGGCGGTCAGTTATTTGGCGGGCGCAAGGCCGTCTTTCAGGAAGCTGAACCAGTTTCCTCCCATGATCTGGCTTGTTTCCGTGTCGCTGAATCCTTGTTTCAACAGGCCGTTATAGATGTTCTCCATCCCTTTGTTGTCACAGAACCAGGGCAGAGCATCCGGCCAGCCGGCATTGCTGGATGAGCCTTCGCCATAGTCCATGGCCTTCGACCAGCGGCCGTTTCGCATCCACTCCAGCACTGCCTGCGGTTGGTTGAGGCAAAGATCGCTGCCGATACCTAGGTGTTCCACCCCGACCAGATTTGCGGTGTCGGCAATCATCTGACAGAAGCGTTCCAATGAGCACTGGCTGCCGTCCGGCAGGTGAAACGGGTAGAGGCTGAAGCCCAGCAGGCCGCCGCGGCTGGCCAGCGACTTGATGACCTCGTCGGATTTGTTGCGCAGGGCGTCGTGGGCCGAGGCCGGGTTGGCATGGCTGATACAGATTGGCCGGGCTGACAGGTCAATCGCCTCTAGGGTCGAGCGCTCGGCACTGTGTGACATATCGATGATCATCCCGACCCGGTTCATCTCCGCAATGGCCTGCTTGCCAAAGCGGGTGACCCCGCTGTCTTCCTGCTCATAGCAACCCGTCGCCAGCAGGCTCTGGTTGTTGTAGGTGAGCTGCATGATCAGCAGCCCCTGCTTGCGCATGACCTCGATCAGGCCTATTTCATCATCTATCGGCGAGCAGTTCTGGGCCCCGAAGAAGATACCGACTTTTCCTGCTGCCTTGGCAGCCTCTATATCGGCCATGCTCATCACCGGCATGATGAGGTCGCTGTGTTGCTCGAAGTGGCGGTTCCACTCGGCAAAACGGGTAAGGGTTTCGCGGGCGGTTTCGTGATACACCAGCGTGGCATGTACCGCGGTGATCCCGCTGGCCTTGAGCGTTTCAAAGTAGGCTCGATCCCAGTTGCAGTACTGCAGCCCGTCGATGATGATGCGATCCTGATACATAGAAGCTCCTTAGTAAGGGCGCTGGTAGGCAGTTTTTACTACGGTGTAGAACTCTTTGGCGTACTGGCCCTGCTCGCGGGGACCAAAGCTTGACTGCTTGCGGCCACCAAACGGAACGTGATAGTCCGTTCCTGCCGTTGGCAGATTCACCATGACACAGCCTGTTTGTGCCTGTTGCTTGAACAAGGCACTGGTCCGCAGGCTCTGGGTAATGATGCCGCCGGTCAGGCCGAAGCGGGTATCGTTGACGGTGGCAATGGCTTCATCCAGATCGGCGACACGAATAACGCTGGCCATCGGGGCAAAGACTTCTTCCTGGTTGACGTCCCAGTGGTTCTCGGTACCAAGGAATAGGGTGGGGGCCATGTAATAGCCGTCATGTTCCAGGCCGAGCTTTTCGCCGCCGAAGGCCAGCTCAGCACCGTGCTGGCGGGCCTTTTCAATCCAGTCCAGGTTTGACTGCAGCTGGTTGCCATCGACTACCGGCCCCATGAAGACCCCGTCTTCGAGGGCATGGCCGATTTTGAGCGTACTCATGCGCTTGATGAGTGCCTCGACATAGGCATCATGGATGCTGTCAACCACTACCAGCCGTGACGAGGCAGTGCATTTCTGGCCAGCGCCGGAAAAGGAACCCATGATGGTTGCCTCGACAGCTGTGTGGATATCGGCATCGTCGGCAACGACCAGGGCGTTCTTGCTGCCCATTTCAAGCTGACAGCGAACAAAGTTGGGGGCTGTGGCGGCAGCGACCTTACGGCCGGTATCAACCGAGCCGGTGAAGCTGACGGCATTGATTTGATCGGAGTTGATCAGGGTATTGCCAACCTCGGAACCACTGCCAAGCACCAAATTGAAAGTCCCTGCCGGCATGCCCTGGCGGTGAATAATTTCAGTCAGGGCAACGGCACTGGCTGGCGTCAGGTTGGCCGGCTTCCAGATCACGCTGTTGCCGAAGGTTAGTGCCGGGGCAATTTTCCAGGCCGCTGTGGCTGTCGGGAAGTTCCAGGGCGAAATGATAGCCACGACGCCAACGGCTTCCCGGCTGACTTCGACCGAGACTCCCGGACGAACAGACTCGGCAATATCACCCATCTGACGCAGCACTTCGGCCGCGTAGTACTGGAAGAACTGACCGGCACGGTAGATTTCTCCGCGCCCCTCGGCAAAGGGCTTGCCTTCTTCGCTGGAGAGCAAGGTACCGAGCTCGTCACAGCGGGCGATCAGCTCGTCGCCGATGGCTTGCAGTACTTTCTGTTTTTGTTCCAGCGGCGTTTTTTCCCACTCGGGCTGTGCCGTTCTGGCGGCATCGATAGCATGCTGAACCTGCTGCTGGCTGGCCTGGGCAAATTCCCCGAGGTTCTGGCTGATATCCGACGGGTTGATGTTGCTGATAGTCGTTGTGCCTGACTGCCATTCACCGGCAATGTAGAGGGCTTTTTCTGCGTCAAATGTCATGGGACTGTCCTTGAAATAGTGCGTGATCTGATCTGGGTTTCTGATCAACCTTTATTCGTAGTGCTAGATCTGTCTGTCATTGATCACCGACGGCAGTGTAGACGACCAGTTCGACAAGCATCTCTTCCCGTGCCAGCCCGGCAACAACAACGGCGGCACGGTTAGGGTAAGGGGCGTTGAAATAATCGGCGTAAATCTTGTTGACGGTAGCCAGGTAGCTACGGTCGGTCACATAAATCAGTACCTGGAGGACGGCATCGGTAGAAACACCTGCGCATTCCAGGGTATGGACCAGGTTATCCAGGGTCTGGCGGGTCTGGGCTTCAATTCCGCCCTCGACGACGCTGCCGGACTGATCGATAGGTATCTGTGCGGTGTATAGGGTGCCGTTGTTGACGACAGCCCACTCCAGAGGGGCCTTCGAGGCAAACAGTGATGTAGGGACGGCTTTCTTTGTTGTGGCTGACATATCTCACCTGTGATGTAACGAAAATGTTTCAATATGGTTAAATAATGCACATAATAGGGTGATAAATCGAATGGTTTATTTCTGACACTTGATAAGTTTTTTTTATCAAAAGAGACGGTGAATTGATCGTATTGCAGGTATCAATAAGGACAATGATATGGATATGAAGCTACAGCAGCTGAAGCATTTTTCGCTGGTTGTGCAGGAGGGGGGCTTTCGGGCGGCTTCCGCCAAGGCGAACCGTTCTCAGGCGGCGCTGTCGACGTCGGTCAAAGAGCTGGAAAAAATCCTTGGTCAGCCTTTGTTTGAGTCTGGCCATAAAGCCAAACTGACCCCTTATGGTGAGGTCTGTCTGCCGAAAGTCGATCAGTTTCTTCGGTTATATCAGGCGCTGGATAGTGACTTGCGGGCAGCGGCTATCGGTCAGCAGGGGCAGGTTAGGATTGCCTGCGTGCCGTCGGTGGCGGCAAAGCTGATCCCCAAGGTGCTGGCACAGTTCAGTACAAGCTATCCGCAGGTTGAGGTATCGCTGGTTGATGATAATGCCGCCGGGGTTGAGGCAAGGCTGCTGGCCGGGGAAGTTGACCTGGCGCTAGGCAACTGCCTGCATGTTAACGACGAGCGGATTGATTTTACTCCTTTGCTGTCTGATCGGCTGGGGGTGGTGTGCTTGCAGGATCATCCCATCGCGGCAATGGCCGACGGGGTGAAGTGGCGCCAGGTCACGGCGTTTCCGTTTATCAAAAATGGCACCTGTAAGCTGCTGGATCCGACACCGGCCCGGGTCCTGAGTGAAAGCGCGCTGTATACCGTGGAAAACATTACTTCTTTGTTTTCGGTATTGTCGCTAGGGATTGGGGTCACGACACTGCCCAAACTGGCGTTTCCCGAGACCGAAACGCCGCTGGTGTGGCGGCCTCTGGTCGATCCTAAAGTGGAGCGGCAGATTGGGATTTTCCGTCTGTTTGACCGCCACATTTCGCCGGCGGCCAATGCATTCTATGCCCTGTGCTGCGAGCAGTTGCAAGACCGGGAATATGCGCAGTAAAGAGCTTGTAGTGAGCTGTCAGGTATAGCGGATGCTGTTGACGAACCATTCTTTCTTGCCGGCCGGGGTGTTGACCTCGAACTCGTCGTCGACCTCTTTTTTCAGCAGCGCCCTCGCCATCGGCGAGTCGATGGAGATATAGTCATTGCGGCCATAGATTTCATCCGGTCCGACAATGCGGAAGGTTTTGGTTTCGCCGTCATCGTTCTCGATCTCGACCCAGGCACCGAAAAAGACTTTGCCGTCCTGCTGCGGGGAATAGTCAACGACCTGGACGATTTCCAGCCGTTTGCGCAGAAAGCGTACCCGGCGATCAATTTCCCGCAGGCGCTTCTTGTTGTACTGGTAGTCAGCGTTTTCGCTGCGATCGCCCAGGCTGGCAGCCCAGGTGACTTTCTTGGTCACTTCCGGCCGTTCTTCCTTCCACAGGAAGTCTAATTCCTCTCTGAGCTTGGTATACCCCTCGCGCGTAATCAGGTTGGTTTTCATGGTGTGGATCCGAATCTGGTTGTAGGCTGGATAAATCTTCTAACGCTTTGACGGTGAGGTCAATCTCCGCACTCGAATTGCGACTGTTTCATCACCCTTCGATTTTTTCTGGAAAGCGGCGAAATAAGCTGGAAAAGAAAGAAGAAAAGGCGAGAGATATTGAAATCCTCTCGCCTTTGGTTGGTAGGGTAACAGTCGACCAGATAAACGTTAGTATTTAAATTTGTTCAGCTTATCTTCCACGTCGCTGGTTTGTGTCAGCATCCCCTTTGCCTCCTGGCTGGAAGTTTCCGCGCTCTGGGCGGCCTTGCCGGTGATATCTGTGATCGCACTGATATTACGGTTGATATCCTCCGTGACCTGATGCTGCTCCTCAGCCGCGGTGGCGATCTGGCAGACCATCTCCTGCATGGTCGAGGTGGTTGCCATCAACGCCTCAAGCTCCATGACCGCGGTGCGACTGCTTTCGATGCTGTTGCGGCTATAGGTCTGGCCGTTGGAAATCGCTTCAACGGTCAGCTGTATCTGGCTCTGGAAGCGGTCGATCATCTGCTGGATTTCTTCCGTCGAGTTCTGCGTCTTGGAAGCCAACTGGCGAACCTCATCGGCAACAACGGCAAACCCGCGGCCGTGCTCGCCGGCACGGGCGGCTTCTATCGCGGCATTTAACGCCAGCAAGTTGGTCTGATCGGAAATGCTGCGAATTACCTCGAGAATGCTGCTGATCTGGTGGCTCTGGGTCTCCAGCTCAACAATGGTCTCCGTGGAGCGCTCCATCTCCTCTCCGAGCTGGCTGATCATGCTGGCACTGTCATTGACCACGTCGCTACAGCGTGTGATCGCCTGGTTGGCTTCTTCCACCGAGCTGGCCGTATTGGCCACATTGTTGGCGACCTCGCTGGCAGTACAGGCCATTTCATTGATGGCGGTGGCGACTTGTTCCAACTCCTGGCGTTGTTGTTGCACGCCCTGGTGCGAGGTTTCGGCGATACCGGCCGAGCGGTTGGCAGACAACTTGAGGTTTTCTACCGAGCCGGCAATATCGCGGATCATCCCCTGGAGCGAAGCCATAAGGGTGTTAAGCCCATGCATCAGCGAACCGGTTTCGTCTTTTCTGGTGACATTCAGGCGATAGGTTAGATCGCCGCCGGCCTGACCGAGCTGGCGGACGATATCCACCACTTGCTGAATCGGGGTGGAAATCCGCTTGGCCATCACATATAGCATTCCAAGGGCAAAGAGGGAGATCACTACGCCTGCAATCAGCTGACTGTTGAGGAAGTCTCCGAACGAGCTGTTCAGCTCGCGCTGCAGGGCATTGATATCCGCTAGCAGCTCAGCCTTGGGGACCGAGATCCACAGCATCCACGGTGTATCAGTATTGCCGACCCGGATTGGTGTCACCAGGCTGGAGAATTCCTCTGTCGAGTTCCAGATTTGCTTGCCGGCCTGGAACTGGGCTTTGCGCTGGTTCCAGTCAGACAGTACCTCGCCGAGCGGGGAGACGGGGTTGGTATCCCCGGCGACCACCCCGCGGTAGGTGATAATACTGACATGGGAGTTCGGACCGAACTTATCGCGCTGAAGCTTGAGTGCCAGCTCGTTGATAAAGTTGACCGACAAGTCTATGCCGAGCATACCAATAGTACGGCCGTTAGCCTTGATCGGGGTGACCAGGTTGGCCATTAGCACCTGCTTGCCCTGCACATCATAGGCCCAGGGGTCGATCAGACAGCTGCGCCCGGTTTCCAGCGGACAGAGATACCACTCGCTGACGCGGGTACCTGTTTTGGTCTGGTCCTGAATATAAAAGCGATCGGAATCTACCGCCGAGGGCTTGAGCTGGTTATCGCTGCCGCGGGTCCAGTAGACGTTGAACTGGCCCTTGCCGTCGATGGACTCATAGGTCGAATCTTTGCCGTCCCAGGCGTCGGGTTCGAAAGCGATATAGGCACCCAGGAACTTCTGGTTACCGGCCAGCAGATCACGGACCATCAGCGAGAGGTCTTCGCGACTCAGTCTGTTTGGCTTGTCAGTCGCCCCTGCCATACCCGAGACGACACTGGCCATGGCTTCTGCCGAGTTCATGGCGACCGAGAGCTGGTTTTGGATCTGCTCGGAGTGAAATTTGCTGGTTTCCTCCAGCAGTTCGGTCAGCGTGCTGTCGGCAAAGTTATAGGTTTTGCTGTGCACCATGTCCTCTAGATGGCCGGAGTATTTCAGTCCGACCAGGAGTACCGCGACGAGCGAGAAAAACAGGCAGCTGGCTGCGCCGAGTATGATCTGATGACGTATAGAATTGAGTGAAATCATAATGCTATTCCGGCTTTGACGAGGTTGGCGGCATCCTTGGCGATCACTTTATGCATTGCTGTGGTCGGGTGCAGGCCGTCCCAGTACAGGTTGTTGTTCGGCTTGGCAATGACCTTGCCACTGGCGTAGCTGTAGGCTTCACCGGTGACATCGGTGATGGTGACAGCCAGGTTGGCATCATGGTACTGGCCGTTTTGTTTTACCTCGTTGATCACCTTGTCAAACGCGGCAAAGGCGTCGAAGTGGAAAATCTTGATGTCCGGATGGGTTGACGCCAGTTTTTCCAGACCGGCTTTGAGTGCCTGGTTGTGCTGGCCGATAAACTGGTTGGCTTTGTTTTGCTGGCCGGCAAACCATGGCGCATCGACAAAGTTGGGAATGTTTGCCGCGAGGATTTGCGTGGCCCCTGCGTCAATCAGGGATTCGATATCTTTCAGGGCAAGGGCGGCGGCCTTGTCACCGCTCTGGCCGAGATCGCCAAACAGGGTGAACCATAAGTTGTTGGTGCCGCTCATATAGCTTACCAGCTCACTGCCGCTGAACTGCCCTTTGTTGTGAATGCGTTGCTGAATTTGCAGGCCGCTGTTTGACAGCACGTCAAGGCCGGAGTTGGCGGTGAAGCCGTTGGCGGCATCAATATCGAGGAAGCGGCCCGGTCCGGACATGGCTCCACCGGTTGCCCAGTTGGTCCCGGCCAGCGGCTGATCCTGGTATTGGTAGCGGACTTGTTTGCCGTCCGAGCCGGTTAATACCAGAGTGCTTTCAATGCGGCCGTGGGCGCGTGTCGGGGCCGGCATATCGAGAAAGGTCGCCAGGTATTCGGTCCAGACCGGTCCGTTGCTGAATCGGCCGTTGACGTTGGGTTCCAATGCCCGGATACCGATATTACCGGAGGTCGCCTGGTTCATATCGACAGTGATAAGGTGCTTGTTGCCCATATCGGACAGGCTGTCCCCGAAGTTTGAGATCGCATTAAAATCCGCGGCGTGCAGGCTCAAAGGTAAAAGAGTAAGAAGAGCAGGTACTGTAAACTTGTTCATATTGTACTTATCTGTTTGTTTGACGTAGTGGAGGAAGCATTGTTGTTATGTCGGACGGGCATGTTTTCACCCGGATGCAGATAAAAACTATTGCACTGCATGTTTTATCTGTTCGTATTTGCTCAGTGCAAATAGTTGATTTGGTCGGATTATATGGAAAGGTTTTCTATTATCAAATTTATCAATGGGTAAGGATAAATATTCCTGACTTATGAGTTAACTTTGACTCGTTATGGTGTGGATGGTGTTATTGGCGGTGGAAATTAGATCGAATTCGCATCTTTCCGCCGGGATGGTGAACACACGACATACTCTGTAACAATTTGGGGTATGATTTAGCAGCACTGTTCAGCGTCTATCAGCTGTTGTCGAGTAAGATATGAAGAGATTTCGATATATTGTCGATGCAGGTAAGGTGAGATATGCAGGAAAATTTCAAGATTCTGGTTGTTGATGATGATATGCGCCTTCGCGCACTGTTGGAGCGTTACTTGTCGGAGCAGGGCTTCCAGGTCAGAAGCGTGGCCAACGGTGAGCAGATGGACCGCTTGTTATCACGTGAAACTTTTCATCTGATGGTGCTTGATTTGATGCTGCCGGGTGAAGACGGCCTGTCGATTTGCCGTCGGTTGCGTAATGCCAACAACATGCTGCCAATCCTGATGTTGACCGCCAAAGGTGATGAAGTTGACCGTATTGTCGGCCTCGAGGTCGGGGCGGATGATTATTTGCCAAAACCGTTTAACCCGCGTGAGCTGCTGGCCCGGATCCGTGCTGTGTTGCGTCGCCAGACCATAGAAGCACCCGGGGCGCCGAGTGTTGACAGTAAAATCATTGAGTTTGGTGAGTTCCGGTTAAACCTGGGTACCCGTGAGATGTTCCGCGGCGAAGAGTCGATGCCGCTAACGTCCGGTGAATTTGCGGTGCTCAAGGCGCTGGTCACCAATGCGCGTGAGCCGATGTCCCGCGACAAGCTGATGAATATGGCCCGTGGCCGAGAGTACTCGGCGATGGAGCGTTCGATTGATGTACAGATTTCCCGTTTGCGTCGGATGATAGAGGAAGATCCGAGCCGGCCACGCTATATCCAGACCGTGTGGGGGCTAGGGTACGTCTTTGTTCCTGACGGTAGCGAGGCCTAAGTGAGGCAATAATGATGCGGATGTCACCGCGCAGTACATTTACCCGTACACTGATTCTTCTGGCTGGGTTGCTGATTGCCAGCCAGATTTTTTCTTATCTGGCTGTCCTGAATTATGCGCTGCTGCCCAGCTTGCAGCAGTTCAACCGTATTCTGGCCTATGAAGTGCGGCTGATGCTGCGTGAGGATGTCGAGCTGGCCGACGGCCAGACCTTCCACCTTGATCCCCCTGTCCGCCGACAGTTGCTCGAGCAGCTTGGGGTGACACTGCATCTCGAAGACAGCCCCGATCTGAGCGAATATGAACAGGCGACCCGTATCGAGTACCTCAGTGAAGAGATGACCCGTGAGCTCGGTGCACCCACCGAAGTCCGGTTGGTGTTGGGCACCGACAGTTATGTGCTGTGGATGCGGTGCGATGCGATGCCGGGTTACTTTATGCGGATCCCGTTGTCGGAGTTGCAGGAGGAGGATTTCTCGCCTCTGTTTCATTACAGCCTGATCATCGCCTTTATGGTGATCGCCGGTGGCTGGCTCTTCATCCGGATCCAGAACCGGCCCTTGGTTGCGCTGGAGCAGGCAGCCCTGCAGGTGGCCCGCGGTGAAACGCCGCCACACCTGCCGGAAAGAGGGGCATCGGAAATTCGTGCGGTAACCAAGTCGTTTAACCGGATGTCCGAGGGGATCAAGCAGCTGGAAGATGACCGGGCACTGTTGCTGGCCGGGGTCAGCCATGATTTGCGCACCCCGCTGACCCGGATCCGTCTGGCGACAGAAATGATGTCGCCGGAAGATGGTTATCTGGCCGAGAGCATGATTAAGGATACCGAGGAGTGTAACGAGATCATCAGTCAGTTCATGGATTACCTGAAGTCGACCAAGAAGCTGGAGGAAGAGGATCTGGATTTGAACCTCTTGCTGCAGGAAGTGGCCGAGGCGGAAGGGGGCTATGAGCGTGATATTGAGTTCGAGCAGGGTGATATTCCCGGTATCGTGCGTGCCAATGCCGTGGCAATCAAACGCTCGATGGCCAACCTGGTTGTCAATGCGATCCGCTACGGTAACGGTTGGGTCAAGCTTTCCAGTGGGGTAACCGCTGATCGCAAAACGGCCTGGTTCTGTGTCGAGGATGACGGCCCCGGTATCGAGCCGGATCAGGTTGCCAAGATGTTCCAGCCTCTGACCCGGGGTGACACAGCTCGGGGCAGTGAAGCCGAGGGGACTGGACTGGGTCTGGCTATCGTGCAGCGGATCATCGATCAGCATGAAGGGGCGATTATGGTGACCAACCGCAGTGCCGGAGGCTTGAAAGTACAGGTTAGCCTGCCGCTGGTGATCAGCAAAAAATAGCTAAACCGGAATTTATCCTGAAAAAGCAAACGTCAAAATCAAAGCGAGAGCCAAGAGGCTCTCGCTTTTTATTGTGCGCCGAGCATGGCGTTGTTCTAGGAGGTGAAAGTCCTCTACGGGCTCAGTCGAGCGAGAACCGTTAGCCTATGC
>NZ_MJIL01000087.1 GCF_001939735.1 Photobacterium proteolyticum
AGCCAGAGCCGGATATCAATGCATTGCTCCCCTGGAACTTCTCACATTAATAACCGCCCCGTGGGTTTATGGGGCGCATACGCTTCTTTGGCTCTAGAGGAAGGATCATTGGGAGGTAAAGATTGAAATTATGTCGTCGTAAACTTAAAGCGTTTTTGCATAGTTAGGCATATCTCTCTAGTTGTGAAATACAATATGAATATATGCCCATATGCTAATTAGATGCGGATAATAAGGTGGACACTTACCTAATAAGCACCTCTATTAAGGTTAGTGTCCGGTTCTAAGAGTTGGTTCGCTCACAACTAGGAAACACGGGTCCCTAATTAATAGCTGCAGCTCTAACTACCGATTGTTCCAACAACTCTTGGCTTCTTGCAGATAATTTTCATCTTGAGTTAAACGACGAACTATCTCTTCGACAGCCTGTTGCGAGTATATGTGTCTGTTAGCCAGAGCTTGATGATGATGAAACTCATTGTTACTCCTTTTCCATTTCAATTTACCTACAATCGCTTGAAAACAATTGTTGTTGAAAGTTGGCTCGCCTTTTTTATCCTTAGCAACCAAGCAGCGTTTCAATTTAGTTGGTTCGAAGCGTACTTTTAACTGTTCGTTAATAGCCCTAATCGCTGTTGCTTGGCTATATTTATGTGATTGTTCTGGATCAACCGTTTTTTGAACAATCAAGGCATTCTTAAGCTGCTCTAGATCCTCTGCTTTCCCGTTGGCCTTAGCGATAATTATTTGGCCTTCTGCATCATCCTTCGCATACACCAGCGAGACATTGATAGGTATCGCAAACTCGATATCATTTGTCCGTTCTATCTCGTCCTGAACTGTTTTAGCTAACTCCAACATTTCCTCTGCTGCTTCACCATAATAGCTTTTCAATAGTGATTTGGGTGGTAACTTGAAATCGCCCACTAAAGAGATCATTCCAGAATGCTGAGACTGTAAAAATTGAACTTCAGTGAATTCTTCAAATTTCGATGAATAGTTAAGGATTCCTGCTTGGAATACACGTGATGCCAAACCTTGAAGCTCAGGCATTAGCAGATGAACGGCATCATCTCGCCATCCAGCGATAAGCTCGATATTCTTACGTGTTTTATCACCACTCTTAAATACTTTATCTAGACAATTCCGCAAAGAAATAGTTTGCTTAATGCCCTTTTTGGTCGGCTTACAGTAAATTGCCATTTCACCATCAGACTCGATAATCATCGACTTCAGTAACTGCTCCCAGGATGTTGAGAATAGCATCACGAACCCATCAAGTTTGTTCTCTAGTGACGGTCGGTTATACAGTTCGAGTGCCAGCATCATGTTGTCGCGGGATTTTTTGATTAGAGCCTTAGCTAGATTTGATTTACACTTGTGGCCTAATTCTTGATAATGCTTACTTTGGGACAAGCGCTTTTTGAATTCAACGAAGCCTATATCTAAGGTGTTAACTGCTTCATACTCATCACCATCTAGAAAGGATAAGAACTGGGTAATTTGCCCTTTGCTAAAGTAAGAATTGAAAGTGTTTGGTTTCCAGCCAGTGGCACCTATGACTTCTTGCTTAGTAAATGTTTTTTGTTGGCGTTGCTTCTCCTTTAGAAACTCAAAAAACTTTTTCTGTGCACTATCTCTCGACATACATACCTTCGTTACTGATTAAAGTAAAAAAACCAAACTCAAGATATCAAACTCATTTCATTTATTCTTTGATAATTACGCGTTTTTTAGAGTCGAGATACCAGGAAAAATCAGACACAAGAATACACAGAAACACTACCACCGGACTCAGACCAGAAACATAGAAATTCAGCCTTGGGTATGGTGGCACGAAAATTACACACAGTTCATCAACACAGGAAATTTACACAGGGAACAGGAGATAGACAGGAGGGAAAATTTGGAAAGTGATAACTCCAAACTTCAGGCACAAAAAAACCAGCTCGAAGCTGGTTTATTGTTTAAGGTAATAACCTTCTAAGTTCGATATTTAATTATCAAACTAAAATATGGAGGCGCGTCCCGGAGTCGAACCGAGGTCCACGGATTTGCAATCCGCTGCATAGCCACTCTGCCAACGCGCCTTATATTTAGATGGTGCCCCGGGCCGGACTTGAACCGGCACAACGCGAACGTCGAGGGATTTTAAATCCCTTGTGTCTACCAATTCCACCACCAGGGCACGCAATTCTTGATTGCGATGCTCCTAACCAATGTGCTTTATAAAAAAGCGGTTAGACACCATCTTTGATACTGAGTACATCAATATCGCAAAATTTGGAGCGACACACGAGGTTCCCGATCTTCGAGGAGCTAGGCGTGACCTCAACCTTGGCAAGGTTGCGCTCTACCAGCTGAGCTAGTGTCGCAAATGGAGGCGCGTCCCGGAGTCGAACCGAGGTCCACGGATTTGCAATCCGCTGCATAGCCACTCTGCCAACGCGCCTTATATTTAGATGGTGCCCCGGGCCGGACTTGAACCGGCACAACGCGAACGTCGAGGGATTTTAAATCCCTTGTGTCTACCAATTCCACCACCAGGGCACGCAATTCTTGATTGCGATGCTCCTAACCAATGTGCTTTATAAAAAAGCGGTTAGACACCATCTTTGATACTGAGTACATCAATATCGCAAAATTTGGAGCGACACACGAGGTTCCCGATCTTCGAGGAGCTAGGCGTGACCTCAACCTTGGCAAGGTTGCGCTCTACCAGCTGAGCTAGTGTCGCAAATGGAGGCGCGTCCCGGAGTCGAACCGAGGTCCACGGATTTGCAATCCGCTGCATAGCCACTCTGCCAACGCGCCTTCGTGTTACATATAAAAGCAGTCTTTCGACTTACCGCTTAACGAGTCTCCCCGCTGCGGTACGAGGTGTAATTTACTGATTTTAAATAATGAGTCAATGAAAAAATGTCGATTTTCTTTCAACTGCTCAAAAAGCAACAAAAGCAGCGATAAACCATGCAAAAACTGATCAATAACACAACACACCCTGTTTGCACTGAAGACGCACAGCTTAAAACAATAAAGGCCGCAGTGCGGCCTTTATGATTCAAAAACGAAGCTGAACTAGCTAACACTCCACTGTGACAGCGAGCGCTTAAAGTCGTCGTAGCCAAACTCGTTCAGTTTTTCGATGTCCCCATTCTGACGCTGACAGTACACCGACGGCATCTTCAAACCGTTAAACCAATTGAGCTTCACCATGGTATAGCCTGCGCTGTCCATAATATGGAGGCGCTGACCAATCTCCAGCGGCTGCTCAAACTGAGTCACACAGAACTGGTCGCCCGCCAGACAAGAACAGCTACCAATCACATACTGATGATCGCCGCTGTCGCTTGCTTCTGCGATAGAGGCAGGCTCATCGTAGATTAACGTATCAAGACGGTGCGCTTCGGTCGCACTATCTACAATCGCTGTCTTGACTTCGTTTTCAACGATATCAACCACGGTAACAACCAAATCCGTCGTCTTGGTGATGATAGCCTCACCCGGCTCCAAATACAGCTGAACACCGTGCTTTTCAGAGAATGCCTTCAATGCCGCAGCCAGCTTTTCAAGCTGGTAACCCGGCCAGGTAAAGAACACGCCACCGCCCAGACTCACCCAATCAAGCTTATTCAGATATGGACCGAACTGCTCAGAAATAGCATCGAGCAAAGCGATAAAGGCATCAACGTCTTTGTTCTCACAGTTCATGTGGAACATCACACCGTCCAGCGTTTCAAACACTGACGGGTCGATATTGTCTGCCTGAACACCCAAGCGCGAGAACTTACGCGCCGGGTTCGCCAAATCCTGACCGGCATAGCTCACGCCCGGGTTCAAACGCAGCCCTAACGACGCCTTGCCTTCAACAAGATGACGGTAAGCCGCCAGCTGGCTTTGCGAGTTGAAAATCATCTTGTCGCAGATATCAGCCACTTCTTTGACGTCATCTTCGCTGTAGCCAACGCTGTATGCGTGCGTCTCGCCACCGAAAGTTTCATAGCCCAGCTTCACTTCATACGGACCACTGCTGGTCGTACCGTCCAAATAAGGCTTTATGATGTCGAATACGCCCCAGGTCGAGAAGCACTTCAGAGCCAATACCAGCTTCACGCCAGACAGCTCTTTCAGCAGCTTGGCCTTCTCCAGATTGGCAATCAGCTTTTCTTCATCAATCATGAAGAAAGGGGTTTTTAGATCAGTCTTGTTCATTGTTCGGTCCGTGTATTGCAGATCCGTAAACTAAATAAAGCTGGTATCGGAATACCAGCTTTATCAATACTATTTATTTTGGGGTTAAGTTGTTACTTAAGGATGTTGATCAGAGGCTGACCCACTTCCAGCTCTTGTACGTGCCAGTCCAGACCGATACCCGGCATTGTTTCCAGGAACGGATCCGGGTCTAGCTGTTCCATGTTGAACACGCCAGCTTCTGCCCAAGTACCGCGGAAGTACTGAAGCGCAGCAGAGATAGCCGGAACACCAGTGGTGTAAGAAATCGCCTGATGCTCAACATCTTCGTAAGCTACTTCGTGATCAGCATTGTTGTAGATGAACACGCTGCGCTCTTTGCCGTCTTTTTTACCCTGAACCCAAGTACCGATACAGGTCTTACCGGTGTAGCCCGGCGCCAGAGACGTTGGATCTGGCAGGATAGCCTTCAGTACTTTCAGCGGCTCAACCACAGTACCGTCTTGTAGCGTTACAGGATCCGGGCTTAGCAGGCCGATATCGCGCATGCAGTTGAAGTAGTTCAGGTATTTGTCACCAAAGCCCATCCAGAATTCGATACGCTTGGCAGGAATGAATTCCTTCATAGAGCGAACTTCATCGTGCGCCATCGAGTAAACTTTGTGGCTGCCTACTTCCGGGAAGTCGAACTCCATCATACGGGTGTGACATGGTACCTGCTTCCACTCACCATCTTCCCAGTAAAAAGAATCACCCTGGATTTCCAGCATGTTTGTTTCTGGATCGAAGTTAGTTGCGAACTTCTTGCCGTGATCACCGGCGTTAACATCCATCACATCGATAGTGTCGATTTCATCAAACAGGTGCTTAACCGCATAAGCGGCAAATACGCTTACTACGCCCGGATCGAAACCGGCACCAAGAATGCCTGTGATACCCGCTTCTTTGAATTTCTCGCGGTAGCCCCACTGCCAATCGTAGGCCTGTGGAACCTGCTGGCCTTCAGAGCACAGGTCAACCGCTACAGATGTATCCAGGTAAGATACCTTGGCCTGGTAACACGCTTCCATGATTGCCATGTTCACCCATGGAGGACCAGCGTTGATAACCAGATCAGGCTGTACTTCCTTGATCAGGGCAACCAATGCTTCAACGTCGTCAGCATTTACAGCGCGTGCTTCCAGCTTCTTTGATGGATCTTTCAGGTTGTTCTTCTTCTGGATCGACGCAATGATTTTTTCGCACTTAGAAACAGTACGGGATGCAATCGTAATATCACCAAGAACGTCGTTGTTTTGAGCTGCTTTATGCGCAATTACCCAGCCAACACCACCAGCACCAATTTGTAGAATAGCCATCGTTATTTTCTTCCGTTAATAATCAATACGTTTTAGAACGCTGGTGCTGCCACAACTGTTTCCAGCCAGTGCGCAGCAGCACCTATTGTTAGTAAATCAATTAATCAACCAGCGTACGGGCCAGATCATTAATATCGTTAAGTAAGGTTTCGAAATCAGCCATCGTCAGACACGGGTTCAGAATAGTGAACTTAAGTGCCACTTTTCCGTCGACCACGGTTTCACCCAATACAGCAACACCTTTCACCAGAGCTTCAATACGCAGCTGCTTGTTGAACTGATCGATATCGACTGTTTGATCGCCAAGGGAGCGGAACAATACCGTCGACAAAGCGGGATCGGCCAGCAATTCAAAGTCAGCAGACTGATTGATCAAATCGGCAACCTGCTGCGCCTGTCCCAGCAAATGATCATACATCGCGCCAAGCGCCTGGGTGCCCACACACTGCATCGTCATCAGCACTTTCAGTGCATCAAAGCGCTTAGTAGTAGCAATCGACTTGTCGACCAGGTTTGGCAGCAGATCATCTTCACGATTCAGGTAATCAGCATGGTGCAGCAGGTATTTAAAGTGCTCTTTGTCTTTCAGCAATACCGCACCGCAGCTGATTGGCTGATAGAACAACTTATGGAAGTCCACGCTGAGCGAGTCTGCTCGCTCAATACCGTGCAAGCGCGTCTTATGGCGGCTCAAGATCAACGCGCCACCGTAGGCGCCATCAACATGCAGCCACAGGTTGTGCTGCTGGGCAACATCTGCCAGACCAGCCAGGTCATCAATCGCACCGTGATCGGTCGTCCCTGCTGTACCCACAAGGGCAAACGGCATCAAGCCTTCGCTTTTCATCGACTCTATGGTCGTCACCAGCGAGGCCAGCTTGATTGTGCCATCTGGGTTGGTATCGACACACTCCACGGCATGTTCACCCAGTCCAAGCAGCGATGCAGATTTCTGTACCGTGAAGTGAGACTTCTTAGAACATAGGATACGCAGTTTGCCCGCATAATCCGGCAAACCTTCTTTTTGGATGTTATGGCCGGAAATCGTATCTGCCGCCCAGTCACGTGCCAGCAACAAGCCCATCAGGTTGCTCTGGGTACCACCACTGGTAAACACGCCATCAGCCTGCTCGCCAAGCTCATAAACACCGCACAACCAATCGACAACCTTCTGTTCCACATAAGTTGCAGAACTTGCCTGATCCCATGAGTCCATTGACTGGTTCAATGAGCTGATAAATGCCTCGGCGGCAACCGCTGGCAATAAAGGCGGTGTATGCAGATGCGCAATGCAGCTTGGATGCTGAACCATGATCGAGTTCTTGGCGATCAGTTCTCCAGTCTGCTCAATGACTGTCTCCAGCGGCAGCTGCTGATCGTCCAGCTCGATGTTGTTGATCAAGTTTTTCAGTACCAGCGGCTCGAGCCCTGAGTACGGCGCATCAGCCGCTTCGAAAACTTGTTTCAGAACTTGTGTGGTCTGGTTTAGCGCAACCTCAAGCTCGTCTGCACCGCCTTCACCGGTGTGGATGAAGTACGAACGCCACTGCTCCTGATCCGATTCCGCATTGGCTTCTGAAATTGTTGCCGGGCCAGCTGTAGCAAGAATGGCCTTGCTCAACGCTTCGAGGGCAAAATCAATTTGCTCGTAGCTAATAATCAACGGTGGCAGAAAACGCAGAACAGAACCCTGACGTCCGCCTTTTTCGATGATCAGACCACGCTCCAACGCAGCGCGCTGGATATTCGCCGTCATTTCAGGATCGGCTTCAGGCTCACCGAACTTGTTCTTCTGATTGTTTGGCTTAACAATCTCAACACCCAGCATCAAACCTTTGCCGCGTACTTCAGCGATACAATCGGTATATCCGGCAATGCGCTCCAGGCCCTCACGCAGGTACTG
This sequence comes from Photobacterium proteolyticum, assembly GCF_001939735.1. GTDB lineage: Bacteria > Pseudomonadota > Gammaproteobacteria > Enterobacterales > Vibrionaceae > Photobacterium > Photobacterium proteolyticum. The sequence goes on from NZ_MJIL01000087.1 coordinate 7,453, forward strand.
GCCAGCTTTTTCGGCATGCTCTACCAGGTGATCACGACGAATAATTTCCAACGCTTTTGCACCGGTCGCCATTGCCAGCTGGTTACCACGGAATGTGCCGGTATGCTCACCCGGACGCCAGGTATCAATCGACTTGTCAAAGAGCAATACAGACATCGGCAGACCGCCACCGACAGCTTTCGACAAACAAAGAATGTCTGGGGTAATGCCTGATTCTTCAAACGCAAAACGGTGACCGGTTTTACCGATACCACACTGGATTTCATCAAGGATCAGCAGAATGCCATGTTCTTTGGTGATACGACGCAGCTCTTGTAGCCAGAAAGCCGGAGCCGGGATCACCCCACCCTCGCCTTGCACAGGCTCAACAATGATCGCCGCGGGTTTCTGTACGCCGCTTTCATCGTCGCTCAGCATACGTTCGATATAACGAATGCTTTGTTTGGCTCCTTCATTGCCTTTCAGGCCGAACGGGCAGCGCAGGCTATATGGGAACGGCAGGAAGTGGACATCTGCCATCAGCCCCTGACGACGCTCTTTCGTCCCCAGGTTACCCATCAACGCCATGGTTCCGTTAGTCATACCATGGTAGGCACCATGGAAAGCCGCCATCGTGTTTCGGCCAGTGGTTTGCTTGGCCAGTTTAATCGCCGCTTCTACAGCGTCGGCACCGGAAGGGCCACAGAACTGAATACGGGCGTTGGCTGCAAAATCATCCGGTAGGAAGTTCATCACTTCTTTGATGAATTTATCTTTGGCCGGGGTTGTCATATCCAGAGTCTGGTACGGCAGCCCCTGGTTTAGCTGTTCGATAATTGCCTGGTTGATTTCTGGGTGGTTATAACCCAGAGCCAGTGTTCCGGCACCAGCCAGACAGTCTAGAAATAGTTGGCCTCGGCTATCTTCCACCAGCGCGCCTGATGCTTTCTTGATAGCAAGAGGCAGCCTTCTCGGATAGGAGCGCACTTCCGACTCATAATGCTCCTGACTCAGCAGCAGTTCATCGGGTGTCAAATCGTACAATTCATGTACAACCGGTACGTTTGAGGCTAGCTTGATATCGTCTAAATCAAACACATTACTCATGGGTGTCATCCAATAATTAACACGTCATATGAAACATGACGCTCGGCAGAACATACCTGAGGTAATATCCGACTCAACTTATATAGCATGCAATCTGATTAATACATTACATAGCCACATAGAGGGTCATTAGGATTGTCAGGTATTCTTTTCCTGCCGGTAAACACAAAGATACCATCAGCCAAAAGCTAATGAGGTAACAGGTTTACAGCAAAAAGCTGAAATGATTTAGATAGGAAATATCAAGGTTCAGTAATAATACTGCAGTTAGGTAAGACTAAGCTGATTTGGGTTTTCAATGTTAGTGTTTTCAATGTTGGGTTCCTTCAATATGCTCCTGCTCTATTTGGTGGCAGGTCCGCGCTATTAATGCCCTTCTACTGACGAAAGGTTCGCCAGTACCTACGGCACGTTGTGACACAATCAGCCTGAATTCATCACAACGCATATGTCTCAGTAATACTGCCCCCTGAGATTGCGCAGAAAAGTAACATATTGTGTGTCTGGATGCCAAGTGTTATTTCACAAGCTGCCCGCCCCTATCAAAACTGAGATTATCCTCTCTTATATATAGCGATAACGACACTTTGCCTAACCGCATCCGTTGACACTTTTTTAATACAATGTGACTCGCCTTAAGGATATAAACCTGATTTCACAACAGAACATGAAGCAGTTCAAAAATCATACAACAGAGTTATGTTAGGTTAATCAACAGGAATCAAAGTTAATTTAAACTACGTCTCGGCATGGTGATCGTTATGAACAGTCATTTTCTGTCAAAGAAGAAACTATCGGCTTGTATAGGCCAGCTCCTCCCCTGAGGTAAAACATACGCTGACAGTCTGTCAAGCATGGCTTACTTCATCTCTCTGGCAAAACTCAACTTCCACCTCAAAATCACGATACCCGATCCCGGTTAATTTCAGCTTCTCTCTTCATTCATCAATTAATTTAATACTTTGGGCGTAGCTCTGCTTTCATTCGCCCTAAAAACAATGATAAGGAAATAATATGGAAATTATCCTCGGTATTGCTGCACTACTGGCAGCATTGGGTTTGTTTTCAGTATTCAGTTTCAAGGCTCCCAACGGCAGTGCGGCTATGAGTGGTCTTGCTGATGCCGCCATTGCGACCTTTCTGGTTGAAGCCATTCATAAATATGTCATGGGGAACCTGCTTGGCATCGAGTATTTGGCTGATTTTGGCAACATGGTCGGTGGCATGGGGGGTGTCGCGGCGGCTACTCTCGTCATGCTACGAATGGGAGTACAACCTGTCTTTGCCATCGTCACGGGTCTAGCTATGGCTAATCTCGGGATCCTCGAGGGCTTCATTGCCGGTTACCTGTTCTCTTTCGCAACACCGCTATTTAAGAAATACCTTCCCGAAGGCGTCGATGTCATTGTCGGTGTCTTGACCCTGGCACCACTGGCCAGACTACTTGGTATCTTCATAAGCCCGGGACTGGATATGCTGATGGGCACACTGGCCAATATGATCACCGAAGCTACCCTGCTATCGCCGCTTGCTATGGGCTTCTTGCTAGGCGGACTGATTAAGATGGTCTGTACTTCACCGCTCAGCTCAATGGCACTCACAGCTATGCTCGGTTTGACGGGCTTGCCGATGGGAATTGCAGCCATCGCCTGTGTCGGTGGTTCATTTACCAACGGGTATATTTTCCACAGCCTCAAGCTCGGCAAGTCCAGTAACACCGTTAGTGTGATGCTGGAACCTCTCACTCAGGCCCATATCGTTACCCGTAACCCTGTGCCTATTTTTATGTCGAACTTCCTCGGTGGTGCCATGGCAGGTACCATCGCCGCCTACTTCGGTATTATCAATGATGCCCCAGGCAGTGCAGCACCGATTCCAGGACTGCTAGCCTCTATCGCCTTCAACGATCCGCTAACACTGTTTATGGCAGTGGTTGCTGCCGCTTTCGCAGGCGTTGTCGGTGGTGTCATTGGTAACCAGATCTATAAACGTTTGTTGGCTGACCGTGTTCCATTACAACAATTTGTAAATGGTTAATCATCAAAAGTAAGACACAACGTCGATATAGGCTTACCCTTTGGTAAGCCTTTCTTTTCTTCCGCAATACTTCTTATTAATCCAGTCATCACTAACGTGATCAACAGAGCAAAACGAGCACCTCAATTCATTCATTTACTAAATGTCTTACATTTAATTGCTATAATTCAACAACCCTAGAAATTGTTGCAAAAAGTATACTAATAATGCGAAACACCGATGACTTCCTGATTTTTTACCACCTGATCGAACAAGGCTCTTTCAGCAAAGCTGCCGAGCAGGTTGGTTTAACCAAATCCGTTGTCAGTAAACGTATCACCCGACTTGAAGAAGAGCTTGGCGTACAGCTTCTATACCGCACAACACGCAAACTTACCCTGAGTGAGGCCGGTGAAGTCTTCTTCAGTCATGCCCGCGAGGTATACCTTTCGGTACAAAATGCTGAGGATGCGATGAGCGGCCTTGGTGAGAGCCTTTCCGGCAGTATCCGTATCACCGTTCCGACAATTTCCGGAGAGCTGATTTTACCTCAGGCCATCGCCGAATTTAGCGATAAGTACCCTGAGATCACGGTTCATATGGATCTGGACAATCGTTTCGTCGACATAGTCGAGGAAGGCTATGATCTGGCCATCCGCACCGGTGTGCTTCCGGACTCAAGTTTTATCGCCCGCCGACTCGCTGATGCCCATTGGGTGATCTGTGGTGCTCCTGCTTACTTTGAGCGTCGCAGCGAGCCAAAGACTTACCAAGATTTGGCAGATCACAACTGTCTTGCCTATTCCTATCAAGAAACGGGAGCCACCGAATGGCTGTTCAAAGGGCCATCGTCACCTTTTACCGTTAAAGTCGCTGGCAATTTCAGTACCAACAATGCATCGGCATTAAGGCGTGCCGCGCTTATTGGACAGGGACTGGTATATGTGCCCAAAGTATTGGTCGCCGACGATCTGAGAGAAGGAAGACTGGTAGAAGTGCTACAGCACCAGGTCGCGAAGTGTCTCGGGATCTTTGCCATCTACCCCTACACTCGCCACCAACCTGCAAAAATAAAGCTATTCATTGAACACCTTTATCAATGCTATCGACAACATGAAGATAAGTTCTAGACACTAAAAAGTGTGGCCATCTCTGGCCACACTCTTCTTATATTGATACTTTCAGATATCAAATCACTAAATCAGGGTACTCATTATCGCTGCACCCACGCCGTAAACCACCATGGGTACAACCGTTCGCTTGATAATAAAACCTTCTTTATTGGCAATGCCGAGAATAGTCGATACCGCAATAATATTATTGATACACACCATATTCCCCATAGCGCCACCCACTGATTGCAACGCCAAGATTGTTGTCTGTGGCAACCCGACGTTAATGGCGATGGTTTGTTGAATAGCCCCAAAAGTAAGGTTAGACACCGTCGCCGATCCCGAGAAGAAAGCCCCAAGCGCACCAAGATAAGCCGCAACATACTGCCAGCTGGTTCCCATCAGATCGGAAAACGCCTGGCCTGTTGTCATAATGGGTGAGTTTTCACCACCCGTCATCATCAGCTTAACCATAATCAAGGCACCAACAAGCGCAATAAATGGCATCTTGATACGGTTTCCAGTTTCAGCAAACATCTGCTTCACCACACCGGCTGGTAGTCTGAACAATGGGATTGAGATCAGGACCACCAATAGGAACGGAATAAGCGCAGGTACATACAGTGTTTTATATGCCCAAGACACATCTGTGCCTAAAATGTGACTGAGTTTAAATATCAACGCCTGGCTGATACTAAAATCTCCCAACGGACCAAAGGACACACTGAACATCTCTGTGCTGTCCGTTAACATCCCCTTAATGCCAAATTGCTTGATGCGGGTAACTATCAAAATCACAATCAGCAAAATAGTCGGCGTCATTGCTTTGAAAACATCATGCGCCGCAACGGGAGCAGATGCCGTGCTTTCCGCAGATGATGGGGTTGGAACCAGGCCAAAACCACTTCGCGCCGTAATCACAGACAGCACCAAGCCGATGGCACCACCCACCAAGGCAGGAAACTCATAGTTCCATTGCGCCAGCAAGAAATAAGGCACCGTACAAGATAAAGTACTTACAAGAACAAACAGGTAATTACGGCGAATTTCATTCCAGCTCACGATAAAACGCAATGCCATAGGAGGGATAATAAAAGCAGCGATAAGATGAATGAGTGCTGTGATCTTGCCCGTTTCTAGCAAAGCGACATCATCCAGCCCCAAATTCGAGAAGCCAAACCACGTTGGTGTGCCTACCGCACCAAAAGATACTGGCACAGAGTTCATTACCAATGCCAGCATGGCAACTTTCAACGGATTGAAGCCAAGGCCTACCAATATAGGTGCCGCGATGGCTGCCGGGGTACCAAAACCGGATGCTCCTTCGATCATAAAGGCAAATGCCCAGCCAATGATCATCAACTGCGCAACCTGATTGCGGCTAATACCTTCCAGCCAGCGACGAATAACGTCCTCTGCACCTGATAGATATATCATTCGATTCAAAAGAATAGCACCAGCAACAATTGAAATCGGCGTGATTGCAGACAACATACCAGCAATGATATTGGCATTAATTAAGGTTATATCAGTGCCAAAGTAAAACAATTGCAGTGCACCGACCATTGCTGCCGTAATAGGCAAAGCAATATGAGACGGTACGCCATTCTTCTTTGTCATCATCCAAATAAGAATAACAATTGGTATCACCGATAAAAATAGGGACGTCATTAAAATATACTCCGTGTATTCAGACCCAGTTATCGCCATATAAAACAGCATGTGTATAGTAATTCGGGTCTTGCTAACTTTGACGTGTAAACTACACATCCATTTTTATTATTGAAGGCTGAGTGTATTATTATTGTGGGTTGAATATTTTAATGACCTTTTTAATTATTACCACTACCAAAACAACAGTTAGTTAACCAAACGCCTACAAATCAAATAGAAACATATTGTCAACGAAACACCCCCGATCAAAACAAACCTTATCAAACAACCACTTAAAGACAAAAATCAAAAACACCAATTATAATTAAAGAGGTATATGACACAGTAAGTTTCACAAACATTCACTATATAAACGACAAATACAAGTAAATATGACAATTTATTCAAGAGTAATCCCAATAGTTAACATGGGTTAAAAAATACAATATTGTAAACTTACAAAATAACTTATACCGCAGGCATAAATAGCGTTTAAAGGTGAAATAAAATAACAACAAAAATTAGTAGCAGCACTTGTTTATATATATTTATGATATGAAAAATTAAGATTAAATGTGAATAATATAAAATGACAAAGGTCTAACAATGCAATAATTAACCCTAAATACTTATTGCAAGGTATCTGCATTTAGGATTAATAAAAACTTTTCATTTTAGCCATAAAAAAGAGCAAGCTGTGTTGCAGCTTGCTCTTTCAATTTAAAAACATTATCCGCGGATAAATCTATAAAATTAGCTTCTACGCGCCTGACTTACTTTATCGACCAAATAGAGAATAGAGCGATACTCTATACCGCTATGTTCCGACAGACCAATCTCACAAGTGCGGCTATTCGAGTAACCTTCTTTACAGTTTTCAGGCACCTGAGCTTTGAGTGGCGACAGTGCCGACTCATTGAGCTCTGGCGTCGTAAAGCCCTTATCACCGGCGAAGCCACAACATTGAATATCTTCAGGGATTATTACCTGATTGGCACAAGCCTCGGTCACTTGCTGCATAACTCCGGCCAACCCTTTACGGCGTGAAGTACAGGTAATATGTAGCATTACAGGTTCATCCTGAGGAGTAATATCAAGGCGTGGCATCACAAAGTCCGCCACAAACTTGAACGGCTCGTAGATAGTAATATCCTTACGCAACGTATCTTTGCTCAGGCTTGCACACGGGCTGGTATCCATTAGCACAGGCAGTGTTCCCTGCTCTGATGCTGCCCATAATGCCTCTTCAAGCTGCTTGGCTTTGCTATTGGCCGTATCAACAAACCCTTTGCTCTTATACGGCATCCCACAGCACTGGCTACTTAAATCATTGGGCAGAACGACTTCATAACCTGCCTTTGCAAGCAGCGACATCGTTACTTCTGCTAACGGACGCGCATCCATAGCCTTCTTCTCGGTCCCCATATTCCTCGAAGCACAGCTCGGAAAGTAAACGACTTTTTGCTTAGACACCGAATGGATGATCAACGCCTCGGGCTTCGGCATCTTGCCTGCCGACCTTGGCATATGCGGCGTCCAGAGCGGAATTTTCTGGCCGGATATTTTATGGGCAGCCTTCGATAGCGCCTGCATATTCTTACTGCCTAGAACCGAGTGCATTCCATTCGCAGCACTGAGCCCTACCCGCGTAGCTGCAGTAATGCCATTAAAGTTGTTTGCCGTCCAACGAGCTATGCTTTTCGCCATCCCGGAATGGTCTTCACGTAGCTTGCGCATCAGATCACCGGTATTAATTCCGACAGGGCAGCGATCGGCACACAGCCCTGTGGCCGCACAGGTATTTATTCCCTGGTATTTAAATGACTTTTCCATTTCTGCCAGTCGTGCCGGATCTTCATCGGTACGACGCAAGCGGCTGATCTCACGAAATACGGTATTACGCTGCCGCGGCGTTAGCGACAGGTTGCGCGACGGGCAGACTGGTTCACAGAAGCCGCACTCAATACACTTATCAATCAAGGTATCGGCAGCCGGCATCTCCTTGAGATCTTTAACATGGGCCTGATGGTCATCATTGAGAATAACCCCCGGATTAAGGATTCCGGTACTGTCAAAGATACGCTTGATTTGCTGCATCAGGGCATAGCCTTCCTCGCCCCACTCCAACTCTACAAACGGTGCCATGTTGCGTCCGGTGCCATGTTCAGCTTTTAGCGAGCCTTGGTAGTCAACCGCAACTAGCTGAGCGACCGCATCCATAAATGCACTATATCGCTCTACCTCTTCTTCAGTATCAAATGCCTGAGTGAAGACAAAGTGCAGGTTACCGGCAAGCGCATGACCGAAAATAATCGCTTCGTGATAGTGATATTGGGTAAACAGTTCCTGCAATTCACGTACAGCAGGGGCCAGCTGTTCAATTGGGAAAGCAACATCCTCAATGATAACGGTGGTACCTGTTTCACGCACTGCGCCTACAGCGGGAAACAGCCCTTTGCGGATACCCCAAAGCTGAGCACACACTTTCGCATCACGGCTAAAGGCAACTTGCTCAATCGGTGAGAACGCGTTGATAAGTGAAGTTAACGCTTCCCTCTGCTCAGACAGCGCCTGTTCATCTTCAGCATGAATTTCGATTAATAGTGCTGCCGCCTCGGCATTGCCGTTAGCACCTAATTGGGCAATAAAGTCAGGCATTCCCGGCTCATCGGCAACAGAAGCCAGTGAACGGCTATCCATCAGCTCGACAGCGGCAACATTGGTCTTGCTGAGCTCACTGACGGCTAGGCAGGTCTTTTCGATATCAGCAAAAACAAACAGTCCCGACGCCTTGAAAGCATGGTCAACAACTGTGTTATAGGTAATATCGGCGATAAAACCCAGTGTCCCTTCCGAGCCTATCATCAGGTGCTGAAGGATCTCGATCGGATCATCATAATCCACTAGCGAGTTAAGACTGTAGCCGGTGGTATTTTTTAGACGATATTTGTGCCTGATTTTATCCGCTAGCTCAGGGGTATCGTGACAATGCTGTGCCAGAGCCGATAGGTCTGTCAGCAACACTTGATGACTTTGTTTGAATTGGGCAACACTATCGGCATCCAGCGTATTAAGAATGGTGCCATCAGCCAGGACAATGGTCATTCCGGCCAATGTCTTATAACTGTTTTGCGCCGTGCCACAACACATACCGGACGCGTTATTTGCAGCAATGCCCCCGATTTTACAGGTGTTGATAGACGCCGGATCCGGACCAATCTTACGGCCATACGGTGTCAGAAACTTATTAGCCTCTGCGCCGATGACTCCCGGCTGTAACCAGATTTGCTCGCCGTCGTTGAGAATTTTGTGATTGCGCCAGTTATTCGTGAGTGTGATAAGCACTGAATCAGATAACGCCTGCCCCGATAAGCTTGTTCCTGCCGCCCGGAAAGTCACTGGAATATTCAGGTTGTAACATGCCTTTATCGCGAAAACGACTTCATCCAAGGTATCAAGCTGAAGTATTAACTTGGGGACCAAGCGATAGAAACTAGCATCAGTACCGTATGCCAACGTTAAGGTGGGATCGGTGATAATCCGCTTATCATCAATCTGATGTTGTAATTGATCAATCAATGTCTTGTAGGGCTGCTGCATTGTGGCTCCGTGTACTTCCATATGCATAATGCATCTATTGTTATCGGTCGGGCTTGTGCTTCGCGGTGCGATTCACGCATTTATTGTAATAGCCATAGTTTAACGAGGGCGATTTAGTAAATAAATAACCTTGAATTCACAAGTTCGTTGCAAAATATCGATCAATTGGTTGAGCATACCGACACAATGCGTTCAGTCGCTTCAACCATAAACACAGAATCTTGGCCGAGTTTAAGATTAAGTATTGAGTGAGGGGGGCAAGGGTGCAGAAAGTAAAACCAAATTTCAGGCATAAAAAAACCAGCTCTAGGCTGGTCTAATGCCATCCCATCAAGATGGGATGGAGGCGCGTCCCGGAGTCGAACCGAGGTCCACGGATTTGCAATCCGCTGCATAGCCACTCTGCCAACGCGCCTTCGTTATTGCTTCTTTTTGGTAACCGTCAGAGTCATGCCCTGTTCGGTATGCGCGCCATTTTACAGAACCCACAGGGGCTGTCACGCAAAAAATGAAAAAATGAAACTGTTCGCTGCAATTTCCACCAATTCCGACAAAACATCTTCTAACATTAGGCTGAATGTTGTTGCAACTGCCTCATAGGCAACAAAAAGCGGCCTAAAGCCGCTTTTCTACAGTTCTTTCACCTATACTCAGGCATCCTCTGAATTAAGCAAATCGTCCTTTGCAGCCTTCAGGTAAATGTACATTGACCAATATGTCAGCACCATTGCCACGTACAGCGCAATATAGCCAATCCACACTAACCATTCGGTTGGGTGCCAAAGCAGAACAAGCAACGCAAACATCTGTGATCCTGTTTTGACCTTGCCAACCCAAGAAACAGCAACGCTGGAACGCTTGCCCAGTTCTGCCATCCACTCACGAAGCGCCGAGATAATAATCTCGCGACCTATCATGGTCACGGCAGGGATTGTTACCCACAAAGAATGATAATGCTCGACAACGAGCACCATTGCCGTCGCCACCATAACTTTATCGGCAACAGGATCGATAAAAGCACCAAAGCGCGTCGTCTGATTAAGCTTGCGAGCCAGATACCCATCAAACCAATCTGTCACCCCGGCTACAAAGAAGATCAATGCGGTCGCGAACGGCGCCCAAGTGTAAGGCAGATAGAATGTGACCACAAAAAATGGGATAAGCAATAGCCGGATGAAGCTGAGGATATTTGGAATCGTTAAACGCATAATTTATTAGTTCTTATGATTGACTTCATTAGGGTGCCGCAAAGCTAACTGTGTTGCAATGCGTCATAAATTTTCTCGGCCAAGGACTTACTGATACCGGGTACCTTAGCGATTTCTTCTCTGCTTGCTCTTTTTAGTTCTTGTAGACCACCCATATACTTCAATAGTGCTTGTCGGCGCTTCGGTCCTATACCTTCGACATCTTCCAATGCACTACGTTTTCTGACCTTGGCTCGCTGAGCCCGGTGACCACTAATCGCGTGATTATGGCTTTCATCGCGAATATGCTGGACCAAATGCAAAGCCGGTGAATCAGACGGCATCGAGAACTCTTCCCCTGTGACCAAAAGTAGGGTTTCCAGTCCAGGTTTACGTGTGGTTCCCTTTGCCACCCCCACCAACATTGATCGCTTCGGCCACTCTTTCATCAGCGGACTAACTACATCATACGCTCTTGAGAGCTGACCTCTACCCCCATCGATAAAAATTATGTCGGGAATCTTATCTGGATCTAATTGTTTTCCATACCTTCGAGCAAGAACTTGTGCCATTGCCGCATAGTCATCTCCCCCTGTTATCCCGGTGATATTGTAACGGCGGTACTCCTGCTTTAATGGCCCGTCCTGATTAAATACCACACAGGAGGCAACGGTTTTCTCACCCATGGTATGGCTGATATCAAAACATTCCATCCGCTCGAGAATATTAAGTTTCAGTGCCTCGCTCAACGCCGTGAAACGCTGCTGAATGGTCATTTTGTGATTTAGCTTGCTGGTCAGTGCCGTGTTGGCATTTGTTTGCGCCAACTTCTGATAGCGAGCACGATTTCCACGCGACTGGGTTTTTAGCTCCACTTTCCGCCCGGCCAGCTCAGTCAATGTCTCTTCCAACACTGCTTTCTCTTCGCCCAGATCGGCTCCGAGCAAAATCACAGAAGGGATAACCCGGCCTTCTGCCTGGTTAAGATAAAACTGGCTGACAAAACTGGAAAGCACTTCCGTTAAATCGGCATCATTGGGCATTTTTGGGAAATAGCTACGGCTGCCGAGGATTTTGCCCTGACGGATATACAGCGCATGGATACAGGCCATTCCACGCTCATGGGCAATACCGATAACGTCCATATCATCTTCGTTGTCATGGCTGACAAACTGCTGCTCCTGAACCCTGCGCAAAGCCTGGATTTGATCGCGATAGGTAGCCGCTTTTTCAAAGGCAAGCTGCTGGCTGGCCTGCTCCATTTTTTCAACCATGGTGGCAATAACCTGACGATCTTTGCCCTGTAGGAACAGACGGACAAAGTTTACCTGCTCCTGGTAATCTTCGTCACTGACTAGCCCTTTCACACACGGGCCGAGACAACGACCAATCTGGTACATCAGGCACGGACGGCTACGGTTGGCATAAACGGAATCTTCGCACTGACGCACCGGAAAGATTTTTTGCAGCAAGTGTAGGCTTTCGCGTACCGCGCCCGAGTCAGGATAGGGACCGAAATACTCCCCTTTGCGTTTCTTTGCACCCCGGTGAATCATCAGTCGAGGATAGGCGTTGGCACTAAGAAAGATATAAGGATAGGACTTGTCATCACGCAGCAATACATTGTACTTGGGCAAGTACAACTTAATGTAGTTGTGCTCGAGAATCAGCGCTTCTGTCTCGGTGTGCGTCACAGTGACATCCACTTTGCGTATATTCTTCACCAAGGCACGGGTTTTCTCTCCCGACACGTTGGTACGAAAATAGCTCGACAGGCGCTTTTTCAGATCTTTGGCTTTGCCAACGTAAATGACCTCGTCAGCCTCGTCGTACATTCGGTATACGCCGGGCTGATGAGTAACAGTTTTGAGAAAGCTTTTTGAATCAAAGCTTTTTTCGTCAACAGATTCGGACACTACAACGTCTCTGTGTCTAACATTCCATGACGAATTGCAAGGTGGGTCAGCTCTACATCACCGTTGATATCCAGTTTATTGAACAGGCGATAACGATAACTGTTAACCGTTTTGGGGCTTAAGTTCAGCTGCTCAGAAATCTCTGTCACTTTCTGGCCTTTGGTGATCATCATCATGATCTGCAGCTCACGCTCAGACAGGTCTTTAAAAGGATTCTCAGAATCTGGTGCAAACTGGCTTAGCGCCATTTGTTGTGCAATTTCTGGGGATATATAGCGTTGTCCGCTATTCACCATACGGATCGCATTGACCATTTCATCCGGACCAGCACCTTTAGTCAGGTACCCCGCAGCCCCAGCCTGCATCACTTTGGTCGGGAACGGATTTTCGGTATGAATGGTTAAAACGATAATTTTGACATCGGGATTAAAACGTAAAATCTTACGTGTCGCTTCAAGGCCACCGATCCCAGGCATATTCATATCCATAAGAATGATATCCGCGTGTTCAGCACGGCACCACTTTACGGCTTCTTCACCACTGTCGGCTTCCCCTACCACTTTTATACCACGGACATCTTCAAGAAGACGTCGGATCCCTGTGCGAACCAGTTCGTGATCATCTACAAGGAATACATTAATCAAGCTGTATCTCCAATATGATTTGGCTCTGCACCCAGCCAGAATTGGCGGGATAGCTATTACTGATCTTACCCAATTTTACCCTAACTTGAAATCTGAACTGATGCTGTTTCTGTGTATCAGCGCAAAGTTTCCGCTAGAATTCATACTTGACAAAAAGGGCTCTAATACTGCTTTTTGCATGTTTGAAACTCAATCATGCTGCACAGCAGTATTTACCATATATGCAAAAAAATAAAGTATAAAATTCAATATATCCAGAAGGTTATCTGCCACAAAGGGAAATAGACTAACATCATATATATTGAGTATGTTCTTAATAGCAAGTTATCACTGATAACACTATGAGGTATAGGAAAAAATCAGCTTTACGCGAACAATTTTCGAACAAATAACAATTATCTCTTTTCATATCCATTACTTATAGACACGACAAATAAAATAACGTGCTAGAATCCAAATCGTAGCACTGTCTAACTATCGGTACAATTTTAGCTTAGAAAGCCCAATAAAAAGATCATTACAATTCTTCAGTTTCTAAGTAAATCTAAAGTTTGTATCAATTTTGCGAATATTTATGATTAGGTGGCTTATAACCTGAGTGCGTACGTGCCACCTTAGGTTTCGCAAGCACCACGATCCCCCCCGAGCCAATAGCAAAGAAGCGATTAACATTTAGACGTCTAGATGTAAGGCTTTCCTTTATTGGCCGGCTTCATGTATGATTGCCGCCGCTTATGTCTACCCACATAACCGCACTTGCACAAAATGGATATTTGCGCGCAGGCGAGAACACACTTTTGGTGTGTTTTTTTGTTCCTGTTGAATAGGTTGGCGGCCGTCTGCTTCTACTAGAGCTTTTCAGGTAGGCATGACAAAGAAAATACCCATAAAGAGTAAATTAAGGTTATGTCATGAATCTTTCAGCCAAGACAGTGGTTCTTATTGCCATCGGCGCAGCACTATATGGTATAGGCGGCCTGCCTATGTTTGGTATCCCTGTTTTTGCTAATACCACACTCAAGCCTGCTATGGCCGTACTGGCCTTGTTCAGCGTATTATTCGGGCCGCTTGTCGGTTTTCTGGTGGGCTTCATCGGCCACTGGGTAACAGACTTGTTTGCCGGCTGGGGCGTGTGGATCACCTGGGTATTGGGCTCAGGCATTGTTGGCATGCTAATCGGCCTCTATCCCAAAATCACCAAAGAGCGCCTGGAAAAAGGCCGGTTTTCAAAACTGGATTTCACCCTGTTTATCTTGCTTGCCTTTATCGGCAATGTTGTCGGTTATGGCTGCTCGGCCTTCCTTGACGCCGTCCTTTATGCTGAACCATTCACCAAAGTCTTGGCCCAACTTACCATTATTGCTGCAGGCAACACCCTGCTTATTGCCGTTGTCGGCCACTTCATTTTAACCGCCGTTGCCAAGCGAAAAAAACAAAGCTACAACCTGAAAGAGGCCTACTAGAGCATGACTATTGCGTTTTCTAACTTCTCGTTCAAGTATTGGGCATTAGAAAAGCCGACCCTAAAAAATATCAATCTCACGATTGAAAAAGGCGAGAAGGTTGTCATTGTCGGCCCGAGCGGTAGCGGCAAGTCAACCCTTGGTCAGTGCCTTAACGGCCTTATTCCGTTTGCAGTCAAGGGTGATATCACCGGAAGTCTGTCTATCAACGGCCAAGATACCCGTGAGATGGATCTCCACCAGTGTACCAACATGGTCGGCACCGTCCTGCAAGATACCGATGGCCAGTTTGTGGGGCTAAGCATTGGCGAGGATATCGCCTTCGCATTAGAAAACCAGATGGTTGAACAAAGCGAGATGCACAATATCGTTAAGCAAACGGCGAAGATGGTCGATCTGGAGGAAATGCTGGACCTGTCACCGTTCGATCTCAGCGGCGGCCAAAAGCAACGAGTCTCGCTGGCGGGTGTAATGGTAGACGATGTCGATATCCTGTTATTCGATGAGCCACTGGCAAGCCTGGACCCTAAAACGGGCAAGGCAACCATCGAAATTATCGATCAGCTACATAAGAATTCAGGCAAAACCGTCATCATTATCGAGCACCGTCTCGAAGATGTTCTTCACCGCAACGTCGACCGAATCATCCTGATGGAGCGCGGGGAAATTGTAGCTAACATGACGCCTGACGAATTGCTGGCCAGCCCGTTACTCGCCCGGCACGGGATCCGTGAACCACTTTACCTGTCGGCACTCAAAGCGGCTGGCTGCGAAGTCACCGCAGCCGACAAACCCGCCCACCTGTCGACGCTTGACCTCGACAGCTTCAAACCTCAGCTACTTAACTGGTATCAGCAAAAAGGTATCACAGAACAGAATGAGACCAGTCAGCCTCTGCTCTCGGTTAACAACCTGAGCTATTCATACGATGACCAGCGCAAGACACTGGACGATGTGAGCTTCAGCATCAATAAAGGCGAATTTGTTTCAGTCCTCGGCAAAAACGGCTCCGGAAAATCCACTCTGACCCGCTTAATCATGGGGGTACTTGACCCGGACGAAGGCAGCATTGAGTTTAACGGACTTGATCTTAACGAAAGATCTATTTTTGAACGAAGCGAGCACATCGGTGTGGTTTTGCAAAATCCGAATCACATGATTTCACACCATATGATCTTTGACGAGGTTGCCTCAGGCCTTCGCAACCGCAATGTACCGGAGCAAATGGTCGAGAAAAAGGTCCATGAGATCCTGGAACTATGCGGGCTGGGCAAATACCGCCACTGGCCAATCGAAGCACTGAGTTACGGCCAGAAAAAGCGGGTGACTATCGCCACTATCTTGGTGCTTGAGCCCGAACTGCTGATCCTGGATGAGCCGACTGCCGGACAAGACTACCATCACTATACGACTATGATGGCATTCATTCGTGAGCTCAACCAGAAGCTTGGGATCACTATCCTGATCATTTCCCATGATATGCATCTAGTGCTGGAGTATACCGATCGCTCCGTGGTCATTGCCGACAGTCAATTGCTGGCCGACCAGGCTGTCCATAGCATTTTCAGCCAACCCGAGCTGCTTGAGCAAGCTAACCTAACCGTAACTAGCCTCTATACCATGGCCAAAGCGCTGGGTATCGAGCGTATTGACAACTTTATCCGTTGCTTCATCGACCATGAGGCAAGAAAAACCGCATGAAAACAAACAAAATCAAATTTGGTATCAGCTACGCCAATACCGGTTCACCGCTGCATGCATTAAACGGCATCACCAAGTTCATTCTCTTCATGGGCTGGGTGACTATGGTACTGATCACATTTGACCTCCGAGTCATTTGCGGTCTAATCCTGGTCGGGTTCAGCTTACTGAAACTCAGTCGAGTCCCGTTTGCAACCTACAAGCCGCTAATGATAGGCACGGCATCGGTGTTGATGATGAACGCCCTGTTTATGTTCCTGATCGCCCCGCAACAGGGCGTGGAATATATGGGTAGCGAAACCGTACTGTTGGCGATGGCAGGCAACTATTCGATCACCGCAGAAACCTTGTTCTACCTGCTGACAGTGACGCTGAAGTATTTCAGCATGTTCCCTATCGCATTGGTCTTTGTATTTACCACCCACCCGACCGAATTCTCGGCCAGCTTGAACAAGCTTGGTGTCCCTTACCGCATTGCCTATGCGGTCAGCCTGACTTTGCGCTATCTGCCAGAGGTGACCAAAGACTTTATCAATATCATGCATGCCCAACAGGCTCGTGGCGTCGATATATCGAAAAACGTGCCTGTAGTGACAAGAATCAAGAATGTCGCCAAAATCCTTGGCCCACTTATTTTCTCGAGCCTGGATCGTGCCGATGTGATATCCAATGCCATGACACTAAGGGGCTTCGGACGCAACAAGAAACGCTCTTGGTATAGCCTCAAACCAATGACAAAGAACGACTATATCGTACTCGCCGTTATTGCCGGTGTACTCACGCTGGGCTTTATCAACCGCTACCAGTCTGAGCAACTATTCTGGTACCCGCTCTAAAGGCGACGGGAAGGTCATTATTTACAAGCCGCCAGCGTGCGGCTTTTATTTTGCCCTCAGCAACGGCAGCTAAAACTTCCAGCCAACCGACCCTGACCAATCTTTTTCTCTAACACTTTTCAAAGCGGCGTGATTTCCCCCCCACCAGCTCACTCCCACGAAGCTAAAGATAACGCTCTCTGGTCAATTCAAATTGCATACAATTAGCGCAAAAATATAAAACATTTTAAGAGACTGATTTATAACAACTTAAACTAAACCCCCAACCCAAGATGTTGCAAAATTGTGATAAAAAAGTTGACCATCAAGTCAACAAAAGCCAATATTGACTCAACGGTCAATTAATCACAGTCGAGAACAGGAGGTCCCTTGATTAAGTTCTTACTCAACCAGGAAGTGCGTGAGGAAGACCAAGTCTCACCGAATATGACGGTGCTGAGTTACTTACGTACCCATGTAAAGAAAACAGGAACCAAGGAAGGTTGCGGTTCTGGTGACTGTGGTGCATGTACAGTAGTTCTCGGTGAGCTTGTTAACGGCAAGCTACAATATCGCTCGGTCAATTCATGCCTGACTTTCATATCCGCATTGCATGGCAAACAACTGATCACCGTTGAAGATCTCCAGTCGACAGACAATAAGCTTCATCCCGTCCAGCAAGCCGTTGTCGATTTTCACGGCTCGCAGTGTGGCTACTGCACCCCCGGTTTTATCATGTCGATGTTTGCCCTGGGCAAAAACAAGCCTAATGCCAACAAAGAAGAAATTTTTGAATCACTGGCAGGCAATCTTTGTCGCTGTACCGGCTATCGCCCTATCGTCGATGCCGCTATGTCACTGAGTACAGAAAAGCCCCTGCTGGATCAATTTGCTGAGCTTGAGCAGGCCACTGTCGCCAAGCTTAAACAACTCGAAGATCAGCCAGCCACGCTGACCTATGACGACCTCTACAGCTTCTCGCCAAGATCAACCGACGAGCTTGCGACTTTGCTGCTCACACATCCCGATGCCCGGCTGGTAGCCGGCGGTACCGACCTTTCGCTGGAAGTCACCCAGTTTCACCGCCCGATAGACAAGTTGATCAACCTCGGACTGGTTGAAGACATGAAGCACCTCCTTGAAACGGATACCCATATTGAAATCGGTGCCAACCTGCCAATCAGTGATTGCTATCAGGCACTAAGCAAGTACTACCCGGATTTTGGTGAGCTATTGCATCGCTTTGCCTCACTGCAAGTCCGAAACCAAGGCACGCTGGGCGGCAATATCGGCAACGCCTCCCCGATTGGCGATACCCCGCCACTTCTGATCGCACTTGATACCGAATTGGTGCTGCGCAAGAGCAACCAGAGACGCACAATCGCCCTGGAAGACTATTTCATTAGCTATAAGGTCACGGCACAGCAGCCATCCGAGTTCATCGAGAAGATCCTTATTCCCAAGCCGGCGAATAACACAGACGGTCACAAAGAGTTTCGCGCCTATAAGCTCTCCAAGCGTCTTGATGATGATATCTCGGCTGTTTGCGGGGCATTTAACATCGACGTTAAAAACGGCAAAGTCGCCGATGCCCGAATTGCCTTTGGTGGCATGGCGGCCACGCCGAAACGTGCCTCGAGCTGTGAAGAGGCGCTCATCGGCAAGGTATGGTCGATAGCCACGGTCAAAGCTGCCATGCAGGCACTAGAGCAAGACTTCGAGCCACTGAGTGACTTTAGGGCCAGCAAAGAATACCGGACCCTGACCGCTGCCAACATGCTGCACCGCTTCTTCATCGAGCAACAGAATACCAACAGTCAAATCGAAACAAGGGTGACCTCATATGTCTAATCACAATCATCCGGCGATGACCCACGAAGAAATGGTCGCCCGGGTCAAAAGGGATCTGAAAACTGGCGTCGGCAAAAGCGTGAAGCATGACAGTGCCAGCAAACAGGTTACGGGTGAAGCCGTCTACATCGATGACAGACTTGAGTTTCCGAACCAGCTTCATGTCTATGCCCGCCTGAGTACTCAGGCCCATGCCGTTATCACCAAGCTGGATGTTTCACCCTGCTACGAATTTGACGGTGTGGCAATCGCTATCACCAGCAAAGACATCCCGGGCCAGCTTGATATCGGCGCCATTTTACCCGGCGATCCCCTGCTTGCCGATGGCAAGGTGGAATACTATGGCCAACCGGTTATAGCTGTTGCTGCCAATGATCTGGAGACCGCCCGCAAGGCGGCTCAGGCGGCCATTATCGAGTACGAACCTTTGCCTGCCATTTTGGACGTCGAAGAGGCCCTTGCCAAAAAGCACTTTGTCACTGAAAGCCACCAGCAAAAGCGCGGCGACTCTGCAGCTGCCTTGAAAAAAGCTAAACATATTCTGGAGGGTGATATTCATATCGGCGGGCAGGAGCACTTCTATCTGGAAACACAGGTCAGCAGCGTCATGCCAACCGAAGACGGCGGTGTGATTGTCTATACCTCGACTCAGAACCCCACTGAAGTCCAGAAATTGGTTGGTGAAGTCCTTGGGGTGCCGATGCACAAAGTCGTTATTGATATGCGCCGGATGGGCGGCGGCTTTGGTGGCAAGGAAACACAAGCCGCAGCCCCAGCCTGCCTGTCTGCCGTTATCGCGACGCTAACAGGCCGCCCGACAAAGATGCGCCTGTATCGCAACGAAGATATGACCATGACAGGCAAGCGCCACCCGTTCTACAACCAATACAAGGTTGGGTTTGATGATGACGGTCGGATTCAGGGGATCGATATCACCGTTGCCGGTAACTGCGGTTACTCGCCGGATCTGTCCAGCTCCATCGTCGATCGCGCCATGTTCCACTCCGACAATGCCTATTACCTGGGCGATGCTACAGTCACCGGCCATCGCTGCAAAACCAACACCGCCTCAAATACCGCCTACCGCGGCTTCGGTGGCCCGCAAGGCATGATGACCATAGAACACATCATGGACGAGATTGCACGCTACCTGATAAAAGACCCGCTCGAGGTCCGCAAGCAGAACTATTACGGCCATGAAGAGCGCAATGTCACCCACTACTATCAGACAGTGGAGGACAACTTCATCCACGATATCACGGCCCAGCTTGAAGCCAGCAGCGATTATCATCAGCGCCGTAAAGACATCGCCGAGTACAACAAAACCAGCCCAATCCTCAAAAAAGGGCTGGCCATCACGCCGGTCAAATTCGGGATATCCTTCACCGCAACGTTTCTGAACCAGGCCGGTGCCCTAATCCACATCTATACCGACGGCAGTATCCACCTCAATCATGGTGGTACTGAAATGGGCCAGGGTCTCAATACCAAAGTGGCACAGATAGTGGCGCAGGAGTTTCAGGTCGATATCGACAAGATCCAGATCACCGCCACCAACACCGACAAAGTACCGAATACTTCGCCGACAGCCGCTTCGTCTGGCGCTGATCTGAACGGCAAGGCGGCACAAAATGCGGCTCAAACCATCAAGCAACGCCTGATTGATTTTGGTGCCGTTCACTTCAAAGTCGACAAGGAAGAGATTGTCTTCAAAAATGGCATTGTCCAGATCCGGGATAAATTCATGCCGTTTGAGGAGTTTGTCCAACTGGCCTACTTCAATCAGATTTCGCTTTCGAGTACCGGCTTCTATCGGACACCAAAAATTTACTACGACCATCAAAAAGCTCGAGGACGTCCCTTTTATTATTATGCGTATGGGGCATCATGTTCAGAGGTAGTCATCGACACTCTTACCGGCGAATACAAGATCTTACGAGCAGATATTCTTCATGACGTCGGCGCCTCCCTTAACCCGGCGATTGATATCGGACAAATCGAAGGCGGGTTCATTCAGGGAGTAGGATGGCTAACTACTGAAGAACTGGTCTGGAATGAACAAGGCCGCTTGATGACCAACGGTCCGGCTAGCTACAAGATCCCTGCAATAGCCGACATGCCAATCGACTTCCGCACACACCTGCTGGAAAACCGCAGTAATCCGGAAGATACCGTCTTCAATTCCAAAGCCGTGGGTGAGCCCCCTTTCATGCTGGGTATGTCCGTCTGGAGCGCGTTAAAAGATGCCATTGCCTCTGTTGCCGTCGATGGCGCGATCCCGAAACTCGATACCCCGGCGACGCCCGAGCGCGTGCTGTGGGCAGTTCAGGCGGTCCAACAACCGCAATATACAGAAGTAACCCAAGAAAACCCTGCAGAGGCCACAACGAACATCAAATAACAACAATCAAGATAACAACCGCCAAGGAGTATGACATGTATAACGATAACTGGATCCATGAACTGGCCAAACTCGATGAACAAGGTGAAGCCTGTGTCATGGTAACGGTACTGGCCGACAAGGGCTCTGTCCCGCGCGATGCCGGAACCAAAATGCTCGTTACCCGAAACACTATTGTGGCAACCATTGGCGGTGGTCATCTTGAGCACAAAGCAGTAAAAATGGCACGCGACATGCTTCTAATGGGAGACAGGCATACCAAAGTTGAACATTTCAACTTAGGCGCCCGCCTTGGTCAGTGCTGTGGGGGCATGGCAACGCTCAGTTTCGAGCCTATCGGCCACCAGCAAAACCACTTGGTGCTTTTCGGTGCCGGTCATGTTGCCAAAGCATTGCTCCATATTGTGGCAACCCTGCCCTTCCGTGTGACATGGATTGACCAGCGGGAGCACGAGTTCCCGGAAGAGTTACCAACCGGAGTGAAAAAACTGGTCTCCGATGATCCCGTGGCCGAGGTCAAAGATATGCCCGCCAACAGCTACTACTTGGTCATGACCCACAACCACCAGCTGGATTTTGATCTCGCCAAGGCAATTCTCAACAGAAATGATACCGCCTACTTCGGCATGATAGGGTCACTGACCAAAAGGAAAAAATTCGACTACCGATTAACAGAGCGCGGCTACAGTCAGGAAACGATCGAGCAAATGACCTGCCCGATCGGAATCAGTGCCGTAAAAGGAAAACACCCGGCAGAAATTGCTGTGTCGGTCGCTGGCGAGTTGATTGCCCATTATCAGGGAGTCCCCATGGAGCAAAAACGCCCGACAAGTACCACAGCAGCAGAACCGGCAACTCAGGCGAGCAATAACAGTGCCTGAGCGATAAAGGAATAGCACCATGACAACGGAAAAAATCGCGTATCGCGCATCCATCTTACACAGTATTGCCGACCCGAAAGATGTCGGCCTGGAAAAGAGCTATCAATATTTTGAAGATGGCATGATCGTGGTTGAAAACGGCCATATCGTGGATATCGGCGAGGCTGAACAGGTTCAGGCTCGCCACCCAAGTAACATAGAGACCGTGAAGTTTGAAAACAAGCTGCTCACCTCCGGGTTTATCGACACACATATTCACTACCCGCAAACAGGCATGATTGCCTCCTACGGCGAACAGCTACTCGACTGGCTGGAAAATTACACCTTTCCGGAAGAGCTCCGCTTTAAAAATCCTGTCTATGCCCAGAAAGTGGCCTCGTTGTTTTTGGATGAACTGGCCAGCAACGGAACAACAACCGCGCTGGTTTTCGGCACCGTTCATAAAGAATCGGTCTATGTGTTTTTTGAGGAAGCCGAAAAACGCAAGCTGCGGATGATTGCCGGCAAGGTACTGATGGACAGAAATGCACCCGAGTACCTCACTGATACGCCGGAATCCGGCTACCTGGATTCCAAGGAGCTTATCGAACGCTGGCATAACCGGGGGCGATTGTTATATGCCGTCACCCCGCGGTTTGCCCCAACCAGTACCGATGCCCAGCTCGAAACCGTTGGCAGGCTACTCAAAGAATACCCAAACGTATTTATGCACACGCACTTGTCGGAGAACAAAAAAGAGATTGAGTGGGTCATGGAGCTCTTCCCTGACAGAGACAACTACCTTGATGTCTACGATCATTTCGGCATGTTGCATGAGCGCTCGGTGTTTGCCCATGGTATCCACCTGTCAGACTGTGAATGCCAACGTTTGTCCGAAAGCGGCTCGGCAATCTCATTCTGCCCCACTTCCAACCTTTTCCTCGGCTCAGGGTTGCTCAACCTGCCGAAGCTGGAGAAGTTTAATATCAATGTCGGGATGGGAACTGATGTCGGTGCAGGTACCAGCTTTTCACTGCTACAGACCATGAGCGAAGCATACAAAATCATGCAGCTTCAGCAGGAGAAACTGCACCCGCTGAAATCGCTGTTTCTGGCCACGCTGGGTGGCGCCCGTGCACTGCGTCTTGAAGATAAAATCGGCAACCTCGAAGTTGGCAAAGAAGCGGATTTCGTAGTTCTCGATCTGCACGCTACCCAGTTGATGCGTTTTCGTATGAACCAGGCGAAGAATCTGGAAGAAAAACTGTTCGTCCTGATGAGCCTGGGAGATGACAGAACGGTTAGCCAAACCTATATCTACGGTGAAAAGGCCTACGATATCAACGGACAGCACTCTGACCAAAAAATAGCCGTGTAAGCCAATACCAGCACTAAACAAGGACTTTTCTGGCTGCCTGGCAGCCAGTCACACTAACCATGAGCACTGAATTTATGTCTGATAACAAGAATACACAAACTCGCGTCACGACCGTATTACAGCGCATGAGTGAAATGGTCAGCAAGGACGCCAGATATGCCGACATCTTTGCCGGCGAGCTAAACACCATGCTAGAGAAGATTAAACAACAAGACGGATTCGGTGAGCAGGCCGAATATGACCCGCGAGGAGACGGCCGCGAGGGTACGTTCAGCCTGGATTACGTTGCCGGTATTGACGATGACTGCCCTCATGGCATACCTACGACTCATGATTGTGAGCTTCGGATTCAGCACGGCGTCTGTGCCGGTTGCGGCCGCCAGACTGTTTATCCCAAGTAGAGTCACAGCTCCAGTAACAACACAGGAGCCTGCTCACTGAGCCGTCTCCTGTATTACGGTTAATCTATTTTATCCAAACAAACAATCTTATCTGGACGATAAAAGCACTTTGAGTAACAATTATAACTAATAAGCAGCCCTGTCTTTTATCCACATGCTATATATGATCTTAGCCCCCTATCTAGTTTGATTATGCGAAAAAAACAAATCAATAATCATCATATCCTCCTAACCAAACATACTCCCTCTAAAGCACCAAGCGTGTATATAAAATAAGACATCATGGTATGAGTTACCTTCTATGATAGATATACCAGTCATACGTAGTTGGATAATACTCAACATGAAAAAAATAATTATATGTTTTGATGGAACTGGAAATGAACCCAAAGATGCAGAACAGAAAATCTCATCAAATGGAAAACTAAAAGATAACAACATATCAAATGTCCTAAAATTACACTTACTATCTGGAGGAAATATTGAGAACACATCAAATCACTTTACTGATCAGGTTTCATTCTACTATTCTGGTGTAGGAACTAGGGGGAACTTCTTAAGGCGGTTAGTAAAAAAAGCAATTGCTTTAGATGCGCCACAAAAGATAATGAAGGAAGCTCAAAGAGACATAGAGAAAAAATATAGGAAGAATGATAGCTTATATATCTTTGGATTTAGCCGTGGAGCAGCAATCGCAAGAATGTTCGCTTCAAATCTTTATAAATATGGGTTGCAAGATACCGACGGTGAACTTGATTCTAATCCTAAAATTGAGATGCTTGGAGTTTGGGATACTGTCGCATCATTTGGTAAACTAAACATAATATCAAAGAATCGCCCTATTTCAGATGTTATTTTTGAGGATAACAGAATCTCTCCTGCAATTAGAAATGCTTACCACCTTGTTTCAATAGACGAGAACCGTTTAGCATTCAGGCCTACTCTCATGAATCATCAGGATAATATACAAGAGGTATGGTTCCCTGGTGTTCATAGCAATATAGGAGGAGGATATAAGCAAAGTGGTCTATCTGATATCACACTCGATTTTATGCTTAACGCCGGAAAAAATCACGATTTAGAGTTCTTGTCTGTTAAAGATATTCCTAATAATAACTTACAAGGGATAGACCAGCACGGTGACATGATAACAATTGATAGGGATGATATTTTATATAGCCCTAACAGTAAAGGAAAACTACATAAGCATAAAGAATTTTGGCGAAAAGGTATTAAGAAGTTCATCATGGCTCCAAGAGATGTTGTCGTTGTTAAAAATAACATCGTATCAAACCAACTTCCAATAGTTCACTATTCTGCAATTGAAAGAATGAACCACAAAAGGAAATATAAGCCATATTCATTATTAGATGAAGACTATCTAATTCTTGATGAACATGGAAATATACAATCAAAATAAACAACTCCAACTTTCATAGTTTGTAATGAGGTATAAAAATGAAAAAATGTGCCTTAGTCATTGGACATAAAAAACAGTCACCTGGAGCTCTCAACAAATCATCAGGAACAACAGAGTTTGCCTTTAACGAACAACTTGCATTAGATATTGAAGAGAGAGTAAGCGGAGTAAATGTACAACGTATATATAGACGTACCTATCGTACTTTACCTACGGATATTAATGAGCTCAACCCAGACTTTATTATCAGCTTACATTGTAATGCCTTTAATGAGTCAGTATCAGGAACAGAGGTACTCTACTACCATCGTTCAAAAAAAGGAAAACGAATAGCTAGCATTTTAAATGATCATTTAGTGGATGCTCTTGAACTAAATGACCGAGGAGTTAAACCTAAAACATCAGAGGATAGAGGAGGCTACCTACTTAAACATACAACCGCCCCCTGCCTTATTGCAGAACCATTTTTTATAGATAACAACAAAGATTTTCAGGTTGTAAATGACAAAAGAGAGGGGCTAATTACAGCCTATGTCAATGCTATTCAATCAATTTCAAAATCACTATAGTAATAAGCAAGTAATATATCTATAACCAATTACTACGCGTCTCCAAATATACAGAATGCTATGCCTATCATCCCTCTCTGCAGGGATGATAGCCCAATTGACAATCCAAAATACCATCTATAACAACGGTTCAGTCAGAGAACCATATTATGATTGCCATTCACCATATAGCCTTAATCACAGTGATAATGATTACAATTATCGTGCAATTTCTCCTATTCAACCAGTTATTCATCAATAAGCCACTTTTCCGCAATCTATCTCACACTGATATAAATCAGCGCCTATGCTTAAACTTGGCAAAAACAATATTTATATGTGCCACTTATGGAGGAAGTATTATGCAAGGCAAGACCCAAGTACTCAGTTACTTGAATCAGGTGCTTACCGTAGAGCTAACTTCGATTAACCAGTATTTTCTGCATGCGAGAATTTTCAGAAACTGGGGGCTGGATGAGCTGAACGAGAAAGAATATAAAAAATCAATCAAAGACATGAAGCAAGCTGACGATCTGATTGAACGTATTCTGTTCCTCGAAGGGCTTCCCAACCTGCAACACCTCGAGAAGTTACGGATAGGTGAAGACGCCGAAGAAATGCTTCAATGTGATCTTGCACTGGAGATGGAACAGTTGGCACTGCTGCGAGAAGCCATTGCTTTTTGTGAAACCGAGGCCGATTTCGTCAGCCGGGAGTTACTGGAAGACATCCTGGCCTATGAAGAAGAGTATGTCGACTGGATTGAAACTCAGCAGGAACTGATTCGTAACATTGGCATTGAAAATTATCTGCAATCTCAAATGTAGAAAATAGGTGACGCATATGAAAGGTAATAGCAAAATCATCGGCACGCTCAACGCATTATTGGCCGGAGAGCTCACCGCAATGGATCAATACTTTATCCATTCCCGCATGTATCAGGACTGGGGGCTGGAGAAGTTATATGAACGCATTGACCATGAATTTGACGATGAAAAAGGCCATGCATCCCGCCTTATTGAACGAATTCTATTTCTCGAAGGCACGCCGGATATGACCAAGCGTGAAGATCTCAAGATTGGCAAAGACGTACCCGAAATGCTTGAAAATGATCTGCTGCTGGAATATTCCGTCGACAAGGCGCTCAAAGAAGCAATCAAGGTCTGTGAAGAAGAGCAGGACTATCAGTCACGCGAAATCCTTGAGGTCATGCTAGCGGATACCGAAGAAGATCACGCCTACTGGCTTGAGAAGCAGCTGGGGCTGATTAAGAAAGTCGGCCTGCAAAACTACCTCCAGTCGCAAATGTAATTCCCAGATAAAGCGAGTACAACCGAGCGGTTACCCCCCTCGGTTGTATCACTCTTTCTTGAAGCCACAAAGTTGCTAGATAATTACTGATTATAGAGCTTGTTCATTCGCCTCTGAACTGTCCGACAATGCCTTGCAAAGTCATCGATAACTCAGATAACTCCTTACTCGATTCTACTGTTCTTGCCGCTTCAACTGCACTTTGTTCAGAGATCTTGTTGACATTAACAACATTTTTGTTGATTTCTTCAGTTGTTACACTTTGTTCTTCTGAAGCATTCGCGCTTTGAGTATTCATATCATTAATTTTGGCTATTGCCTCTGTGATCACATTAAACGCATCACCAGACTTACCTGCATCAACCACGCTGGCCTTCACAAAATCGCTGCTCTTTTCCATACTTGCCACCACATCATGCGTTCCTTGCTGCAGGCGCTCAATAAGTTCCTGGATCTCAGTCGTCGAATCTTGAGTTCGCTTGGCCAACCCGCGTACCTCATCAGCAACAACAGCAAATCCCCTCCCTTGCTCTCCCGCCCGAGCGGCCTCAATTGCTGCATTGAGGGCCAACAAGTTAGTTTGATCGGCGATACCACGGATGACATCGAGGATCCCGCCAATATTATCGGCTTCCTGTGCCAGCTCACCTAACCGGCTCGAAGTAAGACTTATTTCATCATCAAGCTTACTAATACTTTCAATTGTACCTTGTACAATCTCAATACCTGTTTGCGCCTCACTATGAGCATCATTGGCAAACTGCGCGGCCTTAACAGCATTCTGTGCGACTTCCTGTACAGAGATAGACATCTGGTTCATGGCAACAGCTACCTGATCCGTCATATGCTGCTGCTCTTGCGCTCCTCTACTGGTATTAGTGGTTATTGTAGTTAGATGCTCGGATGCATCCCCCAAACGCTTGCTAGCATCCGTTATATTACCAATAATCCCTTTAAGACTATCGGCTGTTGTCTGTATTGCGGATAGCAAAATACCAACTTCATTTTTACCTCCGCGCTTAACCCGAATAGTTAAGTCTCCCTTTGCCAATTGATTTGCCGCATCAACAGCCTCACCAATCGGGCGGGAAATACTATTAGAAATTACAATTCCACACCCAAATGACATAACAACAGTGATCAGTCCACCAGCAATAATAACCAAGGTTGCCAATGAAGAAGCATCTTCAGATGAAGCTTTGCGCTTACTCATTAGATCTGCTTCAATACGAACAACGGTAGCAACCTTTTCACGTAGGCCATCCATATAAGTTTTTCCCTGCTTCTGGGAAACAACATTATACAAGTCGTCGATCAGCTTAAACTGATTGACATTACGAACAAGAGCAATGGCTGCTTCAGCATAGTTATTCACCCACTCATTCACATTTCTGGACAACATAGTGTGTTTTATCGGAGGCAATAACCTAGCCAGATCCCGGCGTCCAGTATTGTAGGGCTCAAGAAACTCTTCCTTTCTGTTAAGCATGAAACCGCGCAGGCCTGTCTCCATATTGATCACTGCAGCAAGGATTTCATCACCTGTATATCCGAAATCACCATTAGCAATTTCTGCCCTCAATCCATCCATTTTTTGCTTGCCGATCCCGGAGGCAATTAAATCCTGTAGCTGGCGGTGATATTTCTCACCCTCCCGAATGTTTTCTCGAAGAGCAATAATTCCGTCAGCATATGCTTGCCAAGCTTTGGCATCTTTCGCTATAGCAGCAAAACGCTCTTGCTGAGATGGATTGTCACTGGTGAGCTCTACAACCGTTTTTAGGTGGTTTAAGAATTTGTTTTTGCCGGCTATATAGGGCTCCAGGTAATCATCCTGACCACCGATAGAAAAACCCCGCAGTCCTGTTTCCTGATCAACCATCGCATTGACCAAGCCATTACTATGCTCAATCACACGGTAAGTATGTTCCACCATCTTAGAGGTCGAGCTCATCGTCTGGATAGAATTCCAAACAATTGAAAAAAGTACCAATAAGACGATGATGGTGGCGCAGTTACCAAGAAGCAACTTATTCCGAATTGACATATTTGATAAATTCATAATATTTCCTAAACCCTAATCCTTGGACTTAGCAAGCAAGCGAAAAGGTAGCCAACGTATAGTAAAGAACATAGCAGCTACCTCCTCCTTAACAAACCTAAATGAGTTAGGCTTCAAACTCATTTTTAAGCTTGCCTGGCAGGTAAACTAAATAAACAACCAAAACACATATAATTAGTTATAGAAAAATTTTATTGTTTTACCAATGTTATTTTAATACGTAAAAACACTACTAATTAGTACGCCATAAGCCAGAATTTAATTTATATTAAATAATAAAAGGCTAGCACAACATTAGCATTAGGTTATATAGACCTTCATCACAAATTAGCTAACCCCTCTTATAATCGCTTTTATTCCTAAAAAATATCGAAGACATCTAATACCCCCTTCCATGCCACTGCTTTAATGATTATGAAACCTTATACCCACCATTACCACCACTTCTACCAACCCAGATTAAACCTTTAAAACATCAACTTACAACAAACCAAGTTAAGAAGGAGCAAAAGAAAAGCCTAACAGAAGCGATGAGATGATAATATCACCGTTAATTGTATAGCGATTCAGGCTGGTAATATTATCAAGTTACATGATCACCAGCACTATTGATAAGTGAGATTAATTATCTTTTAGTTTGTTTGATTAATTTAAATATCAATATATATATAAAACAATTGATAGCAATAGTTAAAATCACAGAAAGTCGCATATACAGCATTCTATTCCAAAAGTTGCAAATTCAGCCTTAATAAACCTACCATCACAGGTTTCAGCTACGTTATTTCCTATATAAAGCACATTACCGTCGGTTCTATCAGTTTTATCAACCAATAAATGACCACTAAAAATTATAAGAACACAATTCTTGCTTCAAGCAGCTTGCCCTATAAGTATGCAAAAACTATCCTCAACTTAGGGATATATGCCATCCGGTGATTTTCGTTGAAAAAGTTCTTCCGGCGAAAGAAGAGCTTACTATCGTACTTTTCGTCAGAACAAGGGCTGGTCATGGAACTGTTTTTTGTCCTTCTCATCCTGCTGGTCACCACTCGTATATTTGGCGAAATCGCCGAGCAACTTGGCCAGCCGAGCCTCGTCGGCGAACTTATCGCCGGCATAACGCTTGGTGCCTTGGCTGCACAGTTCCAAACAGAGCTCTTCCCCCAGCTCGACGAACTTGGCAGCAGCCCTGTTTTTAATACGATCACCGATCTGGGCATGTTTTTTATCATGCTTCTAGCCGGCATTGAGCTGCAACCCAGCCGACTCATTGAATACTCAAAGGATGCTCTAGCCGTTGCGGTGAGTGGCATGATACTGCCAATGGCCCTCGGTATCGGGCTGGGCTGGCTGTTTCTCCCATCATCAGATGCTTTTTTTGCCCAATGTGTCTTTCTCGGCACCGCACTTACCATCACGGCGGTACCCGCTACCGTGCGCATCTTGATGGATCTGGGTAAACTCAATTCAAGATCAGGACAGATCATCGTTTCGGCAGCCGTCTTCGATGATGTCCTGAGTTTGTTGTTACTGGCCTGGCTCACGGCACTGATCAGTGCCGATCCGCAAGCCAACAGTTTCGAGCTATTACCTCTTATTGCCAAAGTCGTTGCCTTTTTTGTCATTACTTTCATTGTCGGTGTTTTCGTTTTTCCGTTCGGTGGCCGTTTTATGGGGGCAATTAAGCAACGGGAGTTTAAGTTCAGTGCTCTTCTCATCGGTGCTATGGCCTTTTCTGTACTGGCGGAACTGCTCGACCTCCACTTTATTATTGGGGCTTTTATGGCTGGGTTGTTTTTTGATCGCCGGACCATCAGTGAGTCAGCATACATTGAAGTACGATACAAAACCTCTGCCATGACCTACGGGTTTCTGGCTCCCATTTTTTTTGCATCTGTTGGTCTCCACCTCGATTTATCCGCAGTCTTCACCGTACCGCTTTTCGTCGTCAGTCTGCTGCTTGCAGCCTTTTTCGGCAAATTTATCGCCGCAGGTGCAGCGGCCCACTGGATGGGGCTTTCATGGCAGGATTCTGCTGCTGTTGGCGTGGGAATGAGCGCACGGGGTGCGGTTGAGCTGGTTATCGCCGATATTGCCCTCAAAGCCGGTTTGTTTTCTAATCTCATCGTCAGTTCCCCCGTAGCAGAAAATATATACTCGGCCGTTGTGATCATGGCTGTAATAACGACATTAATGACACCGATACTGCTTAAATATATTTATTCACGTAATACATAACCTGCACCATAAACCAACAAACCGTAAATGCTTAGTTAAATAAACCGCGAACAATTTCACAATAAGGGCTCTTAAACCTACCATTACTTTTAAATCAGTCTATTCCATTACATACCTCCCCTAACACCCACATTGCAATAGTTAAACTAATACATAAAAGTCAGCCGAGAGATCAGACAACCTAAACAAACAGCACATTAAACAAGGCAAGAACACGAAGAGCAGATAAAAAATCACAAAAACAGCAAAACACCGAAACTTTAAAACAAATGACACATAAGAAATACTTCTCACAAACATAAAAATAAATAATGAATAGCTCGCTCTTTTTGCGACATAACGCCAATGTTTGACATTACCAGTAATGTTAATATCCCCCCGCAATTACAGTTTCTTACAAAGATTCGCATTCATTATCCATTAATAAAGAGATTTAGTTATGTGGAATAGACTTAATAAGTCAATGATGGTTTGCCAAATGATGTTTGGCCTATCATTTTACGGCGTGATGGTAATTCTGACTCGATTCTTCCTGGATGATCTCGGGTATAGTGAAGCTAATACCATGATGGTCGTCGGCGCCTTTTCTTCGATTGGTCCACTATTTGCCATCGCTGGCGGATTTATCGCTGATAAATTCCTAGGAGCATACCGCTCTCTGACTATCAGTTTCGGTGGGTTTGCAACAGGTTATACCTTACTGGTACTGGGTGCCTCGGCATCAAACGTTCAAATGAGTCTCGTCGGTATCGCACTCGCCAGCTACTCCAGGGGTCTGATGTCTCCTTCTTACCCAAGCCTATATAAACGTACCTTTGCAACAGAAGAAGATTTTGAAAATTGCTATCCGGTAAACTATTCAGTAAACAACATTGGCTCCTTCCTGGGTCAATACCTGTTCCCAATGGTTGTACTGGCTATCGGCTTCAATGGCAGCTTTATGCTATCAGCAGTTATAGCCTTCATCGCGTTTGCCACTCTGGTTATTTCTCACAAGCCTTTGGTTGGTGTCGGTGCCGAAATTGACCAAAAACCAGTTAGTCCTAAAAAGTGGGTAGCATTTGTTGGTATCTCGCTATGTATGATCGGCCTGGTATTCTTCATGTTCTCCAACATGGATATCGGTAAGAACATTGTTTACGTCATCGGCGCGGCGGCAATTGGCTACTTTATCTCACTGATGATCAAAGCTGATAAATCTGATGCTCTGAAGATGGGCACCATCCTTATCATTACCGTGCTAACAACAGCCTTCTTCGTCTACTATGGCCAGATAATGACTTCCATGACCATGGTAACTATCAATACTATGCGTGGTGACCTGTTTGGATTCATTCCTATTGCGCCAGAAGCATCCATGGCAATGAATCCACTATGGTGTATCGTTGGTGGCCCGCTAATCGCGATGACTTTCTCTTCCCTTGAGAAGCGCAACATCAACTTCTCGACAGCGACAAAGGTTGGTTTCGCGTTCATCCTGACTGCGATTGCATTCGGTATTCTGACAGCTGCAGTAATGGGCGTTGGTCCCGACGCAGTGATCCGCCCGGAAATCTTCCTGGCCGTTCACTTCTTCCAAGCACTGGCTGAAGTGATCGTAGGTAGTATGGTTGTTGCCTTCATCTTGTCGGTCGCACCAAAGCATATAGAGAACTTCTCTGTTAGCCTGTTCTCTGTGGCCATCGCACTAAGTGGTATTGTTGGTGCGGTATTCTCGACTTCAATTGCTCTTGAAAAAGGCCAGGAAATCACTCAGGAAATTATCCAGTCTGTTTACGGTGGCTATTTCAGCACACTGACTATTCTAGCTGCGGTTATGGTAGTGGTAGCATTGATGGCTTCTCGCATCATTCGCATCATGCTTAAGAGCAGCGAAACTGCAAATGAAGAGTTGGCGCCTGCACAAGCTGAAGGCTAAATTCTCAAGCTCAGCTTCTATCTAAAATGAGTTGCTTGCTCCAAAAGGCTTCCCTATGGAAGCCTTTTTATAAAAGAAAAGACAACATTAATGAAACTAATAAAACTTAAATATATTGATATTCTAAGTAAATAATCAGCCCATAAACTAACAAGCACCAAATACTCATTTAAAAAAGCAAACAGTTATTATCACAATAAGGGATTGTTAAACTTATAGTTGTTTATGCTAATTGCCTACCCATTTAGCATAAATTCTGAAACGCCTGTAATTTTGAATAGCTAAACTAATAGCAGAAAATCGATTACCTCATCAGACCACTTGATTTTTACAGCATAATTAATGCTTAAAATCCGTTCAAACAGGCTAAAAGTCGATATTTGAGCTAGATCAAAAAACTTCACACAAAAACCATCATAAGAAATACTATATTAATCCATTATAATAAATAATGTATATCTCGCAGGTTTTGAGACATAACGCCAATGTTTGATATTGTCAGTAATGTTAATATCCCTCCCGCAATTACAATTTCTTACAAAGATTCCCTTTAATTATCCATTAATAAAGAGATTTAGTTATGTGGAATAGACTTAATAAGTCAATGATGGTTTGCCAAATGATGTTTGGTCTATCATTTTACGGCGTGATGGTAATTTTGACCCGATTCTTCTTAGAAGATCTCGGGTATAGTGAAGCTGATACCATGATGGTAGTAGGTGCCTTCTCTTCGATTGGTCCTCTATTTGCCATTGCAGGCGGATTCATCGCCGACAGATTCCTTGGCGCATACCGCTCCCTAACTATCAGTTACGGCGGCTTTGCTACAGGTTATACCCTGCTGGTACTGGGTGCTTCTGCATCAAATGTTCCTATGAGCCTTGTCGGCATCGCGCTGGCCAGTTACTCCCGTGGCCTGATGTCTCCTTCCTACCCAAGCCTTTATAAGCGTACCTTTGCAACAGAAGAAGATTTTGAAAATGGCTATCCGGTAAACTACTCGGTAAACAACATTGGTGCCTTCCTGGGTCAGTACCTGTTCCCAATGTTTGTTCTTGCTATCGGCTTCAACGGAAGCTTTTCGCTGTCAGCGGCAATGGCCTTCATCGCATTTGCCATTCTGGTTGTTTCTCACAAGCCTTTGGTCGGTGTCGGCGCCGAGATTGACCAAAAACCAGTCAGCCCCAAAAACTGGGCCGCATTCATCGGTATCTCGCTATGTATGATTGGCTTGGTATTCTTCATGTTCTCAAAC
The DNA here is from genome assembly GCF_001939735.1 of Photobacterium proteolyticum. Taxonomy (GTDB): domain Bacteria; phylum Pseudomonadota; class Gammaproteobacteria; order Enterobacterales; family Vibrionaceae; genus Photobacterium; species Photobacterium proteolyticum. Next base: position 42,292 of record NZ_MJIL01000087.1, read on the forward strand.
ATGGATATCGGTAAGAACATTGTTTATGTAATCGGTGCGGCGGCAATCGGCTACTTTATCTCACTGATGATCAAAGCTGATAAATCTGATGCGCTAAAGATGGGTACAATCCTTATCATTACCGTACTGACAACAGCCTTCTTCGTTTACTACGGTCAGATGATGACTTCCATGACCATGGTAACTATCAACACTATGCGTGGTGACCTATTCGGATTCATTCCAATTGCACCAGAAGCATCAATGGCAATGAACCCACTATGGTGTATCGTTGGTGGCCCGCTAATCGCAATGACTTTCTCTTCACTTGAGAAGCGCAACATCAACTTCTCGACAGCGACAAAGGTTGGTTTCGCGTTCATCCTGACTGCGATTGCATTCGGTATCCTGACAGCAGCGGTAATGAGCGTCGGTGAAGATGTGGTTATTCGCCCAGAAGTCTTCCTGGCTATCCACTTCTTCCAGGCACTGGCTGAAGTTATCGTAGGTAGTATGGTTGTTGCCTTTATCCTGTCGGTTGCACCGAAGCACATCGAGAACTTCTCTGTAAGCCTGTTCTCTGTCGCCATCGCACTAAGCGGCATTGTCGGCGCGGTATTCTCTACCTCGATTGCCCTTGAGAAAGGCCAGGAAATCACCCAGGAAATCGTCCAGTCTGTTTACGGTGGCTACTTCAGCACACTAACCATGCTGGCTGTGGTTATGGTAGTTGTGGCACTGATGGCATCTCGCATCATTCGCATCATGCTTAAGAGCAGCGAAGCCGCAAAAGAAAGCATGGCTTCTGCACAAGCTGAAAGCTAAGTTCAGTTTGCTAGCTTGAATTGAGCACTCCTCTAATAAGGCTTCCGTACGGAGGCCTTTTTTCTATTTAGTCACTGCATTAATGACTGCCGCCTGATTTCACCCTGCCTCTTTCATATATCTCGCCTGTAGTGTTGTAACCGGCCTTTAACCGACCTCCCCCATGTTCTATGACAGCAAAAATATGCCTAACAATGCACATTTAATCCACAATATGGTCTGACATCATACAAATGGGAAAAATATCTCCAAAACATTAATTTGCCTATTGAATGTCATGTAACAAAACATTACATTTCACGCCCTTATTAATAAATATAATAACTATTATCATTAGCATTCAAAGGAAAGGCATGCCCAACACTACTCCATTTACACGTCGAGCACTATCAAGCGCCGTACTCTTAGGTACACTTTCTCTGCTTAACGGCTGCCTGGATCATGACTCAACGTCAACACCAGCCCAGAAACCATCGACAACTCCAACTCCAACTCCAACTCCAACTCCAACTCCAACTCCAGCGCCTGTCACGCCGCCTGCTACAACGGCAAAAGCCTTTACTTTCTCAGCCAAAGTCACCCATGACGAGGCCGCAGGCAGCACCTATACGCTCTCACAGCCTAGTTCCAAGTTGACAATTACCGGCACCGTAGATAATGACGGCCGAATTGACGCCACTATACCGGCAGGTACCGAGCTTGATCAGCCTTTGCAAGTCAGTGTTACATTATCTCTTGATACATTTAAGTATCTGAGTGAAAACCCTAGAAACAATTGCCAGCAACCAAAAGGCTTCACGCCTTGCCAAAACAAGCCTGCAATACAAAGCTGACGAAGGCATATCACCCCGTGTTCCTGAAATAACCTTACGTACCACCGCAGAATTTGCCCTCGCCGATGCAGATCTCAACGGGCTGCTTTCAGCTCAGGAAATCCAGCAAAAATACAGCGATAGCATACAGAGCGACTACGATGCCGAGGTGGAGGACCTGATGACAGCTGCGGAAGCTGCCCGCAAAAACCCCTCCAAGCTCTATTATAAAACTACCTATGAAATGATGGGCAAATTCCGGGCAGACAAACCGGCCAAGCATGCCTTCTTTGCAACCAATAGCGACATCATTCGGACCGCTCGCCAGTCGCTGTTCAACAAAGCCAGCACACCGAATGAAGAAGTGAGTGATTTCTTACGCCTGGACAGCACGGGCTGGCCTCTCATTGATCAGACTCTCGCCTATACCGAGCAGTCTTGGTCATGTGTGGATGACATCCGACGGGTATCTATCAAAAGCTATGGCACCCGATTGTGGAATACCAATGATCAGGTCACCACTAGCTCAACCCATTCCGGGCTCGGCAACCTTATTCAGACGGCAAACAGTTCTTCAGTGTGCAGCAAGTCATCCTGGCGCCTGCCAACAGTTACCGAACTGTCGGCACTGTTTTCCGGAACTGAAATTAAGTTTCCGAATACCTTTCCAACCCTGGACATCTCCACCCAATATTGGGCGACCAACGAGAACAACGAACAGGTACTTGTTAACTTTTCATCAGGTGCCGCAGTTACAACGCAGCCTATTGAAACAGATAGTGCCCGAGTGATGCTGCATAGCTTCGAACCTTATGATGTATGGTTCAACATCGACCCGGTTGACACGCCTGTTGATCTTACCGAGCTACGAAATACCTATTCGCAATCGCCGTCTGAATGGCCAGCACCTATCGTTGACGAAGGAATCGAGTGGGAAGAACTGGGTCTGCGTCCTGCCGTCCCATTTCCTGCTGATAACCCGTACTCAGAAGAAAAAGTTGCCTTAGGTAAGGCGTTATTCTTTGATACCAGCCTGTCAAAAGATGACACCATTTCGTGTGCCAGTTGTCACGATCCGGCCAAAGGCTGGGCTGACGGAATAAGAACGGCAATCGGCATTGACGGTCAAAAAGGACCAAGAAATACGCCGACAATCATCAATACAGCCTATTACGATACCTTGTTCCTGGACGGCCGTGTGGGTTCACTGGAAGAGCAATCTTTACACCCCATCTCTAACCCTATTGAGATGGGTCTTCCTCATGACGAACTGCTACTAAAACTGGATCAAAAAACGGAATACGCCGCAATGTTTAACGCGGCATTCGGGAATGAAACCATTACGCTGGATCGCATTGCCAAGGCCATCGCCACATTCGAACGTACCATCATCAGTAAAGAGAGCGCATTTGATCAGTTCCTGAAAGGCGATAGCAATGCCCTTACTGATCAGCAGCTACACGGCCTGCACCTCTACCGAACCAAGGCTCGCTGTATGAACTGCCATAGCGGCCCAATGATGACGAACAATAAGTTCGAAAATATCGGTCTGACATATTATGGCCGTAGCCTGGAAGATCGCGGGCGTTACAATGTGACTTACAAGGCTGAAGATATGGGGCGCTTCAGGATTCCGATACTTCGTGATATCAAGGCAACCGATCCGACGACTCACCTTGGCTTGTTCCAGCTGGCGATGACCTTCCCTTCCAGCGATCGCGTCTTTGGGTTATTAGCGATGTATAACAACGGCATGACACGAAACCGCAGCGGCAACTTCCCGCAATATGCAGCCAAATACGACCCGAACTTCCCGACGGTATCACCTCAGATCGAACGTCTCGCGATGACCTCGGCAGAGCTCAAGGCACTTGACGCCTTTATGTCTGCTATCTCTGCCGATATCCGTCCTGACAGCGCCAGCCCTGAAGAAATGGGGATTACCCCTGCTAGCCACTAAGAAGAGATGCATACTGATAGCCTCACCTTGAGGTAGCTGATAACACTATCCCCCGATAGCTAGGATCTTATATTCCTAGCTATCGTTTTTTGTCCCACGAGTACTTATCCTAGTCTATTATTCTGACCTGACCTTCTTAACAACACGTCTACCAAATTTACGTCTCCTTCATGATGACGGTTCCGATTCCTTATCCTACACTTTGTCTTGTAAGGATTATTAGCCACTAACGTAAATTTATCTTGCAGTGATCACTCAGGCAGGAGGACAGTTATGAGCTTAGCTCGATTGCTTTCTCTCGTATTGAAGCGTAAGCGTGCTGAAGATAAACATGCAAAGCTGAAATCTCGATTGAACTATGCCATGTCTCAGAACAACTATTCTGAGAAGCAACATCAACACCGTAACAACGACTAGCCTACCAACTTGCCTGGACAGCTTATTATAAAACGATCGCATCCTGCGCTTGTTAGCTAGAAAGGCAAGTTCACTACATACTGTATGATATCTATTACTTAAGACGAGCAGCAGACTGAATATATCTATGCTTAAATTAGCTGTAGTAGTGACCTGTCGGACGGTGTAAATGGAAATCGGGCTAAGAGCTATAGGCAGATCCAGGTGGTGGTGGCCTATTCGTGTTGTACTTGCTGGTGGACTGTTAGTTCTTCCCCCCTTGGCTGGTGCCTATTGGGCAGGAAAACCACTGGCCCCTTACCTGAACTTATTACCCTCGACACTCTATGTAGAACAACCGCCGTTTTCATGGCCCGTCTTTCTCATGCTGAGTGCCTTTATTCTTGTGTGTACTTTGCCCTTCTTATATCGCTATTACTCTGTCCCCAAAGTTGCGGTCTATAAGCCCCCTTCACGTTTCAGGTATCCCTGGTGGGGATGGATGGGATTAGTGTTGCTCCTCGTCAGCTGGACAATGGCCATGGCGCATAATGACACTCCCCAGGGATTACAGCGTTATACCTTCACGCCTATTTGGCTGGGGTATATCCTGGTTATTAATGCGCTGAGCGTTAAGCGAGTCGGATCCTGTCTGATGATCGAACGCCCCAAGATGTTTCTGCTGCTATTTATTGTCAGCTCGGCATTCTGGTGGTTCTTTGAATACCTCAACCACTTTGTCCATAACTGGTACTATCTAGGACCACCTATTTCCCCGCTGACACGGGTAGTGACTGCCAGCCTGGCTTTTTCTACAGTACTGCCTGCTGTTTTGAGTACCGTTTACTGGATAGCAACGTTTAAGCAATTTCACCATGCCTACACAGATTACTGGACATTTAAGGTGCCGCATCCAAGAGCCGTGGCCCTGTTGGCCTTATCCATATCTACCCTCTCACTGTTCGCGCTGGGAGCCTGGCCTGATTCTACCTATCCCCTGATCTGGGTATCACCGCTCATTGTATTGATATCCTTACAGGCCCTGACCGGGCAGCAAACGATTTTTTCTGTTCTGCAGCATGGTGACTGGCGGCCGTTTTGTCTACCGGCACTGGCCGGCCTACAATGTGGATTTTTCTGGGAGCTTTGGAATTATGGCGGTATGACTCCCTGGAAGTACAACATACCTTTCGTTGATCGCTTCCACCTGTTCGAGATGCCCCTGCTTGGCTATGCGGGTTACCTGCCTTTCGGGCTCGAGTGTATTCTGATCGCATCTTTTCTTGGGCTTACCGTCCACAACGGACCGCAAGCCCAACGGTGATGGATGTCAGGAGCTCACAGCGACAGCAGCCGGAGACGAAACCACCTTCAGCGACAGAGTCAGTGAGAAAGTGGCTACTGGCTCATTCCCGTCGCGCGTCGGGCATGTGACGGTAACGGAGACGGGTTCATTTATCCGCTTCCCGGTTTGGTGGCTCCTTTCTAGCATCTCGCTGATCATCTTCCCCTGATAACAGCTAAAGACCACATCATCTTCGGGCCGACGTAAAAACTCTCCCTGAACAGATTTAAAAGCCAGCGACACATCCAGCCCTGAATGGTTAGCCATATCCATCGCCAACAAGCCTGCAGCCACATCAGCCCCAATGGCCAATGCTCCAAAGTACATGCTCTCAAGATGGTTTTTTGTCTTGTCATTGAGCGGGATCTTCAGTGACAGGTGTTCATCGCTTATCTCCAGGATTTCCGGAGTACAATAATCAATTAGCTTAACTTTCTGTTTGCTAAAACTTTTCAACATCTCATTTGCCTGATCGACTCTGCTATCCATTGCCTTCTCTCTTTTCCATCAACTCATTAGACCAGTTAAGTTCGTTGTATCGAAAAAGTCAAACTTCGATTTAAAAATACAAAAAATCCCCGACAACGTGTTGTCGGGGAGCACTAAAAATATGCAAGGAGATTTAACGGACAAACATGTGAAGTGAATCCACTTCCTAATATTGCAGAAGCACCGGGCGCTACTGGATCAACGCTCCTTGCTCGACCCAGTCACCAATAAGCGCACGCTCTTCATCGGTCATTTGAGTGAGGTTGCCAAGCGGCATTACCCGAGTCTGTACTGTCTGCGCCACGATACGTGGTGCATTGACTTTTATCTCCTCCGGAGTATCCAACATCACCCCGGCAGGCGCAGTTTTGAATGCCGCATGGGTAGGGTTGGCGGAATGACAAACCGAGCAACGTTTCTGAATTACTAAGTTAACCTCTTCAAAACGAATGTAGTTTGCTTGTGCCTGAGCCACTTCCTTGTCCTCAACACTCACTGGTGCCGATGCAACAGGCGCTGCCGACATTTTTGCTGCGTAAGGTGAGGTTACAAATGCCAGAGTAATCATACCCAAAGCCGCGGCTGGCACTGTCCAGGCATATTTCTGGCCGTCGTGACGCGTATTGAAGTAATGGCGAACAAGAATACTGAAGACAGCGAGGCCAGCCAGGATCAACCAGTTATATTCTGAGCCATAAGTGCTCGGGAAATGATTGCTGATCATAATGAACAATACAGGCAGTGTCAGATAGTTATTATGACGCGAGCGTAGCAGGCCTTTTGCCGGTAACTCGGAATCCGGCTCCCGGTTCTCTTCTACCGCTTTTACCAGTCCGCGCTGCGCTGGCATGATGACGCGAAAGACATTGCCGACCATGATAGTGCCGATAATCGCACCGACATGAATATAAGCACCGCGGCCACTGAATACCTGGCTCAGCCCGTAAGCCGCCCCAACCAACCCGAGGAATAGTACTGCTCCAAGCAGCATCGGGGTCTGGCCCAGCTTCGAATTACAAAGGAAATCATAAATAAACCAGCCAGCCGCCAGCGCTGCAATCCCTAGCGCGATAGCTGTGGAAGGTTCTAGCCCCGAGCCCGGTGCAATCAGATAGATTTCCGCATTGAGGTAATACACCACTGCCAGCAGGCAGATACCTGAAATCCAGGTAAAGTATGCTTCCCACTTAAACCAGTGCAGCTTCTCAGGCATTGTGGGCGGAGCAAGTTTGTACTTCTCCAGGTGGTAGATCCCACCGCCGTGAATTGCCCATAGATCACCAGTTAGCCCTGTTTTGGGATTAACGCGGTTAAGGTTATTTTCAAGCCAAACAAAATAAAATGAAGCACCTATCCATGCTATACCCACAATCATGTGAATCCAGCGAATCGCCAGGTTCAACCATTCTGTCATATGTGGATCCATAACTAACTCCTGTCATGTTCAGCGCCCTGATCGCCCTTGGCTTATCAGAGTGCTTCGGTTAACGCCGCCTGCTCCAAACTGTCCAAAGCCAGATCCACCTGAACATCATCGGTGAAATACACTTCATCACAGTTGTTGCCCTCACCCGCCCTATCAACGATCAGGAACTGATCCTGATCGCTGAGTGCCAAAACCGGGTGGTGCCAGACACCTTTATGGTAATTCACCCCCTGTTTACCGTTGCTGAGAAAGGCTCTCAGAGCATTGGGATCAGGTTTATCACCTTTGGGGGCAACAAGGATCAGGTATTGATTGCCCAGAAGCGGAATAAAGGCCTGAGAACCCAGCGGATGACGCTCCATCATCTTTACCGTCAACGGATATTGCAGTGGTGTTGCCTGGAAGATGCTGATAATCGGCTTGCCGCCTTCATCAGCAACATCCACTTCGGCCAGACTGTGATAACGGCGAGTCGAACCGTTATTAATCATAAAATAATCACTCGCACCCTTATCGATCACATCACCGAATGACTGAAATGCTTCCTTTGTCAGTGGCTCAATGGTCAACTGCCTTACCGTGGTCGCTGGTTGCATTATTCTCTCCTGAGCTGATTAGTTACGCTTGTTGTTTAAAACCAAACAAGCGAAGACGACTGATCCCGCCATCAGGGAAGATATTCAGGCGCACATGTGTGATCGGCCCGATGTCATTCACCTGATCAGAAAATTCATGAATACTGTCGGCAGCCAGCTTCTGAGATGGCAGCAATTCACGCCAGAACAAACTTTGGGTCGCTACCTGATCATCAGTCCCACCCTGCACATAGGCGGCCTGGATAGAGCAGCTATCGGGGAAATTGCCCTTGAAATGTGCGGTATCGACTGCAACTTTGTTGACTGTTCCCGGATGGCCGAGAGCCACAATGACCCAGTCATTTCCCGGCGTCCGGCGGCGGGCCGTTTCCCAGCCGTCACCCATGTTCTCACCGCGCCCCGGACGAAGAATATTGGCTTTCTTGCCAAAGTGTTCATCGCTGCAGGCCAATGCACGGCCACCATTTTCCAGCGCCGCCAAATCCACTTCTACGTCAGCTGCGGTTTTATCCCAGTCCACACTTGGCAAGCCATAAACCCGCAGGCGCGCAACACCACCATCGGGATAGATATTCAGCCTGACATGGGTAAACACCTGTTCATTATCAACGGTATGTTCATGATGGCTGTCACCCTGCAGGCTTTGTGATGGCAGGATCTCCTGCCACTCTGTTGCCTCTGTCGGATCACCGTCCAGGCTATAGCAGGCATCAACAGACGCTGAAGGAGGGTAGTTACCTGTGAAAAACGAAGTATCGATATCCAGCCCTTTGATCGTGCCAGCAAAGCCGAGGCGGACAATACAATAATCGTACCCTTCTTCGCGTTTGCGGCGAGATTCCCAGCCATCCATCCATTTGCCGTTGTCGTCATACAAGTCTTCTTTAAACACCGGCTGAGCACTGCTGATCAGACGGCTCTTGTCGGCAAAGAAATCATCGGTGGCATAAATGGCAACCGCGCCAATTTTCTCATCTGCCAGGTTGACGTATTGTTCAAATGTCGTTGTCATTTCCTTTCCTTCTTCAATTCCATTCGTCATGAAATGCGTGGTTTGAGTTAGTAATCAGGACATCAGCCTCGGCTTACATGTCCTGCAGGCGAAATAGTGCGATCTTGTTGATCTCCTCTATCGCCTTCGCAAACTCAGCTGCACTGTCATTTCCTAATCGCATCTCAAAGGATTCGAGTATTTGGTAACGATTGGCCCCTTTCACTGCCATAATGAAGGGAAACTTGAAGCGCTCTTTGTAGCTGTTGTTAAACTGGGTGAATTGTTCGAATTCTTCCGGAGTACACTGATCGATCCCTGCCCCTGCCTGCTCGGCTGTCGACGCCGCAGTCAGTTCTCCGGTTACGGCGGCACGACCGGCCAAATCCGGGTGAGCATTGATCAGCGCAAGTTGTTCCTTAACATCCGCTTGCAGCAAGACTTCTGCCATCCGCTGATGAAGAGCTTCAACCTGATTATCGGTATCTGACACCCCTTCATCATAGGTACGTTCAGCCACCCAGGAACTGTGTTCGTAAATATCAGCAAAGTGGGCAACAAATTCTTCGCGGCTCATCTGAGCTGGCTGACAGGTGTTAAAGCTTGCCATTATCGTGACTCCTTCATGCTTGGGTGCGGATGGTGTTCGTGCCAGTGACGGGCAATATCTATTCGGCGGCAAAACCAAACATCGTCATGCTGCTGGACATAGTCGAGAAAGCGTTTCAGGGAAGCGATACGCCCCGGCCGTCCAATCAGGCGGCAATGCAGGCCGACCGACATCATCTTCGGCGCAGTCTCCCCTTCTTCATACAAGGTATCGAAGGTATCTTTGAGGTAGCTGAAGAACTGATCACCGGCATTGAAACCCTGAACGGTAGCAAAACGCATGTCGTTGACGTCGAGGGTATAAGGGATGACCAGCTGTGGCTTGCCTGCTTCCTCATGCCAGTAGGGCAGATCGTCATCATAGGCATCAGAGTCATACAGGAAGCCCCCTTCTTCAGCGACAATCTTGCGGGTATTAGGGCCGGTTCTTCCTGTATACCAGCCCAAAGGACGCTGACCGGTGATCTTCTTGATGATCTCGATCGCTTTCACCATATGATCCCGCTCCTCGCTGTAATCCATGTTCTGGTAGTCAATCCAGCGATAGCCGTGGCTACAGATTTCATGGCCAGCCGCAACCATCGCCCTGGCGACATCGGGATGTCGCTCCAGCGCCATTGCCACAGCAAAAACAGTCAGCGGTATATCGTATTTTTCGAACAATTTCAGAACTCGCCATACTCCTGCACGGCTGCCGTATTCGTAGATTGACTCCATACTGATATGCCGCTGCCCCTGAAGCGGCTGCGCGGACGGTATTTCAGACAGAAAAGCTTCCGATTCTTTATCTCCGTACAAAATACAACGCTCGCCACCCTCTTCGTAGTTCAGTACGAAAGAAATCGCGACGCGGGCATCATTTGGCCAATGGGGATGCGGGGGCGTATCACCATAACCAATCAGATTACGCGGATAGTCTGTACTCATCACATGACTCCTTTCTAGCGTTCCAAATGCCAATCATGTTCCAGTTGCTTGGCAAGGCAATATCTAAACTTTTAGCACAGATTGTATACAATCAAAAGTGGAAATGTGAAAATTATGTTTAATTGACTTTAGGGTCAAATTAAACAATGTCATCAAACCCCTTTAACATCAACGCATAAGTTCATAATTTGTCATTTCGCCCACAAAATTGGTTAACACTTTTGTTACATAAGACTTTACTATTTGCACTCATTGTGTACATAGTTAGTAAAAGTTAAATACAATCTCAGCAAGGTTGAACTATCTCAACAAGCACCTGTTGACTTCTAACCTCTTGCTGATATTGATCTTTTAAGTTAACAATGGAGAGCGCTCAGCGCGTGACAAATGATGGGACGATTAACGACACATGTACTAGATACTGCAAATGGCATTCCAGGCGCAGAAATCAAAGTGGAACTGTATCGGATTCAAGATGCCTCTTTGCACTGGGTTAAAACCGTATATACCAATGCTGACGGACGAACCGATGAGGCTATTTTGGATAACGAGAGCTTTAGTCCGGGTAAGTATCAGTTAATCTTTCATACCGCCGACTACTTTAAACAACAGGGAGTGTCACTGCCTGATATCCCCTTCCTTGATGATGTGGTGATCCGCTTCGGCATCGCTGACTCAAGTTCGCACTATCACGTGCCCCTACTCGTATCACCTTATAGTTTCTCAACTTATCGAGGGAGCTAAAGCTTCTTTAACGCTGTCAGGGCAGCATACAAGTGTGTTCTGCCCAATAGCGAAAACAAAAAATCATTACTCGCCTTCCCCCTTTGAATGAATGTGGTATTCACAGGCACCGGCATGCACTGTTCTGGATATGGTTCGGCACACCCATGGTGCATCAAACTAAATTGTATACATATTTACTATTAAGCAATTAATTAGCGATCTACTGCTGTCACTATCTTTTCTACTGGCCCTGAAAGGGTTGCCATACGGGCTTTTGCTGCATTCAAAAAGCAGACCCAGTAAAAAAGATAACAAATACAGAAAGCTGGAACGATTTTTGCGAAGCGTAGAGAATATGAACTGTAGAAATACAGACACTAATAGTCGGATAAAACAGAAATAACAGGCTTCATTGTGAACGATATAAATACAAATTGAGTTCATTTTAGGGACGTTAGAAAGAGGAATGTAGTCATGAATGACACTAAGGCAGAAGTACTAAATGAAAAGGCGCAGGGTTCCGCCCCTTTCCTGGAACGGTTTTTCCAGTTAAAAGCACATGGAACTAACGTAAGAAATGAGCTCATCGGTGGCCTCACTACCTTTGCGACCATGGCTTATATCATTTTTGTTAACCCAAGCATTATGTCTGCCTCGGGCATGGATGCCGGGGCGGTCTTTGTCGCGACCTGTATCGGCGCAGCAATCGGTACCCTGCTGATGGGCCTGTTTGCCAACTGGCCGGTTGGCCTGGCACCAGGCATGGGGCTCAATGCCTTTTTCTCGTTTACCGTCGTCGGTGAAATGGGCTACAGCTGGGAAGTCGCGCTAGGCGCGGTCTTTATTTCAGGTGTGCTTTTTGTTGGTATGAGCTTTTATAAGGTCCGGGAATGGATCATCGAAAGCATACCTGAAAGCCTGCGTTATGCGATGACCGCTGGTGTCGGCCTGTTTCTTGGCCTCATCGGCCTGAAAACAGCAGGGATTGTCGTCGAGAGTCCGGCAACTCTGGTCACGCTGGGAGACTTTACCCAGCCGCAGGCACTGCTTGCCGCTATCTGCTTTCTGATCATCACAGTGCTGAGTGAACGCAAGGTGTTCGGCGCAGTCCTGATTGGCATAATCGGCGTAACTTTGGTCGGTATGATGCATGGCCTTGTCGAGTACCAAGGGCTGATTTCATCACCGCCGAGTCTTGCACCAACCCTGCTTGCAATGGACATTACGGGCGCACTGAATATCTCAATGGTCAGCGTGATCCTCGCTTTCCTGTTCGTCAATATGTTTGATACCGCCGGCACCCTGATAGGCGTTGCCGAGCGCGCCAATCTGGTAAACAAAAAGACAGGTCGTATCGAGGGGCTGAGCAAGGCACTGAAAGCCGACAGTATCGCCAGCGTCGCAGGTGCCTGTGTTGGCTGTCCGCCTGTTACCAGCTATGTCGAGAGTGCTTCCGGTGTTGCTGCCGGCGGTCGCACCGGCCTGTCAGCCATCGTGATCGCCGCCCTCTTCCTGGCTGCCATTTTCTTCTCTCCGCTTGCCGGAATGATCCCTAGCTATGCCACAGCGGGCGCGCTGATCTACGTTGCTTTCGTCATGATGAGCAGCATGCAGCATGTCAAATGGACAGATTTTACCGATGCTGCCCCTGCCGCCATTACTGCACTGATGATGCCGCTGACCTTCTCGATTGCCAACGGCATTGCTCTGGGCTTTATCACCTACACAGTGCTGAAAGTCGCCACCGGCAAAACCAAAGATGTGTCGATAAGCATGTATACGCTGACCGCTATCTTTATCGCCAAGCTCATTTACATCGGCTAGACCACACGACCGTGACACTACGCAGTTTGTAGAAGTCATTCTTTGTACCAAAACGCGTTAATTCGAACGATGGATTACAGAGGATCACCAATGAAACTTCTCTACACACTTAACGAACGTCCCCCCTACGGGATCACCCTATTACTGGCCTTGCAGCACATGCTGGCTTCAATCGGGGGGATCGTCGCCATCGCACAATGTCTGGGCGTAGGGCCAGTCAGGTATCACCATTGTCACAGTATTGCTCAACCAGTGAATGCCTGAGACTGATGCCAATGATGAAGAAACAGATACAATGCAGCTAAAAGAGATAGACGAACAGCCCCTAACAACGGGTGAAACTGCAGAGTCCAAGCAATAACAACCGGTACTCATACAGGCTGCCCGACGCCTCAGTGTTCAGGCAGCTATACAGGAACAGATGAAGATGCCCGCCAGCATCTAGTAACTCCCGGGTTAGTCAATGCTCAAAAGGCCAAGCAGTTGATGTGGCTGTTACCTGAAATTAAGCATCTGGTAACAAGTGCCTAAAAACAAGCACCTGAAAAAAGTGCAAAAGACAATCCAGCCTCTTAAAGGCTGGCCAACTTGGAAGGGAGGAATCACAGAACCAATACAATCAGGACAAAGGCGTTATTCTGGCTGTTCCAGCTTACAGCCGTTAATCACCAAGTGAGTCAGAAACTCAGCCGCATTAGCAAAGTCCTGTTCATCAAGCTGTTCTTTATCCATCACCTTGCAGATCTGCCAGCTGAAGTCGGCATAGGTTTGCGTGGCCGCCCATATCGTAAACATCAAGTGCTGTGGTGACACCCGCGCCATTGCTCCGCGCTCGATCCAGCTTTCGAATTTGGCAATGATCATCTGCGACTGGCTGTGAAGTTTATCGGCAATATCGTCAGGAAGGTACTTGGCCCCCGTCATCACCTCGTTGGCAAACGCCTTGGAGGCATAAGGGTGGTCACGAGATATTCTCAGCTTTGTCTTGATATATTCGCTGAGAGCTTCAGCCGGATCATCAAGTTCTTCAACCGGACGGGAAGCCTCAAGCAAAGGTTGGGTGACACTTTCGAGCACTGCTCGGTATAAGTTGTCCTTGGCTTTGAAGTAATAATAGATATTAGGCTTGGGTACATCGGCAGCCTTGGCAATATCAGCCACCTTGGTCGCCGCATATCCTTGCTCTGCAAAAAGCTGACAGGCAACTTGTATAATCAGCTCTTGATTTTTCTCTCTTATCCGTGACATCGACAGTCCCGCCTATCCGATAAATTCAAATACCTAAACCATATATTGCATGCCACCGATACCAGCCTTTTATCAATATGTCATGGCATTGTTATATACCCAAGCTACCTCAAGATGCTCGTTTCAGCGAGAATTACTTGGCTTGTAGGCTAGGCACCGATTTGAAAATCTAGTGGTTCTAAATTGATAATCGGTAACAACGCATAGAAGCCAAGTAAACTCGCCCTTTGGGAGTGAGCCAGCGTGCCCATTTCTGTGTCAAATAACGTTGAAAGGGGCTACCATTCCTACCGCTATTTTCCTTGAACTGAACACGCTGGTCTCACTCTGAATCCTGCATCTTGAGGTAGTTTGGGTATATATGTTTTTTCTATAGTAATGGATATCTGATAGCGACGAAAGCTCCGATGCCCGGTTCAGTTACCCTGAACAGTGGCATTTACATCAACAAGGACGCTCTGTTTGTCAGTAGCCAACACCCGAGCTACTGCCAGCTCTCGGCTTCATCAACAAGGTGCTGGCTGGTATCAATGGCATTAAGTACAGCAAGATATAGATCAGAATCCTCTTCACCATATGCGGCCAATTGGGCTTTGACTTGGTAAAGCTCCTCAAGGTTTTGTTCTTGTTGAGCAAGGTAACGCCCTACCTGCCCGCTGTTTTCGCTAGCCAGAGCAGGCTCATGATCAACGATTGCAAACAGAACTGTCAATCCCACCGCGAGCGACGCAAAAACACCAGCTTTTGATATCTTCAACATGCCTGAACTCCTTCTGCTAACGACTCCAAGTACTTTGTCAAACAATCGAACACCTTACAATTAATGTCAGCTGAACCTGTTAGTGATTGTTAATAAACACATGTCGTGATTAATATCACAAATTTGTTGACCAGCGGGTCAGGTATTGGTTAAATAGCCCGCGATTTGACCCTAATCACTGTTTTCTCGAGTAACTTGCCTATGACAATGACAACCAGCCACACTGCGCACCTCAAAATGTTTGCCTTCACAACACTGATCAGCCTTTCATTCCCGATTGGTAGTCACATTACCGCGCAGCTAAATCCACTGGTTGTTACTTGGATACGCTACCTCCTTGCCAGCCTGCTGTTTTTGGGACTTCTGCTGGGACAAAAACAGTTCCGTATACCAACCGCCAAAGACTTTGTGCGCTACACAGTGATCTGCCTGCCGGCACTGACCTACTTCGTCACCATGTTTATTGCACTGCAAGATACCAGTGCCCTTGATACCAGCGCGCTGTATACCACGGTTCCGCTTATGAGCGCCATGCTGGCCGCGGTGATCTTCAGACGTCGTACGCCACTGACGGTCATTATTGCCCTACTGGGCGGAATGCTGGGCGCAGGGTTGATTATTTTTCGTGGCGATCTGTCTGCAGCAGGTTCTATCGCATTAACCAGTTCGAACAAAATCTATCTGATCGGCTGTTTGGCAATGGCCCTGAACCCGATCGTGGTCAAAAAATACTATCGCGGCGAATCCATTACCCATATGACTTGCTGGACATTAATCTGTGCCACAGGGCTGCTGACACTGGGGGCAGCACCCCAACTCGCCACCACGGACTGGTCTGTCATTTCATCCGACATCTGGCTTGGCATTGGTTATCTGGCCGTTTTTGCAACAGCACTGAGTTTCTTTTTATTCCAGCAAGGAAGCGTGTCGCTAGCACCCGAGCAGGTATCGGCGTATACCTACCTGATCCCGGTGATGGTGTTAATCGTCGATCGCGCGCTGGGACATGTCGAGCCTTGGTCACATGTTGGTTACGGCGTGGTAATAGTGATGCTCTCAATGATGGTGATGATTGGAGGTACCTCAATTATCGCAACGTTACGCCGTCACAAAACCACCCCCTAATCAATTAACCGTGAACATGCTGAGCCATTATCAGCCCGGGGGCCAATGCATATTGCGTCCGCCAAGCAAGTGCAAATGGATATGGTAGACCGCTTGTCCGCCCTGACGATTGCAGTTCCAGACCAGGCGGTAACCGTCCTCAGCCAGAGACAAGTCCTTGGCCAGTTGTGTTGCCGTCAGGATCATATGGCCAATCAGTGTTGAGTGTTGCTTTCCGAAATCGTTAATCGTCACGATATGCTGATGCGGCACGATAAGAACATGCGTCGGAGCCTGAGGGGCATTGTCGTTAAACGCGACAATTTGCTCATCTTCATAAAGCAAGGTCGAAGGTATCTCTTTGTTCGCAATTTTGCAGAATATACAGTCCATTAGCTCCCTTCCTCCGCATAGTGGTATTAACTGTTAACTGGCTTGTCAGCCTGCTCTAAAACTAGATGTATCAAGAATCAGTATAAGCATAACTGGATATTATCTTTTTACCTTCTACCAGCCGGGATAAGTCCCCCCTGTCCAATAAATAAGGCTCTGAAGACTACGCAGGAAAAAGCACCATCACTTATGCTGAGAAGTGTCACGCTTGACGGATCTGTCATCAAAGGGAGGTTCGTTTGTTGGAAGGAGCAACCAATGACCACCGCTTTTATCACTCATGGCGACTATCTGAAGCATGTGATGGGGGCGGATCACCCCGAGTGCCCGGAGCGTCTAGGGGCCATCACACAGTATCTTGCATCAACTGAACTGGGCGATAGGGTCAAATGGATGGCGGCACAAACCGCCTCAGATGAACAAATAGAGCGAATCCACCCAGCCGAATACATCTGCTGGCTCGACAGCCTGCAGCCTGAGAAAGGCTTGGTTTATGCCGATGCTGATACCGCTCTGAATCCGCATACGATGCGTGCCGCCCGCCTGGCAGCAGGCGCCGTTACTATGGCCACCGATATGGTACTCGACCAGCAGGTTACCAATGCTTTTTGCGCGGTTCGACCGCCCGGGCATCATGCCGAAACCAGTACAGCAATGGGGTTTTGCTTCTTTAACAATATCGCGGTTGGCGTCGAGCATGCCCTTAGCCGGGAAGAGATAAAACGGGTCGCCATTCTCGACTTTGACGTCCACCACTGCAACGGCACTATCGACAGCTTCAAAAATCGCCCGGAAGTATTGGTTTGCTCGACCTTTCAGCACCCTTTCTATCCGCTTAGGTATTACGACATTCAGCGCCCGAACATAGTCAACTCCCCCCTGCGTGCCGGTACCAAAGGCAGTGAGTTTCGCCTTGCAATTAAGCGCGACTGGTTACCCGCTCTGCACAAGCACCAGCCGCAAATGATATTTATCTCAGCCGGATTTGACGCCCACAAAGACGATCCGCTGGGACAACTTTTGCTCGATGAGAGTGACTACCGCTGGGTGACGAATATCATCACCGATGCTGCTGCCTGCTATGCCGAAAACAGAATCGTGTCTACTTTGGAAGGGGGCTACAACCTGCTGGCACTGGCACACAGTGTCCACGCACATATCGATGTACTCGCGGGAAAGACAAACGATACCTGATCTATACAACAGGCTGAGAAAAAACAAGAAAGGCCAGCAGTATGAGTCATACTGCTGGCCTTGGATACACGGCTCAACTAATGCGCGAAACTAGTCGAACAAGTGACAGGCAACGAGGTGCTCTCCACCCTGTTCGCCGGTATTGTGAGTAGCTGGCCGCTCTTCTTTACACCGACTTGAAGCATGAGGGCAACGCGTGCGGAAAGTACATCCGCTCGGCGGTGCCAACGGTGAAGGGACATCCCCCTGCAGCTTCATTGACTCTTTGCTGGCAGTCGGATCCGGAATAGGAATCGCCGACAGCAACGCCTTGGTGTAAGGGTGCTTGGGGTTGCGATAAAGCACTTCAGCCGGCGCTTTCTCGACAATCCTTCCCAAGTACATCACACCAACTTCATCACAAATATGCTGAACCACACCCAGATCATGGGCAATAAACAAGAAAGAGATACCCTTTTTCTCTTGTAGCTCCGCGATCAAGTTAAGTACCTGAGCCTGCACCGACACATCAAGTGCTGATACCGGTTCATCGGCAACAATGAACTTAGGTTCCAATACCAGTGCCCGCGCAATACCAATCCGCTGGCGCTGACCACCCGAGAATTCGTGGGGATAACGATTCAATACCTGAGGACGGAGGCCAACAATCGCCATCACTTCGGCAATTTTTGCTTCACGCTCCTCTTCGGTCCCGATCTTGTGAGTATCCAAAGGCTCGCGCAAGATCTCGTGGATCGTCATTCGCGGGTTGAGCGAAGCATACGGGTCCTGGAAAATGATCTGAATATCACGCCGCATTGCTTTAAGTTCACGATTGCTTAGCGAAGAGATATCTACGCCTTCCAGCTTCACTTCACCTGAGGTTGGCTCGTGCAGACGCAAGACACAACGCCCCAGTGTCGACTTACCGCAACCGGACTCGCCCACCAGACCAAGTGTTTTCCCCCGCTCGATGGAAAAGCTGACATCATCAACCGCTTTACAAACCGCTTGAGTTCCAAAGAAGCGACTGCCCGCCGTAAAGTGCTTCTTAAGGCCGTTAACCTCTAACAATACTTCGCTCATTGGGCATCTCCATTCGGGCTATAACAAGCAACCTTGTGATTTTCACATCCACTAAGCTGAGGAACGGCTTGATGGCACTGAGTATGAACCTTGTCACAACGGTCTGCAAAACGGCAGCCGTTCGGCAGGTGCAGCAAGTCAGGAACCACCCCCTTAATCGTTGGCAGGCGCGGGATCTTCTTATCACGTACAACCGGGATCGACTCCAGCAAACCTTTGGTATAAGGGTGTTTCGGATTAGCAAAGATCTCTTCTACCGGTCCTTCCTCGATAATTTGACCGCAGTACATCACCACCACACGCTGGCATGACTCAGCCACCACACCTAGATCGTGGGTAACCAAGATCACGGCCATATTTAGCTCTTTTTGCAAGCGGACCATTTCATCCATCACCTGAGCCTGTATGGTCACATCCAGTGCGGTTGTCGGCTCATCCGCCAACAGCAGATCCGGGCCACATGACAGTGCCATCGCAATCATTACCCGCTGGCGCATACCACCGGATAATTCATGTGGGTACTGATCAATCCTTTTCTCGGGAGAAGGGATCCCAACAGTATCCAGCATTTCGATAGCCCGGGCACGAGCCTGCTTTTTGCTGACACTGTTGTGAAGCCGGATCACATCGATCATCTGCGTTGAGATCTTCAACACCGGATTCAATGCCGTCATCGGCTCCTGGAAGATCATCGAAATTTCGTTACCACGAACTTTCCGATACTCTTTCTCGCTCAGACCTACCAGCTCACGACCTTTAAAGGTAATACTGCCATCAACAATTTTTCCCGGCGGTGACGGCACCAGCCCCATTATTGATAACGAACTAACTGACTTGCCGCAGCCAGACTCACCGACAATAGCGACCGTTTCACCCGGCATCACCTTAAAGTTCACTCCGTTAATTGCGCGAACCGTGCCTTTGTCGGTTTTAAATTCAACCGTAAGATTCTCCACCGATAGCAGTGGGGTTTGCTCAGACATATTAAATCTTCCTTGGGTCCAACGCGTCTTGCAGCGAATCAGAGAACATATTGAAGGCCAATACCAATACAAACAGCATGCCTGATGAGGCGAAGAAGTTGCAGAAATGGCCGGCTGTTACCTCACCACTGGCTTCTGCAATCATCAGTCCCCAGCTAATGCTGTCTTTTACGCCCAGCCCCAGGAAGCTCAAGATAACTTCACTTTTGATTGCGGTAATAAACAACAGGGTCATTTCCACCAGCAGGATGTGAGAGGTATTAGGGAGCAGATGTTTGAAGATCACCCGGTAAACCGGCACACCCAGCGAACGGGCCGCCTCGGTAAACTCCATATTTTTCAGCTTAATAACCTCTCCGCGCACCAATCGCGCCGTGCCCATCCAGAAACAGGACATCATGGCGATATGCATGGCATAAGGGTTATCAGCCAAGGCAACGGCAAACGCTGCCACCATCAGGTAGTAAGGGATACAATCGAGGCAGTTCATCAGCCATAGAAAAAGTTCATCAATCCAGGTACCAGAAAAGTAACCCGTTGTTGAACCCACCAATGCCCCGGTAATCGTTGCAACCACCGCAACGGTCAGGCCGACTTCAAAAGCCGTTTTGGTACTGTAGATTGCCCGTTGGAAAATATCCTGGCCGTTAATATTGGTACCGAACCAATACTCGGCCGTTGGGCCCATTTGCCCGTCGGCGAGCAGTTCGTCCCACCCCTGGGCAATTACGCCGAGCCATACCAAAATCGCGGTAAGCAGGTACAAGCCAACCACAGAAAGGCTGATCATTCCCACTTTGTCACGCGTGAATTTGTGAAAAGCTTTGGTCCATAGGGATTCACGTTTTTCCGGTGCCACCGCGCTACTTCCCTGGTCCATTATTGCGTCCGACATTGCTTATTGTCCTTATTTAAGAGAAATACGCGGATCAACAACGCGATACAAAATATCTACCAGGCTAACCACAAGGATGAACATCAATGTGGTCAATACGATAATTGCCTTCAAAACAGGCAGATCACCGGTGGTAATCGCGTCGTAGGCTGTCAATCCAACACCCGGAATACCGAAGTAGCTTTCCAGTAAAAGCGCACCACCCACTACAACGAAAGGAATGGAGAACACAATACGGGTTACTATCGGAATCAGGGAATTTCTCAGGACATGCTTGAATAAAATCGTGCTCGCACTGTGACCAAACGCCTTGGCCGTGCGAACATGGTCCCGGGTCGTCTCTTCAACAATCACCGCTCGGTAGAATCGGGTGTTATAGCCCAGGGCCACGAACACCGATGATATGGTCGGTACAGTGATGTAGTAGAGGTAATCCGAGAGGGAATTCACTTCCCAGCCATAGACTGGGAAGAGATTCAGGCCATAACTGGAGCAGAAAATCAGTTGCGTCGTTATGATTACAATGAGATACGAAATACTCATCCCCACTACAGAAGACGACATGATCAACTTATCCAGCCAACTGGATCGGTGCATGGCAGCAAACAACGCCAGCATGACCCCCAGCACGTTACCCAGAATAAATCCGGGCAACTGCAAGGCAATCGAGACCGGAATGGTCTTCGCCAGAATCGACGTCACCTTTTCACCGGTTGAATCGGAATACCCGAAATCAAACAAGACAACTTCCTTGATGTACTCAAAGTAGCGTACAAAGAAAGGCTGGTCGTAACCGAGCTGATGTCGGATTTCATTGATCTCTTCGATGGTAGGGTTCCGGCCCAGCAAGTCGTAAGTCTTGTCTGGTCCGAAATAAACCATCAACACAAAGCTGATAAGTGTCACCCCAAAAAGCAACGGGATGCTGTACATCAGCTTCCTGAAACAGTGTTTTAAAATCTCCATAATGACCCAGCTTTAGTTATGATTTGATGTCAACGTATTTCAGATAGTTACCCATTACGTCACGCTGTGGCCACATGATGGCGTTTTTGTGCCACATGCGAATACGCGTGCGCGAGTAACCGCCGATACCGACACAGTCGTCGACAACCATCTGGTTCATCTTCTTGTAGATTTCGGTACGTTCTGGGCTTGGCTGCATTACTGAAGCTTGTTCGTAAAGCTTGTTGAACTCTGGATTGTTATAGTTCGAACCATTGGAACCCGGTGAGCGGTTAGGACCGTAGAACAACTGCAGGGTATTCTCTGCATCCGGGTAGTCTAGTCCCCATCCCATAGGAATTAGCTGGGTTTTGCTCATCTTCACGTCTTTGTTGAAGTCGCCGAAGGTCGCATAGGTTTTCTGTCTAACTTTCTTCTTCGGATAACCAATTTTGGTCAGGTTTCCGCGGAATTGCTCAAAGAACTGCTTATTACGGGTACTAGATACACCCGGATAATTCAAGACAGGTAGGTTTTGCTTGGTCCAGCCATGTTGCTTAAGCAATTTCTTCGCACCGGCAATATCTTGCTTAATTGAAGACTGATCCATATTTGGATCAAAGCCGTCTGTTCCCGGAACGATAAAGCCAGGATACGCTTCACCAATGCCCAGATAGAAACGATTCACACGCTGCGGCCAGTTGAAAGATTTCACAATCGCACACCGCAGTGCTTTGTTAGCGGCATTGATCTCAGGATCGTTCGAATACCCGAAATACTCATCATCAAAATTGAAGAAGTTATAAACCAGGCCAGCTTCAGGGTTAACGCGGAAGTTAAATCTTTCTGCATACTCTGGCTTTAGCTGTACAGGGTGCTTGCTAGCCAGCACTTCGTTCATCTGCTCGTTTTGCAGCGTCGTGTTGACAATTTCTGTTCCCTTGCTAAAAGAGTTCCAGCGTGCAGATGCCTGTTTTACCCAGTTCAGCTCAACACGGTCAACGATAGGCAGTGTCTTTCCTTCCAGGCTTGCAATACCAGTAAAACCATGTACTTTTTCGTCGTAGCCAGAACCGGCCAGATCAAAGGTCTCTTGACGGTAATCGGTATTTTTTTCCAGTACTGTCTTGGTGCTGTTGTGAGACACCAGCTTGAACGGACCAGAACCAACAGGGTGAACAGATAGCTCACGACCGTACTTTTCAACCGCTTCGACAGGAACAATACTCGAATAACCCATTGCCAGGGTGTAAGTCAGCTGCGGAAAAGGCTTGATAAGCTTAATCTGTACCGTGTGAGAGTCCAGTGCCTGTACACCCTCAATGGTTTTCGAGTAGTCAGAACCGTTTGCTTTCCAATCATCGACTCCGACTATCTTGCCCGTCCATAGCCAAGAACCCTGAGAGCGGTTTTTCGGATCAAAGTGACGCTTGATCGAATAGACGAAGTCTTCCGCGGTAACTTCGCGCCCTTTACCATCGGCAAACGCCGGGTCATCGATGAACTTCACGCCTTTTTTAAGCTTGATGGTATAGGTTAGCCCGTCTTCCGATACCTGCGGCATGTCCAGTGCCAGGTTCGGCTTGAGCTCGAAGGGGGATTTTAGGTATTTGTATTCGTAGAGTGTGTCGTATACTGCTGTTGTAACTGTGTTTGCATATGTTGTACCGGCTTGCACCGGATCAAAGGTCGTTGGGGTGCCGTCTTCGGAGAACTTCAAGACTTTAATGTCGTCCGCCATTGCCATGCTGGAAGCCACCAGCGCCGCCAACGGTAACAAAGTAAATTTTTTCATATAACTTCCTGTTAATTAATCTCATGCTTTTGTTACATCCATGAGCGATATTTTTTGAGCAAAAGTTGTCATTTTCAGCCCTAAAACCGGAGACGTTGACTAACGGGCTGCAAACTGGCTCAACGTCCAAGTCTCGCCCGATACAACCTCAGCAACTTACTGTTGCCTGAGGGTCAAAAACCCCAATTTATAAAAAGAATATTAAACCAAGTGCAACATGGACAACAGCATCTTGCAGCATAAGTGGGATGTAATGCAAATATTTCTAAACATTTGATACAGTTATATCAGCCTCATATACCAATCCTGACAGGCGATATCGCCTAACCCTATTTCAACAAGCCAGTAACCCGTAAGTTAAGCGCTATAAGAATATTTACCATCACTGCAGCTAGGCTATATCAAGCATCAATTCTCTATTTCCTTGGGTAAACACGAACCCTCAGATTTCGGTGAGTAAATGAGATATATTCATGTAAACAACAGCATGAGTGACAAAAAATGAAGTTAGACGCAATTCTCTGGGATTACGACGGAACCCTTGTCAATTCTGTTCCCAAAAACATTGATATTACCAAATGCATTTTGTCTGAGATTGTTCCTCATTTGACAGGCGATAACCTGCCTCACTGGCTACAAAGCGAAGCGGCATACCATGAAGCCAACCACGCAGCCAAGAACTGGCAGGAACTCTATGTGAAGTTCTACGGCATGAGCGAACCTGAGATGCTGGCGGCAGGATCACTCTGGGGAAAACACCAGCTCAGCAACACTACCCCAGTCAAACTATTTTCCGGTATTGATTCCGCAATACACGAATTATCCGCCATTCCACACGGTATCTGCTCGCAAAATGCTTCCACAAACATCATCAAGGTTCTAACCGAAGTGCGGATCAATGCCTGCTTCAAGGCCATTATCGGCTATGATGATATCGCTCAGCACAATCAAAAACCTTCACCGGAGGGTGGACTAATCTGCCTGAGTAATATGTTTGACAAGCTGGAGGATATAACGGTGATGTATATCGGTGATCATGAAGCCGATGTGCAGTTTGCCCGCAACCTGCAAGCCTCACTACCCTCAACCTCCAAGGTAATTTCGACAGCTGTGGCATATAGTGGGGCTACCCCCGAAATCTGGTCAACCCAGCCAGACTTTATTATTCAGTCTCCACGGGAACTAATCTCGCTTTGTAATCTCAATAATTGAATTAGTATCTAACAGGCACCTAACATAGGCGGCTCCAAATCTGAAGTACGCTGATTCTCGACTTATTGGTGCTCAACTTAAACATAAGTTGGGTAGACTACACACTACCCAGCTTAAGATAAAACGAGACTTTAGCGATTACACATTAGCTATTACACATTGGCAAACTGTGGCAACCATTGTCGCTGGGCCGCAAACATCTCTTTAAACATGGCATCGATTTGCTCAAGGGTACACACGGTTGCTGTTACAGGATCCAGAGCCAGTGCATAACGCGCAGCATCAAGATCATTGGTCAGTGCCGCCTCGACAATCAACTCTTGCACGGCAGTATTGGTTTTGATCAAGCTGGCACACTGCATTGGCAAGCGCCCCATTTGTTGTGGGTGAAGGCCTTTACTATCAACCCAAATCGGCACTTCAACGACACAGTTTTCAGGTAAATTATCAATCAACAATCCTGCCGACTGACGGTTCGGCACGTTACCATTAATTCGCGTTCGCTCACCACTGACCGCCGAATTGATCAGCTTTGGTGCATTTAGCATATTGGGCTCGATAACAAATTTCTGTATACCTGCTAACTGGGCGTCAATTTCAGCCTCACCCGCAGCATGCACTTTTTCTTCCAGTGCCAACAAATCCCAGCGTTGAGGAAGGAAGTGATTAATCATCTCTTCATTTTTGCGGAAATAAGGCAGGTAATCACTACAGTGCCAATGGTTTTCGGTGCACCATAAACCAAAGAATTTCAGCACTTCACAACGTACGCCATCTGCAGCATAAACCTTGGAGTCATTAACCATTTCACGAATTTGGGGCAACAGATCCTTGCCGTTAGCCGCCATTTTGGTGATCCAGGTCATATGGTTAATACCCGCAAACTCGTAATCAATATGTGAAGGTACATCCTGATACATCAGTCGCTGCCAGCGCTCGGGGGTCGACGGATGATCAACCCAATCACCCTCCCCCAAATATCCGGCCAACTGAACGGTGGTATAAAGTACTCCATAACACAAGCCAATAGACTGGATCGTGCTGTAATCTTTTGCCGCCCAGGTTAATGGTGCAAGAGGGTTAGCATAGTTAATAAACAACGCCTCGGGGCAAACTTCTTCCATGTCTCGCAGTATGGCTAGCATTGGGGGAATATGGCGTAGCGCACGGAAAATACCGCCCGGCCCCATCGTGTCGCCAACTTCCTGTATCACCCCGTATTTGGCTGGTATTTGCATATCCAGTCGCCATGGTTCCAGACCTCCTACCTGAATGGCATTAATAACAAAATCGGCACCACTTAGCGCCTGGCGCCGATTTGTTGTCATGCTGAGCCGAACACGAATATTAGCCTGCTCTGCCATTTTCTCGATAAGCTGATAACTTCGCTTAAGTACCTCGGGATCAATATCCATCAGCACCAAATCAATGCCATTCAGGGCAGGATAAGAGAACAAGGCCGAAGTAATCTGGCGAGTGAACATCACACTGCCCGCACCGATAATGGTTATCTGAGTCATATCTATCCCTTATTGAAAAGTAACCGCCGCCATGAGCCCATGTGCTGTTTGAGCATCATGCTATGGACCATCAGCGAAGCAAGAATGGTGACACCGTAGATCAGACGGGTCCAAAAACCGGCTAACCCGGCGCTGATGATCCCGGCTTCTAAAATACCGATAATGCAGGCACCGAACAGAGTACCGACTAGAGTACCACGGCCCCCAAGGACAGATGTGCCGCCAATGAATACCGAGGCAAAAACCAATAACATGTAACCCTGCCCCTGATTGGGCCACCAGCTGCTCATCTCAAGACTGACAAACACCCCGACCAAAGCCGACACCGCCCCCATCAACATAAAAAGCATCAAGCGGGTGCGCTCAACCGATACCCCCATCACGCGTGCCGCTTTTGGGTTATCGCCAATAAAATTGACGTTATCACCGAAAACATGACGAGAGAGGATCAGCCAGAGCAAGAAAACCATCAAAAGTGCCCACAGTACTTGGGCCGGGATGAAATCGGCGATACGCCCGACCATCAGGGTGTGAATCCAGCTATCACGCACTTGCGGGATACTAAGCGCAAGGCCATCAGCCAGCACGGTTGTCAGGCCACCAAGGAAGAACTGAGTGCCGATAGTGGCAATTATTGAAGGGATACGGAAATACACCACCAGTATTCCATTCAGGATACCGCACGTGATACCCGCAGCAATCGCCGCACCAAATGCCAGTATGGGTGACTGAGTTAGCTGGAATATCTGGGAGAAAACAAAACCACCCAGCGCAACAACAGCCGGGAAACTCATATCAATTTCACGTGCAATGATCAGCAAGGTCAAAGCAAAAGCCAGCATCGCCGTAAACGGGATCGTCGACATGAAAGAGATGTAAATACGGCCATGGAGGAAGGTATCAGGGCTAGATACCGTAAAGAGTCCCCAGAGAGCAACAAGGATAAACGCAGTTAGCACCGGAACCCGGTGACGGAGCATAAACAAATTCATCATGCCCCTCTTCCGACTGCATCCAGCAACGCCATTTGAAGCGAAGACTGGGTCATCTGTGATTTTCGGTACTCCGCCACGATACTGCCGCGATCCATCACGACAAACCTGTCGGCAACCCGGTAGGCATCATTCATATTATGAGTGATCAATAAACACGCTCTGCCCTGCGACTTTAAAGCCTCGATAAAGCACAATACTTTTTCGACCTCGCCGACTGACAGCGCTGTTGTCGGTTCATCCAGTATCACCACCCGGGCATCAAATAACATGGCACGGCCTATTGCCAATCCCTGACGTTCACCGCCAGAAAGTGAACTCACAGGCGCATCGATATTGGCTCCAACGCCGCGAAAATCTAAAGTTTTGAGAAGCTGAGCAGCTTGACTGCGCTCTTCTTTGTGATCAATAAACCCCAATCTGTTATGAAGATGCCGGCCAAGAAACAGATTTCGCCAAACGGGTTGCTGCTCGCCAAGGGAGCCGGATTGATAAACGGTTTCTATACCTAACTGGCGGGCCTGCTGTACCGTATAACGGTGAGTTGGGATTTTCTCTCCCTCAATACACAGCTGACCATCCTCAACTTGCTCGGCACCGGCGATCAACTTGATAAGGGTCGACTTTCCTGCACCGTTATCCCCGAGCAGCGCACACACT
This sequence comes from Photobacterium proteolyticum, assembly GCF_001939735.1. Classification (GTDB taxonomy): domain Bacteria; phylum Pseudomonadota; class Gammaproteobacteria; order Enterobacterales; family Vibrionaceae; genus Photobacterium; species Photobacterium proteolyticum. The sequence goes on from NZ_MJIL01000087.1 coordinate 69,963, forward strand.
TCACCACGATTGAGCGAAAAGTGAATGTCTTTCAACGCATGAACCGGGCCAAACCATTTGTTCAACCCGGTCAACTCAAGCACTCGCTCCGTCATTAACGAATGCCTTTTGCCGCCAGGGGAGCGATAAAATCGATATTACCCTGGCTAACAAAACCCGCTCCGGTATTGATATCAAGGCCCGAGAAACCATAGCGCTTACTCAGCACAACCTGCACCACCGACAGGTAGCCCATCAAGTACGGCTGGCTATCGGCAACCAACTGGACATAACCGGTTTTAATCGCATCAGCTGTGGCTGGCGACAGGCTAAACCCTGCCACATACAACTCTTGCGGACGAACCCCGGCATTGCGCAAGAAGTTCCCCATTTGCGATGTCAATGCGCCATGATCCACCATAATTAGTTTTACTTTTGGGTTACGCGCCAGATACGCCGTGATCACATTGGTTCCAAGGGAAGGATCTTTATCTGTTTCAGGTGAAATCTGAAGGAAGTCGACAGCCAGCCCGGCATCTTCAAGCGTACTGATCAGGCCTCGGGTTGAATCACTACGCTCGGCGATATCTTTAATCCCCCAAACCAATGCTTGGTCACCGGCCTTGAATTGGCCACGACGCAGCGCTTCTTTGGCCAAGTGGACACCACGAGCTGCATTACTCACCCCAACATAGCCGAAACCTTTACTTTGTTCGGCCGACATCGTGCCAGGAAGCGCTGTGTCAACAGATGTTACCTGCACCCCTTTGCTAAACGCTTCGTCAACCAAACCCTCGTAGGCACTATCACCCGGGTGCCCCATCACCACAATACCCGTCGGTTTAGCCGCCAAAGCCAGCTTGAAGTTCTCGATCATCTTTTGTGGCTGCCAGTCTGAGTACATTACACGCAGATCGACCCCCAGATCACCTGCCGCCTGTGTCGCGCCGTTTTGAACAACCGTTGCGTATGGCCCTCCTACCGGACCGCCGACATCAAACCAAATCGACATATCCTTCCCGGAAGAAGCTGCCACTGCTGTCGAAGCGGATAACGAAACCACAGCCGAAAATAGAGCAGACAATGCCACTTTTTTCGATTTACAGGATAAAGCGCCACAAATTTTCACAACCGTAATACTCCACATTGGTATATGCACTTGTTGCGCATAATACCCCCAAAGTATTAATTATTCTCAAGAGAATATTCTTTTTATGAGTTCTATCTCAGTAAGTGAAAATCTCGACAAGGCATAGAAAGACGAAGATCACTGAATGAAAATCTGTCTACAGAAAATGTGTCAAGATGAAGGCCCAAAAACGACAAAAGCCCATTTCTGCTGGGCTTTCTAATGTGGCGGAGAGATAGGGATTTACTTGCTCGCAAGCTCGCGCCCTTCGGGCTATTGCCTTTTCGCACCTTCGGCACCCTATCTCTAATCACAATATTTAGGCGAAAAAAAACCGCTGAATTATCAGCGGTTTTCTTTAATGTGGTGGAGCGTTCTGGGTATAGGGGGATTTTCAAATCCCAGCCTACGAACGGCTTCTGAAACGACAAAAGCCCAGCATTGCAGCTGAGCTTTCTAATATGGCGGAGAGATAGGGATTTGAACCCTAGATACGCTACAAACGTATGCCGGTTTTCAAGACCGGTGCTTTCAACCACTCAGCCATCTCTCCGTAAGTGCGGCGAATAATACACACCCACTTTGTAGGTGTAAATACCCCTAGGTACCGACTGCTTAGTTATCAACCAAAACCGCCAGTTTGTAGCTTTTTCAAAGCTCTGAGGAAACAGACCTTGCAGCCTAAGAAAACCGTGTGATACTAAAAATGACGAATAAAAAGTTAGGAAGGGAGCCTAAGTGAAATTCGGGTTAACTATCTCGGTACTGATAACCGCTTTATCAGACAGTGTGGCATCTGCTTCGGCAGCCGAAGAACTACAAGCGTTTGAAGATGCGATCAAGCAAGAATGCAGTATTTTGTTTGATCGCGAGTTTTCCCGCTATCGACTACATGTCGATCCCTATGGCGCAAAATCATATGGCATTGCGTTTGCCAAAGGGAAGCTACGCCGAAATTCAGGTTTGCGCGCACCAGACTCATCCATGATCTGCATTTATGACAAACGCTCTCGCCGTGCCGAAATAAGCCAGAGTTTCGACTCTGAACGTCTCAATTAATCACTCACAGCCACTCGACCAGTTTTATAAGGAAGTCTAGGCTTACGCGTAACCAAATAAACAGCCATTGCGGCTAGCAGGAAACCGATCACACCATAGCCATCAAACGATTCGTCAAAAACCAGCCAGGCTTGAAAAGCCGTCATCGGAGGCACCAGATAAAAGGTAGAAGCCACTTTTGACGCTTCCCCGTTTTCAACCATATAAAGAAGCAGGAAGATCGCAATACCTGACAGCACCACAACCGCCCACACCAAGGCAAAGATAAACTCTGGGGTCCAGTTCACCACCATCGTTTCGGTGGTCAAAGCAACGGGAAGAAACACAAGTGCTGCTGCCGTATATTGCCATACAGCCCCCCCAACCATGTCCACACCCTGACAGAACTTCTTCTGATAGAGGGTACCCAAGGTGATCCCCAGCAACGCAAATGCGGTAAATATATAGGCTGCCTTTCGACTCCCTTCCTGTTGCCACTCCATATTTCCTTGCAGCACCAGTCCAATCCCGATAAAACCAATAAACAAACCGATCCATTGTGACAGGCGCATCTTCTCATTCCATGCCATCACTATAATCACCGCGGTTAGTATTGGCTGAAGCCCGACTAACAACGAGCAAAGCCCGGCAGGCATCCCAAGCGAAATCGCCTCATAGGTACCACCAAGATAAAACCCATGAATTAATAAACCCGACATCATTGAGTGGAATAGCGCCTTCCCACGTGGCAAGTGGGCACGAAGTACAAACATCAGCAATATGAAAAGGATGATATTGGCTACCATGCGGATCAGCAGAAACGTGGCCGGTTCTGCATACGGGAGTCCAAACCGCGCACCGATAAAGCCTGAGCTCCAGAGAATGACAAAAATAAACGGTATCATGCGAACAGCCATCACTATTTCCTTTCCTTTTTATTTGTTAGACATTACTTTAATCAGGTACAGAAAAGTTAATAGAGACAGATTTATCTACTTTTTAGGATACAGATTGCCAACCGAGGAGATATGGTGTCGAAAAAATATCAGCAAGTTGTTGATCTCATCACTGAGCGGATTGACAAACAAAGCTATCAACCCGGTGACAAATTACCCTCAATCCGAGACTTGAGTACCCAGTTGGCAATCAGCAAAAATACCGTTATTCGTGCCTACCAACAGCTAGAAGCCAGTCAACGAATAGAAGCCCATCCTCGTTCGGGGTACGTGGTCACCCAGCTAAAAAGTCCGGCCACGGCAACCGTCAGTGAACCCGGCTATGTCGATTTGATGTCTCTGAGCAAAGAGATCATGAGCCTGTCATTGTCTCATCAGGTATTACCGGCAGGCTCCGCACACCCCGATACTCGCTTTCCGGCCATCCGTTCCCTCTATGCCGAAATCGGCCGCCATAGCCGCTATCAAACCAATATTCCCAGCCACTACCAACTTCCACCAGGTAATGGGGTACTACTTCGCCAGCTCGTCTCTATCAATCAGGAACTTGGCGTAACAACCTCGGCGAACGATATTCTGATCACCCATGGTGCTCAGCAAGCCATCAGCCTCAGCCTGCAGGCCGTCACCCTGCCCGGCGACATTGTGCTTGTTGAATCCCCAAGTTACTTTGGCAACCTGCTCCTGCTTGAGTCGCTGGGCTTAAAAGTGGTCGAAATCCCAGCCAGTGTTACGAGCGGAATGGATTTAAACGCCTTAAAACAAGCCCTTGAACGCTGGCCTGTCTCGGCAATTATCATCAATCCCAGCTTCAACAACCCGGCCGGCTATGTCATGTCCGAGCCCGATAGACTGACGTTTTTAGATATCACCAAAGAGATCCCAATCATAGAAGATGATGTGTTCGGCGGATTGGCCTATGATCGCAGGCTGTTGCCGCTCAAGACACTGGATAAGGAAAATCGGGTGATCTACTGCAGTTCACTGTCAAAAACTTTGGATTCCCGCCTGCGTATCGGCTGGGTCATTGCCGGAAAATATCAGGATCAGATAGAGAAACGCCTGATGACTGACAATATGGGCAGTTTGAACTTAGTGCAGTCTGCCGTCGGTCAGTTTCTGACAACAGGTAAATACCGTCAGCACCTCAGCAAAATTCGAAAAAATTACGCCAGGAGGCAACGCCAGTTTTTTAAGCTCTTCACAACAGAGCTCGATCGCTTCCCATGGCTGCAAGGCCAGTACCACCTCTCCCAGCCTGAAGGCGGTTTCCTTTGCTGGCTCACCTTGCCTGAACACGCAGACTGCACCGACATCTACCAAGAAGCACTTCGACAAAACATCAGCATTCTACCCGGCAAAATGTTCAGTACCCAAAGCCAGCATAACCACTGTATCCGCCTGAGCTTCGCTAATTTTGATGATAACAACCAGTGGGAATCTGGTCTGAAGAAACTCGCGCAGATCATTGCCGACCATACCCAATAATGCAGTTTCAATAAAAACCACAGCAAATAAGGAAGGCTTGGTCTAAATTACAGATTAAGCCTTACTAACCAAGAACTTTAGCTCATGATGACGTCTGTTATTCGCACCCTTTCTCTTGTTTTACTATCCATTTCTGGTGCACTCATTCTTACCGGTATCGCTAGAGCCACAGTGGTAATAACAGGCTCAAGCAACAACATGGACTATCAAGTCTCTCTTGTGGCCCAAAACTTGTCTGTTCCCTGGGGAATGGCTTTCATTAGCCCAAATCAACTGCTGATCACCCAACGCCATGGGGAAGCTGTCATCCTTGATACTGCCGGAAACAATCGAATTCAGGTTAAGGGCTTACCAGATGTTGCAGCTGCAGGACAAGGAGGTCTGCTTGATGTTGTGGCCGAGCCGGGCTATCAACAGTCTAATGACTGGCTGTACTTTACCTATAGCAAAATGCTTGGTGATCAAGCTGTCACCGTTCTGGCTCGCGGTAAGCTCAAACAAGATACGCTGATCCAGTGGCAAGAACTGCTTGTTGCTGACTCCGCCACAACCAGCTATAGACACTTTGGCAGCCGGATCGCCTTTGATCAGCAAGGGCACCTGTTCTTCTCCGTCGGTGATCGTGGTGAGCGCCCTAACGGGCAGGATCTCACCACCCATGCCGGAAGCATTCTCCGCCTCAACATGGACGGGACTGTTCCAACCGACAACCCGTTTGTCTCCCAGCCAAACGCGCTTCCCGAGATCTGGAGCTATGGCCATCGTAATCCGCAAGGCCTTGCCTATGATCGCGGCAATACTCGACTGTGGGCAATAGAGCATGGGCCGCGTGGCGGTGATGAAATCAATCTGATCGAAAAAGGCAGTAACTACGGCTGGCCTGTTACTTCCCATGGCAAAGAATATTGGGGGCCTCTGTCAGTGGGTGAAGCAACGGAGAAAGAAGGCATCGTCTCACCACGTAAAGTCTACATACCCTCTATTGCCCCAGGCAGCTTACTGCACTATACAGGCGAAGCCTTTCCCGGATGGCGGGGAGATCTATTTGCCGGCGCGCTAAAACTTGAACATATCAACCGCATTTCTTTAGGCAAGAACGGCGATGTTCTCTCGGAAGAACGTTTGCTGTCGCCACTGAAAGAGCGAATTCGGGCCTTGCTCCAAAGCCCCGAGGGTTGGATTTACTTCACTACTGATTCTGGCAACTTATACCTGATTTCACCTAAGCCTTAATCACTTATCCGCAGAACTTGCGGATATTTATTCACACCCTGTCCGCTAACAACATCCTTATAGCAATAGATACAATGGCATATACCCATCACAACGCATGCAGTTTCTCGCTTTCAATATGCATAATATGCATGGATTTCGTGACGAATAGTCATTTGTAACACAAGCAAGTCTCCCCTACTATGCCGCCTCTTTTTTTGGCTCGAGGCACTGATGTTTTCCCAGTCTCTTATTGCACAGCTTCTGCGCATGGCTGTGCTATTAATCATTGCCCTTTTGGGCGTACACCATTGCCAACCTTTACTGGACTCTCTGGCACAACAAGCCATGAGTGGCGGCTGCCACCAGCAAAGTCAAATTGAGCCTAACTTTTCAGGTCTTTAAACCATGAGTATTTTTCGCTTTCCACTCCTAGTATGGATGGGAATTGGAACCTTAATTATCAGCCTAGGGATCAGGCAATCTTTCGGTATTTTTATGATGCCTATCTCTAACTACTTCGATACCGGCCGTGAGTTCTTTAGCCTGGCTATCGCTCTGCAGAACCTGTTGTTTGGCGTTTTTCAGCCATTTGTTGGCATGGCCTCGGATCGCTGGGGCGCGCAGAAAGTTATTTGGGCCGGATCGGTTTCCTATGGCCTTGGTCTCTATCTGACATCCATCGCTATCGAGCCAAGCTGGCTGTATTTGTCATTGGGCGCATTAGTTGGCCTGGGATTAAGCGCCACCAGCTACGTCATCGTATTAGGAGCGGTTGCCCGTGTCGTACCCGCAGAGCACACGGCCAAGGCTTTTGGTCTGACGACAGCAGCAGGATCTTTCGGCATGTTTGCAATGATCCCCGGCGCGCAGCTGCTGCTTAGCGAGCTTAACTGGCAAAACACACTACAAATCTTTGCCATGCTTTGCTGCCTGATGCTGGCATTCTCATGCTTCATTCGCTGCAATAGCCAGACATCAAAAGATCAACCTGAATACACTGCAGCAGACCAGACGTTGAGTGATGCGCTAAAAGAAGCTTTTAGTAACCGTAGCTATTGGCTGATCCACATGGGCTTTTTCGTCTGTGGTTTTCATGTCATGTTTATTGCTACCCACCTGCCTAGCTATCTGGCTGACAAAGGGTTACCCGGTACAACCGCTGCAATGGCACTGGCAAATGTCGGGATCTTCAACATTTTCGGTACCTACTTCTGGGGAGTTGTCGGCGACAAGTTTAACAAGCGTTACGTCATGACTGCGCTTTACCTGCTCCGTACTGTAGTCATCGCTGCATTTGTTATCTTCCCTGTTACCGTAGAAACTGCGGCATTCTTCGGGAGTGCTATCGGTTTTTGCTGGCTTGGAACCGTACCGCTGACTTCAGGGCTGGTCAGACAGATCTTCGGCGCACGTTACCTGTCAACTTTGTACGGGTTGGTGTTTTTTACCCATCAGCTTGGCAGCTTTCTCGGTGCCTGGTTTGGTGGCCGTATTTATGACTATTATGGCTCTTACGAGCCCATCTGGTGGACAACGGTCGTCATGGCATTCCTTGCAGCCCTTATTCATCTGCCAGTTGACGACAGACCGATCGCTCGTCACCCCGCAACCGCATAACCTCCATCATAAGCACCAGCGAACAGTCACCAGGCTGTTCGCTGCCTGCGCCACCTTGCGTCTATCACCCCATGTTCAATAGTCTCACGCTCCTGTTCACACATCACTCAAATCAACAGCAGTAAACAACAGCCTGCATATGGTAACTGCCTCGCAACGTTTACAGTTTCTTCTGTATACAATAACTGTTGTCATAAATGCGATTTAACCGTCAACAGGTAAACAAGGACTACACTGCACTCAAGGAAAGAAGCACCAATATGGATCTAGACTCACTCAACAACCATTACTGTTCCAACCCGGAACTCCTCAATGATGCGTATGCCATTCGATACCAAGCCTATTTACAACAAGGCTATATAGAAGCCAACACTCAGCAAAGACTAGAGGACGAATTTGACAGCATGCCGAACAACCATACTTTTGTTCTGAAATGCAATCAGCGATCAATTGCCTCCTTGCGAGTATCGGTGATTAAGCAGCAGCCCGGCTGGCTTGATATTCCGGTCAAAAGACTGTTTCCCGAAGTCTTTACCGAATTAGAAAATAAGTATGACACGCTTATGGAGCTAAACAGGCTCACTGTCTTGCCTGAAATCACCGACTTTTCAGCGACTGTGCCGCTTGCGCTGTTCGCCAACCCAATGCATCTGACCGAACTCTCTGGCAAAACACTGGTTATCTGTGCCGCGAGAAAAAATCACAAGCGATTCTACGAGCGCCTTGGCTTTAGGAAAATCACCGATTACAAGCGGTATCCAACCCTGAAATTCGATACCGCCATGTTTGTCAGCGAGTGGGATCCTGATAAGGATCGTTTGGGACAATATCCGCTAAAAGCCCATTACTCCCAACTAAAACCTGTGTTATCAGATACCGAACTAGCACAGATGTTCCGCTAACAACCCGAAACTGTAACAGCCAGCGACAAAGCTTTCTTCGGTGAGAATGAAGGTGCCAGTTTCATTTTCATCGCGAAGAGATAAAAAAATCCCCTTGCCATTGGCTAAGGGGATTTTTCACTAATACTACAGATCTGTTTACAGGTGCTCACCGCGGCGAAGCGCATCAATACGCTTGTCTAGCGGCGGGTGTGTCATGAACAGCTCAGACAATGACTTCTTGCCATTAATACCGAAAGCCATCATTGAGCCTTCTAGCTGAGATTCGTGGCTTACCTTCAAGCGCTCAAGTGCTGCAATCATCTTCTCACGTCCGACAAGGTGCGCCGAGCCCGCATCAGCTTTAAACTCACGATGACGGCTGTACCACATCGTCAGAATACTCGCCAGGAAGCCAAACAGGATTTCCATGATTGTTGAAACAACGAAGTACATCATGAAGCTACCGCCTTCGCCCTCACCCTCTTCGTCGCCATTATTAAATCCGCTTACAGCACCGGCAACCAAACGGGAAACAAAGATGACAAAGGTGTTCACGACACCCTGCATCAGCGTCATAGTGACCATATCACCATTAGAAATATGGCTGACTTCGTGCGCCAATACAGCTTCAGCCTCGTCACGGGTCATGCTGTGAAGCAAACCAGTCGATACCGCAACCAGTGAATCATCTCGCTTGGCTCCCGTCGCAAACGCGTTAATATCTGCTGAGTCATAAATGGCAACAGTCGGCATGCCTATACCAGACTGCTGAGCCTGGCGCGATACGGTTTCCATTAGCCAATGCTCGGTTTCATTTCGCGGATGCTCAATCACCATTCCGCCAACAGAGCGCAATGCCATCGACTTTGACATAAACAGCGAGATTAGCGAGCCACCAAAACCAAACAATGCCGCCATTACCAACAGGCCGTTCAAGCTACCGGGCTGTAAACTGGTAAAAGCATAGATAAGGTTCAAGACAACACTGAAGACCAGCATCACAGCAAGGTTAGTTGCCAAGAACAATGCAATTCGCTTCATATTTTTAATATTCTCCAATTAGCAATCAAGCTTTCTAGTTCTGTACAAACGATGGTTTACCATAAACAAACTGCATACAGTGCCACCAATTCGATTTGTTATTTATAGTATGGTCGATCAATCTAATTACAAGTAAAAGGGGTAAATTGTTACGTTTCGTTAGTATTGTTCCGAGGATACGTCACTGTTATATATTGATATCAAGCCATAACTGTACCCTATCATCGTACGCTATCCAAGAATCCGGACTCCGCTGATAACATGCTCGACAATCGGTGATGTTAGTCATAAATGGCAGCTTTAGACTTTAGTCTTATTGAAAGTATGAGAGCATTCCACTATTGTCGAAGGTATAGCATCAACGATGCAGTATACCGTCGTCGAATTTTCAAGGAGGAATGATGGCTGATCACGAAAACTACCAGGTTGCTATTGATATCCTACGCTGTCATCTAGGTATGTCAGCAGACGAAGCCCACAAAGAACTTGGTATTGAGCCAACTGCTAGCAAAAAGCTTTCTGATACCCAAGAAGCACTCATCGGACTGACTGGCGAAAGCTAACCTAAGCGTTAAATAACTTCCTAAGACCTCCTCTTTCCAAGGAGGTTTTTGTTTCTAAAATGCATAATATCTCTAACACGCAAAAAATGTGACTCTCGTCACCAAATACAGCCTGCATTCAGCGTGTCCAACGCATAATCACACCAAACACAATTAATGATAAATCTGCCTGTAACCTCGGGTTTCGCTTATCGCGATTAACCAGACTACGGCGGGTAAGGTTCTATTATGCAATCGACTCTAATCAAAACAGAAAGCGCCCATGCCAAGGCGCAACCATTACACCCATTGATTATATCAACTGCGTACTTCTTTGGAGTGGCCCTACTTCTTGCGGCTTCAGCCCTTGCTATCCACTTTGAGGTTATTAGGTACAACGGCAATATCGGTGAAAACTCATTAATCGAATACCTGCAGGAAGGCTACCTTCTAATTACAGCCAGCCTTTTTGCTGCAGTTGCTGTCAAACAGCGTGAGCAGCGAGGCTTTGCCCTGCTGGTCAGTGCATTTTTCTCTATCATTTTGATCCGGGAACTTGATAGCCTGTTTGACCAAATTCAGCACGGCTTCTGGAAATACCCTGCATGGATACTGGCAACAGTTGCTATCAGCTATGCCCTATCCCATAAGGAAACATCAATAAAACCACTAACCAACTACATCAGGCATAAAAGCTATGGTTTGATGTTAGCCGGTATTGCGACCTTGTTCGTTTTTGCCCGCATATACGGCATGGGAGACTTATGGCAGGGCGCCATGCAAGAGAACTACCTGCGTTCGGTAAAAAACCTGGCAGAAGAAGGGGTGGAGCTGCTTGCCTACAGCCTGATCGTGTTCGCTGCAGCATGGTATTGCATACCTGAGCTATTCAGACAGAACAAGTAGCATCTCATCATAGGTGACTAAACCAGCCAACAAAAAAACCCTGCCAGAGTGCAGGGTTTTGTTTATCGAACAACTCAACGCGGAGTCTGCGCGCTGGTGATTACTCGCTACAGTCCCAGAGGAGAAAGGTCAATGTACTTTGACAAGTCACGCTTCTTGATACCAGGCATATACGGGATCTCACCCAGCTTATTCCCCGGCAGGTTCTCTTCCAACATCCGGATAATCTCCGAATAGTTTTCAGTACCCGGATTTATGCGGTTTGCTACCCAGCCAACCAGCTCCAGGCCGTCATTCTTAATCGCTTCAGCAGTCAGAATGGCATGGCTTAAACAACCCAGTTTAACACCAACAACCAGTACAACCGGCAATTTCTCTTGCTTCACCCAGCTCGAAAGAAAATCGGTACGCGAAACCGGTACACGCCAACCGCCAGCGCCTTCTACCAGTACCACTTCAGATTTCGATTTAAGATGCTCCAGCCCCTGAGACAAGATATCAAAGTTAATCACTCTGTCTTCCTGCTCGGCTGCCAGATGCGGTGACACTGCCGCTTCAAACGCATACGGGTTCACTTCGTCATAGGCAAGATCGACTACGGAAGCATCCTGAATATACAATGCGTCTGAGTTACGCATCCCCTCATCGGTCGGCGCACTGCCAGACGCAACAGGCTTATAACCCGCCATCTTAATGTTCGCGCTGCCAGCTGCGTGTAAAATTGCGCGAGAGGCAACAGTTTTACCGACTTCGGTATCTGTTCCTGCTACAAAGAAAGCGTTAGTCATTAATAATTACTCCAAAACAGACTTGGTATGTTGCCGGCAGTTGGCCATTCTCATCTCGGAACTCAGCATAAGCGTTCTCTAACGCCTGAATCGTTTTACGACCGGCCAAGCCTGCCTTGCGCTCCTGCTGCAGATGTGTAGCCCCTATCCCTTTCAGGTCTTTCATGAGTTCAACTGCCGTATTGTATTGCATCGTGATAGGCGTAAATTCTAGGCCATCGCTCGAACAGCCCGCTTGCGCCAGCGCAAGTTTTATCGCTTTTGGCGAAAGAAACTCATTTACATGTTGATACTGATCAACTTGCTGCCACGATTTAGCAAGCTCATACAACGAACCGTCAGCCAGTGTCGAGAACAGGATCAAACCGCCGGGTTTCACCACTCGCTTCAATTCTGCAAGCGGTACCGACAGATCGTCACACCACTGCAGAGCCAGGCTGCTAAAGGCAATGTCGAACTGATTTTCCTCGAGCGGCAGATTCTCGGCATCGGCCTCGATATATGTAACCATATCGCCACACCGCTTCTTAGCATGAGCCAACATCTGAACCGATAAATCCGCAGCACTAACCCGATAACCACGTTGCAACAATTGATCGCTGAAGTAACCCGTTCCACAACCAAGATCAAGCGCACGGCTGCCGACCTGACTGACAGCCGGAAGCTTGTCCAATAAAAGGTGACCGACCTGGCGCTGGAAGGCCGCCGCTTTATCATAGTGCTTGGCCGCCCGGCCAAAAGCCTCGGCTATCGCTTTTTTATCCTGCGGTTGGATCTCATGCTGACCATGAGTGACTGCATTCATTCCGTTAGTCATGAATCACCTCATTAATAGCTGTTGCAAGCTTGTCGATATCTGCTCGGCTGTGCGCCGCGGTCAATGTAATACGTAGACGCGCGCTGTTGGCCGGAACCGTAGGCGGACGGATAGCACTCACCCAGATCCCCCGATCTTTAAGTGCCTGGGAGGCCGCCATTGTTTTATCACTGTCGCCAATGATCAATGGCTTGATCGGAGTTTGGGTCGCAACAAAATCAATATCCGGTGCAATCCGTTCAGCAAGGCGGTCGCCCAAATCTTGCAGCTTGTCCCGACGCCATTGATCCGCTCGGATCAAAGAGCATGCCTTGCTTAGGGCAAACGCCTGTGCCGGCGGCATTGCCGTCGAATAAATAAAGTGACGAGCAAACTGGACCAGATATTCCGCCGTTTCCTCATCGCATAACACCGCGGCCCCCTGCAGGCCAAACGCCTTGCCAAAGGTGACAATCAGTACATCGGCCTTGACCCCGGCGTGATCACAACTTCCGCTGCCTTGTTCGCCCAAAACACCACACCCATGCGCATCATCAACCACCAGCCAGCTGTGATGATTGACGCACAGCCGTTTGATATCCGCCAGTGGCGACAAATCACCATCCATACTGAAGACCCCTTCCGTTACCACCATACGGGCCGATTCGGGGGACTGCTGGTCACTGCGCAAGAGAATACGTTCAAGGGCTGTCATGTTGTTATGGGCGAAGCGTCGCATGGTTGCCGGTGACAACATGCCTGCCTCCATCAGCGAGGCATGATTCAATTTGTCCTGAATCAGCACATCTTCCTTTTCCAGCATAGTAAACAACAGTGCCTGATTGGCACTGAAACCGCTGTTGAAAAGCAATGCCCTATCATAGCCTAGCCAGTCGGCCAGTTGCGTTTCCAGCTCATGGTGGGCAGAGTGAAAGCCGGTCACCAATGGCGAGGCCCCGCTCCCGGTACCATACAGGCTTAACCCTTGCTGCCAGGCTGCAATCAGTGCTGGCTCCTGCGCCAAACCTAGGTAATCATTGCTGGAGAAGTTAACAAGCGACTCACCCTGACAGTCAATCATCTGCTGGTGACGATCAAGGCGGGTACGTTGGCGATACAACCCCTGAGTCTTACGGTCACTCAGGGCCTGTGTAATACGGTGTTTAAAGCGAGGCATCGTAGAACAAATCGTCTTTTGACGGACGGGCTGCGACTCGCTGAGCGACCTGACCTAAAAGCTCTTGTTCTTGTATCTCATCAGGTTTTGCCGCCTGCTCCTGACGGTTGATACCGAGCTTGGCAAACAGCTGCATATCTTTGTCTTCACCCGGGTTCGGTGTCGTCAGCAATTTACAGCCGTAGAAAACCGAATTGGCACCCGCCATAAAGCAAAGCGCCTGCATCTGCTCGTTCATATCTTCACGACCAGCAGACAGACGGACTGCCGACTTAGGCATGATGATGCGCGCCACGGCGATAATCCGGACGAAATCGAACGGGTCGACATCCTCTACCGACTCCAGTGGCGTGCCTTTCACCTTAACCAGCATATTGATCGGCACACTTTCCGGGTGAACCGGCAGATTGGCCAGCTCCACCAGCAGGCTTGCTCGGTCACGCGAACTTTCGCCCATACCGATAATGCCGCCCGAACAGATTTTCATTCCAGCGTCACGAACATGACCCAGGGTATCCAGGCGATCCTGGTAGGTACGGGTAGTGATAATATTGCCGTAATATTCCGGCGATGTATCGAGGTTGTGGTTGTAGTAGTCAAGGCCGGCATCAGCCAGCTCATTGGCCTGATCACTCGTGATCATGCCCAGGGTCATACAGGTTTCCAGCCCCATGTCCTTAACGCCACGGACCATATCAAGCAAATATGGCATATCGCGTTCTTTCGGGTTTTTCCACGCCGCCCCCATACAGAATCGCGTCGCACCAGATGACTTGGCCTTATTGGCCGCATCCAGCACACGTTCGACTTCCAGCAGGCGCTCGCGCTCTACGTCGGTACGGTAATGGGCACTCTGCGGACAGTACTTACAGTCTTCCGGACAAGCGCCGGTCTTGATTGAAAGCAAAGTACTAACCTGTACCTTATTCGGCTCATGATGCTGGCGGTGAACCTGCTGAGCTTCAAACACCAAGTCCATAAAGGGCTTGTCAAATAAGGCTTGAACTTCCTTGACGCTCCAGTCGTGACGTACTTCCACGTGTAATAACCTCTTTAGTCAGTGGCTGTTTGGCAACTGGAAAACAAGTAGGGCCAGGCTAAACAGCGACTTTATTCATTCTGTTTTCATTTGAATCAAGACATTAAATATCGATCCAAACGGGTATCAATACTTGGCTAGTCTACTTCGAGCTAGTAAACTGTCAACCACCAACAAGGGCAAAGGTTTACATCTGTGCAAAATTTAATCAACCCAATTGATCTAGAATTTGACCAGCAGCACGTCTGGCACCCCTATACCTCGACACTCAACCCGCTCCCCTGCTATCCGGTTGAGAGTGCCGACGGCGTCTACCTTCAGCTAGAAAACGGCAGGAAAGTCATTGACGGTATGTCTTCATGGTGGTCAACGATTCACGGCTATAATCACCCGGCACTCAATCAGGCCGCCAAGGCACAGATTGATAAAATGTCCCACGTCATGTTTGGCGGGATCACCCACCAGCCTGCCGTCGACCTCTGCAAGAAGCTGGTCGATATGACTCCGGCCCCCCTACAGCACGTATTCCTGGCCGATTCCGGCTCCGTTGCTGTAGAAGTCTCATTGAAAATGGCTCTGCAATACTGGCACGCCAAGGGAGAACGCCGTCCTAAATTTCTGACCGTCAAGCATGGCTACCACGGTGATACCTTCGCCGCCATGTCTGTAACAGATCCCGACAATTCCATGCACAGCCTGTATAAAGGGTTCCTGCCGGAGCATATTTTCGCCCAGTCTCCCCAGTGTCGATTTGATGCAGAATGGAACGAAGAGGATATCCAGGACTTCAAAAACAAGCTCGAAGCCAACCAGAATGAAATTGCAGCCGTGATCATCGAACCGATTGTTCAGGGCGCCGGTGGTATGCGAATCTACCATCCGACGTTTCTGAAACGCGTTCGCGAGTTATGTGACCAATCTGGCATCCTGCTTATCGCCGACGAGATTGCCACCGGCTTTGGCCGAACTGGCAAGCTGTTCGCCTGCGAGCACGCCGGGATCAGCCCGGACATTATGTGTGTCGGCAAAGCACTAACTGGCGGCTACATGACACTTTCCGCCACCCTCACCACCAAGCATGTCGCTGACACAGTCTGTGGCGGGGAAGCCGGCTGCTTCATGCACGGTCCGACATTTATGGGCAACCCGCTGGCCTGTGCCGTTGCCAATGCCAGCCTTGAACTGCTGCTCCAGGGTCAGTGGCAGCAACAAGTCACCAACATAGAAAAACAGCTTGCTCGTGAACTGCCGGAAATTGCTAAGCTAAAGAAGGTGAAAGACGTACGCTGGCTGGGTGCAATCGGGGTAGTTGAGCTCTTTGAGCCTGTTGATATGGCAAAAATACAGAAGGATTTTGTAGACAACGGTGTCTGGATTCGCCCTTTTGGCACACTTGTCTACATAATGCCTCCATTTATCATTAAACCACAGGAACTTAGCCGCCTTACTTCCGCAATGTTACGAACTCTGCAGTAGTATCGAAAAGCAGACAATTTCCTAAAATTGTCTGCTTATACTTTTCACTAGCGTTACATCCATTAAATAACGTCAGTAAGGCTATGAATTATGCAGTTACCCCTTTTTCCGTTACAGCTGTATTTGTTACCGGGCGGTATCAGCAAACTCAGGATCTTTGAACCCAGATACACGCGCCTGGTAAAACTTGCAATGGCGTCCGGAGAAGGCTTCGGCCTGTGCATGAAAGACAGTGAAACGCTTTGTCATTTCGGCACCCGAGCTATTATTACCGACTTTGAACGCCTTCCCGACGGCTTATTGGGCGTCACCGTCAAAGGTGTCGAAAAGTTTGTGATCAATGAACACTGGCAGGAGGATGATGGACTCAGGTTCGGTGATATCACCCTGATGAAGAACTGGTCTCCCACGTTAATGAAGTTTGCCGACCGGGATATAGCAAACAGTCTCCGGGCCTTGTTTGAAGAATATCCGGAACATGCCACCAACTACCCCATTCCAGACTACGAGGACATGACCTGGGTATGCCAGCGCTGGCTGGAAATATTGCCCCTGGAAACAAACCAGAAGCAATGGTTTATGAGTAGAAGAGACCACCGGGCTGCGCTGTCTTTTCTACACAATATTATTGATGAACAACTAAAAAAAGAATAACACGAGATAGAGGATTTCTTGCTGTTATGTCTCAATCTCTGTCACGGACGTGCCTATTCACAATGACAAGATTGAGATCCTCAGTTCCTGCAAGCAACAGAGTAAGTTGCATCTATCACCAAGACACACAACCAAAGCGACTAAAGCCCTATCCCCGGCCATCACGAGCCAGCCGGCTATCGACCTGACGACGATACCATTGCGACAATCTTCGCCGGATAAAAGGAAATGTGATTATCCAGGCCAATGGCCTCAGCCACCAAATCTGCTGCAGTAGTAGGATATAAGCATCAAGTTCTCGATAGAGCACCCCTTCGGCATCCTCGACATGCAACTCCCTCAAGGCACAGGCGGGATCAATACCACGCTCCACTAAATAGGCTTCCTGATCGGTTATATCAAACCAGCTGACCTGGTCAATGTGTTTGCCGAGCCAGATTTCATAACGCGCACGATCCTCGACGCAACTTGCGCAGGATCCATCGTAATAAACCGTGAAATGTGTTTTGGACATAGTTCCAACCTAACGATGCAGCAACAACTTACCTGCTTTCTTAAATGTAGGAAAAGATGTCTATAAATAGCAGGAAATATCAGTATTTGTAGTTAAATTACAACATATCAGGCCTTTCATAATGATAACCATTCTTATCCGTGTAAACATTCTGAAAATTTCGTTAAATATTCTGCTTTTTGATTGGCAAACAATAGCAAAATGATTGTTTCCAAATCTAATCCAATAAGAATCCCACACTTTAAGCATTGAATACAAAGCATTGATAATAAAATAAATTAGCTCGATGCCAATTTTAACATTCGGAGCAGAATCACAAACAATCCATTTATCATACATATAACAAAACAAAAACAGATAGCCAGATTGATTTTCGCGCCTAGAATACTCCCCCCACAAGATTGCCGGACAAGAGTGTCTCTACCGACAATTAATAATTAGAAAAATAACTTCACAAACACAATCTGAACACCGACTAATAGAGTGGGATATAGAATGATAAACCTTGCAATATCCGTTGTACCGATCTTGCTTCTTATTTGGATGATGACCAAAAAAGATGCCCTACCTTCGCACATCGCGCTGCCTGTTACCGCGCTTATTATTGGCCTGCTACAACTCTTTTACTTTGGCACTGATATCACCCTGATCTCTGCCAATATTATTGCCGGCTCTTTGTCCGCAATCACCCCAATTTCAATTATTGCAGGCGCTATTCTTCTTAACCGTGTTATTGCCCTTTCTGGTGCCGAAGATGTTATCCGCCAGTGGCTAGAAGGGATCAGCCGTAACCAGACAGCGCAGCTGATGATCATTGGCTGGGCCTTTGCCTTCATGATTGAAGGGGCATCAGGGTTCGGTACGCCAGCCGCTATTGCCGCACCTATTTTGGTCGGTCTGGGTTTCAACCCACTCAAAGTCGCCATGCTGGCACTGGTCATGAACTCGGTTCCTGTCTCTTTCGGCGCGGTCGGCACACCAACCTGGTTCGGCTTTAGCAGCCTGGGGCTCAATGAAGAAGCATTGATGGAAACCGGCCGCCTGTCTGCCCTGCTTCATTCAATTGCTGCTTTCATTATTCCGGTTATCGCGCTTAAGTTTGTTGTCAGCTGGCAGGAAATTCGCCGCAACCTGCTGTTTATCCAGCTAAGCGTACTTTCTTGTACCGTACCTTACTTACTCTTTGCCCAATGGAACTACGAGTTCCCATCACTAATTGGCGGTGCGATTGGCCTTACGCTGTCTATCCTGCTGGCACGCTACAACATCGGTCTTGAAACACCGGAGTCGGCCTCAAACATTAAGACAGAGCAGATCCCTTTTAAAACGATTCTGAAGGCTATGAGCCCGACACTGCTACTGATCCTTATTCTAATTGTCACCCGTATCCAGCAACTGGGTATCAAGGGGATGCTGACAGACAGCACTCCACTATTTAACCTGAGCCTGGGCTTTAGTGATTTGAGTGTCAGCCAGGCGCTAATCATTAAACTGGGCAATATTCTAGGTACGGAAACTAGCTGGGCATACAAAACGTTATACGTACCGGCACTGATCCCTTTCCTGCTGGTAGTACTCATTTCTATCCCAGTACTGGGTATGCAGCGCAGCACGGTCAAACAAGCTTTTACCGAAACAGCCAGCCGCATCAAAATGCCATTTATTGCCCTTGTCGGCGCACTGATCATGGTGAAGTTTATGATGATCGGCGGAGATAAGTCGCCAATCATGACAACTGGTCAGGCATTCTCCAACCTGATGGGCGCCAACTGGCAATGGGTTGCGTCTTACCTGGGTGCACTGGGTGCGTTCTTCTCTGGCTCGGCCACCGTATCCAATCTGACCTTTGGCGGCATCCAGCAGACGATTGCCATGAATGTTGCCCTACCGGAAACAACGATTCTGGCCCTGCAATCCGTCGGTGCCTCGATGGGTAACATGGTTTGTATCAACAACATCATTGCTGTTTCGACCATTTTGGGTATCGCCAACAAAGAAGGCTACATCATCAAGCGAACCGTTGTGCCCATGGTGCTTTACGGGGTGATTGTCGGTCTGGCAAGTGCCTTTGTCTAATCAGACAAACTTAAGTCGCAATCTGTGTTCAGCGTGAAATATCACGCTGAACACAAAAAATAACTACCACAATATAAACACGGGTAAACCGTCACTGGAGCAATATCATGAAGGTAAACTTTTTTGCCACCTGCCTGTGCGACACGGTAAAAGCCGAGGTTGCCAAAAAGTCTGTCGTGCTTTTGGAACAGCTTGGCTGTGAAATCATCTTCCCTGAAAAACAAGGATGCTGCGGCCAGCCTTCATTGAATAGTGGCTACATTGAAGGCAGCAAGCCGGCAATGAAAAACCTGATTGCCGCCTTTGAAGAAAATGATCACCCTATCGTTACACCGGCAGGTTCATGTGCAGCCTCGATCAAACGCTATCCGGAATACCTTGCCGACGAACCAGAGTGGGCTGCCCGCGCACAGAAGGTAGCCGACCGCCTGTTCGAACTGACTCAGTTTATTGTCAACGAGCTAGGTGTCGAAAATGTCGGTGCCCGCCTGAAAGGCCGTGCCGTTTATCACCCGTCATGCAGCCTGATCCGCAAACTGGGTGTGCG
Organism: Photobacterium proteolyticum; assembly: GCF_001939735.1. Lineage (GTDB taxonomy): Bacteria > Pseudomonadota > Gammaproteobacteria > Enterobacterales > Vibrionaceae > Photobacterium > Photobacterium proteolyticum. The sequence goes on from NZ_MJIL01000087.1 coordinate 89,825, forward strand.
TGAGGAACCGCTTCGCCTGCTGGCCAATGTCGAAGGCCTGGAAATGGTGCCAATCAAGAATCAGGAAACCTGCTGTGGTTTCGGTGGCACTTTCTCGGTCAAGATGTCAGAGATTTCCGGTGAGATGGTCAAAGAAAAGGTCCACCACATTAGTGAAGTCCAGCCAGAGTACCTCATTGGCGCCGATATCAGTTGCCTGATGAATATTGGTGGACGTATGACCCGCGAAGGGCGTCCGGTAAAAGTACTGCACATTGTCGATGTGCTGATGAGTCGTTAAGAGGGCGTTGTTATGTCAATGAAAACCAGCAATATCAAATTTAAAGACCGTATTGACGTCCAAATGCAAGACGATTTCATGCGCAAATCCGTTGCCAATGCCCAGGAGCGCATGTTTACCAACCGTGCGATTGCCGCCGAGAAGCTCGGAAACTGGGAAGAGTGGCGCGAGATGGGCATGGATATCCGCAACCACGTTCTGGAAAACCTGGATTACTACCTTCAGCAACTTAGTGACAATGTCCAGAAAAATGGTGGTCATGTGTTCTTTGCTCGTACGGCAGAAGAAGCCACGGCATATGTCGAAAACATTGTCCAGGAGAAAAACGCCAAGAAAGTCGTCAAATCCAAATCCATGGTGACCGAAGAAATTGGCCTCAACAAAATCATCGAGCGCAATGAGTGCGAAGTTGTTGAGACCGATCTGGGCGAGTATATCCTTCAGGTTGATGACTGCGATCCACCGTCTCATATCGTTGTTCCGGCTCTGCACAAGAACCGGATGCAAATCCGCGACGTTTTCAAAGAGAAAATTGACTATCAGGGATCTGACGATCCGGAAGAGCTGACCCGCTATGTACGTGACTATATCCGCCATGATTTCCTGGAAGCGGATATCGGTATTACCGGCTGTAACTTCGCCGTCGCAGAATCTGGCACGGTAACGCTGGTTACCAACGAAGGTAATGCCCGTCTGGCCACTAGCCTGCCGAAAACACACATCGCCGTGATGGGTATGGAGCGCATTGTTCCGACCTTCGAAGAACTGGATATTGTTGTCAGCCTGCTATGTCGCAGCGCCGTTGGCCTGCCGCTAACCGGCTACGTAACGGCCCTAACGGGCCCACGCGAAGACGAACATTGTGATGGCCCGGAAGAGTTCCACCTAGTAATCATTGATAACGGCCGCTCCGATATTCTCGGTTCGGAGTTCAAAGATATCCTGCGCTGTGTACGCTGTGCTGCCTGCGTCAACACTTGTCCGGCCTACCGCCATATCGGCGGGCAATCCTACGGTTCTATCTACTCGGGTCCAATCGGAGCCGTGCTCTCGCCACTGCTTGGCGGTTATGACGACTTTAAAGATTTGCCATACGCCTGTAGCTTGTGCCGCGCCTGTCACGATGTATGCCCGGTGAAGATTCCGCTGTCGGATCTGCTGCTCAAGCACCGCCAAAAAATGGCGGAAAGCAAACAGACACCACTGCTTGAACGCGCCACTGTCGGTGCCTTCAACTTCATCAACGCCCGACCTCTGCTATGGGGCAATACCGTAAAAGTGGGGGCCACGGTAGCCAGCGGCCTGATCCGAGACGGCAAGCTACCTGTCAATATCGGGGTCAGTGCATGGACCGAATCACGCGACTTACCTGAGCCAGATGGCGAGTCATTCCGCAGTTGGTTCAAAAAACGTAACAAGGGATAAAGGTGGGAATTATGGCTAACAACGACTCAGAAAAAACAATGGTTCACCAGAGCGAACAGCGCATCTATAACCGCGACAGCTTCCTTGACAATATCGCCGAAAAGCTTGGCCGCGAGCGCAAGACAACACCCGTCGAACGCCCTGCGCTAAAATACACCTGCCATCACGAAGTGCTGGCCGATAAAAGTCAGGACGAACTGAAAGCGACGCTGATCCACTATACCGAAACAGCTCTCGGTGCCCGTGCGATTGAAACGACTAAGGCCGAACTGACTGCGACACTAAAATCAGCCTGTCTGTACTACGTTAGCAACGAGGAAGAGAATACCGAGCGCCAGGACAGTGAAACCATACTGTCGGCAGATAAAAGGCTACTGGCTCTGGTTAATCCGTCTGAACTGGCCGACGAGCAGCACACCGTCCATGTCTGGGATCAGTCGGCAGGTTACGAGCCAAACATTACAATTGCCGAACGTGCGCAGGTCGGTGTGGTATTTGCCGAGCAGGCTCTGGCGGAATCCGGCACTATGGTGCTCTATAGCAATCCAGCACAAGGCCGTGCAGTCAGCTTGTTACCGGAAGCCTCGGTCTTTGTTGTACCGAAGAGCGCGCTGATCCCGCGTCTGACCCAGGCAACAGCTGCCTTGCATGAAAAAGCCAAGAACGGCGAGCGGATCCCGTCTTGTGTGAACTTCATCTCAGGCCCGAGCTCAACCGCCGATATTGAACTGATCAAAGTGGTTGGTGTTCACGGCCCAGTCTACGCCACCTATGTCATCATCGATGACATGTAGCCTGGTCTTCGTTTCCTCAAACCACCCTCCCTGCAAAAGTTGCGACCGTATGGTCGCTTCTTTTGTATATACCGATTATTAATTTAGAACCACTAGATCTTCTAATCGGAGCCTAGCCTAGTAGCTAAGTAATTCTCGCTGAAACGAGCATCTTGAGATAGCTTGGGTATAATGCAGTCAGTTTCGAGGAGTAACCGTTTCCATGCCCCAAATTGATGATCTCGTCTTATTTACCCAGGTGATAGAACATGGCTCGTTCAGCAAAGTCGCCGAGCTAAATACAATCACAAAGTCCGTTGTCAGCAAGCGGATCAGCAAGCTTGAATCCGAGCTGGGTGTCCAGCTTATCTACCGAACAACCCGGAAGCTGACCCTGACCGAACCCGGTGAAGTCTTATATCATCGCTCCAAGGATATCCGCCAGATCGCCCATTCGGCATTCGATGCCGTGACCGGTTTTAGCGAAACACTCTCCGGCCACATCCGGATGTCTGTCCCGACCATTTCCGGCGAACTATTGCTGGCTGAAGCGGTGTCGGATTTCTGCCAGAAGCACCCCGGCATGACTGTCGATATGTCGCTGGACAACCACTTCGTTGACCTCTTGTCCGAGAACGTCGATCTGGTGATCCGTACCGGCTACCTTGAAGATTCCAGCCTGATCGCCCGCCATATATTCAACTCACGCTGGGTCATCTGCGCCTCACCGACATACATCGAGCAATACGGTATGCCGATGACACCCAAGGCTCTCCAGCACCACAATTGCCTTGGCTACAACCAGCAGAGCACCGGCCCGTTCGATTGGCAGTTTATCCGTAACGGCGAACTATATACGCTAAAAGTCGCTGGCAATTTCTCATCGGACAATGCCGCAGCACTGCGTAAGTCGACTCTTGCCGGCAACGGCCTGTCCTACCTGCCTACCTGCTTGATTTATGACGATCTCCAGCAAGGCAGCCTGGTCGAGGTGTTGCCGGAGCATGCCGGGAAAGTCGTCGGGATCTATGCGGTCTATCCGTACACCCGCAAACCGGCTAAACGTATTCAGGCACTGATCGAACATATCCGCGAGCGCTATCTGGAAATCAAGGACCGTTTCTAATCAGGTCCTCCTCAATGAGCGATTCAACACAACCTTAAGCAAAAAAATGACGAGCCTAAAAAGCTCGCCATTTCTAGCCTCTAACCTCAGCAGATGTTATCTCTCGGGATTATGAACCGAGAGTTACGCTGCTGAATGCGACAAGGATTTTTTATTCTCCTCATCAACAATTTCCGTCAGGATCTGGGTAAAGATGTCACGCAGGTTATTCCAGTACTGACTGAAGCGGACCTCGTCGCGCAGGAAGGTTGTCATCACCGCAGAGCGCAGAATATACACCGAACCTTCGGTCTCCCACTCTTGCACATCAAATCCGCGCTCACGCACATAGATGCTCGGCGTGTCACCATATTCATCCACCGTCAGGGACGTTGACGAGGTGAGAAAGTCTTTGCTGTAGGCTCGACCCGACGCATAAGAGCAACGCTCATAGACGCGCTGGTTCAGGCTGTTGTGATCTGCCAGACTGTCATTGCCCAACTCTTTAAACGTAAAGTTGACCATATGAAAATCCGGATGCATCAACGGTCGGACTTCAAAACTGCGCCCCTGAACAACAAACGGCTCAGCCGTAGCCAGTTTATTGGTAAACCAGTCTGCCGTTACAATACCGCGACCAATCACATGACCGTAGCCACTGATATTTAACGGCACCAGGCGGTGGGCAGCCCATACTGCCGCAGCTGTCGAACCCGCTTTGGAGCCTTCCATAATCGAAGAGCCCAGCATCACCGGCTTGTCACCGACGTCCTGCTCATCAGACTCTTCAAATACATAGGCCGCATGATAGGAAATAAGGTCAACGATACGGCTGTCTTTCATCGCAACCGCCCCGGCAGAGTATGGGATATACCCCACCTTGTGCGGATCGACAGTGATAGAATCGGCTTCTGACATCGCCTGAAACGCGTCATATACATCACGCTTAGGCCACACCACGCCCTCAGGGATAATCTCTTTGCTGCGATAGCTATCAACCAAAGCGTCATAGTCCATGAACTGAGACTCTTCATCCAGGAACATAGAGCGGACATAGCCACCGTAGGCAGCATCAACATGAATATAGAACGAGCTACCGTATTTATCCTCGCATTCCTGTCGCAATTTCACCACTTCGTGAACAGCATCCACGGAGCCTTCTTCGGTTGTCCCCACCACCGATACCATACCCAGAATCGGCGTACCTTCTTCCATGAGGCGGAAGGTTATTTCACGCATTTTCTTCACGTCTGTACGGTAGTTGCTATCGACATCCAGCGGAACAATGTGCTCCTGTCCCAAGCCCAGAATATCCATGGCTTTCATCCACGAGTAGTGCTTCGATCGCGGTACCAGGAACTTGCCCAGCTTACCCGGCTCGACACCAACGCCTCGTGCAGACAGCTCCCTAACCTGCTCGAAGATGCCACGCTTCTTCAGCTCATCGGTTAAATCCAGCACGTCTGAAGTCTTCATGTTCAGCAATTGCTGTTCAGTTAAACCTGCGACCAAATCTTTTGCGCCATCATGATGAGCCATCGCCAGCGGCATTGATTTCAGGTTTCTGGCAACCCATATCCCCTCGTAGTTGGCCACTGTGCCACCCGAGGTAATATGCCCCCACGACTTGCCGACGTCATAACCAAACATCTGGCAAAGATCACGGCCGGCCTCAAGTTCCAAATCTGTCGTTACAGGCGAGGCTTCAACCGCACAGTTATTTTGGTTGTACATCATCGTCATCACGTAGGCCAGATGCGACACCATCAAGGTATCGGCATTCATGTGGCCTAGGTAGCGTGGTGAAAACCATGGAACGGACTTTGTCTTAAGGCGGGAAGACAAATCGCGAAGAATGTCTTCTGTACGGTATAAGGTATCGCGGAAATCTGGTTGATACTGGCAATGCGGAGTCACCAGAGCCGAATCTTCCGGGTGGAAGCCAGAGCGCCAATGCATATGCTCCGTTATAGCATATTCCATCATCTCTTTATAGAAAACCCGGTTTTCAGATTTAGGCCCCAGGAAAAGGGCATCGACATTTACATCTTTGTTCATAATAAACCCATACTGTAATCGTTTGGAAAACCAATGAAATGGTCCATGACCATAAGTCTGTTGGTCCTCAATTCCACACTACAATCCAAATTCAGGCAGAGACCTATTCCCTCCGCCAAATCACAAGGTCTGATCGTTTTTCGAAAATTAATGCAATAGCAATCAACAGCAGTTCATCACCACGACCATGACTCAACGCCAAATCTGCCACCCCGAAATAGCAGGTAGCATAACCAATCTAAGGCGTTATTAATTCGAAGACTTCTTAACTCGGAATTGGCAGCGATTCTACCGCAATGATCGAGACTTATATATGCAACAAGGAAGGTAAATAGGCATTTTGTAAATCTGGGTGACCAAGTTGTGGGCTTTATCACTAAAAATAGCTCAAAATTAAAATATTAAATCCGGCCTTTGGGCTTATGGGCCGGATTAATGTCTGATAGTACTAAGGGCGGATATGCTCAAAGTCCACTGTCACTTCTTGTAAGCCCTCGAAGCCAGCTAATGTCTTACCTTGGCTAACCCGAACAATGTCAGCTTTATAGTAGTAGGGCTGCAGTGTCCCTTCGTATTTAGGCGACAAAGCATAATACAACCGAGCTGGCTTTTCATAAGCTGCCTGGGTGCCAAGATAGCCAACCAAGGCATGCTCAAACTGATGATAACCATTGCCCCAGTGAAATTGCTTAGGTGACCCGACTCCGCCATATTGGTGGTCTACCCAAGCATCAAAATAGGTGTTGAGGGTAAAGTTGAGCTGCTGGCTGGTACTGCCCGGCTCAAGCATGTTGAGTGTCACCGCAGCCTGATCCAGCTCCGCCCACTGCCAGGAAGATATATACCAGTTATACTGGCCGCTTCGCCAGCTCAGAATTTCCGGCAACGTCTGCCACTGGCTATAAAGCTGTTCGGACAAGTATGGCTTCATCTGAGGCGGACTCATCCCATATGCCGCGCGCTGTAACGTCAGTGCCATCCCTTTGCGTCCCAACTGCTCCCAGTCAGGTTGCTGCAGATAGCGGCCAACCAGGTAAGTCATCCAATACGCCTTGATGGTATGGCCGTAATCATTGTGTCGAGCATTAGCCATTTTCACCGCTTTATGATGAATAGCACCATAAAAGCGCTGCTCGTCTTCGGAATGGTATTGCACCAGCATCTGCTCGGTTAGCCAATACAAATCCTGACGCCACTTCTGGCGGGCAGGCTCAGGCAATAACGGCGTAACCAGCAGTAAGTAGGCATTGATTTGATCCAGTTGGGCAACAAGCTCCTGCTGTTTGCGGTATTGCTCGTCTCCGTCTTCGATAACCCAGAGCAGTTGATTGGTAGCGTTATCGCGATACTGACTAAAGATAAACTGCTGTTGCTCGATCAGGGCCTGCTCGACCACGGGATCGCGGGTGAGGTAATAGTAGAAAGCCAGCCCAACAATGGCATAGGCCTGATCCTGAGAGGTTCGCTGCTGCCAGTTCAGACCGGGCTTGCCATTTTCACGAAAACTGATCATACCGCCATTTTGCTGATCCCTGAGCGTATGCAATAAATAATCAACGCCAGCCTTGGCCAGCTTCAGGGCTTCGACATCACCGGTCAGGTGATATAGCACACCATAGGCGTAAATTTGACGTGACTTCATCCGGGTATAGTCACGAGAAAAATGACTTCGGATCCAATCCTGATTAAGCTCGTTACACGGGGCATCGATATTAAGCAGCGCACCGTTATCACAGCGGAAAGTCGGAAAATTTCCGATCGGGGTACCTTTGGCAGTATCCATTATCCAAAACGGACGCAAACCGTTCTCGACATGTTCAAGCCATCGTTCACCCGTTGGTAACGGCGAACTCTCTGACGGGCTCACTCCCGACAAGTTCTTTTCTGACACACTTTGTGCCATCACCGGTACTTGAAACAGCCAGAAGGCACTCAAAATAAACAGTAACCACCGGGTGGGAGCCTGTACCCAAGCGTTCATGATGCTCCTTTATATTTATCCAATAAAATCAATAGATAATATAATGACAAGGACCTGCACAAACTGTCTTTAAGCTCACAGCAATAAGGTCTTTAATTAAATCATCGTGGCTATTACTTCTTAACCCGCTTCATTGCTGAACGGAATACTTCAACGACCGCTGATGCCAACGCTGTTTCCGGGTGGGAAGCGTTATAGTCTTCGAGCGCTGTAATATAATTGGATTTAAACTTTTCAACGGCCTCTTTCTCATTGTCGGCATAGATAAAATCATCTTCGACTTCAAACCCCTGAGCAATTAGCTGCTCTTTCTCCCGGAGAAAAGTCTCTGAAGCCGAGTCCAGGAAAGTAAACTGACGACGGTCGGTATTTGGCAGGACGAAAAATTGATATTTGGCCATATCTTCTCCAATCATATTAACGGGATGAATAGCTATATCGGCACATCGTGAGTGACCGGACAAGCCCTGAATTTAGTGTTCATTGCTATGTTCAAAAAAATAAACCCAGCGGCCCATTGTTTATCCCAAATAGCACCGATTTCTGAGTATTCGCCCCAACCAATATCGAATTGACTTTATATCGTCTCCAGACCCTCATTGATCGCACCTCTAGCACCTTCGTTCGAGCAATCAGTGTAAGTCTTACTGATTCAAGTTACCACCTCCCTACACCAATCCTTCACCCTTTATTTTTCAATAGGTCACAACCAAACCTGTCTAACTAAGTAGTCAACATCAACATAATTCCATGCAGACTAGTCAAGCTTAGATCACATACAGTCACGGCATTTTTGTTTAGCATGGTTCGAATTCGATCGTAATTAGCTCGAATTCGAACCGCAAGTGTAATCGATAACAACAATACCGAGCAGTATGGCTGGCATTCATTCTGCTTTATTTCATAACCATCTACATAACAACAAAGATATTCACTACAGATCAGCGCAATAAAAGAGGGAGCAACATGGCATTAGGGAAAATGAAATCGATTAGATACAGCTACCCACTGTATTTTACGGGCTTTATGCTCATTGTGGGGCTGGTGACCACACTGGGTATTACCTACTGGGTATCCCCCAAGTTAGTCGAAAACGAAGAGACGATTATCAAAGGCGTACTTCAGGCGCTAAATAATGAAATATCAATGGAGTTGGAACAAGTTCAGTCGCAGCAGCGCGCCATCACCCAAACCATCCCGCTAGTCTCAAGCGAGCAGATAGATCAGATTTTACCGGGCCTGGTCGATCAATACGGCAACAGCAAAGTCTTTGGCGGTGGTATCTGGCCACTTCCCGAACAAAGGAAACAAGGAATTGAGAAATTCAGTACCTTCTTCCACCGCGACGCCAGCAACAAATTAATCGTCAATACTTATTGGAACTCGAAAGACTCGCTTAAGTATTACGAACAGGTCTGGTACAAAAATGGCCTTGCTGCACCTGCCGGGCTTTGCGCATGGGCACCGGCATATAAAGATTCGGCCAGCCCCGAGGCCAGAACCAACTGCGCCATGTCAATCTTCAAAGACAATCAGCGTTACGGCGTGGCAACCATTGATCTGGCTCTGGGCTTTTTCAATGAACTGGCCGCCAAGAACGAACAAGCCCTAAACGGGGATATTCTTATTGTCGAAGCCAACGGAAAAATCCTCAACAACACACGTAGCATCAATCGCTCGCTGGTGCTCGAAAACCTTTCATCAGTCACCCAGCAATTCCCTTTTGCGGCCAGCATCAATAAACACCTCGCCGAGGTAAGAGAAGGAGTCCCGCTACAGCTTAACTACGATGACAAGGGTATCGCGCATACTCTGTTCATGAACAAAATTGCAGGAACCCCATGGATAGTCGCCTTCAGTACTGAAACAGCGTTGCTCGAAGTGACCACCGATTCTATTCTCGCAACTCTCGCGTCTATCCAGCTCCCGATTGCTGCCACTATTATCGTATTTTGCTTTATTGCCTTCTCTCGCCTGACCCGGCGCCTTGCGGCATTGAGAAATAATATCGAGTCCCTGTCGTCGGGTGAAGCCGATCTAACCGCCGAGATCACTATCAACAAATACGATGAAGTCGGTGATATCGCCCTCTCCGTCAACCATTTTATCCTCTACCTGCGCAATATGATGGGCTCGGTATCTGACGCCAGCCACCAGATCTCGGACATCATCCAAAATGTCGAAAACCAAAGTCGCACCAACCAAAGTATTGTCGACCAACATGCCGGAGAGACCGTACAGATCATCACCGCGATCAATGAAATGGCAGAAACAGCCGAAACAATGGCACGTAATGCCACTGAGACCGAAACGGTCACACACGAAACAACCAGTTCCGCCGACCAGTCTAAGCTGACCATTAATCAGGCCAGCGACAGTGTCTCCTTACTGATGGAACAAGTTGAGACAGCCTCAACCAATGTCACGGAGATGAGCAATGAAACGCAGAATATCAGCTCAGTGCTCAACGTCATTCAAGACATCGCCGAACAGACAAACCTGCTGGCGCTGAATGCGGCCATCGAAGCGGCGCGTGCCGGCGAGCAAGGCCGGGGCTTTGCTGTCGTCGCTGACGAGGTTCGAGCACTAGCGGCTCGTACCCAAAGCAGCACATCTGAAATCAACGAGATGCTGAACCGCCTGCAAACAGGGGTTAACAGCGTCGTTACGGCAATGGACCACACCAAGGCTCGCTGCTCGGTCGTCGTCGGTGATACACAACGCGTGAATGGCGGCTTAGATGAAATGATTGGAGCTGTGAACACAATCAGTCATTCGAGTACGCTAATTGCTGCGACGGCAAAAGAACAGCACGCGGTAACAGAGGAAATTAATCAGAATATGGCCCAGATCCAAAACATCATCGAGATGCTGACGACCAATGCCAAGCAGACCACCCGTTCAACCCATTCTTTATCGGGTGCCAACAAGCAGTTAAATGAACTGGTCAGCCAGTTCAAGCTCAACTGATTCTAATCTGGGGAAAATTGAAGCTCATACTGTCAGGAGGCCATCACCGGCGGCCTGACAGATAGAGTGCCCCGCCTAACCTTCGATCAACTTCATGAGCAGGTGACCGTCATACATCGCCTGCTTTACCAAAGCAGCTCCCGGCATAGTTGCCTGGGTATAAAAACAGCTTTGTTCGATCTTCAGATCCTGATTATAGACAGGCAGCGACTGGGTGCGAACACACTCCATGATGGCTGGATAAAGTACACTCTTGGCGCGGTTAAACTCTCCGCCAATCAGAATTTTCTCAGGATTAAACAGGTTCACCATGATAGCAATAGCCTGCCCAAGGTTATGCCCCAGTTCGACAATAACCAGTCTCGCCAGCGTATCGCCTTCAACGGCCGCATCACAAATCTTTTCAATGGTCAGTACCTTGCCGTGAAGTGAAGACGGGTGCCCTTCACGCAAACCTTGCTCGACCTGCTCGATAATAGCTTTAACACTCGCCACCGTTTCCAGGCAACCGTGGTTACCGCAGAAGCAACGTTTGCCGTAAGGTTTAATTTGGATATGGCCCAGCTCACCAATATTGCCGACACGCCCCTGCAGTACGACATTATCCAGCACAATACCCGCTCCCACGCCATGGTGTACCGAAACCAGAATGGAGTTGGCGACATCGCGTGAGTTGCCGAACAGCTTTTCAGCCAGCGCCCATGCGCGCGTGTCGTTGCCGATAAATACCGGTAGCCCGGTCGCCTCATGGATGGCGGGGCCAAGTTCAAGGTTATGCACATCATAGTGCGGCATCTGCAAAATAATGCCCTTCTCGGCATTCACCAATCCCGGCAGCGATACGGCGATAGCAGTAATACGATCTAGCTCGCCAACGTGGTTGGCGAAGAATGTATTGATTTCTTCAAGGAGCTTCTTAAGCACAGCATCTTGCTGCAGCACTTCGATATCCTGGCGCTCTTCGACCAGAATATCACCACCAAGCTCATGAAGGGCAATTGTCAGGTACCCTCGCCCAAGCCGGATCGACATGAACTGCCAGCCTTCATTAGCCGGAAGCAAGCCTATCGCCGGGCGGCCTCGGCTAGTCGATTCCTGATACTGGGTTTCCTTTATCAGGTGTGCCTCAATCAACTCTCGGGTGATCTTGGTGATACTGGCAGGTGCAAGCTGGCTGCGTTTAGATAGTTCGATACGAGAAATAGGGCCGTACTGGTCAATAAGCTTGTAGACGCTGCCGGCATTATTTCTTTTAATATGGTCGATATGACCAGGCTGAGCGACATACATGCCAATACTCCCGACATTAAAAGTGAAAATAAATGTTAGTGGATTAATTTTTTTACTTTGCGAACTAATTGTGAAGCCGAATCTTTCTAAGACGTGATACCCATCACGACTAATACGCAACTGTACCCATTTTTTGTGCTGTCAAAGCATTATCAGGCATCTTTTTTCGGTAGTTTTTTTACTAGTAAAATTTAAGATATACCAGTCAGAAATTATTGCATGCCGACCCTACATACACTTGCTTTTCTTCGCACTATCCGACCAGTTGATATAGCCCAAATTGCACGTGCCACTAATGAGTAAAGACATCCGCCGCGAGTTTTGACATAATACTCTGCTGCTATTTTTGCAGACAGTTATTGCAATATACGATGTTCAACTCGCCACGAGGTTAGCGGTGTACAAAATTAACGAAGTCTTTGAAACCATTCAAGGTGAAGGTGTATTTACCGGCGTCCCAGCCATCTTTGTCCGTCTGCAGGTCTGCCCTGTCGGCTGCGCCTGGTGTGACACCAAACAAACCTGGACGGCCGAACCACAAGATTTTGCCCCGCTGGAAGACATCATGGCAAAAACTGCCGACTCGCCGCTTTGGACAAACCTTGATGCAGGCGGCGTGGTTACCTTGCTAAAAGATCAGGGCTATACCGCCAGACATGTCGTTATTACCGGCGGGGAGCCTTGCATCTATGATCTTATTCCTCTTACCCAATCACTGGAAGACGCAGGCTTTCGCTGTCAGATCGAAACCAGCGGCACATCGGAAATCAAGGCTACCGCCAATACCTGGGTAACCGTTTCTCCCAAAATCAACATGAAGGCAAAACTGGCTGTTCTGCCTTCAGCACTAGAGCGCGCCGACGAAATCAAACACCCGGTAGGTACAGCAAAAGACATTGAACAACTCGACAACCTGATCGACGGGGTCGCGCTAAAGCACGATGTCAGCATTGCCCTGCAACCAATTAGCCAGAAACCAAGAGCCACGGCGCTGTGTATCGACACCTGCGTGAAACGCAACTGGCGCCTGTCGATCCAAACCCACAAATACCTTGCCATTGCCTAATCTACGAGATTAGCTCTCGCGGTATACCGCTAACCCAAGTCATCAGGCGATGGCTTGGGCAAACATGACTTTTTCAGCAAAATCCCTTATTCGACCCTCCTTCCAGGCTTGCCGTGTAACGACAAGTGACATCTCATAAACGTATTTATTCTTACATTTTAGAACCCTGCCCAATCTACAAGACGGTGCCGCTCCTTTAACACAGCCAAAATTCCGTAAACCTATACTGAGCGCAAAACATAATAAATGTTTGGGGATGTTGTTATGCGCGCTTATCTAGGATATTGCCTTGCCGCTTTCTGCTGCCTGTTGCTCATGGCTTGCGGCGGCGGGGGTAAAGACGAACCCGTAGCAGCCGGAGAGGCCGCTCCTGCCTTAACCAAGTTTACAATTACCGTTGATACACCGACGGAGTTACTCACCGCCAAAACGACCGGCTGGGGCGTTATCAGCTCCGCCTATGCGGAAGCTCAGGCGAATCTTAACGAAGGCAGTTTTGCCGCCGTCTGGCTAGACAGCAAAGGAAAGATCCTCGAGCGTATTGATATCGCCAGCTGGCAAAACCTCGGCAACGGTACCTATGTGATAGAAGCCGGAACCCGGCTCAGAGTCAATGCCGTACTGCTCATCGATCAGTCTCCTACTCCGGATATTACGGTAACGATTGGTGATGCGATCCCGTCTCACCTTTATATGGCACCTCTCGTCGAAGAAAGGATTGCCGTCAGCCTGAAATCAAGCCTAGCCTATTATGCCCTGACCCAGCGAATTCAGATTGACGAGAGCTGGGGGATCTTCGAGGAGATCTTTTCTAATCCGTCACGCAGCAAACTGTTCTTGTTCCAGCAGGATCTCAACGCTATTGCCGATGATTTTGAGGCAACCTTGCTACCCAAAGTAGGACTTGAAAACATGAGACTTAGCAACCTGATCTCGCTTTCTATCGTACAAAGTATGACAGCAGGCAGAATGGAGCGCTTCGTCACAGAGCAGGCAGCTGCCGAGGCCAATGTTCAGGCTATCCTCAACGATGGCTACTGGAAAGTTGGCAGCTTCAGTTCCAACAGCGGCAGCGGCATTCTCGCTGAGCAAATGGTATACGACGGACAAGAGGCCGAGATCGGGGAAACAACCATCACTGAGTATCGCTGGGATAAAAACGGCGCTGAAGATATCTCGCTGTCGGAAGTTTTCACCTATCTCAGCGGTTCGACCAGCTTCGGCTCTGACGACATTACCCATCAGGTGCTCACATCCGACGGCTGGGTCGGCCTGTTCGACTACCTCAAGGTCGAGGTCGCAACAGCAAAAACCCTGTTACTGACCGATGCAGCACTGAGCAAGGAAGACGAAACAGGGATCACTATGAATGCCAGCGTGTATCCTCTTTCCGGCAAAAAGATCCATGACTACCTGTCTGGCAAAGATAACCATTACGTTACCCGCTATGTCCAGCCAGAGGCGACATTTGAAGACGGCGCATTCGGGTTTTACTTCACCTGGCGACCTGAAAATGAACGCTACCTGTTGTGTGACAACAGCAACAACAATACCGACTGCCGGATCTCGCCCGTGTTACTGCCCGATACCGGCTATACCGACCTGGACAGTGTCCTGACAGATCCGAGTGATGCGGCAAGCAATATTGACAATATAAACGGCTTCAAAGTCGCAGATAACGTTGTTGTCGAATTTATTACCGACAATGTTTTTACCGCTAGGTACTGGGTCAACATTGCAGGCGATAGCTGGAGCGTGCAGGAGGTCAGTACCTGGGCCCCTATCAATATCTCTGACAAAGCCATGCTCCGCTTCGAGGTGCCGGCTGTTATCAAGCAGTTGTCTGACAACTACCCATTTGAACAACAAAACCTGTTCTTGGTCGAAGATCGCGGTTTTGTCCATATTGGCGAGAGCCTGCTTGATAATGATACCTTCCACTTTTCCGGCTTCGATAATGTCGCCAAGGAGCAGATTTTTGCTGCAACCAGCCGTGAAAACCTGCCTCCGTTCGGGGTTTGTAACTTCGGCGATGGCTTCGGGACCAATCTGAGCAAATTCCTCAATGCCGTCACAGAGTGCGGTGGCGACGAGCGATTCACCTCGCAAAGTGCCAATGCACTTGTCGATCAACACCTGATCCAGATCTCCGAGCAGGGAGATATCTCGGCCATGATCCTGCGCAGCAACAATAGTTGGGAACAGTACAACAATACAGCTCTGGTTCCCGGCAACCGCCAATGGGCACTCAGCGACGA
This sequence comes from Photobacterium proteolyticum, assembly GCF_001939735.1. Classification (GTDB taxonomy): domain Bacteria; phylum Pseudomonadota; class Gammaproteobacteria; order Enterobacterales; family Vibrionaceae; genus Photobacterium; species Photobacterium proteolyticum. The sequence continues at coordinate 105,031 of NZ_MJIL01000087.1, forward strand.
AGGCTACCTACAACTCACCCCGAATAGCTCCGACGCTGATAGATTTGACTACTGGTCATTAACCAGCCTGGATCGCAACAGAGGAATTCTGGCTCTCAAGGTCTACTCGGCTAACAGCGAAACCGGCAATCAGATCTCAACCCTCTTAACCAAGCAGTATGCGCCTGACCAGCTGGCTGCCTGTACTACGCAGAATTCTGGATGGGCTCAACCTTCTGCCACCCCTGTAACCAAGAAAACTCTGGCGCAATATCAGGAACAAGTTGCACTGTGCAAAGTCATCTGGGAGCAGCGAAACCCGCGCTTCACCGAATCACTGCTCATCGGACAAACCGGTAACACCAGTGACGATAAGGCGTTGCGCTTTGCTGGTGACAGCTCGCGCTTCCTGAAGCTCAGCGATAATTTTGAAGGCGACTTTTTCACTGGGAATTACATTCACGAGGGTGGTTGCAAATTTAATATCCCGATCAGGTGGAAACTCGAAAATGACGGTACGTTATATTACGAGGCTGTTGACGGTTCGTTAAACGAGCGAATAGCAATGACCGATACAGACGGTTTCCGTTTCGCTATCAAGGGGTTTAACCACCAGACCCGCTGGCAGGAAGATGCAAACTTGCAGTTCGCAGCCGATGACGGCGAGATGTGGAGTGATATTATCTCGTTAATAAGCGCATCAAGCGTGCCGAATGTTACCCACCAAGAGCTGTTAGACAATCCCGAGATCCCTGAAGAAGGGCCGATTGCAGGTACCGTTCTTAACGATGGGCTTGAATGTGCACCTCCGGCACCTCCACCGCAGCCTGCACCATAAACCCCTACCATCTGGGTGAATATCCAGTTATATAGACAGAAAAAAGCTCGCATTGTCGAGCTTTTTTTTGTCAAAGCAAAATGTGCCGATATTTTTCAAAATCTGTTTTATTTGTGACCCACTTGTCACGTCCAACTTCACAATAACCAACGCAAAACTATTTTTTAACAACCGCAACAAGTACAATATACCCATATAAAAATTATAAGAATAACAGACAGAACTGTTATCTGAACCAACTGAAGTCGCTCTTCAACATGTCAAAAAGCTAGGCAATTACCTTCCCGTTGCTTTGGCTGCTGCCGTGGAAAAAGAAGAGGCTCGGGCGGTACCGATTCAGATTACGTGAAGCCCTACAAAGAGATCATGGAAGATGCGCTTAACAATTGCTCACAAGCTCCTCTTAACACTATTCATCGTGTTCACCGTCGTGCTGATCACATCACTGGCCTATGAATCGCGCCAGCAAAAAGTACTACTAGAGTCGGTTATTAGCGAGCAAACCCTGGATAAAGCCGGCAACTACTTTGACAGCCTGAACATGATGATGCTGACAGGGACCATGGCCCAGCGCGAAACCTTGCGGGACAAGGTTCTTTCCCACAGCGGGATCGAAAACGTCCGTGTCATCCGAAGCCCGGCGGTAACGAATATATTCGGTCCGGGCCTTGAAGATCAGGCGCCAGTTGACGAATTTGACCAACGCGCACTTAAAGGTGAGCAAATTACCGAAACTATCACCACCAATAACAGCCAAAGCCTACTTGTTGCCCTGCCAATGAAGGCCAGTTCCAACTATCGCGGCACCAACTGCCTCCAGTGCCACATCGTGCCCGAGGGCGAGGTGCTTGGCGTGGTTCGTCTGGAATATAACCTAGGCCCTCTCTATCAGCGCGTCAATGAGCAACTACTGATTGCTGGCGGAATTATGGCTGCGATTGCAGCAACCGGCTTTCTGTTCTCGTTAACCCTGATCCGCAGAATGATTGTCAGGCCGTTACGCCGAGTCTCGGAGTACATGAAGCAAACTAGTGTGAACAAAGATTTGAGCGGACGCCTCAATGAAACCCGGACCGATGAGATCGGCGAGCTGTGTCATAGCTATGATCAGATGCTTGATAACTTCTCTGCCAGCCTGCAACAAGTACAAAATACCTCAGAATCACTTACCCTACAGGCCAATCAGTTAATCAATGTATCGGCAGATACCACCAATGCCGCTGACAGTCAGCGCAATGAAACATCTGAAATGTTTGTTGCCATCGATGATATGCAGCACCAGCAACATGACATAGAACAACGCACCACGGAAGCTGCAAACTTGAGCCAGAGTGCTTCTCAATCAGCAATTCTGGGTACTCAGTTGGCCAACGATGCCGGCAATGACATCAAAGTTCTGGTCTCCGATATCGAAAACGTCAAAAGTCGTATTGATAACCTGAATGAGCAAAGCCAGCAGGTTGCCAGTATTCTAGATGTGATCCGATCCATTGCCGAACAAACTAACCTGCTGGCTCTGAATGCCGCGATTGAGGCTGCCCGAGCTGGTGAGCAGGGCCGCGGTTTCGCCGTCGTTGCCGAAGAAGTTCGCAACCTGGCCAACCGTACCCATCAGGCTACCGGTGATATCCAGTCAATTATCGAAGCGCTGCACAGTGATTGCGAAGCGTCAGCCAGTGCCGTCGAAGCAACCTGTCAGACCGCCCATAGCAAAATGGCGACCATCGAACAGTTGTCCCATGCATTGTCCGAAATCGGTAGCGGCATTCAGGTAGTCAATAACCACGCCAACGATATTCAGCAGCAAAGTTCTGCCCAAGCCAATATGGCCGATTCCATCAGAACAAAAGTCGAAACCATTACCAGTCATGCAGACGATACCTCCGCTCATGCACTACAATCTCGTGAGATTAGTGTAAATCTTGAGCAGTTGGCCGAACAACTAGAGCGATTACTTCATCAATTTACCCTTTCAAGTGATAACAATGCTTGATGCTTGACGTAAGACAGGTAATATTGCTCTTTCGGACTGTATCTTTAAGTACAGATCTATAAAGTGCCTTAACGGAGAATAATTTAAACATGACTTACGCGCCTGTAACAGACGTATTAAGCGGAAAGCTAGCAGTAGACACTGAAGTCACTGTTCGCGGTTGGATCCGCTCACGTCGTGATTCCAAAGCTGGAATCTCTTTCCTTGCCATTTATGACGGCTCTTGTTTCGACCCGATTCAGGCCGTGGTCCCTAATGAGTTAAATAATTACCAGGAAGAAGTACTTAAACTGACAACTGGTTGCTCTGTTGAGGTGACTGGCAAGATTGTTGAATCACCGGCTAAAGGTCAGGATTTCGAGCTTGCGGCAACTGAAGTAAAAATCGTTGGCCTGGTTGAAGACCCAGACACTTACCCAATGGCAAAAACACGTCACTCTATCGAGTACCTTCGTGAAGTGGCTCACCTGCGCCCACGTACTAACGTGATCGGTGCGGTTGCACGTGTACGTAACTGCCTGTCTCAAGCGATCCACCGCTTCTACCACGAGCAAGGTTTCTTCTGGATGTCTGCGCCACTGATCACAGCTTCTGACTGTGAAGGTGCCGGTGAAATGTTCCGTGTTTCTACCCTGGACATGGTGAACACACCGATGACTGACGCAGGTGAAGTTGACTTTGACAAAGATTTCTTTGGTAAAGAAACCTTCCTGACTGTATCTGGCCAGCTAAACGCAGAAGCTTACGCTTGTGCTCTGAGCAAGGTATACACGTTCGGCCCGACGTTCCGTGCTGAAAACTCGAACACCAGCCGTCACCTGGCTGAATTCTGGATGGTTGAGCCAGAAGTTGCATTCGCTGAGCTTGATGACGTAGCAAAACTGGCTGAAGACATGCTGAAGTATGTATTCAAAGCCGTTCTTGAAGAGCGTCGCGATGATCTTGAATTCTTCGCGCAGCGTATCAACAAAGATGCAATTACTCGTCTAGAGCAGTTTGTAACTTCAGATTTTGCACAGGTTGACTACACTGACGCTATCCAGATCCTGAAAGATTCTGGCCGTGAGTTCGAGTTCGATGTTGAGTGGGGCATCGATATGTCTTCCGAACACGAGCGTTACCTTGCCGAAGAACACTTCAAAGCACCTGTTGTTGTGAAGAACTACCCGAAAGACATCAAAGCGTTCTACATGCGTATGAACGACGATGGCAAGACAGTAGCCGCAATGGACGTACTGGCGCCGGGTATAGGTGAAATCATCGGTGGTTCTCAGCGTGAAGAACGCCTGGAGCTTCTTGACAAGCGTATGGTTGAAATGGGTATCGACCCTGAACACATGGGCTGGTACCGTGACTTGCGTCGCTACGGCTCTGTTCCTCACTCAGGCTTCGGTCTGGGCTTCGAGCGTCTGGTAACTTACGTAACAGGTATGGCTAACATCCGTGACGTAATTCCATTCCCACGTGCGCCACGCTCTGCAAACTTCTAATCTCAGTTAGAAGTGCACAGGAACCTATCTATAGAGGTAGGTCACCGACTTAACAGGACGAGCTTTATGCTCGTCCTGTTTGTTTTCAGCCTTGCTATTTCTTTCAGCCTGATTCCGCCCCCCCTACATAACTGGCCGCAATATCGACAGGTGGAATATCATAGATAGCGAACAGAGTCAGACGAATAGACTTACTCATTCGCATCGAATAAGCTTATGCCTATCCGCTTGTGTGCCCTAAGCACCAGCACTAAACCCGATGAGTCTAATATGATCAGAGAAACTACCCTCGCGCCAGCAAGCCTGTGGGCCAAACCCTTCGTTTCAGAAGTCGCTGAAATTATCAACCTGCTAAAAGAGTATGGGTATGATTCAGCAACCCTCGCCCGTTTAACTGGCCTACAAGAGAAAAAACTCTCTGATTGGATGTCACGCTACAAGCGTGAACCTGAGAATATTTCTAATATTCCCTACCCTTGCTGGTGTTTTCTCGCAGCCCTTGCTGGCCGCCCGAATATTCAAAATAACGGTCAGCCTATTAATGTCGATGCAAGGAAAGTAATGCGCGCATTCAAACCAACTGCGTTTAAAAATAGAAGCATTTTTGAAATGCCTAGCGACAAAGAATTTAAGCGCATTATTGGTGACAACACCTTCACCGGCATAACGGTAGAAAACCTTTGCGACACCTTTCAGTGGAAACCAACTCAACTCTCTGAAAGTCTGGAAAAAAGTACACTTCCTTTCTTAAATTGGTGTCTTATTCTCATGCTTTGCGGTTTCAATATCCAAAAAATGCTGCTGACACAGCATGAGGGAGAAATCTCGCTGGATGAACAGCTCAGCTAAGGCGGTTCCAACTATAACAAAGGCCACCCTTCCCTTGGGTAGCCTTTGTTTATCACACTAAATCGATGTGTTTGATCTCAGTATTACTCTGCAGAACCCGGACGGAACTTCTGCTGAACACCAAGCAGGAAGTTACGCAGAATCTGATCTTTACATTCACGGTAATGCTTGTTGTCTGGTTTTCGGAAAAAAGCGCTTAGCTCATGCTTGCTCATATTGAAATCAACCGACTCCATAATTTCAAGTATATCTTCAGCCTTGAAATTCAATGCAATACGCAACTTCATGAAAATCATGTTATTGGTTAGACGTGACTCAGGCTCAGGCTGAACGCCCTCCTTCTTGCCGCGTTTTGTATTAATCAGGCCATTGAGGAAAATCGCCAGTTCACGGTCAGTACACTTCTTAAATGCAGCATCATCATCTTTCTTCAACCAGCCGCTAACTTGCTCTCGGGTTACCTCATGGTCCGCGGCAGCAAAAATGCTGATCATTGCCGCATCGTTATAATCAAAGGTATAGCGAATACGTCGCAAGATGTCGTTGTTAAGCACAGTAAATCCTAGTATTAGTGCAGCATTGCCGAAATGACGTACTGCGAAATTGCCCGCTACTTTACCAGATAATAGCCCCCATTAGTTACAAACGCTGATTTAAAGCTGCTATAGTGACCGTCACTCAGATCAAGCGAAGAAACAAAGCACATGAACACGCAACCCAATAACCCGCTGCACGGTATTACTCTGCAAACCCTACTCGGCGAGCTGGTTGATCACTATGGCTGGGAAGAACTGGGCAGGCTGGTTAACGTCCGCTGCTTCAACAATGACCCGAGCATGAAGTCGAGCCTGAAATTTCTCCGCCGTACTGAATGGGCAAGAAAAGAAGTCGAACAGCTATACCTTGATACCTTCTTTATCTAGGAACGTATAAACACTGACAAGTCACAAATGCTGTCGTCATTACATACCCTAAAGGCCAGCCGCGTAACCGGGCAGGCCTTTCTGAACAGGAGACGCTAGAAAGCACTGAATTAGGCCGTTTCAGGCTTCAGAGTTACTTGCTCCGAAGCGGAGATCGGCTCATCTTCACCTTCCATATTTGCCAAAACGAAAGGCGTGGCTTTTCTATTAATTATCCCCGATACATACCACCGTAACCTGAAACTTTCTTGCAATAACGGTAACTTCCAACTCCAGGCTGAATATGACGAACAATGTAAGAATTGTGATTTGGTATGTTTATCGACAGTATGTTATTAAAGCAGGGCTTTTTATATCCTTTAGTACAATAAACAGACCGAATTCATCATATTTGACCGTTTCCATCGGAGAGCAATCCTATTGGAAGCCACCCCCTACCATCTGTGATCAATTTCATACCAACAACCTCAGATATCGCCAAATATTGTAAAATTACACACATTCATTTTTAAACAACGAAAAAACAATCAAAAAGTGTATTTTTGCACCTCTATATGTGGCTAAATATTGTAATTTTATTACAAATGAAATTAGTAACGATTGTCATAAACTGGTGAAGATTAACCAAAAGCTATAACTATGAGCGACTTTGAAAAAATCTTTCATGAAATTGTTGCATTTTGTTGTCAATACTTACCTACAAAGGGTATAAATAAGGTTATGACCGTTTGTTTTTACCAGCATGGATGACCACGATGTTTGAGAAAATTACTGCTGCACCTGCCGACCCAATTTTAGGCCTGACCGAAGAGTTCAAAAAAGACGCCCGCCCGGAAAAAATTAACCTGGGTGTGGGTATCTACAAGGATGAGTCTGGCAATACCCCTGTTCTGGCAACAGTAAAAAAAGCAGAAGCTATTTTATTGGAAAAAGAAACAACTAAATCCTACCTCAGCATTCCTGGTACTGCTGAATACGGTTTAGCTGTTCAGCAGTTACTTTTCGGTGCTGATGCATCCATTATTTCGGACAAACGCGCGCAAACCGCTCAGGCACCAGGTGGTACCGGTGCCCTTCGTGTTGCTGCCGAGTTTATCAAGCGCCAGCTAGGCGATGTAAAAGTGTGGATCAGCAACCCGACCTGGGCCAACCACATGGGTGTATTCAAGGCTGCCGGTTTGGAAACTGTACAATATGCCTACTACAACGCAGAAACCAAAGACATGGACTTCGATTCTGCCCTGGCTGATCTGGCTAACGCTGCGCCTGGCGACATCGTTCTGCTTCACGGTTGCTGCCATAACCCAACAGGTATCGACCCGGACGCCGCGCAATGGCAGAAATTGGCTGAGCTTTGTGTTGAGAAGCAACTGCTGCCAATGTTTGATTTTGCCTACCAGGGCTTCGCAAAAGGCGTAGAAGAAGATGCACAAGGCCTGCGTATTTTCGCTGCTCAGTGTAAAGAGCTGCTGGTTGCTAGCTCCTTCTCCAAGAACTTCGGCCTATACAACGAGCGTGTCGGTGCCTTTACCCTTGTTGCCGAAAGCAACGAGCTGGCAGTGACGGCCTTTAGCCAGGTGAAGAGCATTGCCCGTGTAATTTACTCTAACCCACCAGCTCACGGTGCAGCAATTGTTACCGAAATCCTAAACGATGCTGCCCTGCGCGCCGAGTGGGAACAAGAGGTTGCCGACATGCGCGACCGTATTCAGGAAATGCGTACGCTGTTCGTGCAAACTCTGAAAGATCTGGGTGTCGAGGCAGACTTCAGCTTCATCGAGCGCCAGAACGGTATGTTCTCTTTCTCAGGCCTCAACAAAGATCAGGTTAACCGCCTAAAAGAAGAATTCGGTATCTACATTGTTGGCTCGGGCCGGATCAGCGTCGCGGGCATGACAAAATCCAACATGCCGCCGCTGTGCAAGGGTATCGCAGCTGTACTTTAACTTGGGCTTTTCAAGCCGAAGCTCTGTAATATAGAACTTCCACGTTAAAGCATCTAAACAACAAAAAGGGCGCTCTTCGCGCCCTTTTCTTCACCTGTGTACTCTTTAGCTGTATAGCCTTTCAAACTCATCTGTCTCAAATTTAACGATGCAAAGAAAATCTGTTACTTTGAGCCTGAATCGCCTTTACCTTTATCTTTCATCCTGAGTCGCTCGGCTTCTTCAGCCAGATTTATCGAGGGGCAAGACATTGCAAAAAAGCTCCCTCTCATATTGGTGTTCTAACTGCTCTCGCCAGGGCTTGTTAGAAACAGGGACCAAGTAAAAGGTTTCTCTTGAAGTATCAGTAACAAAGGCCATTCCATGCTGCATCAGCTCGTAGTGAATATCATGGACAAATCCCAGAGAAAAACTCTGCCTGCCCGTTAGCTGATTGATATCTTCGCGCGTCAAACATACCCCTTGATCTTCATCAGCAAAGCGATTGCGGAGCCAGTCAGAAAACTCTCTAGCACTTATCATTGTCATAAAATATAGCCTCCGAGTATCAATTTCCCTGAAGAGTTTACTCCGTTATAGTTAAGTTATAGCAGAGCTGCGGAATATCGACAGCGGCAAAGTAAATTTGTCAATAAAATCAAGTGCCAATAGAAATGACTGATTTGTTCGATTCAATATCGCGGATTGCAGGATGAATATCTGAAAGAAAGGTAGGCAGAGATGTGTCAGAAAAAGAACAGCTTGGATAAGAATTAAGAAGGACACCCGCTCCTGCTTTGGCAGGAGCGGGCTCGGCAAGGATTAAAGTGCTTTATAAAGTACTTTGTTACCTGCCAATTGGATACGCTCAACCAGACCTTCTTCGGCCAGTTTCTTAAGCGCACCTGTTGCCCATGAAGCTGCTTTCGCATCTTCCTGGCCAGCTTGAAGACCAATACCCTTAGGATTGATACCTTCAATGTTCTTAACCACAATATCCAGCACTGCCTGCTGTTTTGGAGTTAAAGACACTTGAGCCGCAGCCGGAGCTACCGCTTCAACTGGCTTTTGCTCTTCAACAGGTTTTGCCGCTGGAGCAGCTTTTACTGTTTCTGCAGTTGGTGCTTTTTTTACAGCAGCTTTCACGGCTGCCGGTTTGGCTACTGCTGCTACCGTTGCTTTTACGCGTTTTTGCAGCTTAAGCTGAACTTTACGTTTGTGAGAGATTCTCATTAAATTTCCTACTCCGTTGCACTACTTTCAGTCACCACCATATACCAGTCAAGGAATGAATGAGCTTGGTATTTCCAGCGGGAAAAAGTAAGCGCGTGTTATACCAAGTATGTTAGAGAAATGCCAGCAAACGGTCATTTAACCCGCAACAAAACATGATTTTACTCAAAAATAAGCGCAGGGTTCTCATTTCCGACAATTAGTAGCTGCCTAAAAATGTATCTAATATCAAACGATAACCTATAACTAAGCGGGTATTTTCAGCAAATAGGTCCAATTATGGCTACTTCATTAAAATCTCATTGACTAATATGCATTAGTGGGCACAAAAATATTATGCCACGGGATCAGCCATAATTAAGAGAAGCGATCAGTAAGGAGAACAGCTTGGAGACACGCTATATAAAGCCACCGATATCGAAGCCCCGGGGACTTCTGCTGATTATCAGCCTGGCAGCATTTATTGCCCTTGGCCTGACGGTGTTCCTTGTGCCGGCGATTAAATCTGCCGCTGTCGCCATCTTATTGCTGGCAATCGTCACCTTACTGATCATCGCGATAAAACAGGCGCAAGAGCCCGAGCTGTCCTTTACTCTTACCTTTATGCATATTCAGTTTCATAGCCCGAGTGGCGGCTGGCTTGCGCGATGGAAGAATATTGCCGAGATCGGCCCTGCCACAATTGCCAACCAAGGTTGGCACCAGCCGATACCTTGGGTCGGGATCCGGCTGAAGGATTACGAAGAGTTCCTTGACGCCATCTGTCCTCGTATTGCCAGCAAGATCCTGCTCGAGCAACGGGCATTGCTGTTTCTTGCCTACAAGCGGATGGATAACCCACCCCATGAAATAGAAGACATGCTGTTTGACGATACACACTACATCGGTCGTAGCGGAAAAACCTTCAAAGGTTTGCTGGCTATGCTGGCCAACCGAATGCAATACAACCGTGAGCTGCTCGGCTATGACTTCTTCATCTCGGAAGATCTGCTCGACCGCTCAACCGAGGATTTTGTCGGCCTCACCCGCCGTTATCTGGCGGCCTCGTAACTGGCTGTTTCCTTTCCCTCGGTTTCCTGCGCTTTCAAAAATGGCAACAATAGCAAACCCACCACAGCCGCTGCCGCCGAGATAACAGTGAAAAAGCCCGACCAATGGTAATACTCCATCACCAGGGCCAGCGGATAACCTGCCAGCGCCGCTCCCATATAGGCAAACAGTCCGACAAAGCCTGTCGCAGCCCCGGCAGAGTTTTTATGGGAGCACTCTGCCGCCGCCATGCCGATTAGCATTTGCGGACCAAAAACAAAGAACCCGATGGTAAAAAAGCAGCCAGCCTGAAGCACAAAACCAGTGATCGGCATCAGCCACAGTGCCGCCACCGACAGAAAAATTCCGATAGAGAAGATCAAGTTCATCGGTCCCCGGTTGCCACCAAAGAGCCGGTCAGATCCCCAGCCCGCGACGAGAGAGCCGACAAACCCGCCCACTTCAAACAACGACAGCGTTGTGTTAGCGGTGATCAAGCTGTAACCGTGCTGCTCGGTAAGATATAAATTACCCCAATCATTAACAGCTGTGCGCACGATATACACCAGCACATAACTAAACGCCAGCAGCCAGATATACTTGTTGCTCAACACGTACTTACTCAGGATATCACTGTGGCTCAGTCCCCTGCCCTCGTTTTCCTGGGCCAGCTCCAAGCTGTCCTTGCGCCAGCGGCCAACCGTCGGCAGCCCGAGAGTCACGGGCTTATCCCTTAGCCGCCAGCAAAGTACCAGGCCAATCACAACAGCAATCAGGCCGGGAATGATGAATCCGTAGCGCCAGCTATAATGCAGGGTCAGGAAACCCACCAGAAGCGGGATCAATGCGCCGCCAACATTGTGGGCAGTACTCCACAGTGACCACCATAAGCCACGCTCTGAACGTGAATACCAGGTTGTCATCAACTTGGAGCACGGTGGCCATCCCCAGCCCTGGAACCAGGCATTCAGTACCCACAGGCTTGTCATTACCAGCAATGAGCTCGAAAAGCCAAACAGGATATTGATCACACCCGTTGCAATCAGGCCGATCCCCATGAAATAACGCGGGTTAGAACGGTCAGAAATGATCCCGGAAAGAAACTTCGAACAACCGTAGGTGATATAGAACAGCGTTCCGATCATACCAATATCGGCTTTATCAATACCAAGATCAGCGATCATTGCCGGCAAGGCATAGTTAAAGCTCTTGCGCGTGAAATAAAACACGGCATAGCCGATATACATGGTAAACATTATGTGGAACCGCCAATGACGGTACATCTCGTCGACCTGTTTGGTGTCGGTAACCGTTGGCGCAGATTGCGGTGATTTTAGATAACCCAGCATCATTCTTTACTTATTCATTCAACCCAAGGACGTTACAACAGAAGCAGAACTACAACACAGGCAGAGTCACTCTAAGCTCGGTGCCCTGTGCTTCTCCCGTTATCTGGCTGTTCAGTGTGAAGGTTCCTCCGAGAGCCTGAACCCGCTCGCGCATCCCGCGCAAGCCAAATCCATTGAGTGTCAGCTCCGGCTTAAAACCGATACCATTATCCCTGACAATCAGCTCAACCTCTTCCCTGATATCGATACGGATGCTTACTTCGGAGGCCCTGGCGTATTTCACGATATTATTGAGCGCTTCTTGGCAAATCCGGTACACAGTCACACTCATGGTGTCACTGAGTGCAGCCAAATCCTGACCGTTATGGTGCCAGTCTATAAGAGTATCGATGCCATGGCTTTCGCACTCGAGTTCTCGGACCAACTGGTGCACAGCATCTTCAAGGCCGAGATCATCCAGTGACTTCGGTCTCAGCTGTGTCAGCAGTCCCTTGGTGGTATCGTAAATATTCAGTGACAGCGACTCTATCGTGGTTGCACAAGTCTTCCCCATCGGCGTATTTTCAACACGCTGGATAATCGAGGCCTGGGTACGAATCGCCGTGATGTTTTGCCCTATTTCGTCATGAAGCTCACGGGCAACTTCGCGTCGGACCGATTCTTCTGCCTTTACCAGCTGACGGGACAGGCTGTGGTTACGAACCAGTTCATGGCGGAGCTGCTGGTTCAGCTCACGCTGGCGCTGGATCCCCATCCCCAGCAGAATTCCCGTCAGGCTCTGAGCCGATAACGACAACAAGAGATCGGTGATCTCAAGATTGCTGCCTCCGGTTCTGGCCGCAATCAATGCCACACTGTTTAGCAAGGTGCCTAGCAAAGCGCCCTGCCAACCATACCGAAACGCCAGAAGAATAATCGGGATTGCCAGGCAGAACGGCGCAAACCGGCGCATCTCATCAGGCAGGCCAAGCTGAATCGCAATACTAACCATAAACAACGAGGCATAAAGCACCACATGCCGGCTTCGCAGCTCAACAGGGCGAGACACCAGACCGACAGTCAGCGGGATCCACGCTTTCTGAAACAAATAGCTCCAAATCAAATAGCAACTGGGCACCAGCATCAACCCGCCGGTAATGCTGACCAGCAGTACCATCAGGCTATGATTGCTTTGTGAGGCGACTGCCAGCGTATTTATCAGCGCCGTCAGACCGATCACAGCCCCCATGACGCATAACCTGCGCCACTGGGTGCCGTAATAATATCGATGGGCCAGCCACAGGACCGGAAGACTGAGTAAACTCGCGGCAATAACCGACACCCACTGTGGCTGTTCGAGCATCACTGCCAAAGAGACAATCAGCCACCACTCCGCCCCGTATATAGCCGGCCAGTATTGTTTGGGGGCATGAAGAGATATCCCCAATCTCATCGCAAAGGGAAAGAATAAGACGGCCAGCTCGGGATCGAGCGTGAAGTAAAAGCCAATGATCCACAGACAGAACCAGCTGCAGGATATCAGCAGCCAGCTACACAGGGAGGTAATAGCAAAATTACGCATCAAAGCGCCTCAGAAGCGAAACACTTTGCCAGCTCGACATTATTCTTGACGTTCAGTTTGTCCATCGCATTGGCACGATGAACATGAACCGTCTTATGGCTAAGGCCCAACTTGGCTGCCACCGTCTTTACATCCAGCCCCAATGCCAGCATCTCGCCGATCTGACGCTCACGCTTGGTCAGTTGGGTCAGTTGCTTACCGCCACGATCGGGAGAAGCCAGCTTCAGTGCAATATCAGGTGTCAGATAACAGCCACCGGTTGCCGCCGTACGTACCGCCTGAATTAATTCATCCGGGCTACAACGCTTGCTCAAATAGCCCCTGGCCCCTGCTTCCAGTGCTTTTTCGACAATCGCTACCGAGTCGTGGACACTCAGCATGATGCAGGCTATTCCTTCCGGCAAATCGGCCAGCAGAGACAAACCGCTCTCATCCGGCATTGAGATATCCAGAATACAAACCGTTGCCTGGCTGCCCGGAATGCCCAGCCTTGCTTCCTGCGCAGAGCCAAATTCCCGGACAACCTCTATATCGGTTTCCAACGACAGCAATTGGGCAAACCCAGAACGCACAATAATGTGATCATCTACCAGTACGACTTTGATCATCTAGCACCACCCGGCCACAGCAAAAAGAGGCATAAGCTACATCCATCCGCCCTGACAGGCAAGAGCGAAAAATGAAATCCCAGCATTCATTACATCCCTTATCACAAGAAGCAGTCAGGCCCACTTCCCATATATTCGTTAAGGCATAAAAAAACCACCCCGAAGGGTGGTTTATTGAGTCAGCGCAACTTAGGCAAGTTCTACTTCAGTCTCTTGTAGCAAGCGCTTCTCGCGACGGATTTTCTTCTCTTCCGCGATAGCAACAAAGAGCAACAAACCGATACACACTGCGGCTGAGGTATCCAGAGCCGCAAAGGTACCCTGCCAGCCTGTCAAACCGAAGATAGGCGTACCATCAGCAATCATACCCAGACCAAGCTTGGCAAAACTGTCACCAATCAGGTAAGCAAACGTACCTTTGATACCGTCGGCAACACTGATCGCTTTCTTCGGAACAAAGCCAACGGCAGCAACACCGATAAGCAGCTGAGGACCGAAAACCAGGAAGCCAAGTACAAACAGAGAACCCAGGTACATGTATTCAGTTGTCGCGGTCTGATAGAACTCAAGAGCAAAGATGATTAGTGCCAGAGAAACACATGCGACAAGGGCACGACGACCATTGGCCAAATCAGACAGGTAACCCCACATCAAGGTACCGACCAGAGCACCAACCTCGAACATAGTAAAGCCCTGGATAGCCGTTTCCTTCGAGAAACCAAGCTCCTGATAGGCGTAAACTGTCGACCACTGGTCAATACCGATACGTACGATGTACAGGAAGATGTTGGCAAAACACAGCAACCAGATAATCTTGTTCTTCAGCACGTATTCCATGAAGATTTCGCGCTTGGTCATCTGGTTTTCTTCAGCGTTGACATCTTCTTCGCTGACTTCTTCACCGAACAGTTCCTCGGCCTTACCCAAGCCGTAAGCTTCCGGTGAATCACTGCCGTAACGCAGACCGATAAAGCCCACAACCAGAGCAATGATCGACGGGAAGACAAACATACCGATCACGTGACCATCAAACAGGTAGTTCGCACCGAACAGGGCAACACCTGCCGCACCGGCACCACCGACATTGTGTGACATGTTCCAGAAACCCAGGTAGGTACCCCGCTTCTTACGCGGTGTCCACTTGGTAATGGTAGAGTAACTAGACGGACCACCGGTACTCTGGAAGAAACCGCTCAGACCGTAGAAAGCAATCATCAGGAACAAGCTCACACCTGAACCGCCCATGCTCACACTAAAGCCCAGCATCGCAATACCAGACAAGATCAGCATAAACGGCAGAAACTGCTTGGTATTTTTACCATCGGCATAATAAGAAACGGCTGTTTTACCAATACCGTAGGTGATAGAGAAGCCCAAACCAATCATACCTAGCTCTGTCATCGACAGGCCGTAGGTTGAAATCATGTCGTTTTGAGCAACATTGAAGTTTTTGCGGATCAGATACATGGTCAGGTAGCCAATAAATACAACCAGGTACGATTGCATAAATGGCTTAAACCACATCTTGCGGCGCTCTTCTACAGGCAGATCCAGCGTCGGCTTTCTGACCTGCTCCAACAATTTAAACATGTGAAACCCTCAATTTTCTAATATAAAGCCTACTTACTGAATACCTGGCATGTCATGTTCACCACCGAATTATCAGACGGCATTCAGTAAGAAGACTCCTGGAGATCATCGGGAGCAAAAGAAATAGTTATGCCCATACCGAACCCTAGACAACCAGCCAAACAAGGCGTTTGAAGGCAAGGCATAAGGATGTTCAACCCGATTGACTGAAGATTTTAAAGACGGTCAGGTTTACTGGCTTGAGAAGCCGACCTAAAACAATTAGGAAAGATTCCTAGTTTTTACCGCTTGGCCGAAAAAGCGTGAAAGTAATCACATTAAAATTATGGAGATGAAAGGAGGGAACGATAAAGTATGCGAATCAATAAATAGAAAAGCGAGAGCTGAACACCCTCGCTTTGTCATGTCCCAGGAATTGAAGCCTGTTAGTACAGCGGCATTTCGTCTGCCACAAACGGATTTGACACCCGTTCTTTGCCAAATGTCGACATCGGGCCGTGGCCCGGGACAAAGGAAACATCATTGCCAAGGGGCCACAACTTGCCCTTGATAGAATTGATCAGGGTCTGAAAATCACCTTTCGGGAAATCGGTACGCCCAATCCCGCCATTGAACAGCACATCCCCCACGAAGGCGACACTGGCTTCGGCACTGTAGAGCACGACATGGCCCGGCGTATGCCCCGGGGTGTGGTACACACTTAATGACTGATTGCCGACTGTAACCACATCACCGTCTTCCAGCCACTGATCCGGATCGAAGGCTTCTGTCAGCGGGAAACCAAACATCTCGCTCTGACGAGGCAGCCCCTGCAGCCAGAATGCATCCTCTTTATGCGGACCTACCACAGGTACACCTAGCTCGGCGGCTAGCGGCTCGGTACCGCCGACATGATCAAGGTGGCCATGAGTCAGGATCAACTTGGTGACTGTCAGCCCCAATTGCTGAACCTTGTCTTTTAGCAAATGAATATCGCCACCGGGATCGACCAAGGCAGCTTCGTTGGTTTCATCACACCAAATAACCGAACAGTTTTGCTGAAACGGGGTAACTGGAACAATTTCAAACTGGAGACTCATAGCCCTTTCCTAACTCGCAATAATCTGGGGGCAGGATAACATGCCACAGGCAGTAACAACAAAATCCCAGAGACAACAAAGCCGGAATCTATCAAGAGAGGGAGATAGAAACCGGCTTTGGAATTATTCGACAATTATTACACTCAGTACGGCCGAATGTTCGATCTGTATGGCTTACCAACGACGAACCGGGCCTGTATCAATATGAACGAAACCACTTTTCGGGTAATAGCCTACCCCGCCTAGACGTAGTTCTAGGGCGGCGTTACGCACCTTGGACAATGGTACTCCTTCAAGATTGAAGTCAATGGCTTCGCCTTTCATATGGTAGCTCTTTTTCGCCACCCCGCCATTTTTCTGCAATGCTTTATTGGTCTCGGGCGAGCGATAACCGGAAATAATCCGAACCTGGCCCTTATGCCCCAAACCCGCCTGTATTTCGGCTATCGCATCAAACAGACGGCGATCCATGTTCGCCACTTCATTACGACGGAAATCACGGCAGATATGGTTAATACGCTTCAGCTCTTCCTTGATATAACTTTGACCATCAAAGTACTGGGTTTCCAGATCTTCTTTGGTATGAATATTACACAGCGAAATTTTTCTCGCACTTGTTGCTTTATACGGGCTAGCTAATGCCACTCCTGGCAATAAACATGCGCCAACCGCCAGTCCCCCAGCAACCAATAACTGACGGCGCTTGTAATCAATCTCAGACATCCTAAACTAAACCACTTTCTTGCTAATATCGGGCCAAAGCCGTGAATCGAAAAGCAAGATACCGTTCAGTTTTTGTTCAGTCAAACGTGTTAAACGCAATAAAACGCTCAGTTATTGTACCGAACTCGGCTAATTACTGACTTATAAGAAAATTATTCGTGGTAAATAATTGTAAATTTTTCTTCTTTTTGAGACATCTCACTCATACGATCATAGCTATAGACATCATCACGGAAATTCACCTGTCCCTGATTATCTACCCAGGCTGTCTGATAAATCAGATGCACTTTAACCCGGCTATTTAAGCCGATGGTTTTGGTTTTGGTTCTCGCCTTGAGCTCGTTGACACGCTGCTCAGTGACGCCAGAGTAGGTAAGCAGAATCATCGCCAAGTCATCTGCATGCTCGACCCTGATGCAGCCAGAGCTAAATGCCCGTTCATCTTTATTGAACAGACTTTTGGCCGGGGTGTCATGAAGGTAGATCGAATTATCATTCGGTATGTTGAACTTAAAGCGACCGAGGGCATTCTTCTTGCCCGGCTTTTGCCGTAATCGATAAGGAAAGGCTTTGGCATTTACTATTCGCCAATCAATGGTGTGGATAGGGATCTGCTCCGAACTTGTCCAGCTGCGGATCACCCTGAAGTCATTCCTATACAGGTAACCTCGGTCATACCTGGCCTTGGGCAAGATATCTTTGCGCATGATAGAAATCGGCACGTTCCAGTACGGGTTGAAGACAACCGATGCCACCGTCGAGGTCATCAAAGGAGTACGGCGACTGGGCCGGCCGACGATCACCTTGCTATCCAACACATGTTTGTTATCGAGCCACAGCGTCAGCTCATAATCGGGGATATTCACGACAAGCATTGAAGGATGAACGGCCGGCCACAAGTGCAGGCGCTGCGCATTGAGCGCCAGGAGCCGAATACGCTCTTTTGCCGGCATCGCAAGCCAATAACGGGTTTTAGGGCCTATGGTGCCATCAACTTTAAGTCCATGCCGCTGCTGGAAGCTTTTTATCGCATTGACCAGATCTATATTGTAAGTGCGAACCTTTGCCTCACGCAGTTGCTCCGCCTCGTAATCCTGCAAATCACCAAGATTTTCAAGAATCGTAATCAAGCCGTCAGGGTTCTTAAGCCGGGTTCCTAGACGAATAATCCCCTGCTGATAAAATCCGGGCCAGCGCTGGCTGGCGGCCTGCTCCAACTCTTTGATGGCCAACTGGATCTGCGTATAGCGGTCATCCGCCGGTTTTAGCCCGGCGACAAAAAACCGCAACCTGTCGACCTCAACAGCACTGAGCAGCCGTTCAAGCCCTACCGAAGAGGGCGCAGGCAGGCGCGGCTCGACCCCGGCCCCGAACAACCATCCGCGACCGAATTCAGGCAAGCTTTCGATATAGCTCATATAAGCCAGCAGCGAATCGGTAGCCAGCAAGTCATACTGGCGCCAGTCATTGGAATTTTTGAAGTGTTGCAACAGCGTATAACGGCGCGTGTAGTCAGCGCTAACGCCGGACTGGGCCAAAAGCCTAAGTTGTTCTTCAAACTCATTGGCAGTAAAGGTGTCTTGCCAAAGTGGCGTATAGCCGATGGCATGGTAT
This sequence comes from Photobacterium proteolyticum, assembly GCF_001939735.1. Taxonomy (GTDB): domain Bacteria; phylum Pseudomonadota; class Gammaproteobacteria; order Enterobacterales; family Vibrionaceae; genus Photobacterium; species Photobacterium proteolyticum. Next base: position 123,814 of record NZ_MJIL01000087.1, read on the forward strand.
AACTGGGCAAGCTTATCAATGTAGCGAATCGCAGAAACGTCATTTGCAATTTCGAGTACCCACTGTTTCGCCTTGTGTTGTTGCAAGACATCTTCAGCGGGTTGCTGTAGCGAAGCGCCTACAGCCAAGTGGGGTGATGATGACGGTAGGCTTTCCGCCGACACCGCCTGTGTACAAGTAACCATCAGTACAAGCCCGATACAGCTAAGCTTTGACATTGCCATGAGAGATCCCCGTCAACAACATTTTAAGTATGGCAAACTCGCAAAGTAACGGATTTAAATTTAGCTTCGGGGAACTCACGGCAATGTTTCAATTCTTAAACTCAATCCATTTCGTCAGAAAAGATACAAGCAGCAGAAAAGGCCGCCAGTACCCTATCCTTTTGAGTTAACTCAACAACACAGGTACTGGCAGACTCTATTGGAGATAGCCAAATTATTTTTACAAAAAACTGGAAAAAAGCATTAACTTGGCAAGACGTTCCAATGGTTATCCCACATAACTGGGCTTTGATAGGCACGAACTTGCTTGGGCGGAGTAATTGTCAGCACTTTTCCTGATCCCGAGCCGACCAACCATTCACCATCAATTACACCGACCCCGGAGGCATCAACCAAGGGTCTGATTTCAACCAGTTCCATGCTCGCCTCATGCCAGATACCATAGCAATTTCCTCGCGGAGAGGTCGCCAGCAAATAGCCATCGACACTGGCAATACTGGCAACGTAATGATTAAACCTCAACCATTGCTCATCATCGGCCTGCAGGTGTCTCAGCGGCTGTCCACGACGATGCAGCGCCACCAGAGGCGCAGCCTGCTCGGGCTCGCCGCGGTACTGCTGCCCGCAGGCAATCTCACCTGTATCAGTAACACTCAGGTGACGGATACTGAGCCGTTTATCCTCCAGTTCAACGCGTTCCAGCACGCCACCGGTTTGAACATCAAGATACACCAGCGCCGGCTGCATTGAGTCCAGGTTGAGTGGCTTCCGTCCCTGGGTGTGTACTCCACCAACACCAATAGCCAGAGTATGCTCATCGGCTAACACGACTTCATGGGGGCCGATACCAAATCCAGTAAACTCAGCAACCTTGGCCATCCCGGCCTTGATGTCATAGACCCCAATCACACCTTCGCTGCTGGTCTTGACGCCTTCGGTAGCATAGAGGTAATTGCCATCTGCCGAAAACACGCCATGACCATAATAATGGCGTTCTGGAGCGGCGGCCCTGATCGGCCATTCCTGCCCGCTCTGATAATCGAACACTTGCAAGTACTGCCCCGGACGACGGCTAAACGCCGCCGCTAAAGTACCGTTAGGCTGTATAGCAATACCGTGTCCACGACCCGGTAACGCGAATTGATATATCGGCTGGCCATCCTGGCTGGCAACAACCACACTGTAAGCACCAGCAGGAGTACGGCTGCATCCGATAAGCTTCGGTGGCTGCGTTGTCTTGCCCATCGAGCAGGCCGACAGCAAACCGGCAGCCGGAACGACTGTCATCGCCCCCAACGCCGTGCGTAGCAGTTTCCTGCGAGTAAAATCAGTCACCATCGGTTGCATTGAACCCCACAACAATACCCAACTCTGTTGCGACATCATCTTGCAGCGCAATCTGAATATATTCCAGCCCGTTGTAAATATTCAGGATCTCGCGGTAGCCTTCTTTGGTCTTCAACATCGGCACCATGGCGTTCGTTTCCGGCCAGCTTTCCAGCAAAGACGAAAAACGATTACTGATCTGATCGGCCGTTACGCCATACCCACGCTGGCGCAATAACGCATCAAGCCCCTTGCCATCTGCCAGATAAAGTAGCTGCATCGCTTCCACATTAGCCTTGAGGTTGCCAAGCGAGGTCTGCGAGCGCCAAGACTCGGCCTGATAGGTCTTGGGCGAGCCCGGCTTTCCTAGCGGACGGGTCAGTTTTTTCATACTGTAATCGAGCTGGTTGTTCAGTGCGCCCAGATACTCACCGAGGGCCATCTGCGGCGTTAGTTGCTGCCACGGATTTGCCTGCCAAGCTTTTGCCAATTGCTCGCCACTTTGCTGCAGACGATCCCCGACAGCTTCCGCCAGCTGACATCCCTTGCCGCTTTGCAGCAATGTCGGCTTTTCATACAAGAACCACTCAACAGCCCCCAGCCCCTGTACTGCTACACTCTGCTCAGCAATATCGGCTGCCGTCCATACTGTATCCTGCTTCAGTAGCTGGTTAAGCTTGCGGCCGGTTGTATTCTTCTTGTCAGGCCAGAACTGGATTTGCCAGCTTAACGCCAACGCCTCTTCACTGCCTTTCTCGCGCCCCTGCAGTGCCATCCACTTATGCATCACTTGCTGCCAGGATTGACGGGCTGCCTCTAGCTGATTTTCATCATAAGACTGACATAAGGCAGTGAGCTCACTATTGGCCTGACGAGAGGCATCTGCAAACAGCTCCGCCGCCTGCAGGTGCTGCTGATGAATCGTACCAGTCATGCTTTGCTGCTGGTCATTACACCCGGTAACCGTCATTGCGATTGCAACCGCTGTTAGCGATGTTACTGATAGTTTCATGTCTGCACCCTTTTACAATGACTGCAGAAATGCAGTCAGGGAATCTCGGTCGGTTTTCGACAATGTCAGTACCTTGTCACGACTTTGCTGGGCCTCGCCGCCATGCCACAGCACAGCCTCCATCAAGGTTCTCGCCCTACCGTCATGCAGGAAGTTAGTATGACCGTTAACTTCCTCGGTATAACCGATTCCCCACAACGGGGCAGTTCGCCACTCACGGCCGTTGGCCAAATACTCACCGCGGTTATCGGCCAGCCCCTCGCCCATATCGTGCAACAGCAAATCGGTGTAAGGGTTAATTAACTGTTCAGACAGAGCCGGCAGCCCGGCATTTTTGGCGGTAGTAATTTGGCTGCGGTGGCAGCTATCACACCCGACTTCTGCGAAAATGGCTTCGCCTTTCATCACCTGCGGATCAGTAACGTTACGGCGTGAAGGGACAGCCAGGTGCTGTGAGTAAAACTCGACAAAATCCAGCACATTATCACTGACTTCTGGTTTGCCGCCATCTGGCAGCTCGTTACATATCGACTGCTGAGAAGTACAGTTCTCGTTCGGGAACAAGTTACTTGTCAGGCCAACATCACCGTTGAATGCAGCAGCATTTTGCTGCATCAGCGTCGGTTGGCCGGCTTTCCAGCCAAAACGGCCGGTTACCAGTTGCTGTTTCTCAACATCCCAGACTTTATTTAGCTTGCCGGACACACCCTGAGCCGCATTTTCCTGCTCTCTCGCGATTGCCACCAAGGTCGACTCCGGGATCTGCTCGAGCAGGCCAAGTCCGATCATCGGCGGGGCAATACGGGCCGACATCAATACATCGTCATGAAGCGGGCCATAGTTGAGATCTGTAATAGCCAGTTCAGGTTTACGCAGGGTAACCACGTCGCCATCGGCAAAGGTCACCGGCACATCGCTATAGGTAAGTCTGATCTGCCCTTCCGGCTTGGCCCCAGAAATGGAGAAATCCTGAAGCTGACCGCCATAGATTGGTTCCGGAATTACACCATCGGTGATCACGGCTTTCTTTTGCTCAGCGGTCATTGCAGGGATACTGAGACGAACCAGCATAGAAACCGCATTGCTGTCGCCAGGCTCAGGCGGATGACCACGACCGTCCTTTATATGGCAGTTCTGACAACCATTGGTATTGAACAATGGCCCTAAGCCATCGCGGGCATCGGTCGTTGCCGGAGCCTGAACCCATGGATTACGGAAGAAACTGTTACCAACGCTGAAATCAAGGCGCTTTGACAAAGGCAGGTTACCTGCTGGCAACGAAAACGCATTGGGTCCCGATTTTTTGACTGTGGTATCCCCTCCCGACTTCAACGCTTTAATGACACTCGGATCCGGCTTTTCTGGCGAGGAACCAGTATTGGAGTCTTGGGCATTAGCAACAGTAGAAATTGCAGACAAAGAAAGAAACGCTGCAGCAAAGTACAACTTCATAGCTCACACACTCATTTTTATATGACGACAAAAGGGCTCAGCCGAGCCCCTTTTCACTTAATTGTGGTTATCAGGTGGTTCTGATAATTAGAACTGGTGGTCAGCTGTATCCGGGTTCAGGTTGCTAACACCGATAATAGAAGCTGCACGCTCAATTTCTGCCGTCTGCTTAACCAGCGCCATAATAGATTTTCCGACCAGGGCATTACCTGCCTTGTTGCCAGATGCAATCAGCTGATCAAAATATTGATTTTGCTTTTCTGCAGATTGAACCAGGGTATAAACCTGGCTACGGGCACGGTCAAACTCAGCCTGGATCTCTTTCGCAGCCTGCTTGTCTTTCTTCTCGACAAGATCATGAATGCTTGGACCAGAAACCAGCGTACCATTCACGCGCATGTAGGTACCGGTATATACGTTGTAGATACCTTGCTCGTTATAGTAATGGGAGTAGTGAGTGTTGTCAGAGAAACAATCGTGCTCGTCTTCGGTAGAGTTCGCCTCTAGCGCAACCTTCATACGCTCACCGGCCAGCTCGCCCAGAGAAAGAGAGCCCATACCGAATAGCATTTTACGTAAACCGTTGTCAGCCGAATCAGCTAGTAGTTCGGTACGGTAGTTAGACGCGACGTCAGCAGACCACTGCTGTTCCATCCAGCTTAAATCGGCCTGCAGCAGCTCAGAAGCCGCCTTCAGGTAATCACGACGACGTTCGCAGCCACCATTGGTACACGCTTCACCGTAAGCAAAGTCAGTGTACTGACGCTCACCGGCACCGTTGTCAGTACCATTGAGATCCTGTCCCCAAAGTAGGAACTCGATTGCGTGATAACCGGTCGCAACGTTCGCCTCAGAACCGCCCAGCTCATTCAGCTCGGCCAGTAGTTCAGGTGTGATTTTTTTCACATCAATCTTGGCATTGCCGATTTGCAGTGACTCGTTACCTATGATGTTAGCCTGCGCGCCTTCATTGCCCAGCTCATACTGATAATCATCAGCAACGTAATCGATCAACCCCTCATCAAGCGGCCAGGCATTAAGCTGTCCTTCCCAATCATCGACAATCGCATTACCGAAACGGAAGACTTCAGACTGTTGGTACGGTACACGTGCCGCTTTCCATGCTTCACGCGCTTTGGCAAGGTTTGCTTCCGATGGGTTGGCAATGAGTGCGTCAAGGGCTTTATCCAATGACTTCGCCGTGATCAGAGAGTCACTAAATACGCTGTGAGCCAGATCGGCGTAGTGCTCGACAACCTCTGCTTTAGTTGGTGCCGCCTGCGCGAAAACAGGAAGTGTCAGTAATGACGCCGCAATAAGATTGCGAGTGAATTTATTATTCATTGTGAGTTACGTCCTTTATATGAGCTGCTTTACCATAGTCACTAATACGTATGTTAGTGATAATCATTTTTATTCACGCATGATAACCATGATTTTTACATTTTGGAATAACTAATCACTCTGTGAATTAAAAAAACAACCATACCGCTCATTTAAATAACCAAAAGACGCCATCCTGTTTAAATTCCATGCACTTTGCTAACATAGTTACAATTTTGATTGTTCTTCAATTGACACAAAATACTATCAATCGTCGCTCCCCTAGGCGCCCTTTCATTGAGTTAATACTCTTTGGCGACGATAATGAGATTGAAGAACCACGGTTTTGTCGTGTTTACAGCAACTAAGTCTTTCATGTTTATCAATATTGATGTACCTTCGCGACACTAATTTGGGAGAGTTAAATGGACAAGCACGAAGAAGTCCTCATTGCCCTTCGACAAATCATTCGAGCTATCGATTTACACTCGAGAAAACTCAATAAAGTCGCAGGACTCACGGGGCCTCAATTAGTTTTGATGCGAGCGATTCGTGACTCAGGTGAAGTCACCATTCGCCAGCTATCAAACAACACAAACATGAGCCAGGCGACGGCAACAACGATTCTTGACCGTCTGGAAAAACGTGAGCTGGTCGTTCGTGAACGAAGCAAGCTAGATAAGCGAAAAGTACATGCTTACCTGACAGAAACCGGCAAAGAAGTGCTTGCCAAAGCACCGCTTCCGCTTCAGGAAAACTTTGTTTCCCGCTTTCAGGAGCTTGAAGAGTGGGAGCAGTCGCTGCTGTTATCGTCCGTACAGCGGATCTCTTCCATGATGAACGCAGAGCACCTTGATGTTGCCGCGGTACTGGAAGTCGGTAGTATCACCAAGCAAGAAGAAATCGCCCCCTAATGCCAAATAGCCGGCTTGCCGGCTATTTGCTCCAAACTGTATGCCCATCCTGTCGGCCCCCTTAGTCAATCACCATCTTAATCATGGAGTACTGCTATGTTACTCGAAGGCATAGAAACCCTGCTGGTACTGGCTAAAGAAGGGACCATGAGCAAGGCCGGCAGCTATCTGTATATCAGTCAGAGTGCGGTCAGCAAGCGTATCGCAAGGCTAGAGAAAAAGTTGGGAAAGAAGCTGATCGAACCTTCCGGGCGCCGGATAAAACTGACCGCTGACGCCATCGCTCTAATTGACAACATCGGCCCCAGCTATAAAGAAATCAAAGGGCTGATCTTTGATCAACAACGCTTCCAGGACCACACCATCATCACACTCGAGTGCTCGGAAACCCTGGTAGCCGGTTACCTTGGCGAGATGATGGGCAACTATATTAAGACCGACCCCTACATTTCCATAGCAACCCACCATACCCCGGTCATTGTCGAAAAAGTGCAGTCGGGAGAGGCGACCATCGGTTTTTGCGCCGGTCACCTGCCACCGCAGCACGGACTGGCTACCCGCCATCTCTTCGATGAACCCTTTGCGGTGATCAGCCACCAGTCCCTGTCGCAAACGCCGCAAGCCCTGCTGGTCAATGACTTTCAAAATCCGGCCAACGCCAATCAGGCCAGCCTGCTTCAAAAAGTCGGCATTGTTCCCTTGATGGAAATGGACTCCTACACGGCCGCTGCCCAGCTGGCACTGGGAGGGGTCGCCCCTGCGCTCGTGCCGGCCTCTATCGTTAAAACGCTCAAGATAGATCCGGCATTTTGTCATCATTTTGATTTTCTTGATGAGCTCACCCGTCCGGTACACCTTTGCTACCGGCAAAGCAGCTATCAGTCAGCGCGGATCCGTACGCTTATTGAAACCATTGCGGATGTTGTTCCAACAAAAGCTTAATCGCCATCACCATTGAAATAATCACCACCATCGGACGAATAAGCTTTCTACCTTTGGTCACCACAACCCTGGCACCAATACGGGCTCCCAAAAAGCCACCTACTGCCATCACCAGGCCAATTTCCCAAACCGGCAACCCGGCAAAAATAAAGAACAGCAGCGCAGCAAAATTTGAAGTGAAGTTAAACACTTTTGTTCTGGCCGTTGCTTCAACGAGCCCCAACTGGGCGATGACAACAAAGCCGACGGTGAACAAGGACCCGGCTCCCGGACCAAAAAAGCCATCATAAAACCCGACACCGGCGCCGATAGTCAGGGCAAACGCATTGTCCGATAGCTTAGGTGCGCCACCTCCTTTGCCAGCCTGAGGTGCCAGCAAAAAATAGAGCGAGATACACACCAGCAAGACAGGGATCAGGCTTGTCAGTACACCGGCTTCAATGCGCTGGACAAGTTCAGCCCCTATTGCCGAACCGACAAAGGTACAGCCAATCGCGTTTCGCATCTGGCTCAAGTTCACCAAGCCATTTCGCACAAAATACAATGAGGCTGAAAAGCTCCCGAATGCCCCCTGTAGCTTGTTTGTCGCCAGTGCCTGGGTCGGCGGCACACCTGCGGCCAGCAGTGCCGGAACGGTCAATAATCCACCGCCACCGGCAATTGCATCAATAAACCCGGCCAACCCTGCCACCAAAAACAACAAGGCAATAATATCGTACGAAAAATCCATTTAGCTATATCTCTTCAGCCATACATAATGAGCGAGAAAGTTATCATTGCGGCCTGACAAGGAATAGCGAAACATAGGACGACAACCTATTCCCGATAGGAATCAGTGCATACAAGGTGTAACTTGATGTGTTACTGGTTAATTAGGGTACGGAGTGTCTGCCAGACCTGTTCGCCTGCCGGGTGGAGACGTGCCTGATAACGGTAAGCATAATAAGTGATGGGCAGCCTTAAGTGCGGCTCCCCGACCACCGCCACTTTACCACTTGCCAGCTCTTCCTGGATAGAGTAATCCGGCAACCAGGCCACGCCCTGCCCCTGCAAGACCAGCACTTTCAGCAAATCAGTCATTGACGACAGAAACACTGCCTTCAGGTTCACCTGATCACGAATGGCTTCTACCTGACGTCCCATATAGGAACTCGGGCTGTAAGCCAGCCAGGGAAGCTCCTTGTTATTACTGATCTGATAGAGTGGCTGACCATCGCTGTCGCATGCACAGACCGGTAGTAATTCAGCCTGTCCAATCTGCAAGGACTGGTACGGCGGCAATCTTAGCAGCTCATCGTCAAAAGCCAGCAGTATGTCACAGCCCCCTTCCTGCAGCTCTTCAATCGCCTGATCAACATCAATGGCCTCAACACTCAATAACGGGCTATGCTTACCGGCCAGCAACTTGGGTTGAATAGAAGGCACCAGGTTGGTTGCCAGCGAATGCGCTGCGGCAACGCGGACGATATTGCCGCCCAGCTTGGATAAATCCGACAATTGGCCAACGCCGTCCATCATTTGATTAATCAGGGTTCGGGCCGTGATCCGGAACAGGCGGCCACTTGGGGTCAGGGCTACCGGTGTCTTACTTCTGTCAATCAGCTCAGCTCCGACAGTCTGCTCCAGGGCTTTGATTCGGCGACTAAAAGCGGGCTGGGTCACATTGCGGATCTGCGCGGCCTGCGAGAAGTTCCGAACATCAGCGAGAGCCAGAAAATCTTCCAGCCACTTACTTTCTATATTCATAACTATTTGCGTAGGGAAAAAATGCAGTATAGCGAAGCCGTATAATTAGACAGACACATTTCAACCACTAGCGATCACAGTTTTGACAATTACCCATACCGATCAGGCATGATAGTCCCAGCAACGGCATTTCTCATCAAAATAGCCTCGTCTTATAGTAAACACAGTTAAAAGTACTGCAGGAATGAGAGCATGAGCAGAAAATTAGGGATTCTTGGTGGCATGGGGCCATTGGCAACGGTTGAATTTATGCAAAAGATTATTTCTCGAACACCTGCTCACAATGATCAGCAGCATATTCCGATGCTTGTTAGTAATAACCCGCAGATCCCAGACCGCACCGCTTACCTGATCAGCAATGGTGAAGATCCCTTCCCGGTCCTGAAACAGGGAATGGAGCAGCTGCAGCAAGCTGGCGCCGAATGCATTGTTATGCCCTGCAATACGGCTCATTACTGGTATCCCCGCCTGACCCAACTGTGTAATGTCCACACTATCAGCATTATCGACAGTGTCGTGAATGAAGCTAAAGAACGCCAATACCGTCAAGTGGGTGTACTTGCCACAACCGCAACCATGATGACTCGGATGTACCAGTCCAAACTGGCCCAGCAGCAGATCAATGCGCTCGAAACATCTGAGTCTGAGCAGCAGGCTGTGATGGATGGCATTTATGCCGTCAAAGCCGGCGACGTCGAACTCGGCAAGCAACTAATGCTGCCCGTATTTGAGGCAATGCTGGAACGCGGTGCGGAAGCCGTCATCTTTGGCTGTACTGAAATTCCTGTTGCTCTGGCTGAGCAGACTCAGTCCCGCCCTGAATGCTGTCTGGATTCACTCGATATCTTGGCCGAGCAATGTATTCAATGGGCACAGGAAGACGCTCCAGAGCTCGTCGCCTAGGCACGCTGTTTCGCTTTAGTACACGACGGAACTGTTATACTTATTAATGCCACAACATAAAACCCGGCATTAGCTGAAGGCAGAGAATATGGCCAGTTTTGCCCGACATACGCTTAACGAGGCGAGAAGAATTCAGCCCTATGACTGGGATGAATTTGTCGAAAAGGCCATTGAAGCGATAGACGAGTTCTTTCGCCAACACTGGGACAATACGTAACTAAAGCAATCAAAGCTGAAGCAATCAAACAGGTGGAGTAGCAATACCCCGCCTGTTTGCCATTTTATAGATGCTGATTCCAGTTCATCGATTCCGGCACATCTCAGCCGGAAATGATAACTGAACCATCACATAGCGCTTGAACACTTCCTCGTACCCCTGATCATCCAGAGCCTTTTGCATACAAAGCAACCAGGCTTCTTTTTCAGCCACACCTATCGCCAGATGGCGGTGAGCGCCGGGGATATTCATGCTGCCGTATTTTTCAGAATAGCGAGATGGACCTCCCATCCAGCCGACCAGAAATGTCGTCAGCTTTTCTCTTGATTCGGTCAAATCCTCGGCATGCATTGCCCGGATTATTTCGGCTTCTGGCAGAGTATCCATATACTCGTAAAATGCTTCGACCAGCTTTTTCACGCCCGCTTCGCCACCGGCGGCTTGCAGGGTACTGTCTCCAACACCGTATACAGGTGCCGTGGGTTTACTTACTGCGGAAATATCTTCTTGTTGAGGCTTCATGTTACTTCTTACTACTTATTATTAATGTACCGATTCATTGTATAGTAAGGCCTGCCACCGTCATTAATAGCATGATCACAGAACGGTGCCCTCACCAGAATCAATAGAGCAACCACCGATAAAGAGCTACTACACAGCAGCCCTTTCCGGCTCAATCATTAACTCTCGTAAATCGGACCACCAAACGAGGTGACAGGCGGCACTTCACCTTCGAACTTCTCCATTTCCACCACAACCGTGTTGGCAGAAGTCGCCTGCGCCAATTCCGACGAGCCGACATCCATTGTCAAGGTATTCGGGTCGCCATAGGTATCAATCGCACCAAGCTTTTCGTTCAACGGTCCGTACCAGGCCCCTTCATGAATACGCACCACACCGGGTGGATAATCATCAGATACCCGGGCACCGGCCAATAACTGGCCACGCTCGTTATAAACCCGGACCAAATCGCCATCACTTATTCCGCGCTGCTTGGCATCTTCAGGGCTGATATAAATGGGTTCCCTACCCTGGACGGTATAGGTTGCCCGGTATTCTTCTGACTCACACATCTGAGAGTGCAAACGCTGATCAGGATGGCAAGACTGAAGCCAGAGCGGGAACTTGTCCGATTTCGGGCCGCCGTGCGAGCGCTCCGCCTTTTCGAACCACATAGGGTGTCCCTGACAGTGCTCGTAACCAAAGCGGTCTATTTTACGGCTGAAGATCTCGATAAAGCCCGACGGTGTTCCTAACGAGTTAATTTCGGGATCCTGACGGAAGTCGGCATGACGGACAAAGTTCTTGCCTTCCCCGAAATCGACCACACCATCAGCCCAGAACTTATCAAACTCAGGCATCTCAAAGTTTGCCTTGTTGGCCTCGCGACATTCATCATAGAGCTGTCTTACCCACTCCATTTCATCCATGCCGCGGGTATATTCCTTGTGGCGGCCAAAACGACGACAAAGCTCGGTAAAAATTTCAAAATCCGTTTTTGACTGATACAAAGGATCCACCAGCTTGTGCATCGCCAAAATACCGGACGCCGAATAAGCGCCATACAGATCAATGTCGTTACGTTCAAACTGGGTGCACGCCGGCAACACAATGTCTGAGAAACGGCAGGTTGCCGTCCAGGCAAACTCAATGGTCACTACGGTCTGCAGCTTTTGAAAAGCCGTTTTCATCCGATTCCTGTCCTGGTGGTGATGCCAGGGATTACAGCCACTGACTACCAGCATTTTGGTCTCGGGCAGCTTAACCTTGCTGCCGTTGTAGTTGATCTCCTTGCCAGGCTCTAGAATCGCATCAATCCAACGCGCTACGGGAATGGTACTGCTGTAGCCCTTAAAGTCACCGTTATCCCACTTGGGCTTTTTACCCTCATCAACATTTCGCGGAAAGCCCCCCGGCCCCGACGCGCCTGTCGGAGGAATTCCGACTCCGCTGTAATGGTGAGAGTACGATACACCACCGCCAGGCAAGCCGATTTGTCCCAGCATCGCCGCTATAACCGCACCCATCCAGTACGGCTGCTCACCATGCTGCTGACGCTGGATTGACCAACCGAAAATCAGCTGAGTCCGATCTTTGGCCATTAGTCGTGCCAGCTCCCGTATTTGATCAGCCTTTACACCACAAATCGGCTCGGCCCATTCCGGTGTTTTTTCCATTTTGTCCTTGGTTTCACCCAGCACATAGGGCATAAATTCATCAAAGCCCAGTGCATAGGTCTCGATAAACTTCTTATCGTAGAGCGCTTCTTTATATAAGGTGTGTGCAATGGCCAGCATCAGCGGCAGATCTGTCTGCGGATTGACATAAAGCTGATCACAGCCCAAATAGTTCTGGGTCTTCGAGCGCACGGGATCGATGGAGATCACTTTGATCTCCCCTTTCTTCACCTTGCCTTTAAGCTGCTCATAATAGCCGTAGGAATCATGGGTCTCGCACTGCCAGCCTACCTGAGTGTTCTTCACCGGATCATTGGCCCACAGGATAATCGTTTTGCTGTTGGCCAATATGTCCGGCCATGAAGTGCCCTGGGCATAGACTTCGGTTGACCCGAGTACATAAGGCAGTATTGTCTGTCCGGCCCCGGTGGAATAGTCCCCGACCTTGGTCATAAAGCGGCCGTGCATTCCCACGGCCCGCTGCATATGGTTACCACAGCTATGAAACTGACCGGTTTGCCGCCACCCGGTCATCCCCGCATGCAGCGCCCACGGACCGTAGTCTTTCTGAATCCGCTCCAGTTCCTGATAGAACAGATCCAGCGCCTCATCCCAGGTTACCCGGACAAAACGATTATTACCGCGCGTATCACCGCTGTATTTGTGCTTCTTCAGCCAGTTGAGGCGTACCATCGGATAGCGCACCCGCGACGGGCTATAGATAATACCTTTAATCCCATTGATCATATCCGTCGGATACTTGTCTCTCTCGAGCGGTTTTATCTCAGTAACCTTGCCGTTATAGATATGGGCCCGGAACGCTCCCCAATGGGAACCCGAGACTTTCCAGACTCCGTCGGCCGTATATGGTGATGCCTCTTCTGTTGCAGCTCTTGCTGCCTGAGCAAGCAGGCTGGGGCCAATAACAGACACAGCCGAGGTTGTCGCTAGGCCTTTTAAGAACTTACGTCGACTTAATGACATGGTTTCTCCCTCACTTGCCTCTTAATGACCGCCATCAGAAAAATCTGATGAATGCTTCTGCAGATACTTAAGTACCAGCGCCTCACTATCGTTATCCAGATTCACAAATGCCAGCATCCCGTTGAACATACCCGGCCAGGTATTGGCATCGAAGTGATTCTCGGCAGGCTGGGTATGACAGACACTACAGTTGTCTTTGTAAGCCGGGCCCGCAACCGCCCAAATTTCTTCGACATCCTCCATCAGGGATTCTTTCGGCATCCACAGCTTGACACTGATCCGCTGCCAACCGAGGCCGGTGAGATCGTCTTCTTTCTCTTCAAACTTTTCGACCAATGCATCATTGAGTGCAACATCCTTGCTCAACGCCGCCGTTGGAATATTGAGGCCAAAGTCTTCGTTAACTACTCGGCCAAAACCCTTGGTTTTCCGCCAGCCCGCAATCTCAACCTGAATCGCATTATCCTTGACCTGCACCACTTTCACCTCAGAAGCCGGATTCAGCTGACCGCCATCGACGGTCAGCGCCTCGTCTTCATACATAGGTAAATAACGAACGCTGAAATAACTCTCACCTTCCGAGTAACTGGTATTGTTGGCTTTCTGAACCAGTTCGGAGACCATACCGCCGGAAGCCTCCATATTACCCGGCAGCTCATGGGCAATTCCCTTATGACAATCGATGCAGCTCTGATCCCGCTCGGCCGCCTGCTTCATCTGAACATTGGCAAGCTCAGACATCTCTTCCCAATTCATACTGTCGTAGTTATGGCAATTCTTGCACTCCAACGAACCATTGGCCGCAAAGCGTTTCCACTCGTGATTGGCCAGCTCCAGCCGTTTTTCCAGAAACTTCTCGCGAGTATTAATGGTACCGAAAATGGCCCCGAACACTTCCTTGCTGGCCTGCATCTTGCGGGCGATTTTATCTGTCCAGTTGTGGGGAACATGACAATCAGGGCATGTTGCCCTCACACCTGAATGATTAGACCAATGCACTGTCGCCTGCAGCTCTTCATAGACGTTGTCGCGCATTTCATGACAACCGATACAAAACTTCTCAGTATTGGTAAACTCAAGCGCAGTATTGAAGCCCCCCCAGAATATAATCCCGGCAATGAAGCCACCCAGGCTCAACACACCTAAACTAATATGCACTGCCGGACGCCAGAACGTCGCCCACAGTTTATTTATCAAGCTAATCATAAGACCACCTTTTCGTTAACTTAACTGCTGAGGGCGTATTAACCGTGGCCCGGGGGACCGATGAAAAATGCCTGCATTGCCCAGACAATAAAACCGTAGCCACCGACAAGGACAACGGACAGGATAGGAAAAAGAAAAATGACAATAAACAGGAAGGATTGCCACTCATATTTTGCTCTGTCTTGAGTATCAACAGGTTCTGAGTTATTCATTGCTAACATCCCATCGTTTTTATGATTATCCCCTTTGTCTGCAGCCAAAGAGGTAGTGCACCACAAAGTATAGTTAAGGATATCAATTGCACTTCAATAGAATGATCCGCCCTGACTATTTACCCGAACAGCAATCGACGGCAAAAAAACCGTAGATAACAAAGAATGAACGTTAACAAGAACGGCTGCGAAATTAAGTAGCAGGCAGATTGAAATACGGTTAATCAGAAAGCAAAAAGCCCGCTTCAGAGAAGCAGGCTTTGATGGTTTCAGTATTCGATTATTGCCAATATCTGATTATAGCGACGCCATGTAGATAGTCTGGTGCTGCTGATATAGCTTCAGGCGATTTTCAAATTTGACATAACGCTGGGTGTTGGTTTCTTCCAGCTTTTCGATAGCCACTTCCTGGGCCTCGATAGCCTGGCGGAACTCACCGCATGCAGCATAGGCAGCAGCGAGATTGTCATAGTCACCCGCATCACCTGTTCCTGTACGCTTCAGCACTTGCTTGGCCAGTTTCAGGGCACGTTCGCCATCACGCATACGCTCGTCTGAACACGTCGCATACAGCCATACCAGATTACGCTTAGACTCTAGCGAACCACCGTTGGACGCTTCGTTAAACCACTTAATCGCATTGCCGCAGTCTACTTTGCCGGTAGCGCCTGAGGCATAGTAGGCACCAAGCTCAACCATCGCCGGTACGTCACCGTCTTTGGCCGCTTCCATGTACCACTGAACGGCACGGAGGTTATCTCTTGGCAGCACTTGACCCGCTTTAAACAGGTCGCCAATCATGGTCTTTACTTCCGGCATATCGACAGCCGCTTTTTCCAACCAGTACATGCCTTTCATCGGATCAGCTTTCAGGCCGTTTGAGCCTTCAAGATAAGCTCGCCCCAGAAAAAGCTGCATATTCTTATCGCCCTGTTCGGCTTCTAGCTCGACATAGTTCAAGGTTGATAACAGGTGATTCTCAGGAGATGTCGTTACAGAGGCCTGGGCTGTTCCGTAGCCGACTACAGCAAGGCCGAGCACGGCACTGAAAACAACTTTTTTAAGGGTCATTACTGCAGGCATATTAGGTTCTCTTTCATCTAGCTTCGTGGTGTTGATTGAAATCTATAGAAGTGATGATTAAAAAACAACCTGCAAAAGGTAGGCAACAATGACTGGAATGCGCGACAATTTCGATTATTCGATGTCAGCTCATAGAGTTATATTTAAAAATAGTTAGTAGCGTATTGTTGATTATGAGAGATAGATCGTGTTCTTCCACCATATAAACTACCGATATATGCTTAACCGAAGCTGAATCTACAAAGATTATTCTGCTGGTACAATGGTGGCAAAGCCGTCAGACCTCGCTGACGGCTTCACTGCGCCACTGTTCGATGGCTCACAATTACAACGGTAGGTATTTGTCTTCACCACTGGCAAGTTGTTGATTGATATACTTCGGCGAGTCACCGTCAAGGTCGATATCCAGGTCAATCTGATCCGGCAAATCAAGCAGACCATCACACACTAACACCACATCATAATTTCCCGCAGGAACGTATGGCATTGAGTAGTTATTTTCTTCTGAGACCTTGGCCGTCATGGTCGGCGTGTATTCATTAGACCCGAGATCGCCGTACTTCTCCTGCTCATCATTGGATTCATAAAGATAGACATAGGCATCATCGGTTGTAGGACATGACGAAAGGTCAATGTCACCGAAAATACTACCTGATAGGTTTTCATTCAGAAGCTGAAATGCTTCTTGCTTGAACTTATAGGCATTCTCAACCAGCTTGAACATACTCCTGAAATCAAACGTCATCACGAACTTTTCAGGGGCATTGATATTGATATTCAAACCATCGAACGTCAGATCATCATCAATAACCTTGTTATCAACCCAGCTACCGACATAGGAGTAAGGCACTCCCATAAATTCATCAATAGGTACATTAACAGGTAAATCATCAAGGAATTCGTATTCCCCCCTTGCCAGTGACAATGCCATACTGACATATTCACCGACAGGAACCAGCTGCTCCGAAATCAGGTCAACCAGATCAACACCGGTGATATCATGCAGATCGATCACAATAAACTTCGGTGTTCCGTCATCGTAAACCGGGATCTCCGAGCCTTCAGGAATACATTGCTCGGAGCTTTTCACTTCTCCGTTCATGCTTCTTGTGGTCCATTCGACAATCTCGCCGGCCAGATTCGTTAGCTTGACACTATGAATTGCCACACAAGCCTGCAGCTGATCGCCGTCATCCGGCACTTCAGGTACTTCTGTTGGCGGTTTTGACACCCCGACTGAAACCGGTACTTCCCCTCCGCTTCCCGAATCCGGAGTTGCATTTGCCGAACCTGAATCCCCAGACGAGCCTCCGCACCCAGCCACCACTAACGTGGCGAGCATCGTTAATATTATATTTCTCATCTCTACACCCCTACGACAATGTATAAATTGGCCGTGACCAAACGCATTCGCGGGCCGCCGCTCAGTTTGGCTTGTTATTCTGAATGGCCGATTCCAACAGTTAAAATTTTAGAGGTTTATAGCACCGCAAATAATTTATCGGTAACGTAATTAAGTAATGAGATGAGGTTCTTAGTAACAAGACATAAGGTCAAAAATGAACCTGCCCCGACAGGGGAATCAATAAAAATATGCCATAAAAAAAGACCGGATATATCCGGTCTTCTCATAAGTTACATGGCTTGGCTACGTCGGTTACGCTAGGTCAAGCTCGAGCATTTCCTGAATATTGCCCTGGGACTTCGGCTCCTGGCCAAAACCGCGCAAGCCAACAACATGAACATGCTCACGATCTTTGAAGATCTTACGAACCAGTTTGTAGGTGGTGCCTTTTTCAGGGCTAATATTCTCCGGAGCCGCAATCAACAGCTGCATATCCAGACGCTCACACAGCTCAAACAGCGTAGCGATAGATTTTGCATCCAGTCGGGCAGCCTCATCGAGGAACAACAGACGACACGGAATAATCTCTTTTCCGCGCAGACGGCGAGATTCTTCTTCCCAGCTCTGGACAACCATTAGCAGAATCGCCTGGCCCGTACCGATTGCCTCACCGGTCGATAGCGCACCAGATTCGGCCTGTAGCCAGCCATCAGTACCACGGTTTACCTCAATGCTGAGCTCAAGGTAGTTACGGTAATCAAGCAGCTCTTCACCCATGATCTGCGGCGAACGCTGCCCCATCTCAATATGCGGGTTCAGACGCTGGAACAGTTTGGCTATCGCTTCGGAGAACGTCAGGCGATGGTTGCCAAACAGATCCTGATGCTGATCCTGCTGCTCCGCCAAACCGCTCAGCAGTGCCTCATGGGTATCACGCACTTTGACATTCAGGCGAACACCTTTCACCTGACCAAAGCCAATATTCTGCAGCCCCTGGTTCAGCATACGGATACGGTTTTGCTCTCGCTGGATTGTCTTGCGGATAATATTCGCCACCGAGTCAGAACTGATCGCCAGACGCTGTTCACGGGCCGTCAGCTCTTCGCTCAGGCGAGCCAGCTCGACCTCCATCTCTTCGATCGCCTCGACCGGATCGTCGGTGCGAATAATATCGTGACGGATACGCTCGCGAAGATGCTGGTAGACGGCAATATAGAACAGAACCTTACGCTCAGGACGCGAAACATCTTCCGACGCACGCAGCGCATCGCGCAATTCCTCGTTATCGGCGACAGCCAGACGCAATGCACCCAGCGACTTATCCGATAGCGAGCGCAGTTCATCGGCAGACATGTAAGCCATCTCGCGACGGTGCAGGCGACGTTCGACATCGCTTTCGCGCGCCAGACGCAATACCGCGCACCAACCGGCCTTGGCAGTTACCACCAGCTTGCGGATTTCCTGGTATTCCTTGCCGACTTTACGCAGGCGCTTAACCAGCGCTTTCATCTCCAGCTCAATCGAGGTGATTGCTTTTTCCAGCTGGCTGCGACGAGTACGGGAGCTGTGCAGACGTTCGTTCAGCTCGTCACGGCGCAGGCGGGCACGCTCTTCTGCTTCAAGATCAGCGCGAACGCCCAGCTCCTGCAGCTCACGTTCAAACTCCTGAACCGTTTCCAGCTTCGCCTGATGCGAGCTCTTGAGCGATGCCATCAACTGGTTGTACTGGTTGGCCTGGGCACGTGACTGCTTCAGCGCATCACGGCTGCGGGTACGCTCGCGCTCTGCCGCAACCAATTTCGCCTTCAACTGTTCATTAAGCTCCGAGCTCTTGTTAAGTAGCTCAACTGAATCGGCATAGCTAAAGTGGTGGCGACGCTCAACCAAGTCCGCAATCGCAAAGATCTTGGTTTTCAGCGACTGCAAGGTGTTGTCAGCCTGCTCGTATTGAGCCTGCAGGGCATCAAACTGCTCCGGATCGGCATCCAGTGCAGATACCAGCCCTTCCAGTTCCACCACAGCCTTGCCATGTCGGTCAAGGTAGTTACGCGCCTCATCAAGCTGAGACAGTTGCTGTTCAACTTCTTCAAAGCGCGCTGTCAGGGTGTCGTCTTCCAGCAAGTTAACAACCGGTGTCAGCTTGCCCAGCAACGCCAGTCCCTCACGCGCAGCCGTCAGCTGACTGCGTTGCTGCTGCTCAGTGGCATCGGAGTCAGACAGGCTACGAGTGATCTGGTTACGCTTGTCACGCGCCGCTTTCAGCTCAACTTCCGGATCGGCATTAAAGGCAACGGCCATATGGGTGGCGACAAAACTATTAAAGCTCTGATACAGACGCTGCAGCTTTTGCGAGTCAAACGCGGCCTTGGCGTGATCTTCGACAACTTGCTCACGTTCCTCACGCAGTTGCTCGAGACGCTGCTCGCGGGCAGCTCGGCCAAATAGCGGAACTTTAGGGAAACGAGAGTATCGCAGCTGACGGTCGTTCAGGTGAACACAAACAGCCTCTTCCAGTTCATCGACGTCAAAGCCACTGTCATCAAACGAATCGGCATCACCCTCAATGATATACAGGTCATCCGGACAGTCATCCAGCGCCACCAGCTTGTCTTTGATGCCCTTCAGATCCGGCACCACAATGGCGTGACGCGCCGGGCCGTACATCGCACTGAAGTACGGGGCATCAGCCAGAGTAATGTCGTCATAAATTTCTGACAGCAGGCTACCGCCAAGCGTATCTGCCAATGCGCGCAGGCGAGAATCATCGCTACCGCCCGGCTGTGCCAGGCGCTCGATATCCAGCTCCAACTGCGTCTTGCGTGCCGCCAACTGGTCGCGTGTTGCCGAGGTCTCACGCTCCTTATCCAGTGTCAGCTGCATCGCATCCATCACCGCCTGGCTGTCAAACAGCTCGCGCTCAGACTGCTCAGACAATTTTTCCAGTGCATCTGATGCCGCAATCCAGGCCGGTGCCGATGCCTCCAGCGACGAAATTTGCGCAGACAACTGCAGCTCCTGACGACGAAACTCGCCACGCTGCTCGACTAACACCTCTTGCTGTTGCTCAAGGCTTTCCAGCGTCGCTTCATGACGGGCCTGCTCTTCAGCCAGTGCCAGCTCGCTGTCGACAGTGACGGCAAATCGCTTGGCATAGGTTTCGGCCAGCTCGGTCGCCTGACGCTGGTTGCGAACACTGCGCTCCAAATCACGGTATTGTGCCTTGAGCTGTTCACCACGGTCTGCAACGGTGCGAAGCTGGCGGGTATGTGCAATTAGTTCGCGCGCCTTGTCACCTGCCTGGGCACGATCAACCGCACCGGCAATGGTCGTGACAATTTGCAGGCCTTTCTCAAACTGCTGGGCCGCAGCCGAAGACATATCCAGTTTATGTTTCAGCGCCAGCAGTGCTGTGGTCTGTACTTCCTGCTCTTGTTTGAGCTGGGACAGGTAAGGCACCGCCTGATCTGCAAGTAGCTGATGATCGCCAGACAGATCGCGGGCTTTCTCCAGCGCCTGTACCGCCTGCTGATACTGCAGGGCGCGGGTCTGCTGCATATCCAGCGCCTGCTGGTAGTCTGCCAGCTGAGTTTTCAGGCTGTCGACTTCCTCTTCGCTCAACAGTGCCTGCTCTTCAGCCATCGATAGCTGTTCGGCCGCTTCTTCAACCACCATCACCTGCTCTTCCAGGCGCTCGGTCAGCTCTTCAAGATCCTCGCGGTAGCGCTCAATCTTCTCTTGCTGACGGACTGCGGTCTGAACTAGCTGCAGGTGATCCGACGCAGCCTGATGATCCTGCTCCAGTGCGCCTTCACGCTCTGTCAGTTCGTCCAGCTCGCCAGTCATGTTGATCATCGATGTTTGCTGATCATCCAGCACCTTGCGCGAACCCAGCAGTTCGCCTCGCAGGCTCAGGGTCTTTTCCAGCTTCTGGCGACGCTCGTTGGCATGGCGCATATAGTCCGCGGCAACATAATTGGTTGCCTCGGTGATCAAATGCTTGAACAGGTCACGGTCGTTCTGGGTCAGCTTGATCGCTTCCAGCGTCATCCGGTTTTCACGCAGTGCCGCTTCCATGTCCTGGAAGGCTTTCTTAACACCGGTATTTTGCGGCAGCAGGTAGTCACGCAGCGATCGGGTGATTGCACTCGATATACCACCGTACAGCGAGGCTTCAATCAGACGATAGAATTTGGAACGATCGCTGCTGTTGCGTAATTTCTTCGGCAGAACACCAAACTCAAACATCTGGGCATGGTAATCCGTCACCGAGTTAAAGGCTTTGAAGTGGGTCCCTTCGTACTCGGCAGCAATCTCTTTGACTTCGTTGATCTGACGAACTCGCGCTTGATTGTCAGACAAGGTTTCGACCAAGACTTCGGTTGGTTTAATGTCCGATGGCAGGCCCTGGATAATAAATGGCTTGATATCCACTTTCTTGTCACGGCCAGCCACTTGCTGCAGCTTGACCGCGAAGATGATGCGCTGCTTCTTGGAGTTAACCACATCCAGCGCCGCATAACATGCACCCGGCTTCAGCTTACCGTGCAAACCCTTGTCGCGCGAGGCGTTCGAGCTGCCTGCTTCAGTCGTATTCCGAAAGTGCAGCAGGCTCTGATCCGGGATCAGAGAAGTAATGAATGCCGCCATCGTTGTCGACTTACCGGCACCGTTACCACCCGACAGAGTGGTAACCAAATTATCAATGTCAAAGGTACGGGCAAAGAAGCCGTTCCAGTTGACCATTGTCAGCGATTGATACTTACCGCGTTCCATCAGGCTTCGCCCTCCTGTCCGTCATGCTCGGCTTGTTCTTTTTCTTGCTCGCCCGTTGCATCCAGCAGGCTAGACTGGCTTGGCTCCTGCTGGTGAACCACCACCGCTTCACCGTCACGGATCAGACGTAGCTGGGCTTCACGTACATCATCGCCAGTACGGACATCGGCACCAAAGCGGAATACCGCCTCGCTGATGCGGAATTTGCCGTTCTCGCCTACCGGAATGATCATCCCAATACGGCGCAGGCGACGCAGCGACGTTTTGACTTTGTCGAACAGTTTTTCCCGGTCGAGATCAGAGCCGGTTGCCCGGTTGGTGACCAGCTTCATCAGCTTGGCCTCGTCGGCCAGTGCCAGTAGCTCGTCGAACAGTTCCTGGTTGGTAAAAATCCCTTCGTGCGCCAAGCGCTCCGGGCTCAAATAAAGGAAACACAGTACCTTGCCCACCAGCATGTCGATTTCTGACAGTACCGAGCGGCCGATCAGTGACGTCGAGCGAGGACGCAGGTAGAAGAAACCTTCCGGGGCGCGAACCAACTCGGCATTATAACGTTTATAAAACATAACCAGCGGCTGCTCGAACTCAATCAGCAGAGCATGATTATCCAAATCTTCGCTGGCGATGTGGCGGCCAGAACGCAGCGCATTATCCAGTGCCGGGAAAAGCGGGTTGGCTATTGCCTTGGCCAGCTTTTCAGGCATAAATTCTTCAATATTTATCGATGACATTAGCTTGTACCTTGGCTCCGTATTCATTGATTGCTTCCCAGTCAGGCTGTATTGCATTAAAGTCCGACTCCGAGTAACCGAGCCTTACCGCCTGATCAATCACAATGCGCGCCAAATCAAAGTGCTGCGCATGTGGTTGCTGAGCCAAATAATCTTTAAGAAGCAAACTTAGGTTGATTGCAGCACCCGTTTCTTTGTGGGTCTGCAGCATTGCAGCAACTTGGTCGGCCAGCTGGTCGTTCACCAGGCTGAGCTCTTCAAATTCCATCTCTTCCGGCACAATACCGGTAACTTCGTCGTCCCGCAGTACCAACGCCTCGTCACGCATGTCCAGCAAACGCTCGGCATCGGCGTAGGTCAGCAGCCACGGCTCGTCGAAGTAATCAGTGACCGACTGACGTAAGCGCTGGCTGAAGGCACGATTCTTATCCATATCAATCGCGGTACGGATGAACTTATGGACATGGCGGTCATAGCCAATCCACAGATCAATGGCCTGCTGTCCCCAGTTGATGATTCGGTCAAGCTTGGCCTGCAGGATAAAGATCATCCCGTCGACGAAATCCAAATCCGGGTTACCCTGAATTTCCTCCTGGATAGCCAACAGCTGGGTTTGGAGCTGGTCACCTGCCGCCTGCAGAGTATCCTGCAGCTCACGCAGCGTACTGGAGGTTTCGTTCAGCAAGCTTTCGCAGTTGGTGATTGCCGCCCGCCAATCCTGATTCAGCAGCTCGGCAATATCTTGCTTAACCTGTTGCTGCTGCTCGTCCATGGTGCGTTGGTTAAGATCAATCCGGTCAAAGATTTCCGCCACGGAGTATTTCAGTACGGCGTAGACCTGCTGGCGCCAGTGTTTTTCATCACCACCTTCCTGCGCTGCTTCCGCAGCCTTGTTGATTTCGTCGGCAACCATTGCCAGCTGAATCGACAGTTTCAGTGAAGAATACTCGCGATGACGGGCGTAGTAGTCGGTTATGCTCAGCGCAAGCGGGCTGAGACGGTAAATACTGGCCCCATCCGTCACCTCACTGGTAAAGCGGGTGATCAGGCGCTGGCGAACCAGTTCATTAATGGCGTTATTGGCACGAAAGGCCAGGGTTTCCTGAGACTGATCGAACATATCGCTTACAATGCGAAACGCATCAATTAGCTCCCCTTCCCCTAATTCTTCATCAAAGCGATCGCCGCTTAATACAGCAATCGCCAACAAGAACGCCAGCCGCTCAGTTGGCAGGTTAAGCGAAAACTCATGCTGCTTAACCCAACTCACCAACTCAGGAACGGTCTGGGATACATCACTCATCCGTTGTCCTTATTGCTGTTATCGTTGCTTGTCCCGTTATCAGCAGGTGTCACCTGGTCTGATGGTTTCTGGGCGTATACATGGATATAGCGGCCCAGGGACAAATAAGGCTCCTGACGACAAAGCTTCTGCTCCATCTCAAGAACTTGTTCAAAACTGTAGTCACCCACCATGGTTGTCTGCATATAGTCATGGAAGGTACGCACGCCGGTTTTTCCGAGAATGGTAAATCCGGCGTCGGTTAACCAGCTATAGACATCTTCCGGCTTGATAGCCTGCTGTGGCTGTAGCTTAAAGCGCTTGCGATGCGGCATTCCCTCTTCGATATGAGTCAGGTTGCCACAAATTAAATTCTTGAACAGCAGTCCGTTGTAGTTGTAGAACATCACCGAGATAACCCCACCGGGCCTGGTTTGCTCCAATAACCGCTCAAGCGCCTCTTTCGGATCGGACAGCCACTCCATCACAGCATGGAATAACACCAAATCCGCTGGCTCAGTCAAATGCTCGCCAATTTCCTGGACCGAGCAGTGAACCAGACGATATTGCTCAAGAAGACCGTTGTTGGCAATTTCCTGCTCAGCCAGCTTCAGCATTTCACCAGAAAGATCACATAAAGTGACACGATGCCCCAGCTCAGCAATTTTTTGCGATAGCTGGCCGATCCCCCCGCCTGCATCAAGAATATGCAACGGTGTTTGTGATTCCAGCAAGGCTAAAATCTGCTCAAGATCTTGCCAGACAACAGTCTGCCTTATTTGGCCTTTTGCTGTCCCGTAGATATTTTTAGCAAATTTTTGCGCTAGGTCGTCAAAATTTCGATCTTTGATCACGTCAGCTTTACGTTATGATAGCGGTTGAAAAAATGTGGCTTATTTTCTCACAAGCGTTATAGGAATAAAGGCTTGTGGTGCTTTTTCGAGCTCAACTGCTGAATTTTCGGACTACATTGCATGTTTGAACTAAAAAAAATTGTTTCTGCATTACTCATGCCCCTGCCCGCACTGCTGATAATCGGGTTTCTGGGCTTGTTGATACTCTGGTTTACCCGACGCAAGGGACTCGCATCCTTTTTCATCGGATTCGCCTTTATCGGCATTTTCCTCGTATCCTTCCAGCCGATAGCAACCAGCTTGCTTCGGCCATTGGAACGCGAGAATAACCCCTTCGTCCCGACATCCACGACGGTGGACTATGTAATGGTGCTGGGAAGCGGGCATGTTATCGACCATGCGATGCCGATCACCTCCGAGCTGTCACGTACATCGCTGATGCGGCTGGCGGAAGGCATGCGTATCCACCGCATGTTCCCCGGCTCCAAACTGATCTTGTCGGGCTATGGTGGAGGTACCAGTATCAGTCAGGCCCGAATGATGGCAAAAGTGGCACTGGCACTGGGAACCAACAAAAGTGATATCCTGCTACTCGAAACGGCCAAGGATACCTGGGAAGAAGCATTCCAGGCGGCCTCAGTTGTCGGTGATAAAAAACTGGTTCTGGTCACCTCTGCCAGTCATATGACCCGGGCGATGAATGAGTTTGAGCAAGCCGGCCTGGCCCCGACCCCTGCGCCAACCAACTTTCTTGCCAGCAACAAGATCAAACAGCCTTGGGAGCGCTATAAGCCGCAAGCCAAATACCTGGAACAAACGGAGCGCTATTGGCACGAAACCCTGGGCCAGTGGTGGCAGCATCTAAGAAACCTGCTTGGTGAACCCAAACAAGCTCCCCAGCAACCAGAGTCAACGTCTAATGTGTCAATGGAGCTGGCATTGAATACCGCCTCTCCCGCTTAATCTCCCTTTGCAATCAGGCCGGTGAGCCGGCCTGATACAACGCCACGCATAGCATACAAAGCAAATTGCATTTCTGCAGCATATACACAGCAACAAAGCAATCATCCCAAGCCATTGTTTTGGTTAACAAACAATCGATAAGTGTGATTGTTGACCCTATATTCCAAACGGTTTTAATATGTTCGATTTTCTTATAGATTTGGTAATAAAAAACCGTTTCTGATAAGTGTCTAGCATCATACAATTGCGCTCCTAGCTAATAGATAAGTCTGAAATAGTGCTTTCAGGCGAACAAAATACTACTTGGAACGGCTCAGCATAATGTATCTAGTGATTAACCTGGCGCTCTTTGCCCTGCTTATTGGCTTCTTGTTCAAACAACAAAAAGCCGAGTACACACTCTCAAGACAGGTCTTTACCGGTCTTGGCTTCGGCGTCATCTTCGGCGGCGCGCTTCAGCTCGTTTACGGTGACGGTAGCCCGGTCATTACAGATACCCTCGACTATATCAATATCGTCGGGGCCGGTTATGTCAGCCTGCTGAAAATGATCATTATGCCGCTAATCATGGTTTCCATCATCGGCGCTATTATCAAAGTCAAAGACTCCGGTTCGCTGGGCAAGATATCAGGCCTTAGCATCGGGATCCTGCTGGCAACCACGGCGGCTTCTGCGCTTATCGGGATCCTAGTCAGCAACCTCTTTGGCCTGTCTGCTGAAGGCATTGTTCAGGGAGCGCGCGAGATTGCCCGTGGTGAAGTGCTTGAGACCCGCCTTAGCAGCGTCGAGTCACTCTCCTTTGCCGACATGATCATTTCATTCTTCCCAGGTAACCCATTTGCCGATTTAGCCGGCAGCCGTCCGACATCAACCATTGCCGTGGTGATCTTCTCAGCCTTCATCGGTGTCGCAGGCCTGAGCGTTATCCGTAACCAGCCAGAGCTCGGTGCAAGCTTCGAGAAATTTATCAATATTGCCCAGGAAGTGGTCCGTACCCTGGTTCGCATGGTGCTTAGCCTGACACCTTATGGTGTACTGGCCCTGATGAGTAAAGTCGTGGCTGGCTCTAACTATGATGACATCCTAAGCCTGATCAATTTCGTGACCGCCTCCTATGTCGGCCTGGCACTTATCCTGGTGATGCATTTAGTGCTGGTCTCATTCGTAGGCGTAAATCCAGTACGTTACCTGAAGAAAATCCTGCCGGTGCTGACATTCGCCTTCACTTCCCGTTCAAGTGCAGGAACTATCCCGCTGAATGTCGATACTCAGGTTAAAAAGCTGGGTAACGGTGAAGGTGTCGCAAACTTCTCGGCTTCTTTTGGTGCCACTATGGGTCAAAATGGCTGTGCTGGTCTGTATCCCGCCATGCTGGCAGTCATGATTGCACCGACAATCGGTATCAACCCGCTTGACCCAGGCTTCATGCTGACACTGATCGCCATCGTTACTATCAGCTCGTTCGGTATTGCCGGTGTCGGTGGTGGCGCAACCTTCGCGGCCCTGATTGTACTCTCGGCCTTGGACATGCCAGTTGCCCTTGCTGGCCTGCTTATCTCTATCGAACCGCTGATTGATATGGGACGTACAGCGGTGAATGTAAGCGGCGCGATGACGGCCGGAACAATCACCTCTCGCGTTTTGGGCCAGGCCGACAGCAGCCTGTTCGACGCTGACGATGATAGTGACAACAAACCAGTTAACGCTTAAAAACCATCCCAACAAATAGATTCAAGACCACCCGCGGGTGGTCTTTTTGTTTTTGCCATCATCACTTTTTCGGCAACACCGTTTCATGAACGGAATATGAATTGCCTACTCACATCAAGTTCAGTCGCGCTGGTGTTTAATAGCCTCATCAACCAAGACATCAATCACCATACGAATCACGATTAAATAGGTAGGATGACCATGATTAAGACAACTGTTTACGCAATTACCGCCGCATTGATCATCATGCCGACTGTCGCACTGGCTAACCCTAACGGCATGTCGTACAGCGGCCCAATTCAAACAACCACCGTCAGTGAAGTACTCGAGCAGACAAACCTGTTCTCGGAGCAAAATGTCATTCTGGAAGGCAAGCTGATCAAACAAATTAATGCTGATACCTATGTCTTCAGCGACGGTAAAAATGAAATCAATGTTGAAGTCGATGACGATATCCACCTTGGGCAAGCCATTGCACCCAACACCCGTCTGCGTGTCTACGGCGAAGTGGAAGGCAGTGCCATCCCAGAGGTTGAAATCGACAAGATTCAAGTCTTGTAAGCTTTGCGTAATTCTCCCCCCGCCCCAATTCCAAGACAGAGACAAAAAACAAAAAAGGCTGGTCATCATGACCAGCCTATTCAAATATTGTCGCTGTAGTTCAACCTGCTGTCAGCCGATCAGCTCGCGGACTTTTTCCAGATCTTCCGGCGTATCCACCCCGGCAGGCGGCGCATCAATGGCAACCTCAACGTGGATCTTCTCGCCGTACCACAGCACACGAAGCTGTTCCAGCGCCTCAATTTTTTCCAGCGCGCTCGGCTCCCAGTTAATATAAGTATTAATAAAGCCAGCACGGTAGGCATAAATACCGATATGACGCATCAGGTTCTGGTGGATCTCCTGTGGGCGCTTGGCAAAATTATCGCGATCCCACGGAATCGAAGCCCGACTGAAATACATCGCATAGCCATTCTTGTCCGTCACAACTTTTACTGCGTTAGGATTGAAGACCTCGTCAGCATGGTCAATCTCAACAGCCAGCGTGGCCATCGGCGCGTCGTCATTGTGGGCAAGGTTATCGGCAACCTGGCGAATGATGGTTTCAGGAATTAACGGCTCGTCACCCTGTACATTCACCACGATCTGATCGTCTGCCAACTGGTACTTCTCGACCACTTCTGCCAGGCGCTCAGTGCCAGACTCGTGATCATCACGGGTCAGGCAGACTTCACCGCCAAACCCTTCAACCGCATCGACAATACGCTGATCATCCGTAGCAACAATCACCTGCTCGGCACCGGCTTTGCTCGCCTGCTCGTATACCCACTGGATCATTGGCTTGCCGCCAATATCTGCCAGCGGCTTCCCCGGTAGGCGTGATGACTGGTAGCGTGCCGGTATGATTACCGTAAACGACATTATTTCACCTCGTCTGGGCTTAACGTGCGAGCTTCAGGCTCAAGCAGAACCGGAATGCCATCCTTGATGGGATAGGCAAGACGGTCAAACTTGCAAACCAGCTCACTTTTGTCTTTATCGAAGTTCAGCTTGCCCTTACAGACAGGGCAAGCCACGATTTCAAGCAGACGATGATCCATATTCTTCCTTTACCTCAATAATCCGGTTAATAATAGCCTCAGCTTCAGGCGCTGGCAGCACGGCATCAACAGGCAGATACCACCAGTTCGGCTGAGCGAAAGTTTGGCATTTCACCGCATCTTTCTCTGTCATTACCAAATGCCGGCCTTGCTCGGCCAGCTGTTTTAATTCCTGCTCGGAGAACGCCTGGTGATCAGCAAACGGCTGACACACCACGGGCGTCACTCCCAACAAGCTTAGTGTATTAAAGAACCGAGGGGGATGACCAATACCTGCCATCGCAACCACATCGGTCAGTTCTGCAGCCTGTCGACGCTCACCAGTTTGAAGATTAATCAGCGCAGATGGCTGCAGTTGCATAGGAGCTTCACCCTGTTGAGGCTGACCGCCGTTGCAAATCAGAAAATCCACCTCGGTCAGTCGCTCGCAAGACTCACGTAACGGCCCCATCGGGATCAGTTGCTCATTGCCAAAGCGACGCTGGCCGTCGATAACAACGATTTCGATATCACGCTCTAGCGCGTAATGCTGCAGGCCGTCATCGGTAATGATGACGTCGACATCCTGTTCCAGCAGGTGCCGTACGGCTTCAGCACGCTTTGGCGACACAACCACCGGGGCACCAGTACGGCGATGAATCAGTACAGGTTCATCACCTGCTTCTGTCGTCGAGGTTTCGGCACTCACCGTAAAAGGGTAATACGGAGCTTTGCCACCATAGCCACGCGACACGACGCCGGGTTTCAGCCCCTTGGCCTGAAGTTGCTCGACCAGCCAAACGACCACCGGTGTTTTACCATTGCCACCAGCGGTAATATTACCGACAACAACAACCGGAGCCGGCGCCCGGTAAGCAGCTTTCTCACCACACTGGTATTGCTGGCGACGACGGCGACTTATGATGCCGAACAACTTGCTGAGCGGCCACAGCAAAGGTTTGAGCAGTAATCCTGCCGGATGCTGCTCAAACCAGATTTTTTCGATAAGGGTCGACATTATTCACCAAACTGGATGCGATGCAGCTGAGCGTAAGCGCCATTTAGCGCCAGCAACTCGGCATGGACACCACGTTCGATAATTGCCCCTTCATCAACAACCAGGATCTGATCGGCATTCTCAATCGTTGACAAACGGTGCGCAATAACCAGCACCGTACGGTCTTTCTGAAGCTCATCCAGTGCCGACTGAATAGCACGCTCAGATTCTGTATCCAACGCTGAGGTTGCCTCATCAAGGATCAGTACCGGCGCATTTCTCAGCAAGGCACGAGCGATAGCAATACGCTGACGCTGGCCGCCCGACAGGCTCACGCCATTCTCACCGATCATAGTATCAAGACCTTTATCCATGCCCTTGATAAAGTCCATGGCATAGGCCAGCTCAGCGGCCTCTTCAATTTCAGTACGGCTAAACTTATCACCACTGGCATAGGCGATATTGTTGGCGATGGTATCATTGAAAAGATGCACGTTTTGCGAGACCACAGCCACCTGCTCACGCAGATTGGCAAGCTTATAGTCGCGGATCTCGTGCTCATCAATGCAAATTTGGCCCGAATCGATATCATAGAAGCGAGTGAGCAAGTTCGCGATGGTACTCTTGCCCGAGCCCGAACGGCCAACAAGGGCTAAAGTCTTACCAGCCGGGAGTGTGAAGCTAACATTGCGCAATGCCGGGGTATCTTTGGTTGGGTAGGTGAAGGTTACATCTTTAACTTCTATGTCACCTTTGACGCGCTCGGCCACGACAGTTCCGTGATCTTTTTCCGTTTCCAGCTCCATTAGCCCAAACAAAGTCTGACAGGCAGCCATACCACGCTGGAACTGAGAGGTGACATTCGTCAAGGCTTTAAGCGGGCGCATCAAACCGAACATGGCACCGAAAACCAGTGCAAACGTACCCGGCGTCAGCTCGGCACGCAATGCTTCGGTATTGGCCAGGATCAGCACCATCACCAAGGCTAAAGAAGCAATCACCTGGATCACCGGGTTCGCTATCGCCTGTGCCGATACCAGTTTCATCGTCTGCTGGCGCATACGGTTACTGACATCATCAAAGCGCTCTTTTTCAACCTGCTGGCCGCCATAGCTCAGTACCACCTTGTGGCCTTTCAGCATCTGCTCGGCAGAAGAGGTAACAGAGCCCATGGCGTCCTGCATATTTTTCGAAATACGACGGAAACGCTTGGAAACGACACGGATACTAATCGCGACAACCGGCGCAATAACTAGCAGGATTGCTGAAAGCTGCCAGCTATTCCAGAACATAATCCCCATAAGGGCAATAATGCTTGCCCCTTCTCGAACCAGGCTAACCAAAGAACCACTGGTAGCAGCGGCTACTTGCTCCGAGTCATAGGTAATACGGGACAATAACTTGCCGGATGATTCCTGATCAAAAAAGCCCACTGGCATTTTCATGAAATGATTAAACATCTGGCGACGCAACGACATGACGACATTACCGGACACCCAGGACAGACAATAGGCAGACACAAAACCGCTGAGCCCGCGCAGGATCATCAGCCCCAGCAGGTACAGAGGCATCATTGCCAAGAAGTTCGATTCAACGCTATCCAAGCCGCCGAAGCTTTCATCCATAAGTGGTTTGATCATCGAGAGCATCAGCGCGTCACTCGCCGAACTGATAATTAACGCAACAACTGCGACGCCAAGGCCTGCCTTATATAAGCTAATTGAAGGCCAAAGTCGTTTAAACGTATCCCAAGTGGATTGATCTGTTGGTTGTGTCATGAAAACCGGTTTTTCTTGAAGACAATTCTAGCTATTCTACTCCTTTCGTGCCGATGCACCAAACAAGTTCCGTCATCTC
This sequence comes from Photobacterium proteolyticum, assembly GCF_001939735.1. Lineage (GTDB taxonomy): Bacteria > Pseudomonadota > Gammaproteobacteria > Enterobacterales > Vibrionaceae > Photobacterium > Photobacterium proteolyticum. Next base: position 155,627 of record NZ_MJIL01000087.1, read on the forward strand.
ATTCTCGCGCTGCTTAATTATTAGGCACTTTATCAGCGAGTTACTCGTTAAACAGCGCCCGGTACCAGCTATTTTTTACCTCTTGCCGATAACGCAGAATATCAATATCGCCGTTATAGATACTGACGGACACCTGTCCGCTACGTGCTGTTGACAGCCAAACCGCCCCTTTGTCCACATAGCGTTGCCTGACTGCGGCTGAGGGCAGCGGCCACGGGCTATAGCGAGCCACAGAAACCAGTGCATAAGCCGGTGTCATCTTGGCAAGCCAGGTAGCCGTCGAGGAGGAATTGCTGCCGTGGTGGGGAACCAAAAGCACCTCTGGATTGAGGCCAGGTTCTAGATTGGCGAGCAGCAGCTCTGAAATAGCATCAATATCACCGGTCAGCAGAACTGATGTCGGATTGTCAGGGCTCAATGTCCTGTCGCTGATTTCGATGACACAAGAATGCGGATTAGCAGCCCGCTCCACCAGTCTGGGGGGCCAGAGCACACGAAAATCCAATTGCAGCCATTGCCACTGTTCGCCGCGAAGGCAAGGCATAAAACCAGCCCGCCTGTCACTGCTACGTTTCCACCCGGGCTTTAGCCTTGTTATAACATCTACCAGCCCGCCAGCATGATCGCTGTCCGCATGGCTGAGGATAAGCCCATCAAGCCGGTTCCTCCCTGTTGCGAGCATGACCGGCTCGATGACCGCGGTTACAACACTCCCCTGCTCCCAGCGGTTACCGGTATCGTAGAGGACGGTAAACTCACCACGCCGGATCAGTACCGCCAGACCATGACCAACATCCAGCATCTCAACCTGCCAGCCAGGCTTAGATTCAACATCATGATCAAGCAGTCCTAAAGCCCCGTGCCAGTTAACAATCACCAGTGCAGCCCCAGCGTACAGCGCCTTAAAGGTACGGACAGGCAGAAACCACAACAATATAGCCAGAACCAGAACGCCAAATAAATACGGCAGCCAATACACCGAGATACGCCACCAGGAACCACTGGCAAGCTCAGCCAGCCTTAGGACAGGAAACAACGACAGATCAGCCAACCACCATAGCCAAGCCGACAATGACGGCAGCCACAAAGAGGCAATAGCCGCCAGCACCAAAGGAACGGTCAGAAAGCTTACCCAGGGAACGGCGAACAGATTGACAACGACAGCTGCCACAGATACACCCCCGAACCACAGCCACTGTACCGGCAGCATCATGCCCATCAGGACCAGCTGCACCATCACCAACAGCTTCAGTTTGTTCGACCAGTTACGCAGCCAGGTAGCCTCGCCCCCGGTGTCAGCCCGTACCCCGCTGACACTGGCGATATACAATACGAAAACAGCGGAAAACGACAACCAAAGACCAGCCGAATATGAGCCTAGCGGATTAAGTATCAGGCACACCATAAGGGCTAACAACAGGATCTGCCAGCCGGGCCAGTGCACACGGCATCGAATCAGCACCATGACCATGGTGCTCATCAACAGTGCCCGTTGTGTCGGCAGGCTAAATCCTGCTAGCCAAGCGTAGCCCAGAGCAAACAACAGGCCCAGCCATAGCGGTAGCCAAAGCAGGCAATCCCATTCGGGGCCAATACCGCGTATCTGGCTGCCGAGCCACCATCCGCACACCACAGCCAGGCCAATATGGAGGCCGGAAATCGCCATCAAATGCGACAAGCCGCTGTCTCGTAGCAGAAGCCAGTCTTTATCAGACAGTCCGTCGCGAAAGCCAAAGCCAAGTGCCAGCAAATAGGACCGATTAGTCAGATTTTCAGTCAATGCCACCACTCGATCCAGCAGCCGTTGACGCGAAGTTATTTCGGAGAGTACTGGGCCGGAGCGGATAGGTGACGGCAGCTTCCGACCGGAGAGTACCGTCCCTTTACCATGCAGTTGATTACCTAGGAAATAACGCTCGGCATCAAACCCTGCATGGTTGACCCTGCCATAGGGTCGACGAAGCCTAACTTCCAGCTCCCAGCGCTCGCCCTGCTTCATTTCGACAGTTCGCGGCCACTCCAACCTCACTCGCAACGGATTATATACAGGTAGTTCGTGCTGCCCTATCGAAGAAAGCGTAAAATCAAATCTGGAGGCGGGGATATTTTGATTTATTAGGCTGCTAACTTCACCAACTATGGTAATATTCTCGCGCTCATTAGGTATTAATCGGACAGCATCTGCATAAAATGTTGCTCCAATTTTCGCCACAAAGGCGCCAATAACGACCCAGATCAACAATCTGAGCCGTGAAAGGTATAAAACTACACCACCTATCATTAAGGCTGTAATAAACCATATGTAATCTGGTATTAACGGCCAGAAATGAAGCGATAAAATTCCTAACGCAATACCGGCTACGGCTTGGTTCATAACCGTGTTGCCACAATTACAAACGAATAAAAATGCCAAGACAAGTAATTAGACGTTTCTTGCCAAGCCATGACGTAATCAAGCGCCAGAAAGCGCTCAAGATTTTCGGTAATGTGCTTTACAACCCCAATTTGTGGTGTCTCAACCGCCGGTCGGCCTCCGGGGCCTTTGCCGTGGGCCTCTTTATGGCATTTGTTCCGCTCCCCAGCCAGATGATCATGGCTGCAGGCCTTGCCATCTTGTTCAGTGTTAACTTGCCCCTGTCTGTTTGCCTTGTCTGGGTAAGCAACCCGGTTACCATGCCAGTGCTTTTCTATGGTGCCTATAAGATCGGGGCCTGGCTGATGAATACTCCCCACCAACCTTTTCACTTCGAACTTTCGTGGGAGTTTTTGCTGCACCAAATGAATCAAATCGGGCCTCCCTTCCTGCTCGGCTGTGCCGTCTGCGGGGTATTTTTTGGTCTTGTGGGCTATCTGGGCATTCGTGGACTGTGGCGCTATTCGGTTGTACGAAGCTGGAACAAACGACGTTTTCGCTAACATGTTGCTCGTAGGTTCACCACTGCAGAACACAAAAAAACCTCGCCTAAGCGAGGTTTTTTTATACGTTTAGCCAATGACATACAATGACTAAATACCCGTGTGAGAACCAGCTATCAAACAATCGACGGTGCAAGCTACATTTGCTGCGGAAGCCGCGAGGCCATTCTCACAATTTAACGGCTCTGCCAGCATGTGTCTGCCTACTGATCTTGGGTATTGGTTTTAGATATTGATATTGGCTACTTGGCACTCAGCACCTGAGCTGGCTGCAAGGCACTAGCCCGTCTTGCCGGGTACCAGGTTGCCAGCAGGCTAAGTACAATCGCGGTAAACGAAACTATCGCGACATCCTGCCAGGCCAGCTCGGTAGGGAGAAAATCAACAAAGTAGATATCTCCGGAAAGGAACTGGTGGCCAATTATACTCTCTAGCCCCTTTATCAGCGATGTCAGGTTAACTGCAACCAATGAACCCAGCATAGCCCCCAGCAGGCTGCCAACAACCCCCGACAAAATACCGTGCCAGATAAAAATAGCCTTCACCAGCCCGTCGCTGGCCCCCATGGTGCGTAATATAGCAATATCTGCCGAGCGATCTTTTACCGCCATCATCAGGGTCGAAATAATATTGAAGCATGCCACGCCAATCACCAGCACCATCACCAGGTACATAATGGTACGTACCATCTGGATATCCCGGTATAGATAGCCGTATTTCTGGGTCCAGCTCTTCAGGTAGACATAAACCGGCAGGGTAAACCCGACCTCACGCACTATGGTTTGCGCATCCAGTACATTCTCGACATTCAACGAGATCCCGGACACTCCGTCCCCCATCGACAGATATTGCTGGGCATCTGCCAGTGGTACCAGGGCAAAGTTATGGTCTATCTGACCTCCCAGCGCCAGCAGGCCTGACACTTGTAGCCGAATACGGTGCGGAGCCTTAAGCTTCAGCGCCGGATCGGGATTAGGGATCATTGCCGTGATCCAGTCGCCCTCGGTAATACCCAGCTTATCAGCGACACCCTGCCCCAAAATCACCTGTTTTTTACCCGCCGAGAACGACTGCCAGGCATTGTCCTTCACATAGTCCGGAATCGCACTGACCTTACGCTCCTCCTCGGGATTGACCCCACGTACCTCCACCGCCTTCAGGCTGCTGCCTTTTTCAAGCAGCGCAGTAAAACGAATATAGGGTGCGGCGGCAGTCACCTGAGGATGCTCCTGCACGGTATCCAGCACTGAGGTCCACTCGGTAAACGGTGGCTTAACCGCTTCAAGTTCGCCGTGCGGGATCACCGACAACACCCGGTTTTGCAGCTCACGCTCAAACCCGTTCATTGCCGACAGGCCGATGATGATCACCGCCACGCCGACAGCGATACCCAGCGTCGATGAAATCGAGATGAATGACACCATCCGGTTACGTTGTTTTGCCCGGCTAAAACGGCTACCGATAAACAGAGAAAGCGGTCTGAACATTACGCCACCTCTACCTTCTCCAGCTCGCCATCTTGCATGTGCATACAGCGATCCAGCTTACCGGCCAACTCGTTATCATGGGTAACCACCAGAAAAGCGGTGCCCGACTCTTTGTTCAGCTTGCGCATCAGCTCATAAATTTCAATGGCCGTCTTGTGATCCAAATTACCGGTCGGCTCGTCGGCCAATACCAAGGCCGGATTGTTAACAATCGCCCGGGCAATTGCCACACGCTGACGCTCGCCCCCGCTAAGTTCAGAGGGACGGTGCTCCAGCCGGTGCTGCAAGCCAACCTGTTCCAGCATACTTTCTGCCTGGGATCTTGCCTTATCAGACGGAACACCGCCGATAAGCAGCGGCATCGCCACATTCTCAACCGCACTGAAATCAGCCAGCAAATGGTGGAACTGATAAACAAAGCCAATTTCCTGATTACGGATTTTTGCCTGCTTGTTGGCGCTCATGGCATTGAGCTTCTGACCTTTGAAAAACACATCCCCTGCCGTCGGCTGATCCAATGCACCCAACAGGTGCAGCAAAGTACTTTTCCCCGAGCCGGAAGCCCCTACAATCCCGACCAGTTCACCGGCATTGATACCGAAGCCAACATCTTTCAATACCTCTGTTTCAAGCTGAGCTTCGCGATAAACCTTACGCAACCCATGACAAACCAATAACGAATTACTCATAACGCAATGCCTCAGCAGGACGAACAGATGCTGCACGATAAGAAGGAAAAACAGTTGCCAGCAGGCTCAATACAATTGCGCCGACAATAACCAAGAAAATTTGTACAGGCTCAACCACCACAGGCAGTGAACCACCGACCATAAGTAGCTTGACGCCCAGCACAGACAATACGGAATTCAGGTTGAACGCCAAAAACGTACCCAACAGGCCACCGGAGAGCGCACCAATAACGCCGCTGCTGGCACCCTGAACAATAAACACCAGCAGGATTTGACGGCTTGTCATCCCCTGGGTTTTGAGAATAGCAACCTCGGCCTGCTTCTCCATCACCACCATGATCAGCGCCGAGATAATATTAAACGCCGCCACCCCGATGATAAGGCCAAGCATTAGGCCCATCATATTCTTTTCCATCTTGACGGCCTGAAATAACTCACCACGCTGTTCACGCCAGTCAGACCACAACCAGCCATTTTCCAGCGGTAACTGGGCAAGCTCGGTCACAACAAACGGATCATCGACAAACAAGCGCCAGCCGCTAATTTCGCCGGGCTTATAGCGCAGCAACTTACCGGCATCGACAATATTGGTGAGGATCAGTTGCTTATCGACATCCGAGCCGGTGTTGAACATGCCTTCAACCACAAAATTTCGCTGGCTGGGAATACGTCCGAGCGGCGTATACTGGCTGGCACTGGTAACCATCAGGCGCACCTTGTCACCAACATCAACGCCAAGCTGCCCGGCCAGAGACTGACCAAGAATAATGCGGTAGCTACCCGGGGTAAGGCTCTCCACATCCCCCTGAGTGACATAGTAACCGACCGGCTCGAAGGCATCCGGGTCAACGCCCAGCAGCGTGCCGGCCGATAATGACGAGGCACTTTGCAGAACAGTTTCACTGCGGGTTAGCGGCGTGACCATGCCCACATGGGGCAAACCGGTGAGCGAAACCGGCGGCTCACTCTCCCAGGCAACCTTACCACCGGGCTGTGATACCAGTGCCTGGGGCATCACGCCAAGGATCCGTTCCTTGAGCTGCTGTTCAAAACCGTTCATCACCGAAAGCACCGTTACCAGAGCCAGCACACCTATGGTGATCCCCGCCGTAGACATATAGGAAACAAAGCGGCTGAATCGGTCCCCGGAACGACCTCGCAAGTAGCGCAGGCCAATAAAGAAAGAGACTGGATGAAACATAAACGAAGTCGAAACCATCCTGTTATTAACTGCCCGCAAGAATACCCGTTGCAGCAAGTGATTACCATCCGGAGGCGCAAAACTAATGTAAAAACAGAGGGTAAAATAGGCACTGTGACAGTGCCGCGCTTGCTCGAAAGCGAAGGGTAAGTGATAATCGAAGGATAGTTAATTAATCACGAGTATGACATGAATCAGGACGAGTATTTTTCGGTCAGTGCCGGGCTAACCATCAACGTCGAGCTGCTTCCCCCCAACGAACAGCTTCCTGATGAGATAGCATTCAGCCATGAAATTCCGCCGCTGTTTCGTGTCGCCAGCGAATGTACCGGCCTCGAGGACGGCATTGAGCAGTCACTGCAAAAGCTAACCAAGGAAGACAGCAAGCCGCTGCTCGATTACCTGACGGCCCAGAACAGCAAGATTAACCTCCTGCTGTCTTACGTGTTGTCACAACAAGACAATCCGGCCCACCGCCATCTCACAGAAACGTTTGGTGCCAGTCAGCTCACATTTTACTCTAACAGTGCTTTTCCTGTCGGCAGCAACGCCCGGGTTAAGCTATTTTTAGACAAGCCATCTGCAGCCGTCTACTGCTATGCCAAAGTCACTGGCAGTGCAGCAAAAGGTAATAAGTTTGAAATTACACTCAAATACAACCGCCTGCAGGAAGATGATCGGGACTTGCTGATACGCGCAGCTCTCTATTTTCAACAAAAACTATTGCGCCAGCGCGCCCAACAGCGAACAGATACCCAGTAAAGCACATGAAATCGAATCAACTACTCTCCCTTCCTTTACCGACCAAGCAAGGGGACAACCGGTTTATCGGTAACGTATCAGGCGCAGCTCTGGCCTTATCTGTTGCAGAACTGGCTCAATTACACCAGGGGCCGGTACTGGCCGTTGTGCCTGATACCCAGACAGCCCTTCGCCTACAGCCCGAAATAACCCAGTTTACCGGCGTAGAAGTTAGCGTCTTTCCGGATTGGGAAACCCTGCCCTACGACAATTTTTCGCCACATCAGGACATCATTTCTGATCGTTTGTCACGCCTGTATAAGCTGCCGACGCAAAGTGACGGGATCATCCTGGTTCCTATCAGTACGCTGTTGCAGCGTCTGACACCGCGTGAATTTATCCACCAGCATGCATTGATGGTTAGCAATGGTGATCGGCTGTCACTGGACAAGCTTCGCCTCCAGCTTGAGGCCTCTGGCTACCGGCATGTTGATCAGGTCATGGAGCATGGCGAGTATGCCAGCCGAGGTTCCCTACTGGATCTTTTCCCGATGGGAAGCAACCAGCCGTACCGTATTGACTTTTTTGATGATGAAGTCGACTCGATTCGCCAGTTTGACCCGGAAAACCAACGCTCGACAGGCGAAATGGACAGTATTCACCTCTTGCCTGCCCACGAATTCCCGACCAATGAGATTGCGGTAGAAAACTTCCGCATGCGCTGGCGCGAACGATTCGAAGCCCGCCGAGAGCCGGAATCTATCTATCAGCAGGTGAGCAAGCGGACCTGGCCGGCCGGCATCGAATACTGGCAGCCGTTGTTTTTCGAGCAAACCGAAACCCTGTTCGACTACCTGCCCGACTCAAGCCTGCTGATCACTATTGGCGAGCTGGAACCGGCAGCAGACCAATTCCTCGGGGACGCCGAATACCGCTTCGAACAGCGCCGCGTTGATCCCCTTCGTCCACTCCTCAGCCCGAAGGAACTCTGGCTAGGCAAAGACGAAATGTTCAGCGGCTTTAAAACCCTGCCGCAAGTTCGTATTCGCCCGGATGCCGAACCGGAAAAGGCCGGTCGCTACAACCCGCAACTGCAACCTGTCCCGACGCTGACTATCAATCACCAGCTCAAGGAGCCTCTTGCCGAGCTTCGTCGTTTCTCGGAGCAGTATGACGGTAAGATTATTTTCTCCGTGGCCTCCGAAGGCCGCCGAGAAGCCCTGCTCGATTTGCTGGCCCGTATCAAGCTTCGCCCTATGGTGTGCAGCACTCTCCACGAGGCCGCCAATGCACCGGGTAAATTTTCGCTGGTTATCGGCGCTGCAGAACAAGGCTTTATCCTGAGCGAGCCCGCTATTGCCTTTATCTGCGAAAGCGACTTGCTGGGCGAGCGTGTGGTGCAACGTCGCCGACGCGAGGATAAGAAAACCGTCAACGCCGATACGATTATTCGCAACCTTGCCGAGCTCCAGATCGGCCAGCCCGTCGTTCATCTCGATCATGGTATCGGTCGCTACCAGGGTCTGCAGACACTGGAAGCCGGCGGGATCACCACCGAATACGTCACACTTGAATACCAGGGCGGCGCCAAGCTGTATGTCCCAGTTGCTTCGCTGCACCTGATCAGCCGCTACTCCGGCGGGGCAGAAGAAACGGCGCCGATTCACAAGCTGGGCGGAGAAACCTGGGCCAAGGCGCGCAAGAAGGCAGCCGAAAAAGTCCGCGATGTGGCAGCCGAGCTGCTTGACGTCTACGCCAAGCGCGAAATGAAGCCCGGTTTTAAATTCACACTCGACCGTGAAGCCTATGCCGATTTCTGCACAGGGTTCCCGTTCGAGGAAACCCATGACCAGGCACTGGCCATCAACGCCGTGCTGTCAGATATGTGCCAGGCCAAAGCCATGGACCGTCTGGTCTGCGGTGACGTCGGCTTTGGTAAAACCGAAGTGGCGATGCGAGCAGCCTTTGTTGCCGTTGATAACAGCAAGCAGGTTACAGTACTGGTACCAACCACCCTGCTGGCACAGCAGCATTTTGAGAACTTCCGCGACCGTTTTGCCAATACCCCGGTACGGGTCGAAGTATTATCCCGCTTCAAGACGGCCAAAGAGCAGAAGCAGATCTTGGCCGATGTTGCAGAGGGCAAAATCGACATCTTGATCGGTACCCACAAACTGCTCAATACCTCGGTCAGCTACCAGGATCTGGGATTACTGATTGTCGATGAAGAACACCGTTTCGGTGTCCGCCAGAAAGAGAAAATCAAGGCAATTCGTTCGGATGTCGATATCCTGACGCTAACAGCCACCCCGATCCCCCGAACCCTGAACATGGCGATGAGCGGAATGCGCGATCTGTCGATTATCGCCACTCCGCCGGCACGCCGTCTGGCTATCAAGACCTTCGTTCGCGAGCGCGAGGATATCCTGGTTCGTGAAGCCGTTCTTCGTGAAATCATGCGTGGCGGGCAGGTCTACTTCCTTCACAATGATGTCGACTCCATCGAAAAAACGGCCGAAGATCTGGCCAAGCTGATCCCGGAGGCACGTATCACCTTTGCCCACGGGCAGATGCGCGAGCGCGAGCTTGAGAGAATCATGAGTGATTTCTATCACCAGCGTTTCAACCTGCTTGTCTGTACCACGATTATCGAAACCGGTATCGATGTCCCGACCGCCAACACCATAGTGATTAACCGTGCCGACCATCTTGGTCTGGCCCAGTTGCACCAGTTACGCGGCCGTGTCGGACGTTCCCACCACCAGGCCTATGCCTACCTGCTGACACCACACCCGAAACGGATGACCAAAGATGCGGTCAAACGCCTGGAGGCGATCTCGTCACTCGAAGATCTCGGTGCCGGCTTTACCCTGGCAACCCATGATCTCGAAATTCGCGGTGCCGGGGAGCTCCTGGGCGACGAGCAGAGCGGTCAAATCCAGTCTGTCGGCTTCACCCTGTTTATGGAAATGCTGGAACAGGCTGTCGAGGCTCTGAAAGAAGGCAAGGAGCCGTCGCTGGATGATCTTCTAAAACAGCAGACTGAAATTGAACTAAGACTGCCGGCATTACTGCCCGACGAATATATCCCGGATATCAATACCCGTCTGTCGCTCTACAAACGTATTGCCAGTGCCGACAGCGAAAACGCCCTGAACGAGCTGAAAGTCGAGCTAATAGACCGCTTTGGCCTATTGCCGGATGCAACCACCAACCTGCTGACAGTCAACAAACTTAAACTGAAAGCAGCCGGTTTGGGCGTACGCCGTATCGAGGCTGGCGAGAAAGGCGGGTATGTGGAATTTGCCCAAAACGCGTCTATCAACCCGGGCTTCCTGGTCAATCTGTTACAGTCACAGCCGCAGCATTACCGGATGGATGGCCCGACTAAACTGAAAGTGATGGCACCAATGAGCGATCGCAAAGACCGAATTAAGTATGTTGACGGGCTTTTAACAAAGCTTTCGGAAAACACCCTATAATTGATGGCACTATAGTGCGGAGTATTATCTTGAAAAAACTGATTTATTTGCTGCTTATTGCCATTAGCTGGCCAAGTCTGGCAGCGCGACAATTTGATATTGAGGTTATTCTGTTCAAGCGCAATATCGACCCGGCGCAAGTCAGTGAGGCCTGGCCGGATCAGCAGAAACCCGTCAACATGAAAGGCACTGTGTCTTTCGACGATGAAAGTCTGCTGGCCAACAAGGACATCAGCCTGATGTTGCCAGAACAGTTTCAGTTGATCCCACAGTACGACAAGCTCAAAGGCCATGCCGGTTTCACCCCTCTGGCCCATTTTGGCTGGCGCCAGGGTGATTTGAGCAAAGCTGCGGCACCGAAATTTCATCTGACAGCCGGACGGGACTATTCGGCCCAATATCTTGCCGACGGTACTTCGAAAGCCGTCCTGAGCCGCGAGGCCACGACTAGCCCGCAACCGGAGCTACCTGCTGTTGCCGAAAGCGAAACGGTGATGACAACAGACGGTATGCCTACTACGACTGAAGTGCCAACAGTTGCCCCCGAGCCACCGCTTTATGAACTGGAAGGTAGTATTCGCGTGTACGTTCAGCACTATCTGTTTACCGAGACCAGCCTGGACTTGCGCGAGCCGGGTCGTCGTGAGGTGATTGTCGGTGCCGAGCCTATTGACCTCGAAACGGATCTCCTGGCCGAAGACAGCAATGTTCAGGTAGGCCACTTACAGGAAGTGAAGAAAAAAGTGGAAGTTGAGGAATTCCTGAAATCCTACCGCTTTGAGCAACAGCGAAAAATGCGCAGCGGCGAAACCCACTACCTCGATCACCCATTGATGGGCATGGTCATTCAGATCCGCCGGATTGAAGAATAACCCGTCCAACGTGATGACATCGAGAAGGCTGCCCGTGGGCAGCCTTTTTATCGGCGCAAAAAGTAAATAGATTTCACAGATATAGTCACCACCCGTTGCCGACATGCCGCTACCTTCCTATGCTTACCTTGGACACAAGATCTCCCTCAGGGACGTAAGCTAAGGAAAGTTTCCCCCCATGAATACCGATTTTGACATCTCCACGCCGCGACTTTTGCTTCGCCCCTACAAGATTGTCGATCTTAACGAACTTATTGATGCAGTCAGGTCATCTGTATCCGAGCTGAGCCCATGGCTAAGCTGGTGTACGCCAGACTACGACCAGCATGATGCCTACGAGTGGATCAATGCCAGTAGAAATAACTGGCGGAACAATATCAGTTATGAAGTGGGGATTTTTGACCATTACTCCGGACAGCTTGCCGGTAGCGTATCGCTCAATAACGTGTCAATAGCCTTGAACTCGGCGGAGCTCGGCTACTGGATCCGGAGTTCCTTCCATCGTCAAGGGTTTGCGACCGAAGCCTGTCAGGCTATCAGTGAATTTGCGTTCAGTACCTTGGGGCTGACCCGGTTGGAGATTGTTACCCATACAGGCAATCTGGCCAGCCAAAGAACGGCACTGGCGATTAACGCGAAATTCGAATGTACTGCCAGAAACCGGATCTTTGCTGCGGGCAAACCCTGCGACGGGTTGGTATTTTCACTGATCCCGCAAGACTTGCGCCCTGCCAGGCCAACACCATTTTTTCCGACAGCATAATCTTTTCACAGTGAGCGGGATCACTGCCTGCAGACGGACAAAGTTGGTATGAATTATACGGTTAAGGTACTATGAGCCAGACCTCAAGCTAAGGAGCGGGTAACTATCGTGTTTAAAATTATCATCACTATTGCGATCATCGGCCTTGTCATTTTCTTCATGCAACGCTCTCAAAGCAATAAGCAATCAGCAGCAGAAAACATCAAGATTGGTCAGGAGTTTCTGGCTGAAAACGGACAGCAGGAAGGCGTGAAAGCCACAGAGTCCGGCCTACAGTATCTAGTTCTTCAGGAAGGTACCGGCACGGTACACCCGAAACCGTCTGACAAAGTCACCGTTCACTACCACGGTACGCTGATTGACGGCACCGTATTTGACAGTTCGGTCGAACGTGGCAAAACTATCGAGTTTGGCCTTGGCCAGGTCATCAAAGGCTGGACTGAAGGATTACAGCTGATGGTTGAAGGGGAAAAGACCCGGTTGTTTATTCCCGCAGAGCTTGCCTACGGCAACCGCTCAGTCGGCTCGATCCCGGCCGGTTCGGTACTGATCTTTGATGTCGAGCTCATCAAGATCAATTAAGGCATTTACCTGACCATATAAAAAGTCTTGAAGTAAAGCATTACGATATAAAAACGCCGCTAACAAACAGCGGCGTTTTTATAGGTAACCAATAACGACTAACTATTAGTGTAACTTCAGGTTCGGTCGCAACACACGGTTAATCCGACCGACAAGCATCATCAGGCCGGTCTTGAACACACCGTGAAGCGCGACCAGGTGCATTCGGTACAGCGAGATATACACCACGCGGGCAATACGCCCCTCGACCATCATCGAGCCCTTGGTCAGGTTGCCCATCAGGCTACCTACCGTCGAGAAGCGGCTGAGCGAAACCAGTGAGCCATGGTCGCTATAGATATAAGGCTTCTGCGCGCGAGCTGTCATCTTGGCAACGATGTTTGAGAAACAGCGGCTCGCCATCTGGTGCGCGGCCTGGGCACGCGGCGGAACGAAACTACCGTCCTCCTGCTCGCAGCAAGCCAAGTCACCAATCACGTAAATATCGTCATCACGAGTTGTCTGCAGTGTCGGCTTGACCACCAACTGGTTAATGCGGTTCGTTTCAAGACCCGCAATCTCTTTCATGAAATCAGGCGCCTTGATACCGGCAGCCCACACCATGATTTGAGCCGGGATATGATCGCCATCTTTGGTTGTCAGGCCGGTTTCGTCAGCCTTGGTCACCATGGTCGCCGTACGCACATTCACCCCAAGCTTGGTCAGTTCGCTATGTGCCGCGCTGGAGATACGTGGTGGCAGTGCCGGAAGAATACGCTCGCCCGCCTCAACCAGGTTGACATTCAGGCGCGAACTGTCCAGATCGCCGAACCCATAGGTACGCAGCTCCTTCACCGCGTTGTGCAGCTCTGCCGACAGCTCGACCCCGGTTGCACCGGCACCGACAATCGCAATATCAACGGTTTTTTGGTCTTTATTCGCGTGCAGCTTCAGGAACTGGTTGTTCATTTCAGTACGGAAACGGTGCGCCTGCTCCGGGCTATCCAGGAAAATACAGTTGTCGCGCACACCCGGCGTATTGAAGTCATTGGATGTCGAGCCAATCGCCAATACCAGAATATCGTATTCCAGCTCGCGCTCCGGCATTAATAGCTCGTCGTGCTCATCATAGAGTGCGGCCAGCTTGATTGACTTGTTCTCGCGATCAATCGACTGCAGGCTGCCCATCTGAAAATCAAACGAATGGTTTTTTGCGTGGGCACGGTAGCTCAGGGCATCAACCCCGGCATCCATTGAGCCGGTTGCCACTTCATGCAGCAGCGGCTTCCACAGGTGGCTAGCTTTGCGATCGACAAGTGTTACTGTTGCACGGCGTTTGCGCCCCAGAGTACGACCCAATTTGGTCGCAAGCTCCAGACCGCCCGCACCGCCACCAACTACGATAATACGAGTCACGATAACTTCCTCTTATTTTGTATAAATTTTATTGCTCAGAGCCGAATGGTCCGTTATTCATCCCTAAACGACAGATGACAACGCTCTGGCTAACTGACTAATACCAAACTGAACAATGCTCTGATCACGCAGGCAAGCCAAAGTCCACTGTGCAATTTGGTATTGAAGCAGACGGACCGGGCCCGTCTGCGGAGGGTAGGAGGTAATTAACGTGTTTCTTTAAAGGATTTTATAGTTTGTAGATGCTGCGAGATCTTTTTAAATTTATGCGTTTGGTTCTCATCCCAGATGATTTCGTAGTAATCACCCAAGGCATCTTTTGTATCGCGATTATCTAATACTTCATCATTAGTTGAAAGTATGCAAAGGCAATTCCCGGCATTTTTTTTACGAAAGTCTGTAACACATTTTGTCGAGATGTCGGCATATTCTTCAGGTCGGTCGATTCTTCCTTCCATGTTCAGTTCAGGGTGCAAATTTGGGTTAAATATGACCTGTTTGATCCCACACAAAAAGCCAATACGCTCAGACCAAAAGCCACCGAGCCCTACCCCACAAATCAGCGGATTAGGGTCACTGGATTCTTCGATTAACTTGTGCACTTCCTTGAGCAAATGCTGCATATCGTGCTTAGGGTGGAGTGTACTGTAATTCACAAAGCGAACATCAGGGTCAATAAATTGAAGCTGTAGTACCTTTTCATGATTACCCGGGCTTGTAGAATCAAAGCCATGCAGATAGATGATCATTTGTTATCCCCGTCATTCTTATTCTTAACTCTGAATTTAATCTAACACGTTTCGTAAGGTTTAAAAGGCAAAAAACACTATTTTCTTAACAACCAAGTGCCATTTTTCGCTATTGATTTATCAAAACCGCTACATCTTTGCGAATTGCACTTAACCGATTATCAAAAAACCGAAGCTGGTTCTGTGACAGGCTGTGGTTAAATCGTCTTAACAGCTCAAAACGGCGATTAAGGTAATAATTCAGTTCAGCCTGAATGGCATCATTTTCCAGGGCAACCAGACGCTGGAGCTCACGACTCAGCTCGGCTTCAAACTCCGGCCGCTCTCGATTTGTCATCAGCACACGCCAATTTTGCAGAAACTGATACCAAACAGTGAAAAATTCCGGTTCCATTTCAACCTGATACCCGGCCAGCTCTTTCAGCAAGGCATTCTGCCTGCTGCTCAGCGAGCCAACCCAGTCCGCGGCCGTCTCCTGAAGGGCACTCGCCCTTTTATCGATCTTCTGCCTGGTCGTCAGGATCTCGCGCTCTTGCTTAACCTCATCAATGGCAGATTGAATATTACCGTTCAGCTGCGCCACTTGCTGATCATCCAGCAGTTTGAGGGTTGCCGCCAACGGTTTGGCCAGCAGAGCCACTGAATCCTGCCCCAGAGAGGTGAACGAAAAGTGATAGCCACGGACCTGACCAAACGACAACTGGTGCTGCAAATCAGATTGCAACGCAAAAATTTCACGATGGATCTTTGGCAGCTCCTGCCGGCGGTGAATAGCCAATGCTTTGTCCAGCTCGGCATCAAATACCTTTTCCTGGCTGGAGGTCAGCGTGACATAACCTGAAAGGTAATACGGGATCCAGTAGTTGAGAGTATTGTAGCCAAGGCGCATCACACACCCCAAAAGGGTAATCATGATAAAAGCACCCGTAGCAAAACGCATCAGCCTTTGGGGCATCTTAACTCCCTTTCAATTGCTTAAGCAGAACAATGAATCGGTGAATTAATAGTGTAGACCTGAGTTTCGGCAGTATACCCAAACTACCTCAAGATGCAGGATTCAGAGTGAGACCAGCGTGCTCAGTTCAAGGAAAATGACGGTAGGAATGGTAGTCCCTTTCAACGTTATTTGACACTGAAATGGACGCGCTGGCTCACTCCCTAAGGGCGAGTTTACTTGGCTTCTATGCGTTGTTACCGATTATCAATTTAGAGCCACTAGATTTTCTAATCGGTGCCTAGCCTACAAGCCAAGTAATTCTCGCTGAAACGAGCATCTTGAGGTAGCTTGGGTATATATTTCGCAGCAAAGAAACTGCAGGGAAGTTAGTGCCACAAGGTGCCAGCTTCTAAGTTAGCAACCTGTTCCGGCTTGACGCCGTTCAACAGNTTTCGCAGCAAAGAAACTGCAGGGAAGTTAGTGCCACAAGGTGCCAGCTTCTAAGTTAGCAACCTGTTCCGGCTTGACGCCGTTCAACAGTCAAGTCATGCCCCAGAGGCTAAATCATGATTAGAGTAGCTCTCGGAATAGCTCTTGGGCAAGCTTGTCGGCTTCAGTCTGGTAGCTGTTATCATGCCACACCGTTGCTCCAACGTAATACCAGAGCACTGCCAGATAACGGCACCAAGGCTGCCATGCCGTTACCGCAGCCAGCCAGCGCTCATGCTCCTGGGTGCCCAGTAGCTGGCAGTAAGCCGCAACAGCATGCTCCCGCTCCAAGCCATTGGCAATGATTGTCAGTGCCAGATCAAGGGAAGGATCTCCCGCGGCTGCGTATTCCCAGTCAATCACCCGATTATGGCCTTCGGGCTGGCAAATAATATTGTAGCGACCCAGGTCGTGGTGGCAGCAAGTATCATCAAACCAGTTCTGCAGGGGAAGGTTCTGAAAATAGTTAACTATCTGCTGCAGTGAGGGGGATTTGTACCTGTCATCGATCTGCTCCCAGTAATGGGCAGTCTTCTGCTTTACATCAAGACGCCAGCGAGGTACTGGCAAGGCATGAATACCAGCCTGGAGCTGAAGCAGCTCCTCATCAGACAGGTTATCAGCAGCCGTCGTCCCTTCAAGCCACTCAACGAGCAAGCCCTTATCTAGCAGCGCAATACTACGAGGGGCCAGGTTTGATGACTCAAGGCTGTTTAGTACCTGATGCTCACGTTCACGAGAGAGCCCGAATGCCAAGCTTGATTTGGCAATCGGTCGCCATACTGCCTTTGAGCATATGGCCGTACGTTCATCTCGGAGTTCAAGCAACCAGCAACGGTTACTCAGGCCGCCGGTCAGCGGCCTGGCAGAAAGTAACTCGATATCCGGCAAGGCATTCAGTAAAGCGGGATCAAACGTATTCACTCATCGCCTCACGTCTTGACAGAGATCGAGCATATAGTGCTATTACCAGCCCAGCAGGCTCTTGGCTTCCTGCTTGCGGATTTCAGTTTCGTCCGCCCATTCGACCAGACCGGTTTCCAGATCCATCAGGCGCATTGTCATCTTGTAGTACACGTCTTTATCGCTACCAGCCTGCTTGACGATACTGGCCAGGTTGCCGTATAGCATGTATTCCGCACCCACCATTTTACCAAACTGAATCGCAGTGCTCTGATTCACCAGCTCATCGTTATTTTGGAAGTTCAGTTGCTTACGCACATTTTCAACACGCGTCATATCAACGAAACGGAATTTACCCGAGTTTAGCAGGCGCGTACTGACCGAGTCAGTCACCGATTCGGTATCGATATGCTCGCTGGTTTTATTCTTAATTCCGTCAACAACAATAATTGGTCGGTTGCCGTTACCGGTGATGTAGGCCACGGAACCTGAGCTCAGCATGCTATCGGTCATTTCCTCAGCAATCTTTTGCAGATCCGTCGAGCCAAACTCGATAGTCGTGGTTTCAGCAGCCTGTGCATCGCCATAGCTGACCTTCTGCGCACAACCGCCCATCAATGCAGCTACGCCTAATAATGCAATTACGCTTTTTTTCATCTTATTACCTTTCATTACTGTTGTCGCAGAACAGGCCACCGGGGTGGCCTCAATCCCCATTAATAATCCGCTTCGCGGATATAGATACGATACTGTTTGGCTTCAGGCTTTCTGGCAACCGCCTGCAAAGTGACTGAGTCCCTGCCATGAAGTACAAACTGGCGCCACGGAGTGTCACTGCCGTAGACTTCCAACCCCTGAGCATCGTACCAGTAGAAGCGGTATTGCAACTTCATATCCGAATCGACTTTACTGGTAACGGGTACACCCGCCTTCATCAACCCATTCGTTTCAGCAACTATCGCTTTCTCGATTTCAATCTGACCTGCCAGCGATGAGTTGCCAATCACTACGTTCTGGTTGCTGCTTTCAATACTGATCCCAGATGTTGTCGACGAACAGGCAGAAAGCGCCAGCGCGAACACCAAGACAGAAATATATTTCATCATTAACTCTCCCCTAACAATACCGACCACCAGCTAAGCTTATTTCCCTGACGGGAAACCCAGACCATTGTGGTTCGCCCTGCCGCAACCTTGATGTCCAGGCTCTGGCCGCTCCAGCTGAGTTTATGTGTCCCTGCTTGTAAATCAGTATGATACATACTGATTGAAGATGGTAGAGATTGCCAGCTTCGGGTATCCGGTTGCTCGGTCAGCGTATTAAAAATGTTGGCGAGCGCATTGCCCAGTTCATTACCATTCTTCGCTGCCGACTTCCTGACTTCGTCTTTTGCCAAGACCCGTAACGCCTGGCGAACAACAATCACCGGCAGCTCCTCGTTCAGGCTGTTCCTGGCCATATTGTCAACGTTCGCCAACTCACTCCCGTTAACGGGCTCATCATCAAGCACCAATGTACTCATCGGCGGGCGAGAGGAATTCCGGTAGTAAGGCAATGACAGGTTATAAATCGCCCCGTCACCTCGACTGTCCTGCAGCCATAGAGGCAAGCGCCATCCGTCTCGGGCCAGAACAACCCCCTGCTCGTCCAGAATGACCACCCGGCCTTCTCCCGCCTTAGCCGGCGCGTATGTACCATACCGCGCCTGCAGCCGGGTAAGATCCTCGGTCATCTGCATCTGCGTCGCAAGCCGCAATACGGTATTGGCGATGTACATGTTGTTCGGTGCGACCGCCAGTGCCCGCTTATAGTCGATATAGGCACTGTTCAGGTCACCGTCGGCCTCATACAAAATACCCGACAGATAAAATAAATAGCCATTTTGAACATTGGCAAGCTTCTCCCCGGCATCCGGGTAACGGGCCAGCACGGCACCAAGATTCTGGTTCATCCCCTTGCGCTGTGCTTCCTGTGCCGCCTGACCAAGTTCGGCCTCGCGCAATTTCCGGGCAGCTTCCTGAACCAGGTTAGCCCTTCGGACCTCTACCAGCGCCCCTTCCAAGTCCTTTTGCTGGATATAGTTGAGAGCAAGATAAAGGTGCATAAACCCCAGCTCGTAATCCGCGGGCTGGTAGGTGATCATATTATCATTGGTCAGCAGTGCCCCGGCCTGATTCAGGCCTTCGGACAACTGGATCACGGCCTGCCGCTGCTGCTCTTTGACCGCCATATCTGCACGCTGAAGCGCGGCAAAACTGTCCGGGTACTGCCCGGCGACAAAATTCACCCGCCCCCGCTCCATCCCGTCAAGGATATCTCCTGCCGGAGCATCAGGGAGGGCTTCGACCGCCTCGGTGTAATTACCCTGTTGCAAGGCTTGGTGAACCTGCGCATTCGACGCGCTGTAATGACTGAATAAACTCTGAGTCGACAAGTTCGCACAGGCCGTTATGCTCAGCGATAACATCAGCACTGCGGCACGTTTTAGCATTGTGTTAGTAACCCATATTCAAAAACAAAAAAGTCTGAGTGTTCATAGTAAAAGAACATAATCCACTCAGACCTGACCCAGCAATATTAGTTCCCGCGGTTATCACGGCGATCTATTGTTACTTACCCAACCAGCATCGGGCCTAATGGGCGACCGGCAAGAAGGTGCATGTGAATGTGGTACACTTCCTGACCGCCATGCGGG
The DNA here is from genome assembly GCF_001939735.1 of Photobacterium proteolyticum. GTDB lineage: Bacteria > Pseudomonadota > Gammaproteobacteria > Enterobacterales > Vibrionaceae > Photobacterium > Photobacterium proteolyticum. The sequence goes on from NZ_MJIL01000087.1 coordinate 175,528, forward strand.
TTGCAATTGACAATCAGACGGTATCCGTCCTCCGATACCCCTTCTTTCTCTGCCAGCTTACGTGCAACCGTAAACAGACGCCCCATCATGGCTTCATCATCCGCTTCGACGTCATTGACCGTCGGAATAAGTTTGTTGGGAGTAATTAGGATATGGCTTGGCGCACGCGGATTAATATCCCGAAATGCAGTCACTAAATCATCCTGATATAGGACATCTGCCGGAATTTCCTTACGAATAATTTTACTGAAGATAGTTTCTTCTGCCATATCATGCTCCATTTACTATGTTGTGTCTCAGGTTATCTCCTGTCAGTGGAGTATGCTTGAGTCCAAACTATAGAGCAATATTGAACACCGTTTTAAACCATTAATCCAGTAAATATTTCATAAATTAAGTTATTTTTTGATGCCGCCGTCAAAGTATGTAGCGCTGAATTTCATTTATCATTTGCTGCTACTGCTCGTCCCCATGGCAAGATGCTAGAGTGGTATGTGTCGATTTTGTCTTTTTCAGTTTGCTTTTTTTGCTACTTAAAATTACAACATCACAATTTATACGAAGGTCAATAACATAATTACAGCTTCGTATTAATGTACTTTATGTGGGCTTGCTGTCGCTCACGTTTGCCAGAGTTTAGGGATATTATGAAGACAACAAGACAGACCTCTGTCATTCGACGTATGTACACTGGTTTTGCGGTAATGGTCATACTGTTTGCTGCAACCATTTTTCTGATGCTGGATGGAACAAACCGGATCCACAACCAACTAAAAACGGTCACATCTGATGCCCTGCCGCTGGTGTCTACCGCCAACCAGACCAGTGTTCGACTTCTTGCCGCCGACAAAATATTCAAGGACTTTCTCACCAGCCAGAATCCGGAACGGATGAAGACCTACGAAGATAACTTCAGTCAGGCCCACATCGCCTTTATCGCAGCACTTGATCAGCTCCGAGAAGCCGCGTCGGGTAATGATGCCCTAAGCACCCAATTGAACGAGCTTATCGCCCTAGAAGAACGGTATTTTTCCGAAGCCCATGTCGCCATGGACAACTATCGTGCCCAACTGCTTGCGCAAGAAGCCCGATTGAAGTCAGCACGTCATTTTCAGCAGCTCCACAACGAGCTAAATACACGGATGAAAGAGTACATCGAAGATCAGAGCAGTATTTCTGTCAAAATGATCGCGAAAAATTATTTCATCAAGCTTCGCCAGACCGAAACCATCACTTCTGACGCCCTGGCGACAGATAACATCACGGTCATCGAAAAAGCGGTCAAAAGCAACAAACGAAACGTCAACCACCTCGGTAACGCCTATCGCTCACTCACCGCCCTGATTCCGGAGCTCAAAGGCACCTTCGACAAATCTATTGCCCAGTACACCCTTGATATCGGCAAGTCCGGCGGGGTGCTGGATGTGCATTTTCGCTACATTGAGGCCCGCAACCGCCTCTACGACAACATTGCAACACTGGCCACAGAAATCGATCAGGCCACCAACCTGCTCGATACCTTCAGAACCAAGGCCAACGATTACATGGAAAGCGCGATCGCCAATGCCGACAATGCCTATAGCCGTGGGCTGACCAATGCCATTCTAATTGGTATCGGTGCGACCCTGTTTGCCGTTTTCATTGGCTGGTATCTGGCGCAAAGTGTCCGCAAGCCGCTTGAGTCAACGCTGAAGACCCTGGAAGCACTTACCAACGGTGACATGACCAAGCGTAGCGACAACAATAATTTCGTCGAATTCAACAAGCTCAGCCGCCATATCAATACGCTGGCCGATAACTTACAAGAAGTACTGGGCAAACTCAGCCAGGCATCTCAGGACCTGACATCGGTTGCCGAGGAAAACCAGTCAACAACCACCGAAGCGAAAAACCGTCTCAACGAGCAACGACAGCAAACCGCTTCTGTTGCCACTGCCATGACAGAGATGGAACAATCTGTGACGGATGTCTCACACAGTGCACAAAATACCATGGAGCGAGTCCACGAGGTAGAGAAGGCCTCCAACACCGGCCGCGAAGTCATGAGTCGCAATATCAACACCGCCCATCAGCTTTCCGAGCGCCTGGACGAATCCGTCAATGCGGTATCCAAGCTTCAGGAGATGAGCAGCAGTATCGGCTCAATTCTGGATGTAATTCGTAACATCGCCGATCAAACCAATCTGCTGGCACTAAATGCGGCCATTGAGGCAGCACGGGCTGGCGACCAGGGCCGCGGCTTTGCGGTCGTGGCCGACGAGGTTCGCGTGCTGGCCAAGCGCACCACCGACTCGACAGCGGAAATTGAAACCATGATTCAAAGCCTGCAGTCACGTTCAGGCCAAGCGGTATCGGTGATGCAAAGCTGTGTTGGCGAGATGGAAAACAGCATTAGCCAGGCGTCGGATGCCAATAGTGCGATGGAGGAAATTCAGGCGATCATCTTCGAAATCAGCCAGATGAGTTCGCAAATCGCCCAGGCTGCCGAAGAACAGCGTACTACGACAACCTCTATAGCCCGTAGCCTGGAAGATATCAGCCATATTGCTGACTCCAACTACAATTCAATGGAAGAAGTCGCCGAAGCCAGCAGCAAGCTCGATAGCCTGGCCCACCAGCAAAACGACCTGGTGATGCGATTTAAGCTGTAACTTCAATACATCGACGACAGCAATCACTAAAGCCAGCATTATTGCTGGCTTTGATTTATCACCCTGTAGCAACCCGCAACCACGAGCAACAAGAGTGCAAACGATTGCGCTTTAAATCATCAACTGGTTACTTTGTTTGATCATTGCGCTTTACTTAAGGTAGGGATGCTTTTAGAATCGGGCAAATTTTTTGGGAGGGAAGCAATTATGACGACAATTTCGATTACACGTCCTGATGACTGGCACACACACCTACGTGATGGCGAGGTCTTAAAAGATACCGTCCGTGATATCAGTCAGTATATGGGGCGGGCAATCATCATGCCGAACCTGGTTCCACCAGTCACCGATACTGACGCTGCATTAGCCTACCGCGATCGTATCCTTGCCGAAAAGCCTCAAGGCAACTTCTCCCCTCTCATGACGCTATACCTCACCGACAACACCTCCCCTGAAGAAATTCGCAAAGCAAAAGCCAGTGGCCACATCTATGCGGCAAAACTCTACCCGGCAGGTGCTACCACCAACTCCGATTCCGGCGTAACCTCCATCGACAAGCTAATCCCTACGCTTCAGGCAATGCAGGAAGTCGGTATGCTGTTGCTTATCCATGGTGAGGTAACCACTCACGATGTCGATATCTTCGACCGCGAGAAAACGTTCCTTGATACGGTACTTGCCCCGATTGTCGAGCAAATGCCGGACCTGAAGATTGTTGTCGAGCACATCACAACAAAGGACGCCGTTGAGTTCGTCACCAACGCCGGTCCTAACGTGGGGGCAACCATCACCGCCCACCACCTGATGTTCAACCGCAACCATATGCTAGTCGGCGGAATCCGCCCGCATTTTTACTGCCTGCCAATCCTGAAGCGCAACATCCATCAGCAGGCACTGGTTGAAGCGGCGACCAGCGGCAGCCCTAAATTCTTCCTCGGTACCGACTCTGCCCCTCATGCCCAGGGTCGAAAAGAATCGGCTTGCGGTTGTGCCGGTTCCTACACCGCCCACGCAGCCATTGAGCTCTACGCGGAAGTATTCGAACAGGCGGGTGCGCTGGATAAGCTAGAAGCCTTTGCCAGCTTTAACGGCCCTGACTTCTACGGTCTACCACGCAATACCGACACCATTACCCTTGTCAAAGAGAGCTGGACTGTACCGGAGACGATGTCCTTCGGCAGTGATGTAGTCGTACCTATCCGTGCCGGCGAAGAGATGAACTGGAAAGTTATCGCCAGCTAAGCTGTCGTATAACAACGCCTTGTAGCTAAGGCAATACTACAATGCAATAAAAAGGGCTCCCGAGGGAGCCCTTTGGTTATCTAACCACTAGTGTTGGATGGATGCCAAACCGTACCTACGCCGCCTGCGGCACTTTCAGGTGATGGAACATCCGGTACAGAACCGGTACCACTATCAGTGTCAGCACCGTTGCAAAGCCCAGCCCGAACATAATCGTTACCGCCATCGGCTTGAAGAATACATCAGGCAACAGCGGGATCATCCCCAGCACCGTGGTAATGGCCGCCATACATACCGGACGAACACGACTTACGGCCGCATCGACCACCGCCTGATACTTCTCCTTACCGCTGCTGATTTCAATCTCGATCTGATCAAGCAGAACGATACCGTTTTTGACCAGCATACCCGACAGACTCAAAAAGCCCAGCAACGCCATGAAGCCAAACGGTGTATTCAGCAACAGCAACCCGGTTGTTACACCGATAATCGCCAGCGGCACTGTCGCCCATACAATCACCGCTTCTTTCACCTTGTTGAACAAGAAGATGGTGATCAGGAACATAAACAGATAACCCATCGGCATGGTCTGGAACAGTGATGCCTTGGCATCGGCTGACGATTCATACTCACCGCCCCATTCCAGCGAGTAGCCCGGAGGGAAGTCCAACGCCTCAATTTTAGGCTGGATACGGCCCTGCAGTGTCGCCGCCGTTTCATCACCCAAAGGATCAGGATCGGCCATGATCGTCAGCATTCGCTTACGGTTCTTACGCACCACCAGCGGATCTTCCCAGACCACATTCACCCCGAGCATCACCTGCTGGATCGGAATATAGCCCTGAATGGCCGGACTCCAAATCTTCATACCCTCAATGGTACTGACATCCACACGCTCCTCATCGGGTAAGCGCGCCACAATCGGCATCAGGTTGGTGCCATCACGATAGAGACCGACAGACAAGCCGGAAAACGCCATCTGCAATAGGTCATCAACATCAGATTTGGTGATGCCGTAACGGCGGGCCTGGCTTTCATTGAAGATAGGCTCGAGCACCTTGGTGCGCTCACGCCAGTCATGGCGCACATTGAAGGCGCCGGGATCAGCGCGCATAATATCCACAGTCTGCTGAGCCAGGCCTCGGAGCACCGTCGGATCCGGCCCGACCAAACGTGCTTCAATCTTAGAGCCTGACGACGGACCAAGCTCAATACGCTTGAGCTTGTATTCAATATCAGGATGTTTGGTGTCGAGCTCATCACTGACTTTTCTCAGCATCGGCATTACATCTTCATAAGTGTCGACGCGAATTATCAGCTCACCATAGGCCGCATAGCTTTTTTCCGGCGAATAGGTCAGCATAAAACGCTGTGCCCCTTTGCCGGCACTGGACGAAACATGGCTGACGTTTTCCTGCTGACTGGCCCACTCTTCCAGCTCATGCAACTTATCGTTGGTCGAGCGAATGTCTGTTCCTTCCGGCAACCACACGTCAACCATGAACATCGGCGTTGTCGACGACGGGAAGAATGACTGTTTCAACTGGGTAAAGCCATACAGACTTGCACCAAGCATCGCGATCAAGACAATCACAGTCAGCCACGCATTCCTCATGCAGGCTTCCAGCGCTTTCTTGTATATGACAAAAATAAACCCTTTGTACGGGTCATCATCCTCGCCATCGCCTTTATTTTTGACGCCCTTAAAGAACAAGTCGGCAAAAAACGGGGTTAGCGAAATAGCCGTAAACCAGCTCAGCATCAGAGAAATCAACAGAACACTAAACAGGGTGGCACAATATTCACCAGTCGAGTCTTGCGACAACCCGATAGGCGCAAAAGCGGTAACCGCGATAACCGTGGCCCCCAGTAGCGGCCATTTGGTCTGAGTCACGATATCGGAGGCCGCCTGCATCCGCGTCCGGCCTTTCTGCACCCCTATCAGGACCCCTTCGACAACGACAATGGCATTATCCACCAGCATCCCGAGGGCGATAACCAGAGCTCCGAGCGATATTCGCTGCAAGTCAATCGCCATCCAGCTCATAAAGACAAAGGTTCCCAGCACGGTTAACAGCAAGATCAAACCGATCAGGATCCCCGAGCGAAGCCCCATAAAGAACAGCAGAACAATGATAACAATCGCTACAGCCTGACCGAGACTGACAATGAATCCCTTGACGGACTTATCGACCTCATCAGGCTGGCTGTAGATCACGCCAATATCAATCCCGACAGGCTGTTGCTCTTTCAGCTCGTCCAGACGGCGGTAGACCCCTTTGCCGATTTCCACTACGTTGACACCTTCGACAAACGATATGCCAACACTCAGCGCTACCTTACCGTTGTAGCTCAACAGGTTATCAGGCACCTCTTTGAACCCGCGCTTGATTTCCGCCACATCGCGCAGGTAAATCAGCCCTTCTGCCCCGCTCTCGGTAATAATCAAATCGCCCAGCGCATTGACATCGGTAAACTCACCTGTCGGATGGACACGAATATACTCAGTACCGATCTTGACTGCACCAGCACTTGAAACTAGGTTTTGTGTCGCTAGGGTATTGTAAATCGTCTGCGGCGAAATCCCCAGGCTGCTCAGCCGCTGCAGGGAGATTTCGATAAATACCTGCTCTTGCTGGGTTCCCGTAACAGAGACCTTAGCAACCCCGTCTACCAACTCAACTTCACGGCGAAGATAGTCGACATAGTCATTAAGTTCTTTGTACGAATACCCGTCACCTGTGATCGCCAGCAAAATACCGAACACATCACCAAAATCATCAATAACTGACGGCTCTGCGACCCCCGGCGGAAGGTTCGGCTCAAGATCATTCACCTTGCGGCGTAGTTCATCCCAGATCTGCGGCAAGTCATCAGGGCCATAATTGTTCTTCATGGTCACCGTGATCTGTGACAGTCCACGACTGGAGATGGAGTTGACTTCATCCACATAAGCCAGTTGTTGGATTTCCTTTTCAATCGGATAGGTGACCTCTTCTTCGACCTGAAGCGGTGTCGCCCCCGGGTAGGCCGTCACTACCATGGCATCCTTAATAGTGAATGCCGGATCTTCCAAGCGCCCCAGACCAAAGAAGGCCATGGTCCCGCCGATCAGGAAGATCAGCGACAGCATCCAGCTAATGACTTTGTTTTTAATAAAATAGGCTGCGATATCTTGTTTCATTATTATTCAGCCTCCTTGGCAATCACTTTCACCTGCTGACCTTCCCGCAAACGGTTCCCTCCCGCCACGACGATGGTTTCCCCTTCCTCAAGTCCCGCCAGCAAACGAACACCTTCAGGGACAACTTTATCTGTCACCACGCGGCGCTTGATTACTGTCTTGCCCTCGTTTACCACCCAAACAAACTTGTCTGTTGATGACAGGTTATCGCCATCTTCATTGAAAATGGCCTCCAATGGGATCACAGGCTCACCCTTTCTATATATTTTCAGCTTTTGTGCATCAGCCCGGACTTCTACGGCCATCCCATCAAGGATGAAGCGGTCTTCGGGCATCGGCATGGTCAAGGTAACCAGGAACGAGCCCGATTCCGGATCCGGCTCAGTGGTAAATTCCTTAAGGGAAGCCTGATACTCAGCGCCATTGTCAAGCACCACCCTCGCGCCGGGTTTTGATTCCTGAATATCAACAGCAGAGCTTTGGGAATAAATGAGGTCCGGTGCCTGGATCAAAATATCGACACTTTTGGCACTATGAATGTTCATCACCTGCTGGCCGACTTGGATGTTCTCGAACTGCTCGATAGGCACCCGGGAAATCACCCCGTCAAAAGGAGCAACCAGCTTGGTAAATGTGAGGTTCAGCTTGGCTATGTTGAGCCTTGCCCGAGCAATCTTACGCTGTGCCCTCAACTCATCAAACTGCGACTGGGCCAGGAAGCCTTTGTCAACTAACTTGGCCGAGCGTCGGTACTGACTGTCGGCCACATTGTACTTCGCCTGTGCATCATCAACTTCCAGCTGATAGTCCGTAGGATCCAGCTCGGCAAGCAACTGACCCTTTTTGACAAAACCCCCAGGGCGAACAGCAATACGGGTTACCTCACCCGGAATTCGAAATGACAGGCTGGATTTATCTGCCGCTGCCGCCACGGCAGGAAAGGTAAGTTGCGGTGCGGCATCGGCCAAGGCAACGACATCCACGCTGACGGGCTGTACAATTTGCCGCTCTTCTACCACAGGCTTTTCACAGCCTTGCAAAGTAAAGACCGCCCCCAGCGCCAATAAGATCAAGGATAGCTTTTTCATCTTACAGTCCTCGCTCCTTAACCCAGGCACGCACTTTCTGGCCTTCCTGAAGCTCCCCTACACCAGAAATCGCAATCTGATCGCCATCATTCAACCCGGCAACCACACGTCCCTTGTCATCCAGTTCAACCTCTATCTTGTGGGCAATACCGGCTTCGTCGACATGCCAGACATAGGTTGCACTTCCCTCTTGTATCACCGCGCGTTTGGGAATCGCCCCCGAATTACCCTTCGGAATCGCAATTTTCACCAGCCCCGCCATGCCGGGAAGAATATTCTTCCCTTCAGGGCGTTCCATAAACAGCGTCACCTTATAGCTCGACGTTGTGGGATCGGCCTCGGTATCTATCTCTTTAAACTCTGCCGGGTAGACTTCGCCAGGGATCGTATCGAAAATGACACTTGGCTGAGTATCTGACTGCCCCTGATAGCGGGCCAAAAGATGTTCGGGTAGTTGAAAGGTGACATTGATCAGACCCGCGCTCTGGATATGCATCACCGGCTCTTTGGCCATGATATATTCATAGTTTTCAATCAATGACAGAGAAAGCGTCCCGTCGTAGGGCGCAACCAAAGTAGCATAGCCCAGGTTTGATTTTTGTTTGCTCAAGGCTGCCTTGGCCTGCTTTAACTCTGCCTTGGAGGTATCGAAATCCAGCTCCGACACCACGTTGGTTTTTCTTAGCTCTTTATCTCGCTTAAACTGAACATAGGCCAGTTCATAGTTTGCCTGGGCCTGTTCAACCAGCAAGGTAAGCTCATCCGGATTCAGACTGGCCAGCTTTTGTCCCCGCTTAACATCTTCACCCGGGCTGACATCCAATGAAACAATCTGCCCCGAGACCCTAAACGCCAGTACTGCCTTGTCTCCTGCCTCAACGGTGGCCGGAAAAGTACGAAATGTTTCATTGTCACCCACGGATACCGCCTGGAGTTTTACCGGCCTCGATTCCGGCTCAGGTACCTCTACCTCTTTCTCACCGCACCCTGACACTAGCAAGCCAGTGATGACGGTCGCTAATAGCGCGCGCCCCATACAACCTCTCCAAAATTATTTTTGTCTACTCTTGTTTTTTCTTCTGGTGTTAAGCGCAAGATCACCAGCCGCTGCTACATTCACAACAAAAAGCCTTTGGCCACAAGGTACTAGTGTAGCCAATAAAACGACACAGAAACCCAACAAACCACGAAAAAGAAGAAAAAACAATTCATTAAGCCGAGCCGCCGGACCTTACCAAGTCTTTGGGCGATGCTCTATTTACAAGGACAAAATTTCAGAGAAAATCAGGAATGGAGAAAAATGGCGGAAGCAAAAAACCTCAAAAGATATAAAAAAAGGAGCCATACAGGCTCCTTCTCAAACAGTCAGACGAAATACTAAGCGTCCATTTCGGCAATATTGACTTTCCAGGTATCCGGACCAGTCTGATGGGCATTGGTCCCTTCAGCATCAACCGCTACCGTCACCGGCATATCTTCGACTTCAAATTCGTAGATTGCTTCCATGCCAAGATCTTCAAAAGCCACAACACGCGCTTTCTTAATGGCCTTGGCCACAAGGTAAGCGGCACCGCCGACAGCCATCAGGTAAACAGCCTTGTGCTCCTTGATGGATTCAATCGCAGCCGGACCACGCTCGGCTTTACCTATCATACCGGTAAGCCCTGCCTGACCGAGCATCATTTCGGTAAATTTATCCATACGGGTCGACGTTGTCGGACCTGCAGGACCAACAACCTCATCACCAACTGCATCAACAGGACCGACGTAGTAGATAAAGCGGTTTTTGAAATCAACCGGGAAATCTTCCCCTTTGGCCAGCATATCCTGAATACGCTTATGGGCAGCATCACGGCCGGTCAGGATTTTGCCTGACAGCAAAACGGTCTCGCCAGACTTCCACTCCTGGACATCGTCTTTGGTAACTTCATCAATATTAACGCGGCGAACATTCTCACCCACTTCCCAAGTTACTTCAGGCCAGTCTTCCAGCTTCGGTGGCGTTAGCTCCGCCGGGCCAGTGCCATCAAGCTTGAAATGAACGTGGCGGGTTGCGGCACAGTTCGGGATCATACAAACTGGCTTGGAAGCGGCATGAGTCGGCGCTGTTTTGATCTTCACGTCAACAACGGTTGTCAGACCGCCTAGCCCCTGCGCACCGATACCCAGCTTATTTACACGGTTGTAAATATCCAGGCGAAGCTCTTCCTCGGCATTCTGCGCACCACGTTCCTGCAACTCATGAATATCAACCGATTCCATCAGCGACTCTTTCGCCAGCACCGCCGCTTTCTCGGCAGTACCGCCGATACCGATACCCAGCATGCCCGGCGGACACCAGCCCGCCCCCATTAGCGGCACTGTTTTTTCAACCCACTCGGCAACATCATCCGACGGGTTCAGCATTACCATCTTGGTCTTGTTTTCCGAACCGCCGCCCTTGGCGGCAATCTGAATCTCTACCTTGTCGCCCGGTACCATATCGATATGTACCACGGCAGGGGCATTGTCTTTGGTGTTCTTACGGCTTCCGGCTGGATCCGCAACGACAGAGGCTCGCAGCGGGTTATCCGGGTTGGTATACGCCAGGCGAACACCTTCATCAATCATTTCCTGTACAGTCAGATCGCTGTCCCACTGTACATTCATACCAATTTTGACAAAACACGTGACAATACCGGTGTCCTGGCAGATTGGGCGATGGCCTTCGGCCGACATGCGCGAATTGATCAGGATCTGCGCAATGGCATCTTTCGCTGCCTGACTTTGCTCCTTGTTATAGGCTTTTTCCAAGGCCTGAACAAAATCCAGCGGATGGTAGTATGAAATGTACTGTAGTGCGTCCGCCACACTATCAATCACATCTTGCTTACGAATGACGGTCATAATTGCCCTCGTTATTTATTATCATTCCATGGCGCCCGACTATTTTGCCGTTACAGCATGCTTCCAGTGTAGGGTGTGGTTAGCATTGCTCGAGTCCTGCGTATAGGGAATAGGATGTGCAGAAAGCAATGCAACCACGTGCCATGATCCTCATGGCTGTGTCCTTTATGAGCTACTCAGACTGAATCAGTAAAAATAAAACACAAAGGATCGTCCTTGGGCGTCGTATTAAATTCTGCGTTTATGATACTCTTGCCAACAATTTCGCGCCATGCGCCAATCGAACACCTGTCACAAAAAAGAAAATGATTTGTAAATCGCATCCGCTACTCGCAATTGAACAACTCGATTATACCCCAGAAGCAACTCTGTCGTGGTTTGAGCCCTTGTCCACCCACCCCTGGGCTATGATATTACGCTCGGCAGCTCAGGATCACCCTGATAATCGCTTTGATATTCTGGTTGCCGATCCTTTAGCCACTTTAGAGACACATGGTGAAACAACCCGTATTAAGTTTTCAAATGGCGACGAAAAAGCGAGCAACACCGATCCGTTCAAGCTAGTAGAAGAGCTACAGGCATCATTATTGCCACCGCTTAAACCTATGACAGATGTACCATTTATTGGTGGAGCCCTTGGCTACTTCAGCTACGACCTCGGTCGACGGGTGGAAGATCTCCCAGCACTTGCCGAACAGGATATTAATGCTGCAGACATGGCTGTCGGCATTTACGACTGGGCCCTGATCGCCGATCACCATGCCCAAACGTTGTTTCTCGTATCGCCAAAAGGCAGCGGACGACTCCAATGGCTTCAGGAGCAACAAAATGCCTTTAAACTGCAACAGGATGGCGCCAGCAAGCAACATAAAAGATCGTTTTCATTAACAACCCAGTGGACCGCCAACATGACAAAGGCGGCTTATTGCAACAAATTCGACCGGGTGCAGGACTACCTGCTATCCGGGGACTGCTACCAAATCAACCTTGCCCAGCGCTTCCAGGCAAGCTACCAGGGTGATGAATGGACGGCTTACCTGCGCCTTGAACAGACAAATGGCGCGCCGTTCTCCGGTTTTATCCGCACATCGGAATGTACAGTTCTCTCTGTATCTCCGGAGCGTTTTCTTCAACATAATCAAGGTTATGTTGAAACGAAACCCATCAAGGGCACACGGCCTCGCTCTGCCGATGAGAAACAAGATGCCGCCAACGCCACCGAGCTACGCCATGCCAGCAAGGATCGCTCGGAAAACCTAATGATTGTCGACTTGCTACGAAATGATATCGGCCGGGTGGCCAAGCCTGGTTCAGTGGCAGTCCCCAAGTTGTTTGAGATCGAAAGCTTTCCGGCCGTCCATCACCTTGTCAGTACAGTCACCGGCGAGCTTGATACACAGTACTCCTCAACCGATCTGTTGCGCGCCTGTTTTCCCGGCGGTTCAATTACCGGCGCACCGAAAATTCGCGCCATGGAAATCATTGAAGAGCTGGAACCACACCGCCGCAGCATCTATTGCGGCAGTATTGGCTACATCAGCCGTTGTGGTCGAATGGATACCAGTATCACCATAAGAACCCTTATTACTCAGCAAAATACCCTGTATGCCTGGGCGGGTGGCGGGCTAGTTGCAGACAGTGATGCCGACAGCGAATACCAAGAAACACTGGACAAACTGAGTAAAATTCTGCCAATCTTAGAAAAGTAGATATCAATAACCACGGACGGTTTATGAACTATCAGCAACAATTGCTAGCGCGTTTTCTGCTAGCCCCACAGACCAGCTATGACCAAAGCCACTCGGCTCGGGTTAGACAGCATGTATCTGCGTCCGGCTCCTTTAAGCGAGCAGCGGTTATGATCCCTCTTGTTCCCCGTCAAAATAGTTTTAACGTTGTTCTGACACGTCGCGCCAGCCATTTAAAACACCACCCAGGCCAGATTGCCTTTCCTGGTGGCGGATATGAATCACAAGATACTGATTTAATTGAAACTGCCATCCGGGAAACCAAAGAAGAAACTGGAATTTTATGCAACAGAGAGCGCATATTGGGACAGCTTCCTTCTTTGCCGACAATCAGTGGCTATATCGTTACGCCGTACTTGTCGATCATCTCCCCAAACTACAGGCCAGACCTGGACCCAAACGAGGTTGACGACCTGTTTGAAGTGCCTATCAGACACCTATTAAATCCGGTGAATATGCGCACTGAGAAATTTACTATCGACGGCATAAAACACAATATTTATGCAATTCCATACGGTGATTATGCTATTTGGGGGGCGACTGCCCAGATGATCCGATTGTTATCAAAACAGCTCTGGTATTAATAAACCCACTTCTAACACATCATTTTCCCTAACCTGCCCGCAACATCCTTTGTGATCAAGATCACCTTTAATTGTATTGCAATTTGTACCCATTACATAACGGGATCTCGATCAAAGTTTTCCTTCTATAAATCCTCAAAATGCGCGCCGTTCCTAATTTCCGTTCCGTAATTTAACTTAGGTATATAACCATGCATACCACTTCCAACACAGCAGTAGCTTCAACGGCTAAAGCAAAATGGACGTATAAAGATTTTACTTGGGCCCTTTCACTATTCGGTACCGCTGTAGGTGCCGGTGTACTTTTCCTTCCGATTAAAGCCGGTGCCGGCGGTTTCTGGCCACTGGTTATCCTAGCCCTGATTGCAGCACCAATGACTTGGTTCGCACACAAGAGCTTGGCTCGTTTTGTTCTTTCTGCTAAAAACCCAGAAGCTGACATCACCGATACTGTTGAAGAACACTTTGGTAAAGCTGGCGCAAACATCATCACTTTTGCTTACTTCTTCGCCATCTACCCAATCGTTCTAATCTACGGCGTTGGTATTACCAACACGGTTGATTCTTTCATGGTTAACCAGATGGGCATGGAATCTGTTCCACGCTGGCTTCTGTCTGGCGGCCTGATCGTTGCGATGACTGCAGGTGTTGTCTTCGGCAAAGAGCTAATGCTTAAAGCCACCTCTGCAATGGTATACCCACTGGTATTCATCCTGCTTGCACTGTCTGTATACCTGATCCCTGATTGGAACACATCAATGGTATCGGTAAGCCCTGACTGGAGTGCAATGCCTGCTATTATCTGGCTAGCAATTCCAATCATCGTATTCTCTTTCAACCACAGCCCAATCATCAGCCAGTTCTCTAAAGAACAGCGTCGTGTATACGGTGAAGATGCAGCGAAGAAAACTGACATGATCACTGGCGGCGCAGCAATGATGCTGATGGGCTTTGTAATGTTCTTCGTATTCTCTGTTGTTCTGTCTCTGTCTCCAGAGCAGCTAGCAACAGCAAAATCACAAAACATCAGTGTTCTGTCTTACCTTGCTAACGTTCACGAGTCTCCGCTGATTTCTCTGCTTGGTCCACTGGTTGCATTCGCTGCAATTACATCAAGCTACTTCGGTCACTTCCTGGGTGCGCACGAAGGTCTTGTTGGCCTGGCTAAGTCTAGCTCAGACATGCCTGTTAAGAAGATTGAGAAAATCTCTCTAGGTTTCATCGTAGTAACTACTTGGATCGTTGCGGTTATCAACCCAAGCATCCTGGGCATGATTGAAACTATGGGTGCACCAATGATTGCTGCAATCCTGTTCCTGATGCCTGTATTCGCAATGTACAAAGTACCAGCTATGGCTAAGTACAAAACATCTGCACCAGTACAGATTTTCACAGCTCTTTGTGGTATCGCGGCAATTACTTCTGTAATCTACGGCGCATTCTAAGAGAGCATCACACTTGTTGTGATTAATATGGACTACCAGCTTAGCTGTCTGAGAAAATGTGCCACAACGCATAGTCTTCTCAAGCAATTCGGGTAGAATATATGACACCAAAGAGCAGGAAGCGTGTGCCGACTGCTCTTTTGTTTTTCTAGTGATCTCGCCAAGGAAGGGGCGAGAGTTTAATACGATGACAGTCTTGGCCGGAGGCAAGAGCGCTTCCTACCGACTGAGGTAATTCGCATGATCAGTGTTTTTGATATCTACAAAATTGGTGTGGGCCCTTCCAGTTCGCACACGGTTGGTCCGATGAAAGCAGGTAAGGAGTTTATTGACGACCTGCGCTCAATGGGCAAATTACGTGATGTAACTAAAATTACCGTTGACGTTTATGGTTCACTTTCTCTTACCGGTAAAGGTCACCACACAGATATCGCTATCATTATGGGACTTGCGGGCAACAGCCCGGAGCATGTTGATATCGATAGTATCCCAGGCTTTATCTCTCGTGTTGAAGAAACCGAGCGCCTTCCTGTTGGCATGCACTGCCACACTGTAGATTTCCCTCGTGACGGCGGTATGAACTTCCATACTACCAACCTTCCTTTGCACGAAAACGGCATGACCATCAACGCATGGATTGGTGACGAAGAAGCCTATACGAAAACGTATTACTCCATTGGCGGTGGCTTTATCGTTGATGAAGAAAACTTCGGCAAAGCAGCAGAATCAAGCGTAAAAGTTCCTTATATGTACACCATGGCTGAAGAGCTGGTTGAGCAATGTAAAGAAAGCGGCCTGTCTATCAGCTCTCTGGTAATGGCTAACGAACGCGCGATGAATGCCGAGGAAGAAATTAACACCTACTTCGCCAACATCTGGAAGACCATGCGTGAGTGTATGGAACGCGGTATGAGCGAAGAAGGCATTCTGCCGGGTCCACTACGTGTTCCTCGCCGTGCAGCAGCACTACGCCAGCAGCTGATGACAACCGAGAAGCTGAGCAATGACCCAATGACAGTGGTTGATTGGGTTAACATGTACGCTTTCGCTGTCAACGAAGAAAATGCGGCTGGCGGCCGTGTCGTGACAGCGCCAACCAATGGTGCGTGCGGTATCATCCCTGCGGTACTGGCGTACTACGACAAGTTCATCCAGTCTGTCGGACCGAAAGAGTACACTCGCTACTTCGCCGCTTCTGGTGCAATTGGTGGCCTATACAAGCGCAACGCTTCTATCTCGGGTGCCGAAGTAGGCTGTCAGGGTGAAGTTGGTGTGGCATGTTCAATGGCAGCTGCCGGCCTTGCTGAGCTGATGGGCGGTAGCCCTGAGCAAGTATGTATGGCCGCAGAAATTGCTATGGAGCACAACCTTGGTCTGACATGTGACCCGGTTGCCGGCCAGGTACAGGTACCATGTATCGAGCGTAACGGTATTGCAGCGGTTAAAGCAATCAATGCATCTCGCATGGCACTGCGCCGTGCCTCTGAGCCTCGCGTTTCTCTGGACAAGGTTATCGAAACCATGCTTGAGACAGGTAAGGACATGAACGCCAAGTACCGTGAGACCTCTCAGGGCGGCCTGGCTATCAAGGTTATCTGCTAAGCAGTTAGGCGTTTTGAGTGACGAGTTTCGAGAAAGTGCCCTTTCTCGTTAAATAACTTGGAAGCTATGTAGTAAAAGCTACCCACTGGGTAGCTTTTTTCTTACCTTAACTTCTTTACTTACGACTCGGCACTCGAAACCTTCAACAGCTGTTCGATATCTTCTGCCAGCGCTTCGCCACACTGCAGGGTTGTTACCCAAGAGATTGGGATCCCCTTCTCGTCACCAAAACCGTAGCAGGCTCCGGCCAGCGCACCAACCAGGATCCCGCGGCCGCAGGTATCACCCGAAACCTGGATATTCTTAAGAACAGCCTCGGTATAACTCTCGCTATTTTGCAGTATCCAGGCAGCCATCGGCAGGCTGTCAGCAAGGTGGCAAGCCTGGTTAACAATGGCCAGAACATGGCTCAAGTCATTCACATCTCCGCTGAGCAGCCTGACCTGCTCTATCTTGTCTCGGATAACTTCCGGCGCTTTCACCTTGAGCACATTGAGCACAGGCTCCATCCGCCTTGAGCGTAACGCCTCGTTGAGGGCACTGGCAAAGGCCTTGGCACATACAAGCGCTATCTCGTTCTGGTGGGTAATACCGACAATGCGCTCAATCTCCTGTTCAAGCTGTTCAGAGGGCATTTTCAGTGCCACCAGTGCCGGCACCGAGCACAGGGCCGGATTCTGGTCGTCTTCACTCCCCGAATCTTCGGGCCAATCTTCCGGCGGCAGTGAGAACAAGGTCAGCAACAGCGCCTTGGTCGGGCTATCGATATAACCAATAAACTCACCGCCCGGTCCGAAATACTCGAGGATCTGCTGCTGGATAGCATGAGTCCCGGTATCAGAGCCGCCCAGCAAGCGAATATACAGTGCCAGCCATTCTCCATAAGCCGTTAACTCGCCAGCGGTTAACTTGTCATGGGCATAATAACCGTCCACCCCTTCGTAGTGTTTGGCATTTGGCTCGATAAAAGGAAAATGCGGCATGGCTGTCAGCTGCTTGATCCGCTCGGGAGAGTATATCCAGTGTGTTCCCATGCTGGCGGCATCGGCAACCAATGCGCCCATTAACGCTGCGTAACGTTGCGCCATTGTCCCCACCCTTTTGCTCAGAAAATACTAATCATAAGCTTATACCAATTTCATCCACACCATCGTTCCCTTGCGCCCCGACAACCGGTTACAAATCGCAGGCATAAAAAAACCTCGCCGGAGCGAGGTTTTTTACAAATTCTGTCAGATTAAGCAGCTGCTTTCAGGCTTGCTTTCTCTTTTTTCAGTTCGCCAACCGGTAGGATTGTACGGCCGTACTCATTGTTCAGTACTTGAGCCATCGCGAAGTAGATTGCACTTGCACCACAGATGATACCTTCGAAACCAGCGATAGTACCAATCAGTTCGCTACCTGTGAAATCACGAGCAGCCAACAGGAAGAACAACACAGTCAGGGAACCGAATACAAACTGCTTAGCACGTGGGTAACATAGAGAGCCAATGAACATGAAACCCGTGAAGACACCCCAAAGTAGCAGGTACCAACCCATGAAACTTGCAGGGCTTGCAGGCAGACCCATGTAAGGCATAACAATCAGACCAACCAGCGTCAGCCAGAACAGGCCGTAAGAAGTAAATGCTGTTGTACCAAACGTATCACCACGTTTAAAGCACATTGTGCCTACGATCACTTGGCTAATACCACCATAGAAAATACCCATCGCCAGGATCATAGAATCAATCGGGAAGAAGCCCGCATTGTGGATATTCAAAAGGATAGTGGTCATACCAAAACCCATAAGGCCAAGAGGCGCTGGGTTAGCTAGTTTCGTAGACATTTAGTTCCCCTACAGGAGTAATTCAAAAAATGTGATAAAAATTAAAAAATGGGTGCACTTTTGATGCGCGGCGAATTCTAAAGGATGACGGAGGGCAAATCAATCCAATTTCAGCTCATTTCTTAGTCAAACTCAAAAAAAGTGGAATTATGGGCTAAATATGTAAAGTTTTTTTGTAATTTTTGACTCGGTTTATTGTGTTTAAATGTAACCAAATTCACATACCTTGATAGATGCAAAAGGCTTTTTCAGTATAATTATCTGATTTACATTACAAAAACATCTCATCGTAGATTCAGCATTTATTTATACAATAAAAACCCACAAAAAAAGCAGCCAGTGGCTGCTTTTCTGCTCTAAAGATCATTTATCCCGGCTAACGTGCCTTATGCTTCAGACACAACGACCGATATCTCGTGTATTACTGACTGACTGTACGCCCCGACTTCAGCCTCTCCGGTACATCTTCAGTTGAAGTATTCAGCTCCAGAGAGCCTGTTCCTGCTGCAAGCTGCTCAGCATTGGCTGCCGGCAAGCTGTCGGGGTTACCCATGAGACGTGCCTTAAGCTGCTTAATCTGTTTCTGCTGAGCGGTCACCAATGCCGTTAGGGCGGCAAGCTGCTCATCATCTTTCTGAACACCACCAGCCTTTTGCGAAGCGGCATATAACTGACTTGCATTCGTCACCTCGCCCTTAATCTGCTCGGCCTGTTTCTTTAGCGACTGATCCCTCAGATCACTGCCATTGAGTGCCATGGATATTTGCAACAGCTTGGTCTCGATATCAAGGATAAAGTTCTCGTATTCATCTTTGCTTCGATCACGAAGTGCTTTTACTTCCAGTGCTATATGCTTGGCATGGGCAAGTTCGAACTGAATTTCAGAAACAATTCGCTTTATATCATCAAAGGCTCTGGGGGCTCGTTCAATCAGCTCCTTACTTTTCAAAATCTCCGCCTCGACTCTGGCATAACTCACAGGCGCATAATATTTAACATCTTCACGCCGCAGCTTTCGCAGCGCATCTTCCTGGGGAGAAATATAGATCTTCTTAATTGTCCGTATTTCCAAACTATGCGCACGCTCTAGAAATTCTTCCTGCTCTTCTTTGGCATCGCTTAATTCACTGTTTTCCACCAAGCGGAATAACTTGGCGTAAAACCGGGTCAGCCTGACATACTCACTGCGATAATACTGACGGGCATCGATCGAGTTCAAATAATCCAGCTGAGTGATTGCAGGCTCGAGAACATCATCCGCCACACGTTTTAAGTGCTCGAGTTCCTTTAAGGTCTGCTCCAGCACGATGACCTCTTCATAAAAGCGATCAAGGTAGGTCGATGATGAAAACAGCGAATAGCTTTTGGATGCCATCTCTGGCGAGTCTTTAAATTCCTGGAAAATTGAATCCGCCTTTTCCCAGCTCGACATCATTAAGGCATATTTATCGGGTGAATAGACTTTCAGCTGTTCGGTGCCCTCCAGCTTTTTTAGCCAGATCTGGTGCGCTTTCAGGGCTCCCTGAAAGAGATTTTCGGTATGTATCTGAGATGAAACTCCTTCTCCACCCTCTGGTGTGCTTTGGCAAGCACTCAGTAAAGCGGCCAGGCATATAATACAGGCCGCTTTCCCAAATTGTTTCATATCTCATTCCGCTGTTAAAATTTGCAAAGCACAATATTGATTAAATCGACCAACAGATAATAAATAATCACTCTCGGCGATTGGCTGCGACATCCCCAGCCAACGCCAAAAAGTGTGGCTGAATGGATCGATCAGCACCTAAGCATATACGCTAATTAGTATATTGGACTCAAATTGAGTCTTTTAGTTCTATCTTGTTATTATTTAACACTAAAGCCTTTAGTATTGATAAATTCCTTCATAAATGGTCGAGCTTCTTTATTCAAGGTTGCCGTAATTTGCTCAGACCACGAAGTCTCTTTGTTACCACCAGTACGGGTTCGATAATACTCACGTACCTCATTGTCATAATGCGCCAGCTGTACGCTATCAAGCTCGGCCTGATAGCTATTTTGGTGAACAATCATTGATTGAGGCAATCTAGGCTTCAATTCTGGATGTTGTGCCGGATATCCCAAGCATAATCCAAATAATGGGATCACGTGGTGCGGAAGTGACAATAATTTCGAAACGCCTTCAGGATTGTTACGAATTCCGCCTATATACACCCCGCCTAACCCCAGAGACTCGGCTGCCACCATGGCATTTTGCGCCATCAGCGCGGCATCCACCGCGCCAATCAGAGTCTGCTCCGTAAACCCCAGTTGCGCCTCGGGATGAATTTGCTGATGACGCTGGAAGTCAGCGCAAAACACCAAAAACTCGGCTGCCGAGGCAACATAGGGCTGACCACCGGCAAATTCGACCAATTGCTCGCGTTTGTCAGTTTCGGTAATCCGAACAATACTGACACACTGAATGAAACTAGACGATGAGGCCGCAATCGCACAGTCAAGAATTGCCGATAACTGCTGAGCAGAAATAGCCTGCTCCGTAAACTTACGGATTGAACGGTGCTGGAGAATAGTCTCGATGGTCTGATTCATGGATATCCTTATCACACTTGAGATTATTTAAAATTGCTGCGCAATGTAACACAAATTCACCGTCTCTATCATTAAGCTTCTGTCAAGATGGAACCAAGTCTGCCGGTTAATTATCCAACTTGTCAGCAGAATCAAGTTCAGGTGACCGCTTGTTGGGACAACAGTTACATATTTGCTCTAGGATGCTTAATAGGCGCTCCTTATTTAATGGTAGCGGATTGCCTTTGATCGCATTCGATAACAGCGCATCTTCGGCAACGTCATTGAACATGACATCGCACAGACCGTATTCCGAAATTGGGGGGAGATTCAACCGTTTCAGGGTACGCTTGGTCCACAAAATGCCGTCGATGATTTCGGCATTCATCCTCCCCGTCAGGATACACGCAAGCTGACGATAACGGTTGAGTACATCTGCCCTGCCGGCTTCTCTGGCTGCCAGTACATTTTCCTGCATCACGTAGGGAGACAACTGAGCGGTGATCAAGCCATGGGGCGCATTAAGACGCCCACCAAGTGCAGAGGCAAGCCCGTGGGCAGCACCCAGTTTGGCGTTTGCCAATGCCATTCCGCCCAGCATGGCCGCAAACGACATATCAGCACGAGCGCGTGGATCATCATCCTCGCTGGCCGCAAGGATCGCCCCGGACAGGCGCCGCAGCCCTTCTTCACACACCATATCGGTCAACGGGTTAGGCTCTCCGCACACATAGGCTTCCATCAAGTGACTGAAGGCATCCATCCCGCAACAACCCGACATAACCGGATCCATCCCATAGGTAAGCGTCGGGTCGACTATCGCCAGATCAGCCAGCATCTCCGGGCTTCGCAGGCTGACCTTGACGTTTTCCTGGGCCGACCGGAGCACCGCATTCTTGCTGACTTCCGAGCCGGTTCCGGCAGTGGTCGGAACCGCAATAAACGGAATGGGTTTGGCCTGCAACGGTACGTTTCGCCCGACTACCTCGACATAATCATAAACGCTGCCCTGGTTCGGGATCATCGCCGCCAGCGCCTTACCGGCATCCAGCACACTACCACCACCAATCGCCAGCACCATATCCGGTCGGAACTTCCGTCCCATCGCGGCCATTTCTTCGATCATGGCTATCAGAGGCTCGCCATGAACAGCAACCTGCTGATAGCGCATATTTTGCTGCTTGAGATAACTAATCACAGGATCGGCCCGCTGGCTGTCTCTGCCGGTCACCAGCAAGACGCTATAGCCAAACTGATTGAGCGAGGACAGTGAATTATTCAGGGCTCCTTCTCCGAATATGATCCGAGTAGACGTCATAAACTGGAACATAGGCACTCCATTACACTATTGAATTATTTCATTATCATCGAGTGTGCCCGCTAGACGGAGTGCAATGTTGATTCTGAGCAACATTTTGCCGAGAACGTGGTACTTGTCAGCCATAATCACTACCTCATCACACTTCGTTCGATTCCGCCTTTTTCACCCTTGCTAGCGAAAACTCGCTATCAATCGGTTTTATCTATCACAGCAAGAGATAAATCCCACTTTCTCATCACATCCAGTCACGATATAGTTACCGCATCAGAATAAAGGAGAGAGATTATGTTCGTTGTTATTTTCGGTCGTCCGGGCTGCCCATTCTGTGTTCGTGCCAAAGAGCTGGCAGACACGCTGAAAGAAGATCGTGAAGACTTCAACTACCGTTATGTCGACATCCACGCCGAGGGCATCAGCAAGGCTGATCTTGAAAAAACAGTCGGAAAACCAGTAGAAACCGTTCCTCAGATCTTCATCGACCAGGAACATGTCGGCGGCTGCACTGAATTTGAAGCATACGCAAAAGAAAACTTGGGTCTTTTCCAGTAAAACCTAGTTTTAACAAACACTTAAAAAAGGCTGACTATTCAGCCTTTTTTTGTGATTTATTGTGCTGATATGCGATTTTTCAGTATAACCGTCGCCTAAAATCAGCTAGAATTCCACCACTCTTGTTGCTGTCTTTCTTCACCGGAAAATGTTGTTGTGAACATTGATGTAGCCGCCCTTCTCCATCAGAATGATATTCTGTTGCTTTTTGTTGTACTCGCCGTTGGTCTCAGTGTCGGAAAACTCCGAATCGCCAACCTTCAAATCGGTAATTCCATCGGTGTGCTGCTCACGGCATTACTCTTTGGCAATGCCGGGTTTACGTTCAATGCCGAGTCCCTGAATATCGGCTTTATGCTGTTTATTTTCTGCGTCGGTATCGAAGCCGGGCCGAACTTTTTCGGCATCTTCTTCCGCGACGGCAAGCATTATCTAATGCTGACACTGGTCGTGCTGCTTTCAGCGATTGCCATCACCATGAGCATGGCTAACTACCTCAATCTTGAGCTGGGATTAGCCACCGGTTTGATGGCCGGATCTCTGACAGCCACCCCGGTCCTGGTAGGTGCGAAAGACGCGCTAAATAGCGGCCTGTCAGGCATTATCGACAGCAACATGATCAAGCATATGGTTGATAGCCTCAGCGTCGGCTATGCCATGTCCTATCTGGTTGGTCTGGTGAGCCTTATCGTACTGGCCAAGCTGATGCCGAAACTTCAGAAGCAAAATCTGGCCGAATCTTCACAGCAAATCGCCCGTGAACGCGGCATTGGCGAAGTCGGCCAGCGCAAGGTCTATCTGCCGATTATCCGTGCCTACCGGGCCGGTCCTGAGCTGATTAACTGGATTGACGGCCGTAACCTGCGTGAGCTGGGTATTTACCGCCAAACAGGTTGTTATATCGAGCGGGTTCGCCGTAACGGTATCCTGGCCAACCCTGACGGCGATGCCATTTTGCAAGAGGGCGATGAAATCGCCCTTGTCGGCTACCCGGACAGCCATGCCCGTCTGGATCCCAGCTTTCGAAACGGGAAAGAGGTCTTTGACCGTGACCTGCTCGATCTGCGGATTGTCGAAGAAGAGATCGTGGTTAAAAATGACAGCATTGCCGGCAAGCGCTTGTCTGATCTGAACCTGTCTGAATACGGCTGTTTCCTGAACCGCGTCGTTCGCGCCCAGATCGAAATGCCAATGGACCACAATATTCTGCTCGACAAAGGGGATATCCTGCAGGTCAGCGGTGAGAAAAGTCGGGTACTCGGCCTGGCAGAACGTATCGGTTTTATCTCGGTACACAGCCAGATTGCCGATCTGCTTGCCTTCTGCTGCTTCTTCATCATTGGCTTGTTGGTAGGAACTATCACCATGACCTTTGGCCAGATTGCATTCGGCCTGGGTAGCGCAGCCGGCCTGCTGGTCGCCGGTATCACCCTGGGTTTCCTGAGGGCCAACCACCCGACTTTCGGCTATGTTCCGCAAGGCGCACTGAACATGACCAAAGATCTCGGCCTCATGGTATTTATGGTGGGTATCGGTCTGAGTGCCGGCTCCAACCTGTTCGAATCACTGGCCCAGGTCGGCCTGGCCGTATTTGCGACCAGTTTGATGGTTAGCGTGATCCCGGTCGTACTGGCCTACCTGTTCGGTGCCTATATCCTGAAGATGAACCGGGCATTGCTGTTTGGTGCCATCATCGGTGCCCGTACCTGTGCCCCTGCCATGGATATGATCAACGAGCATGCCCGCAGTACCATTCCGGCCCTTGGTTATGCCGGCACCTATGCTATTGCCAACGTACTGCTGACCATAGCCGGTACCCTCATCATCATCCTCGGCTAGACTGATACAACAGTCCCAGACACTGACTCGCAATCTCTGAATTATGATTGACGAGTCAGCGTCTATTCAGTCCTCTTACCTATAGTGATACCAATACAAGCATTTTTAAGCGAATAGTGCGGTTTGAGCACACATTTCATCAGCCCGATATTCGCCAGTCCCTTTTGTATTCAGTATATTGAATTAATACTTTTATTTTTGGTAATCAGAATTATGCGTATCCTTATCGTCGAAGATGACCCAATTCTCAGTCATCACCTAAAATCTCAGCTCAGTGAACTAGGCCACCAGGTACAATGTGCAGGCACTGCAGAGGAAGGCCTGTTCTTTGCCCAAAATTACCCCAATGACGTTGCGATCGTTGATATTGGCCTGCCGGATCGCGACGGCATCAGCCTGATCAAAGATATCCGCAAAAAAGGACTTCGGTTACCGATACTGATCCTGACAGCCCGCTCGAACTGGCAAGACAAAGTGACCGGCCTTGAAGCAGGCGCCGATGACTACCTGGTCAAGCCATTCCAGAAAGAGGAAATGGTTGCTCGCCTAAGTGCCCTGGTTCGCCGCAGCGCCGGGTTTGTTAAGCCCGAGATGACTGCTGGTGAAATCCGCGTCGATTTGCTGGCCAAGCAAGTGTTCATCGGCGAGACCCAGCTAGAGCTGACCGCCTTTGAATATGATCTGCTGGAGTACCTGATGCGCCACAGCCGTCAAGTGGTATCTAAGCAGCGCCTGCTTGATGTACTTTATGAAGATCAGGAAGGCGATCCGAACACCATTGAGGTGATGATCAGCCGCCTGCGCAAGAAATTCACCACCAACGGTCAGGAGAACCCAATCTCGACGATCCGTGGCCAGGGCTATATTTTCGAGTTGCAAGCTCAATGAGTCAGATCCTGAAGCCAAGACTACGCCGCCGGGTACTGGTTACCTCGGTGGCAATCATTGTCCTGATCACCTCGGCACTGGCTGGCGTGATCAATCAGCTCTACAGCCAGAGTTACATGGCTGCCTATTCGTCGGAACTGGTGGCGCAGATGCCGATGGTGGTAGCCCAGCTCAACCGGGCAGGTCTTATCAAGGATGTTGATAAATGGATTGATTCTGTCGATCCTTCCGATACAGACTACATGTCCGTCGTCTGTGATATGAAAGATCATACGATCTGGCTGTCTGACGAGGCCAAGGAAGCCAACATCGGCAACATCTGTAGCGAGCTGCCGGATGATATTCCGGTACCGACCTTAATCGAAACGGCGAATGACGAGAGCTATATTGCCTACAACATGAGCCGGGACCGTGAAGGCGGTAATATCTACCAGCTGGTTGTGTTGCGTTCGGGCGAGTCCTACCAGTCATCACTGAACCAGTTGCACAAGCGCACCACCTTTTACCTCGGGCTGTTTGTCCTGATTGCGATTGCTTTTCTGATTGCGGCCTTTCACTGGAGCTTCCAGCCACTGCGGAAACTGGCGGCACAGCTGGATCAGATGACCGAAGCCAAGCGGAACAAGCTTGATGATGATTTTCCGATGGAGCTTCAGGACGTTACTCTGGCGCTAAACCGACTTATCCAGATCAGTAACGACCAAAAGGGCCGCTACCGTCATGCGATGGACGATCTGGCCCACAGCCTAAAAACACGACTGGCCGCCACCAATGCCCTGCTGGATGACAAGGACATCGCCCGTCCCGATCTCAACCAGCGGATCATGGAGCAAATCAGCCAGATGGATGAACTGGTTCAGTACCAGCTCAAACGCGCCATGATGGGCCAGCAAGGCCTGCAAAAAGATCAAACCGAGCTAAAGCCAGCCGTAGACAGCTTCAGCCGTTTGCTAAGCAAAGTCTACAACGATAAGAACGTGAATCTCAGATACTTTTTCGATCTTAAGCTCAAGTTGCCGATCAACCGTACCGACCTGATGGAGCTGCTAGGCAATCTGCTCGAAAACGCTTACCGCTTCTGTATTAGTGAAGTGCGGGTATGTGTCGATGAACATAATGATTGCTATATGATCCGGATTGAAGATGACGGCCCGGGTGTGTGCGAAGAGATGCGCGAGGCGATTTTCCAGCGTGGAGTCCGCGCCGACCAGCTCAACCCCGGTCAGGGCATCGGCTTGTCAGTCTGCCACGAGATCGTCAAAAGCTATCAGGGCACAATCCATGTCGAAACAGCCAGCATCGAGGGCGCGGCATTTGTGATTCGCATACCCAAGCACTAAGCCTGTTCTTTAGCTAATCCAATAAAAAAACCGCCCTCGGGCGGTTTTTGTCTTTCTGGTGTTACCGGCTAAGGTAGCTTGATTAGATATTCTCTACATCAAACTCAACCAGCGGGTTTACATCTGCATCGTAGTCTACAGACTCAATACCGAAACCGAACAGCTTCAGGAATTCATCTTTGTATTCCTGATAATCCGCAACCTCAAACAGGTTTTCGTTCGTTACATTTGGCCACAGATCACGGCAGTGCTTCTGGATATCTTCACGCAATTCCCAGTCATCCAGACGCAGACGATTTTCTGCATCAACTTCTGGTGCTGTACCGTCAGCCTTGTATAAACGCTGAGTAAACATACGGTGGATCTGCTCCATGCAGCCCTCGTGTACGCCTTCTTCACGCATTTTCTTAAATACCATGGCGATATACAGTGGCATTACCGGAATGGCAGAGCTTGCCTGAGTGACGACACTCTTCAGTACAGCAACATTTGCCGCGCCGCCAGTTGCAGACAGCTTGTTGTTAAGCTCTGTCGCTGCTCGGTCTAGGTCCATTTTCGCCTGACCCAGCGCACCGTGCCAATAAATTGGCCAAGTGATCTCAGTACCAATGTAGCTGTAGGCAACAGTTTTACAGCCGTCAGCCAGTACACCAGCTTCTGACAATGCATTAATCCACAGTTCCCAGTCCTGGCCGCCCATTACGGTTACTGTGTCAGCCACTTCCTGCTCGTTCGCAGGCTCAATGCTCGCTTCAATCAGCACGTCTTTGTTTGTATCAACGGCTGTTGCAGTGTAAGTATCGCCCATAGGTTTCAGGGTAGAGCGAACCACTTCACCGGTTTCCGGCATCTTACGCACTGGAGACGCCAGTGAGTAAACCACCATATCAATCTGACCAAGATCTTCTTTAATCAGATCAATAACTTTTTGTTTTGCTTCGTGAGAGAAAGCATCGCCGTTCAGGCTTTTCGAGTAAAGGCCTTCTTCTTTGGCTAACTTGTCGAATGCAGCTGAGTTGTACCAACCTGCTGTACCTGGCTTTTTCTCTGTACCTGGTTTTTCAAAGAACACACCAATGGTCGCCGCACCGCCGCCAAATGCTGCAGCAATACGAGAAGACAGGCCGTAGCCGCTTGAAGACCCCACAACAAGTACACGCTTTGGTGCATCAGCAATTGGGCCCTGAGCCTTGGTGTAAGCAATCTGCTCTTTTACGTTCTCTTCACAACCCACCGGGTGAGTTGTTGTACAAATAAATCCACGAATTTTAGGTTTGATGATCATTTTCAACTTCCCTTACATAGTTGACTGTAGGATAAAAGGTTAATGACAAATTCGCATTAAATTTATGAGCGTAAACGCTAAAAAGGGTAGTGGTTGGAGGTGTTGATCACCACTTTTCGACTCATGCTGCCGATTTTTTCACCAAACTTTATTCTCTGTAGTCGTCGAAAAAGTGAAAAAAGAAGGGAGGAAGTTCGTCATGCTATTGCGGGAGATCGGAAAACTGCAGATAAAAAAGTGCCACGCAATTGCGTGGCACATGGGAGACACCAGGTTTATCGTTCGTTAGAGAGCAATCGCTCTTAGGCAGCCTTTCCCGGTTGCAAACTACCTTTTTTAAACTGAGCAGCAGCAAAGTGATCAACCTGAATCGCTTTCTGTCTTAGCTGGTCAGCATTGTGCATTTTTTCGACATCCTGATCTGTGACGATCCCCGCACTCAAGGCAATTTGTAATTTCTCTGTTAACGAAACCTTGCGCGGGATCTCACCAGACTTGGTTGCCTTGGCCAATTTACGCTCAATATCCTTTACACCGTGCATGGCAATAAAGGCACGTTCCATAATCGCTACGGGATCGTTTTCTTTCTCACCGACATAGCACATATGGGTCAAGCGTTCACGGTGTGCGCCGGGAGTCATTAACAGCTCGGCAATCTTCACTGTAATCTCATCTTTCGGCGCCTGGTAGCGAATCCCCAGCGGGAACAACAAAGTGCGTAGCAGGCGACCAACGCCCTTACGCGGGAAGTTGCTCAGCACTTCGTCAAAGGCCACACCGCATTGGTGCAGACAATGCTGCAACGCGTAATGTACCATCGGCAAATCATCCTGCTGACGACCTTCGTCTTCGAACCGCTTCAACGTTGCCGAAGCCAAATATAAATGGCTAAGCACATCGCCCAATCGCGCCGATACCAGCTCGCGCCGTTTCAGCTCACCGCCCAGGCTCAGCATGGCAAAATCAGCGGCAACGGCCAGTGCCCGGCTCATCCGCGACAAGTGACGGTAGTAAACCGCCGTTTCACCGCTGACCGGTGATCGGTTAAATCGGGAACCGCTGAAAGCGTTAAGCAGGGATTTCGACACATTACCAATTGCAAAACCGATATGCTTCGACAGCAACGTATCGAACTCTTTAGCTCCCTGTTCGGCATCCGGGTTAGCCGCAGCCTCCATTTCGCTCAGGACATACGGATGGCATCGGGTTGCTCCCTGACCGAAGATCATCAGGTTGCGTGTCAGGATATTTGCCCCTTCAACCGTAATTGCCACCGGCATGCCGAAATAATGATGGCCCAGGTAGTTCATCGGCCCCAGCTGAATTGCCCGCCCGGCATGGATATCCATGGCATCGTTAAGGATTGTCCTGGCCATTTCAGTCATGTGGTACTTGGCTATCGCAGTGACGATACCCGGTTTTTCCCCCATATCCAGCGAACTGGTTGTCAGGGTACGGGACGCTTCGAGCATATAGGTATAGCCACCGATACGGCCCATGGCTTGGGCAACCCCTTCAAAGTTACCAATCGACATACCGAACTGCTTGCGCACATAGGCGTACGCCCCGGTTGTTTTAGCCGTCAGGTGACCAACTGCAGTCCCCAGTGCCGGTAATGAAATACCGCGACCAGCCGACAGACATTCCACCAGCATTCGCCAGCCGCGTCCGACATAATCCTGACCGCCAATGACCCAATCCATCGGGATAAAAACATCCTCTCCGCGAGTCGGGCCATTCATAAAGGCAAGATTCAGGGGATCATGGCGCTCACCGATTTCGACTCCCGGGTGATCTGCAGGGATCAGCGCACAGGTAATACCGATATCAGTCTTGTTGCCAATCAGGCCATCCGGATCGTGAAGCTTGAAGGCAAGTCCGAGCACGGTAGCAACAGGCGCTAAGGTAATGTAGCGTTTGTTCCAGCTCACACGGATACCCAGCACTTCCTCGCCTTGATATTCGCCATAACAGACCACTCCCTTATCAGGGATACCGCCGGCATCAGAACCCGCTTCCGGTCCGGTGAGGGCAAAACATGGAATATCATCACCGTGGGCAAGACGTGGCAACCAGTAGTCTTTCTGATCCTTAGTACCGTAATGAGACAGCAGTTCACCTGGCCCGAGCGAGTTCGGCACCATGACACACACCGCGGCACTCAGGCTACGAGTCGCGATACTGGTAACAATTGTTGAGTTGGCGTGGGCGGAAAAATTCAACCCACCGTACTCTTTACCAATAATTAATGAGAAGAACTTTTCTTTACGCAAGTATTCCCAGACGTCAGGCGGCAAGTCTCGGTCTTCCTGAACAATCTGGTAGTCATCAAGCATATCAAGCAGGGTTTTCAGCTTGGTGTCGATAAAAGCCTGCTCTTCATCGCTGAGCGATGGCTTCGGGTAGTTCAGCAACGTATTCCAGTTGGGAGAACCGCTGAATAGCTCCCCATCCCACCATACGCTTCCGGCCTCCATGGCCTCGCGTTCGGTATCAGATAGTGGCGGCAGTACTTTCTTAAACATCTTAAATGCGGGATCACTGAGGTAGCGTTTTCGCATGTTGGTTAACGTGCTCATGTTTCAGGTCCTTTTGTCTCATTTGTCGTTATTGGTTTTATGTCACTTATCGTGTTCCTGTCGGCTCTTCTTGCACAAGCAAGAGCGGTTGTTCAATGGGTGCAGCAACGCCGGCAGCCAGATAAGGCACCAGTCGTTCAATCAAGTCTTCAGTCGTTACCGTGCGGGAGAAGTCACTTTCGGCAATTTCGCACAAGGCGGTTGTCGAGGCCATGGTGAAAACAGAAGCTCCCAGGGTGAAATGCAATCGCCAGAATAAGGTTTCGGGATCCAAAGAGGGGTTGGCGCGGCATACTGCCGTGGTAAACAATTGCAGCACGTCTTCATAGCGGGTAAGAATGAACCAGCGTAGGTGTCCCTGAACATCGGTATACCCCCGGCCGATAAGAGACATGAAGATTGTTGCGCCTTTCTGACGGTACTCGTTCAGGTTGATCAACGGTGTTTTCACGCAACGAAAGACATCTTCCATTGAAAAATCATCACGTGTCAGCAGCACTTCCAGCTCGGCTTTCAGGGCAGGCATAAACTCTTCCAGATAACGGCTCAGCACCGCTCTGACCAAGGTTTTCTTATCACCGTAATGATAATTTACCGAAGCCAGGTTAACACCTGCCTTGCTGGTTATGGTACGCAATGACGTTTCCTTGAAGCCATGTTCAGCAAACAACAGCTCTGCCGCATCAAGGATACGGCTCTTGGTTTCTCCTTTTCCCGCCATTTTCATTCACCTGTATTAAACACATGTTTAAACTTTACATCTCATTAATATTTTTAACAAGACACAAATAAATTCGAATGAGTCATTTGGGGCTCAAACCCCACGTGAATCGGCCAGTCTGTGACGCTGATCGCCAATTTTTGTAGAATGAGAAAAGAGAAGTACCACACCCATCCAGGTTAAATACTTGTTAAATCAACAACTAATAGACTACCAGAATGTTGAAGGCATAATTACTTGGGCAGCAGAGAAAAAATAATGAGAAAAAATGCCATTTGACGGGAACAAAAAAACAGATCGTGGGTCATATATTATGCCACTGCTTTTTCTTAGAAGACTTTCTTCAAAGCCCGTCCCCTAATGGAGATGGGCTTTCTTTATTCTGGCAGCCGATCACCATAACCGAACTGAACGTTCAGAGGCTACAACCTAATTTCCCTCCCCCCCATCACTGCTAGAAATGAGCACAACACAGCTCCGCCCCACCTTGTGACCTAGAAACCTTATATATGGAAACCTTGGTAGCTAGTAACATCGCTCCTTCCCACAGTTTCTCAGCCTGTCACTCCGCGATGTAAAAAACTTCAAATCAGACACTTATAAAAAAATGATAGATTTTTCGAAATTTAAGGAACCAACGCAAAAATGATCAGTCATATATAGTGACATTGAGATTAAAGACACCTTATTTTGTTAGCTGGCCGCCAAGCAAGCCTTCTTTCTTTAATCTAAAAATGCCACTGCTGCTAAACTCCTAATTGTGTAAATAGAGCCTTTGCCCGCTGACTTTCAGCGGGCTTTTTTTATACATCGTGATATATACCCAAGCTACCTCAAGATGCTCGTTTCAGCGAGAATTACTTGGGTTGTGGCCGTGCCGCGCAGGCTAGGCATCGATTAGAAAATCTAGTGGCTCTAAATTAATAATCGGTAACAACGCATAGAAGCCCCTATCTACTTAAAAGAACTGGAACTCGCCCTTTGGGAGTGAGCCAGTTGGTTCGGCATTCCGACGCCCATTTCTGTGTCAAATAACGTTGAAAGGGAATACATTCCTACCGTCATTTTCCTTGAACCGGCTCGCTGGTCTCACTCTGAATCCTGCATCTTGAGGTAGCTTGGGTATAAAACTGGCATCGTTGCAGTTATGCTCCCGGCAAACACTGTACTGCTCTTAACTACTACTATTCCCGGTTGCTATTGAGTTTTAGCTCTATTAAAAAACAAAAAAATTAATCTTTTTTTGAACCATTCCTTTTTATGCCAGTCATAACTAATGACATTCACATTAATGGAGAGTTAACCAACACTTTTCATTAATCAACAATGCCACTGCTGCTAAACTCCTAATTGTGTTAAGGATTTAACCCGCTGAATTTTCAGCGGGCTTTTTTTTGCTTATTGAGCAAGCTTGAAATACGACCATCGTTCTCACTTTTTACCCACTTCTTGCAATTAAGACAGAAGCTAGCCTGATATGTATTAATAATCACGCTAGCAATTACATCTGAGCAAATTCAATTCTGACCATAAATCACACTAACTGTAAGTAAATAAAGCGCTTATAGGAAGCCGATACTTTTTTTTGATTTTTTTTGAACCTTACTGAATTGGCACAGTCATATTAAGTAAGATTAATGTTATCGGCTCTGTATATGTAAGGTCATATCTCAAGCTGGTAATTATTGATTGCCACTGCTGCTTAAACTCCTATTCATATAATGGAATGTTGCGCTGAGCCTTTTCTCAGCGCTTTTTTTTTGCGTAATTTCTAGTATACCCAAGCCACCTCAAGATGCAGGATTCAGAGTGAGACCAGCGAGCCGGTTCAAGGAAAGTAACGGTAGGAATGGTAGTCCCTTTCAACGTTATTTGACACAGAAATGGGCACGCTGGCTCACTCCCAATGGGCGAGTTTACTTGGCTTCTATGCGTTGTTACCGATTATTAATTTAGAGCTACTAGATTTTCAAATCGGTGCCTAGCCTACAAGCCAAGTAATTCTCGCTGAAACGAGCATCTTGAGGTAGCTTGGGTATAAATCACGCCAACACTATGTTGCATCAGTCGTACTCGGGACTCATCGCCATCAGATCGGGATGTGTCACCTCTAGCCCTAATACAGCGAATGTCTGCTCTGCGTTGATCTCCTTTCCCTGCACTACAACCGAAGGTGCAAAATCAGGCAAAGGCAAACCTGCCAGCATCGCCATTTTGGTATAATAGGCTTGCCGGGAAGGATGACTCGGCGCAGCCAGATGCAACACTGGCTGAGTTGGCCAGCACGCAATTGCGCAGCTGATTGCCTGGATACAATCATCAAGATGCACCAGATTCACAGGCTCAGCACCATTAGCCAACGCTGTGCGGCCTGACAGGAATTTCACCGGATGACGATCCGGACCAATCAAGCCCGCAAGCCGTAGGACAACAACCTCTTCCCCCCACTGCTCATGAAGCCACTGTTCAAGTAACCGGTGCGCCTTGCCGCTCGCAGTGTCCGGCACAGGTGCCGTAGATTCCGTAATCTCTCCTGCTACGCTGCCATAAACGGAGGTTGTACTGATGAATACTATCCGCTTGCAGCCATATGCCTGAGCGGCAGCCGACAAGCTTTTTATCTTCGCTACAAATGCAGCATCTGCGTCTTCGCCCCGACCGGGCGGTACATTGATAACTAATACGTCTGTATTGAAAAAGTCAGCATATTGACCCTGTCTTCCATCACAGCTTTCAGCCTGTGGGTTTTCGATCGGAAGCGATAATTCAACACCATGAATGCCTGCTGCTGCGAGCTGGCTAATCCGGTTCCGATCCCGGCTGCTACCATATGTCTCATAGCCAATTTGGACCAAATGCTTTGCCAGAGGCAATCCGAGCCACCCGCAGCCGCATATACTCACCCTCATCATCGTTCCCTCTTCAAATGCAACAAAAGACATAAAATAACTACGGTTATTTATTTCGATCTGTAAATTAATTCCTTACAAATGAAAATAAACAACACAAATCCCCGCATAATTCGCGCATAACAGGCATTTTGCTAAAAAAATTTTTCAGAACTGAAAGGAAAAATTCGATCCCTGTCAAACTATAATAAAAAGTAAAAGCTATATTCATCGATTTGCTAGGAGCATATCCATAAAAAGTAGTATAGTTTCACCAAATTGGCTTCGTGAACCCATGAAGGCCTCTAATGAAATTCAGTAACGAAGCGCGGTAATCGCTATGAATACCCTAGAGAAAATTCAAAAGAACTTAGATAACTTCAGCAAATCCGAACGTAAGGTTGCTGAAGTAATCATCGCGTCACCACAGACAGCGATTCACTCCAGTATTGCGACACTGGCCAAAATGGCTGATGTCAGTGAGCCTACCGTGAACCGTTTTTGCCGTCGCCTTGATACCAAAGGTTTTCCGGACTTTAAACTGCACCTCGCACAAAGCCTTGCAAACGGAACACCTTACGTTAATCGTAACGTTGAAGAAGACGACGGGCCAGACGCCTATACATCGAAAATTTTTGAATCAACCATGGCTTGCCTGGATGTTGCCAAAAATAGCCTTGATCCGATGCAGGTTAACCGTGCCGTTGACTTGCTGACCCAAGCGAAGAAAATTTCTTTCTTCGGGCTCGGCGCCTCGGCTTCTGTTGCCCACGATGCCCAGAATAAGTTCTTCCGCTTTAACATTCCTATCGTCTGTTTCGATGATATTGTTATGCAACGCATGAGTGTAATCAACTGCACTGACGGCGATGTGGTTGTGATGATTTCGCATACCGGTCGCACAAAGAGCCTGGTAGAAATCGCGCGTATGGCACGTGAGAACGGTGCAACAGTAATTGGTATTACAGCCAAAGACTCGCCACTGGATCGTGAGTGCTCGCTCTCTATCTGTCTTGATGTACCGGAAGATACTGACATCTACATGCCAATGGCTAGCCGAGTGGTTCAGATGACTGTCATTGATGTGCTGGCGACCGGCTTTACTCTACGCCGAGGCGCCGGATTTCGCGAAAACCTCAAGCGAGTGAAAGAGTCCCTGAAGGACTCACGTTTCTCGAAAGAAGGCATCGCGTAACGGCTGCATAACTCCACCAGCCTGCATACCCTAAAAGCATGAGCCGAAACCGGCTCATGCTTTTTTATTCATCCTGCTCCCCAGAAAACCAGCACGTCCTTCAACTCAACGAGCAACACACTACACTTATTACAGTTCAGCAATCCCCCCGTAAGCCCGTGTGAATGGCATCAGTTCACGCCAAAACGGCCTAACTGGTAATTCTTACGGCCCCGGGAAGCAAACACAACAACTTGAATGACAATGAAAATTTATTCATAAACTTTTCATCTTGACTTGGTAGTTTCTTACAAATACTTGATTGAGAACAGCGCCGTAAAGCGCTATCGTGTAGTAAAGTTTCATCCACATTCAATGTGGCTTGATTATCTAAAAATCATCGTTTCATTGTCTTCCACAACATAAAGATGGAGTTTCCAATGTCTGAAAGGCTAAGACGTACAAAAATCGTGACGACCCTGGGTCCTGCGACTGATCGCGATAACAATCTAGAGAAAATTATCGCAGCCGGTGCCAACGTCGTTCGAATGAACTTCTCGCATGGTAGTCCTGAGGATCATATCCAGCGGACTAAAACTGTACGTGAAATTGCCGCGAAGCTTGGTAAACATGTCGCGATCCTTGGCGATCTTCAAGGTCCGAAAATCCGGGTTTCTACTTTCAAAGATGACAAAATCGAGCTGGCCATCGGCGATGCTTTTACCCTCGACAGCGACCTGCCAAAAGGCGAAGGCAATCAGCAAGCCGTTGGTCTGGACTATAAGGAATTACCCAAGGACGTTATCCCGGGCGATATCCTGCTCCTTGACGATGGCCGTGTTCAACTACGAGTGACAACCGTAGATGGTAACAAAGTTCATACCGAGGTAACTGTAGGCGGTCCGTTGTCCAACAACAAGGGCATCAACAAAAAAGGCGGCGGTCTGTCTGCCGAGGCGCTGACCGACAAAGACAAAGCCGATATCGTAACCGCTGCGGCAATGAAAGTTGACTATCTGGCCGTTTCTTTCCCGCGCAACGGCGAAGACATGAAATACGCCCGCCTGCTGGCGACTGAGGCAGGTCTGGAAGCGAAACTGGTGGCCAAGGTGGAACGTGCCGAGTCCGTTGCGACTACCGAGGCAATGGATGACATCATCATGGCTTCCGATGCCGTAATGGTTGCACGTGGTGATCTCGGTGTAGAGATTGGCGACCCGGAACTTGTCGGCGTCCAGAAGAAACTGATCCGCCGCGCTCGCAGCCTGAACCGTACTGTGATCACAGCCACACAGATGATGGAGTCAATGATCACCAGTCCTATGCCAACACGTGCAGAGGTCATGGACGTAGCGAACGCCGTGCTTGACGGGACAGATGCGGTAATGTTGTCAGCCGAAACCGCAGCAGGCCAATACCCGGAAGAAACTGTCAAGGCAATGGCAAGCGTGTGTGTCGGTGCCGAGAAAGAGCCAAGTATTAACGTGTCTAACCATCGCCTGGCCCGTACGTTTGCCTCGTCGGAAGAAACCATTGCCATGTCTACCATGTATGCAGCCAACCACATGGAAGGTGTCAAGGCGATGATTACCATGACGGAATCAGGCCGTACACCGCTGATGATGTCACGTATATCATCTGGTTTGCCTATCTATGCTATGTCACGCAACGAAAGCACGCTAAACCGCTCTGCCCTATACCGAGGTGTTACCCCGATCTATTTCGATCGTGACAGCGATGCCGGACTGGCGGCTGCAAAACATGCCATCGCGGTACTGAAAGAGCAAAACTACCTGACAGAAGGCGATCTGGTCATCATCACTCAAGGTGACGAAATGGATATTGTTGGCTCGACCAACAACATGCGTATTCTGACAGTAGAATAAACTCTGCCAACCGTGTTCGCCCCCTCCCCTTTATGGGGAGGGAACAGGACCACACGCACGCGATAGCTGTATGTGGTCCCCACCCTTTCAGATAATGAAACCAGGTGGGATTATTCCTGTCGCAAGCGGTTACTGCTTAGGCGGGATCCAGTTGGGGTTAATGCGCGAGGTCAGAACATGGTCTTCCCAACGGCCATTAATCAACAAGTAGTCCTTCGCCTCACCTTCTTTTCTAAAGCCGGCAGCATCGAGCACCGCAGCACTTTTTTGATTCCTCGGCATATAGGCAGCCATGACCCGATGGAAATGCTGCTGCTCGAACATCCACTCCACCGTTGCCTCAAGCGTTTTCCGCATTATTCCTTGCCCCTGGCAGCGCTCATCAAGTGAGTAGCCGACATGGC
Organism: Photobacterium proteolyticum; assembly: GCF_001939735.1. GTDB lineage: Bacteria > Pseudomonadota > Gammaproteobacteria > Enterobacterales > Vibrionaceae > Photobacterium > Photobacterium proteolyticum. The sequence goes on from NZ_MJIL01000087.1 coordinate 213,210, forward strand.
AGGCAAAGAACGGATGTCTGACCAAATTGCTGTAGTTGATCACTCCGCAGATATCATCAGACCCCGGTTTCACGATAATAAAATAATAAGCCAGTTTGTGCTTATGTAGCTCCGCAAGCTGACCGAGGCGCTTATCCCAGCCTGCCTCGGTGAAGAAAGCCTCCTCGCGTAGCGGCTCCCAAGGCTGCAGAAATGCCCTGTTCCTTTGATAGTAGGCAGCAATCAAGGGAGCATCCCTGGTGGTGATAAGTCGTACCTTAAGCTCATCCACCGTGATGCTCGGAGAACGATTAATAATTGAATGAAACAACAGTACCTCACCTTAGATTAGGGCCCAATAATAAAACGTTACCACACGCATCGTGCCGACAACATACTTTTAGTCATTTCATAAATGAATGACCAGCATAACATTTTGCCCGCAAAGCCAACTTGTATACGGTTTTCTGAGCTATGATTGGATCAGCTAGCGCTTCCGCCAAGTAGTAATTCTTCAAATGACAGTGATTGATTATGTATTATGACTACCTTGATACGGTATTAGGAAAAATCTATTTACTTGCAGACAACCAGGGGCTCAGGCAACTAACAGTAGGGAGCGGTGGCTTTTGCCCTGATTCCAGCTGGGAACACAGTCCGGAATTCATGCAACAATTCACCTCCCAGCTCAAGGAATACCTTCAAGGACAACGCAAAACCTTCACCCTTTCCCTCGCCCCCCAAGGCACATCCTTTCAACAACAAGTCTGGCAAGCAATCACCGAAATCCCGTTTGGCACATGCCTCTCTTACCAGCAAATTGCCGATAAAATTCACCAACCCGCAGCGGTGCAGGCCATCGGCATGGCCAGGAACGTCAACCCGATCCCTATTATTATCCCCTGTCACCGGGTTCAGGGAGACAACCACCAGCAAACTAATTGCCGCTACGGTCAAGATATGACACTGCAGTTACTGGCACTCGAGTCGGGCAAGTTGACATTATTGCAGCCCATATAAGAAAAGGAGGCAAACGCCTCCTTTAATATTAAGTCGTTAAGGTATACCTAATTAGTGCTTGCCAATGCCGTATTCACGCAGTTTATTGGCAACAGCAGTATGCGAAACCCCCAGCCGTTTCGCCAGTTTACGGGTCGACGGATAGCTGCGGTAAAGATTGTTCAGGATCCCCGACTCATAGCGCTTCATGATCTCGTCCAAAGAGCCATCTAGCGTCTCGTCACTAATAACACTGGCCGTTTCGTTTTCCGGTAGCTGGACATCGTCCACAGTCACTTCGGTACCGTCGACCTGCGTCATGGCACGGAACAAAACATTTCGTAACTGCCTGATATTCCCCGGCCATGCATACTGGCTAAGGTATTGCGCCAGTTCATCCGAAATAACCGGCTTCGGCTGTTGCATCTCCTGTGCAAACTGGGCAAGAAACAGCTCGGCCAGCGAGACAATATCACCGGTACGCTCACGCAGCGGCGGCACGACAAGAGCCAGTACATTCAGGCGGTAATACAAATCTTCCCGGAACTCACCACTGGCAACCAAATCAGGCAACTTCTTCTGTGTCGAGCAAATTACCCGGACATCAACCTTCATTTCTTTTTCTTCGCCTACCCGGCGGAACGTGCCGTCCTGCAGGAAGCGAAGCAGCTTGATTTGCAGATGCGCCGACATTTCGCCCACTTCATACAGGAAAACGGTACCGCCGTCTGCCTGCTCGAATATCCCCTTCTTGCCCGGCTCTGTGGCACTGCCTGCAAAACCAAACAATTCGGTTTCGGCGGCGTTATCCGGCATCGAAACACAATTCACCAGCAAAAATGGTTTGTCACGTCTCAGAGAGCGACGGTGACAGGCGCGAGCCAGCATTTCCTTACCGGTGCCAGTTTCTCCCTGGATCAGCAAGGGAGCGTCCAGCAGTGATAGTTTCTTGGCCTGGGCAAGCAAATGCTTGAATCGAGAAGACTGTCCGACAAAGTGCTCAAAGCCGTTGTCGCTGCTGATCTCCCGCATCGCGACAGGCATTTTCGCTTCAGACAAAGACTTGAGCAGGATAACAGCGCTAGCCAGTACCTGCTTTTCACTTTCGTCGGCAACATACACCGGCATGATCTCCATCATGTAGTCCAGTCCGGAGAGCACGATCATTTCACTACGCTTGGCCGCCTCTTCTTTTTCCAACCAGCGATGGAAATTAAAGCCAAGCAGCGTCTGAATGCCTTCACCAAGAATGTCACCGCGAGTTTTGCCCATCAGCAACTCGGCAGCATCATTGGCAAGATCAACCTTACCTTGCAAGTTAATTGAGAAAAACGGATCAGGCAGGGTCTCCAGCAATGCCTTCAGCTCTTTGTGCTCGCGCTCGCTCGGCATAAACTGGATCTTGCGGACATCGGTCACACCGTCCAGCTGGCGGATTTGCGACATCAGCTGACTAAACTGCTCGAACTCGATCTCCGGGCAGTTGAGGTAGATAATCCCTATTCGATCAATTTCAATACCCCGTAAATCTATCTGCTGACTGGTCAGAATATCCAGTAGCTCGCGGGTCATACCAAGTCGGTCTTCACAATTGACTTGTAGCCTCATATCACACGCCTTCTCAATTACTTTTCTTACAAGGTGTCAGGAATTGTTGACACTGAAGAAGTGTGCGCCTTCACTGTAAACGAGTCAAGTTCGCAATGGTGCATGATGAGAGATTGGACAATAGCGGGAGGCGAGTTTGACCATTTAGTCGCCACATCGGCAATATATCTCGGGAAATATCCCGCAGTTAGGACAGGTTTAGCCATGCGGAAGGGCCCACATGGCTATCTACTTTACTGGTTACTTCGCGTCTTTCTGCTGACGAGTCAGGCGCAAAACCAAATCTTTGCGGATTTCACTTAATTTCGGCTGCTGATCAGGCTGCCAAGGCAGCGGTCGCATCAAGCTGATCGCTTTGAGGCCCAGGCGTCCGGTCAGCAGTCCGACACCGACACCTTGCGCAACCCGTGTCGACATCCGGCCGGCTAAATCCATCGACAACATATCCATACCGGTATCGGCAATCATCTCGCTGGCACCGGCAACGGCCATGTTGGCAAGTACCAACTTAACAAGCTTGATCCTCGACCAATACCCCAGCTCGACGCCATAGACAGCCGAGACCTGATCAATCAATTTGAAGTTCCGCCACGCCACCAGCAGCATATCGGCAACGGCCAGCGGGCTCACCGCCACCATCACCGCCGCCTCGCTGGCATATTTGGCCACCAGACGACGAGCCAGCTTATCCTGATGGGTCAGCACCATCTGATCATAAAGCTGCAACACCTCACGGTCGTTATGCGTCGCCGCCAGCGACTGCATCCAGCGATCGTAGCCGACATGGTCGTCGCGAATTGCACTCTGCCGAGCCAACTTGGTACAGAACGCCTTACCCTGACCAATGCTGTCAGCCTCCAGCAACGCTTCCGCCTGCTCCCGCTCAGACTGGCGGTTCTTCAGGCGGCGAAGCTTGAGCAACTCACTGCCAATAGCCGTAATACCGGTAGCGGCGACAGCAGCAATAATCGTGCTCCAGCCAAGTGCCAGCCAGTCGGCACTTTGATAGGCAGTGACCACATAGTCCAGCGTCTGCCAGCCAGCCATTGCCGCCGCGGCAACCAGGAGCCCCTTGAACCAGCGACCGCTTCGCTTGGGCTTGCTGGCAAGAGTCTGTGCCAACTGCTCCTCGACATCAGGCTCAGAGGCCGTGTCCGGCAAGAAAGCCTCATCCTCGGCAAACTGCTGCTGGGCAGTCAGCTCCTGCTCCGCTGTCGATGCCGCCTGTTCAGGCTCATCAAATAATATTTTCGCTTTATAAGGTTGAGTCATCGCAATTTATCTCCCAACAGATATTCCAGTGCTTTATCCATTCTGATGTGAGGCAAAGGCTCATCGCTCTGGATGTCCAACGGACGGAAATTAACAAAATCAAAACCATACTGCTGCCAGTAGGCGTCATTCGGCAAACGGCGCGGCACTTCCCCCGGAAACAGCATCTGTGCCTGTCCACTCAGAGTATGCCCCCGCAATGCAGGCACCTGCTGCCCCTGATGGGAGACAAATCCCGGCTCTGTGGCCTGAATCGACGACAAGCTCACACAGTCCATTTTGATCCCTTCAAACGACGCCGTCTGCCAGGCATCGTTGACTATCTGCTGGAGCAAGCTGACCAGGTTGGGATGCTGCTCCGGTGTAACGTGATCAGCCTTGGTCGCAGCAAACAGCACCTTGTCGATTCGCGGTGAAAACAGCCTGCGCAACAACGAACTGCGGCCGTACTTGAAGCTCTGCATCAGCTGATCCAACGCCTGGCGCATATCATTGAATGACTCCGGTCCGGCATTCAGTGGCTGCAGGCAATCAACCAGAATGATCTGGCGATCAAACTTGGAAAAGTGCTCGCGATAAAACGCTTTGACGACATGTTGCTGATAATACTTATAGCGGCTCTTTAGCATGCCGAAATTGCTATGCTCGTCAGCCTGCTGCAGTTGGGCCTCTGAATATTTATCGGCCCAGACAAACGGGAAGAACTGCAAAACCGGCGCACCGGCCAGCTCGCCGGGCAGCACAAACCGCCCCGGCTGTACCCAATGCAATCCCCCTTCGGCCTTGCACTTGTACAGGTATTCGGTAAAAACGGCTGACAGCCGCTCAATCAAGGCCTCGTCAGCCGGTGCCAGCGGGTCAAATTCTTCAGCCATCTCTAGCCAGCTTTGCGCCAGTTCGCTACGCTTGCCCTTTAACAGTTTAGCCTGCTGCTGCGACCAGCTAAGATAGTCCATCTCCAGCAGGGGCAGGTCCAGCAGCCACTCTCCCGGGTAATCGACAATATCCAGATACAGGGTCGCGGTATCCTGCAGCAGTTTCATTGGCCCCTTTTGCGGCTTGTAGCGCAATGCCAGCCGGGTCTGGCTGACATCCCGAGTGGGGTCCGGCCACACCGGCGGAGACTCCAGCAGCGCACTCATCCCTTCGTCATAACCAAACTTGGGGACGTGCATGTCTATCTGAGGTACTCGCTTGGCACCGAGCAAATGTCCTTCACGCACCGCTGAAAACAAAGGAAGCCTCGGATTGGTACTCACATGAAGCAACTGATTAACAAGCGACGTTATAAAAGCTGTCTTACCCGCACGAGACAATCCCGTCACCGCCAGACGCACGTGGCGATCCAGGCTGCGGTTCACTAACTTGTTTAACTCGTTACCAATTCGATTCATATTTCTTCCTAACTCATTACTCTATAAATAGAATACCAACCCCAAAATTAACCACCGATGAATACCTTCGTCCGGGTAGATTCAGCTCAGGGGAATAAGCAAACAGTAAAAAGCAGGCATAAGGCCTGCTTCAGGAATGACTTTTCGGCAAGGTGTCAGCACGCACTCAGAGATTTTTAAACTCTCTGGCAACCTTAAATGCCGAAGAGGTGACATAGGCCTCCATGTGACGCAAATCCTTTTCCATGCCATCCAGTTCGGCTTCGACATTGCTTAAGATCTGCTCAGGAGAAAGCCCGGCCTGCCAAGGCTTCTGCTTGACGGTATGTTCCCGGTAGATGTATTGCTGCTCTCTACGCTCCTCCGGCATTTTATCCAGAATCAAGCTTGCCGCGATATACGCCACGATGGCAAAGAACCCGAACCCTAGCAAGAAAGCGGACACAGCCAGGATCCTAACCAACCAGATTTCCATACCGAAGTACTCAGCAATACCCGCACAAACCCCGCTTATCTTTCCGTTCTGCGGATCTCTATACAAGGTTTTACTCATCGGCGTTGCCTCCACTGCGGTGCTTCCGCATCCAGAATCTGCTCCAGCGTTTTGATGCGCTCCTGCATCTGTTCTGCACGCATCACAAGGGTTTGCAGCTGTTCATGTTCTTCGCCAGATAGCCCCTGAGTAGCATTACGTTGGCCACGGTAGTGCAGAATCAACCATAGCGGCGCAACAAAAATTAAGAACGCCATCAACGGCCATACTATCCAACCCATAAATTACCTCCATCCTCGTTTCGTGCAGAACCCAATATTGTCACTATCTTACTCTTTATCCTTGATATTTGCCTTCATACGTTCAAGTTCTTTCTCAATTTCATCCTGCGCCTGAAGATCGGCAAACTCCTGCTCCAGGTTTTTACCACGACCAATGCTGTAGCTATCGGCTTCGGCTTCCATTTCATCAATACGACGCTCGTACTGTTCAAACTTAGACAGGGCCTCGTCTACCTTACCGGTATCTAGCTGACGGCGGACTTCGCGACGGTTGCCTGCTGCCTGATGGCGAGTCACCAACGCCTGCTGACGGGCGCGGGTTTCCTGCAGCTTACGCTCCAGCTCGGCCACTTCGCCGCTTAGCTTGTTGATGGTCTCTTCAACCAATTTATACTCTTCGTTTAGCGTCAGTACCACGTCACTGAGTTTTTGCTTTTCGATCAACGCGGCACGCGCCAGATCGTCACGGCCTTTCTGTAGCGCAAGGCTCGCTTTCTGCTGCCAGTCATCAATCTGTACCTGCAGTGAGTCAATACGACGCTGCAGCTCTTTTTTGTCTGCCAATGCCCGAGCTGACGAAGTGCGTACTTCAACCAGCGTATCTTCCATTTCCTGGATGATTAGGCGGATCATTTTCTGCGGATCCTCAGCCTTATCCAGCAATGAGTTGACGTTTGCATTGACGATATCTGCAAAGCGAGAAAAAATGCCCATATTGAATCTCCTTAATACGTTAATCCGCGTTGTTTCCTAGGCCTACATGCTAGGTTGTTGTAATTACTCTACACCAAGCACTGTATCAAGCTCTGTGCCAACTTTTTGTCTTATATTTATCAATAGCTTAGCTTTGCAATCCCTAATACTCAATGCTATGGTGTGAACAAGTACGCCAATAGTTAGCGAGATTGACCATGCAAAAAACAGATAATCTTATCGGTGAGTCAGAATCATTTCTTGCCGTGCTCGATCAGGCCTCCCGCCTCGCCCCGCTCAACCGCCCTATCCTTGTCCTGGGTGAACGGGGCACAGGTAAAGAGCTTATTGCCCAGCGCATTCACTACCTGTCCAAGCGCTGGGACCAGCCGCTAGTCACACTAAACTGTGCCGCATTGAGTGAAGGGGTTATCGACTCCGAGCTGTTTGGCCATGAAGCCGGCTCCTTTACCGGTGCAAAAGGTCGCCACCAGGGACGCTTCGAGCGTGCCGAGGGCGGCACCCTGTTTCTCGACGAGCTGGCCACGGCACCACTTGGCGTACAAGAAAAACTGTTACGCGTTATCGAATACGGCGAATACGAACGTGTCGGCGGCAGCAAAACCTGCCAGGCCAACGTGCGCCTTATCTGCGCGACCAACGAAAACCTGCCCCAGTTGGCCGAAGAAAGAAAATTCCGCGCCGATTTGCTTGACCGGCTTGCCTTCGACATTATTCATTTACCGCCGCTTCGCGAACGTCGCGAGGATATTTTGCCGCTGGCCGAATACTATGCGGTCCGCATGTGCCGGGAGCTCGACTATAGCTTCTTTGCCGGCTTCACCCCGGCCGCGAAACAGGAACTGCTCGATTATCACTGGCCGGGCAATATTCGCGAGCTAAAAAACGTCATTGAGCGCTCGGTTTTTCGGCATGCTCTGGAAGGAGAGGCCGTTAATCACATCGTTATCGATCCTTTTCATGCCCCCTGGCACGACAAGCCCGTCGAGAAACCAGCCGAGGAACCGTCTGCGCTTGCAACAGCAGCAGTGGACTTTCCGCTCGACTTTCGCCAGTGGCAGCAGGATCAGGAAATCGCAGTGATTCGCCAAGCCTTGGAACAGGCTAAATTTAATCAGCGAAAAGCCGCTGAGCTATTAGGTTTAAGCTACCATCAACTTAGAGGACTACTGCGCAAATACCAGCTGGTTGGCAATTCGGAGTAAGCGAAAAAAGTCCTTTCGCCCCCTGGCAAACGACAGCCGCACAGGCAATAGCACTAAGTAATAGAAGGTTATTTTAGGAGATAGCTTGGTGACAGTGATGGATAATGTTAAATTTAGCCACTTGTTTTCAAAAAAATCCTTTTCTTTATGAGCGCCTATACTCGTCTACTGCTTGCGTGCTTTGGACTGTTCAGCCTGATCGGCTGCTCGGAGCCACACCAAGACAGCAATATTCGTAGCCGCGGCTTCGTTTATTGCGGGCAAGATACGCCGACGACCTTCAATCCCCAGCTTATTGATGGCGGACTGACCGCGGATACGCTGGCAGCACAGATCTTCGATCGTCTGTTACTGCTTGATCCGATCAGCCACCAGCCGCTTCCGTCGCTTGCCCGCAGCTGGTCTGTCAGTGATGATGGCCTCGAATATACATTCAACCTGCGTAAAGGTATCGAGTTTCAGAGCACGGACTGGTTCAAGCCAACCCGCCAGCTTAATGCCCAGGATGTCGTATTCAGTTTCAGGCGCATTATCGACCCCGGCCACCCCTTCCACAAGGTCTCCGGTGGCCGCTACCCCTGGTTCGAGAGCCAGGGCTTTAGTAGCCTGGTTGATAACATCGAGGTCGTAGACTCTCATACAGTGAGGTTTACCCTTGCCCGCCCGGACAATGCTTTCCTGTCTAACCTGGCGACCACCTATGCGGTTATTCATTCGCAAGAATATGCCCAGAGCCTGTTAAAAGCAGGTAAACTGCATCAGCTGGACATGAAGCCAATCGGCACCGGACCGTTTTACCTGTCGCAATATTTGCCCAACGACCTGATCCGGTTGGTCCGCCATTGGGGCTACTGGCAAGGCGCTGCCCCTATGGAGCAGGTAGTCTTTGACATCTCCTCTCGAGGTACCGGCACCCTGGCGAAACTGCTTAGCAAAGAGTGTGATGTCCTCTCGTCCCCTGTTGCCAGCCAACTGCCGGTGATCAGCAATAGCGAGGAGTTTGAACTTATTGCTCAAACCGGGATGAATGTGGCCTTTGTTGCCCTCAATAACAACAAATCCGAACTGAAAGATCCGCGGGTCCGCAAGGCTATCAACCTGGCCATCAACCGTGAGAATTTGCTCAACTCGGTTTACTACGGTACCGGCACCAAAGCGAAGAGCATTCTGCCGCCAATGTCCTGGGCCTATAACCACAGCAGCAAAGCATTGGATTACAACCCGGTTAAATCTCTGGCACTGCTCAAGCAGGCCGGTTTTGACAAAAACCTTAGCCTGACGATGTGGGTACCGCTCGAACCGAGGCCTTATAACCCAAGTCCGAGAAAAACCGCCGAGCTGATACAAGCCGATCTCAATGCCGTAGGTGTTCAGCTGAAAATTTTATCGCAAGACACCCTGAGCAGGCTGAGCTCAACGGTTGCAACGAACAGCGACATGGTGCTCACCGGCTGGATTGCCGACAATGGTGATCCGGACAACTTCCTTCGCCCACTGCTGTCATGCAGTGCCAAAAGCGCCGGGTTAAACGTTGCCAATTGGTGCAACCTCGGATTCGATAATCTGCTCGAGCTGGCGTCGCGCACCAACAAGCTCGAACAGCGCGTCGACTACTACCATCTGGCACAGGATATCTTAGATACAGAGGTTCCCATTATTCCACTGGCTCACGGTGTCCACTTCCAGGTTCACCATCAGTCTCTGGGTGGGTTACAAATGAGTCCTTTTGGTACTCGCTCATTCTCCAGTGTTTACCGCAGCGAGTGACATCATGTTTATTTATACTATTCGCCGTTTGAATCTGTTCATGATCACCATGGCTATTTTGACCATGGTCGGTTTCAGCATTCTCCGCCTCGATCACGGCTCGCTCTGGAGCAACCTGCCATTCTGGAGTGGTTGGTTCACCTATATCGACAACCTGCTCGTGGGCAACCTGGGGCTGAATCAACATGGTTCGCCGGTACTGCTTGACGTGCTGACGGTCTTCCCGGCTACGCTCGAGCTGTGTTTCTTTGCCTTTACCCTGTCGCTGCTGGCAGGTATCCCACTAGGAACCCTGGCTGGCGTGAAACGTGGCCGCTTTATTGATACCTCAATTTCATCCATGGCCCTGGTCGGCTACTCCATCCCGCTATTCTGGCTGGCAGTATTGCTGATCATGCTCTTTTCGCAGCAACTTGGCTGGCTGCCCGTGGCCGGACGCTACAGCGTCCTATATGAAATTGACCATGTGACCGGCGTTGCCCTGATTGATGTCCTGCTCTCTGACAAGCCGTATCGCTCGGAAGCCCTGATGGACACTATCCGCCATCTGATCCTACCAACCTTGGTACTGGCAATGGCACCGACCACCGAAGTGATCCGCCTGACCCGCACCTCGGTGGCCGAAGTGATGAACCAGAACTTCATTAAAGTCGCACAGACCAAGGGCCTGTCGATGTTCGAAATTATCATGCGCCATGTCCTGAAGAATGCGATTCCGCCGATCATCCCGAAACTCGGCATGCAGTTTTCGACCATGATGACGTTTGCGATGCTGACCGAGTCAATCTTCAACTGGCCGGGCATTGGCCGCTGGCTGCTCAATGCTATCTCCGAGCAAAATTATGTCGCAATTCAGGCCGGTGTCATTACTGTCGGTAGTTTTATCCTGATTGCCAACATTCTGTCAGATCTCACTGGCGCCGTTGTTAACCCGCTTGTCAGAAAGGAATGGTATGCTATCAAATAACATCTACCAGGAGCAGAAAATCCCGACTCAGTGGGAGCGGGCCTGGCAAAACTACCGGGGCAATTCGCTGGCCATGTTCGGGCTGTGGTGCCTGCTTTTCCTGCTGATTGTTACCCTCAGTGCACACTTTATCATCCCCTACGCACCCAACCAGCAGGTAGGCGAACTCTTGATGCCGCCATCGTGGGATCCGAGCGGCCATGTCGAGTTTTTCTTCGGTACCGACGATCTCGGCCGTGACATACTGAGCCGCTTGCTACTGGGCACCCAGCTAACCTTCGGCTACGCACTGCTCATTGCCCTGGCATCCAGTGTAATCGGTATTGTCATCGGTGTGATGGCAGGTATGACCCGCGGGCTCAAGTCGAGCTTTCTGAACCATATTCTCGATACTGTACTATCCATTCCGTCGCTGCTGTTGGCCATCATTGTCGTGGCCTATATGGGCCCGGGCGAAGTCAATATCCTGCTGGCTATCTGGCTGGCGCTGATCCCTCGTTTCATTCGTGCTATCTACACGGCAGTGCACAACGAGGTTGAAAAAGACTACATCATCGCTGCCCGCCTGGACGGTGCCAACGATTTCTATTTGCTCTATAACTCTATCCTGCCCAATATTCTGACGGCCATTACCAATGAGCTTACCCGGGCCATCTCGATCGCCATCCTTGATATTGCGGCACTGGGTTTTCTTGGCCTCGGCGCCCAGGCACCGTCCTCAGAGTGGGGAGCGATGCTGGGCGATTCCATCGAGCTGATTTACCTTGCGCCCTGGACTGTCACCTTGCCCGGGCTGGCAATCACCTTCAGTGTATTGGTAGTAAACTTAGTAGGAGAAGGACTCCGCCAAGCAATCAATGCGGGGATTGATTAATGCCTTTATTAGATATCCGTAACCTGACCATTGAAATCGAGACCCCGCAAGGGTTGGTCAAAGCCGTCGACCGTATGAGCCTTACGCTCAACGAAGGCGAGATCAGAGGGCTCGTGGGTGAGTCAGGTTCAGGCAAAAGTCTTGTCGCCAAGGCCATCGCCGGGGTCACCAAAGACAGCTGGCGTGTCACGGCCGACCGTTTGAGGCTGGGCGACGTTGATCTGCTCTCACTATCCACCCGTGAGCGCCGGAAGATAGTCGGTCGCGAAATAGCCATGATTTTCCAGGAGCCTTCCTCCTGTCTGGATCCGTCTGAACACGTGGGTGAACAGCTGGAAGAGGCGATCCCCCAGGTATCATTCAGCGGCCATTGGTGGCAGCGCTTTCAATGGCGCCAGAAGCAAGCAATTGCCCTACTGCACAAAGTGGGGATCAAAGATCACAAGCGGGTAATGAAAAGCTACCCGTATGAACTGACAGACGGTGAGTGCCAGAAAGTCATGATTGCCATGGCAATTGCCAACCGCCCCCGCCTATTGATTGCCGATGAACCGACCAACGATTTGGATCCGATCACCCAGGCGCAGATCTTCCGCCTGCTTAGCCGGATGAACCAACTCGGCAATACCACTATCTTGCTGGTCAGCCACGACCTGACGACGGTGACCCAGTGGGCAGACAGGATAACCGTGATGTATTGCGGCCAGTCGGTCGAATCCGGCAGCCGTAAACAGCTGCTGCAATCACCGCATCACCCTTATACCGAAGCGCTGCTCCGTGCCATGCCTGACTTCAATCTGGATGTGCTGCCCCACAAATGTAAGCTGGAAACGCTGCCTGGCTCTATTCCTCCTCTGCAGCATTTGCCCATCGGCTGTCGACTTGGCCCGCGCTGCCCCCATGCCCAGCGCAAATGCGTCGAAGTACCGAAGCGAAGAAAGATAAAAAACCATAAATTCAGCTGTCATTTTCCGCTGAATATGGAGGAAACGAATAAGTGAGTGCGCTACTAGAAGTCGAACACCTGAAAAAAGACTATCACTACCGCTCGGGCCTGTTCCGCCGCCGGACGATAGAGGCCGTCAAGCCGGTATCATTCACCCTGGAAGCCGGTGAGACTATCGCATTTATGGGCGAAAACGGTTCAGGCAAGTCGACGCTGGCCAAAATGCTGTCAGGGGTTGTCGAGCCGACCGAGGGGGTCATTCGCGTCAACGGCGAGCCATTGGCCCCCAATGACTTTCAGACCCGCTGCAAGCTGATCCGGATGATCTTTCAAGATCCCAATACCTCGCTGAATCCACGGATCCAGATTGGTAAAATTCTGGAAGGGCCGCTGAAACGAAATACCAATATGACGCCACAGGCCCGCGAGCGCAGGATCATGATGACCCTCAAACGCGTCGGCCTGCTGCCCGAGCACGCCTATTTCTACCCGCAAATGCTGGCAACCGGCCAGAAGCAGCGTGTCTCCCTTGCCCGCGCCCTGATCCTCCAGCCTTGTATTATCGTAGCTGATGAAGCCCTTAACGGTCTCGACATGTCGATGCGCTCCCAGATCCTCAACCTGTTACTGGAGCTGCAGGAAGAAATGGGACTGTCGTATGTCTACGTGTCGCAGCACATGGGTGTTATCAAACATTTCACCGACAAGGTGATGGTTATGCAAAATGGCGAAGTGGTTGAGCAAGGCCTGACAGCGGATGTTTTCGCCAATCCCCAGCACCCGCTGACGCAAAAACTGCTCGATAGCCATTTCTCGGCACCGTCGCACGACCGAACCAACCGTATAAGCAGCGCGACGCCTAAAATTGAGTGCTAAGCGTGTGAAAACAATCTACCTGGCGGGCTGACTTCAGCCCGTCTATCTATGGGTAACAATCCCTGGTCCAATCAGCCAAATGTCACCCACACCGAGCCTGCCCCTAATAGCACAGAGCCCAAAATCGGTACGATAATAAACTTACGTAATGACTTAGCACCAATAACACTCGCCATGCCCATTTTAATCAGGCTGTTAACGGAAGCGGCAATAAAGATTCCCAGCATGGCCGTATTCACCAGCAAACCATTAGCACTCTGCCTGCCCAGAGCCAGGGTAATGGCATCGACATCGGTAATGCCTGAGATCGCCGCGAGCAGCAGCGTACCCGTACTCCCAAACCAGTCTTGCAGCAAATTAGCCAGCAACATGATCGCCAGTAGCACGATGCCGAAAAAGAATGCCGAGGACAACGCCAGCGGATTTTGTTTTACCTGCGGTGATTCATCCGTCTCAATCTTGTAGTGGGTCCAGATCCAATAGGCTGGAAGGTAAAAGCCCAGCATCATCAACAACATTGGTAGCCATAGCATTTCGACCAGGGTGTAGTTCACAACAGAGCAGACAAATAAGATACGCGGGAACATAGTTCCGCAGCTGATCAGGATCCCGCTAGCCAGCAAGCCGCTGAGATGCGCCTGCTGTTTGGAAAGGTGTGAAAACTGCAGTGTCAGTGCGGTCGAAGAGCTCAGCCCCGCAAAGAGACAGGTAAATAAGATCCCCTTTTCGGCGCCGCCAATTTTGATTGCAAAATAGCCGACAAAAGAAATACCGGCAATCAGCACCACCATCCACCAAATCTCATAGGGATTGACGGCCTGCCATGGCCCCATTCCCTGATTGGGCAGCAGTGGCAGCATCACAACAGAGATCAGTAACAAGCGCAGGGCAGCATCCAGTTCGTACTCCTGAAGCTTCATCAGTGCGGTATGCAGCTCTTTCTTGTTATCGAGAATAATGGCAGTGATCACCGCCGCCGAGGCTGCAATCACCGGCTCGCCGACAACTGCTAGGCTACCCAGCAAAAAGGTGATCAGCATGCCGACCAAGCCAGTAATGCTGAGGTTTACTTTTACCTTTTGGCTCTTGATGTAGGCGACGATAATCAGGACAGAAAAGGCAAGGAGAGAAAAGCCGAGAAAAAGTTCTGAAAAGAACGATGCCAACAAGCCACATATACCTCCCAGCAGGCCAATCAGCGAGTAGGTACGAATACCGGCGATACGTGATCCCGCGGCTTCATTACGATCGACCCAGCCACGTTGGATACCTATAATAGCGCCTAGCATCAAAGCAATGAACAAACGCCAGAACGATGAATCAAAATCGAATGCCACATCCATTTTCGAGCTCCTCTGCCTACTCCAACCACGGCCGACATGATGAACAACAAATCCCTGTTTAATCTAAGTGTATGAAAAAATACGTTGCTGAACCTCGATATCCATCGAAACTTTGATCGACCCCGGCCCAAAAGAAACGCCCGGCATTAACCGGGCGTTATTAGACATTATCACGGCAAATTGTCTATGCCAGAGATTGGTTGATCTCGGTGAGCACGGCTGCAGGATCGGCCGCTTTGGTTATCGGGCGCCCAATGACCAGATAATCCGAACCGGCCTGAACCGCCTCGACCGGTGTCATCACCCGGCGCTGATCTCCGGCGGCACTGCCTGCAGGGCGGATACCCGGAGTAACCAGTTTGAATTCTTTGCCCAGCTCAGCCTTCAGCATACCCGCTTCCCGGGCCGAGCATACCACTCCGTCCAGGCCGCTGTTCTTGGTCAATCGCGCCAGGTTCAGCACATGTTCCTGCGGCTCAGCCTGGATACCGATGCCACGCAGATCGGCCGCCTCCATACTGGTAAGCACTGTCACGCCAATAAGCAGTGGGCGGTCCTTGCCATACGGCTCGAGAATGTCACGCGAGGCCGCCATCATACGTTCGCCACCGCTCGCATGGACATTGACCATCCACACCCCGAGATCCGCCGCTGCCGCAACCGCACGGGAGCAGGTATTCGGAATATCATGGAACTTCAGGTCCAGAAATACAGAATGGCCCCGATCATGCAGTTTACGCACAAAGTCAGGGCCAAAATAAGTAAACATCTCTTTGCCAACTTTCAGTCGACAACTTCCCGGTTCAATACGGTCGACGAACGCCAGGGCTTCGTCTTGGCTTGGGTAGTCGAGAGCGACAATCACTTTTGGGTCTAACATGGCATCTCCTGCTTAGTTATTGTTCAATCCTCCCCAGCGTGCTGAGGGCGGTCAGGATTGTACAGTAAAATCATTTTTTTTCGAGCATTAATTGAATATTGAACCGAAGCCACTAAAAGCAGCACTCTTCTTTGCCAGCCAATCGTTTTACCCCAGTAGCAAACATATCAGGGTTTGATAAAGTGGTATCCGGCAAGGACTGAACGACTAACCTGTCAAGCCAATCTCCAGGTTGGCTTTTTCATGCCAGCCTCACCGCTTTCTCAACGCTCTGCATTTGGGTATATTGACCTGACGATTTGTACGATAAAGGGTGAGGCCCGTTTTCATCACCGGTCCCCCCCAACCCACTGAAACTTTGCAAGGATGCGAGTGTGTTTGAGAAAGTCATCGGTATATTATTCCCCGTCTTTGCGATTGTGCTTATCGGCTACGTGATAACCCGCCGTCTCAAGCCCGACTTCAAACCAATCAACCGCATCAACATGGATGTGTTTGTCCCGGCTCTGATCTTCTCATCACTGGTAACCATGAAGCCTGATGCAACTCAGGTTACCCTGCTCGCTGCCGCCGCCTGTGCCGTCTTGCTCCCCGGGCTGCTGATGTTCGCCCTGTGCCGGTTCAGGAAAATCACCTTCAAGGCCTGGGGGCCGCCACAGATGTTTCGTAACAGTGGCAACCTCGCGATCCCGCTCTTTAGCTATACCTTTGGTGATACCGCCATCGGATCTGCTGTCTTGCTGTTTGTAGTCTCGACCACCTTACATATCACCGTCGGGATGGCCCTGCTCAGCAAGAAGGGCCCCCTGTCGATACAGCAGCTAGTTAAAACCCCTCTGTTACTGGCCACACTGGCTGCTCTTGCCTTTAACCTGCTGGAGATTCCGGTCTGGCGGCCCGTTTACGAGGCAACCAAACTTCTGGGCCAGGCATCGATCCCGGTAATGTTGTTATCCCTGGGCGCACAGATGGTCAATCTGCACCTGGCAGGATTGCGTATCGGCCTGATGACGACCCTGTTCAGTCTTGGCACTGGCGCCATCACCTTTGCCGTGATTTACCTCTTCATCCCGCTTCCCCACCAACAGCTGCAAATGATGGTGCTGTTTACCATGTTACCGCCGGCCGTCATGAACTACCTTTTTGCCGAGCGGTTTGACGTCGAGCCGACCAACGTGGCGTCGATGGTGCTGTTTGGCAACTTCTTCGCGGTAGTCACCCTGCCGGTCTTATTGTGGGGTGCACTGGCGCTATGATCAGATTGTCGCCCTGATAAGGTTGAAGCCAAAAAAAAGCCCATTCACAGAACGGGCTTTTCAGCATTATTCACCATCAAGGCCGCGGATCGGTTTGACAGCTCCCCAGCTTTTACATGACGGGCACTGCCAATACAGAGAATGGGTCGCGAATCCGCATTTGCGGCAACGGAAATGCGGCTTAATCTTCAACTGCTCACCGACCAGCGAGCGCAAAGTTGTCAGGCTGTCTTTCGCCCGTCCTTCTTCCGCCTCGTCCAGGTGGTAATCCATCAATTGATAGAACCCCTTCATTGTCGGGTTCTTGGTTAGCTGGCGGGTCATGAATGTCTGGGCCATCACAGAGCCTTCATGTTTGGAGATCTCATCGGCCAGCATTAGCTCAGCCGTTGCCCCGGCCTTCTGCTCGACACATTGGCGAAGGTATTTCAGCCAGCCAGTCTCATTGTTGGTGGCTTCGTAGCACTGCAAAAGCATAGGCAGCGTTTCGCTGACATAATCGATATCCTGCTCGACCACCCGCTCCAGCTGTTTGGCGGCCGTCTTATAGTCTTCGGTACTGATCAGAATTTTCGCCATCATTATCGATGCTCGAACACAGGTTTTATCCGCTGACAATGCTTTTTTCAGAAACTGTTTGGCTTTATCCGAGTTAAGGGCACTCATTTCGAGCATAGCCATCTCGCACCAGTAATGGGCGATGTCATGCTTCAGCTTGGTTTTGCCCATTTTCACCAACTGAGAGGCCACCTCGATGGCTTTTTCCCATTCTCGGGTCTGCTGGTAAATTGTCAGTAGCTGCTGCAGCGCCCCTTTGCGGTGATCGGGTTCATCCAATAGTTGTTCGAAAATTTTTTCGGCACGATCAAAAAAGCCGGCAGCCATGTAATCTTTTGCCAGTTGCTGTAGCGCCAGATTTCGCTGATCTATGGTTAGGTTGGGGCGGGCAATTAAATTCTGGTGAATACGAATGGCGCGATCAACCTCACCCCGGCTGCGGAAAAGGTTTCCCAGAGCAAGGTGAGTATCAATGGTTTCGCTATCAACCTGGAGCAGCTCTATAAACACGTCAACCGCTTTATCTGACTGATCAGATAACAGCAGGTTCAAGCCAGTCACATACTGGCGCGACATGTGGTGAGACTGCTCCTGTTGTTTGTTACTAGCGCTCCTGTTACCCATATACCAGCCATAAGCAGCGGCAATCGGGAGTAACAGGAACAACAGCTCTAGCATTAACGATTATTCCTTAACAGGCTCAGCACGTAGCTGGTTCAGCTCTTGCTGTTGTTTGGCTACCTTTTTGCTTAGGCGGTTTCTTGAGAAACGGGTTTTCAGATACAGCAGGCCACAAATCAACCAACCAATCGCAAAACCGGAACCGAATGCAATACCAAGCAAAGTAGATAGTTGGAACTCACCCTGAGCTACAAGAAAATCGAAATTTACCAGCTGCTGGTTCTGGGCACCAAGAGCCAGCGTGAGCAAAAAGCAAACAGCTAAAATCAGAAAGCTAATTATCTTCATCGTAAATCCTTCTCACTTGATCAAAAGTTTGATGGGTTGATTATGCAAGATTTTGACACATCAGACCATGATCAATAGACATAAAAAAACGGCATACTATCAGCATGCCGTTTTTTTGTTCTAATCACGCTTAACCAGCAGCAATTGCCGAGTTAACTCGATCGCGCAATTCCTTACCAGGCTTGAAGTGCGGGACGTACTTGCCGTCCAGCTCAACTTTGTCGCCTGTCTTAGGGTTACGACCGACGCGTGGAGCACGGTAATGCAATGAGAAGCTACCAAAGCCACGGATTTCAATACGATCGCCCTCAGAGAGAGTGGTCGCCATGTGCTCAAGGATTTCCTTGATTGCATCTTCTACCTGTTTGGCAGAAAGATGTGTTTGTTGACTACACAGTCTTTCAATTAATTCAGACTTTGTCATAAACACCCCGTTTTTAGTATGTTTCTCAATAGTATAACCGCTTAGGGGGAAAAGTGATCCCCCTTAGCTCAATTATTCGCCTTTAGCCGCTTTGAAAGCGTCAGCCATAGCGTTACCGAAAGAAGCATCTTCTTGCTTGTTCAGGTTAGCCATTGCTTCTTGCTCTTCAGCAACGTCTTTAGCACGAACAGATAGGTTGATTACGCGGTTCTTACGGTCAACGCCTGTGAACTTAGCTTCAACAGAATCGCCAACAGAAAGAACTAGAGTTGCGTCTTCAACACGGTCAACAGATGCTTCAGAAGCACGTAGGTAACCTTCAACACCTTCAGCTAGCTCGATAGTTGCGCCTTTCGCGTCAACTGCAGAAACAGTACCAGTAACTAGAGCACCTTTCTTGTTAACTGCAACGAAACCGTTGAATGGGTCTTCTTCGATCTGCTTAACGCCAAGAGAGATACGCTCACGCTCTGCGTCTACTGCTAGAACTACTGCAGAGATTTCGTCGCCTTTCTTGAAGTCACGAACTGCTTCTTCACCTGAAACATTCCAAGAAATGTCAGATAGGTGAACTAGACCGTCGATGCCGCCTTCTAGACCGATGAAGATACCGAAGTCAGTGATAGACTTGATCTTACCAGTTACGCGATCGCCCTTAGCTTGCATTTCTGCAAATGACTGCCATGGGTTAGCTTTACACTGCTTAAGACCTAGGCTGATACGACGACGCTCTTCGTCGATATCAAGAACCATAACTTCAACTTCGTCGCCCACGTTAACAACTTTAGATGGGTGGATGTTCTTGTTAGTCCAATCCATCTCAGAAACGTGAACAAGACCTTCAACGCCTTCTTCGATTTCAACGAAGCAGCCGTAGTCAGTTAGGTTAGTTACGCGGCCAGAAAGCTTAGTACCTTCAGGGTAACGCTTAGCGATTGCTACCCATGGATCTTCGCCTAGCTGCTTAAGACCTAGTGATACGCGAGTACGCTCACGGTCGAACTTAAGAACTTTAACGTTGATTTCGTCGCCAACATTAACGATTTCGCTTGGGTGCTTAACGCGTTTCCAAGCCATATCAGTGATGTGTAGAAGACCGTCAACACCGCCAAGATCAACGAATGCACCGTAGTCAGTAAGGTTCTTAACGATACCTTTAACTTCCATGCCTTCTTGTAGAGAAGCAAGTAGCTCGTCACGCTCAACGCTGTTTTCAGATTCGATAACTGCGCGGCGAGAAACAACAACGTTGTTGCGCTTCTGGTCAAGCTTGATTACTTTGAACTCTAGCTCTTTGTTTTCTAGGTGAGCAGTGTCACGAACTGGACGTACGTCAACTAGTGAACCAGGTAGGAACGCACGGATACCGTTAAGTTCAACTGTGAAGCCACCCTTAACTTTACCGTTGATGATACCAACAACTGTTTCAGCATCTTCGTAAGCTTTTTCAAGCTGGATCCAAGCTTCATGACGCTTAGCTTTTTCACGAGAAAGTTTAGTCTCACCGAAACCGTCTTCGATTGCGTCAAGTGCTACGTCTACTTCTGCACCGATTTCGATTTCAATTTCGCCAGCAGCGTTTTTGAATTCGTCAGCAGGGATAGAAGACTCAGACTTAAGGCCAGCGTCTACAAGAACGTAACCGTTCTCGATAGCTACTACAGTACCTTTAACGATCGCACCTGGGCGAGTTTCGATTTCGTTTAGAGACTCTTCAAAGAGTAAAGCAAAAGATTCAGTCATTATTTAATCTTCAATATGATTAACAACCATGGGTATCCTACCGCATGGGGTTGGTAGTAATGTCAGTATTCATCCGTGACACCGACGCCATCATGCTGATCACTCAGCAGATAATTTTTTTTCAACATAAGCCAATGCCTGGGCAGTAACTTGCTCTATTGACATCTCAGTAGAGTCTAGCACCAAAGCATCAGCAGCGGGACGCAACGGAGCCACCGCGCGGTTGCGGTCGCGATCGTCGCGTTCCTGAATTTCGCTTAAAAGACTGTCAAAGTTAACATCTAAGCCTTTCTGTTGCAACTGGTTCATGCGGCGATTTGCACGCTCTTCCGCACTGGCATCAAGGAAGATTTTCACTTCGGCACCCGGAAAGACCACGGTCCCCATATCACGACCGTCGGCAACCAGTCCTGGCGCCTCGCTAAATGCACGCTGACGACGCAGCAGTGCTTCGCGCACGCGTGGCAATGCGGCTACTTTTGATGCCGCCATGCCTGTTTCTTCTCGACGAAGCTCGCCGGACACATCCTCGCCTTCAAGAATAACCTTGACCAACTCGCCTTCGGCCTTGAACTGAACATCAAGGTGTGCCGCTAGCGGAACCAGCGCATCTTCAGATTCAAGATCAACACCATGGTGAATCGCTGCCAGTGCCAGTACGCGGTAGATCGCACCGGAATCAAGCAGTTTCCAGCCCAGTTTATCTGCCAATAGCATACATAGCGTCCCCTTGCCGGCGCCGCTTGGCCCATCAACAGTGATCACTGGAGCATGAGTAGACATAGGTTTTCTCCGAATTCGTTCAAATATCGAGCTTTAATACCAAACATTTAGCCAATGGCGCTGGCCAATAGGTTTGGTATTACAGCTCACAAACGGGGGCGTATTATACGGGAAAAAAATCGTGAGTACTATCAAATCGAATTACTCAAACCACCGAATGTTTGTTATCTGGCATTGTTGCTGGCCCACAGAAGACAAAAACCCGCCAGGTAGCGGGTTTCTCTAATAACAGAATGACTTAGCGGTTTGTCAGCTTAGCAACTTAGCTCGGCCAGCTTGTCAAAATAGTCCGGGAAGGTCTTCGAGGTACATTTGGGATCATTAATGGTCACCGGAGTATCGCTCAATGCCACCAGCGAGAAACACATCGCCATCCGGTGATCATCATAGGTGTCAATCGCCGCATGCTTGAGTTGCGCCGGCGGGGTAATGATAATGTAGTCACTGCCCTCCTCGACCTCGGCACCGACCTTTCGTAGCTCGGTAGCCATTGCAGCAAGGCGATCGGTTTCCTTGACCCGCCAGTTATAGACATTGCGGATTGACGTCACCCCGTCAGCAAACAGCGCTGCCGTCGCAATGGTCATTGCCGCATCCGGGATATGGTTGAAGTCCATATCGACAGCCTTTAGCTCACCACGGCGGGCAATGACATAATCGTCGCCCCACTCAATCTCAGCACCCATCGCTGCCAGTGCATCGGCAAACTGAACATCACCCTGGATACTCTTCTTGCCAATACCGGTTACTTTTACTTGCCCGCCCTTGATAGCAGCCGCTGCCAGGAAGTAAGATGCCGACGAGGCGTCGCCCTCGACCAAAAACTCGCCCGGTGCCTGGTAGATCTGACCTGCCGGAACAACAAACTCCTGGTAGTCACGGTTCTCTACGGTTACTCCGAACTGGGCCATGATATGCAGAGTGATATCAATATAGGGCTTGGAAACCAGCTCGCCTTTAATTCGGATTAAGGTATCGGTCTTGGCCATGGGTGCCGACATCAAAAATGCGGTCAGAAACTGGCTGGAGATAGAGCCATCGATTTCGACTTCTCCACCCTGAAGGCCCGTTCCCTTGATTTTAAGCGGTGGATAGTTGTCATTTTCCAGGTAGGTAATCTCAGCACCGGCAGTGCGAAGCGCCTCGACCAAGTGGCCGATCGGACGCTCCTTCATACGGGGTTCACCAGTCAGAACAAACTCTCCCTCACCGAGACATAATGCCGCGGCTAACGGACGCATCGCGGTACCGGCATTACCCAGGAAGAGTTCAAGCGCCTGCTCGGGTTTAAACGCCCGCCCCAACCCGGTGACTTCGCAGACTGTTTTGTCATCGGACAACTGATAGCTCACACCCAGCTGCTTGAGGGCATTGAGCATGTGACGGATATCGTCGCTGTCAAGCAAGTTGGTAAGTCGCGTGGTACCTTGAGCTAACGCCGCCAATAGAAGGGCACGGTTTGAAACACTCTTCGACCCTGGTAGATTTACTTCGCCATTGATCTGATTTATCGGCTGTAACGTTAAACTTTCCATCTGTTATCTATTCAATCCTGTTTTTTGGGCGTTCCAGCAGATTAGCGAATAATGTCTCAGTTAGCTAGTACTGATTAAACCCAATCGATATCACAGAAAATGGTAAGATGAGTCAGCCGTAAATTCACAGGCATCCAGAGAGATTTTTCGTTACAAGGAGAGAGATGTGTCAGCTGAAACACCCAAAGTCGGGGTCGGTGTGATCATTGTTAACGACCAGGGAGACGTCTTGATTGGCAAAAGGAAGAATAGCCACGCGCCCTACTATTCGATCCCCGGTGGCCACATGGACATAGGTGAGACCTTTACCCAGTGTGCTGCGCGCGAGATAGAAGAAGAAACCGGGCTGCTGATTAAAAACCCAAAAGTCATTGCCGTCACCAACAACCTGCAAACCTACCATGAGTCCGGCAAGCACTACATCAGTGTAACTGTGCTGGCCACCGAATTTAGCGGGCAGCTGGAGCTACGCGAGCCTGATAAGTGCGAGGGGTGGCAATGGGTTGATCCTGCTCACCTTCCCCTGCCGCAGTTTGACGCCAGCGAGCAGGCTATTCGCTGCTACCTGGAAAAACGCTTTTGCCTTGAGTAATACCAATCTATACCCAAACTACCTCAAGATGCAGAATTCAGAGTGAGTCCAGCGAGCTCAGTTCAAGGAAAATGACGGTAGGAATGGCTATTCCCTTTCAACGTTATTTGACACAGAAATGGGGTCGCTGGCTCACTCCCAAAGGGCGAGTTTACTTGGCTTCTATGCGTTGTTACCGATTATTAATTTAGAGCCACTAGATTTTCTAATCGGTGCCTAGCCTACAAGCCAAGTAATTCTCGCTGAAACGAGCATCTTGAGGTAGTTTGGGTATACATATATAAAAACCGGTGTCGTGGACACCGGTTTGTTTGTTTGTCTGGTTCTAGCACTCAAACTTGAGGGATGCATTATCCACCCAGTCTTCGCCAAGTATTTCAATGGCCAGGGATGAAATACGCTGCATGACAGGAAGTGTCGTCAGCCCGCTAAAAATCAGGCCGCAAGAGTCTGAAACAAAGAAGCGCTTTAAAAGATTGGCAAGCAAATTAATTCGAGCTTCCTGTTGACTATCGAGGCTCCTCGTCAGTGACAGGGTAAGATTGTCTGCACCGGCAACAATGCATAACTTTGCTATATCATTAAGCTCATACTCGGACGCAATTTCATCCAGCGGCAAGCGAAGGTTCAGCGTGTAATGGCCGCATTGTTCCTTAAGCGAAACCAGCATATTAAAAATGTCATGGCGCAGCGCGGAACGATACAGCGCAAGCGGAAAATCGACTTCTACTTCTGCAATAGCGCTGTCGCTTGCAGCCGCCGCATGCGGAAGCATCGCTTCGCTGTCGCTACCTGAAAAGTACCCAGTGCTCACTAGGTGCTTTTTCAGTGAATAAAAGAATGGCTTCTGCTGATTGAAAACCAGGTAACACGTTGCATCCTGCAGCTGTTGACTCGCCTTATGCTCGCTAAACAAAGAAGTCAGGCACTCCTTGTCGCGGCCTTGCAAACTCAGTAACTGAAAATCTGATGCTTTCTTTTGATATACATTTGAGCTCATCATCGTTCTAGCTAATCCCTCGCAATAATTTCCCCATATGATACAAGAAAATAGCCTCGACACTGTTTCCGCTGAGGGAAACTGTGTTTATCGGGATGGTTAAATTTCGTACAGTGATTGTGATGTATATCTGATGCTATCGGCAGAAATATGTATAAAATGGCATCGGGAACCTCTTGCCACTCGCTGAGCAACCATATTCTTCACCACTACCATTCCAGGCTGGAATAGTGATCTTATCCGTCAAGATCTTACGTACACTACGAGTATTACCCTAAAACATCACTCTTACAGTCACCCGACAAAAGGTAGAAGATGAACTTTATTACCCGTTTTTTGACTACAGTTGCTCTATTTTACTTGTCTGGCTGCACTGGTATGCCAGAGCAAATAACGCCGGTCAAACCGTTCAGCATAGACCGTTATCTTGGAACCTGGCACGAAATAGCACGTCTTGACCACAGCTTTGAACGGGGCCTTTCCCAAGTCTCAGCAACATACAGTCTTAATGAGGATGGCTCTGTCAAAGTAATCAACCGGGGCTATAACAAAGCGAAGAATGAATGGAAGGAAGCTGAAGGTAAGGCCAAGTTCGTCGGCGCCAACGATACAGCCCACCTCAAGGTGTCTTTTTTCGGCCCTTTTTACGGCAGCTACGTTGTCTTTCACCTCGAACCCGACTACTCCACAGCTTTGGTTAGCAGCTATAACACAGATTATTTCTGGATTCTTTCCCGCGACAAATCACTGCGCGAAGACAAGGTGCAATACTACCTCTCGATTGCCGAGCGAAATGGCTTCGATACCAGCAAGATCATCTTTCCGCAGCAGTGATAAAAAAGCCTCTCAAAAGAGAGGCCTTGATATATGGAATTCGAGCTCCTAGGCGTTTTCTTGCTCAAATTTCTGCATGAAGTCCACCAGCGCCTGAACGCCCTCAAGCGGCATGGCATTGTAGATAGACGCCCGCATACCGCCGACAACACGATGCCCCTTCAGTGCCTTCAGGCCGGCAGCATCCGCCTGCTCAAGGAACACCTTGTCCAATTCCGGCTTTTTCAGCTGGAACGGAACATTCATCAGCGAGCGGTTCGCAGGGTGTACCTCGTTGCGGTAAAAATCAGACTGATCAATAAAGCGATATAGCACTTCAGCCTTGGCCTCATTGCGCTTTTGCATCTCTTCGACCCCGCCGATCCCTTTCAGCCACTTAAACACTTCCCCGGCCAGATACCAGGCAAAGGTCGGCGGCGTATTGAACATCGAGTCCTTATCAACCAACACGGTATAGTCAAGAATACTCGGCAACACCTGCTTGGCCTTTCCGAGCAAATCATCACGCACGATAACAATCGTCAGACCGGCCGGACCGATATTTTTCTGGGCACCGGCATAGATCACACCGTATTTCGATACATCGATTTTTCGAGACAGAATGGTCGAAGACATATCGGCAACAATCGGTTTGTCTGTCACCGGCAGATCACGGATCTCGATACCGTCGATAGTTTCATTCGGACAAAAATGTACAAATGCAGCATCACCTGACAGCGGCCACTCAGATGCAGGCAATACCGCCTTCTTGCCGTCACGCTCACAGGTAATATCAACAACATTCGGCTGACAGTATTTCTCGGCTTCCTTGGCCGCACTGTTAGCCCAGTAACCACCATCCATATAGTCGGCGGTATCTGCCTCACCTAACAAATTCATCGGTACCGCCGCAAACTGGCCGCGAGCACCACCGTGACAGAAGAGTACATGGTAGTTAGCAGGGATCGACAGCAACTCTCGCAGATCTTTTTCTGATTGCTCGGCAACCGCAAGAAACTCCTTGCTGCGGTGGCTGATTTCCATCACAGAGGTGCCCAGGCCGCTCCAGTTAACCAATTCTTTCTGTGCTTTCTGTAAGACATCTGCTGGGATCATTGCCGGACCAGCACAAAAATTGTAGACCTTTTCCATGATGTAAGACTCGCTCCTGCTCTGCATAGGGATAATATAGCTATTTGTCACATCTGGAGCCCGCAGGCTAAGTGTGACAAAGATCAATTACTTTTGTTTTTACACCTTTATGCGTACGCTGAAAAGCCTTAACAACAAGTATTTCTGCAAAAAAGAACAACTGACCGGATATTCAGGGCAAACTGAACAATTCACAGACTCAACAGGAAAAATAGCAGCCGTTTGGGCTCCTCGTCAGACATAAAAAAACGCAGCCCGTAGGCTGCGCTCTTGTTAAGCAAGTCTGTCGTGAAGCTTATTCTTCGTCAGTAGAAGGTGCTTCATCAGAATCTGATTGCTCGGCTGAATCGGCGCCGGTATCAGCAGCTTGCGCTTCTGTTACTTCTGCATCTTCGATATCGGCATCAATGATGTCTTCCTCTTCAGGCTCATCGATACGCTGCAGGCCAACAACCAACTCTTCTTCAGCAGTACGGATTAGTGTAACACCCTGGGTATTACGGCCAACGCGGCTGACTTCAGAAACACGAGTTCGAACTAACGTACCACCATTGGTGATCATCATGAACTCATCGCCGTCTTCGGCCTGAACAGCACCGACAACTTTGCCGTTACGCTCAGAGACCTTAATTGATACAACACCTTGTGTCGCACGGCTCTTCGATGGGTACTCCTCGAGCGAAGTTCGCTTACCGTAACCATTTTCGGTTACAGTCAACACGTCACCCTCGTTGTGAGGAACGATCAGAGACACCACTTTGTCGCCGTCGGCCAGTTTCATACCGCGGACACCCGCAGCAGTACGGCCCATACCGCGTACTTGCTCTTCAGAGAAGCGGACCACTTTACCCGCTTCGGAGAACAGCATGATTTGATCGGTACTGTTTGTCACATCGACCCCAATCAGCGAATCGCCTTCGCGTAGGTTCACCGCAATGATACCTGCGCTACGCGGACGGCTGAAGTCAGTCAGAGGTGTCTTCTTAACGGTACCGTCTGCCGTCGCCATGAAGACGAACTTATCTGCTTCGTATTCTTTAACCGGCAGGATTGCAGTAATACGCTCGCCTTCTTCCAGAGGAAGGATATTGACGATAGGCTTACCACGCGCGGTACGGCTCGCCAATGGTAGCTGGTACACTTTCAGCCAGTACATACGGCCACGGCTAGAGAAGCACAGAATGGTGTCGTGCGTATTGGCAACCAGCAGGCGCTCAATGAAGTCTTCATCCTTCATTCGCGTTGCCGCCTTACCCTTACCACCACGACGCTGAGCTTCATAATCACTCAGCACCTGGTATTTCACGTAGCCTTCGTGTGAAAGCGTAACAACCACATCTTCCTGAGTGATCAGATCCTCAAGATCGATATCATGGCTAGCGGCAGTGATTTCAGTACGACGCGGATCATTGAACTGCTCTTTAACCAGTTCAAGTTCTTCACGGATCACTTCCATCAGGCGCTCAGAGCTACCTAGGATATGCAACAGTTCTGCAATTTCTTCCAGCAACGATTTGTATTCGCCCAGGATTTTCTCGTGCTCTAGACCGGTCAGCTTGTGTAGGCGCAGATCAAGGATTGCCTGTGCCTGCTGCTCTGTCAGGTAGTACTGGTTGTCACGAATACCGTATTGCTCTTCCAGCCATTCCGGACGTGCCGCATCGGTACCGGCACGTTCCAGCATTGCAGCAACGTTACCCAGATCCCAACCACGCGCAACCAGACCAGCTTTCGCTTCAGCCGGTGTCGGAGCACTCTTGATCAGCTCAATAATTTCATCGATATTGGCCAGCGCCAGTGCCAAACCTTCAAGGATATGGGCACGCTCACGGGCTTTGCGCAATTCGTAAATAGTACGGCGTGTCACCACTTCACGGCGGTGGTTCACGAAGCACTTCAGCATCTCTTTCAGGTTGAAAAGCTTAGGCTGACCATTGTCCAGCGCAACCATGTTGATGCCGAATGTCGTCTGTAGCTGCGTCTGAGCGTACAGGTTGTTCAGCACAACCTCGCCAGTCGCATCACGTCGACACTCGATAACAATACGCATACCGTCTTTGTCAGACTCATCGCGCAGTGCACTGATGCCTTCAACTTTTTTATCTTTGACCAGCTCTGCGATCTTCTCGATCAGGCGAGCTTTGTTCACCTGATACGGGATCTCGGTAACAATAATGGTCTCTTTGCCATTCTTGTCCGCTTCGATCTCGGCTTTTGAGCGCATGTAAACTTTACCGCGCCCGGTCTTATAGGCATCAATAATGCCCTTGCGACCGCTGATCAGTGCCGCTGTCGGGAAGTCCGGACCTGGAATATATTCCATTAGCTGATCAATGGTGATGTCTTCATCATTGATATAGGCCAGGCAGCCATCGATGACTTCGCCAAGGTTGTGCGGCGGAATGTTCGTCGCCATACCGACGGCAATACCCGAAGCACCGTTAACCAGAAGGTTCGGAATTTTCGTAGGCAGTACTGCCGGAATCTGTTCAGTGCCATCATAGTTAGGCACATAGTCAACCGTTTCTTTATCTAGATCGGCCAGCAGCTCGTGGGCAATTTTTGCCATACGAACTTCGGTATAACGCATCGCAGCCGCGGAGTCGCCATCGATAGAACCGAAGTTACCCTGACCATCTACCAGCATGTAGCGAAGAGAGAAAGGTTGCGCCATACGTACGATGGTGTCGTAGACCGCGCTATCACCGTGTGGGTGATATTTACCGATTACGTCACCAACCACACGGGCTGATTTTTTATATGCTTTATTCCAGTCATTGCCTAGCACATTCATCGCGAACAATACGCGACGGTGCACTGGCTTAAGGCCATCACGCACATCCGGAAGAGCACGACCCACGATAACTGACATCGCGTAGTCGAGGTATGAGCCTTTCAGCTCCTCTTCAATGTTTACGGGCGTGATCTCTTTTGCAAGATCGCTCATGGAGCCAATATCCCTCAGGTAATTTCTGTCGTATTTTTATACGTGCAAGGTGCGAGAATATAGCATAAATCAGCCTAGATAGGCACACCTTTCACAATTTATGTTGTGAGTAATTTAGCGGATTTACCAAAAATCAGACACTAACTTGACGCCTTTCTGGCATTAATCACGCTCAAACGGTTATTTTTCACCCACTTCGATGAATTGAGATTTTTCTCAAAATAAAAAAAGTGCTACCAATTGTAAAAAATGGATCTTGTCGCTTTTTATGCAACTTGGCGCAAAACCTGACTGAAAGCTGAATGGTTATCTGATCAAGGTCACTTTAATCATCATAATGCGGCGTAAAATTGCTGTTGCACCCAACCGTTTAGCAATATGAAACGGACCTGCACACTGATATTTTTCAAGGGAAAATAAGTGAGGTCACTATGTTAGGCAAAGCTATCAACACCATCGGACTGTGCATCATTGGCGGTAAATACATTTTAATGCTAATTCTCGCTGCAATGACGGTTTTTTCAGGCTCTCTCAGCCCTGAATTGCTGGCATTTAACAACAGTTAACAATGATCATACCCCAAGCACCCTACTCCCAGACTCGTATCAAACCGAACAGGGGAAAACCTGAAGCAGTAGCCTTGATCTGCTGCTTCCTTTTCTAGGAACGTCCAAAATCTGCGGCCTGCCCCCTCGCCGCTTATCGTCTGCCCAGGCAACAAAAACTATTATTTCCTGCTCCGGTCTTCCGCTATAATGTCGCCACCAATAAAGGAAATGGCGATAAGAATGACCAAGCAGTTGAATGTCGATCCGGCAGAAATCAGTAAATTTGAAGAAATGGCCTCCCGCTGGTGGGATCTGGAGGGTGAATTCAAACCACTTCATCAAATCAATCCATTACGCCTGAATTACGTCATCGATAATGCTGGCGGCCTGTTTGGCAAAAAAGTCCTTGATGTAGGTTGCGGCGGTGGCATTCTGGCCGAAAGCATGGCTGTAGAAGGCGCAGACGTAACGGGCCTCGACATGGGTAAGGAACCACTTACTGTCGCTCGCCTTCATGCACTGGAAACTGGCACCAAACTGGAATATGTCCAGCGAACCGCCGAAGAGCATGCCGACATGTTCCCGCAAACCTACGATGTCGTGACCTGTATGGAGATGCTTGAACACGTACCGGATCCCGCTTCCGTCATCGCGTCATGTGCCAAAATGGTAAAGCCTGGCGGCCATGTCTTTTTCTCGACCCTCAACCGCAACATCAAATCCTACTTGTTTGCCATTGTCGGGGCCGAGCAGCTATTGAAACTGGTTCCCAAGGGAACCCACGATCACAATAAGTTCATTCGGCCATCAGAACTGATTGACATGATCGACCAAACCCCGCTGCAGGAGCGCCACATTACCGGCCTCCACTATAACCCGCTTACCGACAACTACTGGCTGGGTAACAATGTAGACGTCAACTACATTGTCCATACCGTCAAACCCTAACCGGTTTCGCAAGGGCGCTTTTCGGCGCCCTTCAGTAAAACCCGGATACGACCTCTTCAGCGACTTTCAACACACCCGTGTTTTCTGCGGCTACAATAAGAAAAGTAACTCGCAATATTTTACGTTACCGCCAACTATTTCAATTGGATAAGGTACGATAGTCCCCTCTTTATGATAAGGATATTGTAATCATGAGCCTGCCTATCAGAGCCGTACTGTTTGATCTCGACGGTACTTTACTGGACACTGCGCCCGACATGGCCGAGGCCGCCAACAAAGTACTGGCGGACTATGACCACGGCCCGCTCACCGAGGAACAAATTCAGGCCAATACCAGTTACGGGGCTAAAGGGCTGCTAACCGCGGGCTTCGGCTCTATTCCCTCCCACCTGGATGCCCAGCAGCTCAGACGTGAGTTTCTCGGCTATTACCAGCAGAACATCTGCGACGGCACATCCATCTACCGCGGCATCAACCCGCTACTCGCCTATCTCGATCACCAGCGTATTCCCTGGGGGATCATGACCAACAAGCCCGGTTTTCTGACCGAGTTGCTGCTACCGTTTTTCCCTGAGCTGCAAAAAGCACAAGTCATTGTATGTGGTGATACGCTAACCGTTGCCAAGCCGCATCCAGAGCCATTGCTTCACGCCAGTGAAATGCTTGGCATCGCGCATACGGCGTGTGCCTATATCGGTGACATAGAAAAAGACATGATAGCGGCCAATGCTGCCCGTATGCATGGGTATGTTGCCGGTTGGGGATATATCGGTGAGGATCATACCCCGAGCACCTGGCAGGCCAAAGGTATCCTGCCAACGCCCGAAGCGTTGATAGATATGCTTGAGCTGCAGAACAATCATCAGGACTCAGAATAAGTCATTTCTTAATCAATAAGTTCACCGCATCTTGAGTACGTCAAAATTGATAAAAATCAAGGGAATTTTTTTTTATCCTGATAATTTTTCCCTCGGATTTTATTTGATTTTTTCTATTATATTGGCGCATCTGTCTAAATCAGTTAGTGAACGCTAACATTTTTTTTGCCATCCCCATGTTATCCACAGGCGGTTAAAAATTACCGCCTTGCCAAACGGCCCTTTCATCACTATCTTGTAACCCCATAAGCTCAACACCCCAATATATAGTGTTTTCGTTTCACCGCAGGAAGTGAACAAAGATCACAATCTTTGCTACTCTTAATGTGAAAGTTGCAAAAAACACTGTTATTCAAGAAATACTGGGAAAAAGACCAAAAATGAATCAACAGCTAACTGTTACCAAGCGTGATGGACGCAAAGAAAGTATCGATTTGGAGAAAATCCACCGAGTGATCACCTGGGCTGCCGAAGGCCTGGAAAATGTCTCCGTATCACAAGTCGAGCTAAAATCTCACATTCAGTTTTACGAAGGGATCAAGACTGAGGATATTCACGAAACCATCATCAAAGCAGCGGCTGACTTGATATCAGAAGAAACACCAGACTATCAGTACCTTGCTGCACGTCTTGCTATCTTCCACCTGCGCAAGAAAGCCTATGGTCAGTTCGAGCCACCAAAACTTTTTGACCACGTTACGAACCTTGTAGAAAAAGGTAAGTACGACAACCATTTGCTCGAAGACTATAGCAAAGAAGAGTTTGACCTGATGGACAGCTACATTGACCATTGGCGTGATATGAACTTCTCTTATGCCGCTGTTAAACAGCTGGAAGGCAAGTACCTGGTTCAGAACCGTGTGACAGGCGAAATTTTCGAAAGCGCCCAGTTCCTGTACATGATGATCGCTGCCTGCCTGTTCGGCAAGTATCCGAAAGAAACCCGCCTTGGCTACATCAAGCGTTTCTATGATGCGGTATCAACATTCAAGATTTCACTACCGACACCTATCATGTCTGGTGTACGTACCCCGACACGCCAGTTCAGCTCCTGTGTACTGATCGAATGTGACGATAGCCTGGATTCAATCAATGCCACAGCAAGCTCGATCGTACGTTACGTTTCCCAGCGTGCCGGCATCGGTATCAACGCTGGCCGCATTCGTGCTCTTGGCTCGGAAATTCGTGGCGGTGAAGCCTTCCACACCGGCTGTATCCCGTTCTACAAATATTTCCAGACTGCCGTAAAATGTTGCTCGCAGGGCGGTGTTCGAGGCGGTGCCGCAACCCTGTTCTACCCAATTTGGCACGGTGAAGTCGAGTCATTACTGGTTCTTAAGAACAACCGTGGTGTTGAAGAAAACCGCGTCCGTCACATGGACTACGGTGTTCAGATCAACAAGCTTATGTACACCCGCCTTATCAAGGGTGAAAGCATCAGCCTGTTCTCACCATCAGATGTTCCTGGCCTGTATGATGCATTCTTTGCCGACCAGGACGAATTTGAACGCCTGTACGTGAAGTACGAGCAAAACAGCAGCATCAAGCGCAAGACCATCAAGGCCATTGAGCTATTCTCGCTGCTGATGCAAGAGCGTGCATCTACCGGCCGTATCTACATTCAGAACGTCGACCACTGCAACACCCACAGCCCGTTTGATCCGGCTGTTGCACCAATTCGCCAGTCTAACCTATGTCTGGAAATTGCCCTGCCGACCAAACCACTGAACAACGTTGAAGACGAAAACGGCGAGATCGCCCTGTGTACGCTATCAGCGTTTAACCTGGGTGCTATCGACTCACTGGATGATCTGGAAGAGCTGGCCGATCTGACTGTTCGCGCGCTGGATGCCCTGCTTGATTACCAGGACTATCCGCTTCCGGCTGCACGCCGCTCGACAATGAACCGCCGTACCCTGGGTGTCGGTGTGATTAACTTTGCCTACTACCTGGCGAAAAACGGTGTTCGCTACTCAGACGGCAGCGCAAACAACCTGACTCACCAGGCATTTGAAGCAATGCAGTACTACCTGCTGAAAGCATCTGTCGGTCTGGCAAAAGAGCAAGGCGCGTGCCCGTCATTTAACGAAACCACCTATGCTCAGGGCATCCTGCCTATCGATACCTACAAGCAGGACATCGATAAGATCTGTAGCCAAGAGCTTCACTACGACTGGGAAACGCTGCGCGAAGAGATCAAAACACACGGTCTGCGCAACTCAACCCTGTCTGCCCTGATGCCATCTGAGACCTCCTCTCAGATCTCGAACGCAACCAACGGTATCGAGCCACCACGTGGTTTCGTATCAGTCAAGGCGTCGAAAGACGGTATCCTGAAGCAAGTTGTACCTGAGTACAGCAAGTACAAAGACAACTACGAGCTACTTTGGAACATCGGCAGCAACGACGGCTACCTGCAGCTGGTCGGTATCATGCAGAAATTCATCGATCAGGCGATTTCAGCCAATACAAACTACGACCCGAGCATCCAGCCGGGCGGCAAAGTACCGATGAAGCTCTTGCTAAAAGACCTGCTAACAGCGTATAAACTCGGCGTGAAAACCTTGTACTACCACAACACCCGCGACGGCGCTTCAGACAGCCAGGGTGATGCAGGCGCAGATGACTGCACCAGCTGCAAGATTTAACTGAATTGAAACGATGGGAGCTTAAGCTCCCATCGATGTTGAGGATATGATGGCATATAGCACTTTTTGTCAAACCAATAACGATCAGCTAAAAGAACCGATGTTCTTCGGCCAGTCAGTCAACGTTGCTCGTTATGACCAACAGAAATTTGAAATTTTCGAAAAGCTGATTGAAAAGCAGCTTTCCTTCTTCTGGCGTCCGGAGGAAGTGGACGTATCGGGCGACCGCATTGATTACAATAATCTGCCCGATCACGAAAGACACATTTTCATCAGCAACCTGAAGTATCAGACCTTGCTTGATTCCATTCAGGGCCGCAGCCCGAACGTTGCGCTACTGCCAATTGTTTCGATCCCGGAGCTTGAAACCTGGATTGAGACCTGGTCGTTTTCAGAAACGATCCACTCGCGCTCTTATACCCATATTATCCGCAACATCGTGACGGATCCGGCCATTGTGTTTGACGATATCGTTGATAACGAGCACATCATCAAACGTGCCGGCGATATCTCGAAATACTATGACGAGCTGATCTCTGCCACCAATGATTATCATCGCCTGGGCGAAGGTACCCATACCATTAACGGTGAAACCGTTACGGTTAACCTTCGTGAGATCAAGAAGAAGCTTTATCTTTGCATGATGTCGGTCAATGCGCTGGAAGCGATCCGCTTCTACGTCAGCTTTGCCTGCTCGTTTGCTTTCGCCGAGCGCGAGCTGATGGAAGGTAATGCCAAGATCATCAAGCTGATTGCCCGCGACGAGGCACTTCACCTAACCGGCACCCAGCATATCCTGAACCTGCTGCGTACCGGTCAGGACGATCCTGAGATGGCTGAGATCGCCCAAGAGTGTGAGCAAGAGTGCTTCGATATCTTCAAAGAGGCTGCCGAACAGGAAAAAGAGTGGGCGGAATACCTGTTCAAAGATGGTTCAATGATCGGTCTGAACAAAGACATCCTGTGCCAGTATGTCGAATACATTACCAACCTGCGCATGAAAGCGGTTGGCCTTGAGCATGCTTATCCGGGTGCGACGCAAAACCCAATTCCGTGGATAAACTCATGGCTATCTTCGGACAACGTTCAGGTTGCCCCGCAGGAAGCTGAGATCAGCTCATATTTAGTCGGTCAAATTGACAACGACGTCAGCGCCGACGATCTGGGTGACTTCGAGCTATGAGTCAATTGACCATCAAGGTTAACGGACAAACGGTTCACGGCAACAGCCGTGAACCGTTACTAAACCAACTGGAAAAAGCCGGCCTGCAACCTGAGTTCCAGTGCCGAAACGGCATGTGCGGTGCGTGCCGCTGCAAATTGAAGGCCGGTGCCGTCAATCAGGATGATGTGATGGCTTTTGTCGCCCCTAACGAAGTATTATCCTGCTGCTCGGTGCCCAAGAGCAACCTCGAGATCGAATTCGATTACCTGCTGGCAGAAAACCCACAGGCCGAAGCCGCCAACAGCTAGCAACTAACTACGACACCAACTCTACCTCTTCGCTCAGCGTAGGCCGCTTGAATGTATTCAACCATTCCAGCAATGTCCGCTGCGGCATTGGTTTAGCATAATAAAACCCCTGATGATAGTTCACCCCTCGCTGCAGCAGGCTCTCTGCCTGCTGAACTGTCTCCACGCCTTCGGCTATAATCGACATATCCAAGCGACGAGCCAGTTCTATCATCGAATCCAGAAGCGGAATGGCGGTGCCTTCTTCTACGAGCTCTTTAATAAAGACCTTGTCGATTTTAACCACGTCGAACGGAAAACGCCGGATCAAATCAAGCCCAGAATAACCGGTGCCGAAATCATCCACTGCAATTCGAAAACCGCAGGTCTGTAGCCGGTTGAGCTGGGCGATGACAGTCACCATCTCCGACTCCGAAAAGGCCAGTTCCTCGGTCACCTCCAGAAGCAAGTGCTTGGTGATCAGCCTGTCGTTATTGCAACGCTGGCAGATACGATCCGCAAACTCGTGATCGAGCAGTGAGTGACGGCTAATATTCACCGACAGATAACGCGAGTCCATCAGGGCTTCATTGTCTCGAATAAAATCGATAGCCGTGTCGAGTACGAAATCGGTGAGCGCGGAGATTTTTCCCAGTTGCTCGGCCAGCGGAATAAATATTAGCGGCGAAATCATCCCATGAACCGGATGTTGCCAGCGCAATAGCAATTCAAAGCCAAGGGGATTATCGATACGAGGATCAACGATTGGCTGAAAGTAGACTTCCAGTTCGCGATTTTTTAGTGCCCACTCAAACGTGGCCGGCAAAGACTGGCGTAATACCCTGCGGTGGCTCGCATAGGCATAAATAAGACTAAAAACACTACCAAGCAGTATCGATATCCAGTACTGCTCTATCAAATAATGTAATTTAAACCTCGGCGTCACCAGAAACTCAAGCTCTAGCGGGTACTGGGGAGAGGCAAAATTCAAGACACTCACCTGATGTTTTGCCTCATTAACATCAATGCTATTGTGATCACTCAGTTGAGGCTTTCCCGCAACAGTAACGACAAAGGGTAAATTATCAAACGGCAGCCCATTTCCAACTAACTCAGTAAGAACATCGGGCGGGATCAGTGCATTTGCCCCCATGCCATCCTGGCCACGCAGGTATACAAAAAAGGATTGGGTCTTCCCCGTTTTCGCCCGGGTTAAAGAAAGTGTTCTGCTGCCAGCGATTTCCGGCCAGCGCGCAATCGTACTGGGAAAAATACGTATCGATGTCCGGCCAAGGTTACTGGTACAGTATACTCTGTTATCCTGGTTAATCAGGCCTATCTCTTTCACACGATATAAAAGGAAAACCGTTTTACGCAACGCCCCGACATCACCCGGCGTACAGGCCATATTGTCCATCAGCAACGGCTGAAGGCTCGCAGCAGTATTATCAACAAAACTATTAATTCGAGATAGCGCATCTTCACCTAATATCGAAAGATCCGCATGGAGCTTCCAGAAATAAAAGGGCAAGCTAAGAAAAAATGTCAGTAAATAAATAACAACCACATCTCTAAATAAGGAGCGGTTAGTACCTGTCTGATTTCCTAAACCTTTTCGCTTCGATGTTTTATTATTATCACCATGCATCCAAGCCAACTTGTTTAGTTATTTTTCATTAAAATATGGAAGTGATGTCTAATTTTTATCTTTATAGTGGGGATACTACATACTATTTCGACAAATAAAAAGAGCGGATCAAACGAACAGTTCAAATATGATATTGACCTTATCATAGCAATGATAATATTCACATATTTTTGCAACCGACACTAAGTTGCAAACATTATTTTTTGCGATAAATATATCTTTTTACTTTAGATTTCAGCCAATATCCATATAAAACAAATACAATTCATTGTTAATTATAATGATAGTTCTATTAGTAATAGGGTCATTAGAATAAAAAATAAAAGCTGCCAAATGACAGCTTTAAATAACAATTTAACTTATTAAAGCAAGAGAAATACTTCCTGCTCTGTTGCCAGTGATTCATACTGGCCGATAACCGGACATTGATCTAGGTACCTTCTCAGCATATCTAACATGACGGTGGCAATGACACTGCGCTGGGCACGGTGATTATAGTTACGTTTAGGCGTGATCCGTTGTGCCCAACTCCCCGTCGGAGTCGACAGCGCTACAATCACTCCCCCGTTATAACAGGCTCCCGATACCAATGCCAACTGAGCTCCCACTTCTTCACAAACGGCAGCGGCTACCGCCGCGACTTCTTTCGGGCTTTCACTTTCTAAGTTTGGCTCTGCCGACATTGTCCAGGCCTGCTGTAAGGCATTTCTGCTCTCGTCATGATCCTGCAACCAATTTGCTAGCCAGCCGCCGGTAAAATGCTCAACAACCGTCAGGCGCTGATCGGTCGCCACCAGCTTTTGACCCACATGTTGCACCAAGTCAACATCAACGCTGACAACATTATCGCCTAACAACTCAATCATCTGTTGCTGTACCGAGGCTGCCAGCTCGGCTGCCCGGGGCGTAAATAGCTTTACTTCAATAAACGGTAGCGAAGAGCGATACCCGACTTCAAATCCGGCAGGCAGTTGCAAAGATGCCAGCGTTTGACCGATCCCTGACTCAGACAGACCAAAGGTGTAAAACCGATGGCAGTCAAGCGCATGAACAGTATCAAACTTTGACTTAAGACGAGGCAGAATTTCCTCCTGCGTCATCTTCTTAAACTCACTGGGAACACCGGGCGTAAAATAGACCCATGCCCGATTAAGCTTGATCACAAAACCACAGGCTGTGCCAATCGGGTTCTCGATCAATTCAGCCCCTTCAGGCAGCATTGCCTGCTTGAGGTTTGTTTTAGGCATCTCCCGCCCGAGAGCCTGATACTTGGCTTGCATCTGCCGGACCCAGTAGTCCGACTGCTCCAGGCCAGAATCAGCAGCAATAGCAGCCGCCTGAGCAGTTAAATCATCCGTTGTCGGCCCCAGCCCACCATTAACCACTACAATATCAGCCGTTAGGCTACAATGCTCAATTTCAGCCGCTAAGCCTTCA
The DNA here is from genome assembly GCF_001939735.1 of Photobacterium proteolyticum. Taxonomy (GTDB): domain Bacteria; phylum Pseudomonadota; class Gammaproteobacteria; order Enterobacterales; family Vibrionaceae; genus Photobacterium; species Photobacterium proteolyticum. Next base: position 252,139 of record NZ_MJIL01000087.1, read on the forward strand.
AGCTTATCGCCAACAGTCGTTCTGCGGGACAAAGGAAAACCATGTTGGAAAAACAAACGCGATAGCCATGCGGCATTTGAATCGACAATATCCCCATGCAGTACTTCTTCCCCGGTACTGATCATTGCTACTTGCAACATGCTTTCCCTCTTTTTGTCATTATGATCGGTATCTAATACACCTTATACCCAAGCTACCTCAAGATGCTAGTTTCAGCGAGAATTACTTTACTACTAGGTCGAGCCGCGCAGGCCAGGCACAAATATAAAGTTGATTTTATAGCCGGCCCCACGCACTTGTGTGTTTTTTGGAAAAGTCAACACCCTGACTTACCCACCACCCAAGACGTAAAGTAATATTTACAACTAAAAATACAATTGTTGACAGTCAGTATCACTACCTTTAAGGTAGCAAGCAGTTTCAATCAGGAGCAGACTTCGTATACGCAGGCTGTTTAACTATAGAAAGGTCAAATAACGTGAAAATTTGCTTCATCTACACCGACTATCGATAGCCACAGTGGCACGAACAGGTGTAAAGAATAGTTACCACCCGGTAATCAACATTCATCTCGATTCCGCCATTGTGGCCATTTCTCTTCCGGGAGATAAGAGCACAGGTATGTGCCTGTCAAACAGCAGCCATCTCCCCCACTAACTAGAACTAACAACAGGGAAATTTAACGCAATGACCATGAACAAAACACTCGGCAGCACATTGATTATTGCCGGAACCACCATAGGTGCCGGTATGCTGGCACTGCCACTGGCTTCAGCCGGACTTGGCTTCGCTACAGCGACACTTCTCATGTTCGGTATCTGGGCACTAATGATTTACACCGCGCTGCTTATGCTGGAGGTCCACCAGCACGCCGATCAAAATGCAACCCTGCACACCCTTGCTCACCAGTTACTGGGCCGTAAGGGCCAAGTCATTGCCAGCTTTGCCATGTTGTTCCTGTTCTACTCTCTCTGCGCGGCGTACATTGCCGGTGGCGGAGCCCAGCTCAATGACAAGCTAAACAACTGGATGGGAATGCATGTCGGCCCACAAACCGGTACAATTATTTTTACTCTGCTGATTGCTTCGGTCGTTTCGGTGGGTACTCACTCGGTTGATATGGTGAACAGGATCCTGTTTGCCCTCAAGATTGTCGCGCTTGCTACCATGCTTTTCTTGCTGGCACCACACGTACAGGGCGGACACCTCGTTGATATGCCAGTCCAAAAAGGCCTATTGCTTTCTGCTCTACCAGTCATATTTACGTCTTTCGGTTTTCACGGCAGCATTCCGTCCATCGTTCGCTACGTCGGCCTGGATATGAAAGCGCTTAGGAAAATCATGATTGTGGGCTCGGCAACACCTCTGATGATCTACGTTTTCTGGCAGGTTGCCAGCCAGGGCGTATTGAGCCAGCCAGATCTAATGGCCAGTACCACGCTTGGCTCTTTCATCGCGACGCTAAGCCAGATGCTACACAACCCTATGGTAAGCCAGTCTGTGTCTATCTTTGCCGATCTGGCACTGGCAACCTCGTTTCTGGGTGTAAGCCTGGGCTTGTTCGACTTTTTATCTGACAGCCTTAAACGCGGCAACCAGGCAAAAGGACGCCTGCAGACCGCCCTGGTTACTTTCGTACCACCTCTGGGCTTTGCCCTGTTCTACCCGCAAGGATTTATCATGGCACTGGGCTTTGCCGCCATCGCTCTAGTGATCCTGGCTATTTTCCTACCTGTCGCGATGGTAAAGGCCCAACGCAAACAGCGCCCGGGCAGTGAAACCGACTACCAGGTAAGTGGTGGCTCTGCAGCACTGGCGCTTGTCACTGGTCTGGGGATCATGATCATCTCGGCTCAGTTCCTGCAAATGGCCGGCATCATTCCTGCCGTGGGTTAATAGATAGCATCAGGTTAATAACGCAAGGTAAATAGACCCCAGATTAATAGACAGATACATAAATAGGCTGACAACCTAATGGGCACCCATTTATTGCCAGCTTGTTACAACCATAAGGCTTGCACATGCAAGCCTTATTCATTATCAGCGATAATGATAAATTTTGCAGGCAAAATTCACCATCTGACGCCAATTTCCGCGAAAAAGCAAAAACAACAAGTATTTCCTCTAGGAATTTCCCCCCATTTCAGTAATACTCTTGCCCGTCCTTAACCCCACCCTGATTTCGTTAATTCGGAGCGTACCTTGCGCACTACACACTTGTCCTCTGCGATGCTGGGCTGCTCGCTAAGCATGTCTGCTTTGGCATGGAATGATGTTACAACATCCTACGATACCTATACCCAACCTTTATTCTTGCACGCTTATACCGAGACGGTTCAGTACTCGGCCTCAAGTTCAGCCCCTCTTCTGGCTGCCAATGCTGACAACGAGCTGAAGGAAAATCCTCTGCCGCTGCATCTATCGGGCTCGTCAGAGAAAGACTGGGACTATTTGCTGGGCCAGTCGTATACCATTCTAGGACTTAGCGTTGCTACCGTCGGGCTAATGACACTGTTGCCGGAGAGTGTGACAAACTGGGACGAAGAAGATCGTAACCTGAGTAACCTTGGGAAAAAATGGTGGGACAATGTCAGTGCAGGGCCGGTTTGGGATGAGGATGCGCACTATCTTAACTACATTATGCACCCTTACTTTGGCGGGGTTTATTATACTGCGGCCCGCCATTCAGGCTTTAATGAGTGGGAATCGTTCTTATATTCCGCGACGATGTCGACGTTCTTCTGGGAGTATGGGGTAGAAGCTTTTGCCGAGGTCCCTTCCATTCAAGATATCATCGTAACACCGTTATTCGGTGCCGCCGTGGGTGAATGGATGTACCAGACCGAAGCCGATATTACTGCCAACGGCGGCGAGGTCATGGGATCAGAAAAACTGGGGAACATCAGCCTGTTCCTGCTAAATCCAGTCGGCCATATCCACTATTGGATGACGAACTGGTGGGAAGGAGATACCGAAGTCAGCTTCACCTATACCCCTTGGTTTGGCAACACAGAAGCAGCCAACTTCGCCCTGGACGCCGGCGCAAACTACGATAGCGCCTTTATCGGCCTGCAAGTCAGGCTCGACCTAAACTAGCCGACACAACCTCTTAATATATGGTGATTTTTCAGGCACGCTCCGACATAATATGGTTTCTGTAAATTGTCACACATAGGCTGAGATGGATTTAGGTATATTACTGGCGATGACGCTGATTTTTATTGGCTCGTTCGTACAAAGTTCAATAGGTTTTGGACTGGCGATAGTGACCGCACCTATCCTGTTTCAAATTTCACCCAGCTATGTCCCGGCCCCTATTACTGTCGTAGCGCTTTTCCTGTCCGTCATCAATGCCAGCCATCACAGGGCAACCATTTCCCTGAAAGGATTGTGGATGGCGTTCATCGGCCGGGTGCCCGGCTCGGTGGCTGGCGCATTTCTGCTCTATTGGGTTGACGCGAACCAATTGTCGCTTTGGCTGGGCGTGCTGGTGATCCTCGCCGTGGTCGTCAGTTTACTCCCTTTCCGTATTCAGCCAACGCCAAACAGAATGATGATTGCCGGCTTTTTTTCCGGCTTCTTTGGTACCAGCTCCGGGATCGGTGGACCGCCAATGGCGCTGTTGCTACAGCATCAGGAGGGAAACTTAATCAGAGCCAACCTGTCGGCCTTCTTCGTGGTCAGCAGTTTGCTATCTTTGATCGTCCAGATCCCGATCGGCTATATGACGATGCACCATTTTTATCTGTCATTACCACTGCTCCCGGCTTCCTATCTCGGGTACAAGGTCGCAATGCGCTATATAAACCGAATCCCCAAAAAAACCGTTCGCCAGGCCTCGTTGGCTATTTGCTTTGTGTCGGGGATAACGGCCATTGTCTCGGCCCTTTCTTAAAGGGACTATGGATTAGGATTAAAGGGATTCAGGCATCCACTCTGCATGAATTAATATATTCCTTGGCGTAATCGGCTTGGGACAAAAAGTGCCAACGGACACCTGATATCCCGACTCTTCCATATAGCAGGCCCGGTCGAACACCAGCCACATCTCCAGCGGACGCCTGAACAACTGGCGTACTAACTCCATTCGCTCCACAAGCGCAAAACGATTTTCACCCATCTGCTGCCAGTATTGATAGTCAATACCCGCAGGCAGAGTAACTTGCTTCTTGTCGGCTGCCCAACGGCAAAACTCCTCAAATCCGTTATTAAGCTGGGCTTTCTGGACATTTGGTACAGGCATATAGTCATCACAGCCTCGTACAAACCGTTGTAAGCTGTCAAAACCGAGACGAAAACTCACTTCGACAAAGCGCTGTTTGCGCACACGCTGGCCTGCCGTCACGGTCTCCTGCAACGGCAACCTCAAGTCATGCTTACCTAAAGTCAATGTGCTTTGCCGGCCGATCCGCGACAGTGGCTGATAATGGCTCGCTCGGATCAAGTGATAGCAACACGGAGAGATACTTACGGCCCGGCCTTGCTTGGCAGCCACACGCTGCAATAGCGATACATGCAAATCCCCACAAGCGTGGAGGGCAACCGCATGTTGCTGTGAGCAAATATGCTGCTCGCAGGCCGGATCAAAGGCATCACCCTGGACAAAATCAATCGGCAACTTAAGCTTACGGGCTGCCGCTTCCCCTTCTTCACACAATGCCTGTTGCCACTCCAAACTGGTAACCGCTGTGCCGTGACTCGCAGCCAGTACCCGGCCGAGATACCCTTTGCCGGCGCACCACTCTAGCCAGGGTAATTCCAGCGTCGGGATGACTTGATTAAATGCGGTGATCTGCTGCCACTTTCGTCCGGGGATCCCAATATCCAGCCCTTTAGGCAAAGGCTTTTGCTGACTGGGGTAAGACTCGGTCATTGCGAGCTGATACAGCTCCGCGGCATCAGGGATCCACTCGGCTAATGCCTGTGACAATGCGTCGCCGTCTTCGATATAGCGTGCAATCGCCTCGTCATCCAGCGACATCAGCCACTGGCAAAGCCCGGGATGACTTTGCGTCCAGATCAGTTGATTTGAGGCAAACGGCATGAACTGCCAAAACTCGCGATTTGAGGTTAACAGCGCATCAAGGCGGCTATACAGTGGGGAATACCCTGTCATGAAACGACTACTCTTCAGGCAAAATGGGGATCAGCCCGGCATTTTATAATAGAGCCGCTATTTTTACTCATTATTTTGACCAAGAAGAGGTTTGACCCAAAAGAAAGGGCCGCACAAGTGCAGCCCTTATCACGCTTTGTCTTGTTACTACTTAACCGGCAAATCCATGCTAGAGAACATCGCCTCGATTTCTGCGTTGGTTTTCAGCGCCACCGCCTGATCAACCACATTTCGCGTCAGGTGCGGGGCGAATCGCTCCATAAAGTCGTACATGTAAGTGCGAAGGAAGGTTCCCTTCTTAAAGCCAATCTTGGTCGTGCTGGCTTCGAAGATATGGCTGGCATCTATCGCCACCAGATCGTCATCGGTTGCCGGATCCATTGCCATGCTGGCAATCACGCCAACCCCGATCCCCAGTCGTACATAGGTCTTTATCACGTCGGCATCTGTCGCGGTAAACACGATTCTGGGCGTCAGTCCCGAACGGTTAAACGCGCTGTCCAGCTCTGAGCGACCGGTAAAGCCGAAGACATAAGTCACCAACGAGTAGGCAGCCAGGTCATGAATCGTAATTTCGGACTTCTTGGCCAGTGGGTGATCGGCCTTGACAACAATGGAACGATTCCAGTGGTAACACGGCAGCATGATCATATCTTGATATAAATGCAGCGCCTCAGTGGCAATGGCGAAGTCTGTGGTGCCCTTCGCAACGGCATCAGCAATCTGGGATGGCGTCCCCTGGTGCATATGTAACGAGACTTTCGGGTACCTTGCAGTAAAGCCCTGAATCACGGAAGGCAGTGCATAGCGGGCCTGAGTATGCGTTGTGGCAATATTCAAGGTTCCGATTTCCGGGTGGGTATGTTCACCAGCCACTGACTTAATACTTTCGACGCGTGACAGAATATCACGGGAAATTCGGACAATATCCTGACCAGCCGGTGTCACCTTGGTCAGATGCTTACCACTACGTTCGAAAATTTGGATCCCCAGCTCATCTTCCAGCAAACGAACCTGCTTACTGATGCCGGGTTGAGATGTGTACAAGCTCTCTGCTGTAGAAGAGACATTGAGGTTATGATTTACAACCTCAACAATATATCTTAACTGTTGTAGTTTCATGGTACCGCCCAACTTATAGTCCGTTACATCATATCAGTGCAACCATGTATTTCATCATGTTATATATCGAATCTCTTCATTTTCATAGCATTTCTTTACGATTTTACAGCATGTGAGCGCGGTTTTTGTTCAATAAAAAATAATACCGCAACCAGAGCTAGAACGAAGGGTCTGATAAGCCCTACCGGTAATGAATAAAACTACTTATCTATCCGAGCATTAGCGGACTACTGTAGCAAAATTGACTGTCATGCTATGCCGTAATTGCCAGATAGTGTATCTTATAGGGCTCGACCAAACGCACGGAAGACAGACGTATCTTATGAGTATACCTTTAATGATTGGCCTCATTTCGTTGTTGCTAATACTGATTGTTGGATACAACATCATCATTCAGTATCGCCAACGTCTAGAAAGCGCGAAGCACCAAGAGCTGGCCAAATTCATTGCAATCATTGATGCTACTGAAGATCTTATCGGTAACGCTCACCATTTGCCGTACAGCAAAGAACTTCTGGTGTGCCTGAACCAACGAATTTTGCACGCGCTGGAGAGTATGAGCGAAGCTGATCCTTCGGACAGAAACCTGCCTGCGCGAATCAAAAATGTTGCCGAGCAAATCAACCAGCTCCAGCAGAATTATTCCAATGCCGATGTGGCGAGCTTCAAAGTGCCGAGCACCGACAAACAGGCGATTGGAATGCTGCAACTTGTAAAACGTCTGAAAACCGTTATTAAGAGCGAACATAGCAAAGGTCGATTTGCTACTCAGGCTTTTGTGGCCGAGAATGCCCGCCTGGAAGGTATTCAGTTACGGATCAACATTGAAAATGTTATCAAGCGTGCCAACGATGCCCGCATGAAACGCCAGCTTGGTACGGCGAAACAGCTACTTAAAAAAGGCATTGATGTACTGGCGAGCAAAAATGACAATTACGCCAACCAGACCCGTGATAAGCTGCAGAAGATGCTGGGCGAAATTGACAGCAGCCAAAATCAGAACCATGAGCATGAACGCCAGCAAATCATCGAGAAAGAACAGGATGATTTGGATGTATTGTTCCAGCCTAAACGGAAATGGTAGGGCGACAGTTTAGGTAAGTTTCCGATACAAAGAACACCACAAACAAGGCCGCGTAATGCGGCCTTGTTTTATTTACATCATCTATACCCAAGCCACTATCAGGCAGCCAGCGACTTACTCGTCTTCAGCTTTTTTACCTTTTCATCGTCCTCTTCACTTCCCGCCTGATCACTGAGTACTTCCGCGAGCGTCGAACGGGACAATCGCCCTTCAACGTCACCGTCCGCGTTGATAACCGGCAACGGGTGCTCGCTGTCGAGCGTTTCAGGGATCACGGCTTCCAGCAAGGCGTCGGTATGAACCGCTGGCACACTATCGAGCAATGACGGGTCGATGGCCTTGTCATACTCAGACTGCTCGACACCCTCAAGCGTTTCTTGGGTGATCACGCCCTGATAGCCATCTTCGTTAATATAATAGCCATAATCATCCTTGGACTTGCGCATCTCGGCAAGTGCCTCACCGATAGTCTCAGCAGAAATACGGCAGACCTGCGGCTTCATGACCGTCTCGACAGTCAGAGCACGCGCCCGGTTGACATCCTTCACGAAGGCTTCAACATAATCGTCAGCAGGATGGAGCAAAATATCAACCGGCTCTCCCTGCTGTACCAACACGCCATCGCGCAAAATGGCAATACGATCGCCAAGACGCAGCGCCTCATCCAGATCATGGGTGATAAACACAATTGTCTTGTGTAGTTTTTCCTGCAACTCAATAAGCTGATCTTGCATCTCGCTCCGGATCAGGGGATCCAACGCCGAGAACGCCTCATCCATCAGCAAGATATCAGCATCGGTACACAAGGCTCTGGCCAGCCCGACACGCTGCTGCTGACCACCGGACAGATTTGCGGGAAAATGCTTGTCATAACCGTCAAGCCCTACGGTTTCTAACCAGTATCTTGCCAGCTTTTCACGCTCTTGCTTCGCGACCCCCTGGATCTGTAGCCCGTAGCCAATATTATCCAAGACACTACGATGAGGCATTAGCCCAAAGCGCTGGAATACCATCGACATCTTATGACGACGAAACTGCTGCAAGGCCTTATCGTCAAACGACATCACATCACTGCCTTCGACTTCTATTACCCCTGCGGTAGGATCTATCAAGCGATTGAAATGACGGATAAGGGTCGATTTTCCCGAGCCCGACAGCCCCATCACAACGAAGATTTCGCCGGGGTAGATATCCATATTGATGTCACTGAGTCCAACGGTATGCCCGGTTTCGGCCAGGATGTCGTCCTTGGACTTGCCCTCTTTCACCTGCTGCAATACTTTGCCGGCATTGGGACCAAAGACCTTGTAAAGGTTCTTTACCCTTATTAACGGGGTCTTTCGCTCTTTACTAGCCATGATCGTGGCCTCCTAAGTGCTGCTGAGTACGTTTGGCATAGCTTTGCGTGACCCGGTCAAAAATGATCGCCAGCGCCACAATCGCCAAACCATTAAGCAGGCCTAGCGTAAAATACTGATTGGTAATGGACTTCAAAACGGGTTGTCCCAAGCCTTTAACACCAATCATAGAAGCAATTACCACCATCGCCAGTGCCATCATAATGGTCTGGTTGATACCGGCCATAATATTGGGCAGTGCCAGTGGTAGCTGAACACCCAGCAACCTCTGAGTCGGACTGGCACCAAACGCCGTGGCCGCTTCCAGCACCTCTTTATCCACCAGCCTGATACCAAGATTCGTCAATCGAATCACAGGCGGAATGGCATAGATCACCACCGCGATAACACCGGGTATCTTGCCTATCCCGAGCAGCATCACCACCGGGATCAAGTAAACAAATGCCGGCATCGTCTGCATGACATCGAGCATCGGCGTCACAACCGACTGCACTCGGTTAGAGCGTGCCATCGCGATGCCTATCGGCACCCCGAGACCAATCGCCACCAGGGTCGAGACCAGAATAATACTCATGGTCCGCATGGTGTTCTCCCACATCCCGAAAACACCAATCAATACAAAAGCGACGATAACCCCAACCGTTAGCTTCCAGGAGCGGCTGGCAACATAGGCCAACGCGGCAAGCACCCCGATGACCAACCACCAGGGCGTGGCCAGCAATAATTTTTCAAAACCAATAAGAAAAGACAGCAGCGGGTCGAAAAACGCCTCGATACTGTCACCATATTCGCGGGAAAATGCTCGATAGGCACCATCCAACGTTTTGCGGATCTCCAGCAGCTGATGGCGGTCAAGCTGCGGAAATTCGGTAAACCAAGATTGATCAGACATAACCACTTAGATCCGATAGATTACAACAAGCCCGGCCTATAGCCGGGCACACTCCCACTACAGCTCCGACAGGGCCTGTTTCACTTTCTTCGCGACCTCAGGACTCACCCACTGGGTCCACGTTGACTCATACTCAGTCAAGAAGTGCTCCATCGTGATTTCACCGTCTGCCTGATAGTCTTCCATCCAGGCCAGCAAGGTGTTCATCTGCTGGTTGCCAAATGAACGCGACGACAGATATGCCAGTGCCTCTGGCGCTCGCTCGGCAAAGCTCTCAGTCACTACCGTATCAACCGGTGACGGCGGATACATGGTCGGCTTAGGATCTAAGCATTCTTCCTTGGTAATACAGGCCCGATAATGGTCTTCATCAATGCCGCTACCGAAATCAACCTTCACCATCTTGTATTTACCCAATACGGCCGTCGGTGCCCAGTAGTAGCCAAACCATGGTTCCTTGCGCTCGTAAGCTTTGGCAATAGCACCCGACAATCCGGCACCCGAGCCCGGATCGATTAGCTCAAACCCGGCTTTATCCAGCTCCATAGCGTGGAACAGATTACCAGCCGTTATCTGGCAGTTCCAACCCGCGGGGCATCCCATAAAGGCTGATTTTTCAGGGTCTTCCGGATGTTCAAACAGCTGTCGGTTTGCCTTGATCCCAGCAATAGTCGCCAGGCTCGGATCTTTTTCAACCAAATAAGCCGGCACCCAGAAGCCTTCTTCTCCCCCATCCGACAGGGTTGCACCGGCATAACGCAAGCGTCCTTCCTTGACCCCGCGATCCAGTGCCGCCTTCATTGAATTACTCCACAACTCAGGCGCGATATCCGGTTCCCCTTTCTCAATCATCGAGGTACCTGTCGGCATTGTGTCGCCTGGTACCAACTCGGCATCACAGTCAAACCCGTGCTGAAGAATAAACTTATCCACGTTGGCAATCAGCGTAGCTGAATTCCAGTTCATATCTGCAATAGTGACTGTTCCACACTCTTCTGCCGAGGCATTAAATGAGGCCGTAGCAAGTAAAACTGATGTTGCGAGAAGCTTTCGCATAACAATGTCCTTATTTCGAATTTCGGTCCTTCAGTTATCTGAAAGCATGGTGTTACAACATTTCAGTAACACACATGTTGTTAGTATACTAAGTAATTATGTTGTTACATGTAAAGCAACAACACTAAACAGCAGCAAGTTACGTTAGTTAACTCCAAATAAAAATAGTTAGTACTGTAATCATTTAAATGCAACCAAATGCCCCAAACCACTGTAACTCATTTAACATCTAGTCTAAAAAACTGCCTTTAGCTAGCCTCATAGTGCTCTATTCCAACACTATAGGGCTCTATGCCAAGGCTTTGATTTGTTATACTCCCTGTCATAAAAGGGCTGATTTCAGTTCCAACGACAATAAACCAGAGACTCAACAAGAATTCCCATGAACGACACTCAGCGCATGATTGACGAGCTGTTATCGCCAATCAGACTATTTCTCCAGTGCGACACGCCCGAAAGCTGGATTGAAGAAGCCAGAAAACCAGAGAACCTGATGGCTCTCCTTGTCGACCATTGCAATTGTGAACTGAAAGCCAGCCAGACTGCCATGTGGCTAATTCGCAAATACGCAGTTGATGAAGAGAGCGGCAAGGAACTACTGGCATGGGCCAAGCCTTACGAGGACTTTGTCTATGGCAAAGCGCGCTGCACAGATGCTTTCCACGGCAAGAAAAACGGCCTGTCAGCCCCGCTGGTTCCAAAGCCTGGCTTCATTCACGGCCAGGAACTCATCGACAAGATGGTTCGGCTAATCAAAGAGGAGTTTCATCACTTCGAGCAAGTGCTGGAGATCATGGAGCAACGTGATATTCCCTACAACAACTTGCGTGCAGGTCGCTATGCCAAGGGGCTAATGAAAGTTGTGCGGACCCACGAGCCTGCAACCCTGATCGATAAACTGATCATCGGTGCCTATATCGAAGCCCGCTCCTGCGAGCGTTTTGCCAAGCTGGCCCCTTATTTAGATGAAGAGCTGAAGAAGTTCTATATCTCGCTGCTCCGCTCTGAAGCGCGCCACTATCAGGACTACCTGACACTGGCCGAGCAAATTGCGGGCGAAGACATCTCTGTCCGAGTGAAAGCGATTGGTGCCAGAGAAGCCGAGCTGATTAGCACTCCGGATTGCAGTTTCCGCTTCCACAGCGGTGTTCCGGCCTTTGCTGAAGCAGGAGCCTGATGCCTCCCCCCCCCCTTAACAAGGAAGGCAGAGGAACCAGCGCACCGCCTCTTTTCAAGAGGAGACTGGAAGAGGTTAAGTTGCACTATACAGATATAAAAAAACCGCCTTTCGGCGGTTTTTTATTATTTCTCGGCTTTTTCTTTCTTCGGCTTCTTACGCTTGTCGGTAATTTCCCATTTACCGTCAATAAAGAGACCAGTCCAGCCCGATGGCTTACCATCAATTTCCGAACGGATGTAGTTCTCTTTCGTCTTGCGGCTAAAGCGCACCACTGTCGGACGACCATCCGGATCCTCGGTCGGTGCCTCGGCCAGATAAGTGAATTTCGGCGACAGGCGATCCTTGAATCGGGCAAGCTCTTCCACCAGCGGAGCTCGTGTCTCGCGTGATTTAGGGAAAGTGCTGGCTGCCATAAACAGGCCAGACGCACCGTCACGCAATACAAAGTAAGCATCCGGATCCTGGCTGCACGGCAGCTCAGGCAAGTGAACCGGATCTTCTTTCGGCGGCGCTATTTCACCATTCTTCAGAATCTTACGCGTGTTCTTACACGTTTCGCTGGTACAACCCATGTACTTACCGAAGCGGCCGTTTTTCAGCTCCATATCCGAGCCGCACTTGTCACACTCGATAACCGGGCCGTCATAGCCTTTCAGCTTGAACTCGCCTTTCTCGACAATGTAACCGTCACAGCTCGGGTTATTACCACAGACATGCAGCTTGCGCTCCTGGTCAATCAGGTAGGCATCCATTGCCGTATCACACTTCGGACAGCGCTTCTTGGCACGCAGAGCAGCAGTTTCGACGTCTTCTTCAAGAACGTTGACGATGCCTTCCTCGTCACCAAGGTTGATTGTCGTCTTGCAGCGCTCTTTCGGCGGCAGCGCATAACCGGAACAACCCAGGAATACCCCGGTCGATGCCGTACGAATCCCCATCGGACGCTCACACGTCGGACACTTGATATCCGTCAGTACGATATTGTTCGGCTTCATGCCGCCTTCATCTTCGTCACGCTCGGCTTTCTCAAGCTCGGAGGTGAAGTCGCTGAAGAAGTGATCCAATACGCCTTTCCAGTTCGCCTCGCCTTCCGCAATCTTATCCAGATTGCCTTCCATGCGAGCCGTGAAGTCATAGTCCATCAGATCAGAGAAACTTTCGTCCAGACGATCTGACACGATCTCACCCATTTTCTCGGCATAGAAACGGCGCTGATCAACGCGGACATAACCACGATCCTGAATCGTCGAGATGATTGACGCATAGGTAGAAGGACGACCAATGCCACGCTTCTCAAGCTCTTTAACCAATGCAGCTTCTGTAAAGCGCGCTGGCGGCTTGGTGAAGTGTTGCTTCGGTTCTAGCTCTTCCAGTGTCAACATGTCGCCTACGTGGACCATAGGCAGCGTTGTGTCTTCCGTTTTGCCAGACGGACGCTGGACATGAGTCCAACCCGCAAAGCGCATCGTGCGTCCCTTGGCCTTCAACGTGAAGTCGCCAGCCTGAACGGTGATTGTGCTCGAGTCATACTTCGCAGGCACCATCTGACAGGCAACAAACTGGCGCCAGATCAGATCGTAAAGCTTAATCGCATCCTGCTCCATGCCTTCAAGGTTTTCTGCTTTCACATCAACACTCGATGGACGGATCGCTTCGTGCGCTTCCTGAGCATTACCCTTGCTGCCATAGACATTCGGCTTGGCCGGCAAATAGTTATCGCCGTACTCGCTACTGATAAAGTCACGAGCAGATTCAACGGCTTCCTTCGACAGGTTAGTCGAGTCGGTACGCATATAGGTAATGTAACCCGCCTCATAGAGACGCTGTGCCAAACCCATAGTACGTTTTACGCCATAACCCAAACGGGTACTAGCCGCCTGCTGCAGGGTCGAGGTGATATAAGGTGCCGACGGCTTGCTGCTGGTCGGACGGTCTTCACGATCGACAACTTTGTAGGCGGCCTTTTCCAATAGCGACTTCGCCGCCATGGTATCGGCTTCGTTTTCCGGACGGAATGCCTTGCCTGCCTGTTGGGCAACCATCAGACGCAGTGCATCTTTGCCTACCGTCTGGGTATTGGCATGAATATCCCAGAACTCTTCCGGCGTGAACGCTTTGATTTCGCGTTCGCGCTCAACAATCAGTTTTACCGCAACGGACTGGACTCGGCCTGCGGAAAGGCCACGAGCGACCTTCTTCCACAACAATGGCGACACCATGAAACCGACAACACGGTCAAGGAAACGTCGTGCCTGCTGGGCATTCACACCATCGATGTTCAGCTCACCAGGCTGTTCAAACGCCTGCTGGATAGCATTTTTAGTGATCTCATTAAAAACCACTCGCTTATAACGTTCATCATCGCCACCGATGATCTCACGAAGGTGCCACGCAATAGCTTCTCCCTCGCGGTCCAAATCGGTTGCCAGATAAACATAGTCAGCGTCAGCAGCCAGTTTCTGTAATTCGTTAACGACTTTTTCTTTGCCCGGTAGCACTTCGTATTGCGCTTCCCAATCGTTGTAAGGGTTAACCCCCATCTTACCGATCAGCGCCTTACGCTCTTTTTCTTTCTTGATACGGGCCTTCTCTTCAGCGCTCAACCCCTTTGTAGAGGTGGCTGCCGCTTTTTTACCCGTACTACGTGCACCCGTTGGCAAATCACGGACGTGACCCACGCTTGACTTTACAATGAAGTCCTTACCCAAGTACTTATTTATAGTTTTCGCCTTGGCAGGGGACTCCACGATAACGAGAGATTTACCCATAATGACTCTATTACGTCCTCGTGCTCGCAAAACTTTCAATATAAAACAAATAGTTGCACGCTAATATTCACACAGTGGCACGGCAACGCTAATAAACCAAACTGATTAAGTAACTAATCACTAGAGGCATTCTCAATCACTGGAGAGCGGCACTCAGGATGAGTAGTTACTTAATCTAATTGGTATTTACATATTGGGCTACAATCCTAGAAGGTCAACTGCTTTTTGATCAAAACGGTCTGTTTGCTCGTCCCTTCCCCAGTTGTTAACATCAGGTTAAGGCCGATTTCGCCCCCCAAAACTGACTGTAATCCACGCCTCTTTCTCTTTATTTATAACCATAAAGTGGCTGAGGGCGCTAATCATTACCACCTCCTCCCGACTTTGACTATTAAAACCCATAAATTTTTGCCGTCGCTCACATAAATTGGTCGATTTTCCGCCTCGACCACACACTCTTTAACCAATTTTGATGTAATTCCCGGTACCGGGTAAGGGTTTGTTTTATCGTGTTAACTTCAATACACTGTGGGCCATCTATAGCGCCCTGAAATCATCGGCTGCTATTACATGATCACGCTACGATTCAAGAGATAACCGCATGAGCAATAAAAAAACCATTTCTTCCGAAGAGTTACTGATGATTGCTAACCAGCTAATTCAGGACCATGAATCCTATCAGGATGGTATGCGAGCCACTTCCGTTGAAGAGAAAGACGATGTGCTGGTGTTCAAAGGCGAATACTTCTTGGACGACAACGGATTACCGACTGAAAAAACCACAGCGGTTTTCAACATGTTCAAATTCCTAGCCCACAAGCTGTCACCAGAGTTCACGCTAAAAGGCTAGTTACCGCACTCTCCCAAACAAACAGCCCCGCACTTGCGGGGCTGTGACGGTAGCTAACACACCAATCAGATATCAATTGTCATGGTATCCTTGTTGCCGGCGCTGCCACCATTGGCAGGTGGCTCACCACGACCTTTCGGATCCGCTCCGAATTGATTCGGCCCTTTGGTTCCGTCTAGGATCCCTAACTCGACAATGACGAATATTGGCCCGATATACGGCAAAAATGTCACGATAACCCACCAAGCACTTTTGTTTCTGTCATGAAGTCGCTTGACGTTCAGAGCCGCAGAAGCCCAGAATACGAAGCCAATAATGACCAGCGACAGGACTTCCAGCACTGGATTACTCCCGGCATTTCCAGAGGCGCTGTAGAAGAGTACCGGCAGCGATACCAACAATACAGGCAGGCTGTATAGCCAGTAATCCCGACGTCGCATCCGCCCCTGAAACGAAAACAATGCCCATTTCTGATTCATCGACCGACCTTATACGATTGGACGCTGACCGCGGCTGATCCATTTCAGCAGCAGGTTATCAGCAGCCTCGCCCGTTGCACCTGCCAGCTTTTCGGCCAGCTTTTTACGCTGAACATAGCGAACCTGAAGTACTTCGCGATCTTTGCAGGCATGGGTAATAAAGTCATCACTGGTACCAATTTCATCAACCAGACCGAGTTCGTGGGCTTGCTTGCCAAACCAGTGCTCGCCGGTTGCCACCTTCTCCAGATCAAGTTCCGGACGGTGATCTTCAATGAAGTTCTTGAACAGGTCGTGGGTTTCTTCGATTTCTGCCTGGAACTTCTCACGCGCTTTATCGGTATTCTCACCGAACATCGTCAAGGTACGCTTGAACTCACCGGCTGTGATCTGTTCAAACTCAATATCGTTTTTCTTCAGCAGTTTGTTGAAGTTCGGCAACTGGGCAATCACCCCGATTGAGCCGACTACCGCAAACGGTGCCGAGATGATCTTATCGGCGACACAGGCCATCATATAGCCGCCGCTGGCCGCAACCTTATCCACCGAGATAGTCAGCTTGATACCCGCCGCTTTCAGGCGATCAAGCTGAGAAGAGGCCAGGCCGTAGCCGTGAACCATACCGCCGCCGGTCTCGAGACGCAGCAACACTTCATCACCTTCCATTGCAACAGCCAATACCGCCGTCACCTCTTCGCGCAATGCCGATACTTCACGGGCATCAATGCTGCCATGAAAATCGAGAACAAATAAACGAGGCTCACGAACGTGAGAAAGATCACCGGCTTTGGCCGCTTTTTTGATCTCGCTCTGACGCTCTTTGTTTTTTTCTTTTTCCGCCTTCTTTTCTGCCTTTTCACGGGCTTTTAGCAATGGCTTGTCAAATAAATGCGACTCTAACTGATGAACGGTATTTTTGTACTGCTCGGTCAGATCGGTCACTTCCAGCTCGCCTTTCTGCGTCCCGTGACGTCCGCTCAACCCTTTCGCTAATACAAGAATACTGACAATCGCAATCACCACTGTGGCGATTTTGGCTAGGAACAGCCCATAATCAAACAAAAAATCCAATGTTGAGTCCTCATTTTTGGCATTTTTACTATTGTCACGAGGGACAATGATTCGCTTACACTTCGCATCTTCTTAGAGATATGGGCAGCGCAGGTGTTCCTCAAGTCCTGCAACCTGCCAATAGACTTATAATGCTTCTCTATGACGCAGATAATACTTCAATCCTAACACAGCGCCGCCAATCTTTTAGTGCTTTTACTTCGCGACCAATCACCTCTCGCCTATCATCTGCAAGGAATGTACATATGGCATAAAAAAACGCGTGACGGGGATTCTTCGTTGCAGGTAGATAATACATATATAACGGAAAGGAAAATAAAACGCAGGCAAGCGTATTACTTTGAAGAATGTATAAAAAAAGCCAGTTCGACAGCACTAAAGGCTTATCAAACTGGTGCCATTTCGTGTCTTTTCGGGGGAAGCTAGTTAAGCCATTTTCTGTAAATCAGCCTGGCAAAATTTGCATCATTAATGACTATATTTTCATTGACTAGAGCAATACTACTGTGGTTTATCGCTACCGAAATCTCATTGGACACAAGTACCATTTCCAATATCATCGATTTTTCACTTTTTAAGCTGGCTCTATTTTGCTGATCTTCTGGAAACTCAATGTATATTGTCCGGAAGGTTTGGTCATTATGGTTTGTCCAGTCTTTGACCTGCCAAGAGGCTGTGAAGCCGCTCTCTCCTTCGGGTGTAACGACAACTTTATCTTTGCTATCGAACGCCAATTTTGTCAGTTTAGGAAGAGGAGCAGTGACGTCTGAGGTATTGATATCTCTCAGATGATATAACGTTTTCCCTGCAACAAAATCATCTTCAACCTGAACAGCCGGTTTGGGTGACGTTGAACCTTGAGTCCACAGTCCAGGATTATTATCTTCGGAGAAACTAAAAAGATAATCATCATTCATGATTAAAAATGTGAAACCCTTATTCCCATAGTGTAACGTGTTACCATCTAGTCGATACAGCTCCTGATTACCTCGATAACTTACAGTACCGTCGTTAAATGAGACGATCTCATCATAGTTGTGGCCATTAGCAATATAGTGATTACTGAATATCGAATAAATAAAAGCCTGCTCACTAATATGTGATTCAATACTTGTTAATTTGGGCTTCGAGTAAAAGACGCCTGAGTGAGTATCGTAGCTTATGTCAATGGCAGACAAGTCTATACCCGCATTTTCTTTTTGATGAATAAGAGTCCTGATCTCACCAGCTCTTTCATTCAAACTTGATGAATCATTGTCACTGACCTGCTCTTCTAAAAATGGGGTAATCGATCTTGCAAGAAGATGTGCAACTTGAGATTCACTCTGTTTATCACCCACAAAATCGCGACTAATTGCAGCGTAATCAACGCCTATCTTTTCTGCGAATTCTTGCAGGGACAAGTTGTCTAGATGAGCAAGCGTCGAAAATGGAGTTACATAGTTAGCATTTGCGGAAGCAATTAACGCATAGGATTGAGTTAAGGGCGTGACTTTATCACTATCTGTGGTGATACCTGCAATTGCCTTCGCAATTATTGGATACTGAGCATCAGCCAGATCAATCTTGACTTGTCCCATTTCATTTGTTCTTTGGGCTATTTCTTCATTTAAGTCACACCTTTTATTGTTGTTTTTATCAATACAAATAGTGGCATTTTGCAGATAGCCATCAATGACTGTAATTGTCCTTTTCTCTTGTTCCACTGAAGTGCTAGACGAATCTCCACCACAGCCAATAAAAAACAAAGGACATATCAGTATGGCCGTTCTTAATCGCTTCTGGTAATTCATAAAATCCCTTTTATTGATTAGTATTTCAGTCAACGTGTTCAGCCTGTATTAATTAAACAATGGAATTAGCTATAGGGTTAGAACAGAAAGGCGACTATTTGGGTATAACAGAATGCAGAAGCCGAGAGTCTATCTGTGAACTGGGTTTACTGGTTCAAGCCCGGCTAGGCCACAAAATGAAGTAGCCGGTTATGGGCAGATCCTGCATTTTGAAATGGTTTGGGTATAATAGGAAAACTAAAAAACAAATAAGGAAGTTACACGTGGAATATCAAATCGCTGCAGATTCTCTTAAAGATCGTGTCATTCTGGTGACAGGGGCTGGTGAGGGTATCGGCCGTCAGGCTGCCATCAGCTATGCAGCTCACGGTGCAACTGTTATTTTGCTTGGCCGTACCGTTGCCAAGCTTGAAGCCGTTTACGACGAAATTGAAGCGCTTGGCTATGCTCAGCCTGCGATTATTCCTCTGGACCTGCAAGGGGCAACCAAGCAGAACTACGACGACATGGCCGAAACTATTGAAGGCCAGTTCGGCCGCCTTGATGGCGTTCTGCACAATGCCGGTCTGCTCGGTGTGATGAGCCCGTTCGATCAACTCGGCGAAGATACCTTCGACGATGTCATGCAGGTCAATGTCAAAGCCCAGTTCCTGATGACCCAATCGCTGATGCCACTGGTCAAGAAAGCCGAGGACGGCCGTATTGTCTTCACGTCATCGACGGTAGGTCACCAGGGTCGTGCCTTCTGGGGCGCCTACTCGATCTCCAAGTTTGCCACCGAAGGCATGATGCAGATCCTGGCTGACGAGATGAGCAATACCAATGTCCGCGTCAATGCCATCAACCCGGGAGCGACCCGTACGGCGATGCGTGCCAAGGCCTACCCGGCGGAAGACAGCTCAGAACTGAAAACACCTGCCGACATTATGCCGCTGTATCTATACCTGATGGGTCCGGAAAGCAAGGATGTCAACGGCCAGTGCATTGATGCCCAGCCAAAGCGCAAGCCAGGCGCGGCTTAACCCCAGCGCTTGACTCAAAATGGACAATGGATTCAAGGTTGATACCCAATAGTCCTCACAACAACCCTCCCCAGCCCTCCCTTGGAGGCAGCATTAGCGAAAACAATCGCTTAACCGCTCAAGGGAGGGAGTCAACTTTGTCGCTGTAAATACAACGACAAAAGGTGCTCCTCCCACTTTCCAAGCGAGAGGCCGGGAGGGGGTTACAATCGAGTAGGAGGAGGCCTCGCGGCCTCCGTCCTCTCACACCACCGTACAAGCGTGGGTCGCATACGGCGGTTCCGAA
>NZ_MJIL01000088.1 GCF_001939735.1 Photobacterium proteolyticum
CGGAATCGGTGATCGGTTTAAACCGGAATGAGCGATCGGATAATCCCGGAATCAGGGGTCGCAATACTCCGGAATATGCAACTACTTTCATGCTTTCAATGCCATCCATGGGATTAAGCGTTATTAAGCCGTCGCGTTGAGCTCGACTGAACACTGCTCGAAGAATGGTCAGGAACTCATTGATGGTTTTGTTCTTATAGCGTTTATGCAGCTTACCAATGGCATCATGGATGTCACTGTGGTTGATGTCTTGAATCGCGCGTCGACGAAAGAGTTTCTTCAGCTTAGACGCTTTGCTTTTCTCTGCAATGTGAGTAGAAGGAGCACAGATAGATTTACGTTGCTCTTCATATTTTTCAATGAATAGATTAAGGGTGTCCTGATTGTTTAATTTCAACTGTTTTCGCTTAGGCAGCTTACTGCTGCTCTTCATTTTGCATACAGCTTACAAGCAGAAAAAGCAGAAGTCACACCTGAAAGTACTAATAATATCAGCTAGTTATTATAATTTTTTCAGCATTTCCCTAGTTATCAACCAGTTATTAATTTTGAGCTTTCGATAGTAGCCTACGGGTAATGAAAAGCGATAACTTGCATAACTTGAAGTAATGTAACCACTTTTTTGTCAATTGAAAAACTACACTTTTTGCCATGAATAAGTGACAGCCTCACACACTTTTTCCTATGAAAAAGTGTGTATTTATAACTCAAATAAAGATTAAGTGACTGTTATTAAATAGATTTTCATCACTTCTTATTTATAGCAAACTTTTTCGATTAACCAACCAAAATCGACATTAGAAAAAGTAATTCATTTATCTCTGTGAAGGCGAGCAACGCCCCTTGGAGTTACTCGCTTTGTGCGAGCTACTATTTCCAGTGTAAGGGCATATAGTCTATTTGGTTTACTACCTCGGCTAACGTTTCAATTGGTAGCCGTTTACCATAACGACCATAAGTCATGCTGTGGTTGGCATGCCCAACGATTTGGGCTGTTACGTGCTCAGGAACATTTTGCTGTTTAAGCTCATCAATAAAGGTATGGCGAAAACCATACGCCGTCGGCCTTTGACCCGCTTTCATGCCTATAGCAGTTTGATACTTGCCAATTTTGCTACAGTAAGACTTTGACCAATCATCAAATTGATTTTGTGGCTTGTAACTGAATAACTGTTTGCGCCCCATAGCTCTAACTTTCTCGACATAATCAAGAAAGCCTTTGTCTATCAATACATGATGAATTGGAACCTCACGGATACTGTTGGCATTTTTCACATACTTGCCTTCTTCATCGACTGAAATCGAAAAGTAATCAATACCATTCTTTTGTCTGATATCTGTAATTTGAAGCTGACAAGCCTCCGCAGGACGCAGTCCCGATAAGGGTAAGATTTTCGAAATCCACTGAAACTCTTCATCTTTTTCCACGAAATGGGGTGATTGAAAAAAACGCTTCATGTCGGTTAGTGACCATCTGGCTCTTTGTTCATCAATACGTTTATTTGCTTTCTTTTGAATTTTTACGTCTTCGAAGGGATTGATTTGCGTGTAATTCATCAACTTTAAGTATTTAAAGAACTGCGAGCATGCCGCGAGGTACTCTTTATTTGTTTTTACGCTTCGCCCAGCTTTCAGAAGTTCATCACGATAAGTCAAAGCGTGTGCTGTAGTGACTTCAGCAGCACCATTAATGGGAGTACTTTCAATGAAACATTTAATACGAGCTTCTAGCTGTTGGATGGTTAACGGTCTTACTTCTTGCAACTGTTTAGACTCAACAAAAGATGCCAGAGCATCTTTTAATGGGACGATAGGGCATCGCTTAGACACTGTGGGCTCAGGTGAGCATTCTGAACTTGTAGGGCGGACTGGTGTCACGATAGTAGATGTAACATCAAGCCCTTCGATAAACGTGCTTCTGAGAGTATTGATAAGCTCATTGGCCGCTATTTTGAAGTCTGCGGGATGTGTTTGTGGGGTAATGCTCTCGATAAGCTGTTTGAGCTCAATGGCAACAGTAAGATTACGGAAAGAAGCAAGTTGGCGATTTTTGGTGAGTAAGGAAATTTTCAGATCAAATGGGAAACCAAGATCTCGAAATTTTTTTGGTAAGCAGATACGTGTGTAGTAGTTATGATTAGCGGTCTTGAATAGGTACATTGTCTCAGTCAACCCTGTGGTTTGACTTTGCACCCTTCAGATATGAAAAAAGCCGTTGATAATCAACGGCTTTTTTCATTTTTGAAAGTGGCGGAGAGATAGGGATTTGAACCCTAGATACGCTACAAACGTATGCCGGTTTTCAAGACCGGTGCTTTCAACCACTCAGCCATCTCTCCGTAAGTGCGGCGAATGATACGGTAGCTTTTGGGTTGTGTAAACCCTTCAATCAACCAACCGCACACCTTTTGATCAACCATTCCTTTGCGTGCACAAAACTCACTCTGCCACAGTAAAAAAGACAGAAAAAAGCCCTCAGTGAATACCTCACTGAGGGCCTTGTAATAGCCAGATCTTTATTACAAACTCATGATCTTTTTGAATTCTTCTTCTGAGTATTTCTTCTCGGTACTCTTGGTCAGATCTGTCATCATCTTGTAGCGAATTTCTGTCGCCATCGTCAAGGTACGCTGCAACTGGCCGTAAGAATAGTCAGACGCCATATTCAGTGCTGCTTGCTTATCTGATTGGTACAAAGATTTCAGCGTCATATCCAAACTGCTCACCTGCTGGTACAGCTTCGTTTCTTCCTTGTCCCAGGTAGCTTTGAGCATCGGTAGGTACTTATCTGGTGCCGCAGAGGCTAACGCTGTCAGGCTACGGAACTGCCAGTAAGCCGACTGATCCGAGTAGGTATCACTTCCTGTCTGATACGGTGTCGGGTAATCCTGCAGGCTGGAATACAACGGAACAAGTACCGACTCAGGTAATACCCCAAAACTCTGCCAAATCAAGCCTTGTAGCTCCTTCGGCATGTCTTGGCGTAGCTGGATAATATGCGATTCCAGCTGGCGCTCGACGCGCATCGGACGCTCGCCATTCGCTTCTAGTTGAGTGCCTTTGTAGGTAGCACCAAGCACATTCGCCACATCCTGAACAGAGATCTTCTGATCCGGCTTCATAAACAACGGATACTGATCCTGGCGGGTTGGCTGCTCATTTGATGCCGATAGCATATTTTGTCCCAGCCACTCACGGTCGATGTTATACACATCCCCGGTTACCCCAAAGGCCTTGGCAAAGTTAAAGGATGCCGTGTCAGCCTGTTCAAGCAGTTGATGCTCTTCGACGAACTCGACAAGACCGGCAGAATGCAGCACATCCTCGCTGGCAAGATCAACACCATGGATACGTAAGCCGTTGGCAATCATCGCGTAGCTGTCATCCGGTACTTTGACCGCAATCCAGTGGTGCCCTGAGCCAACCTCAACCAGCCATGCCTCGTCAACATCAGCGATATACAGGCTGTTGCCTTCACCGGCACCATACTGTTCGATGTATTTTCCTAACAGCTCAACCCCTTCCTTCGCCGTTTTCACCTGCGGCAGGATAAGCGTCGGTATAATGGCTTCGATGATACCTTTTTCAACTAAAGGATCGGCCGCTTGCGCCTTGTCGTTCACCTCGGCACTTGTCGTTGCTGAAATCGCAACGTTATATTCGTTTATCCCGCGCTCTTCATAAAACTTTCCGTCACCATCGACCGTGTTGGCGTCCCAATCAGGAATGGCAGAGTAGCCATAGAATTTCGCAGGCATTGGCACAGTCAGACCATTTCCTAACGTCCAGTCACCGGCTTCATTGTCCTGTGCCGGGCGATAAGCTAAATATTTATTCCAGTTGTTGATACCAAAATCTTCGTTACGGGCAATCATGATGCTGCCATCAACAGATGCCCCCTTGCCCACGATAAGGCCAGTACACGCGCTGGCACTAAAGCTGAGCGCAGATAAAACGGCAGCGGATAACAGAGTCACAGACATTTTTTTCATCGTACATCTCCATGTAGGAACGAGTCTCAAGATGAATATATATTCACTTATGGAATGATATTTATCCCTTTTATGCTAATTATGTCAATAAATACCACCAAAGCAGTGTATATCTCTGGCCTTTTGTTTATTGTTTAGCCGATCACGCTATTAAAAATATAAAGATCGGAATAATAAAAGTGAGAGCAGACGAAACCTCGACACGCAACTCTTATGCATTAAGGCCAGTATAAACACGATAGACATAGCGCCCAACCGGAAGAATAAAGGGCATTATCGAAAAAGAAGAGAGTTATAACGGAAGTTCATCTGGCGGTTTAAGAGAGTAATAAACCGCCAGTTTACAGTGTAAAGCTTACCTGGTTGCTCAGGCTGCCAGAGGAAGATACATGATATGCTGAGGCCCTGCCGGCCCGCCCAGATACAGTGATTCAGAATCCAGAAAACCGCAAGAAAGATAGAGTGCCCGAGCTGGCGTATTGCGTTGATTCACAGTCAGAACTAGATTTGAAACCGAAGGGTAATGAGCGGCCACATAATCCCCCATCAGCTGGCATGACTGACGCCCAAAGCCTTTCCCCTGATGACGGACATCAATGAAATATGCCCGCAAGCCCAACTCACCAAATTGGCTAAACTCAGGGTGGTTTGCAAAAGAGTGATCAAGAATAAAGAAGCCGAGGATAGTGCTATCAGCCTCGTTATCGCCAAGACATATAACATGAAAATCTTCATTTGGCGCCTTGTTCTTAAGCGTATCCGAAATCGGCAAAACAAAGTCAGACTGATGATCGGAAACCGCCAGTTCACACAAAAGACGGCGATCATTCTCTTCCATCTTTCTAAGTGTTAGTCCACTGGCAAGGCTTACACGTTGAGTCCCTTTATGCTTGGCATACCCACCCACTTTAACAGCCTGAATAGTGCCACCTTTTTGCTGGATCGATGCCGATATTAACGAGGTGCGCTTCATCTTGCGACCTTGCTCGAATTCATACTGATACCCCAGGAACGGACGGTGCTGGGCAAGATAACAGGCCAATGCGCCACTGGCGCTGCCTGTTGCAGATTCTTCGGGGATCCCGAACAGCGGAGCAAAGTTTCGACACCGGGCAGTAAAATCAGACCAGGAGCTTAATTCGAAAAGATGAACACCCACCAGCTGTTTATCACGGCAGTAATCTGCCAGCATGTCATTATCAGGGGCAATATCATTCAGCGTTCCCGGCATCACAGGAATAATCGCATCAGCCAGCCCGGTGGAAATCACTTCAACCGGCAGCCCGGTGTTGGTGATCACTTCAGCAGGAACGCCCAATGCTTCAGCAACCTCAAACACATCCAGTTCACCGCCAAATACAGGTAGTTGCTGTTCCATTTCGATATGGCCGTCTTGAGAAACAACAACATCCAATATGCCAGCTTTGGTCCGCTGACTATACTGCCCCGCCTCAATCTTGCCTTGGCCGAACAGTTCCGAAAACGTGGCCAGCGTTGCATGACCGCAATAGTCAACTTCCGAGGTCGGAGTAAAAAAGCGCACATGAAAGTCACACTCAGGATCTGGCAAGACAAACGCTGTTTCCGAATAGCCAACCTGCGCCGCTATTCGCTGCATCTGTAACTCGGTCAACCCTTCCGTGTCGAATACTACACCCGCCGGATTTCCGCCCTTTCCGTTGAAAGTAAACGAGTCAACAAGATATACATCTCTTTCCAAATCTTTACCCTCTACCTTACATGGCTGTAGTTTTTCTAGTTATACCCAAGCTACCTCTAAGCCCTGCATCGTAAGGGAGCTTGGGTATATCCACTTATCCTGCCTCAGCTGCAGCAAAAATAAAACCACTTTGGCGTGCTACTTCATCAGGGACTCAATAGCACCCATACCAATTCTTCCACTCAATGATCACACAAACTGTTATTGAACTGTCACAATCTCCCCTCAGCATACTGCGCAAACTGATTAATTAATCAGAAATTAATAACTTTCTCGACCAACATCATAATACGTTGCTGTTCAAACAACGCTACACTATCTGACTCTCGGATATCCACCAGGGATTTTGTGACAGCAAAACCAGAAAGCAACGTTAAACGCTCCAAAGTAATATCGTCCGTAAAAAAAAGCCCGCCCAGGATAGCCAAGGCGGGCTTTCTACGTGTTGTCTAGCGCTACTTCTTAGCGTTAGGCGCGGATCTGGCGTACCCGGAATGAACGGCCTTTCATTTTGCCGTTTTCCAGTTTTTTCAATGCGACGCGAGCCACTTCGCGATTCACGGCAACATAGGCACACATATCAAATACATTGATTTTGCCCACTTGGTTACCGGCAATGCCATTGTCACCGGTCAGCGCACCCAGAATATCACCCGGACGGACTTTCTGCTTCTTGCCGCCGCCAATTTGCAGGGTAACCATTGCCGGACGGTGAGTGGGTTGATCGAGCAGGTGCAGCGGAGGCAACTCCTCACCTTCAATCGTCTTGTCCAGATAATCTTCCAGCAAGGCAATCTTGTAATGCTCTTTGTCGCTAAAGAACGAGCAGGCAATTCCCTTGCTGCCAGCACGGCCCGTACGGCCAATACGGTGTACGTGCACTTCGGTATCACGGGCAACATGGTAGTTGATCACGGCATCCAGCGCGTCGATATCCAGTCCACGGGCTGCCACGTCTGTTGCCACCAGCACGGAGGCACTCTTGTTGGCAAAACGCACCAGAGTCTGATCGCGCTCGCGCTGCTCAAGATCCCCATGCAGGGCAATAGCACTAAAGCCATAATGTTCCAGGTCATCAGCCACTTCCTGCGCTTCACGCTTGGTATTACAGAACACTACCGCCGACTCCGGACGGTGCTGAGACAGCAGTAGACGAAGACCTGTCATTCTGTCTTCGTTGCTGTCTACCTTATAGAAGTGCTGCTGGATACTGCTGTTATCATGGGTTGATTCCACCTTTGCCATCACCGGCTTATACATAATGCGCTTGGCAATCGACTCGATCTGCTTTGGATACGTTGCACTGAACAACAATGTTTGACGACGCTCTGGTGCAGCATCGATAATCTCATCGAGGGCATCCTGGAAGCCCATTTCTAGCATGCGGTCGGCTTCATCAAGGATCAGCATGTTCAGATCATCAAGATTCAGGTTACCTTTACGAACATGCTCTTCCACTCGTCCAGGTGTGCCGACAATAATGTGCGCGCCGTGCTCCAGCGAACCAATTTGCGGGCCAAACGGCATACCGCCACACAGGGTCAGCACCTTGATATTATGAATCGCACGGGCCAATTTGCGGATCTCTTTGGCTACCTGATCTGCCAGCTCCCGTGTCGGGCACAGTACCAGTGACTGAACACGAAAGCGTTTTACATTCAAATGGTCAAGCAGTCCCAAGCCAAACGCTGCCGTTTTGCCCGAGCCAGTTTTTCCCTGCGCAATCACATCCTTACCCGCAAGAATATACGGCAGACTCTGCGCCTGAATTGGCGTCATCGCTTCATAGCCAAGCGAAGACAGGTTTGAAAGTAATTCTGGTTTCAGATTCAGGGTTGAAAAAGCAGTCTGGCTCAAGGGATATATCCTATGTGATGCTGGAACGTCTGGCAGCAGTAAACCGTTAGCGTACAAGACGCCGTTTTAAGGGCTGCGACACTACCAGCCTTTGGCGGCAAAAGAAACAATTTACTGGGATAAAGAAAACACCAAGGCAAGAAGACATTGTAATGTCATATCTGAACCTTGGTGTTTGGTCATGCTGCTAATACGCGACGTATTGTAGTTGTTAGTCGTTAAGAGTCTGGTACATCACTTCCGTCATTTCACCATCGACATCACCTGACAATTCCCAGGTAAACATACCGGCCAGCCCTTTTTCCTTGGCCCACTCGGTTTTGGCTTTCACCGAACGCTTATCCTCAAACGAGATATAAACCTGCTTCTTCGGATTCCACAGGAATGGCGCTTCAGAGGCTTCATCATAACCGTACTGATAGCCTTGCTCGGCGGTATAGTTACGTTTCAGATCCCAGTACATAAAGTAGCCCGGCTCCTCGATATCGGTACCGAAGGATGCTCCTTTCTCTGACACCAGGTTGCTGGTCGGCAGCTTACCGTCAAAGCCTTCCGTTCCTTCCCAACCTCGCCCGTAATACGCTGCGCCCAGCACCAGTTTCTCAGCCGGTACACCAAGCTCAATCATCTGCTCGATAAAAACATCCGCACCTTGTCCCCACCAGCTACGTTTGGTTGCATGAAGGTTGGTCAGGTGACCAGTTTGCGCCCCCCAGCCACCAAGGAAGTCGTAGGTCATCGCAAACATGTTATCCATGTAAGGAGCGGCTGATTTCCAGTCGATCTGGGCAGCCTTGTTACCAACACCAATGGCGGACGACAACTCATAATAACGATCAGTTTTGGCCGCCAGTTTGTTCAGCTCTATACGCAGCGTTTTGACCAGGTAAGAGAAGGCCTCGCGCTCAGCAGCCTGCTCCTCGGCACTCAGCTTGGTATCAGGATTCCATGGCGAGGTTGTCAGGCCACCGCCCCCCGGATACTCCCAATCAAGATCTATCCCATCAAAGAAATCATACTTGGCAATCAGCTCCACCGCTGTTTTGGCAAAGTGATCAATGTGGGCGGTATCTTTCGCCATCGCATGAAAGGCTTCTGACATTGTCCAGCCACCGAACGATGGCAGAATTTTCAAATCCGGGTACTGCTTTTTCAGTTCAGTGAGCTGAGCAAAATGTCCTTTGTAAGGGACACCGGTACTTACCTCGCCAAAATCAATCTCCAGTGCCGCTTTCTGATCGACCACAACCGCCGTAAAGGGAGCCTGCCCCTGGCAAGCTCCGGCAACCTGTTTCTGTACTTTTTCACTCGCCCCATCATGCGGACCGCACATACTCAAAAAAGCGTAAATCACATGGGTTAACTTATCCGCAGGGATATCATCCACCGTGTACGGATTAGCCTCGTTATCGTACTGCCAGTCAGCAAAATAACCCGCTACCACAGGTTGTTCGGCAGCGGCAGGAACAGCCCAGAGACTACAGGCCAGCAGCCCGCATAGTGTCCTTTTCATAAACACTCCTTATTCACGTCAATAAAGGGAAAAAACGTAAAAACATTACAAGGTGCGGGCATTGCTAAGACCACCCGGCCACTTGGTTTTTATCAAATTCACCCTCTATCATTTGCGAAAAATATTAACTAATCAGAAAGTTATTAAAACTGATTGGCTGATTTTCGAGTCACTTCATGAATACCTTGTTGTTCGCTGTATCACGCTGCGAAAAAGTCATACGGCCTCCACGAACACAAACTTGGCGATGCTGCTCTTTAAATGAAAAAGCCTCCATTCTTGTTAGCCGTAGCTAATCAAAAATAGAGGCTTGTAGATACCAACCGGTTTAGGAAATACCGTTACTCGTTCAAGAATCTGGCTATCTGCTGATACACCTGCTCACACTCTTCTTTGACCAGATCTTCCATATTCAAAAACGTATGAATCATGTCATCGAAGTGAACATGCTCTACCTTCCCCCCTTCGGCACTGACTTTCTCGCAGTAACTTATTCCTTCATCACGTAACGGACAAAACTCAGCCGTAAACAGTAAGGTCTCTGGCAGCTTCAACGTAAAGCGTCCGTATAGGGGGGAAGTCTCCCGTCGGTCTTCACCATGTTGAAAATAGCTGTCGAAGTACCAGGCGATTTTGCCTTTTTGCAGTAAATACCCCGTTGCATTTTGCTCCATCGAGCCTGAATCCATGGTGTAGTCCAGGCTGGGATAAATCATCACCTGTTTGCGGATCACGACATCATCATCATACTGTGCCTGCCCGCTAACCGTCGCGACCAGGGCACCACCTGCCGAGTCACCGGCAACCGACAAATCACGCCGGTAGTTAAGTGCACGCTCATCCAGCGTTGCCCAAAGATTTTTAACGACACCATAGGCATCGTTGACACCGGCCGGATAAGGGCACTCGGGAGCCAAACGGTAATCAACCGAAACAACAATATGCCCGGTAGCGTTGGCCAGCTTACGACAAATCGGATCATATACCGTGACACTCCCCCCCATATGGCCGCCACCATGATAATAAACCAGTACCGGCAACGCCTGCTCGGGAGCAGGATGATAGATTCGAACAGGAACTGAATAGTGCTCACTCAATACCAAATCATCTTGTATCCAGGAAACATTGGGGATGTCGGTAATCAGGGCGCGGGTTAAGTTCGCTAACCCCTCTCTGGCATTCGTTGCTGTCGGTTTGAATCCATTCTCAATTAATACAGCTACCTGCTGGTTAAAGTTATCAAGCCACGGTTGTAGTTTCGGGCTAACTTGGCGCATAGCGTGCTCCTTATGCTTTGCTGATTGCGTGATGAGTGAGCGAGGGTTTCTTGCCAGTTTCAGGCAAGAAGAAGCTGGCCAGGAAGAAGGTCGACGAACAGGCCACGGCAAACGTGGCTGAGAGGGCAATATTACCCGATACATCGGCAATCACGCCCGCAAGGTACATCAGCACAGTTTCAATCATGTAAGAAATTGACCAGAACATCCCGAAAATCACCGTGATCCGGGCAGGGTTCATATCCGGCAGCTCCTGAGGCAGGGTAATAAGCGCCGTCATCGGCATAAACATAAAGAACCCGGCCATAAAGGCTGCGCCATAGGCCACCGGTGCACTAACTGTGCTGATCATCAGGGCCGCGAACAGCGTCATGGCAAGACCACAATAACGGATCACGGGAACACGCAGCGGATAGCGTTTGGTGATCATGATTCCCGCCACTGTACCCACCATACCGGCACCGATCATGATCGACGACAGGTATTTGGCTTCGGCAGCAAAACTCGGCACCAGCGGGAACAGGGCAAACACCGCGATATAACAAAACAGCAGGCCAGAATAGGCAATCGGTAACCAGAAGTTAACGGGCTCCTTAAAACCATCTTTCAGGGTATAAGTTTGCTGCTCGTTCTTGTTGTCTGTGCCGCCAACCAGCGAGAAATCATCACTGATGAACCACCATACAACCAGAACAGCCAGGCTGGCCAGGGAAATCAACACAATCACATTTTGCCAACTCTGAAATGTCGACAGCAACGAGCCTGTCAGCAATAGCGCCAGCAGGTTGCCAGTATTAAATGCCGCAGCATTAATGCCATTAATCATTGGCCGCTCTTCGGCCGAGAAGTAATTAATCACAATAGGATTAAAATAAACGATAGCAAATGCGCCACCGAACCCCATCACCAGGCGAGAAAAAACGTACAGCGGATAGTTGGAGGCAAACGCACCAACCACGCCGGCAACTATCAGTACAGAGGCAAATGCAAACGCCTTTTTCGGCCCCATTTTTACCAACAGCCAGGCTGCCGACAGGTTACCTATAATTTTAGCGATGGTGATCGCGTTGGTCATCCAGGTCGCTGCCGCCATACCTTCAATGTTGTAGTAGGCCATGATGTCTTTTGTCATCATCGAACCCGCTACCCATGACATTGCAAACAGTGCATAGGTCATGAATATCACAAATTCAATCAATTGTTTTTTGTTCATATCCGGCGCCTTCCAAGGTCATTAAATATTATTCTTTTCAGGACTTATACTACCGAATTTATAAAGCTGGATTATCCCTATTCCGCAATAATGAATTGTGTGATCTTGTACGGCATGTAAACTATATAATTGTTTTTTATATTATATTTCGACCCAATACAAAAAGCCCTGCACAAAGGCAGGGCTGTCATAACATGCTTTTTTGAAATTATGGCGTCAACGCTTTTAGCGCCTCCAGATTAACTCTTTCCTGATAATCAACGCCATCAAGCCAGAAACCATTCAACTGCATAAAATCCGTTTTGTATCTTTGGTAGTCACCCACCGTCGTAAAGTTCTCCGGGGTGATCTGTGCCATTAACTGGCTTACCTGACGCTGTACATCGTCGTCCAGCTCCCAATCATCAATACGGATCAAACGCTTCTCATCAACAGGAACATGCTGATGTGGCCCATAGAGTCGTTGTGAATACAGACGCTGCATTTGTTCAATACATCCCTCATGCACCCCCTTATCCTGCATCACCTTAAACAGTGCCAGAATATAGGGTGAAAACGCCGGGATGAAGACGCTGGCCTTAGTCACCAATGCCTTACAAACCGAGACATACGCCTCTCCGCCAATCCGGGCCAGTTTGTCATTCAGTAAATCACCAGTGGCATGAAGGTGAGTTTTTGCTCTACCTAGCGTCCCTTTATGATATATCGGATAAGTTGCTTCAGGCCCAATATAAGAATAGGCAACGGTTTTACAGCCGTCGGCCAGTACGCCGGCTTCCGACAGGATATCTATCCAGCTTTCCCAGTCCTCACCGCCCATGACCTTTTTCGTAGCTTCAATCTCTTCTTCTGTGGCGGTATCTATGATCATCGGCTCCATGGTGTCGGTTTCGATATTAATCGTCGGGCCGGTAACCGATTCGCCGATCGTCTTGATCGACGAACGCCACATTTCGCCCGTCTCGGGATCAGGTCTCACTCCCGTTGCCAGGCTATAGACAACCAAATCAAGCTTGCCGCCAAACTCCACCTTGATATAATCAATCACCTGTTGCCTCATCGACGTCGAAAAGGCATCGCCGACAAAGTTCTTGCCAACAAGACCTTGTTTCTCAGCCTCTTCACGAAAAAAGATATTATTATACCAACCAGCCGTTCCGACCCCCTTCTCGCTTGGCCCACGTTCAAATGAAACCCCGATAGTGTCAGCATTCGAGCCGCCGAACGCCAGTGCGATACGCGAGGCCAACCCAAACCCGGACGAGGCACCGAGAACCAGCACTTTCTTGGGACCGCCAACAATCGGCTCTGCCGAGCTGACGTAATTAATCTGGTTTCTGATCGCCTGCTGACAGCCATACGGGTGCGCAGAGCGTGCAACGACCCCTTTCACAACAGGTTCAATAATCATGGGTTACTCCTAACTATACAAATTCGGTTTTCGGGGGCATTACTGTGGTTACACCTTGCCACAAGGTCACTCGTTATGTCACCTGCTCAAATTTTAACTAGGCCGCAAAGCCTGCTTTTATCGCATTAAAACGCAGTGTTTCTATACTGAGCCCCATCGGTGGCTCGCAAAAGATACGCTCATCCATTAACCTCAACTCAGGGCTGATAACCGGGCTAAACGCCATCTGGGCCAGAATATCCCGTTCCAAATCGATTCCGGGAGCAATCTCGACAAGCTCAAGGCCCTGCTCGACCAGTCTGAAAACGGCCCGCTCGGTAATATACACTACTTCTTTGCTATTCTTCCGGGCCACATCAGCGGCAAACGTAACCTGCTGCACCTGTCGAATAAATTTTTGAATATGCCCTTCTTGCACTATCTGCAACCGACCATTTCCTGTTTTGACATTCAACTTTCCGGCAGTAAAAGTCCCGCAAAAAAACACCTGCTTGGCGTTCTGGGTAATATTGATAAATCCACCGCAACCCGCAATTTTCGGCCCGAAGCGGGAAACATTGAGGTCCCCGTTTCGGTCGCACTCGGCCAGCCCCAGAAACGCCTGGTCGATCCCACCGCCATCATAAAAATCAAACATCTGATCCTGAGTGATCACAGCCTCCGGGAAAGCTGCCGCCCCGAAGCTTAATCCGCCAGCAGGTGTGCCACCGATCGCCCCGGGCTCTACCGTTGCAATCATTTGATCGGTGATCCCCTCCTCATCGGTCACGGCAGCAATCACTTCCGGCACACCGATACCGTAATTAAGGATGGCCCCCTGACTCAGCTCCATCGCAGCCCGGCGGGCAATGATTTTTTTTACGTCAAGCGGACGAGGCCGGGACACCCGACTTACAACTTCACCACGACCGCAATAGGCCGGGTTCATTGGCTCGGCAAATGTCTGCATGTGACTATCGTCATCGGCAACAACAACGGCATTCACAAAAATACCGGGGATACGTACCTGCTGCGGATCCAGCTCTCCAACTTTGACGAGTTTCTTAACCTGGACAATCACCGTGCCTCCCATGTTGGTAACCAACTGGGCCGCAGCCAGATTTTCCAGAAACAGACACTCATCTTCCATGGTGATATTGCCGTTCTCGTCTGCCGTGGTCCCTCTGAGCAGCGCGACATTGGCATCAATGCGCTTATAAAAAAGATAATCCTGTCCATCAATATCGATCAACGATACCCGATCATCGCCTGTCACTTCATTGATCTTGCCGCCGCCTCCGCGAGGATCAATATAGGTTCCCAACCCGACATGGGATAACGTTCCCGGCTTACCGGCAGCCGAGTCACGAAGCAGTTGGGCAATCACGCCCTGCGGGAAGTTATAGCCGGCAATTAGGTTCTCGTTGGCCAGTTTCTGCAAGCGGGGGATCAAGCCCCAATGCCCGCCACACGCCATGCTAACCATCCCGGGATATGACAAATGATTGACCGCCCGGTCAATGCCATCCCCTTGTCCGGCGGTAAAATACAGCTCCAGGCTACGGGGATGTCCACTAGACAGAAAGCGCTCCCCAACCGCCTTCTCAATGGCTTCCGGCACTACCGCGCCAATAAACCCACCTAAAATCACTTTATCTCCATCATTGATCAAAGATGCCGCTTGCTGGGCCGATAACACTTTTGCCTTCATCGCATTTTCCTTCAGAGACAGAATCTAGGGAGCAATATCGACTCTTAGCAAGGCGACATTGATATAATGGATAAAGTGTATGGTCTCAAAATTAATGAAAAAATAGGCAATACGCGGAAAGATAATTGCAATATCGGGCTAATTGATGCGTCGAATATGAACTAAATAACAAACTTTTCTGGCTGGCCGAAATAATAGTGATGCAATTTACAGAGCGGAGAGGTTACATCGGCTCTTCGCTAATTTCTCGCACGCGCTTAATCAGATAATCTTTAAAGTTTGCACAACGGACGGGCATCTGCTTGCGCGGACGAAAATACAAGCTGAACTCAAAATCACTATTAATATAATCATCAAGGACAGGCACCAACCTTCCATCCTCAAGCTCTTCCTTGATCAAGGTAACTGGAAGATAGGCAATACCGCCCCCCGTTAAGGCTACCGTTTTTAAAAACTGACTATCTTCAACTTCGACCGTCTGAGCAATATCAACAGTAGTAAATTCGCCGTCTCGCTCAAAGACCCATTTGTTGCCTCCCACCAACGTCGAGGCGTACAGGCAATTATGCCGCTTCAAGTCTTCAGGCACTTCAGGCTTAGAAAACATTTCTATATAACTGGGCGCACAACACGCAGTGAGCGGGTAGCGCAGCAAAGAACGCTTGACCAGCAGACTGTCTTTTTCCTGAAACCCCTGATAAACAGCAATGGCGCGAATGGCAAAATCAATTTCATCAATATGATCCATATCGAATGCGGTTTCAATTACCCGAAAAGTAACATGAGGATGATCGAGCAGATATTCACCGACAATTTGACTCAGAAAGTTCTTCGCAAACAGCGGTGTGCTCGCAATACGTATCACTCCGCGATCATCATTTCCCAGATTTTGGATTTCAGTAAAAATATCTTCAATTTCACTATTTACGTTATCAAAGCGCTCAAATAGACGCAGTCCGGCCTGAGTAGGCACAACCTTGCGGGTAGAGCGCTTAAGCAGACTGACACCCATATTATCTTCCAGCTCTATAATCCAGCGACTGCCAGCTGATGCCGAAATGCCATACTGGCGAGCAGCTACACTGAACGAGCCAGTACGAACAACATAGAGAAAATAGACAATCTTATCTAACATAGAGGCACCGTGATTATTGCGCAAACAGGATAGACTATTTTATATACGGATTAATTTTAAATTTCGACAAAGAGTTATCAAAACTCATACTTCTGATCGCATAAAATGAAAACTAAAGAAATATACACATCACTATAAAGAAACTAATCACTAATTATCTTTTGTTTGCTCAATAATATTCACCGAACGACTCATTTTAATTACCGCTTTCTAAGCAATATAGTTTTTCGAGATTTACGATAAACACTTCTATATATTCCCTAAATTTAAATACCCAGCAGAAAGGACACCGGTTTATCCCAAATCCTCATAATTGAAATGCGTAAATGAAGGTAAAACATCCCCTTCCTATCGCTTAGCATAACGTTTTGAACACATTTGATTAACAAGCAATCTATCAAGAAAAGGACTTCTTTTCTTGCCGTGAACATGTCGAGGGAAATAATGACATTAAGTATTTTGGGTATATTTGCATCATTAATTATATTGATGGTGCTGGCCTATCGCGGTGTGTCTGTGATAGTTCTCGCTCCGCTAACGGCAATGCTAGCCACCATTTTTTCCGGTGACTTTCCAGCCATTGTCGCCTATACAGAAATATTAATGAAAGCGATGGCTGGTTTTATCGCGCTATATTTTCCGGTCTTTCTAGTTGGTGCAATATTCGGTCATGTGATGGGCGTATCCGGCGCTTCAACCGCTATTGCCAACTTCATCTCAGCCACATTCGGTAATGACAGGGCAATACTGGCCGTTGTCTGCGCGACGGCTCTGTTGGTATACGGCGGAGTATCCCTATTTGTTGTCGTCTTCGCGATTTACCCCATTGGCGTTTCCATCTACAAAAAAGCAGACGTGCCCAAGCGCTTGCTGCCTGCCTCGATTGCTCTCGGTGCCTTTACTTTCACAATGACAGCCTTACCCGGCTCGCCGCAATATATCAATACAATGCCAATCCCCTACTTCGGGACAACAATTTATGCGGCCCCGCTCCTTGGCATTATCAGCTCTGTGATCATGATGACACTAGGCATAGTATGGCTAACCCGACGGGCCCGAAAACTTAATGCAGCCGGTGAAGGTTATGGGGTTCACGACGCCGATAAAGAGATCCAATATAACGACAATACCAAACTACCGGGCTTTGTATTAGCCATTGTCCCTATTTTGCTCATCTTTATCCTTAACTTCGCGCTCACCAATTGGTATTTCATCGAATTTGCCGCCAACTACCTTCCAGCCATGAAAGCATTAGGGAAAAGCCAGATCAACGGAATATGGCCGGTAGTGATTTCACTGGCTGTTGCTATCGTAGCCAGCTTTATTTTGTTTCGGGCCTATATCCCCAGCCCCAAAAAACAACTGGAAAAAGGTGCACTAGGTTCCTTACTGCCAATTATGAATACCGCTTCCGAAGTCGGTTATGGCGGCGTTATCAAGGCACTGGCTGCATTTTCTGTTTTGCAGGCTGGCATTGTATCAATGGACATCTCGCCGATTATCAAGGTAGCTATCTCCACCACCTTACTGGCCGGTGTAGTCGGCTCTTCTTCAGGCGGAACAGCTCTGGCACTGGAAGCACTCGGGGAGTCGTTTAAGACCATGGCACTAGAGCACGGGATCAGCCTCGAAGCCTTCCACCGCATCGCCATTATGGCCGCAGGTGGACTCGACACATTACCCCACAGCGGGGCGGTTATCACCTTGCTGGCAGTAACGGGCCTTTCACACCGACAGTCTTACAAAGATATCGCTATGTGCACAATCGCCATCCCCCTCTTTGCCGTTGCTATAGCCATAGCCCTTGCCATGTCCGGGATCACCTAACTGGCCCTTACGGCAACAACTGTTCAGGCTCAGATCACCAACAAAAAATGCCAGTCGAAACGACTGGCATCATTGCTCAGAAAATTCGCGCATTCCATCGTATACATTACACTTTGCAAGAGGCTTATCGATGTTGATCCAATATCAGCCAAAGAGGTGGTTATGTTTAGCAAGATTATGGTTCCTGTCGACTTAAGGCATGAAGAACAGCTTACTAAATCACTGGATGTGGTTGCCAAACTGGCAAAAGTTTATGGCTCCAAGGTTGTTTTTGTCGGTGTTTCACTGGCCGCTCCGACGGAGATATCTCGCAACCCCGAGGAATACAAAGCCAAGCTCGCACTTTTCACTCAGGAACAATCTGATCTCCACAACATTGATGCCGAGAGCCACCCGATCTTCAGCGTCGACCCTACTGCCGACCTCAACAAGAAGCTCCTTGACGCCATTGATGAAATTGGCGCAGACCTTATTCTCATGGCCACACATATCCCCAATGTCAGCGACTATATTTTTGCCAACCACGGAAACTACATCTCAGACCACGCGGATATCTCAGTGTTTCTGGTTCGTGGTTAATGCTAATAAGTTAAAAAAACAGACTAATATTAATATCGCCACAACAGGAAAGATCATTCACAAGGATTGTAATATGCAACTAACTGAGATTATGAAGTTTAAAATCGTGCTCGCACCAATGTGGGTTAATGGTTTTATTTTTATCCCTTCGACTTTGTTTGTCTGTTTTCTATATTACCTTGGAGAACCCTACATCTATGAGATCATGTCAGATCCAATCACATATTTCGACGGAGAAGTTTGGACTGGTTTTGGTAGTAATATCGGCATTTTCATATGGGCCAGCTCTTCTGCAATAGCGATTTTTTGTGGTATCGCTACACTTCACGCCCGCGAAGACAACACTAAACCTAAATTTTTGATATTATTAGGCTTACTAACATTACTACTAAGTTTGGATGATCTATTTCTCATTCACGATATCATACTGCCTCACTTTGGTATCAGTGAATACATTATATATACTTTTTACGCTTTTTCTGGATTGTATATTGTCTTTAAATACTTAAACATCATTTCTAAAACAGAAAATTTCCTATTTTTCATCGGCGGAATTATGTTCTGCATGAGTATATTCATCGATGTTATCCCAAGTTCACCGCTACTGGGTTTCCTTGAAGATGCAGTTAAACTTATTGGCATTTTTGCCTGGTCCGGATATTTAATACGAACATCACTTCTCTTTCTTAATGACTGTATTTCCCCTGCTTCAACGTAACTTTAACCGCCCCATCAAATCATATAGCAACCTGTTGCTATTCATACAAAAAGCTCAGAGCAGTCAATCACTGCTCCGAGCTATTCTATTTCTCAACACGATACCATAACTCTTAACGACGCTGACACGACGTACAGCCTCGGCAGGCTGATCGGGTATGAGGATCCAGGCGGCTTCGCTGTACCTTACAATAGGCATTTTTAAGTGCACGGCGGGCTGAAAACCAATCGTCAGGCTTTGAAATTAACAGGTACCCGTTAAAACGCTTCACCAGCTGCGTACGGTATTCATTGATAAAACGGCTATCAAAATCAATTTCAAAATACTCAAGTGCCTGTTCTATAGAGGTAAAACTGGCGATCTTTTGTAGGATATCGGTCTGGCTCATACTCTAAACGGGTGAAATAGTTTCCGCCAGTTTAGAAGAGCAGCCAGGTTCAATCATTGATGTAACACGTATTTTGCTCAAAAATCTATATTCTACCAAAGGCACTGTTAGTATTTACACTCTCAAAGACTACGCTCATAAACAGCGACCGTGTGTCGAACGGCCGCTTATTTATTATTGTATCGATTAAGTATTATGAACCGGTGCGGTATCTGCCAATTCACCATTTTTATTAAACAGGCCTTCGAGCATTAACGTGATAGCACCGTCACCTGTCACGTTACACGCCGTACCAAAGCTGTCCTGCAATGCAAATATCGCGATAAGCAATGCGACACCGGCGGGGTCAAAGCCGAGAACGCCAACAACAATTCCCATAGAGGCCATAACCGTTCCTCCCGGTACACCTGGTGCGCCAATAGCGAAGATCCCGAACAACAAAATAAAGACAACCATGGTGCCAACTGAAGGGAGTGCACCGTATAACATCAGCGATATTACCATCACGAACAGAGTTTCTGTCAGCACGGATCCACATAGGTGAATCGTCCCACCCAAGGGCACCATAAAATCCACCGTTTCTTTGCTAAGCACCTTAGATTTCCTTGCGCA
Source organism: Photobacterium proteolyticum (assembly GCF_001939735.1). GTDB lineage: Bacteria > Pseudomonadota > Gammaproteobacteria > Enterobacterales > Vibrionaceae > Photobacterium > Photobacterium proteolyticum. The sequence goes on from NZ_MJIL01000088.1 coordinate 19,933, forward strand.
GCTCAAAGAAACCGGAAGCGTTGCCGCACTAGACATAGTCCCCACCGCGGTAAGATACGCCGGGCCATAGTGTTTAATGACTTCCCATGGATTTTTACCAGAAATTATACCTGCTATCATGTACAGCACCGTCAGCCAAATGAGATGACCCACCAGCGCCAGAACAACAACCTTCAAAAAGACCGGCAACTGCTGGGTCAAAGTGCCCTCATAGGCCAATCCGGCAAAGGTAGCAGCAACGAAAAAAGGCAGAATCGGGATAACGACAGACTTAATAGCCATCATCATCATTCTCTCAAATTCATTCAGCGCCTTTTCCATAATCTCAGCTTTTGTGCCCAATGCCGTGATCCCCAAAAGGATTGCCAGCACCAATGCTGACATCACTGACATCACCGGCGGTATCGATAACTTAAAACCGGCATCCGGTAATTCATGCAAGCTATCAATAACATTAGGCACTGAGAGGTGAGGTATAATGACCAACCCGGCAAAATAAGCAAAACAAGCCGCTCCTACCGCAGACAAATAGGCAATCCCAATCCCGGCTCCTAACATCTTATTCGCGTTGTATTTAAGCTTGGTAATCGCTGGAGCAATAAATGCAATAATAACCAGTGGCACGGTAAAAAATATAAACTGTCCTAGTACATACTTTGCCGACACAATGATAGACATCATGTCTTCACTGGCAAATAACCCAATAAGTGAACCAACACTAATACCTAGGAGTAGTTTGATTATCAGAGACCACTCGCTTTTTTTACTTTGTTCAGACTTCATAACTTATTAATTCTCAAAGATAACAACTTAAAAAACTATCAAATGAGTAGATGCTCTACTTTTCTGACCTATTTTATATACTCCAATCATTAATAAATGGAGAGGTGTCACCATTTAAATAAATAATTACGAGAGATTCATCCTTTAATAACCCTCATTATCTTCCGACATGATTAGTACTATCACTATCAATAAGATAGTATTAACAAATCTGTTATTAAATTCTTCTCTCCTTTTATATTTTGATCCTTTAAACTAAGTTGAAAACACGTAAAGCTCAATACAAGGCACAAAGGAAAAAAATAGTGAAAGTAAGTGAATGCGTATCTTTCTTACTGGTTGACAGCAATAAAGTATTGCTGGAGAAGCGGGCAATGAGCAAGGCCACGGATCCGGGGCTGATCACCATTCCCGGAGGCCATGTTGAAGGCAACGAAACGAGAGAGCAAGCGCTTGTACGAGAGCTGCAGGAAGAACTGGGCTTATCTCCTATTAAGTATACATTTCTGTGCACTTTGTACCACCCGACTGCGGAGCTCCAGCTCATTCATTACTACATCGTTGATGAGTGGGAAGGTGACATTCAGACCCTGGAAGCTGAGCAAGTCATGTGGTGCAATCTAAATAGCAAACTTCCTCTCGGCATTGACGCTGACAAAATAGCACTGAACGAATATACACGGCTATTCAAGCAGATAAACTCACTCTCGACCTGACTGAGCGACAACCTCGTTGATCCCTTGCCAGAACTGCTCTACTGCAGGGCGATTCGCCCCTTTTGAGCGGTAGCAGACAATATCCAGCGAGATAGCCAGCTCAGGTCTTTCCGCGAAGGCTTGGACCAACAGGCCTTGCTCCAACTCTTCCTCAATCGCATGTAACGGCGCCCACGCGATCCCCATACCACTGACAGCCATTTTAATCAGCGACTCGCTCAAGGTCGTTTCAAATACTGGCTCAAGCGGCAGCCCTACCCTCTCGGTTAGGGGAGCGACGACGTTAAACAAGAAAGTATGCTCGGAATAAGCCAGATAAGGATAGCGGCTATCTTTGGGATGATTTTCCAGCAGCTCAGGAGAGATCACCGGAATGATCTTTTCCTTAAACACCAGGCACCGTTCAACTTTGTCTTCAAGCAAAAAGGAAGGACGCATGCCCTTGGTGTTATAGGCAAATAAAATATCGTTAGAATTATCTAGCAGCGCCTGAAAGTGGTTATCAATTCCCTGCACCGAGGGATTGAGCGCGAGATTGAGCCCTTCCAATAACGTACCGGCCTGGCGAAACAATCGCGGCATCAAGTTCACCGCGAAGGAATGCAGGCAAACTATGCGCACCGTATTGTCAGTTTTGAGGGATTCGCGGGAGAAATCTTCCTTGGTGACTTTAACCATTTCGAGCAGATTTTCAACGTAGGGAACAAACTTCTTACCTTGTTCGGTCAGCGTGATCGGGTAGGAAGTGCGGTCAAATAACGGTACTCCAACCCACAATTCCAATGCCTGGATCCGACGGCTAAACGCCGATTGGGTAACATGCCTTGCTTTTGCAGCAGCAGAGAAGTTACCCAATTCCATTAGGCTCATAAAGTCATCTAACCACTTGAATTCCATGGAAATACCCTCAAACGCCCCTATCTATGATCTGAGCGAATACTATCATTCAAAATCAGCAATGGAAATCAAAATACTTATAGAAAAAGTAGGGGTATGCTCATTTTTGTTGATTGACGCAATGTTAGGCAATGCTGTTTTACGACGTATTTCGACACCTTTTCAATGCGTATTACCAGTAACGATTATCCAATAAAATACCAAGAGGAAATCATGTTTACCCTACTGAAAAATACCGATCTCTATAACCCGCACCATATTGGCAAAGCTGATATGTTAATTGGACAAGGAAAAATCCTCGCCATTGAGCCTGAGCTGAATCTTAGCGGTTTAAATGATGTCACGATAATTGACTGCCAGGGAAAAATCGTAGCACCGGGACTGATAGACCAACACATCCACCTGACCGGCGGCGGTGGCGAAGCCGGGTTTGCCAGCCGGACACCACAAGTTACGCTGAAAAAGCTGATCCAGGCCGGAACAACCACAGTTGTCGGTGTATTAGGTACTGACGGGATCTCCCGCTCGCCCAAAGATCTCTATGCCAAAGCCGCGGCACTGACCGAAGAAGGCATCAGCGCATTTATGCACACGGGATCCTATGAGGTGCCGACCAAAACCATTACCGGGTCGATCCGCGATGATCTTGCTTTCATTCCTGCCGTGCTCGGAGTGAAAATCGCATTGGCCGATCACCGTTGTTCATTCCCGACCCTCGAAGAACTGGCACGGATCGTCTCTGATATTCGTATCGCCAGCATGCTATCAGGCAAACGGGGATTGCTGCATGTTCATATGGGCGGGCTTCCTCAGCCATTTAGTCTAGTGAACGAGTTACTCGATATGGGGCTGCCGATCCACCACTTCTCCCCGACCCATGTCGCCCGGACAGAAGCCCTGTTTGACGAAGCCATTGGTTTTGGCCTGCGTGGCGGGTGTATCGACATCACCTCCGGCGGCAGCCGATTTACGCCACCAGAGCAGGCAGCCAAGCTGGCGCTCGAATCAGGGGTTGCAGCCAATCTAATCACCATCAGCTCCGACGGTAACGGTAGTTTGCCTAAGTTCAACTCACACGGGGAACTTACAGGCCTAACGGCAGCTAATGTTGACAGCAACCTGTTGTTGCTACCCAAACTGATCGATCAAGGAATAGCCCCGGAGCTGGCAATCGCCATGATGACAGCCAATGTTGCCGATTCTCTCGGGATCAACAAAGGACGCATCCAGCCTGGGAAAGATGCCGATATCTGTATCTTCAACGACGATTTCAGCCTGCACGGCGTGATTGCCAAGGGGCAGACACTACAGCTAAACAACGAACTTCTGGTCACCGGTAACTTCGAATAAAGGATTAATTATGAGTTTACTAATCGCCTTGATCGGGCTGGTATTTGCCGGTCGCCTGATCCTCAAAAACTATAACCCCCAGGCAGTGCTGTTTCTGACCGGTATTGCCATGATGGCCATCGCCATCTTTACCAACAACGCGGTCTTTGTTGAAAAATCAACTGGCTGGGTCGGCTTTGATATCTTCGAATATATCCGCAATACCTTCAGCAACCGTGCCGGTGGGCTTGGTCTCAAAATCATGCTAATCGGTGGCTTTGCCATGTTCATGTCGGCCATCGGTGCCAGTCAGGTCATGGTTAAAGTCGCCGCCAAACCTTTAATGAAACTGAACTCACCCTACCTGATGCTGGCCATGGCTTTCATCCTTGGACAGGCACTGTCACTGTTTATCTCCAGTGCTACCGGACTGGGGCTACTGCTGATGGCTACGCTTTATCCGGTACTGATCCGTCTCGGTTGCAGCAAAGCTGCCGTTGCCGCCGTGCTCGCCAGCACATGTGCCATTGAATTCGGGCCGGGCTCCGGTAACTCGATTCTTGCTGCACAAACAGCCGGAATTGATATTACCGAGTTCTTCATCAATGAACAGCTGCCGGTGATCAGCATCCTGATTGTTGCAGTTGCCGCCATCCATGCGCTGGTACAGCGTTACTTCGACCGCAGACAAAATCATGCCGAGCAATCGGCTCCTCTTCAAAATGAAGAACAAGAGACCGAGACCAAAGATGAGGCACCGCTTTACTACCTGCTGCTACCTATGCTGCCGCTGTTCTTTATGCTGACATTCAGCAAAATGGGCGTGGGTACCATCAAGGTGGGCATGGCTACAGCCATTTTATTGAGTATCTTTATCGGCCTCGTTTGTGAGTACGCTCGCCATAAGCAAGCCAAACCGGTATTCGAAAAGCTGCAAGGGATCTTCAATGATATGGGCAAAGTGTTCGCTACTGTTGTTACCCTGATCATCGCCGGTCAAACCTTCGCTATGGGACTGAAATCCATCGGTGCTATCGACGCCCTGCTACACATGGCCAGCAGCGCCGGCTTTACCGCCAGTGTAATCGTGCTATTCATGGCAGTACTGACCTTTTCCATCTCGGCCCTAATGGGTTCGGGCAATGCTGCCTTCTTCTCCTTTGCGCCTATGGTGCCGCAGATAGCAGAGAAAATTGGCACCAATGTGGCTGACATGATCCTCCCTATCCAGCTATCAGCAGGCTTTGGCCGTACGATTTCCCCGATTGCCGGGGTGATCATCGCCGTGGCGGGTATCTCGGGCTTGTCACCTTTTGACATTGTTCGCCGAACCCTTATCCCAATGCTAAGTGGCTGGCTCATCATGCTGGTTATCACCTTTACTCGCAGCGGTCAGATCATGCAGCTGTTACCGTTCCTTGCCGGGATCATCGCGCTAATCGCCGTAATCACTGTTCTCATTAAAAAGAGAGCACAGCAGCAAATTGCTCGCGAGGCATAAACACAAGCAGTAACATTCAGTAAGCCAACTATCAATGAGTTGGCTTACTGTCTATTGACGCCAACTACTGCCAAAAAAGCCAGGCGAAAATGGCCAGGGCAATGATACAGGCGATATTGACGATCACCCCCACCCGCATCATCTCACGCTGCTTGATGTAACCCGAGCCGAATACGATCGCATTGGGAGGGGTAGCCACCGGCAACATGAAAGCACAGGAAGCGGCAACACCAATCAATGCCGCCAAAATCACCGGAGGTATTCCCAATACCTCAGCGATAGAGGCAAATATCGGTACCAGCAGGGCAGCACTGGCTGTATTGCTGGCAAATTCTGTCAGGAATACGACAAAAGCAACCACGATAAGAAAGACGAAAAACAACCCTGCCTGTTCAAGCAGCCCACTCAGGCTATGAGCCAGAAAGACACTGGTCCCGGTCTCTTTAAGAATATTACTCAAACAGATCCCGCCCCCGAACAGCAGCAATACGCCCCAATCAGTGGTTTTATCGATATCTTTCCATTCGACAACCCGGGCAACTCCCAGCATTACAATCGCCGACATCGCCACCAAACTATCAAACTTGCTGAAGCCACCCAAAAAAGCATTAAGCGGCTTGCTGAAAATCCACAAGGAAACGGTAATTGCGAAGATAACTAAAGTAGTCAGCTTGGCATTATCCCACTTGACCGGCTCATGGGTGATCTCAAACGTGTACTTCAGGTTTGGCTTTAGCATCAGATAGAGCAGCGCCACCACCATCGGCAACAGAACCAGTGTGATTGGCAACCCCAGCGCCATCCACTCGGTAAAGCTCAATCCGACCTCGGTCGCGGCAATCGCATTGGGCGGGCTGCCGACAATCGTCGCGATACCGCCGATACTCGCGCAGTAGGCGATCCCGAGCAGAATAAACACATAGGTATTATGCTCTCGCTTGGCATCCACCTTGTTCAGTATTCCCAGCACCAGAGGCAGCATCATGGCCGTCGTTGCCGTGTTGCTGATCCACATCGAGAGTACGGCCGTGACCCCGAATAACATCAGGGCGGCAATGGCCATATGTCCGTTGGCCAGCAACAAGACTTTATCGGCAATCGCTTTGTCCAGCTCTTGCCGATGCATGGCGGCCGCGAGCGCAAAGCCACCGAGGAAAAGAAAGATGATCGGATTGGCGAAATTGCTAAGAGCTTGCGGGGTCTCGAAAATCCCCAGCCCGACAGCCATCAGAGGGACCAATAGGGCTGTAATGCTGATATGAATGGCTTCTGTCAGCCACAAAATAGCAATGAAAATTAATAAGCTGAGCCCAAGTACGACATCAGGCTCAAACGGCAGGGTATTTAGCATCAGCACCAACAAAGCCACATCGGCAAGAAAAATGATGCTGTTACGGTCAAACAACCATTTTTTAATGGCGAGGCTTAAGGTTGTCATACGCCTTCCTTACTGGTAGTCCTTAATCCACGGCGCAACCATAAAGAAACAACCGGATATTTTGCCGGTACAGACTTTCCAAATACCCAATAGTCTCTTCTTCCGATTGGCCTTCCCTTTTTAGCGGATAGAAGAAAAAAGGCATCATCACCAGCGCATTGAAGCTGTCTTTTAACAAGGAGACATCCAGGCTGGGATCAATAAAGCCTTTTTCCTGCAAAGTCGTAAATATCTTGATATGAAAAGCATCGGTATAGGACAGGATAGATTCATCAATATAGCTCCGGCGCGGTCCTTCATTAAGCACCAGCGTTTTATAGATGATACCCAGCAGCTCCGGATACTCGATATCCAGATAAAAGATTGTCATAAACAGCTCTTCAATCGTATTCCGGTTTGAAGAGGCTTTCTTGAGCTGGTCCAGTTTTTCAAAAAACGGGGCGTAGATATCGTCAAACACCGCTTTGTACAGTCCGGCCTTATTCTCAAAATAATAGCTGATTAAGGCGACATCTACCCCAGCTTCCTCTGCGATTCTCCGCGTAGTGACCTTGTTATAGGAATGCTTCATAAACAAACGCCTGGCTACATCAAGAATAACCTGCTGGCTACTGGGCAGCTCGGTTTCTTGCTTCGGACGACCACGGGATTTGGTTAAGGCATTCATGTTGTTACGTTTCCACTCAAATTTCAGGCACTACTATAATTAGACCTTAACTAACAATCCTAAAACTAAGGGGCTGTTCAAACTTCCAGTATTAAGTACCCAATTCTTCTAGAGAATTTGACACACATCAATGTTGCTATTTTCGTATTCATCAAAAGCCAGCCTTTGCGGAATAATTTACCCGGCCTAATGAGACCTGCATCAACCTCATATCCCCTCTTGTTTCCTTAGAATGAAACTGAGCAAAAAACATACAACCCAAAAATCATAAGTCGTCAGCGCCTTGGAATCAGTCCCTTAGGGCTGTGAACTCCCTACAGAACAAAAGAAAGGCAGCACAATCGATTAGCAACACCTCGGGACAAGATGGTTACAACAGGCGCTCATCTACTGGATGGAAGACGGAAAAGGAATCATTTATGACTACACCGAGCAATGAAAACAGTGCCCCCATCAGCGATCTCCCCAAAGACTCGCTGACTCAATCTCAGCCCGAGCCCCAGCAGGGTTTCCTCGAGCGTTATTTTAAACTTGCCGCCCATAACACAACGGCGTCAACCGAGGTTATTGCAGGTATCACTACCTTTATGACCATGGTGTACATTGTGTTTGTTAACCCGCAGATACTGTCTGCCGCTGGAATGGATCCCAGCGGGGTCTTTGTCGTGACCTGCATGATCAGTGCCATTGGCTGTATTGCCATGGGCCTGATTGCCAACCTCCCCATTGCCCTGGCTCCCGCCATGGGGCTCAATGCCTTCTTCGCCTTCTCGGTCGTCGTCGGCATGGGCATCAGCTGGCAGGTCGGGATGGGAACCATCTTCTGGGGCGCGGTCTGCTTCACCCTGATGTCTGCACTTGGTATCCGCTCCTGGATCCTCAGCAACATTCCCACCTGCCTGCGCATAGGGATCCCGAGCGGTATCGGCCTGCTGATAGCACTCGTCGGCCTGAGCAATGCCGGTATTGTCGTTGCCAGCCCGGCTACCATGATCACTGTCGGCGATCTGAGCTCAATGCAGTGCGTGCTGGGCGCCCTCGGCTTCTTTATCATTGTGATCCTATCTTCACGTAACATTCATGCCGCAGTACTGATCTCTATTGTGGTCGTCACCTCCATTGCCGCCCTGATGGGAGATGTCGAATACACAGGTATCATCTCTATGCCGCCAAGCATTGAGAGCACCTTCGGCCAGCTCGATCTGGCAGGCTCGTTTGATATCGCCCTGGCCGGCGTGATTTTCTCCTTCGCTCTAGTCAGCCTGTTCGACAGCTCGGGCACCATGATTGGCGTTACCGAAAAGTGCGGTATTACCGACGAACGTGGCCGTTTCCCGCGCATGAAACAAGCCCTGATGACAGATTCCATCACCTCTGTCACCGGCGCTTATATGGGCACCTCCACCGTGACAGCCTATATCGAAAGCTCTGCCGGGGTTGCCGTTGGTGGCCGCACCGGACTGACGGCCATTGTGGCCGGACTGCTCTTCATTGTGGTGATCTTCTTCTCCCCGCTCGCGGCAATGGTGCCGGGATACGCCGTGGCCGGCGCACTCATCTATGTCGGGATCCTGATGTCCTCCGGACTGGCCAAAATTAACTGGACTGATATGACCGAAGCCGCCCCGGCCTTTATCACCACCGTCATGATGCCGTTTAGTTTTTCGATCACAGAAGGGATCGCGACCGGCTTTATCACCTACTGCGTTATGAAAGCAGGTACCAACCGCTGGCGTGAAATCCACCCCGGCGTCGCTATTGTCGCCCTGCTATTCATCATCAAATTTGTCTTTGTCGACGGTCATTAATCAGGAATAAAAGGATGTCAAACCTCCAACACAAACATACCCAGCAACTTGACCGGGAACAGCTTGTTCACCTGCTGGCCGTATTACGCAAAGAGCAAACCGCCGATCTCAAGCTGACCAATATCTCGGTACTTGATCTCGTCAACGGTGAAGTATCTCCCGGCCCCATTGTGATCGATCAAGGCTATATTGCCGCTATCGGTCCTGAGGCTGAGGAACTAACGGCCACACGGACCGTCGACTGCAAGGGTCAAATTGCCGTACCGGGATTTATCGACGGCCACATGCATGTCGAAACCTCTACCATGACGCCGTTCGAGTTCGAGCGCACCACCTTGCCACTCGGCACCACCAGCATCGTCTGTGATCCCCATGAACTTGTTAACGTAATGGGCAAACCGGGCATCGAGTGGTTCCTTCGCTGCAGCGAGATGATGCGACAGAACATGTTCGTTCAGGTGAGCTCCTGTGTACCGGCCGTTGCCGGATTGGATATCAACGGCAGCGACTTCACGCTGGATGAAATGCGCGCCTACCTCGACCATCCGCATGTATTGGGGCTGGCCGAAGTCATGGATTACCCGGCGGTTCTTAATGGTAGTCCTACCATGTTGGATAAGCTTGAAGCATTTAACTCGTTGAATATCGACGGGCATTGTCCTTTGCTCAGCGGCCGGGAACTGTCGGCCTATGTCGCCAGCGGGATCCAGAACTGCCATGAAACCACCAACTACCAGGAGGGAAAAGAAAAGCTGGCCAAAGGCATGGCAGTGATCATGCGCGAAGGATCGGTAGCCAAGAACCTTGATGCGCTGGCACCGCTGATCACCGAGTTCAGCTCGCCATTGTGCCTGCTCTGTACCGATGATCGTAACCCCCACGAAATTGCCAAGGAAGGTCATATCGACTACATGGTTAGGCGGCTGATCCAGCATCATAAGATCAAGCCTCACCTAGCCTACCGGGTCGCATCCTGGTCAGCTGCTCGGCACTTTGGTTTACAACGATTGGGACTGCTGGCTCCGGGTTATAAAGCTGATATCAATCTGGTCAAAAATCTCGATCAGGTTGATATCCAGCGGGTTGTGATTGGCGGGCAATTTGTCGACGAGCTGCACCTGGCCGATTCAGTAGCGGCCAAGCTAGATGCTTCTGTTCCCCCTTTGCAACCCACCCTGAAACATAAAGCGGTAACAGAAGACGAACTGGCAATTCCCCTGACAGCCGGTGACTACCATGTGATTGAAATCATCAAGGACGAGCTGCTGACCAATCACCTCGTCTGTCACTTTGACGGTAAGCAGTTTGATCGTGAAGGCATTAACAAGCTGGCTGTTGTCGAGCGCTATGGCCACCAACTGCCGCCCGCCAAGGGATTGGTATCAGGGTTCAGCCTCAATCAAGGAGCGATTGCAACCAGCGTCGGCCATGACTCACACAATATCGTCGCTATTGGTGCCGATGAGCACAGCATGGCGATTGCTATCAATCACTTGATCGCAATCGATGGAGGCTACTGTGTGGTGCAAGACGGGAAAATCTCTGCCGATCTCAAGCTTCCGCTGGGCGGGATCATGAGCCTCGACAGCTCAGAGGCAATAACCACGCAAATAGTTGCCCTCAAGCAAGCCGCACAAGCAATAGGCGTAGAGGTTGCCGAGCCGTTTGTTCAAATGAGTTTCCTCGCCCTTCCCGTGATCCCGTCGCTGAAGATGACGGTAAAAGGCCTGGTGGATGTCGATAAGTTCGAGCTCATTGAGCTTCGGCAGGAAACACCGCATAGCGCTGCCACTCACTAGAAACATCAATCAGTGACAGGCACTAGCGACATTCATAGGAAATAAACGTACAGGAAAGCGTAAAAGAAAACAGGCCAGCCAATATCTTTGGCTGGCCTGTTCTATACAGACGTATTACTAAGTGAGTTTAGTTTGTCTCAGTTTCCTTGGAGAATGCCAAGCCCTTCTCGCCTTCTTTGCTGAAATCCTTGATTTCACCCGACTGTACACGGGCGATGAATGACTGTAGCTCTTTCTTCACAACCGGCATCAGGAAGTACAGACCGATGATATTGAAGATAGACATAGCGAAGATAGCCGCATCCGAGAAGTCGATTACCGCACCGAAGCTAACGCTGGCACCGATAACCACAAAGCAACAGAACATGACTTTGTAGGCCAGCTCAGTACCTTTGCCTTCACCGAACAGGTAAGTCCAGGCTTTCAGACCATAGTAAGACCAGGAAATCATGGTTGAGAAGGCAAACATCACGACCGCCACAGCCAGAACATACTGGAAGATATCAGCCGTTTGGGTAAATGCCGCTGCCGTCAGGGTAACACCACTCAGCTCACCGTTATTCATACCCGAAATAGTGATAACCAGTGCAGTCATTGTACAAATCACAACCGTATCAATGAATGGTTCCAGTACCGATACCAGACCTTCAGTTACAGGCTCCTTGGTTTTAACCGCCGCGTGCGCAATTGCTGCCGAACCCACACCCGCTTCGTTAGAGAACGTTGCACGTTTCATACCCTGGATAAGCGCACCGATGAAACCACCTGCTACACCTGCTCCTGTAAACGCACCTTCAATAATTTGACCGAAAGCATCGCCAATCAGTGAAGCATTGGCCACAAGAACAATCAGCGACATACCAACATAAATCAGGGCCATCGCTGGAACCAGCTTACCGGTTACACGAGCAATCGACGGCATACCACCAATGATTACTGATGCCACCATACCCGCCATAATCAGACCTGTTACCCAGCCATAACCTTCCGGCACACCAAGCGTCTGGACAATCATGGCATTGGCCTGGTTACCCTGGAACATGTTACCGCCGCCCAGTGCGCCCAGAATGGTCATAATCGCAAAGCCAACGGCCAGGCCTTTACCCAAACCGCCGAAACCACGCTCTTTCAGACCTCGGCTCAGGTAGTACATTGGACCACCCGACACATCGCCATTTGGCAGTTCGTTACGGTATTTAACACCCAGGGTACACTCACAGAACTTCGAGGCCATACCCAACAGACCACACAAGATCATCCAGAAAGTCGCACCCGGACCACCAATCGCCAGCGCCGCACCTACACCGGCAATGTTACCCAGACCGACCGTACCAGACAGTGCTGTTGCCAGCGCCTGGAAATGCGAAACCTGACCCGGCTCCTTGTTGTTCGGATCAGTAAAGTCTCCTTTGACGATTTTCACCGCCAAGCCAAAACGCTTGAACTGCACAAAACCGAAATACAGCGTGAAGATAATCGCAGCTACGAATAACCAGCCAACGATGACCGGAAAGTTAGCCCCATTAACAGGCACCGATGTAAAAATAGTGTTCGCGAACCAACCGAGGTATTCGCTAAAAAAGTGATCGATTGCCTTATCAATTCCAACTTGCTCCCCCGCTGCGTACGCCGAAGAAGTAAACATGGTTAACGCTACAGCAAGATAACAACTAATTTTTGATATCATATTCCGTTCCACCTGTGTATTTATATTTTGTTGGCGGAACACAGCAGAATTTTTCACCATTCAGCACTGTGTTTACCTAATCACCAACATTTCCCTGTGGCGAAAAAAATTAGCAATAAGGAAACACGAACTCAACATACAACGCACTTAGGAAACAGTGTTTCCTGTTGCAATACCGGCGAGCGTTAAGATATATGACTGGTTTAAAGGCATCAGCCAGCCCACATTGTTATCTTTTTATCTACACGCAGTGATTACCGATCTAATTACAAGGCATTAACAATTCGTTAACCCAGTCACCTTTTGATACAATTATCACTACTTCAACGTCGATGTAGTCAGTCACAAACACCAAAATATCCCTACTTTTTGGCAGACTTTTGTCCTCAGTCACCGCACTTTTCATGCTCCAGTAACCAGACCTTCAAATCCAGCCCGCCGGCATAACCGGTCAGCTTACCGGAACTACCTATAACCCTGTGACAGGGAACAATAATCGGGATCGGATTTTTACCGTTGGCAGCTCCGACCGCCCTCACCGCCTTGGGATTACCGATACGGTTGGCGATATCGCCATATGAACACGTTTCGCCATATGGGATGTGGTTGAGCGCCTGCCAAACCTGGCGCTGAAAATCAGTGCCATTCATTTTCAGCGGCACGTCGAAATCTTGTATTTCACCGTTAAAATACGCCACCAACTGCTCGCAACATTGGCGGGAAACAGCATTGGGTGTTTCGCTGCTATCCGGATTGGCATCAAACTCAATGGCCACCACCGCCGACTCATCGGCAACGATATTCAGCCAGCCGATTGGCGTCTGCAACAGTTGGTTGTTCATGACAAAGTGCTCCATAAATACAAAGTTAAATAACTGCGCCACGGGGCGGCGAGTGAATCATCAATTGGGTTGGATAATGCGGCCAGTGCTTTCTTTATGCCCAAATCACTGACCAGATAGATATCAGGCTCGCTGAGTCCCCGCATCCTCATATAATCCACCGTCCACGGTCCGATACCCGGCAAGGCCAGCAAGCTTTTGGCGTCATCCAGCGGATTGTTTTCGGCAAAGGCCGAGAAATTCCTCAACGTATCCCGCCTGCGTTGTGGCATACCAAGCTGTTCCAAATCAAACTGGCTCACCTGGGCCGGTTCGGGAAAATAACGATAATCGCCATCATTGCGAGGATTAAAGTCCACGAACCGACTCACCAGATTACGTGCCGCCTTGACTGACACCTGCTGGCCGAGTATCGCCCGGATCCCTGCCTCAAACGGACTCCAGATCCCCGGCAGGCGAACCCCAGTCATCTCAAGCTGTTCGCAATCCAGAGCCTGTAGCAACTGCTGCTCTATCAACAACGAGTCCGCATCCAAATCGAGGCAGCGGCGAATCGTCTTGATCACCCGGGGAAGGTATTTCAAATCGCAGAGGTGTATCTCAACATGAAATACCGATTTCCCTTCATCATGCGTTGCGGTGAAGCGACCGGTACAGTCATCGTATTGAAAGGTCCGGCCGTAGCTTTTCTCATCCAGCCACTCCAGACCGGGGATCAGACGTGATGCGTAAAACTGCTGCAGATAGTCCCAGTTATACGGCGGGCGGTAGGCAAGCGACAGACAGATCCCTTTCCCCTCCTCAAGCGTCGGCTTTTGTTGCTTGCGGATCTGGGACGGAGTCAGGGAAAACTGCTGCTTGAAGCAATCATTGAATCGACGAATGCTGTTAAAACCGCACGCCATTGCCACATCCGTTACCGGCATACGGGTATCATGCAACAGTTTTTTTGCCAGCAGGCATTGCTGATACAAACTGTAGGACTTAGGCGACAGGCCAACTTGCTCCACAAACAACTGGCGGAGATAGCGTTCGGTGATCCCCAACCTGTCTGCAAGGTGAGTCAGCGGTTGCTCCGCCAGCGCCCCTTCATCTATCAGACGTAGTGCCCGGTTTAAGGTCGCATTCTTGCCCAGCCAGGCCGGCGAGCCCGGCGCACTGTCAGGACGACAGCGCAAACACGGCCGGTAACCTGCATTCGCTGCGGCAACCGCTGTCGGAAAATATTCGACATTCTTTTCTTTCGGTGCAGGAGCCGGGCAAATCGAACGGCAATAGATACCGGTGGTTTTCACGGCAGTAAAAAACAAACCATCATAACGGGTATCTCTTGCTAATCTGGCCTGCTGACATTGAAGTGGGGTCATATCCATGACTGAACTCTCGACGACTTATCTACTGCTAAGTCTAAAGACTTTCGAGAGCAAGACTAGCCAGAATCGGAACTGAACCATGATTTAGTGCGTGCAGTAAAACATCAGCAGAAACTAGCAAACACGTTTTTGGAAAAGTGAGTCAACGGCTTAGCTAATTTTGAGAGTTATTAGTTAACTGAAGCATGGGAAATAAAGTTGAAAGCTCGGTCTGTTCAGTAATCCAGTCCAGCTAGCGACTCATAATCACTTGGTCCCCAGTTCAAGTCTGGGAGGGGCCACCAGATTCTTGATAAGGCTTATGGAGAAATCCGTAAGCCTTTTCTGTTTATGGCCGTTCCATATCCTGTCTCCGGGTTAGTCTAACCAAGCTCATTTCCATCTAGTTCGCTGAAATACACTAGAAAATTACCATTACACTGTATTTCCCACTGCAAGCCGATAGCGCATATCACAAGCCATATTTGTCTGTGTTCCCGACTCTCTCACCAACTACATACCACACAAGATCAGAGCAAAACCGGCACAAAAATCCCGCACCGTAACCAACAAAAATATAACCAACATTCCGTTCCATTAGGTTCAGTTATTAATATGAATATGGTTTAGTAGCCTAAATGATAAAGGCTGAGACTAAGGCCAGGAGATACTCAGCCAGAAAAACAGAACAGTATGGATGTTTAATGATGATGACCAATAACCCCAGATGGTAATTGGTCTGTTATCTCTCAATGCAATCAACCTCTCCCCTAACCTCAGCCACTCACACGGCCAGATTCAGCAGGTAACTCGGAGACTGATATTCATGCTCAGATCAGCAAAACTCTAACGACAGACTGATACAGAGCGGATCACATAGGGTTCTGGTGGTAGTGTCAGGTGAGTTGAATTACTGGGCCAAATTAATCTCAGACAGACAACTAATCTACCGTCGTCGCCGTCGAGAAAATCTACATAATCAGCCTAAAATCGCAGCCAAAGACCGGCAGAGGACAGGCACGACGACAACGACGAAGAAATCACGAAAAGAAAAAATCAGGGAAGTCAGGTAGCACAAGGGCTAGAGAGGGATTACTGGGCCAGTCTGGTGTGACCGACCCAGCGACTTAGGATTTTAGAGTGTGGGGGGGGGATATGGTGCCTAATAATGTTAATTTTTGCGCCAAGTTTGTTTGATATGCGCTAATTCACCTAAAAAAGCTGACCAGTCAATGTTCCCTGAGTGATCAAACAAATCACCACCTTCCGCTAACCGAAATACTCTGGAGTGAATTTTGGTTTTTACACCAGAATATAGTTTGACCTCTATTGATGCATCACTACCGTACGTTTCTTTTATATAGGTATTCATGTAGTGAACTAACATAGATGCGTGAACTCGTCTAACGTCGCCTTGTTCATCAGCAGGAGGAAAATAAGGCTGCTGTTCAAGCTTCATATCATCAAGAATCGGGATTAACCCTTCCAGTTGGAAGCCAATTCGAATGCTTATTGTTTCTTTTTTGCCCGGAGCGATCAAAACAGGTTCATTATCTTGAGGCAGAAAAGACAATGCAGCTCCTCGCTGCCCTTCACGTTTTAGCTTTCCATTGGTATCAACCAATGATACCTCTGCTGATGTGATTAAAATAGATTCATTTGACAGGTTCATAACATCCACAGATAAGAATGCTAAAGGTTTGTTAGTAAAGAACAGTTGCCAAGGCTGCAAGTATGATTTTGTTATGATTAACTCATGATTTTTTTTTTTGCAAATGGGAGTTTACGCAAGTGTGGTACATTTTTATAAGTTCTAATTTTTCCTGACCAGTCATGTTAGATTGGTCAACAACTAGACCTTTGCTTGTACTGTTGGTACCAGCTGAGATTCTTGCTTTTTCCTCCAAGTATTGCCCTTCTAAAAAAACTTTTTGCTCATCAGAAAATTGGCTTGAACATATTGCTATCGCATTTTTTGTCTCAGGAGTTAGCTCTGAAACACTTTTCTCTATATTGGCGGCCTGATTAGTACACCCAAGCATGAACACAGCTAGCAATGCGAAATACTTCATTGTTATTCTTAGTTTTCCATAATTTTAAGTGGCTGAATAATAAAACAAATAGAGCATAAATGGTACCTATATAACATGTAGGTACCAAAACTGTTGAGTTAGTTGACGCTCAAGTCACCAACCAACTCTGCCACATTCGCACTGACCTCCCTTAACCTCGAACTGGAAAGGTGGGCGTAACGAGTCGAAGTTTGAGGACTTTGATGCCCCAATAAATGCTGAACATCATATAGAGTCGCATTTCCACTGTTGATCAGGATCGAGGCAAAGCTATGCCTGAAGTCATGAATTCTGAAGTTGTCAGTAATCCCCGCTGCTTTCTTGATTCGGGCAAATGCCTTCTTTGGATGAGCGATAGGTCTACCGGGAGCATCTCCGGCAAAGATATAGGGGTTCTTCGGTTGTTGAAATCGTCGTTGATCATAAATGACTTCCTTGGCTAGATGGTTGAGTAGGACAGTCCTCGATAGTCCGGACTTAGTGTGTGGCAGAAATAGGCTCCAATTGCCGTCGTCGTCGACGATAAGACAGTCCCATTTCGAGTTGGTAATTTCCCCGATACGCATTCCCGTTAGCAGAGCGAATTTCAATGCATTGGCTTAAGTGCGATTAGGCTCTTCGTTACAAGCTTTGATGAAGGATGATACCTCTGCGCGAGAGAGAAATCTTTGGCGTACATTGTTTTCCTTGAGCTTCCTTATGTACTGACCGGGATTCTTGTCCACGAATCCCCACTCCATTGCTAATCTGAACATACGGAGGACGAGGGAACGTAGACGGTTTATCGTGGCTGGCTTCCTACCTTCGAGTAATCCATCCAACAACTTCTGAATGTCCTGCTGACCGATATCAGTAATGCTTTTCTTGCCCCATTTCGGATAGAAATGCAGCTTGAGGTTACCCTCATCACTTTGGGCTGTAAGCTTATTGACCTTGGCATAAATTAAGTAATGCTGTTCTGCGAATTCCTGAAAGGTAAGAACATTACGTTTTTCATCTCTAATTGCCTTGGGATCATTACCGAGAGCTATTTCCCGTTTATGGTTATTGGCAATCTGTCTGGCCGTAGCAATATCAAGCCCAGGAAATTCACCTAGCTGGATCGATTTCTTTACCCCAAAATAGGTATATCGAAATAAGAAGCGTTTACGGTTTTGCCTATTAATAATTAGCTTGAGACCTGAGCATAGTTCGTCCGTGTACTCAGTCTCTCGACTTCGACTCGTCGACGGCGTCGGCGGTAATGAGTCAATTTGCCGCTTGTTGAATTTGAATTTTCGGGATTGCATAACGACCCCCTTACTCATTCGAGATTGAGAAATGTTGGCGTAATTCGGTTAGCAATGTCTTTAGCATCAGAAGGTAGATTCCCTTGCCACTGTCCTCGACGATGCTCAAGGAAAGTACTGCTCCGTAATCTAGGTCGTCTTCGAATTCGGTGTAAGTCAGTGCACGCTCAAGTAGCTCTACGTCGACGACGTCAGCAAATGCATCAGAAAGTGAGGTTAGGAACCAGAGTTCACATTGCAGCTCATCCCATACTTGTTGGGTTTCTGCTGCATCGTGAAATGGTGCTGTGAGTATGGATTTGACTTGTTCTTGTAACGTGGTGGTGATTGGCAGGGTTGAGATTTGTTGAAGATTGGTTAGCTTAATCATAATTTACTCCATGATAATCAATATCACAGATTTAGTATGTATTTGATTTTATTGGTGTTTCGTATTATTCGCAATTCCCTCCGCTTCCCGTGGCACAAAATACAATTTGAACCACGATGGCTTTATTGTTAGCATCGTGACACAAAATGAAAAACGTGGCCTTTGAAAGGAGAGGGAAATGGCTAAAGAAAATATTGTTAGAGTTAGAATTGATGATGTTCTTGATAATAAACTGAAGTCTCTTTGTACAATGGATGGTGAATCACCTAGCTCTGTTGTTAGAAAATTAATTAGGCTTTACGTTGATAATCATCCAATGACAGATAAATTATGGGACGTCAGTTTTGAGGTAACTAACCTCCCCGAAACTAATGAGCACGCTTGGTATAGTTATATTTTAAGAGTTGAGTTAAATGGCGATCTTAGCCTACTTGAAAGCGATGAACTAACTTTTTTACTACCAGAGTTTTTTGAAGATAATGGATATGAACCATATAGAGTAGATTCGGCGTATTACCATCGAAAAGCATTTCCCAACTGTACTGGAAAAAAAGGGCGTTTTCTGGGGGCAAAATTAACTAAGGGAAAATGGAAAGGGGCGATATTCATTTATCGTGATAGCTTGTTAGACACACCAGATATTTGTTTTGAAGAAATAAAGAAAAATATGAAAGCAAACATTTTGTCTGGTTTATCTAAACACCTTATAAGTATTACGCAAGGCAAACTTGATGATTCTATTCTAGGTGATATCTTAGCCAACAAGTTAGTGCGTGATGTGAGCTTTATTGATGATCAAGATGAGAGTTGAAACACTATCAGGCCTTGTAAATAATTCTGCTTAAATGCTACTGGTTGCTGGTGAGAAATTTAACCAATTGAAAATAAAGTAATTATAAATATAAACAAGGCTCATTGGTAATAATCAATGAGCCAATATCAAATCTAAATTAGAAATCCAAAATGTCCACGATCTCTTTTGTTAGATCTTTTATTTTATCAGGATTTGTTGTAGATGCATTGTAATTAGGATCTTCTAGATATGAGTTTGCTAAACTTTCACTAACTTTAGAGTGAAAATTCGCAAAAACCTCATCTTTCATTAAGTACTCAATATCCACTTTTCCTTCTATAGCATTAAAAACAGAAGCTAATATCATAGATATAGAGACTTGGAACTTATTTCCTCTGCTTGATATCCCGTATATTTCTTTGGAAAATGGGTTTTTTGTTGAGTTTCCTAATTTATCAATGATCTTATTAAACTTATTGAATTTGTTTTTAGTTATACTTAGAGCGTTATTTATATATCCATCATCTTTGCCTTTTTCTAAGGAACTCTTTTCCTTCATATAACTTTCAGCATATTCAGGGGATTTTTTAGAATCTTGCTCTATTCCATTCTCAAGAATGCTTAGAATGACAAAGATACTCTCTTGAACTTTTTTCTTTTGATATCTTTCTTTAGAAACAGCATAAGCCGACTTCAG
Organism: Photobacterium proteolyticum; assembly: GCF_001939735.1. GTDB lineage: Bacteria > Pseudomonadota > Gammaproteobacteria > Enterobacterales > Vibrionaceae > Photobacterium > Photobacterium proteolyticum. The sequence goes on from NZ_MJIL01000088.1 coordinate 39,973, forward strand.
CTTTAATAAAAACTCATCTTCTTTTTCATTGAGAAGGTTTTTGCAAAACTCGTTAACCATGTCGTTAACTTTAGAAGAATATACAGCATGGCGTATTTCTTGAGGAGTTAATGGCTTAGTTCCTCTATTATAACGACTAAATATTTCTAGTTCAAAATTCTCTCCAGGAAAGTCCCGAAATGTGATTGTTGAGATGTCACTACTTTGGATAATATTCATCTCTTCAACTTCTAAGTCAGAAAAGTACTTCCCTTCATAGCCATCCTCTAAAATCCCGAGATCTTTGAGTTTAAACTCATTTGTCAGATATCGATAAAATGCCCTCAAGCGATGTTGACCATCAACTACATTCAATACAGGCACCCCTTTTATTCTTTGGCTGGCTAAGAAAATAGGGGGAATGGGGATTCCTAATAAGATTGATTCAATCAGGGAGCTTTCATCTGCAGCTGATGATCGATATTCTCTCTGGTAATCTGGAGCAATAATAATTGCATCATTATATTTTAATTGTTCTTCCTTATTCAGAGTGTCTTTTTCAAACTCTTGTAACTCATATCCTTTGTCTATTCTATCTTTGATTACCTGCAAAGACATGTTTGTATTTTTTGGGTTAATTCTAAACTGATCTAACATTATCTTTCCTCTCTTTGGTAATCCAAGATATCTTGTTGAGTAACAATATCTTTTGCTACAGAAGATAACTCTGGATAGATATGAGTAAAGTTTATTCCCATGCTATAAAGGGAGGATAAAATTTCTCGTTTTTCCGAACCGTCGATTATTAATTTCTTCAGAATGTTGTCGGTTACAGTATCCTCAAGAGGACAATCATCATCTTGGAATAGAACAAATAACCCTTTTTGTGCGTTTACTCTAGGATTTATTTTTCTAGCTTGAATAACAAAAGGGCCTTCATGATCGTCGTTATTAAAGCTAAGACTATCATCAATAGTGATTATTTTGCTTTGTTGTTTATTCTTATTATTTAATTCATTTGGATTTAAAAAATAGACAACTGCATCGCTTTCATCATTACTAGAAAATGCTTTTTCTACTGCAAAAAGCAAAGATGTCACATGGGATGTAGTAAAGTCCATTAACTTTGTTGGAACACCATAATGTTGAGCATATAGCATCCACTCTATGTCATTTTTGACATCCCATGGGTTAGACATATATTGGTATGAATTAATTTTAAAGTTATTCAGAAAATTGTTAATTGCCCGCTTGGTGTATTTTCTCTTTCCATCTTCAAGACGTAGTGCAGATGGGAGCAAGGGATAGTTTTTTGATTGTCCGCGAGACAAAGAGAAATCTGGAGATAAGTTTTCGACGAACTCCATATACTGACTCAATTTGGTTATTTTTTCGCTCACACCATTCCCCTGTAATTTCTATATGTATCAGTACATTACACCTTTCCGCATGCATTGCAACATTAACAACAAATAACTTCAACCACCTAAATCCTAAGTCGCTGGGTCGGTCACACTAGACTGGCCCTGCAACCATCGCTCAGCCCTTACACCACCTGGATCTCACAGCATAGTTTTCTAGTGATTTCGTTGACGTTGTCGTCGGTCCGGTCTTCCTCCGGTCTTTGGCTGCGATTTTAAGTCTATTACCGTCGTCGTCGACGACAGAATCACATCAGAAAATCTCCCGCTAACCCCATCACTATCTACTCAGCAGAATCTCACCCCAGACTCATAGCTGATTGCCCTCAGAATCACCCCTGACGAACAGAACACGGATCTGAGTATTAATATCAGTCTAAAGATTAATGCCTGTTTCTGGCGGTGTGAGTGGTTCCTAACAGGTAAGGGACTGAATGATTTGAGAGATAACAGACCAATTACCATCCGGGGTAATTGGTCATCATCATTCAACATCCATACTGTTCTGCTTTTCTGGCTGAGTCTCCTGTCCTTAGTCTCAGTCCATGTCATTTAGGTTACTAAATCATCTATATATTAATAACTTGAACCTAAGGGAACGGATGTTGGTTAATAAAATTGTTGGTAACCACTCACTGTTTTTCTGCCCACTGTGAATCGGTTAGGTGTTGTATGGAGTTGGTAAGGGAATCAGATACACAGACGAATATGGCTTATGATATGCGCTATCGGGTTGCAGCTGGAAATGCAGGCTGATGGAAACTCGCTGATAGATTTCGCTGGTGCTAATGGAAAGGAGCTTACCGGAAGTCACTGCGGACCGGATATGGAAAGGACCAAAACGAAAAAAGGCTTACGGATTTCTCCATAAGCCTTATCGGAATCTGGTGGCCCCTCGCAGACTTGAACTGCGGACCAAGCGATTATGAGTGAAAGTTTGCCTTTACAATAAAAAACCAAGCCCCCGATTAATGGAGGCTTTGAAACGTACGTCTTTGCGTTATAACCGTGCGTAATCATTTCTTACTGCCTGTCCGGCAGGACTTATTTCAGATATTTTGAGAATAAACTACTTCAACTTCACCGCAGTACCATAAACCAATATTTCGGATGCGCCCTGCATAATCGCACTGGTTGTGAAACGCATATTCACGATGGCATCGGCGCCCATGGCTTCGGCTTCCCCGATTGCCCGGCTCAATGCCTGTTCGCGCGCTTCGGTAAGCATCTCGGTGTAGCCGCGGATCTCGCCGCCGAAGATGGTCTTGAAACCCGCCATGATGTCACGACCAACATGCTTGGACTGGACCACGTTTCCAGTGACGGTACCTAAAACTTCCTTAATCTCTCGATGGGCGACATCCGGTGTAGTAACACACAGCATAAATCCATTCCTTTTAATAAAAACAGTGTTTAAATTTTTTGACTAGCCGCAAACAGAAAGGTTCAGCCCTTATCGGCCCAGGATCTGTTCCATCACCCAGCTAGTATGGGTTGCGGTCTTGCCTGTTGACGGGTGGCGATCCTGCTCTCGCAAATCCCTGTCGATAGCTGCCACATGGTATTGCTGAATATGTTTAGGGTTGTCGATAAACCGGCTCTGTTCACCTTCATGGTTGGCAAGACATACTGGGGCTTCGTCAAAGACAGAAAACATAATTTTGCCCTGGCTGCCAATGATCTCTACCCGATCTTCTCGCTTCGCCGAGCCAAAGTTCCAGCTTCCCGAACCCGTTATGCCATTTTGATGCACCCAGCACCCCGTTACGGCATCACTGGCGGAATATAGCCCCTGCTGATTAACGGCAAATCCGGAGGCGTGTTGTACCTCTCCCAGCAGATAGATCAGGAGATCAAGCCCATGGCTGGCCAGATCATCGAAATAGCCGCCGGCAGCAATAGCGGCATCGGTGCGCCAGTTATAGTCTCCGGACAAATCGAGCGGGTTGGCCGGCTTGCTCAGGTGCCAGCTGACATGGCGGATATCCCCGATTTTCCCGGCCTCTAACCATGACTTCACTTGCTGAAAGCGCGGCAGGGAACGACGATAATAAGCCACAAACAAGGGAAGCTGTTGCTGTTCAAAGGCGGCAACAATGGCCTGACAATCCTCGTAGCTCGGTGCCAGCGGCTTTTCGATACAGCACGGCTTACCTGCCGCAGCAACCTTCTGGGCATAGTACCGATGGCTGTCAGGCGGGGTGGCAATATACACCGCATCGACCTCGTCATCGGCGATCAGCTGCTCGGCGTCTGTGTAGTATTTTTTTACACCATGGCGCGCGGCGTAGTCCCGGGCCTTCGCTTCATCGCGACGCATTACAGCAACCAGCTCGAACCCTTCGGCTTGCTGATAGGCCGGGCCACTTTTTACCTCGGTCACGTTACCGCAGCCAATGATCCCCCAACGTATCGTTTTGTCTTGGTACTTGTTCATCTTACGCTCCTTCTATGGCATACAGCATGCAGAACAAGTACCTATAAATCAATCAATTACTGCACCAAGATAGGTCAGAAAACGCTGCCACGACTTATAGTCGGCCTTCTCGCGGTAATTATCCGAGCCGTAGACGGTGAACGCATGGGGTGCGCCGCTATAGACAATCATCTCGTTATCAAGCGACGTCTTTTCCAGCTCCTGGGACAAGGCGGCAAAATCACTCATCGGAATGGCCTGATCGGCTCCGCCATGCATGATCAGCAGGCTGCCTTTGGTGTTCGAGTAATCCTGTCCCTTGGGCGTTTTCAATCCACCGTGAAAGGTAACGAACCCTTTCATCTCGGCACCAGAGCGGGCCATTTCCAGCACGGCAGCCCCGCCGAAACAGTAGCCCATGGCGACGGCATTATCAGTATTGCCCCCGAGCGAGTCGGCCATTGTCATGGCACCAATGAGTAATTCCCGCATTTTATTCCTGTCTTTATACAGTTCACCGGTATGTTGACGCTTATCCTCAACCTTGGTCGGCCTCACCCCGGCACCAAACAAATCGGCGGCAAATACCGCATAGCCTTCCTCGGCCAGCATTTGAGCCCGCTTGACCTCGTAATCGGTCAGGCCGTCCCAGTCATGTATCAGCAGTACCAGAGGGGCCTTGGCATCAGGTGAAATATAATATCCTTCGTAATCCTCACCATTGACCTTGTAGCTAACAGCACGCCCTTCCGCCCAGGCAGGAAGAGAAAACAGCAAGGTCATTACTATTGTCACGAGTTTGAGATTCATCGGCCCACCTTCTGTCAGTCCTAAATTCAGCACAGTTCTTTCAGTGTAGATGATTGGCAGCAGACGAAATGAAGTTGCCGAAGCGGCTATCCCTCACTTCCACCTTAGACAGAACTTACTGATATCACTTTCAAAACCTGCACCCTGGCGGTGTTTGGGTATATACCCAAACTACCTCAAGATGCAGGATTCAGAGTGAGACCAGTGAACTCAGTTCAAGGAAAATGACGGTAGGAATGGCTATTCCCTTTCAACGTTATTTGACACAGAAATGGGTTCGCTGGCTCACTCCCAAAGGGCGAGTTCCAGTTCTTTTAAGTAGATAGGGGCTTCTATGCGTTGTTACCGATTATTAATTTAGAACCACTAGATTTTCTAATCGGTGCCTAGCCTGCGCGGCCCGGCCACAACCCAAGTAATTCTCGCTGAAACGAGCATCTTGAGGTTGCTTGGGTATACTATTATNACCACTAGATTTTCTAATCGGTGCCTAGCCTGCGCGGCCCGGCCACAACCCAAGTAATTCTCGCTGAAACGAGCATCTTGAGGTTGCTTGGGTATACTATTATTCGAATAAATCAAAAAATCAGGGATTGAAATGCCAGCCTTTTCAGAATTTATCAAACATGTCGGTCGCGGTGAGAAGGGCCGTCGGCCGCTCACCCAGGAAGAAGCGCGCGAAGCGCTGTCTATGTACATTGACGGGAAAGCAGATCTGTTGCAGCTGGCCGTTCTGCTGATGCTGCAACGTGTTCGTTGTGAAACTGGCGAAGAAGCCGCCGGCTATATTCAGGCGCTACGAGACCATATCGATGACGACTGGCAAGATCTCGATATCGATCTCGACTGGCCGTGTTTTGCCGGTAAACGACGCCAGCCGCCATGGCTACTGCTGGCAGCCAAACTACTGGCTCAAAACGGCGTCCGGGTGTTGTTGCACGGTCACGCCGCAGTCGACGCGATTAAGTACCAGATAGAATCTGCCTGCCCGGCATTAGGGATCAGACAAGCCAATACCCCCGAAGAAGCCAAAGTCATCCTAGCTCACGATGATATCTGCTATGTCCCGTTGTCGGCCTATTGTGAGCCACTGGTCGATCTTCTGGCGCTACGGAGCAAAGTTGGCCTGCGAACCCCGCTCAATACGGTGGCTCGCGCCCTGAACCCATCATCAGCAACCTTTGCTATCCACGGTATTTTCCATCAGGGTTATGAAAAGCTCCATGCCCAGGCAGCAGCATTGGTCGGCGATCCCAATATGGTGGCCTTCAAAGGCGAGGGGGGTGAGAGTGAACGCAGCCCACGTACTGCCTGCCGGATAGCAGGTGTCTCAAGCGGGCAGATTTATGAGGAAGAATGGCCGACATTTCTTGAAGGTTCCTCGGGCAAACACGGAGAAATCAGCGGCGAGTACCTGCAGAAAGTCTGGAGTGGCGAGGTGGAAAACAACTACGGAACCCATGCCGTCGTATCGACCATGGCCATTGTCCTAAAAATGATGCAGGTCTGCCCTAATCAGCAATCGGCCCTCATTCAGGCACAGCAATGGTGGGATACCCGCCACCAATAATAACCCTCTCAATTGCCCGCCCTACCTGCAAGAAGAATAGGGCGGGTTCACTTTATTCCCCGTAAAATGCCAAACAAATCAACAAACAAACAGTGAGGTGACTCATAATATAACCAGCATCACTGGGAACGTCCCTACATCATATGCAACCATAGCCATAATTTTATAACCAACGGCTATATTGTCATGAACACCATCTCTTTTAAGCTAATTGACTGGGAAGCGCTATCGCCCGGTCTGACCGATCTCGATAAATGGAAAACCTGGGCCGAACTCGATATGACCTGGCCTGAAGATCCGCCTGCCGCCCCGGCCAATCTGATCCCGCCGATGATGCGGCGCCGCACCAGCAGCCTGAGCAAACTGGCGCTGCAAACGGCTCTCAGCCTTACCCAGGACAAGGACATCGACTACATCATTTTCGCCAGCCGCCACGGAGAACTAACACGCTCAATTCCGTTGATTGAGGAAACGTTGCAGGGAGAAAGCCCGTCACCGACCATTTTTTCCCAGTCAGTACATAACACAGCCTCCGGATTATTCACCATTGCGGCCAAACGTCCGGTTCCGGCCGTCTCACTGGCATCCGGTGCGAACACGCTGCATAGTGCCCTGATTGAAGCGGCTGCCTACCTGGCTGAATTTCCGAGCCATACCGTACTGGTCGTTGATTTTGACGAGCCGCTCCCCGAGCCCTTCCGCGATTTTGACCATGGCAAGTACCATGGCTATGCCTTAGGGCTACTGTTGACTGGCGGTAACGACTACCAGCTAAGCTGGGAGCCCCAGAAAGCGCCCATGTCCCCTATTCATCCGCAAACACTCACGGTGATCAGCCAACTGGTCGGTAATGAATCTGCCTGGACGATAGCGACCGGATCACAGCTGTGGCACTGGCAGCGATCCATTACGTAAATCACGATATACAGCAATGACTATCAACATTGTTAATTGACTCGAATTTATTGCCTCTAGCGGTTTTGAATTTAAGTCGTTATGGCACAATTTGAATGCGAAACACATTAAATCAACAACTTAAATAAATAATCAGGAATCAGCTGGCTATGGAACAACTACATACCGAACTTAAGAAACTCATCATCAACTCACTCAACCTTGAAGATATTACCGTCGATGATATCGGCACCAACGACCCTCTGTTTAATGACGGCCTGGGGCTGGATTCAATTGATGCGCTGGAACTCGGGCTGGCTATCAAGAAGCGCTACGGCATTGCCATCAATGCCGATGATAATGATGCGCGACAGCATTTTGCCTCGGTCGCCACTCTGGCAGAATTTATCTCTGCAGCCAAGGTCGCTTAATAAGCTTTGCAGCAGGAATGCCGTTAGGTAGTCACTCTCCCTGGCGGTATTCCTCATCGTTATTCTTTTTTTTCCAGAACTTCCCCCAAAACATCCTGTTGATTACTTAAACAACCAAACTTCTCCGTGACAAGACTCGAAAAACACTCCCCAACCAATACGCAACCCGGCGCATAACATATACGATGTTCTAACCGTTAATATCGCTATAAGCGCTTAATATTCTTACACTTAGGTGGAAAATCAACATGACTGTACATACTCAAGACTCTATCCTCTTTGGTGCCGATCGTCTGACTATCGAAGATGTTATCGACATTGCCAACGGGGCACCGGCAGCATTAAACAGCTCGCCAGAATTTACGAGCAAAATTGACCGGGGAGCGGCTTTTCTTGAGCGCCTACTAAAAGAAGAAGGAGTGATCTACGGTGTCACGACAGGTTACGGAGACTCCTGTACCGTCGCGATCCCGCCCGAGCTGGTCGACGAACTGCCACTCCACTTAACACGTTTCCATGGCTGCGGTCTGGGTGAACACCTCGACCACCAGCAGGCCCGCGCCGTACTGGCAACCCGTCTATGCTCACTCTCACAAGGCGTTTCGGGCGTCAGCCGTGATCTGCTGAATCAGATCGTGGCCTTGGTCAATCATGACATCTCACCCCGTATTCCGCAGGAAGGCTCGGTCGGTGCCAGCGGCGATCTGACTCCGCTGTCCTACCTTGCCGCCGCCCTTATCGGCGAGCGTGAAGTACTCTATAAAGACGAAGTCCGCCCGACGGCAGAAGTCTATGCCGAACTCGGTTTAAGCCCAATCAAGCTCAAACCCAAAGAAGGGCTGGCATTAATGAACGGCACCTCGGTCATGACTGCCCTGGCCTGCCTGGCTTACAAGCGTGCCGAGTATTTGGCCCAGCTAGCCACCCGTATCACCTCTATGGTTACAGTTGGTATCCAGGGGAATGATTTCCACTTTGACGAAGCATTATTTGACGTCAAACCTCACCCTGGACAGCAGCAGATTGCCAGCTGGTTACGTGCTGATTTGCAAGCAGCCAAGCCACCGCGCAACAGCGACCGCCTGCAGGATCGCTACTCGCTGCGCTGTGCGCCTCATGTCATCGGTGCCCTGCAAGACAGCCTGCCGTGGATCCGCCAGCTGATTGAAAATGAACTCAACAGTGCGAACGACAACCCGATCATCGACGGCGATAACGAGCGCGTCCTTCACGGCGGCCATTTCTATGGCGGCCACATCGCGATGGCCATGGACACACTCAAAACAGCTATCGCTAATATTGCCGATCTGCTCGATCGCCAGATGGCTCAACTGATGGACTACAAGTTCAACAATGGTCTGCCGTTCAACCTGACGGGTGCCACCGGCAGCCGCAAGCCAATCAACCATGGTTTCAAAGCCGTACAAATCGGCATCTCGGCATGGACGGCCGAAGCGCTTAAGCACACCATGCCTGCCAGCGTATTCTCGCGCTCGACAGAGTGCCACAACCAGGACAAGGTCAGTATGGGCACAATTGCCTCTCGCGACTGCCTGCGGGTGCTTGAACTTACCGAGCAAGTCGCATCGGCCTCTCTGCTAGCCGCTACCCAGGCATTGGAGATCCGCAAGCAACAGGGTGAGCTGGATGACAGTCATCTAAGCCCTGCCCTACAGGCAATGCAGAGTTCTATTCTGAAGGACTTCGAGGTGGTTAACGAAGACCGTCCGCTAGAAGGCGATCTACGCTTGTTCATCAGCAAGATCCAGCAGCAGTCATGGAAAATGTTTGACTAAGTAACTACCCACTAACTTCATGGTCATTGTCTATCCTACCTGTTAGGCCACCAGACAAAAAAACACCGGGCAAGTGCCCGGTGTTGGTTTACTCAAAATATGCTCTGTTCAAGCAAGTAACAAGTTACCTTCTAATCTCGACACTCGGATCGTCGATGGTAAATTTGTTCACCTCATCCACCAGCTCGGTCATTCGCAATTTCACCAGCTCCATCTCCTGTTGAATATCAACAATCGTCTTCTTGGTGTTATCGGCCATTTCCAGTAGATCATCGACATCGGTATCGACACTTTTCGCCGTCTGCGATTGCTCGTTGGAAGCGGTGGCAATGCTGGCATTGAATTCCGCTATCTCGTTCACCGTCACTATCAGGTTTTCAACCAGTGACTTGGTATCAGAAACGACTTCCTGAGTCTCGTAGCTGGCTTCACGGCTCTGCTGCATATTATCAAAAGAGTCTTTGGCATTTTGCCCGATGCCGCTCAGCAACTGGCGAATATCTTCTGTCGACTGCTTACTGCGCTGGGCAAGCGTACGTACCTCGTCAGCCACAACCGCAAAGCCACGACCCTGCTCACCCGCACGTGCCGCCTCAATGGCCGCATTCAATGCCAGCAAGTTGGTCTGCTCGGAGATAGCATTTATGGTATCGAGAATTTCCGACACATTGCCCATCTGTTTCTCCAGCGTCTCGATACAATCGAAGGTCTGGTTGACACTCTCAAGCAATGTGGTCGTCGACGTAAATGACTGCTCACTATGCTTATGGCATGCCTCGGCATTGTCTTTCACCGAATCCGTTCCGCGCTGGGCATCGACGGTGATCTCCGCAACCTGCTCGCTGGTCTGGGCCATTTCTGTCATTGCGGTTGCAATGTTATCGCAGCGCATGTGAGTCTGCTCGCTGGCATTGTGGGCCTGATTGACCAGAGCCACCATCGCCACCATTTCTTTCTCAGTCTGACTAGCCACCTGATGTGCCTTGTTCAGCGTTTCACCCAGGCTCACTGCCAGATGGTCGAAATGCTGGGCAATTTCACCAAATTCATCCCGGTTTCCATCCGACAGACGAATAGTCAAATCTTTGTTGGAAGCCATCTTGTCTAGCTGTGCCGTAAAGCTCTCGACCCGACGGCGCACATTGTTCACCACCCGAATCGTCAGCAGGATCAGTGGCAGTACAATCAGCAGCGTCACGGCGATATATACCATCCGCATCATGCTGGCATCGGCGCTGTCCTGAATCGCTTTGTCATTGATGGCAGCCGCTAAACTGTCACGTACCTTTTTCACCATTCCGATGCGCTCTGTTGCCAGCGCAAACCAGGCTGATGCCTCCGGGCCATTAATCGCCGACAGGTTATTTTTCTGAGCCAGGTACTGCTGCTGGATATCCATAACCTGTTGCCAGGTTGAGTTACGGGTAGTTTCCTGCAGCTGCTTAAGATGCTCACCGGTCAGCAACATCTCCGCCTGTCTTAGCGCATAGCTTTCCGCTTTAATGTAGGTTGAGATCTGCGCATATCTGTCTAGTGTTGATTTTTTCCCTGCGAAAGTGCCATTTAGCGCACCTCGCGCCATACCGGCCTGCTCTTTGATAACCAGCAAGGACAGCAAACCTTGTAGCTCTTGCTTGAGCTCACGGTTACTCACCAGCGACATCACAATCGCTAGATTATCCAGCGACAAGCGGTTCACGTTCGAGTAATACGCAAAAGGAGAATCAACCAAGTTAAGGCTGTCTACCTGAGAGCGAATATTCTGTCGTTTGTCCAACTGCGCCTTGACCTCACTCAGCAAGGTCGATACCACGGCAGGATCCAGAGTTTCAGGACGAAATGCCAGCAAACTATTATAGGCATCATCTGCGGCACCACGCTGTTTTTGCAGAGCGTCACGCTGCTTGCCTTGCCCTTTCGCCGCAATCACACCGGCAGTAAGCCCACGCTCAACCGCAAACTGGTGCGCGACATTATCGTAGAGGTTGAATAGCTCTACCGTTTCCTGGGAAAGCTCGGCATTGACTAGCTGTTCATTGGCATTTTTAATTTGTATCCCAATAAAAATGAGTAGCAAAAGAGTAGGAATAACGAAGACAGTTATCAGCGTCGTACGAATATTCAAAGCACGGGTAGGGTTAAACATAGTGCAACCTTAACGTTATAATTTTTTTCATTTCTTATACAAAATAGCAAAGGCAACAACTATGCCAAAATGCTTTTGGCGCATACTATAAGGATTTATGATCCAGCTCAAACCATACTCCCCCACATCAGCAATCCTTTTCAGCAACACTCTGTAAACCACTTATAAAACAGATTATTAGATGCAATATATATGCATATTTAAGCTTATGTGGCACATAGTTTATCAACTGTGATGAGTATGCAATGTAAGTCAGTGCCCTGAGTCTATGATTTGCATGTTAACACCGAGATAAATCAGTGTTAAAACACCATAGGTAAAAGCCATATAAATCATCAATGGTATGAGCACCCGCCAATACTGCGCTACCTGCAACAAGCGAGCTATAGGTTGCCTTTGTTTTAAACGCTCAATAAACCATCAACACGCTGTGACATTTACCATAAAGTTACCCACTGTTTTTGTGGATAAACTTATTTATCATATAAAAAACATGAGCTTATCAATTGCAATGTTAATAATGGGATTTTTTTATCTCGTGTCATGGAATGAAATCATGCCACTCGCAGTGCACAATCAACCGCTTCGACTACTGAGTCGACGCACAGGAACGGCTCCTTGACCAACAGCTCGTCACTGGGCTGATACTTGCCTGTTTTTACCAAACACGCCTTCAGCCCGGCATTTAGCGCCCCTTCAACATCACCGAAGACGTCGTCACCAACCATCAGTACCTTGTCGGCCGGTGCCGCTACCGACCTTACCACCTGGGCAAAGAAGTCAGCCGATGGCTTGCCAACAATTATCGCCTCAGTGGCAGCGGCAAATTCTATCGCCCGAATAAACGGCCCGGCATCAAGGTGTAGCTTTCCGTCTGACTTGAAATAGCGGTTCAGACCGATACCGATGAGCGGCGCCCCCGCATGGCATAGCTGAAATGCCTTATCCAGAGCTTCGTAACAGAACCCTGATTCTGCATCACTGATAAATACGGCATTGGGATCGGGCAGGTCAAGCTCGGCAAATTCAGATCGAATATTGTCATGAACCAGACAGTAAGGGCGCCAGTGATGCTGCTTGAGCAATGCCTTGGCAGCCACAGGGGCGGTAAAGATCTGCGCCGGTTCTAACGAAAAGCCAAAGCCGAGCAGGTCATGATATATTTGAGTACAGGTTTTGCGGGAAGTATTGGTGACAAAGCGCACCTCAAGAGCACTGGCCTGTGCTCGGGCGATGGCTTCTACAGCGCCGGGAATCACCAGCTCCCCGTCATACAGAACGCCACTGATATCAAAAAACAGTGCCTGATACATCCGTCGATCCCTTATCTTTAGGGTAAGTATAGCCACGGCCGCGATTCGACTACACTTAAGCAATCCCAACCTGTGGAATAGCACCGACGAGTAGAAACATCACTCAGGAGGGTTCAGCTATGCTATCCGATCAACAAGGTAATCATTTATCAGGTGCCACACCGGAAACGGTTGAGCTCTACAATCAGGCTGTCACCACCTTCAACCTTTATCGAGGCGACCCTTTCACCCTGCTGGACAATGCCACCGAACAGGCCCCGGGATTCGGGATGGCTTATGTTCTCAATGCGTATCTTTATGCTATGGCGACAGAGCCAGCCGCTAATGCTGCGGCTCAACAATACCTTGAAAAAGCAAAAGTGCTCTCTCTCAACAAAAGAGAGTACTCCCATATTGCTACCCTGAACCAATTACTCAGCGGTAACTGGACCGCGGCGGCCATTGCTCTGGATCACCATAATGCCGCTTACCCGCAGGATCTTGTTGGCTTACAGGTTGGCCATTTAATCGACTTCTACCGGGCAAATGCCAGGAACCTGCGCGATCGTATGGCCCGGGTATTAAAGCACTGGTCGCCAGAAACTCCTGGCTACTCTATCGTTCTCGGCATGTATTCGTTTGGCCTGGAAGAGTGCGGCCATTATGCCAAGGCAGAAGAAACCGGACGACAGGCTATTGCGCTGGAGCCCCTCGACTGCTGGGCACACCATGCCGTTACCCACGTGATGGAGATGCAGGGGCGGGTTCAGGACGGTATTGGCTGGATGACAACCCGAGAGCCCTACTGGTCCGGTGATGATAACTTTTTCAAAGTTCACAATTGGTGGCATCTGGCACTCTATCATCTGGATCTGGGACAGCCCGAAACCGCACTGGCACTTTATGACGGACAGGTTCGCAAGGATCGCAGCAGTGTCGCCTTGGATATGGTTGATGCCTCGGCACTGCTATGGCGACTGGAATTATCAGGCTGTGAAGTTGCAGACCGCTGGCAGGAACTGGCGAAGGTGTGGGATCAACATGCCGATGGCAAACTCTACCCCTTTAACGACTGGCATGCCGTGATGGCCTATCTGGGCGCAGGACGACATGACGAAGTCGAACGGCTCCTGACAACCTTCCTGCAAGAAAACACCCCACGAAACGAAGTGGAACTATGGGCACGACAAACCGGATTGCCGCTGATTGAGGGCTTCAAGGCATTCTGGCATGGCGATTATAAAACCGCAGCAGATCACCTCTACAAAGCTCGCTACATTGCCAATAGCTTCGGGGGTAGCCATGCTCAACGCGATATCATCGACTGGACGCTGACCGAGGCCGCCCTGCGAGGTAATCTGACGGATCTGGCTCAAGCGCTTGCCAACGAGCGTTTGGCACTAAAGCCCCATAGCATAATGAACCTAAGCTTTCTTTCCAGAGCATCATCTGCCGGGAGCACTAGTCGATAGAAAGTTAGAAAAATTTTGATTGAGAGAAATACAATGCCGCCCTCTAATGGACGGTATTTGATTCGGCTCAGCCCTAAATTCATCCCCCCTTTGACACAGGACAAATTGAAACAAAGTCATGCTTCAGTGTTATGGTTTCGCTAAAATGCACGCATGTAATCCTGACAAGGGAAAAGCCGTGAGTTCCAATAAGTCTTTCTCAGTAATGTTTTCTCAAGCCGTTGGCAGTTCCTATTTTCGCATTGGCCATGATCATTGGCACATTGAGGAATTACTTTCCCTGCAACACCTCTTGCTGTTAACGGCCCCAACAATCAAAGAAGGATTACTTTGGTGGAGCAAGTCGGTATCATTGTACGATCGTTCAATCTATGTTGAACCAACCTCCCGATTCGACGGCCTATCGCTACATTTTAAATCACGAACAAACACTGAATTACCTTTGTGGGTTCACTACCTGACCCAAGATTTACTCGAGCACATCTCCACATTTACTAACTTAACGCATACTTGGCAGCAAACCCCCAGCAAACGCAACTCTTTAATTCGCGGCGAATACGGTGAGTCGCTGCTATTGCATTTTGACCATCAAGAAATTCAGGTTAATGCGACCCCCGATCCCAAATTATTTTCTCTCGCCAAACAGTTTTTTTTGCTGCTACAGCACGTCCGTATTGAGAAAGAAGATCTGGTCTGCCGATTGAAAAAACATATCCATGATGACATCAGTTCACCTTTACGTTTATCCGACTTAGCCGTTCATCTCGGCTTATCACCCAGAACACTGCAACGGCGCCTACACGAAAAACAGATCAACTTCACCACACTGGTTGATAACGAGAAAAAATCCATCGCTTTACGCCTGCTTGCCGATACACAAATTAGCGTTTCCAGTATCGCAAACCAACTCGGTTATGATGACCCTTCGAACTTCCACCGCGCATTTCGAAAATGGTATCCATTTTCGCCCCAAGTGTACCGTGAGCAATGCCGAACCAATCGAGTCATCCAACAAAAGAACCCCATCAGGTTGCACTATGCGACAGCCGTGGTCGAATCGAGTACAGGCAAACAAGGCCAAAGTGGTCGAGTCTGGATTGAAGTTGATAACATCGCGTTTGAAAAAAAAGTAGCGGTAGAATGTGAAGACAGAGATGGTGTCTGGCGCCGATACCCGGCCTTTTTTGATTACTTTCTGGCTGATGGCATAGAACTTTGGTCAACGGCAAATCTACCTGTCGCCCACCCATTGCGTTTTCGCTTATGTTACGAAGTCGACGGCAATCAATTCATCGATGATAACCTTCAACGCAACTTTCTTGTCGACGAGCCTATGTTGTTAGGTCATCCTATTATTGTCGTTCCAGTCCTTGTCGTGGTTCCCGAAATGAACGGTTTTCGTGTTGTTATACAGCTAGCATGCCGCCTGCCAGATATTGAGACCATCCATTGCCATATTGATACTCAAGAAAACAACCACTGGGCAATGACAAAATCGGCCCAAAACCATCACTTTTCATCGTGGTCTCTATCTACATTTCTGACCGCCCCCCCTCAGAAATGTCATTTTGAATTCATTTCACAGCAAGGCGAACATCTACGCTGTGATAATTATCAACAAGGCTACCTATTCAACTCACCGTTGTCATAGCCACATTAATGATAACAAGCTCAAAATTATCGTCAGATGACACGCCACTACCAAAAAATTGGCGCAAAGTGACACTCTCATCGTATTAAATTTCCATTACTGTTTACGCAGATTTGTAGACGGGAATTTTAAACGTGAAAAACAAAAAACATAATTCATTGAATAGTATTAAGTTTTTGTCATTATCGATAGCACTTGCTCTTACCGGTTGTCACTCAGACAGTAAGGCTATCGAAAAAGACAATAACGCTGTGGCGCCAGTTGATAATCAGATTGCATCACCTGACTGGCAAGACCAGATCATCTACTTCTTGATGATCGATCGATTTAACGATGGTAATAGCCAGAATAATGACCAAGGCAAGAATGAATATGATCCGACATCAGACAAGAAGTTCAGCGGTGGTGATCTGCAAGGCGTAACCGAGCAACTTAGCTACATCCAGGACTTAGGGGCAACCTCTATCTGGATCACTCCCCCGGTGGCGAATCAATGGTGGGATTCTGAACAAAACTACGGCGGTTATCATGGCTACTGGGCGCGTGATTTTCAGAAAGTGGATGAGCATTTCGGGGACCTAGAAGACTACCAAGCGCTTTCTCGTGAAATACACAGCCGAAATATGTTCCTTATTCAAGACATTGTAACCAATCATGTTGGTAACTTTTTTACCTACGATAACCCGTACAATTATGATGCTTCAAACCCTTGTACCGGTTTCCGTCTCATTGAAAGTGCATTGCCTGCGAACCAACCCCTACCATACCCATTGAACCAGAATCAGTGCAAAGACGACGGTACAGGTAGTTATCATTGGACACCAAGCATTACCGATCACAATAATCCGATACAAGAAAAAACATGGCAACTCTCTGACTTGGATGATCTCAATACCTCGGATCCAGAAGTCAGAAAATACCTAAAAGAAAGCTACCGCAAATGGATCAAAGACGTTGGTGTAGATGCATATCGAGTAGATACCGCAAAGTTTGTCGATCACGATTTCTGGAATGACTTTTTCCACAGTGAAGACGGCGTCTTATCGCAAGCCAAAGAAACAGGCCGTGATAATTTCCTAACCTTTGGTGAAGTATTTGAAGCCTCGACACCGTACCAGACAGAAGGTGAAGAAAAAATGCTCACCTATATTGGTGAGAGTGGCTCTCCGGCTCAGTTAACGTCTGTTTTAAACTTCCCTCTGCAGACCACCATGACCCGTGTTTTTGCCTCAGGCCAACCAACGGATTATTTACGCTTTCGTCTAGAGCGCATGATGGAAATGTTCCCTAACCCTTACATCATGCCTAACTTCATCGACAACCATGATATGCCGCGCTTCTTGTCCCAGGCTAGCCCGGAAGATATGCAGCAGGCTTTGATTACCATGATGACAGTACCCGGTATTCCGGTTATCTATCAGGGTACTGAGCAAGCCATCGTCAACAGCCGAGACAGTATGTTTAACGGCGGCTACCGTACAGATGGTCAACTTGCCGATTCTTTCGATTCAGACAATAAAATGTACCAATTTATACAATCATTGGCTCAGCTTCGGACTGAGAACAAAGTCTTAACACGAGGTGAATTGAAAGTCATCGCCAGTGATAAAGCCGGAGCCGGAATATTCAGTTTCACTCGCCGTCTAAATGATGATGAAGCGTTCGTGGTCATGAACACCTCTTCATCCCCTATGTTGTTAAACCAGCTAGATCTAGACCAAGGTGCTGGAGCGGTTTTTGAACGGAAAATTCAATCTAACTGGCAAACCGCACCAGAAACACTCACAACCAATAGTCATGGTGAAGTCAGCCTTGAACTTGCACCAAAATCTGCAGCGATTTATTTCAAAACAGCCAGAGCAGGTAATGCCGAAACCCCGAAGGCAACCGTCGAGCTAAATGACGACTGGAAAGATACGGTAATAACACAAAACACCGAAATTACCGGGACAGCCACACCCAATGCGATGTTGAAACTGGTCGTCGATGGTAACTTGGCCGTGGCAAAAGACATACCTGTTGATGCTAACGGGGATTGGAAAACGACTATTTCAATCCGTCATTTTGCTATCGGAGAACAACAGCACCGCTTTGCGATTTACTACCCAGAAGCGAAAACTGGAACAAAAGATATTGCGTTTACTTCTGATCTGTCATGGGCAGACACACCCGAGAAAATCATTGATGATGCAGGCGATGCCCAAGATGGAAATGGCGGACCATACGGTTCATATTCTCTACCCACAGACCCCTCTTTCAATAAAGACAAGAACCAACTCTCGATTGAAAAGGCAGAGGTTTATACCGTTGGCAGCAACGTTCGCTTAAAAATGACCATGGATAACGTCACCAACAGCTGGTTACCGCCCAATGGCTTTGATCATGTCGGCTTTTCTGTTTTTCTTGGCTTGCCCGATGAAAGTGAAAAGGGCTTAACCACTCTGCCTAAGCTTAATGCCGAAATGCCCACTGGCACTTGGAACCGAAACGCCGTGATATTTGGCTGGCAAAGCTCAATTTATAATTCAACCGGAGCAGACTCACAAACATGGGGAGAAGCAGTCTCACCCGCCCCTGTTGTCACGGTCGATAAGGCTAACAGAGCCATTTATCTCGATTTTGCCAGTGATGCGCTTGGCCGCCCCGATTCGCTAGACGGTATCAGCATCTATGTCACAACATGGGATATCGACGGATTATCGGCCGTCTACCGCCCGCTAGATACCCAAAAAGGACCGTGGAATTTCACTGGTAACGATAGTGCAGAACCCAAGATTTGGGATGACCTCCCTATCATCACTTTAAGTGAGTAAAAAACTAGAACCTTTGCTATCACGTAAGAAATGCCGCCCCTGACCGGGCGGCATTTGATTGTACTTCTTTGGCAATAGAAGCTTGGTTGTTTACCAGATCTTAGAGACGTTAATCGTCACCGTATCACCGTTTTCAGACTGATCGGCCACCTGGAACAGAATGCCGTAGTGCGGCGTCAAGCGCCCAGTCGCAGGGCGAAGCGGGTTCGAGTAATCTTCCCAGTCAACAAACATCGGATTCGCCACAACGTATGGATCGGTCAGTATTCTGCCTTCCCTGTCGACAAGATTGATTTGCTGCCCCGGCTTGCTGTTAAAGGCTGCATCACGCACCTGATAGCGCGACGTTGCAGGTGTGCCGTCACTCCAGATCTGCGGATTACGGTCAGCATCAACCACGCCTAACCAGCCTTCGCCCGGATGCGAGGCAACACCGTTGTCAGTGTGTGACGTATCGACATACCAAACCATCATACCGGCATCAAACGTCATGATGTGATTATTACGGTTGATCCGGCTCAGCCCTAAATCGACACCTTTGTGCTGGCGCCACTCGACAAGATAGTAGTGCTCGTAGTCAAAGTTACCGTCATTGACCTCGACACCGGCATAGGTCACTTCCGGATGCACGCTTTCAGCATCAAGAAGCAGTGTATTCTGGCCGTCAGCGGCGACAGTGATGTTATCAACCCAGAAACCGTTTTTGATCAGGCCGCCATCCGTCATGTACTGAACGCTGATCTCAATCTGCTGTCCGGCAAAGGCGCTCAAATCGAAGGTTGCATCAGTCCAGCCATCGGACTTACCGGTAAAACCAATTCCGAATCCGATTTCATTCGGATCATTGGTGGTAGTGATCGAGCCGGCTATAGGCTGGCCATTAACCAGGATCCGGCCATAATCGAAATCACCTTCGATATCGTAGTGGATCTTGAACGACAACGCCGCCTCTGCCGCTGCACTCAAATCAACAGCAAAAGACATCACATTGTTCAGGTTATTACCTCGGCCCGAGTAGAACGAATTAGTGCCGATCGGCGCTATCAGGTTAATGCGCTTCGGTGGCAGATTGACCCGCAAATAATCATTATTGGGCCCTTTCATTGCAGCCTGATCAAGCACATATGGTTTCGGTGTTGCCGCCAGATCCGCAAACTCAATGGTAGCACCGTGCAGCCAGTTACCCCCTAAGGAATTTTGCAGGAACTGACGCGCCCACGGACTAAATCCAGTCGGCTCCGTACCCGGGATCAAACCAGCCCATGAACCGGATGACATAATAGACCAGTAGGAAACCGGCTCTCCTGGCGGCGTGCCATACTCATCCTTGCCATAGACAGTGTCATATTCATCAGGCAGCCCCAGATCATGGCCATACTCATGTGCAGCGACTCCCGCCGCGGCATCGATTGGCTGAATGGTGTAATCGTAAGCTGCCATTAACCCACCCCAGTTCGGTACGCTGGCCTGGGTACCTTCAATGGCAAACACGCCCCCCAGATTCCAACGATGCGACCAGATAGCATCAGAGCCCAGGTTACCGCCACCGGCTTCCTGCCCGACACCAGAATGGAAGATCATGATGTGATCCACCAGGCCATCCGCTTCGCGATAGTTGCCGTCTCCGTCGAGGTCATAACGGTCTTCAAGGTCATAGTCAGCCAGGTTAACCGTTGGATCAGCAGCAGCAACCAGTGCCTCACGTACCAGTGCCCGGGCATTAACATCATTATTGGAACCCTGCTGCGCACCATAGAATGCCGCCGGATGCTGTGCCTTGTACCAGCCAGCCACATCTCCAATCTGGGTATAGGAACCACCACTTTGCTGGTTATAGAACTGCACCATGGAAATCAGGTTCTTGCCGTTGCTGCCGGTATAACCATCCGGGCCAAACAACATGTTCTGATAATGGCTTGGGGTATAGTCTTGGTAATAATTCGACGTTTCTTCCGGCGTCACCTTATTCGCCGGGTAATCAGGAAACTCAATCAAGATAGCTAAGATTTTGTCCTGAACCACAGGGCCGTTCCAGGCGTTATCCGGGCTAACCGCAGACTCTTCGGACATTTGTGTCTGGCCCGATACCTGCTGATGCCCGCTGGTCATTAGCTGGAGCAAACGGTCTTTGCGCATTTGTTCAAACTGAGCCAACTCTCCCGGCTCACCGCTATGGGTATGGTTTGCTTCAAGATACAGGTGAAGGGCTTTTACTGCCTCCGTTTCATTGGCATCCGCCGGAATTTTCCCACCTGCTTTGAGCATACTGATGAGCTTATCCTGATTGACAATACCAAGGTCAACAGAGTGACTATGCTTATGTGGCGCGCCGATAGCAGTGGCAGAAACACCTGCCAGCAGTACACCAAGCGCGACTTTATTTAGCGCACTGCGAAAAACGCTGAATTGTGTGATCATTATCTAGTCCTTTATGTAATGAAGGCAATCGTAAGCAGCTTCTTGCCAACCAAGCTGGAATACGCTGACTGCGAACGAGAGCTTTTTCGAAAGTACTTGATATTGATCTTTTTTTTCAAAGCCTTACACAGAGTTTGCGATGAGTCAGAGAGTTTTAATGAACTAGAATGTATCTTTAAATCAAGGTGTTAACAAAACAATACATTATTGTAAGATAATCCTGCAAAATAGAATATCAACAATTCAGCCAATCAATAAAATTAATCACAAACAAAGATGCGGATTATTAGTTATTGGTTCTGAATAATTATTACAACAGAGAATCTCACACATAAGCCGATACATAACAAGACATTGATTTACAACAGTAAAACACTATCTCTGCTTCAATAGGTCACAACAGCTCGTTATTAACAAAGAGATTTATTATCTTCAGGAAGCATCAGGTTGCTTCAGTCCATTATGCTAATTTTTTTTACATTGTTGGCCAAATATCAATGGGCCGGTTTTTCGAGGCACTCGACATTTTTCTTAAGGCTACAGACAAAGTCATTAACCTCATCGCGGGTAGACAAATAGATTTTATTCCCCGTAAACTCTGCGAACAGGTGACTATGATATTGATGTGAACTCTTAGATGTTCGCAAACCGTATTCCGACGCCCACTTTAGTAACTCCTGGAAGTTCTTTTCAGCCAATTCACTATCCAATTGCTTTGAACTCTCCGAGCCTCTCAATAACAACGATTGCTCGCACACAACCCATTCAATATCCAAAAAGATTAGTGTATCGGCTATAGGGACTAATTGTTCAGCTAATGCGCCAAATACGCCTTCGACAACCCAGCTCGATTGCGTGGAGATCTTATCTAGCTCAAAGTCTATTGATTCTTGAGAACGTTTTTGGTTATACCCTCCCGGCTCCCAGACAACGCTATCGAGATTGACTTCTTTGATTTGCAATAATGACGACAAACGGGACGATAACCAACTCTTCCCCGAGCCAGAGTTACCAATAATTAATACTCTTTTCATGCTTATTCACTCCACCAAACAGACAGCTCAACTACCGTCTGCTTAACCCTATTATTGTGATTACCAGCTTTGGTTTTTCATGTTCAATTTTTGCTCCAGAAAATCAAGAAAGACCTTCAGCTTGGCCGGCATAAATGCCTTTTGCGGGTAAACCGCATAAATACCGTGCTCAGGCAGATGGTACTGCTCCAGAATAGGTACCAGCTCACCGCAGGCTAATTCAGATTCAACCAGAAAAAGCGGCATTTGGCCGATCCCCACATCATCGAGCATCAGCTGCTTGAGCACCTCGCTGTTATTAACCTGGATATTGCCCTCTGGCTTGATACGCTCTAGGCCATTTGGTCCATCAAAGACCCACTCCATACCAGCCCTGAAGTAGGAGTAATATAAACAGTTATGCTGTTTGAGCTCGGCCAGGGTTTCGGGCGTACCATTTATTTCCAGGTATCCCGGTGACGCGCAGACTACACTGCGGCACGGCGACAGCTTGCGGGCTATCAGGGTCGAATCCGACAATGCTCCAATCCGCAGCACCATGTCCACCCCTTCTTCCACCAAATCAACCAGCCTGTCATCCAGTGACAAGCTCAGTTTGATATCTGAGTATCGGCGCAAGAACTCACCGAGCAGGGGCGTTATATGACGCTGGCCGAATACCATGGGAATGCTGACCTTCAAATGCCCTTTCGGCGAGCCCTGAAGGCTGCTGATCGCATCCTCGCCTTCATTGACCAGCACCTTGGCCTTCTGGATATAGCTGTAGTATTGCTCTCCGGCTTCAGTCAGGTTGAGCTTGCGCGTTGTACGCTGAATAAGTTTGACGCCAAGGTGGGCCTCCAGCGCACTAATTCGCTTGCTCACTGCCGACTTGGTGATCCCTAGCTTATGGCTTGCTTGTGAAAAACTGCCCAATTCAACCACTGCCGTAAAGACCGGTATCGTAGAAAAAGTATCCATCACCACTGTCAACCTGAGAGAAACAAAGAGTTCAAAATATAACGGGTTATCAACAACAGGGAAACTAAATATATTACTCGCCAACAGAAACTCGTTGGTAAATAGCATGAAAGCTCATCCACTTAACTTATCTCTGGCGCTTGCAGGCGGGGTAACACTCGCCAGCATGATAGCTATCAACAGTGAACTTGCGGCGTACAGCTCCCCAGTGCTGGCCTCATGGTTTGCGCATGGCATAGGCGCGATAACGTCCTTGCTCGTATTAATAACAGCCTCTCTATTAGCTGGAAAAAAGCTAACTATATTGCCAAAAGTCGGGACGCCTTTCTGGGCCTATCTGGGCGGCATACCGGGTGCGTTTACTGTGGTTCTGGCAGCAATCACAGTCAACAGTCCGCTCGGGCTATCAGGCTCACTGGCACTCATTATGGCGGGTCAGGTGTTGTTCGGTCTTGTCTGTGACGGCTTTGGCCTGTTTGGTTTAACCAAGCGTCCGTTAACACTCACTGACGGCATAACACTTGGGCTCATGGCGACTGGCTGCCTTTTGACGTTATTCGGTAGGGGATAATAATGACAACAATAATTTTTCTCGCACTATTAAACGGCTATTGCATCAGCTTCTGCAGGATCCTGAATGGAAGGCTCAGCCAAGGCTCCAGTGCCTTTACCGCCTCGCTATGGAACCATGCGGTGGGCTTTACTTTTCTCAGCGTTGTGGTTTATTTCACCGCCTCCGTACCGGTTGGGTCGTTAGCCAATGCACCGGCAGCCACCTGGCTTGGCGGTGTGATCGGCGCTTTGTTTGTCGCACTCAACAGCTATGTATTAACAAGGGTAGGAGCCACACTGACCGCGCTGCTGGTCATCGGTGGACAATTGATCACAGGTGTTATCTGGGAGGCAGTCAGCCATGGTGCCGATCTCACACAGGTGGCCGGCGTCATGTTTATATTGGCCGGTGTTGTCGTTGCCAAGTTCGAAAAGATACCAAACTTCAAAAGCAAGCATATTTAAACTACTTCTAGGCGAGAGTTAATACTGAGGTTGCCTGCTAAAGCGACTGAGTTTGCAAGGAGGGTAATACACCCGGGTACTTACAGGCGCTGGCCGATGATCGCCTCAGCCCCGGACTGGGGATCGCAATGAATTCAACATGGAGCATTCATTGATTACTTCGCCGACTATTTTGGCAATCCAACCTATTGCTGCCTTAGTTTTGCTCAAATGTACCAGTGCTTTTAATCATAACGGATAGCACCTCTTGTGAATCACTTTTAGTGTTATGACTGGATGATAAAATCGCTTTCGTTCTTTCTAACCTTGCTAACAGACTTTCCGTTTCACTTTCAACTTGCTTAGACATCTCGGGAGTTGTTTCTTTTTTCATAGCTTCTTTCCAAAAGAGTTTCTGAACTATTGTGAAGTCATAAACAAAGAGGCAGGTTATACGTATATTGCCCATACCCCCTTACCTGATTTGATGCTCATAGTATCTTTAATTATTATTGAACAAAGTTATTAACTATAAGATTTTCTGATATGTATAATTTGGAACACCTTAGAATGTTGGTCTGGTCCACTGAAGAAGGATCGTTTTCTGCCTGTGCAAGAAAACTTGGAAAAGCCCAATCAGCCGTCAGCCAAGGCATTTCAAATCTGGAAATAGATATCGGGATTCAGCTGTTTGACAGAACAACAAGAAAACCAACCTTAACGGAAGACGGCAAGCGAATTTATGCCTACGCCAAATCGGTTCTTGCGCTGACCGGTGAGCTTGATAGCGTGGTTAAGGCAATTCAAAATGAAGAAGAACCGAACCTACGTTTGGCATTCGATAACGCATTGTTTACCCATAAACTCTCCAGCATTCTGGGTGCGTTTTCCCGACAGTTTCCCAAGACACAAATTGAACTTCTATCTGTACCATGTTCCGACATCGCCGAACTAGTTGTAAATAGACAAGCCGAAATTGGCATCATGTTTACAACACCCCCTCTTATTCAAGAGCTGGAGTATTGCTATATTGGCAGTCAGCCATTTTGTGCTGTATGCCACCCGGAATCTGCTCTTCTTCTCAATGAGAAGGTATCCATCAGCCAGCTAGTCAATCACAGGCAGCTTTACCTTCGCGGTATTTCAGGTGAAGGCCTGATGCATTTACCAAAAATCTCCCCTGATATCTGGTACTGCAACGGCTTTGATACAACAGTCAAGCTGGTTGAAGAAAATTTAGGCTGGGCTTTTTTACCGCTTCATATGGCAAATAAGGCCATTACTAACGGCAATCTTGCGACGTTCAATTTTGAACTCGACGATAAGCCCTGGATGATGCCCGTCGATCTTGTCACCCACAAAGGCATAAAAAAGGGCGTCGCTTTTCAGTGGCTATTTGATAGGCTAAAAAGCCTTGTTTGAGAATTTTCGAGAGGATCCTCATCAAGCAGGTAAGGAAATTCGGTAAGCCTTCATATAGACAGGATTCAAGCAAGCCATTGCCAACTGAGATATAGATTAGCAGTACTTGTTTATGTGAATAATCAAGGGCAATAAAGAAACAGTTTAAAGGTTCTATATATAATTAGATGTTCAATGACCTAACCAAGCAAATAGCTAACTGACAGATTCAGCAAAAAGAATACGTACCGTCACGCCTAGTTCATCAGTGTTATTCTGCAGGCTCAAGCAAGCATGGTGGGCTTCCAGTACCTGCCTGCATAAAAGCAACCCGATGCCGGAACCTTGCTTTTTCGTTGAATAAAAAGGAACAAATAGGTTATCGGGATTACTGATCCCACAACCATTATCGACAATCAACAGTTCCGTACCGTTTGTCACCTTGTTCCACGATACAGTAACCACGCCCTGCTGCTTGCAGACCGCTTCGAGGGCATTCTTGAGCAAATTGATAATAACCTGCTCAATCTGCACTCTATCTAGCATCAAGGCAACCGAAGGAGATGTGACTAGCCGAATTCGCTTATCTGCCAGCAGTGCCATACATCCAGATACCAAGCTTTCTAACTGAACATCAGCCTTATTAGGGGCTGGCAAGTGAGTTACATGACGATAACTCTTGATAAAGGCTTCCAGACCTTTTGCCCGTTGGGAGATCAATGTCAGCCCCTCTTGCAAGTCCTCATCTCCCAACGGCGCCGTTTCGGTTCGCAAAAAGTCGCTGATGGTCGCAATAGGTGTCAGGCTGTTATTAATTTCATGGCTCAGCACCCTGAGTAAATTCTTCCACGCCTTAAGCTCCTCCTCCCGCAGCAACAGGCTGACATCGGTAATAAAGAAAAGCTGCTGGCGTTTTCCCTGATCGTAATAGTACTCATCAACCAGCTGCCAGCGACCTCTTTTGGCCGGAAAGGCATAATCAACCGGCGAACGGCGATTCTGCTTAAACAGGGTATCCAGCCCAAGCTGCACACTGGACTCACCCACCAGCCCTTCTGGCAGGGAAAACAAGAGTTCAGCCTGCGGGTTCGCCCAGGTAATTTGCTGCTTGCCATCAACAGCAATGATTGCCACATTGATATTTTTCACCACCTTTCGCAGCAATAAAGGCGTGGATTGCTCGACCATTTGCTGATGGTGAATACGGTCGGCCAGCTCATTAATGGCCTCTGCAAAATTCCCCATTTCATCGTCATACTGATATCGGGCTCTGTGGGTACAGTCTCCTCTGGCTATCGAGTACATAAGATTGCTGTACGAGTTCAGCCTTTTGCTCAGCGTCTGATAGACAGAGCGGCTCAGTAACAAGGCAATCCCAACACCGAGCAGCGTCGCAATAACGATGAGCGGCGCGGGGATTGCGTAGCTCCACAACAACCAGGGCAGCATGATCAGCCCGGGAGCAGCCAGAAGGGTTTGCACCAAGAAAAACTGAGAGAAAAAGCTTTTATTTTCTTTCACTTACAGACCAAACTTATCCAAACGACGATAGAATGCGCTGCGACTCAATCCCAACGAGCGACAGGCCGCCATCACATTGCCCTTGTTGGACTTCAAGCGCTGGGCAATCACATCTTTTTCGATCTCACTCAGTGTCATCTCTTCAAAACCCGGGGAACCGCTATCGGCCTCAGGGGCAATATCCCCCATCAGCATCAGGTGCTCTGGCTCAATCACACTACCGGCAATCAGCACGGCCCTTTCGATGGTATGGCTAAGCTCCCGCACATTGCCGGGCCATGAATAATCCAGCAATGCCCGCAAGGCCTGAGGACTGAGTTCAGCATTGGGCTTTTTGTACTTTGTCGCCGTTTGGGCAATAAACTGGCGACAAAGCTCAGGGATATCTTCCACTCGTTCTCTGAGACTTGGCAGCCTCAAAATAAGCGTATTGATCCGATACAGCAAATCTTGCCTGAAGGTACCATTGACAACCATGCCATTGAGATCGGCATTTGACGCGCAGATCAGTCTGAAATCAGCTTGCTGCGTCTTGCTCGCCCCAAGCTTTTCAAACTGCCGTTCCTCTAACACGCGTAATAATTTCGCCTGCTGCGAGAGCGGTACATTAGCGATTTCATCTAAAAACAGCGTCCCTTTGTCTGCGAGTTCAAAACGACCAATTCTCTCTTCCCTGGCATCGGTAAAAGCACCTTTTTTATGGCCGAACATTTCGCTTTCGAACAGACCCTCATTGATGGCGCCCATATTAACGGATACAAGCAAGCCGTTCCGGCGTGACGACAGCTGGTGAATATAATTAACCAGCAGACTTTTTCCGGTGCCGTTTTCGCCCAACAGCAATATACTGGCATCCGTCGCTGACAATTGATGGATCTGAGAGAGCAATGCCTGCATCGCGGCAGAATGGGCCACAGGCTGCGTCGGGTGATTGAGCCCCAGCTCTTGCTTTAGCAGCTCATTCTCTTCGGCAAGGGTACGCGACTTACGCTTTTGATCCATCAGCTGGCACTGATGCTGCAGTACTGACACCAAGCGCTCATTGTTCCAAGGCTTTTCTATAAAGTCGCCAGCCCCTTTTTGCAAGGCGGCAACGGCCAGTTCAATACTGGCCCACCCTGTCATCACCACGATGGCGAGGTTCTCATCAACGGACTTTAGCCTGGGAATTAGGCTCAGCCCCTCCTCACCCGACGTGGTGTCTTTATCGTAATTCAGATCCATTAAAATAAGATCGAATTGCTCTGTTTTCACGAAATATTCAATTTCCTGAATATTATTTGCAAATGTTAACTGATAATCCTGATGCTTTAACAGCATACGTAAGCCAGCAAGTATTCCGGCATCATCATCAGCTATTAATAACTTTTTTTTAGTCATAGCTTTTCCTCGGAAAAATACTTCCAATCTTATTCTTCACGTAATGCAATTGCTGGCTCTAGCCTTAATGCTCGTTTAACCGGAATTAATGTTGCTGTCATAATCACAACTGCAATCAGGCAGGGTATAAGAATAAAAATCAGTGACATCGTCGTCGTAGAACCGACAAATAAATACAGCACTTGATAACAAATAAACAGGGCCAAGCCTAATCCTAACGTGACACCTATCAGTAGTTGAATAAAGCTTTTTCGAATAAAGAACAAAATTACCTGCCCTTCACTCGCCCCCAATGCACGCCGAATACCTATTTCCCTGACCCGCTGAGAAATGCTATTTGCCATCACACCATAGATACCCGTAGCAGCCAATAACAAAGCAACAGCACCTAATATCACAAATAACCTGGCACCAAAAACCATTCCGGCAATTTGCTTATCAAGCAAGCGTTCATATTGCATGACCATTGCCAGGGAAACATTCGCATCAAGCTCACGCATTATTGTATCAATGCTATTAAGCAGCTCTCGGCTGCTCCCATCATAGTCAATCACTGCATAATTAAATAGGGTAGAAAATTGCGAATTAGGTACGTAAATAGAACCGAGCTGTGAACTTGGCAAATACGGTGACCCATAGTCGACATGCGAAATCACGCCTATTACTGTGGCAACATGGTCATCTGAAATGTCTACAAGATGAATTTGTTTACCGAGAGGAGATTGGTTTGGCCACAGCTGTTTTGCCAATGAATCACTGATCACCGTAACACGCTGGCTCTCTTGAGTGTCCCGATGATCAAATAACCGCCCGTATAATGGCCGAATGCCAAATGACTCAAAGAAGTTGTTATTGGTGCTCACGGTATTTGCCAGCACTTTTTCCAGCTCATGCCGGGTATCCATTGCTTTGATAGTGCTCGCCCACGAGAAAATACCGGGCGCCGACGAGCCCAACGCAATATTTCTCACTTGCGGCAACGCCATTATCTCTCGTTCGACACTGCTTAGGAAACGGTATCGCTTACCAGGATCTACGTAACCTTCCCACGGCATATAAATGTTAAAGCTCAACATCTTATCTTGATCGAAGCGCGCGCTGGTTTCAGCCGCATTCTTGCTGTAACTGATCAACATAGAGGCAACAATCAATATAAACACCGACAGGATAACTTCGATACTCACCAGTATCCGGCTAAATCGCCCGGTATAATGATTGGTCGCCCCCCGGGAGCCATCACGCAGAATTTGATTGAAATCACGGCTGGTTGCTTTCCATGCTGGCAAGAAGCCGGAGATAAAAATGGTCAAGAGCACGACCACCACAGTAGCAACGATGGTGTCATTATCGAGTTTGAAATCCCACCAGTAGACGGGTTTGGTAAAGCTGGCATTCGCCAAGATTGAGGTAGTCAGATCCAACGCCCAGGCAGCAATAAAGAGCGCGAAAACAGCACTGATCACACAGATGATAATGCTCTCCCACAACATCTGGCCGATTAACCTGAACCGTGGTGCCCCCAATGCCATTCGGGTCGCAATTTCTTTGGCTCTTTCTGCCGATTTCGACAGCAGCATACTACCAACATTGATGCTCGCAAGGAGCAAGACCAATACGCTGACCCCGAGCAAGGCCCATACCGTCGGCATCATCTGCGGCGTAATGGCCTGCACCTGAAAAGTATCGACATAAGCACTGGTGCCATGGTTAGTTTCCGGGTATTTTATCGCCAGTGACGCCATGATACGTTGCACATCCTGATTGGCAGCCTCTATCGACACACCGTCTTTCAGACGGGCAACCCCGGCTAACGTAAAGCCGCTATCACGCTTGATATATTTGACACTAACAGGCAACCATAGATCGGCCGTCCCCGGAAATTCATACCCTTCAGGCATCACACCGACGACTTTCTTTCGATGGCCGTCGACATACAATACTTCCCCGATGGCATCTGCCCGTCTGGCAAAACGTTCCTGCCACATGGTATAGCTGATGACAGCAACCTGCTCTGCTCCCTGCGCCATATCCTGAGTGTTGAACACCCGCCCGAGCACCGGCTTAACCGCGGTGAACGAAAAACTATCCGCCTCAATCGCGATAACATGATTTCGCCGGGCCTTGGCGTTCACATCCACATTCGCCAGGTAGTAGGCATACAGGACAAAGTCCTCGAACGCATTATTTCGTTGCTTGATTTCCAAGGCATCGGCTTCCGGGATCCGCCCACCTATATGCCGCATCCCGTTTTGTAGCTGATCTATCACCACGACCTGGTCACTATCTGGAAAAGGTAGTGCCTTCAAGGCCAATGTGTTGATAAAGGAATACATATATATGCTAAGTGCCAGCCCGGCGGTCATGACCAGTAAAGTAAACAGCGAAAACGCCGGCGCTTTCATCAACAACCGCAGCGCATACTTAAAATCAGTCCACATCTTCTATGGCTCCTACGCTACTTTTTCTGATTGTTGGTATTTGATATCAACCAATTTGCCATCGAACAGTTCAATCACACGATCAGTTAACTGCGCACTGGCCGGATCATGGGTCACCATACAAATCGTCGAGCCATCACGGTGAAGTGCCTTGAGCAGCTCCATCACAATGGCAGCATTTTTCGAATCCAGGTTACCGGTTGGCTCATCGGCAAACACAATCGATGGCGAGGCGACGATGGCACGGGCAACAGCCACCCGCTGCTGTTGGCCACCGGAAAGCTGACCGGGAAAATGCTGCGAGCGATGGGCCATATCAACCTTAAGCAGGGCATCGTCTACTTTTTTCTTAATCTCTCCACGCTTAATGTCACGACGATAGGTAAGCGGCAAGGCAACATTTTCCTCAACGGTTAAATCGCTGATCAGGTTGAATGACTGAAATATAAATCCCATCTCCTGATTTCGAATAACGGCTCGCTGGGAAGGTAGTACTTGGGATATATCTTTTTCTTTTAATAAATATTGCCCCTCCGTATTACTGTCAAGCAAGCCGAGAATAGAGAGCAATGTCGATTTGCCACAACCAGAAGGCCCGGTAATTGCCACGAATTCCCCGACATTAATACTGAGGCTAATATCGGATAATGCATGGGTTTCTAGCTCCTCGGTATAAAACACCTTGGTCACGTTATTAAGTTCAATAAGAACATTATTTACCTTCATTTCTGTTCCTTAATAAATATTAATTTCCGCATAGCTTTGCCAAGGTGTGGAGTCAGACAAAATAACCTGATCACCGGGGTTTAACCCTTCTTTAATTTGAATTTGTGAGAGGGAGCCGGTTCCGAAATAGACATCATGACGAAATGCGCTTTTTCCGTCCTCACTGAGCTTATAGACATTGTTCAATTGATCTGCCTTGGCATAAGTCGGGCGTCTTACAAATAGCGCCTGATCAATTTGTTCGATGGCAATCTTTGCATCGACAGACAAATCGGGCCTGGCATCGGCAGGAAGAGGCTGGGTGAACATAATGTCGACTTTGACGATACCGTCATTCACTGACGGGGCAATCCGGCTAACCTTTCCCTTGATTAAATTGTTGCGGGTATCGACGGTAACGGCCTGATCCAAGCTAACTTGCCTGACTTGTGTTTCTGCAATATTCACTTGCGCGTAGAGCTGATCTTGCTGACCAATCAACGCCAGATTAGTACCGACACTGACTCGCTGCCCCAGTTCCACAGGAATATCTTGCACCACACCGTCAATGGACGCCGTAATCGTCAATGCCTCGACATCTTCGACAGCCCGGCGATGCTGCTGATGCAGACGCTGATAATTAGCCTTGGCGGCATGTACCTGCGCCTCGAAATTCTGCCGCATCTTCTCAAGTCGCCGGACTTCTATCTGCCACGCCTGCTGTTGCTGGGCAACATCAAGCTTAGATTGCAGGTAATCGATACGGGAAACGGTGCTGTTGCCAATAGTCACCAGCTCGGTTTCGGCATCCAGCTTAAGGGCATTTTTGTCGTAGCGCATCTTGGCTGCCAGAATCACGGTCTCCTGATCCAATAGCTTAGATTCCAGCAGCACCCTATCTGCCAGATGTTTTGCCTCCATGGCTTTCAGCTCCCAGCTCAATTCTTCAACCTGCTGCGTCAACTGTGGATTGACCATGACAACAATCGTCTCGCCTTGCTTCACAAACGTACCCGGTTTGACGTTTAACTGCTCAACACGCCCTGCCACACGGGACGCCACCCAACGCTCATGAAGCGGTAACAGCACACCAGGTCCGCGCACGCTGACATTGAATGAGCCATATTGGACCTCACCGATGATCAGGCTATCGCGATCAACATTAAAGCCTGCGTATTGTTTGTTTATCTGCCGATAGCCCCAGAGCGCCATCGCACAAAGCAAACCCACAACCGGCAGTAGCATCCAACGTTTAAACCGGCTTCGCTTCTTTCTTACTTTGTCCATCACCATCCCTCCTATGCGCTATAGAGCACAAAGCAGGCCAACTTATAAGTGGTTGTATTTAATTGATTTTTTTGTTTTTAGCAGCGATAGGAAGAAAATAAGCGTCCCGCTAATGGAACGAGGGTTTCCCGGTATTGGGACGATTTGCTGTAGGTGGCTGTGGCGAGAAAAATAAAAAGCCGCACCATTGCAGTGCGGCTTGGATTATATTTCTTTTCACCTTAGTCTACCTACTCAGCACACATAAGGTGTTACGATGGTCATGTTGCCATCATGAGGCTTCGCCACTCATTACGTTGAGTATGCCGTGTCCGATGCAGTCACTTCTTTAAATCGGACATCTTTGTCATTTGGCGAAGAAGTATAAATATCTTTTTTGTCACTTAACCAAATTGTAAGTCACTAAGCAATAAAGCACTTAGCTTTTCGCTTTTCCAATGTTGATTCACATCAACACCGACACGAAACTTGCACCCTTGAGCCATATGAATACAGCTTAATCCTCCAGAAGCTAAGCAAGAAACAGCTCATCACAAGCTTCATATTAAATATGGTATGAAAATCTGCTTTTCGCAAATTCAATTTCCAGGAAAAGCTGTTTAAAACGTGACCTGCAGCACTTATTGACTGATTTCAAAATGGCGCTTTTTATCGCCAATCTGGTGTAAGATCCATCGTTACATCACAATCTCTTGAAAGAAGGAATAGAGGCTTAATGGTCGCAATAGGGAATGCGCTGAGACATGTGCCGACAGCACAGGCCGCACTGGCACTGGCAACAACAGGAACAGGCCTTGCGTGGTCTCTGTTTTTACCGGGCAGCGGAGAGGTGATCCGCGGTTTCTGTGCGTTTATCGGGGCATGCCTGCTGATGCCCGTACTCCTGAAATACCTGTTAAGCCCGCAGCGATTTATCCAGGATCTTCGTCATCCTCTCTATGGTAGCCTGATGGCGCCGATGACCATGACCATGCTGGTACTGGCTGATTATCTGTCATCTATTCATATCGAAAGTGCCCGTTTGCTCTGGTATCCGGCCTTAATGCTCCATTTTGCCATGCTGAGCTACTTTTTCAGTTTCCAGATCCGCCGGTTCCGCCTGACCAATCTGTACCCGAGCTGGTTCCTGTACCCAGTCGGAGCCATCAGCGGCACCCTTGCCGGCCCGCAGCTTGGACATACCGAGTTTGCGATCACCATGACCAATACCTGTGTCGGGATCTACTTTGTCATGTTGCCTCTGGTACTATACCGGCTCTGTTTTGCCGGGCGTCTGCCCCGCCCGGCCAGACCGACGTTGGCGATTATGGCAGCGCCTGTTAACCTGTCCCTTACCGCCTATCTGCTTAACGTCGAACAGCCGGATCCGGTGCTGACCGGTGCATTAGCCGGTGTCGGCATTACCATGACCATTTTG
Source organism: Photobacterium proteolyticum (assembly GCF_001939735.1). Taxonomy (GTDB): domain Bacteria; phylum Pseudomonadota; class Gammaproteobacteria; order Enterobacterales; family Vibrionaceae; genus Photobacterium; species Photobacterium proteolyticum. Next base: position 74,221 of record NZ_MJIL01000088.1, read on the forward strand.
GTCTACCTGTGCTATTTCAATTTGCTCAAGCAACGCTTTCAGCCTTCGCTGGCTGCGGTCACCTTCCCGTCAGTCATTAGTGCGGTGGCTATCGAGCGCCTGACCCAGTGGCTGGTCATCGATTTTCCTCACTGGGCCTGGCTTGGCAGACTGGGATTGTTTGAGCTAACCGTCGCGACCGGACTGGTCATGTGGGTGGGATGGAGCTATATCGGGTACTACTGGCCGAAGGCAAGGTTCTCCAAGCAGCCTTCGACCTAGTGCTTTGCTCTTGCAGGAGTCTAACTACACCCGCATCAGCCCTGGTTCATGACCTGATGCATCATCTTGATGCTGGTCTGGTAATAAGGGTTCCACGTCAGACGGGCATGGTTCTTACCCGCTTCAGTATATCCCCAGCCAGAAAACCAGGTTTTAGCCCCCTGCAGACAGTCTTGGGTTTGCTCTTCTGTCTGGCCGTTATTACAAACCCTTAGGCTACCCTCAGTACCGTAAAGCACATTATCGGGCGAGAACAACAATCCCATATGGGAACCGGTACTGATCCGCTGCTGAGGCAGGTTCATAGTAAAGCTTGCTACCCGCTCACCGGTTGGTGGATTATCGCCATACCACACGAGTTGGCTGTTGGGATGAGTAAAGTTTTGGCTGAAGATAGCCGACACTTTATCGGTATCAATCACACTATCGCCTTCGCTAACAGCCATAAAGACCGGCTTGGTATATTGCTTATTCTGCAATGCCTCTCTGACAACTTCTGAGGTTTGGTAATAGACGGCTGCGCCATTCATCGGCAACGAATCATAGCGCGTCATGTTTGTCTCTTCATCGATATCAGCCCAATCGACGAACCAGGAGGCAATCGATGCAAAACGAACTGTGTCACTCCTGGGTTTAAAGGCAGGCGAGAACAACAATAGCCCGGCAACATCGTCATTGCCAAGCGCTTCATGGGTTACCAAATTGGCACCGGTTGAATAGCCGCCGAGCCAGACCTCTCCCACTTCATCCGCGAGCAACTGCGTATGATGACTGACAATCGACTGCCAGTCTTCGTAATCCGGCAGCATTAAGTCGGCTGGTTTACTGCCATGGCCGGGCAACAAGACAGTACGAACCAGATAGCCTTGAGCAACCAAATCGTTGGCAATATCGACATAAGAAAACGGTGAGTCTCCCAAACCGTGGACCAGCAGCACTCCGCCTTTCGGAGGGGTATCCGGCTTGAGCTCAAACGGCATAACCAGCTCCAGCTCCTGCTGATGCTGCTCGGTAATAAAAACCCGGTTACGCTCTAGCCAGTTGCGAGTTTGATCCAGGTACTCCTGGAAAGAGCCCTGCTTATAGTCGGCAAGCGCTGCCGAGGGGTTCAGCATCGGATCAGCCGTCTGACCAATACAACCCGTTAGGGTGAGCAATACAAAGCTGGTTGCTGCAAGTTTTCTTACTGCCATGATGGAAATACCTGACACTGAATGAGATTAATGACAATCATATTCATTACAAGATGAATGCAATGTGAATATACCTCAAGTCAATAAAGACGAAAAATGAGACTAGACGACTGGTCTAGTTTGCTTTACTCTTACCGCCATGAACGCACAAACGAATGAAACTCGACAACATATTCTGGACACCGGCTACGCACTTATCGTCACCAAAGGGTTTTCGAATGTTGGTCTGTCACAGCTGTTAAAACACGCCGAAGTACCAAAAGGCTCGTTTTATCACTACTTCAAATCCAAAGAGCAGTTTGGTGAGGCCTTGATCCAGGACTATTTTGCCAACTACCTTAAACGGCTTGATACCTTGCTGTTCAGTAGCCATAACGGCACAGCTTATGATCGCCTTGTCGGCTATTGGCAGCGCTGGGTAGATGTTGAAGAAGGTGTATGCGGTGCGCAGAAATGCCTGGTAGTCAAACTAACAGCCGAAGTCTCTGATCTGTCCGAGCCCATGCGTCTGGCGCTATTAGAAGGTGCCACGAGTATTATCTCGGCTATCCGCCAGTGTATTGATGACGGTGTGCAAGACGGCTCCATCACCGTCAGCGATAGCCAGGAGACCGCCCAGCTACTCTATAACCTATGGATTGGTGCTAGCTTGATGAGAAAGCTCACACAAGATCAAGCAGGCCTGGAGCTGGCGATGAAAACCACCAAGAACCTATTGACCGGTGAAGCCGCCCGCTAGGTGACTAATGAACTCAAAACCCCGTCAGTATGATGACGGGGATTTTTTTAAACCATCACTAGACGACCGGTCTAATTAGAAGCTATAGACAGGTCATATAAATTGAAATTCAAAAGGAATGTACGATGACAGATGCGCAAAAGACCAACTCACGTATTGTGTTAGCCTCCCGACCAGTCGGTGCCCCTACTCCGGAAAACTTCCGTTTGGAAGACATTGAAAGACCCGTTCCGGCAGAGGGCGAAGTATTGCTACGCAGTGTATACCTCTCGCTGGATCCCTACATGCGCGGGCGTATGAACGATGCCAAATCCTATGCCGATCCTGTTGCCGTTGATGATGTCATGGTCGGTGCAACGGTGTGTCAGGTTGTCGAGTCAAACAACCCTGAGTTTGAAATCGGCGAGTGGGTGCTTGCCTACACCGGTTGGCAGAGTTACGGCATTTCTGATGGCGAAGGTCTGCTTAAACTAGGGAAACAACCGACCGCCCCATCCTACGCATTAGGCGTATTAGGTATGCCTGGCTTTACAGCCTATATGGGCTTGCTTGATATCGGCCAGCCAAAGCCAGGTGACACACTGGTAGTCGCTGCGGCAACCGGCCCGGTAGGTGCTACAGTTGGCCAGATCGGCAAAATTAAAGGTTGTCGGGTGATCGGGGTAGCCGGTGGCGAAGAGAAATGCCGCTATGCCAAAGAGGTGTTGGGCTTCGACGAGTGTATCGATCACAAGGCGGCGGATTTCGAACAACAGCTGCAGGCAACCTGTGACAAAGGCATCGATGTCTATTTCGAAAATGTCGGCGGCAAGGTCTTTGACGCGGTGCTGCCATTGCTCAACACTGGTGCCCGCGTGCCGGTCTGTGGCTTGATCTCCCAGTACAACGCAACTTCGCTGCCAGATGGTCCGGACCGTCTCTCGATGCTGATGGGCACACTGCTGATCAAGCGGATCAAGATGCAAGGATTCATCATTTTTGATGACTACGCACACCGCTACAACGAGTTCGCTCAGGACATGACCCAGTGGCTTGCCGAAGGCAAAATCCAGTACCGGGAGCATTTGGTAGAAGGGCTTGATAAGGCACCGGAAGCCTTTATCGGCCTTCTGGAAGGCAAGAACTTCGGCAAACTGGTGATCCAGGTTAACCAGCCACTATAAGCACGAAAAGGAAGCCAACCATGATTACACTGCATCACCTTAATAAATCGCGCTCTAAGCGTATTATCTGGCTGCTGGAAGAGCTAGGGCTTGACTACAAAGTTGTGCCATACCAGCGCGATAGCGTGACGTTTCTGGCACCGCCGGAGCTGAAAGCGATTCACCCTCTGGGCAAATCGCCGGTCATTGAAGATGACGGTATGGTGATTGCCGAATCCGGGGCTATCACTGAATACCTCATCGACAAGCATGCTGCCGGACTATTGTCACCACAGAAAGGAACGAAGGAATATATCGAGTACTCGCAATGGATGCACTTTGCCGAGAGCTCTGCCATTCTCCCTTTATTGCTGAAACTGTTCGTCGACAAAGATGGTTGTGAAACCAACTTCCTCGCCGGTTATGCCGATGCCGAAATCGCCAAGGTCATCAGCTATATTGACCAGTCACTCGAGGGAAAACGCTACCTGGTGGCCGACAAACTCACCGGGGCAGACATTATGATGTCCTTTATTGTCGAGATATTGGCGAACAACAACACACTGGATAGCTTCCCCAACATTGCCGCTTACGCCAAGCAGCTCAGTACTCATGCCGCTTTTCGCAAAGCGGATGACATAGAGGCCAGTCACTAACAACAGAGCGGCCCCGAGTCATTCCGGGGCCGCTATTTATTTGAGCTAGTTTAACGTTCCTTGCAAACCCCCGGCACCTATCACTCCACAATCCTGTCTCACTCGCAAATCCTCCTTTTTAAGGCATAAGCCGAAACGTAAATATTCTTATGTCTGCATATTCTTTCTTCAGCTTATAGCCCAGCATTCTATAGACAAATCAATCACTAACCTTTTGTTAATATTCTAATTTATCAGGAGACAAACATGATAAAGGAACTTAAGCTCACCCTTGCTCTGTTGTCTGTTTTATTCAGTGCTTTATTCAGTACTATCTACAGTCACTATGCCCTTGCGGCGAAAACAGAACTGCCGGCCCTGAACGCCCACCCCGACGCGACCTCTATCTCCGGACTGTCTTCCGGTGCCTTCATGGCAGCCCAGTTTCACGTCGCCTATTCCGAAGAATTGGTCGGGGCCGGAATTGTTGCCGGGGGGCCGTGGAACTGTGCCGGCAACAATCCCTTTAGCAACCCGTTCATCACCCCGATCCTGACCGCTACCACGACCTGTATGAATCCCTGCAAAGGCAGTATTGTCGGTTGTCCGTCCATGATGTATCCGAACAGTGGTTTTCTGGTCGATCTTGCCAAGCAAACCGCCCGTATCGGCAAAATCGATCCTGTCGACAACCTGAAAGATGACAAAGTTTATATCTTCTCGGGCGCCAGTGACGAAACCGTCGTCACCGGTGTGGTCGATACCACGGCGGAGTTTTACCAGAAACTCGGCGTCGGTGATGACCAGATCCTCTACAACAACCGCGTGGATGCAGGCCATGCCTTTATCACCACAGATCAAAATGATACCCCGTGTAGCAAAACGCAATCACCGTATATCAACGACTGCGACATTCCACAGGCCCAGCGTATTCTCAAGCATATCTATGGCGCTCAGAAACCTGCGGCCAAAACGTTAACCGGCGAGCTGATTGAGTTTGATCAGAGTGCCTTCTTTAACGATCCGCTGACGAGCATGAACGAGACAGCCTTTGTCTATGTGCCGGAAAACTGCCAGACAGAGCAATGTAAAGTTCACGTTGCCGTGCATGGTTGTGAGCAGGGAGTGTCAGTGATCGGGACCACCTATGTAAAAGAAACCGGGTATCTGGAAGCGGCCGATACCAACAGTACGATTGTGCTCTTCCCACAGGTAAAACAATCATCGCTAAATCCCATGAACCCGAAAGGGTGCTGGGATTTCTGGGGCTACAGTACCAATAACTTGCCACCGTATAACTACTACAGCAAAGAAGCACCACAGATGGTTGCCATCAATAAAATGATTGCCCGCCTGACCAGTCAGCCGGTGAAACTGACTCAGAACTAACCGCCTTCACCAAGCCTTGAAACCATGCCCAAACAGTGTCGAGGATCCGGACGGGACATGCCGATAAAAAAGCTCTGAGCCAATACTCAGAGCCTTATTGATATCGTGAGCGCTAGATAAATGTTACCGGCGCAGGATTAAGCCGATGTCAACTGTACATCGAGCATCTCAACAGGGAATGTTTCGCTTGGTTCGACAAGTTCGTTCTGCGCCAGAACGGTTTGCAGCTCCCATTCATTCTGTTGCTGCGTGCGTTTAAGCACCCCGTAGCAGGCATCATGGCAATGCTGGAAGGCCTCGCTTGGCGATTTGCCTTTCAGCAAACCGGCGGTAAAGACGGCAGAAATCAGATCGCCCACACCGACAGGTTGCAGCTCAAACGGCAGATGGGGACGCTGGGCAAGAAAACAGCCTTCGCGGGTAGCCAGCATCATGCTGAATTTATTGTCAGAAATGCAATACAGGTGCTTAACAAGCACAGCCTTAGGCCCTTTTCCCAATGCAATATAGCAAGCTGCTACAGCATCAGAAAGGGTGTTGATTTCCATCTGCGCGAACTGGCTGAGCTCGAACTGATTTGGCACGATGACATCGGCGATAGGCATAAGGTCATTGACCAGATGCTCCGCAATACCGGGAGCCACAATACATCCTTTATCCGGCGCGCCCATCACTGGATCGCAAACATAAATCGCAGACGGGTTTTGAGCCTTCACTTTTTCGACAGTTCGGATCACCGCCTCGCACTGTTCAGCACTCCCTTGATAACCGGTAAGAATCGCCTCACAACGCGATAGTGCATCAATATTATCGAGGCCTTGAACCAGCTCATCGAGAGCTGATGCCGAAAAGGCACGTCCAGTCCAACCTTGTTTATATTGAGTATGGTTGGAAAACTGAACAGTATGAATTGGCCATACTTCAAATCCCATTCTTTGCATCGGAAATACCGCCGAGCTATTGCCTGCATGCCCGTATGCCACATGAGATTGAATAGATAAAATGCCGCGCATAATGTTTTCCTTTCTAAATACCGAAGTGCCTCAAGAAACTCGTCGCGGCGAGCGTGGAGATAGCTCAGGTATTACTTATTTTAGAAACAATCCAAACTGTGTTTCCCAGGAAAAGAGAATGAACAACACAATTTGGCAGTATTTTATTTTTGTTAATGGCAGTTAAAGGTAATTGTCATTAGTTTTCAGCTCGCAATTCATATCGAAATTACATATTGAATAGCGCTGATACGGCCTAGAATTTATCATACATTTAAACATCATGATAGCGGCCAGAAAGAGTGGTTTGTGGGTATAAACGATAGGTTTAAACTATAAGTGAATAGTGAATATTTCCGATAAAGATTGGCTATCTTTCTCTGCACAGGCAACATCCAAATAAGATAACCAATCCCAAGAGGGTAATAACGACTACTGTTTTCTTAGCCAATAAACGCCGGAAGAATACCCAACATCGCCATAAAGTGGAATACCGCAGTTAATACCCCGAAGCCTATCACCAAGGCAATCATTACCTGGCCACCCGGAGCCCTAAATCCTTTGCGACCATTTGCCAATGTTCTCGACTTTCTGACCAGCAGAGCCGGAATAATACAGGTCCACACCGTTGCGGCAGCGCCGGCATAACCGATGGCTATCACAAAACCAAACGGGAACAGCAGTGACATAACCAATGGTGGCAGAAAGGTCACCGCCCAGGTTTTTGCACGACCTTGTCTGGTGTCTTCGAACTTGAACAGATCAGCCAGATAGTCAAACACCCCGAGCCCAACCCCGATAAATGAAGACAGAATGGCCGCCATCGAGAAAGCATTGATCGCATTCGCTACTTTTTCGGACTCAATCACAGAGCCCAGCGCGGTCAGCAAGGCATCGACATTACCGCCCTGCTCAATCACCGGGCCAAACTGGTTTCTTGGCAAGTTGCCAAAAATGCTGAACAGCCACAGGAAGTACAGGCCAAGTGCAATCGTGGTGCCGCCCAGAATCGCTTTTTTGGCTTTGCTCTCATCCCCATAATAGGCACGCATTGAAGAAACCGAGTGGTGATAACCAAAGGATGTCAGCGCAACAGGCAGCATAGCCATTGCGTAAGGTGCATAGTTTGCTTTTTCATTGATGGAATCAAACAGTACGGACATATCAACCTTAACAGCCAACCCTGACACACCGAACGCGAAGCTTAAGACCATAAAGATAATTAATAAAACAGAGATGCGGTCTACTGCCCGTGTTGAATGCCACACAAAAGCCGAAAACACCAGAACAAACAATACTGAACTGATTTTACTGTCGATGCCCAACACATCCTGAAGGATAAGGCCGGAAGAGGTGATATAGGCATAAAGCAATATCCCACCGACAAAATACACCATCAGGTTATTGAACATGTTGGCCTTATCGCCAAGCATGTCTTTCGTTACCGTGTTGAACGACACCTTTAAGTCGTAATGTTTAAAGGCCTCCAGCAACATCCATCCCGACACCGTCATGACGACCATTGTCAATGTGATCGCCAGCACGGACCAGATTGTCCATGCCCCTGCGCCGGCACTGGGCAAACCGAGCATTCCGGCCCCGACGCAAACACTGGCGATAATGCATGCCCCGCCAATTAACGACGGATGCTTTTCCTTCACTGTATCATTTACCACTAACGACGGACTTTTATCCATAATTCAGTCACTCTTCTAATTTCACGTTATTGGAACCATGAACCTAAACTGTTTTTTTGAGTATGTGTTTAGGAAAAGAGCGCCCGTCGGGGCGCTCTTTTAAGGTTGTTATGCTTCTTCAAGTACCTTGACTTCCGGCGTCTTCACTGCCGGCTTCACAGGCTCAACTTCCTTAAGCCGAGCCGTAAAGTGGCGAAGTACCGGAGGCTCGTAGGTAAACTCCAGTCCTTTCACGTTCGCCGCGTTCTTCTTCACTTCTTCAAAGGCCTCAATGATGAAATCCATGTGCGTCTGGGTGTAAGTCGCACGGGGGATAGTCAGACGAAGCAACTCAGCCGGACACGGGTGTTGCTTCCCTGTCGCAGGATCACGACCCAGCAGTAATGAGCCGATTTCAACCGCTCGGATCCCCGCCACTTTATAAAGCTCGCAAGCCAGCGCATGTGCCGGGAACTGCTCGGCAGGAATATGTGGCAACAGCTTGCCCGCATCGACAAACGCAGCGTGACCGCCAGCTTGCTGACAAACAATACCCAATGCCTCCAGGCCGTCGACAAGATACTGAACCTGACCGATACGGTAGGCCAACCACTCCTGACGCATACCGTCATAGAGGCCAACAGCAAGGCGTTCCATCGCACCACCTTCCAGGCCGCCGTAGGTTGGGAACCCTTCCTGCACCACACATAGCGTCCGGCATTCGGTGTACACGTCCATCATGGATTCATCTTTAAAGCAAAGCAGGCCGCCCATCTGGACCATGGCATCTTTCTTGGCCGACATCGCAAGGCCGTCAGCATATTTATAACTCTCGTGGGTGATCTCTTCGATCGTCCAGTCCTGGTAACCCGGCTCACGCTGCTGAATAAAGTAAGCATTCTCCGCATAACGGGCAGAATCCATGATCACCGGAATGTCATACTTACGGGCAATGCCATACACGGCTTTCAGGTTCGCGATAGAAACCGGCTGACCACCTGCTGAGTTACAGGTGATGGTGCTAACGATATAAGGCACGTTGGCCGGACCCGCCTCGAGGATCGCCTCTTCTAGCTTGACCAGATCAAAATTGCCCTTGAAGTCTGCGTTGACTGCAGTATCAAACGCTTCTTCCGTGTAGACATTCTTCGCCACACAGCAGTTCACCTGGGTGTGCCCCTGGGTGGTATCAAAGAAGTAGTTTGACAAGGCAACCATCTTGCTGCGATCAAGCCCTTTCTCGGCCTCACGTTTTTTGATCAGAACCGGAATATAGATTTGCTCGGCACCACGGCCCTGGTGGGTCGGGATCGTTAGCTCATAGCCAAAGATATCTTTCACCGCATCTGCCAGTGCATGGTAGCTGCGACTACCGCTGTAAGCTTCGTCACCTCGCAACATGGCCGCCTGCATATCTTGGGTAATGGCACCGGTTCCGCTGTCGGTCAACAGGTCAATAAACACATCTTCACTATCTAGCAAGAACGGGTTCATACCCGCTTTTAATACGGCCTCTTCACGATAGGCACGGGTTGTACGTTTGACAGGCTCAATAACACGAATGCGAAATGGTTCAGGTAGGTGTTTAAAGTTTTCCATAATAATGCCTTTAATCATGTCGGGTGCTTAATCGCACCTTTTAGAAATGGTGTATATATAGTCAGATGCTTTGAAACCCATCTAACGTGCTAATCTCAAAACGAACGAAGATACGTTAAATAAATAACGAACATCAGAATAATGATTTAGTTTTAAATAATAGAAACGGCAGCGCTCTATTATTTACGATATAGATATTGACTGTATCGGGAAGAAGTCAGAAAGCTTACAGTCTTCAACATACCATGGCGTCAGCAATGGCTGTGATGATACTTTCAATTTAGGGCACACATTCATATTATGCTCTCACATGAAAATACAATTTAATTATCAGACAAATAAATTAAATGCATTAACACTATTAATTCAAATCACCCTTACTCACCATAAAGTGACATGGGTAAAAAATATTAAGTGCTAATGTTCGGCGTAATAACACCGGAAGGACTTACTCAGAAGAAAGACGGAAAGAGAGCTTATGATCTACGTTATACCAGGCCGATAATATCGGCTGAGAGGAGGATTGCAATTTGAGGTACACGTCCATCTTATGTTCCTATCTGAAAAAGCAATATTCAAAATTGATGCTGTCATCATCCTATAGTTAATTTGATAAATATATATTGACGATCAATAAGTGTGATCGGAGCAAATAAAAATTCACCCATTTTATTCACAACACAGATGCACGATGAATAAGATAATTGCACCATAATTCATATCAAATACTTATAACTGCAATAAAACCGTCATAAGTCATTGATTTACTATCGCCGTATTTAAAAATCAGGACTTTAAAATGAAACACATAGTTAAACCACTCATTTTTGCAGCGGCAACCTCTACGTTCTCCTTTTCGGCATCGTCGGCAGAAATCAAAAACGTCATCCTAATGATTGGTGATGGTATGGGGCCACAACAAGTCGGCTTATTGGAAACCTACGCCAACAATGCACCTCACTCTATCTACAAGGGGGAAACTACAGCCCTCTATAAACTTGCCCAAGAGGGTGTAATCGGCTCGTCACTGACCCATCCGGAAGACGCGATCGTGGTCGACTCTGCATGTTCGGCAACGATGCTGGCCACCGGCATCTACACAGGATCGGAAGTGATAGGCATCGATGCCAACGGCAACTATGTCGAAACCGTGCTTGAAAAAGCCAAGCGCGCCGGCAAGGCCACGGGACTCATTTCCGACACCCGTCTGACGCATGCAACCCCCGCCGCCTTTGCCGCCCACCAGCCACACCGTTCGCTGGAAAATGACATCGCTTCTGACATGCTTGAAACTGGCGTCGATGTCATGTTATCTGGCGGTTTGCGCCACTGGATTCCTAAATCGACGAATGACAAAGGTACCGTCTATAAAGAGCTGGAAACCCTTACCCAGGGAGACGTCAAGCTGAAATCCAAACGCAAAGACGACCGAAACCTGCTTACCGAAGCCAAAAATGACGGTTACAGCCTCGCCTTCAACAAGGAGATGCTCGAAGCCGCCCAGGGCGACAAACTACTGGGGCTCTTCGCCTACTCAGGTATGAATGACGGCGTTGCCTACACCAACTCGAAAAATGATCCAGACCGTACCCAGCCAACCCTGAAAGAGATGACGGAAAAGGCCCTTGCCTTGCTATCCAAAGACAAGGACGGTTTCTTCCTCATGGTTGAAGGCGGGCAGATAGACTGGGCTGGCCACAGCAACGATGCCGGCACCATGCTGCATGAAATGATCAAGTTTGACGAGGCTGTGGGCTCCGCATACGAGTGGGCCAAAGATCGTGACGATACACTTATCATCGTCACCGCCGATCATGAAACCGGATCATTCGGCTTTAGCTACTCATCAAACGAGCTCCCGGCACCAGAGAAACGTTCGGGCGAAGCCTTCCAGAAACGCGATTACGCCCCTAATTTCAACTTCGGTCAATTTGAAATTCTGGATGGCCTTTATGATCAGAAGCTCAGCTACGCCGCTATGCTGGGCGAGTTTGACAAACTAGAACCATCGCAGCAAACGGCAGAGAAACTGGCTAATATCGTCAACACCAACAGCAGCTTCCCGATCACCACGGCACAGGCTGCTAACGTCCTGGCCACCAAGCCAAACCCGTACTTCAAAGACAATCACAAGTACCTCAAGCTGAAGGACGTCCCGGCTATCAAAGACTTTGATGCTTTCTTCCCGTACAACGACCGTGGCAACTTGCTGGCTCGCGAACAGGCAACCGCCCAAAATACCGTTTGGGGCACAGGTACCCATACCCACACGCCAGTCAACGTTTTTGCCTGGGGACCGCTGAAAGAGATAGTTCCGGTGTCTAAAATCATGCATCACTCGGAGCTGGGCGAGTACATTAAAGGCCTGGTGAATTAAACGCACCGAAACATCCTACCCGCTTTGTACAAACAGCCTTGGCCAACTGCCGAGGCTATTTTCTATTCAGCGCCAGCGTACTTCAGATCAGAGATTCACTCCCAACCAACGAGTTGTAAATCAAAGCAACATCACCTTCTTCCATAATTTTTGCATATTTCCTGCACATTGCTCTCATAGACTACCCACCAGGTAAAGACGTTCAACATGGATATCATGCCACCTCACTCACATAGAGAAGCCATTATGATCTTTCACTCTGCAACTCAGCAGCCTGCCATTGCCCCTGCTATGACACCTTCCATAGCCCCTTTCATAACCAGACAGTTCGTCGCCTGCGTGGCAGTAAGCTCAATGCTTGCCTTACCCGGTTGTGACAGCTCCTCATCCGAAAGCGCTTCAACAGCAGCCAACTCGGCTGACAGCACTGCCAGCGGCTATAAAATCGTAGATACAAACCAAACGGATTGCTACAGCTCATCAACCGGCCTCGTCACCCCCTGCAGTGGCCAGGGACATGACGGCGATTACGACGGCAATCAGCCAAGTTACACAGTCAGTTCAGACGAACTGACTGTCACAGACAACGTCACAGGCCTTATCTGGCAACAAAGCTCCGATTTAAACAGTGACGGGGCGGTGAACTATGCCGATAAGCTCACGCAGAGTGATGCTGTTACTTACTGTGACGACCTTAGCCTTGCGGGGCAACAAGACTGGCGCCTGCCTAGCATCAAAGAAGCCTATTCCCTGCTCTTGTTCAGTGGAAAGGATCCCAGTTCATATACGGGCTCTGACACCTCGAGCCTTATTCCTTTCATCGACAGTACCTTCGACTGGGCTTTCGGTGACACCACCACAGCCGATGGGATTAACGCCGGAGACCGGATTATCGATGCTCAGTATGCCTCTTCCACTCTCTACCTGAGTACGACAATGAACGGCGATCCGACCATGTTCGGGGTTAACTATGTTGACGGCCGTATCAAAGGTTACCCAACGCATATCAAGAAATTTTATGTACGCTGCGTAACAGGCAACACCGAGTACGGGGTAAATGCATTTGTCGACAACGGTGACGAAACCGTGAGTGACAACGCGACGGGCTTAATGTGGCAACAAAATGACAGCGAAGCTACCGACTGGGACGATGCAATCTTTCAGTGCGAGACGGCAACAACCGCCTCTCATTCAGATTGGCGCTTACCCAATGCCAAAGAGCTACAGAGTATCCTGGACTACACGCGTACACCGGATACCGACGGTGAGGCAGCGATAGATCCAATATTCAACGCTTCTTCATTCGTGAATGAAGAAAACATCACCGACTGGGGATATTACTGGAGCTCAACCACACATGTAGACAACGATGAAAATGGCAGCAATGCCGCTTATGTCTCTTTTGGGCGGGCTCTCGGTTACATAAGCAGCAACATTCTTGATGTGCATGGCGCGGGGGCTCAGCGCAGCAACGACAAGCTCGACGTATCTACCGAGCCCGGCGCACAATCGGCAACCGGTTCAAATGGCACCTTTTATTACAAAGGACCGCAGGGTGATATTTTAAGAGCGAGCAACAAGGTAAGGTGCGTTCGAAATCTTTCCTAACGCCATCGCAACAAGGGCAACCAGGGCTGAACGAAGTCAATAAACGCCGAGATCCGCCGGTCACCAACAAAAACGGCCCCGAGCACTTGCTCGGGGCCGTTTTTGTTCCGTCTTTCCCTGTGTTCCAAGCAGGGAGCCAACCAAGCCCTTGGGAAACTTGGCTGGCTATAGTCTATTAAGCGTGCAGTAACGCCATAGATTCTTTCGCGATAACCCACTCTTCGTTAGTCGGGATTACCATTGCAACTGGTGTATTTGGCTGAGTAATAATGCCACTGTTACCGAAGCGAGCAGCTGCGTTTGCTTCTTCGTCTTCGCGGTAACCGAAGATCTTCAGGTTCTCTAGGATCTTGCTACGGATTGGCTGAGAGTTCTCACCAATACCGGCGGTGAAGATGATGCCGTCCAGCTCATCCAGTGCCACCATGTAAGAACCGATGTACTTAGCCACACGGTAAGTGAAGATTTCAAATGCCAGGGTTGCGCCCTCGTGGCCATTTTCCATCGCCTCGATAATACCGCGGCAATCGCTTGTCAGGCCAGATACACCTAGCAGGCCTGATTTTGAGTTCAGCTCTTTGAAAACATCTTCCTGAGCCCAGCCTTTCTTCAGCAGGAACTCAATGATACTTGGGTCAAGGTCACCACAGCGTGTACCCATCATCAGGCCGGCCAGCGGAGTAAAGCCCATGCTGGTATCGACACTCTTACCGTCTTTGATTGCACAAACCGATGCACCGTTACCCAGGTGAACAGAGATAAAGTTGCTCTCTTCGATTGGCTTGTTGATCATCTTGGCGGCTTCACGGCTGACGAAGTAGTGACTCGTACCGTGGAAACCGTAGCGGCGGATGCCGTATTCCTTGTATAACTTCTGAGAGATAGCACCTGTGTACGCGCGGGCTGGCATTGTCTGGTGGAATGCCGTATCAAATACCGCGTACTGAGCCAGTGCCGGGAAAGCCTTCATTGCAGCTCGCATACCGATAACATGAGCAGGGTTATGAAGTGGTGCCAGATCGCTTAGCTTCTCGATCTCTTCCAGAACGCTATCGTCAACTTTTACTGTCTTGGTAAACTTCTCACCGCCATGGACAACTCGGTGACCAACAGCAACGATATCCTGCTTAATACCTTGCTCTTCAAGCAGGGTTACGATGCGATCGACAGCCTGCTGGTGGTGGTTACCTGAATCGTTCAGTTTGTATTCGTGCTTCTCACCGTTGATCTTCCAGCTAACGTTGGCTTCAGGCAGGCCGAAGCACTCACCCAAGCCACTCAGGGTTGCTTCACCGCTAACGGTATCGATTAGGGCAAATTTTAGCGAAGAACTACCGGAGTTGATTACAAGAACTAGAGAATTGCTCATGGTTATCTCATCAGAATAATTAGGGCCTAAGGACAAGTTGTTGTCCCGTCACACGTCTTTTTCTAGACTGCAGAGGAAAATGTGTGGAGCAGCATTTTCTCAGCATTATATGTTTTAATAACATTATTCAATTTTTTTTGAATAACTCAACTTTTGTTTTCAAAAAAATCAAAAAAAGTTAAAAATCGCTGGTCCAGATCAAGTTTATAGCAACGAAAACGTTTAACCTTGGGCAAAAATCACCCAGCAGCTAAATTTTTGTTGAATATTTCCCGAATATTTTTCAACCCTGAATAGCGCCCCTCAGTCAAAATTGATATGCATTGTGATGAATCCCGTTCAACTTAGATCGCAGCAAGGCGTTTCGGCCTTCCCTCAGCGGGTTTCCACTGCCGCCATTTATTCTGCTGAAACCACTGACTCAGAAACGTCATCAGATTATGGATACGCGGATTGACATTCACGTCTCGATGGCAGATCAGCCACCAGTTGAACGGTTGTAATGCAACTTCCGGAAACAGCCGCACCAAATCCGGGTATTTTTCAGCTATCGCCAACAAGGTAACGGCAACGCCAGCTCTGGCGTTGAGCAGCTCAACCTGCATTCTCTGACTGTCGGTACGGAAGCTGAAGTGTGATTTACTCAAAGTTCGACCAATCCGGTCGGCTTCGCGGAGATAAAAGTTATTGCAATCATCGCCAATGATTTGATGGGTACCGGCATGTAACTCCTGGAGCGAACCTGGCTTGCCATACTCTTTCAGGTAATCGCGATGAGCAAAAAAGCCCAGCCTCCCTTCAAAGAGATGACTTACCACAAGATCCGGTTGCTCGGGCTTTTCTACAGATACCAATAAATCAGCATCACGCTTATTAAGGTTCACCCCTTGATCAGAAATCAGTATCTCGACTTCGATAGACGGAAACTGACGGTTAAATGCTCTAATCGCATCGGGCAAAAAATAGTATGCCACCACCTCGCTCACAGCCAGCCGGACATGACCATCAATATGTTCGGAGGTTGCATTGACCTGCCTGGCAAAACTCTCGGCTCCCCTGGCGGTCGCCTTGGCAGAGTCGAGCAAGCCGGCTCCGACCTCGGTGACTTTAAGCCCGCTGCAGGAGCGATCAAAGAGATTGACGCCGACCTTCTCTTCCAGCGCCAAAATATAGCGACTCACTGTTGGCTGAGACACCCCGAGCACCTGCGCCGCCGCCGACATGCTTCCCTCTTCGACAACAGCCAAAAATATCCGAATACTGTCCCACTCCATGCTATTCATATTCGTATACCTACTATTCCTATCTGTGTATTTACTATAGCCACAATAAGAACCAAACCGCATAACAGTATATTGATATGAATCGCATGATTGAGGTTAACTATGAGAAAAGCCTTAGTTTTCGGAGCCTGTCAGGAGATGGGCAATAACCTCTGCCGAACGCTGATCAACAATGACTGGGACGTCATCGGTATTATTCGTGACGACTCTGCCCACGTACCGATACTCAGCCAGCTGACTTTGGCCGAGATGAATAGCGATGATCTTGACTTCCTGTATCAGATAGCAAAAGACGTTGATACCGTCTTTGTTCACCTGCCTGAATCAGCGGCTGCCAGAAAAGAACTCATATTCTCGATAGAACAAATTATCGCGCTCTCAGAGCAGCTTCACCTCCGGTTAGTGATCACCACCAATAAATATGACGTCCAACAGCCCTTGTTTCCTTCCCTTGCCTTCTGGAAAAAAACAAACCCATTACTGTCCGCCTGCCCAAACGACTGAAAAACCGCTTACGGCAAGCGAGCTTTAACGGAGCCAAAGTTCTGGTGATCTGCTGCGGACACAGCCTGAGCTGCGCACTGCATCATGGCTATCTGGGGATGCTGATAAAAGAAACGCAGCAAAAAGTGATCATCCAATCCCCCAGCAATCAAAGACTCTGTCACTATTGGACATTCTTACCCGATCTTGCAGACAATATTGCCCACCTCCTCTCTCACGAGCAGTGTGAGCAACCGGATTTGAATATTGTCTACTACCCCGGGCACAAAGCCAGTATCAATGATATTGCCCGCTGCCTGGCGCTCAGCAGCGGTAAACCGGTATCGATCATCCAACTATCCTGGACCATCCTTGAATTCATAGCCTTTTTCTCACCGCTATTTCGCCGGTTCCTCAAAACCCGGGAGCTTTGGCAACACGGCGGCAAGCCACCAGCCTACTCAATGCCGCTCCATACACCATCAAGCTTTATCCATACGCCACTGGAGCTGGCTCTGCAAAGAAGTTGGCGAAGCGTCTCTAACTATGCCTAGTTTCTAACTGTCTTCGCCTAATATTCTTCAATTAAGTATCTATAAACTAACAGGGGCCCTCACGGGGCCCCACTTAGAATTGATATTCAAACAAGAGGAGTAATGAACACTTACCGTTCAAACTGGCGGTAACGGTCGAACAAACCTTCAATATCATTGCTGCACATCAAATCCATATTCTGTTTCAGAAGATCCAATGGCCAGTCCCACCATTTCATCTCCCGCAGCATGATAATCTGTTCCTCGTTAAAGCGCTTCTTAACAACCTGGCCGGGATTGCCTACCACCACGGCATAGGGTTCAATGTCTTTGGTTACCACAGCCCGGGCACCAATAACCGCCCCGTCGCCGATATTGACACCTGGCATAATGACGCATTCGGATCCAATCCATACATCATTGCCTATCACCGTATCCCCGGATCGCTCGAAGCCTGACTTGACCTTGTCACCAAACTGGCTGACATCAAAGGGAAACGAAGACACCCAGTCATGGCGGTGCCCCTGATTACCGGCCAGCATAAAGGTCGCCCCCGAGGCTATCGAGCAGTATTTGCCAATAATGAGCCGGTCTACCTCACCGAAAATACCGGATTCCCATACGGCCCGGCTGGAATGATCCCCCAACAGGTAGCGTACGCACTGATCCTCAAAATGTTTGTCATGATAATAACCAGAATAATAGGTATGCGCCCCGACAGAAATATTCGGATTATCGATATGTTCTCGCACCTCATAGCCGCCAAGCCATGAAGGAAATATGGATGATGACATAGCCACCCCTTTTTATTATGTATAGCCGTCTAATCACACTACGAAAAATGGCGTAAAATGTTGTCCTTCTTTTATCAACCATTTTCGAGCCCTGCAAAATGCTAACAGAACAACTTTTTTCAGCTTACCTCGGTGAACTGTACGGCATTGCCTTTTTTACTGCTTTCGCTGAAAAGTATAGCGATGATAAGCATATCAACAAATGGCAAAAGCTGATCCTTGTCGAACAGGTCACTGCCCGCCACCTTAAAACCGGGCTGGAAAAACTCGGCATCAGCTGCCCCGACAACAGCCCGGAAATGGAACAAAAAGGTGCCCATGACGCTCAAAAATGGCTATCACTGGAATGGCCCGCTCTAGTCGATACCATGGCATCCTGGGTCGAACCCTATGCGCTGAAGTATCGTCATCAGGCCCAACAGGCACGACAGCATTCTGAACTATTTCAACTAGTACAAGAACATGAAGATGCCATCTTGGCATTTCTACAAGGTGAGCAAAGTGAAAAAACGAACAGTCAGGCCGCGCTGGATAGCTTCCTTTCCCGCTACCACCACCACGACAATCAATAGCGAGTTTCTGCCTGCTGCAGCCAATGGATAGGTATATCTGCATTTCTAGGCAGAATAAGGGACAAATCTCATAACTTACAAAAAAACGTCATTAACCGCGATTGAGATAGCAAAACATTAATATGCGCATTGTAGAACTACAGACGGTGTATTAACAATGAGATGTCAGCTGCATAAGAGTGGAGTGCGTTTTATGGATAAAACCAGCAACACGGCAACAAGAAGAGCAACTGGTATACGCTGCGTCATTTTTGATTGCGATGGCACCCTGGTAGACAGCGAGATACTCTGCAATCAGGCCTTGGTGAATATATTCAACCGACTGGGTGCCAATCTCAGTATCGAAGAGTGCCTACGCCATTTCCAAGGCGGTAAAATGGTCGATATTCTCACCGATACAAGGGAGCGTGCCGGTATCAAGACCCGTATCGATGATCTCGAACCCATGTACAGGAAAGAGTGCCGACGGCTTTTCGAACAGGGACTTACGCCAATCCAAGGCGTGCCTGAGCTGCTCGACACCTTATCGAGCATGGGATTCGATATGTGTATTGCCTCAAATGCGCCTATCAGCAAGATCGAACACACTTTAAGCCTGACCGGGCTACTACCCTATTTCGAAGGTAAGTTATTTAGCGGCTTTCAGGCTAACAGCTGGAAGCCTGAGCCGGATATTCTCCACTTCGCCGCCATGCACATGGGCGTGATGCTAAAAGAGTGCGTATTCGTTGATGATACCCCGAAGGGTGTGCAGGCCGGGATCAACGCCGGTATCCGTACCTTTCATTTTGCCGCGACACCCCACTCGGTCAAGATTAAACACCCGAGAGTGACCACCATCACGGCGATGCCGCAGCTGCTTGATTACCTTGAGGAAGATTTGTCACCAGTATCATGATGACGACTTCTTCGACTCCGCCGTAAAACTGTCCCAGGAGGTGGCCCAGTTTTGCTGTTGGTACTCCTTGGTCGCTGTTTCATTATTAGTCTCAGGTATCAAGCCGCTGTCGTCTGCTCCTTCGCTTTTCTCTGCGTCTGTGCTAACGCCGTTTTCAATGTCGCGAAATTCGCTGTCCCGCCCCGGTGAGGCGACCGAAGACAAATCCATCTCCACCTCGCCATCCCTGCTGGCAATCGCCTCAGCCTGTGCCGTATCTCCAGCCAGCTCCCCGCTGGCCAGCGATGCCAGAACATCCTCGTCAGGCCGGTAGCTACTTCGAGCGTATACCCGGTCCATCAGATCAATTACCCGGTGGCGTGCAACTGGCTGGCGTTTAAGCAACCGATAGACAGAATTGGCAACGCTCTGGGCCGCCAGGATAGACTCTATTCCAACATACTGCGCCGCTTCATCACGTTCGGTCTTGGCCGTTTTATGGCCAAAGGCGTTGGCAATCGAAAACCACACATAAGCGATAGCCGCATCATTGGCATCTGAGCCCAAGTGCATCTTCGCGGCCAAAAACTGTGCTTCACTGCTGCCCATTTCGGCCGCTCTTTCCAACCAGTAAATGGCCCGATCGCGATCCTTGACCACCCCGACTCCACTCTGATAACAAAATGCGGTCTTGATGCAGCCCTTAACCTCATCGGTCAGCGCCGCCCGCACCCGCCAGCCGAATGCAACCAGAGGATCTTTGTGCTGGTTTATTTCAGCCACATACCAGTCACCGAGAAAAAGCTGCGCCTCCACATGCCCCTGCTCAGCCGCCGCGGTGATTTTGTCAACCCCCGACTCTGTATCAATCTCGGTGCCATAGCCGGATACCAGATAATACCCCAGTTGGTACAGAGCTTCTGGTTCTTTGCGTTTGGCCAGCACGACTTGCTGCCAGTATTTCGACTTCGCCTCGCCATCAGAGTCGGACCGATCTAACCGACATAGGCGGGCCAGTGCATTCTGGGCAATATCATTGTCTAAGGCCGCAGCCTTCTGGTACCAGAATATCGCCTGACTGATACTGGTGAGCTCAAACTCCTTTGCCAGCGACAGCTGGCTTGAAACGTGCCCGGTCTGCGCCTTGAAGACTTTGTCCTCGTGCTCTGCCACTTTGGCCTTTTCCAGGACCCGCTGATATTTTTGATCTTTGAGCACTTTCTCCTGCACTCTAACGCGCTGCGATTTCACCGCGGAAAAATAGCGGACAATCACCCAAACCAGCACCACGCCGATCAAACTCAGACCGATTACCAGGTTTGACATAACCCCTCATACAACAGTTTTCTACACTCTATATAACGGCAGAATGCCGCATAACTAGAGCTATTATGCCAGAGTAATTAACCACACAAAAAACACTGTTTAAAAATAGAGAGATAAAGAAGAACTTCAAACTCAGATAGTGCCTTTATTCGATGCTACTTTGTACTTATACCATCGCCATTAACACATTAAGGATCATGGATGTTTCTCGATTACTTTGCACTGGGGATCTTGGTGTTTGTCGCCGTGTTTTTATTCTACGGCGTGATCGCAATCCATGATATCCCCTATGAAATTTCGAAAGAACGCAATCACCCTCACCAGGATGCCATTCATTATGCCGGTTGGGTCAGCTTGTTTACCCTCCACACCATCTGGCCGTTTCTGTGGCTCTGGGCCACGCTTTGGCGGGAAGATCGTGGCTGCGGACTCACAAAAATCCAGAACGAACAACTCTATATCGGTGCTTTTCGTCTCCCGCAGGGAACCAATGTCGAGATTGCCGTCTATTCTGACAGTTTCGAGCATGTATACGTCATGCGAAAAGTGCTGATCCGCATGAAGAGCTGGCAGAACTATCTCTTCCTTGATCATTGATCCGAGATTTGGACAACCATCACGGAATAGTTTTGTGTGATCAGGTTGTCTAACAGATATACAGCACGAGGGAAGCGACCATGTTATCTATTTTTGATATCTACAAAGTCGGGGTTGGTCCATCCAGCTCCCACACCAACGGTCCGATGCTGGCAGGGTTCGACTTTTGTCAGAAGATAGACACATTAATCAACACGATTGAACGTGTCCAGATCGACCTCTACGGTTCATTGTCACTGACCGGGAAAGGGCACCATACCGACCGCGCAACCATTCTCGGCCTGATGAACAATACCCCGGACAATATTGATATCGAACAAGCCAACGCAGCAATGGCAGAGGGCATCCAGGCCAACACACTCAACCTGGCCGGCAAGAAAACGCTCGGATTTAACCCCGAGACCGACATGCTGTTTCACGATAACAATCTACCGCTGCATGAAAACGGGATGACCATCAGTGCGTTTAATAATGCCGGCAAACAGCTCTTTATCGAAACCTACTATTCGATCGGCGGCGGCTTTATTGCCACGGCCGATGAGCTGCAAAACGGTAAAACCTCCGACACAGTCTCTGTGCCCTACCGTTTTCACTCTGCCGAAGATATTCTCAATACTGCAGAAAACGAAGGTCTGTGTATCGGTGCGATGATCCTCCGCAACGAGCTGGCCTTTCGCTCCCAGAAAGAGCTTGATGCCAAGGCCAAGCAAATCTGGACGGTCATGTCGGCCTGCATGCAACGAGGCTTCAAAACCGAGGGAGTACTGGAAGGTGGCCTTCATGTGGTGCGCCGCGCCCCGGCTTTGCTGAAAAAGCTCGAGGCCAACAAAGACATCGACAATGATCCGATGACCATCCTCGACTGGGTGAACCTGTTTGCCTTCGCCGTCAGTGAAGAAAATGCCGCTGGCGGTCAGGTGGTCACTTCACCGACCAACGGCGCAGCCGGGGTGATCCCGTCGGTGCTGATGTACTACAACAAATTCATCTGCCCGCTCGACACTCCGCAAATCAAAGACTTTCTCGCTGTCTCGGCCGCTATCGGCATGCTATACAAAATGAATGCATCCATTTCCGGTGCAGAGGTCGGTTGTCAGGGGGAAATCGGTGTCTCCTCGTCGATGGCAGCGGCTGGTCTGACGGCAATTCGCGGAGGCAGCAACGAGCAAATCTGCATGGCGGCAGAAATCGCCATGGAACATTCGCTGGGAATGACCTGCGATCCGATTGGCGGCCTGGTTCAAATCCCGTGTATCGAACGCAATGCGATGGGAGCGATCAAAGCCATCAATGCCTCGCGGATGGCCTTAAAGCGCAACAGCAAGTCGCTGGTCTCTCTCGATAAGGTTATCGAGACCATGTACCAGACGGGTAAAGACATGAACAAGAAGTACCGGGAGACCTCACTCGGCGGCCTGGCGATGATCCATCTCGCCCCACCCTGCGAGTAATTCAAGTAAATCGAATAATTAGAAAAGAAAAAGCCAGCCGCTTGATGGCGGCTGGCTTTGATGTTCGAAACTTGGTTTATCCGTTAGTCAAACTCAACCAGGTTCTTCTCGTAGTTCTCGTACTGCGCTTCCACTTCCTTCGATGCGCCGCCCGTCATAGAGCTGACCACAATGATAGAAATAGTCGCAAAGATAAATCCAGGTACGATTTCGTACATATCGAACAGGCCACCTGATAGCTGCTTCCAGATCACCACTGTAAGCGCACCTACAACAATACCTGCAAGCGCACCGTTGCGGTTCATGCCTTTCCAGAACAGGCTCAGTAGCAAGGCCGGACCGAATGCCGCACCAAAGCCAGCCCAGGCGTAAGACACCAGACCCAGTACCGTGCTGTCAGGGTTCATCGCCAGTACCAGCGCAACGATAGACAGTGCGATAACCGCCACGCGACCGACCATTACAATCTCTTCTGTCGATGCCTGCGGACGGAATACCTGCTTGTAGAAATCTTCTGCCAGTGCCGATGAAGACACCAGTAGCTGTGAGTCAGCCGTACTCATGATTGCCGCCAGGATCGCCGCCAGCAAGATACCGGCAATCACAGGGTGGAAGATAGAGTTAACCAGCAGCATGAAGATTTTCTCGCCATCGGCCAGTTCACCACCTAGCTGGTTATCGACAAACAGGATACCGACCAGACCAACCAGGATAGCACCCGTCATCGACAGGGCTGTCCATGCTACGGCGATACGGCGTGCCGTACCGATATCTTTATTAGAACGGGTTGCCTTGAAACGTGCCAGGATATGCGGCTGACCAAAGTAACCTAGCCCCCACGCGGCCAATGAGATAATGGCAATCGCCGATAGCGGCTCACCTTTCACATCGTTAAACAGCGTCATCAGCTCAGGGTTTTTCGCTTCCAGCGCCGTTGTCAGATCGCCAACACCACCACTCATTGCCGCAATCGGCACAATAAGCAAAGCCGCCGACATCAGCAGGCCCTGAACCAGGTCAGTCCATGACACAGCAAGGAAACCACCGAACAATGTATACGAAACGACACACACCGTACCGATAACTACAGCAACGGTATAGTCAAGGCCGAATACAGTTTCAAACAGCTTACCACCGGCAACCAAACCTGAACTGGTATAGAAAAGGAAGAACAGCAAGATAAAGAATGCTGAAATGGTTTGGATCAGTTTAGATTTATCGTCAAAACGGCGAGCCAGGAACTCGGGCAGAGTCAACGCATTATCAGTGGTAATACTGTAGGTACGCAGGCGCTTGGCACAAATCAGCCAGTTTAGCCAAGTACCGATAAGCAGGCCGCCAGCCAGCCATAGTGATTCCATCCCTGCGGCATAGGCATATCCCGGCAGACCCAGTAGCAACCAGCCACTCATATCAGATGCTCCGGCAGACAGTGCTGCAGGCCAAGGTCCCAGCGTACGGCCGCCAAGGAAATAGTCGGCGGAGTTAGCTGTTCGCTTGTAGGCAATGTAACCAATTGCCAGCATACCGATCAGATAAACGATAAACGTTCCTGTAATAGCAAAGCTATTTTCTATCATTGTTGAGTTCCCTCACTTAGAGCCCCTGTCCATAGCAGGGGCTTTTTGTTTATTGTGCTGAAAGATTTTCAGCTGAGCTGTTTAGAACAACTCGCGTTAGTGTTCTTCACCACTCCCCAATTCAAGCAACGTCGCGTTTCCGCCAACTGCTGTGATATTGATGGTCCGTGTCCTTTCGGTCACGAAACGCAGTGAGTACGTAGGGCTACCGATAACAGGCAGTGACTCGCAATCAGTCTCGCTGATCAGTTGAGCCAGCAGCCCGTCACGGGCAGCCAATTGGCGCGCCAGCGCCTGTGATGTTGATAGCTTTCCGGCGTACGCCACACCAGCAATTGCCGGGTGACTAACCAGATCAGCAAGCTGACCGCTATCAATTGCGGTGACAACACCGCGAGCACAGCCGCTTTTCTCCAGCTGTGCAGCCAGTTCACCCGCCGACAGCGCATAGTCAGACGGTAGGCAAACAAAAACCGTATTTCCGGTAACCAGTGCCGCCGCAATTTGGCCGACAACGGCAACCAGTGATGTCTCGACATCGGCAGTCACAATAAAGCTACCGCGACCGGCGCAATAAAGCTCGTTGGTCTCCCCCGTCGGCCCGGGCATCAGCAGTGTCTCTGCCACATGCTCGCTGGCATTTCGACACTGAAACGCCACCATCGCCCGTACGTCGGGGGCCAGCTCTTCTGCCCAGCGACCCAGGATCTGTGAGCGTGCCTCATAGCCCAAGCCGTTCCACCCTTCCCAGGCTGCTGAGCTGTTATCTACCATTGCTTGAATACTTGTCGTCATAGCTATTTCCCTCTCAACTCAGCGGCCATTAAGCGTTAAACACATCTTGGGTGAAACGATACAGGTAGTGCGGACCACCGGCTTTCGGACCGGTTCCCGACAATCCCTGCCCGCCAAACGGCTGTACACCGACCACGGCACCAACCTGATCACGGTTGATATAGCAGTTACCGACACGAGCACGACGTTCAATATGGCAGTACGTACGCTCGTTTCGACTATGAACCCCCATCGTCAGACCAAAGCCGGTGTTGTTGATTTGGTCAATCACCTGCTCCAGCTCGCTGGCCTTGAAGCGAACGATATGAAGGATCGGACCGAAGTTTTCATTCTTCAGCACATCAATGCTGCCGATCTCAAACGCCGTCGGGGCAACAAAATCACCGTGCTGACACTCCTCACCCAGTGTCGCCTGCGCCACCACCTTGGCCTGATTTTTCAGAGACTCAATATGGGTCAGCAACTTTTCACGGGCGCCGGTATCAATCACCGGGCCGACATCGGTACTGTGCAGCTCAGGTCTGCCCACCGACAGCTCATCCATCGCTCCCTTGATAAGGGAAGTAATGCGATCGGCAATATCTTCCTGGACAAACAGCACCCGAAGGGCCGAACAACGCTGGCCGGCAGACGCAAAGGCCGAACGAACCACATCACGAACAACCTGCTCGGGCAGGGCCGTACTGTCGACAATCATCGCGTTCTGGCCACCGGTTTCGGCGATAAACGTCGCCGGTTCACAATCGCGTGCCGCCAGCGAACGGTTAATACGCTGCGCGGTCTCGGTCGAGCCCGTAAAGGCCACCCCGGCAATGCGCGGATCCGATGTGAGCGGTGCTCCCACCTGTGCTCCCGTGCCCGGCAGGAACTGGATTGCCCCCGCTGGCACGCCCGCTTCCAGCATCAGCTCAATCGCCCTAAAGGCAATCAGTGATGTCTGCTCGGCAGGTTTTGCGACTACCGTGTTCCCTGCCACCAGGGCAGCTGACACCTGGCCGAGGAAAATCGCCAGTGGGAAGTTCCACGGGCTGATACAGGCAAACACCCCGCGTCCCTGGTAGCTCAGCAACTTGGCCGTGCCATCAAAACCGGTTATTTGCTTCGGCTCGGCAAAGTCCGTTGCCGCCTGATCGGCATAGAAGCGACAGAAATCAACCGCCTCGCGAATTTCATCAATACTGTCCTGAATCGTCTTGCCCGCTTCGCGGTGGCAAAGCGCCACCAACTCACCGGTATGCGCTTCCAGCAAATCTGCAAGACGGACCAGGCTTTGAGCTCGCTCGCCAGCCGGCCGCTGTGACCAGCTCGGATAGGCCTCGGCAGCAACGGAAATAGCGGCTTCTACCTGCTCGGCACTGGCAAATGCAATACTGCCAACAACTTCACGACGGTCATACGGCGCTGTAACGGCCTGTATCTCACCAGACTGTTTTTCGCCATTGATAATAGGACCGGCTTGCCACTGCTGCTGGGCAAATGCCTTGACCGAGTCCGAGAACGGACGCCATTCCGACTCGATATCAATATTAATCCCCGACGAGTTCTTACGCTGTTCACCGAAGATTTGCGGTGGCAGCGGGATCAGGGCGTTATGCAATGTCGGCCGGGACAATAGCTCGTCAACCGGATGCTGGGTCAGAGACTCAACCGGACAGTTGGCATCGACCAGTCGGTGTACAAACGAGCTGTTGGCACCATTTTCCAGCAGACGACGAACCAGGTACGGCAGCAAATCTTTATGACTGCCAACCGGTGCGTAGATACGCACGTTCACATTATGCATGTCCATCACATGGTTATAGAGCGCATCGCCCATACCATGCAGGCGCTGGAATTCGTAATCCTTATTTGAGCTTGCCATGGCAACAATCGCCGACACCGTGTGGGCGTTATGACTGGCAAACTGCGGATAAATCAAACCACGCAGGTGCTCGGATAGCAGGAATCGGGCACAGGCCAGATAAGAGCTGTCAGTCGCTTCCTTACGGGTGAACACTGGGTAACCAGAAAAACCACTCTGTTGGGACAGCTTCAGCTCACTGTCCCAATACGCCCCTTTCACCAGACGCAGTGGGATCACGTCACCCTGTTGCTTGCTCAATGCAGCCAGCCATGCCAATACCGGCAGAGCGCGTTTTGAGTAAGCCTGCACAACCAGGCCAAAACGGCCCCAGCCACATACCACGTCTGAGCGGTAAAGCTTCTCGAACAGCTTCAGCGACAGTTCCAGACGATCTGCTTCTTCGGCATCAATCGTGATCCCGACATTCAGCTCCCGAGCACGCTTGAGCAGTGACAGCACCGACTCATACATCTCGTCCAGTACACGCGTCTCATTGGCCACATCGTAACGAGGATGCAGCGCCGACAGCTTGATAGACACTGTCGGGTCCGGCGATTTCGCATTGCTGCCCTTCTGGCTCGAATAGGCATCACGTCCGACCGCTTCGATGGCCATGATGTAATCTTTAAAGTACTTCTGGGCATCTTGTGCTGTCAGTGCGGCTTCACCCAACATATCAAATGAATAGGTGAACCCTTGGTCTCGCTTGTCTTTTCCGTTTTTCATTGCTTCGGCAATGGTGCGGCCAAGGACAAACTGGTGGCCCATGATTTTCATCGCCTGGTTCATTGCCTGGCGGATCACCGGCTCAGACATTTTGTTCACCAGGCGATTGATCACGTGGCTAGGTGTTCCATCTTCCCTGGCATCCATGGTGACCACCTTACCGGTCAGCATCAGGCCCCAGGTCGAGGCGTTCACAAACAACGAGTCTGAATTTTTCAGGTGTGACTTCCAGTCAGCTACACTCAGCTTGTCGCGGATCAACGCATCTGCCGTTGCTGCATCAGGAATACGCATCAGGGCCTCGGCAAGGCACATCAGCAAGATGCCTTCCTTGGTGTCCAGGCTATATTCCAGCAACAACGCATCAATCATCTGAATCGCGTTCTGATCGGCACGAACACGCTCGATCAACGTCGCGGCCTGTTCCGTGGTGTGTTTACGTTCTTGCTCTGAAGGCTCAGCCAAAGGTATCAACTGTTTAAGCCACTGAGACTCATCAACAGAATAGAGCGGTGAAATCAATGTCCAGATTTCTTCCAATGGTCGCTCAATAAATGATGGCTGAAGTACATCTGCCGCATTGAACATAATCAATCCCTCAATAGTGAACCTGATTGAATACCAGTATCTATATCTACTAGGCGATCTCGCTCAGGTTAAATGTTACACCAGTGTTAGCATTGAGAGGATTCTATTTTCCACCACGCCGAGAGTCTTGCTATATTCTCCGATAATTTTTAGGAAAAGTCCGTTTTTTAACAAAAATAGACACAAAACTACATCAAAAACTTTAGTTTCATATAGCGAAACGCTAATTACAGCTACGTCAATAGTGTTATCAACTAGTCGATCAACAGTGGTTGTCTGGAACGATGATCAAGAGAAGAAGATACACTGCAGCGCGTCGTCGTACTTCGAAGAACAGCGGTAGGGTGTGGCATCAATGGCTAACTGGAATTATTCAGCAAACCATTGATTAAAAATGTTTTTATATACAACTAACGTTAGCTGTGAATTTTTCGGTAACGGGCTGGTGGCATACCGTAGAGGCGAGAAAATGCCTGGGTAAAGCTGCTTTGGCTGGCGAATCCCGAACTTTGCGCCACCTGGGCCAGGCTCAAGTGAGACTCTTCAATAAGCTGTTTCGCCATCTCCAGACGCTTTTTCAGGACATACTGATGCGGTGTCACGCCTGTCTGTTCTTTGAACAAATAATGAAACTGGCTTTCACCGAGGAAAACCAGCCCGGCCAGCTGTGTTACAGAAATTTTACGGGTAAGATGCTGAAGTATGTACTGATCGATAATATCCATATTCAGCCGGTAGCTCTGGCGATCGTCGTTTAACGGCTTGAAATGGCGCTGCAGCACACACAACAAAGTATCAGTACAGGCCTTACTGAGCAGCAGGTCATCGGGATGGGCGGTCATCTCTGCCGTCAGTGCCTGAATCAGGTTTTGCGCCTGACTGTCGAGGTGAAAATAACTCGACTGATCAAATAACCGATCCATTCTTTCCTGCGTATAAGAAGGAAGCAGCTGATCGACAGGCACATTCAATACCAGGATCTCATTTTTACCGATCCCGGAAAACGCGTGCTCTGAATCTGCCGTCACCAGACAACCCTGACCGGAGCATACAAGGTTACCGTAGCCTTCGATATCAAACTCTGTCTGGCCGGACAGTCCGATCACGACTTGATTATAGCCATGATTGTGGTGATCCATTTGCTGTGGCAGAGCGACAATTTCGGAAGGTCTGAAACTCGAGTGTTTGGGCTTAATTTCCATATGTCATTAAAAACATAAATGTATCTGTCTATTAGCAGGCAGAATACCATATCCGCCTGTAGAACCAGATAGATATCTGATGATACAGCGTCTTATCGCCAGGCAATCATTATTGACACCTCTAAGTATAGATGACGGTGATCCCCCTCCATTAGACGAACTGCTTATCGGAAAAATGATCAAGAACAACTTTTTTACGGCTGTTGTCATTTCAATTTAACGCGACGGCTCCAATCCCAAAAAACAATCACCCAATGCACCCCATAACCAGGGTTTCCTCGCCCGGTTACATGGATACGGTAAACAGATTTTATCGTTGTGATTCAATTAATTAACGTCAAAGCTTCTATAGTGCACACTTACAACAGGCCTACAGTTCACCACTGCCCCGCCCCTTCATGCACTGAAGCATGATCATCAGCCTTGATCATTTTTCCATAGCGACAAGGATCAAAACAATGATCATGCTTGATCATCGTTCCAATCGAAATGACACTCCCCGTTAATTAGCCTTTCTTGATCATTTTTCCGAGGATCTATACCACAGCACTTGCTGTATACCAGTGCGAGACTGGAGCAATATCAGCAGAGACCAACTTCATCAGGAGCAATAATTCAGTCAGCGGCTTCTTGATCATAGGTCCAGGAATGATCACTGCCGGGCTAGCCATCAAGTTTTCGCGATAACGGACTGGCCACACTCAGCTATAGCATCAGGACTGCTACGAGGATCAAGAGATTGGTATCGGATCATCAAAACCACTTGATAATCATTCTCATTTGCATTTAAATACGTCTAGTTCTTACAAACATGTATGATTATCTTCAGGAGTCCATTATGGCATCACTGCAAAAAGCCTTTATCCAGCACCTGCAAGGCCAGAGATGGCACCTGGCTAACAAACGCCTTATTTTACCCGTTATTTTATTTGCACTACTGGCAACACCCGGCACCAAAGAACTCACCGTCTCCGTCTTGTCTGATGCTTTCTGGCAAGTGGCCAGCTATGTCGCCGCAACCTTGGCGCTCTATCATGTTATTTCTGCCAAGCTAGCCAAGCGTGGAAAGCTGACGTCTGTCCTGGAGGCCAACTCCCGCTATCAAGTCCTGTTCGCTTCTTTTATGGGTGCACTGCCAGGCTGTGGCGGAGCCATTGTTGTCATCACCCAGTATGTCAGTGGACGCCTTAGCTTTGGAGCCGTTGTTGCTGTACTGACAGCAACCATGGGGGATGCCGCATTCCTTTTGCTGGCCGCCAAGCCGACAACTGGGCTGGCCATGATTGCCGTCGGTTTTGCCGTCGGTCTTGTCTCGGGCTGGATAGTTGATGCACTTCACGGCAAAGACTTTATGCGCCCCGATGTTTCCCGCCTTCAAAAGCTGCCAGCTCAGACAGAAGCCACTGACAAGAAGCCGGTTCTCAGGCTACAGGGGGCTTTCTGGAAATGGGCACTCATCCCGTCAACAATCATTGCGGTAATGGGCTCATTGCAGATCGATATTGATCAAACCTTCCACATTCCCGCCGGCACCATCGGTTACATTGGTGCGGGAGCTGCACTTATTGCAATGTTTCTCTGGGCTACAAGCCGTGATGTAACAGATTATCAATCGGCAGTCGCTGAAGATCCCAAAACGACGAGCAGCAACCTATTCCAGCGTGTTGCTCAGGATACTAATTTTGTTACCAGCTGGGTGATTGGTGCGTTCCTTCTGTTCGAACTGACAATTTTCTGGACAGGCCTCGATCCGGCAGCCGTATTCTCCAACTGGGCAATTATGCTTCCGCTAATGGGGGTTCTGATCGGATTGCTTCCAGGCTGCGGGCCGCAGATTCTCGTTACAAGCCTGTATATCAGCGGCGCAGTGCCATTGTCTGCACAACTAGGCAATGCAATCAGCAATGACGGTGACGCGCTGTTTCCTGCCATCGCCCTGGCACCAAAAGCCGCTATCATGGCTACCGTTTATTCAACAGTCCCAGCGCTTATTACGGCCTATAGCTATTTCATCTTTTTTGAGTAGCCATTCACTACCTACACATAAAAAGAGGGAAGCAATTCCCTCTTTATTGAGTTCATAACCCACCATTCAACATGCTTACATCAACAGCGTACATCTAAAAATTGGCAACCGATGTTCAAATGCACATTATCCCCTCTACGTCAATAGGTGATTTCCCCCCTTATATACAATACGCCTGTAAGCTATAGTTCGTTCCGTAGACAGGGAACATACTTCACTGTTCAGTGTCTGCAGTATCCAGCATTGGATACATGCCAATGAAGTTCCTTTGATATACACCCTCATATTAAAGAGTTGAACTTAATTGGATACCTCTTCTACACGTCGTACAGGATTGTGCTCTTCGGAGTCAAACTCTTGTCTTTGCCGGTCTTTATGACCGGCTTTTTTTTCAAAAATACAGAAATATGCCCAATATTCCGTCATCTGGTTATTGTAAGATTTCTTCTTTCTATTAAACTCTGTACAGTCAATTAACCAAGCCAATTTCATTAGGCAAAAAGAGTGAAAGATAAAGTCGACCCTTCTCTACTACATATTTTTAATCAGCTTCCTGGGTGCTGGGGGTGTAAAGATAAAGACTCGGTTTTTATTTATGCCAATGAAGAATATGGGAAAATTATTGGTGTCGACCATCACCTAGATTGTATCGGCCGAACTGATTTCGATATGCCGAGCCCGACAGTCGAATGCGCCGATTCATTTAGAGAGCAGGATAACCTTGTTATTTCCACGGGGAACCGAATGCGTGTCCTCGATATTCATCCCTATTCAGACGGAAGCTGGCGTGCACACTTATTCACTAAAACGCCATGGAAAGATGAGCAGAATGAAGTCGTAGGAACAATTTTTTCAGGCGTAGAGTTAAAAGATACCGCCATCCTTGAAGTCGGACATTGGATTTGCCGGGCGGCGGGCTTAAGCAATAAGGAGCAGACATCTTTCAGCCTTGATCTGCATAACCAGGCCGTGAGCTTAAATACCCGTGAATCGGAAGTTCTCTTTTTGCTTCTTTATGGTAAAAAGCCGCAATATATCGCCAAGGTACTGAATGTTTCGGTGAAAACCGTTGAGAACTATGTTGTTCGCCTGCGCGAAAAGTTCAATGCGAACTCTAAAGGCGAGCTGCTGGACCTTGCCCTTGATCTCGGCTTTGGCTCCCATATTCCGGAAAGTATGCTCAAGCGCCAGCTGTCTGTCATCCTAAAAGAATAACCGGCAGCAACAAATACTCTCGTTTCATGCACTCTTAGTTTGAAATTTTGCCAATATAACTCTGTTTCCAGATCAAATATTGCAGGTCAAACACAACCTACAATATCTGCAGAATTAATTAGCCCGAGTAATTAACTAGCCTTAATAGACTCCGTGGCTCGATATTATTATTTAACTGGAAACAAGTATGAAACAATTTACTATTACCTACGTTGTACATCCACATTTTAATATTCCGTGTAAATACGAAATAGCAGCAGAAAGCGAAATCGCCTCGATTCAATCTGCCGAGAAGGCATTAAGAATACGCCACCCTGAAGGGGTGAGTATTGTTACAAGCAATCAACAGTAACCGGTTAATTCAGGATATATATAAAAAAAGTGTAGCGGCTAGGCTACACTTTTTTATTTCTTCCATGACCAATTAAGGGGCAAGACGATCAATTTCCCAATTGTCAGCTTCATGTCGATACAAGAAGCGATCATGAAGGCGGTTTTCCCCTCCCTGCCAGAACTCTATCGAGCTGACTTTTACCCGATAGCCCCCCCAAAAAGTTGGTAACGGCACTTCACCGTTCGAGAACTTCTGTTTAAGCTCCATAAACTTACTTTCGAGTGCCTGACGTGCAGAAATTCGGCTGCTTTGCTTACTGGCCCAAGCCGCAATCTGGCTTTCTTTAGGACGCGACGTAAAATATTTCATCACTTCCATTTTAGACAGCTTCTCGGCCTCGCCCGTGATATGTACCTGACGCTCAATAGCGTGCCACGGGAAATGCAGGCTAATTTTGGCATTATGCTCCAAGTGCATCGCCTTTCGACTACCTAGGTTGGTATAGAAAACAAAGCCTTCTTTATCATAGTGTTTTAGTAACACAATACGCTGATAAGGCTGACCGTTTTCATCCACGGTAGCCACCGTCATTGCTGTCGGATCGCTCAAATCTGCCTCAACGGCCTGCTTCAGCCACTTATCGAATAAACTCAGCGGCTCATCTGGTAAATCATGACGACGTAAACCACCTCGCGTGTATTCGCGACGAATATCAGACAATTCCATTGTTAACTCCGCTTCTTAGTCATTCTGGGGAAATTGTGCGCTTTGCCTCTAGGAAAAACAAGTTCCTTCATTGATCTGAATGATTTTAAAACTATTTATCGATTAGCAGACCACTTCATTTCATCTCTGCTAGCTGGCTCGTGTTTTCATCGGGTAAAGTTTGCTATACAAGCCCATAAAAATGCCACGGAAACGTCAAGTGCAGAAAAGTAAATGTCTCATCCTTATTGTAGTTGTCGGTCTGATACTCAACGTCCTTATCGCCCAGTTAACCTACCAGCAGGTCAAACAGCATCTGGCCGACAAAGTCTCCCTTGATGTCGACCTACTGGGCCAAAAGCTGGATGCGCAACTTATGCGCTATAGCAAGCTACCCGAGCTGCTGGCTAATGATCCGCGGCTCTTGCAACCTTTGCTGGCCGATCAGACATCACCGTCAAAGACCAATCAATATCATCAAACCAGCCAGTTGCTCCAGCAGTGGGCAGCGACACTAAGCGCCGACACGATTTACCTGATTAACCTACAAGGAGAAACCTTGGCTGCCAGCAACTGGCAACAGCCTGACAGTTTTGTCGGACAAAACTATGCCTACCGCCCCTACTTCCGCGAGGCAATTACAGGCACCCCCGGTCAGTACTTCGCACTGGGTGCCAGCTCCGATAAACGCGGCTACTACTTTTCTGCACCTGTCTACCATCAGCAGTCTGTTATCGGTGTTATGACCATCAAGGTTGATCTGTCGCTGATTGAAGATATCTGGCAGTACGAGGACATCGAATACGTCATTGCCGATTCGCAGGGCGTGGTATTCTACAGCTCAGAGAACAACTGGCTGTACCGGTCACTGATCCCGCTTGACGAAGCCCAAAGGCAGCGGATCCTGGCATCGAGGCAATATGGTAATGCCAGACTCGACCCACTCACCGGCTATGCCGGACTTGATAAACTCAGACATAATGAAGCCATCAATATCCGACAACCAGCAGATGAGAAAAGCGCAGCTTATGTTGTCGCCAACCATGATATGGCCCAGGCCGGATGGGCAATTTTCGGCTTCAGCCCGATCAGTGCCGCCTATCAGTATGTGGCCCAGGCCGTACTCATGTTCAGCGTATTTTACTTTCTTCTTAGTCTGGCCGTAACCTCGTGGTGGCAGACGCTCAAGGCGCAGAAGGCACTGGCACGGCTCAATGACAAACTCGAACAACTGGTGGTGAAACGGACCAATACCCTGCTTGAAAGTAACCAGCAGCTGAAAGATACACTAAGGCAATACGAGCGTAGCCAGGCAGAGCTGAAGCAAACCCAAAGTGAACTGGTACAGGCAGCCAAACTGGCCATGCTGGGTGAACTCTCGGCAAGCATCAACCATGAAATTAACCAGCCGCTCGCCGCCATGCGCACCTATGCCGAAAACTCGCGCAAACTCCTCAACAAAGAACGCTATGATTCGGTCGCCAACAACATCGACGAAATCATCAAGCTGAACCAGATGGTCGCGGATATTATCGCGCGCTTCAAGGTCTTCGCTCGCAAAGGCAGCGAACATAACAACCGCACCGTCGCGGCAGATTCAATTCGCTCGGCAACCAGTCTGTTGCGTAATAAACTGATAAAGGAAGGAGTGATACTACGTGTCGGCGACTTGCCGGCGGATATACTGATCAATGCTGATGCGGTGCAGGTTGAGCAAGTTATCATCAACTTGCTCCATAATGCTATCCAGGCACTGTCCTCGGCTCACCAGCCGCAGATTGGCATTCAATTGGCAGCCCTCGACACCCTGGTTGAAATACGTATCTGGGACAACGGGCCGGGCCTTGATGATGATCAGAAAAAGCGGATCTTCACGCCCTTCTTTACCACAAAAAGCGATGGGCTCGGGCTTGGATTAACGATTTCCCGCCGGATCATCGACGCCTTCTCCGGCACGCTAACGGTTACCGACCACCCCGGCGGTGGTGCCGAATTTGTGATCACCCTTCCCCGTAGCACTGAGGACACTCAATGAACCAACAAGTAATTTTTATTGATGACGAAAAATCCATCCGCGATGCGCTGGGGCAGACACTGGAGCTAGAAGACTACGACGTCACCTTGTTTGCAAGTGCCAAACCTGCACTAGAAATGCTAGACAGCCAATACCCCGGGGTGATTATTTCTGATATCAACATGCCGGGTATCGATGGTATAGACTTTCTCAGGCAGGCACTGGCGATTGATCCCGAGCTAAGTATCATTCTGCTTACCGGCCATGGTGATATTTCCATGGCCGTCGACGCGATGCGGCTCGGTGCCTATGACTTTCTCGAAAAACCGTTTTCGACAGACAACCTGCTTGATGTTGTCAGGCGAGCGGCGGACAAGCGGGAGCTAGTGCTGGAAAACCGAGACCTACGCCGCGAACTAGAAGCGCAAAGCGGCCCCGGTCCGAGGATCCTGGGCAACACACCACAGATGAAGCAGCTACGCCGTATCCTTTCCCACATCAAAGATACCCCGGCAGACGTCATGATTCATGGCGAAACGGGTACAGGAAAAGAGCTGGTCGCACGCTTCCTGCATGACCATAGCGTTCGCCAAAACTCCCCCTTTGTCGCGATTAACTGCGGGGCAATCCCCGAAACCATGATCGAAAGTGAACTATTCGGCTATGAACCAGGCGCCTTCACTGGCGCACAAAAGAAGCGCGTCGGCAAAATTGCCCATGCCAACGGCGGAACATTGTTCCTTGATGAGATAGAGTCAATGCCGATGTCGCTGCAAATCAAACTGCTACGAGTGCTCGAAGAAAGAGCCGTGGAGCCGCTTGGCAGCAACAAGACGGTTCCGCTAGATATTCGCATTATTGCCGCTACCAAAGACGATTTAAAGCAGATGAGTGATCGCGGACTATTCAGGCACGACCTCTATTACCGCCTGAACGTAGTCAGCGTTGATATCCCGCCGCTTCGCGAGCGCAAGGATGATATTCCAATGTTGTTTCAGAACTTTACCCGTTCGGCTTCTACTCGCTATGGCGTCGAGCCGCCCTCTATTAACCTTGAGCAACAGCAAAAACTACTCGAACATGACTGGCCAGGCAACGTGCGGGAGCTACGGAACCTGGCCGAGCGCCTGATTCTAATGGGAGATACGACGACACTCAGTGACAGCAGCCAGTTTAGCGATGCGCCTTTGATCCATACACTGGCAGAGCGGATGAACCAGTTCGAGTATACCTTGCTCAGCGATGCCTTGAAGCGCCATAACGGGCGATTGAAGGAAGTACAGGCAGAGCTTGGGCTCGCGCGAAAGACGCTGTATGACAAGATGAAAAAGCACCATATCGACAAGGATGACTACAAGGCAACAAGCTAAACACACAAGACTTGATGCGGCACGGATACCAGTTCCGTGCTTCATCGCCCTCTCGGCATGCCCTCTCCCCCGGCACACTGTAACATTCTCGCTGTTTCAGAATTACTTCGAAGTACCTTCAAAATCTGTTAGCGGAGAATAAATCTGCACAGTGGCAGACAGGAACTTTTGATAAATTAGGTGCATAGGCACAAAATTTGTCTGCGTCGCAAACTACAAAACCTCATAGCCCCAATATCGCTCGGCGCATGCCTGAACTATACACCGCTATCGCTAGAGTATGTCATATGTCTTTATACAAACAGTTAATCTCGTGGATTCTGGTAATCCTCTTCCTATTTACACTAACTGTTACGGCCAGCCATTTTTTTTCACAGCGGGACCAAATTGCAGCTCAAGCCTATACACGACTGAACTATGAGTTACTCAGCGTCGAAATCACCCTGACTCCCTTTATTGGCGAGCAGGACTCACAGCAAATCGCAGACCTGGTCGATCAGTTTTTTACCAGCCAAGACTGGCAGCATCTCCGTCTGAATCTGTTCGTTACCAAAGAACGCATTGAAAAACAACGACCACCCAGCTTACAAGGCGTGCCGAGTTGGTTTATCAGCCTGAACCTGTTTGAGCCGCTCACAAAATCGAACACCATTAACAACGGCTGGGAGCGATTGGCTTCATTATCCATCACGGCCGATCAGATACCACTTTACCGCCAGCTATGGCAATCGACGATCCAGTCGCTTACCGTAACCCTGGTGTGCCTGATTACCGGCCTCATGCTTCTTCTCTTGGTGCTCAAACAAAAACTCAAACCGTTAGACAGCATCGTCAACAGGGCAAAAGATCTGTCTTCGAATCAATTTGGGGCACCCATTCCGCTGCCAGAAACATACGAACTCGGTATCATCGTCAAAACTATCAATCACCTCTCCACCCAGCTTGAATCTAATTTCAAGGCCCAGGCCAGCGAGGCAGCAAAACTAAGAGAACAAGTTTACCGAGATGGCGTATCGGGCATGGGAAACCGTAATTTCTTTATCAGCCAGCTAAACTCCTGGCTGACCAAATCAGCCAAAGGCGGTCTGGCGCTGGTTAAAACATCGCTGATTGATGACTGTTACCGTAATCAAGGGTTCGAGAAAGGTGACCAGCTTGTCAAAAATATCGCCATCGGCCTAAACGAAGGGATCATCTATAGTGACATTACCCTTTCACGCTTATCCTACGACGAATTTGCCTTGCTTGCGCCTGGTATCAGTGCGGAGAAGCTCAAAATAATCGGTGAAACGATGCTGACAGTTATTGATGAGCTACAACCGGAACACGCAAAAGCCACACCACACGCTGCGCATGTCGGCCTGCTACTTAATAGTCAGTCGTCAAGTTCCAGCACCTTGCTTTCCCAGCTCGACAATGCCCTGAGCAAAGCAGCCCTCACGCCACAACTTCCTATTGCTTTTATTGATGAAGCTTCAACCCAGATTGCACTGGGCAAGCAGCAATGGAAATCATTGCTGCTCAAGGCCATTGACAATGATCTTTTCTCTTACCATTTCCAGCCCGTCGCCAATGACAAAAATGGGATTTATCATCATGAAGTGTTCAGCGCGATAAAAACAAGAGGTGATGTCTATACGGCCAGCCAGTTTCTCGGTGCCATTGAGGATCTCGCCATTGGCAGCTTGTTTGACCGCCACATCGTTGCACAGCTTATCAATCGTCTCAATGCAGATCATCAACTTGGTCCTCTAGCGATAAACATCACCAACAGCAGCATCAGCGATCCCGCTTTCATTCGCTGGCTTAGTCAAATTTTGGAAAAAAACCAGAGCTTATCCTCGCGCCTGTTTTTCGAGTTACCCGAGGCAAGCTTTGTACGCCACCCCGATGCAACCAGTTTGCTCTGCTCAGCGATCCGGTTCTATAAGTTCAGGTTTGGTGTCGACAACTATGGCCGTCACTTCAAATCCCTGGACTATCTAAAGGAATTCCGCCCTGACTATGTAAAGATTGACTTTGCCTATACTCACCAGTTAAACGATCAGAATAAATCCGCTCTGTTGTCGTCAATTTCCAGAACCGCTCACAGCCTCAATATTATGACCATCGCGACTCGCGTCGAAACTGAAACACAACTCGAGCGGCTCTCCGAACTATTCGTCAGCGGGTTTCAAGGTTTCATTATTGAACGATTCAATACCAGAGCAAGAGTCGATACTCATAGCGGGGATGTGAACTAATGCTGTCCCGTACGTAGTGAGGTTTGATAAACCGTTGGTCGCTGCAAATTTACAGTGTAAATAACACTGATTAACAGCTCAACGAAACAAGAATTGACATGATAATAGCGGATAGTTTTTGATTTACAGTGTAAATAGCCTACGAATTATAGGGAAGCCGTTGGAGAGTTCTATCTCGATAGGCAACCACAGAGGGGCCATGCTCTTGCAATATGTTGAGTTTTTCCTTCTCAATCTGGCACATCACCCCCGAGAACAACCGCCCAATCGCAGTAACTGTTGCCTTGCTAAGTTGCTCGTCATAATCCTGGCGTAAATTTTGGTAGGACATAGAAAGCTCGGCCATGCGCTGTTTATGAAGCTGTATCGAGGACTTCACTTTCTCAACCAATTCTGGCGGGCGCTTCGAAGACGGGATCTTAAGAAGCTTATGTTGTGCCTCCTTGATTTTATGTACTTTCGCTTTTTCGTCCTCAATCACCTGATATGCAGTATTTAGTGTATCTCGTAGGGAAGTGTATTGGGTAAAAGCAACAATTTCAGTCGGTACCCCGGCCAGAGCACCTATATTCAGCGCTTCGACGCCCAAGCCTGCTTCAATATAGCCGCCACTCAGGGTGCCATGACGCTTTATTTGGTCAATAACGCTCAATGCTCCCTTAGTACGGATTATACAGTGGAGGGCATGAAGGGAAAAAGAGACATCCTGGCCGGCATCAATTTCAACAAACTGAGCAAACTTGCTGGTTACCTTGCCATCAGCATGCAAGTAACACGGTAGATGTTTGCCGTCCTGCTGGCGACCAATCACTCCCTTTACTACAGCAATGTCACCACCGGCCCTTA
This sequence comes from Photobacterium proteolyticum, assembly GCF_001939735.1. GTDB lineage: Bacteria > Pseudomonadota > Gammaproteobacteria > Enterobacterales > Vibrionaceae > Photobacterium > Photobacterium proteolyticum. Next base: position 114,604 of record NZ_MJIL01000088.1, read on the forward strand.
ATTCGCCCAGCTCGACGAACCCACTAACGACGATATTGCCGGTCGCGCTTACCTTCATGCCCGGTGTAACGTCACCTGTGATCAAGATGGTGCCGTCGAAATCAATATGGCCAGTAGTCACATTGACGCCTTTCAAGGTCAGGGCATCATCAACCTGCATACCACAAGGCTTTCTTAACGGGACACCCGATTTAGTCGCAACAAGAACATGCTCGTCATCTTCGCAAATTGCCGTACCGTCACCGGCTTCAAACGCCAGCTCATTACCAGGGGTTGCGGCGATCTCTTTGCCAAGCACATTGAAACCGTTGCAACCAGTCGTTGCTGGGATCAGCTTCATAATTGGCTGACCAGCCTTAACCGTGATTAACTCTCCCAGATCAAGCATATCGACCTTGCCGTCATCCGTTGATTGCGGGCGCAGAATACGTTGGCTAGCATCATTGACCAGAGGCTCGAAAGCAGTATCAGTACCGTGTACGGGAAAACGGCCGAAAGCGACAGGCATCGTCAGCTTTTCTCCGGGAGCAAGCTGTTTTGATTTCATCAGCAGCTCCTGCAACTGGGCCTTGCGGATACCCTTTACGATATGGTTCTCTTTTAAGGCATCAATCAACATATTTCCGGAGATCTGGGTACCACCATACGCCCCAATCACAGTGACTGAGGTTTTCATGAGATCAGGATCTGTCTTGATTAGCAATCCGGCATCGCGTCGCTCTGCTATTACAAATTGCTGAAGCTTAACCTCAACGTCGCTGTCAGCCGGTTTGGAATTAATCACCGACAAGGCTGAATCGATTGCGTTGTCGAACAGAAAAAAATCGATTGCTTGAAGGTCGACCAACTCAGTGGCGATGTCGCTCCGGGTTATCGCATGCTCAGCATCTTCGCCCAACGGCTTGGCGATCAAAGATATCGTCTGACCATCTTGAGACAGCTGAAGAAGCTGTATCGGCATAGAGCACTCCCTAAAAACTTATAGCATCACCATAACGGTCTTATAGACCATCTTAACCTAACCACATACAAACCATGTACATGCCAAGTCACAGATCCGTTAGCAAATTTATCGAGAAGTGTAAGAAATTATGCATTAAGTGAGGTAAAAAATGTTGCCGATATGGCACTAAACAGGTACCAGCAGTATTCTATACTGAACATGAATGGGTACAAGTTGACACATTGCAATATTCTTTTGGGTAGAACTCCACCCAAAAATATATTTGTCAAATTCACTGATAAATTTAAAGTTAATCTTATCAGTGAGTTACAACAACACAACTGAGAACAAGTTCTGGCATGGAAATAGCATTGTTAAGACAATCCCTAGGACTGCTTAATATCCATTGCTGCTGTTCCCCCCGATTGAGCAGCAATATCTTAGTCCAAATTCGCCCCGATCTTCGGGGCTTTTTTTTAATCATAATCAATCACTAGCCGCATCAACTGCTCGTCGGTCAACCAGGTATTTGAGTGAAATTTATACTGAAAAGTGTTCATATCACTACTGGAAACCGGGGTGAGGTATCCCGTCAACTCATAAAATCCCTGCAGGCTAAGCTCGTAGGAAGCCTTAAGTTCCAAGCGCTTTGAGGACTGCAGATACAGGCAGCGTTTGCTCAAACGTGAGACAGTAACACGAGAGCCGATATCAAACCGGCTGATATCACTATGTATAGAAGATTTATGAAGCCTCGCAGCCAACCCACCAAGGCCAGGAGAAAAGGCAATGTCTGGCTGGACGCAGTGATGGACAGGTGCCATCATCTTTTCAAGGGCTTTGGTATGTACTTTAACTAAACTCATGACACCCCCATAAACTCTCATTCCAATCAACTTTATGGGCCGAATTTACAACAAATAATTCCTCCCTAAGTTACTTAACTCTAGACCATTTTTTGGGAGCAATACCAAATTTTTTCACAGTTATTATATGGAACGAAGTACTGATTATGGTGGATATCGAGTAAGAAATGTGACAGGTTTATGTTTTTACATCAACACAATAGCAGTAGAATCTAGATATTAAAAACACAACCTCTATTGAACATCAAAAGATTGCTAGGGTTAATTTACACTGTAAACCACTTTTTTGTTTGCTAGGCAAACAGCTATTTACAGTGTAAATGCCAATAAAATTACAACTCGGCAAATTCCTCGATCGACGGCTGTCCCCGCTCCTGGAGAAACTCAAGAAAGCAGCGAGGATGATGAGTGACAACCTGTTCAAGCGGAAAGTTGACCCTTGCCAGTAATTTGTCAACCTGGCTGAAGTTACCGACATCGTGAGCGAAATGAGCATCCGATCCGGTAGTCAACCGGGCTCCAGCCTCGCGGGCAAATGCTGCAATCTGCTCGCAGCGAGGTTCGCTGCCCTGGCGAGAGCCGCTCAAGGAAGAATTATTGATTTCAATAAGAACGTTGTATTGCGCCGCAGCCGATACAACCGCTTCAAAATCAAAGTCAAAATTCGGGTTGCCGAGATGTCCAAGGGCATGGATCCGGCCCGAGCGTATGACATTTAACAAGGTGTCTGTATGCGACTGGCGTGAAGAAGGCGAATAGACAGGTTCATGAAGACTCCCGATCACCCAGTCAAGCTGTGACGAGATACGCGGGTCAATATCAATCTCGCCATCTTGATTTAGGACATTTGCTTCAATGCCTCGAAGAATACCGACCCCATGAAGAAAACGGGGCAATACCCGCTGATTGGCAAAATGCCAGAAATGCGGTGCGCCCGGCATGCTCGGCGCATGATCCGTCACACAAAATAATGACAGCCCTTTACTCGCTGCCGCCTCGGCATTTTCAAGCAACGTACTATAAGCATGCCCACTTGAAATAGTATGAGTGTGGGTATCAACTGAAAATTGCATATACTCAGCTCCTTATAGAAGAAATACAATTAGCGAAAACAGACTCGCTCTGCGTACAAGAGAATCGATATTATTGAGCCCGCAGGCTAACATACTCACGTAATGACTTTTCAGCCATTTTTCGGCTGGTGAACCCATAGTCTGACACAATCGTTGACCAAGGCTGACGCTGTAATATCTTGGCAACAGCCATGTAGTCGTTCGTATCTAGCGCCTGCTGCTTACCCGAAAGATAGTTAGATAACCACACTTCCAAACTTGCCACCACCAGATCGTATCCCAGTCCTCCACCGACATAGATACGCACCTGCTGCTCGGCAAGGTGGGTGTTGGAATGTGACAGTTGTGTCACCCCATCCAGTGCAGAGAAAAATAACTGGCTAAACAACACAGTATCAAGTTCACGATACTGTTCGACACGCTGGGCGTTTAAGTTGGCAGCAAACAAGCTTTGCGCCTGCCTTAGCCAGCTTTCTGACTCAGGAGAAATAGGCTGGATCATCAACAATGAATGGCTGCCACTGGCGGCATCTTTACTGACACCAAGCCGAACTGGGGTATATCCAGCCTTGCGCCAAAAATCCACAAGCTCTGATGCCGTTCCGAAACTAGTACCAAGGTAATCGACTTTTTCTACTTCTGCCCAGCGACGGCAATACTGCAACAGAAGCTGCCCAATCCCTTGCTGTTGTTTGTCAGGATGGACTGCAATACGAAGCACCCGCGCGCAACATTGAATGGCACCTAACTCTATCCCTATATGGGCAGCAACAGACTGCGCCAACAAGTGACCTTTAGGCCGACGCTGCCCCAGCATCACTTGTCGCGCCAACTCCGGAGCAAAGCTGCCTTCAATACTCAGCAGACAACAACCAACAACGTGGTTCTTTGTTTCGGCGACCACAAGGTGAATAGCGTCATCATCCAGTAACTGGACAAGATCAGCCGGCGAGGTCTGATAATGCGCATTGACAAGCAAGCCAAACAGCTGGGACAGGTAACTCTCGTCTCCAACCAGAGAATCGGTTGGGATATAGCGATATCGAATATCATCACTGGCTTCAAAACCCAAATCCATTTCAAGCGCGGCATATTCGGCATCGAGCAACAGAGTTTTAAAGACCCACAGCTCAAGCGGATCATCGCCGGACCAGCGGATCGGCTGGTTGATTTTAAGCTGCCGCCATTGCGGCGTTAAAGCATCGAGCTGCTGGCAAAATTTTATAGCAAATCCACGTCCGGTACCTTCGTAACCATGAACCGTACTGGCAAACGCAATACGATTATAATGCCGCAGTAGCTTGTTCAGCATCGGGGCCGGAATAGCAGCAGCCTCATCGACAATCAAAAAATCTAATGCCGGCTTGTCAGACAACAAGACATCAGGCGCAAGAAATACCAGCTCACTATCACCAAATGCCAGCCTGCCCTGTGGGTCATTATTGCTCCCCAACCGCCGCGCGGCATGGGCAAACAACGTCTCGGTGTTGGCATAAGCAGGAGCCGTCACCCCAATTCGCATTCTCCGTTCTGACATCAAACTTGCCGCAGCGATCCCAAGTGATGCCGATTTACCACGGCCGCGATCAGCCGTCAGGACCAGCGGCCGCTTTCGGTGACCCGTAACGACACGTCGAATAGCCGCTACAGCTTCGTATTGCTCAGGGGTAAGGCAACCAAACTCGGCATCTGAATAATCCCCTTGACTAGAAGGCACAACAGGTAATGGCGGCAAAGGCAAGCCTTGGCGCAGTTGAATAACATCAGGTAGCGAGAGTAACCCAATCAGGCGGCGGATAAACGGTGACTGCTCATCGGTTTGCCGAAACCAAGTACTTGGTGCCAGCAAAAGCAACACACCACCACCCGTGATTGTTCCAGACAGCGCACCAAGCGCCTCGGCATCAAAGGCGTGTTCGGCATTGAAGATCAGACAGTCGCATTCACGACCAAGAAACTGTTTGGCCTTCTTTAATCTGACGGAAGGAATATGTTCGGACGAAGTTTCGCCTGCCCACAAGGGATACTGGTAGCGCTGAAGAAATGCATCAACCAGTTCATTGGTCCAGCCAGCATCGCCTTCAACAACGACTAGATAACGGATATTGGCCTGCTTGGCGTTCTCGCTAAGGGCGTGACAAAAATGGATAAGATCGGACATTACAACACTCAACGGTTACTCACCCAGCGATCATAGCATGACGGTGATAACGGCGGCGAGGCTAATGCGCAACAGCAATCCAAGCGCATTATTTAAATTAAAAAAACCACGCAAGGCGTGGTTTTAGAGACATATGTAAGATCTAAAATAATGACTATTTCAGATAGTCCGAGAGGTAGGCCAAGATATCATCGGCCTGTTTCTCGCTTAGCTTCTTAAGCTTAAGCTGCAGTTTGTCGCCATCACGGGTAAAGCTGACTTTCCCCTTGATCAGCTCCTGCGTCTTAGGCTTTTCAATCTCCACTTTCGGCTGCAGCTCATCACTGATCTGTTCAAGCAACATCGTCACTTCGCGGGTAATACGCGTAATACCCTGAGCATCGATGGTTTTCCAAATCGCCTCGTCCCCGACTGTTAGCTTGCTCACCAACTGATCACGCTGTTCGTCGTTCAAGCCAAAAAACATACGGTGTAGTTTAACGATAGTTGGTCGACCCAACTCGCCGACACTCGGGTAGGCCATCAGCAGCTCCATCGGCAGGCTCGCTGCCTTCAACGCACCGCTGACCAAAGCCTCACTGCACTGACAATACTTCGCCAGTTCCTTCTGATCGGCGACTTTGCCCGACGTCAGCAACAGCTGCATTTCCTTGCCACGTTCATACAACGACAGTGGTTTGTGGGCATTTGCCACATCAGACAAAAACTTGGCATGCTCACCATTGATCCCCTTGGCGACATAGATTAAGAAATCCTTGCCGGCCAGAATACACGACATGCGACGGCGGCTACCATCAAGCACCTCGATATTGCCGTTGTCTAGCCAGCGCCCGACCGCGGGGTACTGCTGACCGCGATCCTTGAGCGTGGTCAAAATATCAGCCAGGGCGTGTTCGTTCAAAAACGCCTGCTCACGTGCATTTTCGGCAAATACCTGCGTGGTTGATTCCACCTCACCGGCATTGATTTTCACCAACTCAAACGCAACGGTATCTTCACCGGCAACAGCCAGCTCAATGACAGAAGCTTTGTCACGTGCCGCTTTCTGCGCTTCGTTGACGTTCGTCGCACGGCGTTTATCCGCTTTTCCGAACAGACGAGCATTCAGATCTTTGGTTTTAATTGCCATCTGCTATGTTACTCCTGATTCAAATTCGCCCAGTGACTGTGCATAACACGCTCTAGCTCGAGCCCGACTCGCTGAATTGCATCCTGGGCGGTCGACAAGGTTTTCTTACCACCTTCAAACTCTGCTGCGGTCAGATCAAACACGGTACTGTAGGTATCCGCACAGGTCTCGAAAGCACGGCTGCGAGGTACAGTAGCCATCATCACCTGGTCACGCAGTAGATAGTTCATTTCCGTCAATACCGAGACCTGTTTCTTGTTGTCATCCTCGAACATGGTCGGCATCAGACGTATGAATTCAAGGCCATGCCATTCTTCCGGGAACATCTCGTAAACAGTTGGTAAATGCTGGAAAAAATTAACAGTAGACGCCCAGTCAAGGCGCTTGGCCGCACAAGGAATGATCAGCGCATTCGAGGCGTACATGGCATTCCAGACCAAGGGATCAATGTGCGGACCGGTATCAATCATAATAATGTCAAACTCATCGGCAATCGGATCGATAACCCGCTCCTTGAGCAATCTGACAATATCCAAATCCTGGTTAACCGCCAAGTCCTGCCACGCATCGGCATTGAACATCGCATCTTCAGGAAACGCCGCAATAGTCTTCAGGTTCGGATACTGGGTAGGCATTACCACATTATCCAACAAGAAATCCTTATCCATTTCCTGGCCTTCAGGCACATTGCCCAGCATCACATCAACCGCAGAATAGATAGTTTCCTGCTCACCGACACTGATCTGCGGGTTGAGGAACAAACGCAGAGAACCCTGTGGATCAAGGTCAATAAGACAGATGCGATAACGCTTATCAAGATCAAGCGCCAGGCAGGCAGCCAGGTGCACCGCCGTCATCGACTTGCCTGTGCCCCCTTTCTGGTTTTGCACATTAACAATCCAGGGCTTGCGACCGGCACCTTCTCGCTCATGGAATGCTGGTTTTTTGGCTGCATCCATAAGCTGATGCGCTTCTTCAAGCGTAATGGAATAATGATTAGCATTGTTCTTGGTAAACTGATGGCCCGTTGCCTCTACCCGGGAAATGGCATCATCGAGCTTGCGGCGGGTGAGGCCAGAGCGTGTTTCCATCAACGCTTTGGACATCGGCGGGAAAAGCTCTTCACGACGTTCTTCTAAAACGATCTCGATCCGGTCAGCTTGTACCTGCTTGGTTTGCTCTGCGATATTGAGCAAGTTTTGAATCGTCTGTTCCCTATTCATTGTTATTGTTCGCCAGTATTAGTTTTGGCACACATTGTACAGCAAAACCAAATACATACAATAAAAAGCTGAACATGCTAGTGTGATATTGTTCTCAACTGAAAATAAGCTAAGCAAGCAAAAAGCCGCACTTCTATATCGATTTTAATGTCACTTTTTCGAGGCCAATGACACGGAAATAACAATCACATAAAAGTGTTACAGCGTCACTATTTTACAATGTAAATTGTAAATCAGGCCCATTTTCTCCGGAAGCGTGAAATTATCTGTTCAATTTACGGCCAGTGTTATTTCAATCTTAACTATAGCTCTGATCACCTCATACAGTCGCCAAATTTCAGTATGACAATAATAGAAATAGACAAAATCAGGCTGAAAACGATGAAAATGGCCTAATCCTTGGAGCTGAACAACAATCAACCAACGTGACTTGATCATTCTTCCAGTGAAACAGGCTCGATCTGAAACGATGATCAAGGCGGTAATCAATGTAAAACCCTTCATCTCAAAGAGTCTGATCACATCGAGAACAGCGGAAAAATGATCAAGATGAAGATCAACATCCTTGCCGACAAATAGAAGCTTCCGGAAGCATGAACATTTAGTGCTAATTTACGGTGAATGCAGATTGCATCAGGCCTGATGCCAGCTTTCCGGCTCTAAAACAGGCTATATACGGTAGGCAAGTGATGTTTAGACAATCAGTTGAAATACAGAGCCTACGACTTGATCATCGATCCGAACACGGACACATGAAGATTGACCTCTAAATTACGGTGAGTGTGAGTTGAATACTGGTTAATTAACCGCCAACAAGCGAAGCAGCGGCAAGATCCCAGCTTGAAACTACACCGCTATGATCATTTTTCCAGAGCAATTCTTCTCTGATAAAGTGAAATAATACCGCCGAAGAGGATCTGCGCTGAACAAACCTGTGGATAACCTGTTTTAATATCATGATCATCGTTTCAAAGTCGTGATGATCATTGTTACGCACTAATGATGATCATACTTCCTGAGGATCTATGATCATCGTTTCTGATGGGTTATGATCAGCGTTCCGGCAATATGTTGATCATCTTTCCGTATGGGATTTTATTAAATTTGATTTTAATCAGTCACTTACGCGTATATTTTTCACCGGATCATAAGATCAGAATATCAATAAGATCACATTAAACAAAAAGATCAGTATTTAACTGATTCAATAAAAAGAGCTTTATTTCTTGATCTTTTTCTATTAATCTTTCCGGAAAGATGATGCTTCTACGGCTAATGACAAATGAAAGCCCCTGGTAACAACGATAATAAAACCGTCGAAAAGATTTTGATCTCAGCGCCACGATCCCACAAAGATGGCCACCTGTTCGCAATACCTTCAGCCCTTGTAGACTGGTTACCTCAGTACCAGCACTTTAAAGGTGTGACAAAAAGTATTATTGAACTGCTTAACTTAATTTCTCTTCGCGGTCTGTCGAGCCAGGACGGAATGGTTTCAACAACTGAACTGGTAGAAGCAACTGAAGGACAGCTAACACGTGCTGCCATTCAGCAGCGCTTGCGTGCTGCGGTCAATATCGGTTTATTCAGCCAGCAACCTGTGCGTTTTGAAGAAGGCCTGGCCGGGAAAACCATGCTGCACCACTTTCAGAATCCGGCTTTGCTGATATCCCAGCTTGGCACAGGTAGTCTGAACTCAGAACAGAGTAAGGCCCAGGAGAAACAGAAGCGCTCCAAGGCGTTGGCGCAAAACCATGTTAACCGACGTCTGTTAAACGAGTATGGCCTTGGAACCCCCCCAACCATGCCTGACGAAGCTGATCAAATTGTGGTTTCGCCAACCAGCTGGGCCGGGATCATTGATCAGGCACTGGCACCGCCAAGAACCAAGAAAAGCTATCAGAAGTCGATGGTTGCGATCAGCGGCACTAAGGCGATCATCGAGACGCGATCCTCAAAATCGATCATGACCGTTGATGATCTGATGACCTTATTTGCCCTGTTCACGTTGACGGTGCAGTACCATGATCATCATTTGCCGGATTATGAGATCCAGTCTCGTCACATGGGCAACAAGACCCCGATTTATATTACGGATATTCTGGCTCTTCGTGGCAAGAAAGACAGCGGACCGGCCCGTGACTCAATCCGAGAGAGTATTGACCGGATTGAATTTACCGATTTTCAGTTGCATGAGCTTACCGGTCGCTGGCTCAGCGAGAACATGCCTGAAGGCTTCAAGAGTGATCGTTTCCGCTTTCTGGCCAGAACGATCACGGCTTCGGAAGAAGCGCCGCAGGAAGGTGATGACGGCGAGATCCGGATCAAGCCCAATCTGTATATCCTGGTCTGGGAACCTTCGTTCTTCGACGAATTGCTAACTCGTGATTACTTTTTCCTCTTCCCGCCGGAGATCCTGCGCCAACATACGTTGGTTTTCCAGCTCTATACGTTCTTCCGGAGCCGTATGTCCCGTCGGGTCAATGACTCGATGCTGCTTAGTGAGCTCAATCAAAAACTGGCTCGCAATATTGAATGGCGCCGTTTCTCGTCGGATCTGATCCGCGAGCTACGAAAACTGGCTGAAGGTAAGATCACTGAAGATATCTTTGCCGTCAATCTGTGGGGCTACCACTTGACGATCACACCGGAGGATCAGGATAAGCGCTATTGTGATTATCAGATTGATATTAAGTGCGATGCCGATGAGGTGATCCGTTATTCACGGGCCAAAACCACCAATGAAGGCAAGCGCTCAATGGCACCGACGATGCCAAACCCGCTGCGCAATGAAATTATGCCCAAACAGGAGCTTGATCAGCTTTCCGAGATCATCGACGGTGAGTTCGAGCCTATCCAGCGAAAAGAGGGACGGACCAAGGGCCGTTTGGGCCGTAGAGTGAAGCTGAGGAAGCACTTGGTTGAGATTAATGCGGATGAGTTGACCATTACCCTATCCAAATATACCTCACCAGAGGCTCTACAACGAAGTATAACGGCTTTATCTGCTATGACGGGGCATTCTGCCGTTTCAATTACTGAAGAGTGCCACAGCTTGTTAGAGAAGCTCGATTGGCTTCGGGTCGGTCAGGAAGCCATTACGTACGAGACGCTCAGCAAGACCATTGAGCTGTACAACAGCCAGCAGGAAGAAAATCATCTTTCTATCGAAAAGCTGATTTCCGGTCTTGCCGTACGGCGTAAGGTTTGTAAGCTTGTGCAGGAAGGCCATATCAATGAGCAGGTCATCAAGGCGCTGGATGATATGGCAAGAGGGGTTTAATGTCCTTCGATAGAGTCTTTAAAACATTTACACTGTAAATTTATTGACCGATTCGTGTGGTAACTACACAGGCGCGAAGTACTTGGAAATTGGGATAATCGACTGTTCAGAAAGTGCCTGTTTATGGCAGACGCTTACTCGCTAGCTAGAGGATAACCGATCACTTCTGAGGCTGGTTTGAGAGCCGGAAAAGTAATTTGCTTTTCCGGCTTTTTTGATCCTGCCAATCATACTTTATGTGTAATAAGACAATGTTAACAAAGCAGATTTTTGACCGTTGCGAATATCGCCCTGTGAGGGTAGCTTTAACCTTGTAATAATTTGTCTAGTTATTAATAAAGGGCTCATCATGTCATTGACGAGAAGGATCTGCAGTGGGTTGGGGCTCATTTACCTGACGTTGCTCTGTATGCCTGTACAAGCTTCTGCCACCAGCGAGAGGGAGAAGGTCGGCCTGGTGCTAAGCGGGGGCGGGGCAAAAGGGGCTGCCCATATCGGGGTACTGGCTGTGCTCGAAGAAAACCGTATCCCGGTCGATGTAATTACCGGCACCAGTATGGGCGCCTATGTCGGTGGTATGTACGCGATGGGATTGTCTGCCGAAGAGATAAAAAACCGCACCCTTGCCGCGGACTGGCAAAGTGGTTACGAAGACCGTGCCAGCCGCAATGATTTAATCCTCAGGCGCAAAAAGCAGAGTGACGATTACCAGATTTATGCCGATATCGGCTTGAGTCTTGATGGTGAGTTCCAGGCCTGGCCCGGCGCGTTTCAGGGGCAGGGGATGGCAGTACTGCTGCGTAACCTGACTGATAATCTGCCGGAATTGGCCAGTTTCGATGATCTGGCGATACCCTACCGGGCTGTTGCGACCGATATTGCAAAAGTAAAACCTGTGATGATCGACAGTGGCCACCTGGCCGAAGCGATGCATGCCTCTATGACGGTGCCGGGAGCCTTGAAGCCGGTGAATTGGCAGAACCATCTCCTAGTCGATGGCGGTGTGGTCAATAACATGCCGGTGGATGCGGCCCAGCAGCTTGGTGCCGATGCGATCATAGCCGTTGATTTGCGCGATGCGCTGTTTGAGGAAGGAGAGCTCGACAGTGCACTGAATATCATTGCCCAACTGACGACTTTCATGACCAACAGCAGTGCGGATCAGCAAAAGTCAATGATGAAGCCGGATGACGTATACCTTGCGCCCGAGGTCTCCTTTATGCTTGCCCCGGATTTCGACAAGATGGAGCAGGCCTATATCGCAGGAAGAAAAGTCGCCCTCGAGGCTTTGCCCAATCTGCGTCGTTTTCAGCTCTCGCCGGAGGACTACCAGGCCTATCAGAAACGCAAGTATGACCGTCGCAGCCAGGTCAGTGCCAGTTCGGCTTATTATATAGACAGGATCGATATTGAGAATCATACTTTGCGTTCGGATCAGGCGCTGATTGCCTTGCTGGACTTAGAGGTTGGCCGGGTGATTTCCAACGATGAACTCGAACAGGCGGTGAATAGACTTAATGCCCAAGATATCTTTGCCCGAATTACCTATCAGATTAAACAACAGGACGATGAGAACGTCCTGACCGTCAATGTGAGCGAAAAATCATGGGGGCCGGGCTACCTCAATTTCAAGTTTTCCTTTGAAGATGACTTTGCCAACCGTTCGGATTTCGCCTTTGGTGCCCAGTACATCTATACCGATTTAACCGATAAGGGCGGTGAGTGGCAGTTTGACTGGTTGCTCGGGAGCTGGAAGAAGATTAGCACCGAATTGTATTTCCCTCTTGATTATCAGAAAAAACATTTCACGTCATTCGGACTTGGCTGGAACCGTGAGAACCGCGAGTTTAGTCTGTCAGAGGAGCAGAGGCAGCAGATAGGTCGTGAGGATCTGACTGTCATTGATGCTGAGTACCAGCAACTCAGAGGCTTTGTCGAATTAGGCTGGAATATACGTCCATGGAGCGCGATTGCGCTGGGCTATAACGGGATCAGTGGTGAGGCCAAGGAGCTTGACGGTGATAATGACAGACAGGACTATACCGCCCACGGTCCTTACCTGTCGTTTGTCTACGATGATCTGAACAACTTCTATTTCCCCACCGAGGGTATCTTGCTTGAAGCCGATGTCGGTTATAGCTTTAGCAATAGCACGCTCAATAACGAGCCGTCTATCGACGGGGAGACTATCTATTATGATGTCCTGATGATGAAGCCCTTTAACTACCAGCGTCATACCCTGGTGACAACCTTCAAGGCCGGCGGTTCGGAGTCCGATGAGCTTATTCCGATTTACGTTCAGGATCTTGGCGGGTTGTTTAACCTGTCTGGTTTCCATCGCTATGAGCTCAACGGCCGCTATCGCCTGTTTGGTGCGCTTAACTACCGTTATCGCCTGCTGGATAATGATTTCGGCGCATTTTCGGCTCCCGTGTATATTGGTGGCTCCATCGAGCGCGGTGGGGTGTGGGATGACAGCAGTGATATTAGCTGGGAGAGCAGTATCGGAGCGGCGAGTGTCTTTCTTGCTGTCGACTCGCTCGTGGGGCCGCTGTACCTGGGTTACGGCCAGGCTGAAGCCGGAGAGAACTCCGTCTACCTTTCTGTGGGGAGTTCCTTTAATTAACTCAATTAAATGGATATTTTGACAATTCACTGACATTTAACCTGGTTAACCGGGCAAAATAGATCCTGATATAACCTTTGTCCCTTTCGAAGATAGAGATGAAGTTTCCCGGTATGGATGTCGGGACTTTTTCATCAACCCACCCTTTCGAAAAGCAATATATGAGTTTTTGCGAGCCTACACCGGCTCGCTTTTTTTTTGCTTGCACTTTGTCGGTCTCTGGCCCCGTCGAAGATTCTTTGTGAACCCGCCTGCAAATTCACAAATTCAGTCTGCTGAATACTTTCCTCAAATCCGCTAATTGCGAGGTTATCGCCGTTCTGTCTCCTGTTGAAAAACATGATGAAGTTCAAGGTTCAACATATTGAATATCAGTAATGTTTCATAATGAAACAGCACGGAGAGAGGCGGTGTTTCAAGTTGAAACAAATAGGGCTAAGTAACATCCCCTCTGTGGCTGACATACCATCAGATTCAACATTACCCCGCCAGAATAATAAGGATAGAACGATGAAAAAGATGATTAACCAAGTCGATAACGTGGTTAAGGAGCAACTGCAAGGTGTTGCCAAAGCTCATCCTGAACTCGAGGTGAGCCTGGATCCAATGTATATCGTCCGCGGCGAGCGCAAGGCAACCAAGGTTGCCCTGGTATCTGGCGGGGGAAGCGGCCACGAGCCGATGCACGGTGGTTTTGTCGGCAAAGGTATGCTGGATGGTGCCTGCCCGGGGGAGATGTTTACTTCGCCGACACCTGATCAGATGTATGAATGCGGCCAGAAAGTTGATGCGGGTGAAGGTGTTTTGTTTCTGGTTAAAAACTATACCGGCGATGTACTGAATTTTGAAACCGCGGTCGAGCTGCTCCATGCCGAGGGAATCAAGGTGCAGGCTACCCTGATTGATGATGATGTAGCGGTGAAAGATAGCTTGTATACCGCCGGACGCCGCGGTGTGGCGACAACGGTACTGGCCGAGAAGATCCTCGGGGCGGCTGCCGAGGAAGGCTACGACCTGAATAGAATCAGCGGGTTGGCGAAGAAAATTGCCAATCGTGGTCGTTCTCTGGGCATTGCGCTATCGGCCTGTACAGTACCGGCGGCAGGAAAACCTAGCTTCGAGCTGGATGAAAAGGAAATCGAATTCGGGGTCGGGATCCACGGCGAGCCGGGCATCGAGCGACGGGCATTTACCGACGGCGATACCATCACCGGCGATATGATGAGCGAGATCCTGGATAACCAGCCCTATGAGCGTACAGTGCGTCGCTGGAACAATGACAGTGGTGAGTGGCAGGACGAGTCCTGGGTGACAGAGCCTCTTCAGGCCGGTGACCGGGTGATTGTGCTGGTCAACAACCTGGGAGCGACCCCGCAGTCCGAGCTGTATATGGTGTACCGTAAGGTGGCGGAAATCCTCGAGCCGCTGGATATTACTATCGAACGCAGTCTAATCGGTAGCTATTGTACCTCGCTGGATATGCAGGGCCTATCGATTACGTTGCTGAAAGTCGATGACGAGATGCTTTCGCTATACGACATGCCGGTCAATACACCAGCGATGCGCTGGGGCTGCTAAGCGTGGAGAAGGATATGATGACAATAAGCAAACAACAGATTGTTCGGTGGCTTGAGTTAGCCGCCGAGATCTTCAAGGAACAGCAAGATTTTCTCACCGATCTCGACCGCGAAATCGGCGATGCGGATCACGGCCTTAATATGAACCGTGGCTTCCAGAAAGTACAGGAGAAGCTACCCGGTGTCGCCGACAAGGATATCGGTACAATCATGAAAACAACTGGCATGACACTGCTGTCGAGCATTGGGGGGGCCAGCGGTCCGCTATATGGCACCTTTTTTATCCGTAGTGCCACCAGCGTTATGGCCAAGGAGGAGCTGAACCTTGCCGAGCTGACCCAGATGCTCCAGAACGGGGTCGACGGGATTGTCCAGCGTGGTAAGGCTGAAGTCGGTGACAAAACCATGGTCGATACCTGGCACGGAATTCTTGAGAGCCTGAACCAGGATCAGGAAAGCAGCCTTTTTGATACCCTCGACAAGGCGGTGGCCGAAGCGGAAAAAGCGATGAAGGGCACAATCCCACTTCAGGCGAAGAAAGGACGGGCAAGTTATTTGGGCGAGCGCTCGATCGGACATCAGGATCCGGGAGCAACTTCCACCTATTTGCTCTTCTCGGCATTGCGCAGTGCCGCTGTGCAATAGTCGCGTTTCTTTGCGGTTCGAGGTGGCATCAGGCCACCTCAGTTAAGGTTAGATTATGGTCAGTATTGTAATTGTTTCCCACAGCCCGGACTTGGCCAAAGGTGTCCATGCCCTGGCATCCCAAATGACTCAGGGCAAGATCAAGATCGCCGTCGCGGCAGGGGTGGATGATCCCGACAACCCAATCGGCACTGATGCTATCGCCGTGATGATGGCTATCGAAGAAGTTTATACACCACAAGGTGTATTGGTATTGGTGGACATGGGCAGCGCGATCCTAAGCACCGATACCGCCCTGGAGTTGCTTGATAGCGAGCAGGCGGCCAACGTTTATGTCTGTGCGGCACCGTTGATAGAAGGCTGTATGTCTGCCTGTGTGGCTGCCGCAGCCGGGATGTCTCTGGAAGAGGTGAGCAGTGAAGCACATAATGCGCTGGTGGCGAAATACACCTTGCTGGAACAGACGGCTCATCTTCCCGGCAAGGACGGTGAGCAGAGCGGCGAGCCGTTACTTCAATCTGCAACCGAAGAAGAGATGGCTTTCGAGTGGCGGGTGAGAAACCCTCACGGGATCCATGCCAGGCCAGCTTCTGCCATTGTGGGGGCTGTCAGCCCCTATGACGCCCAGGTCTGGCTTGAATGCCACGGCAAGCGTGTCAGTGCCAGGAGTATCAACAGTATTGCGCTTTTGGGCGTAGAGCAAGGTGACAGCCTGACCTGTATTGCCAACGGCAATGAGGCTCAACAGGCTCTGCAGGCTTTTGTTTCTCTGGCGGAAAACCATTTTAACGAGTCGATAGACAAACCGGATGTTCAGGCCGATCGGGTGCCGACAAAAACAGCCAAAGGACAAGTGAGTCGTCACCAGGATGGCCGCCTGAATGCGATTGGTGCCTCCGAAGGGATCGCGATAGCACCTGTCTGGCATTACAAAGTCAGTATGCCCAAAGCCCGGGAGCGAGACTACCTCGGTTACGGACGTGAATGGGCCTTATTTTCTGAAGCCAGTGGCGCAGCCCTGCAGACTTTGGCTGAACTGGCCGAGCAGACGGCAGAGAAAGGATCGCAGTCCGATAGTGATATTTTTACCGCCCATAGCCAGATTTTGACCGATCCCGAGCTGGTGGACACGATACGGCAGCGACTAAAAGAAGCGGTGAATGTGGAAGTCGCCTGGTCTCAGCTTATCGAGCAAACCGCGCAGGCTTATGAAAGCTCATCCAGTGACTATATGAAGGCGCGAGCCAATGATGTCTATGACGTCGGTCGCCGGGTGATGGGGCTGCTGACCGGTGAGGGCGAGCAACCCATCGAGCTTTCCGAGCCGGTGATCCTGGTCGCAACCGATTTGTCGCCCTCAGATACAGCCCGTTTGGATCCGGCTATGGTGAAAGGCATTATCCTCGAGCAGGGAGGAAGTACCTCGCATTCGGCGATTCTGGCTCGATCTCTCGGTATTCCTGCGGTTGTCGGGCTGTCGGGAATAATGGCCCAAAGCCAGGAAGGTCAGGTTGCCGTTCTTCGCGGCGGTAGTGGCGAGGTGTGGCTGACCCCAACGGCGCAACGGCTTGAAAAAGCACGCCGTGAGCAGGACGAGTTTGAGACTCAGGGTGAGCTGGCCATGGCGAAGACCATGGAAAAGGCAACGACACTGGATGGCAGGACAATCGATATTTATGCCAACCTGGCCAGTCAGGAGGAGGCCGAGCAGGCAATAGCGCTTGGTGCCGAAGGGGTTGGGCTGGTGCGCAGCGAGTTCATTTTTATGGGCAGCGATCAGCCCCCTTCCGAACAGAGCCAGTTTGAAACCTACTGCCAAATAGCAGAGACGTTTGGCGACAAGCCCGTCATTATCCGCACCCTGGATATTGGTGGCGACAAGCCATTGACTTACATGCAGCAGGGAGAAGAGGAAAACCCGTACCTCGGTTGCCGTGGTTTGCGCCTGTGTCTGCAGAATGTTGACGTGTTCAGGCTACAGCTTAATGCTCTGTTACGGGCCCGGGCCAAGTGTTCCAACTTGCAGGTCATGTTCCCCATGGTAGCGACCATGGAGGAGCTGAACCAGGCCAAATATCTGCTCAATAGCTGTTACGAAGCCCTGCAGCATAGCGGGATCCCGGCTGTGATGCCGAAAATCGGTATTATGATTGAGGTACCGGCGGCAGTGGCCAATGCCAGACAGCTGGCCGAGGAGGTAAGCTTTTTCAGCATCGGCACCAATGATCTTACCCAGTATGTGATGGCTGCAGACCGGGGCAACGACAGGGTTTCCTATCTGGTCTCTGCCGCGCAGCCCGCGGTATTGCGAATGATTGAGCAGACGGCGCAGGCCGCCCGGGAGGCGGGGATCTCTGTCGGGATCTGTGGTGAGATGGCTGGCGATCCCAAATTGACCAAGGCGTTGATCGGCATGGGGGTAAGTGAGCTGAGCATGAGCCCGAATCGTATCGCAGCGGTTAAGCAGGCGGTCAGGGCGACAGAGAGCAAACAGGCCACGGAGCAGGTGCAAGAGGTGCTCCGTGCCAGCACATTGAAACAAGTCATGGCATTGCTGTAATTATACCCAAGTTACCTCAAGGTGCTGAAATTAGCATCTTGAGGCAGCATGGGTATATGTGCTACTTGTAATCACTCATCTCGAGGCCGTAGTGTTTCAGCTTGCGCCACAGCGTCGTTCTGCTGATTTGAAGATCGTCGCACATCTTGCTGATTGTCCCGCGGCAGAGAATCGCAGAGCGAATGATGGTATTTCGCTCTGCGTCTGCCAGGTTATTGGACGACTGCGGCTGGCCTTTGTCTGGATCTTCGGTGGCGGTAAGAAGGATACTATCAGGCAGATCGCCGGCCTGAATGAGCGTGCCTTGGGCAAAGTTGGCGGCTCGTTCGATAACGTTTCGAAGCTCACGGTGGTTACCGGGCCAGCGGTAGTTTTCAAGATACGACATGGCCTCCTGGCTGGCATGTAAAGGGTGTTTTTTCTCGGCCGTGAGAAGCATGAGGTTTCTTTCCACCAGTGCCGCCACATCTTCTCTACGTTCCCTTAGTGGCGGAACCGGAATATCAAACGTCTGGAGTTCCAGGAGTAACTGTCCGCGGAAATGCTTCTCCGTGACGGCCTGGGCGAGATCGATCGTCGACGAGGCAATAATACGGACGTCGACCGACACAATGTTACCGTTCATCCTGTTGAGCAGACCGGTCTTTAGCAAGTGAAGCAGGGCGGCCTGTACCTCGGCGGAAAGGCACTCCACCTGATCGAGAAACAGGGTGCCGCCGTGGGCCAGCTCGAATTTTGATGCCGCGGCACTGTCTCCTTCCAGTATGGCGCCCAAAAACTCCGTGGCCATCAGCTCCTTGGGGATCGCCTGGCAGTTGATGGCGATAAATGGCTGATCCTGCCTGTCGCTGGCGTTGTGAATTGCCTGGGCTAGATGGCTTTTTCCCAGCCCGTCCTCGCCGTGAAGCAGGACGGGGCCGCGCCCTCTGGCCGCATGGCGAGCCTGGCGTATTGTCCGTTGCATGGCGTCTGAGACTCCGACGATATCGTCGAATGTCAGCCTTGCGCGGTTTCCTGCGTGGTGATGGATCAGATCTCGAATATGTTTGAGCGGATAGAGCAGGGCAATGTAGCTGTGGGTTTCATTCTGATCATTTTTTACAATTTTGAGCGATACCACCAGGGGGATCAGCTTGCCCTTGCATTCGATGGTGGTTTCAACCATATCAACCCCTTTGCCGCGTCTGATGGCCTGCTGGATGCTCTGCGGCAGTGTCATCACGGTGCTGATATCTCTGCCTGATTCCCCGGCTCCCAGCCCCAGCAATTCACGCCCCTTGCGGTTCAGGTAATGGATTTTTCCGTTGGGGTACCATGCCAGCACACCTTCTGCTACGCCTTCTAGCAGGACATGTACCTCGGACAGGTGCTGGTTTGACTCCGTCAGCATATTGTCGGCGCGCACCTGGCTGGCAATGTCGCGTGCGGCAGAGTGGATCAGGCCCAGAGCGGACACACTGGCTTTCTCGGCTGGCAGTACCAGGGCAATACAGCCCTGCGCCGAGCCGTTACCGTCAAACACCGGAGCGGCATAGACGGCAAAGTCGTGCAGTGCCTGCTTGAAATGTTCATAGCCGATGGTCTGGGTGGCCTTGGCAAGGTGCCTGGCACTGGAAACTGCGTTGTTGCCTATAATACCTTCCCGCCAGTAACTGCCCTCCAGAATCCCGAGATTATGGAGTTTATGCTGCATATCGGCAGTCGCACAGCTGTAGAGGGTACAGCCGGTTTCATCGCAGATCAGCAAGGCGCAGCTGTCGTTTTCCAGGTATTCGTAAATATCTTCAATGGCCGGAACGGCAACATTCATCAATGCCGCTTTGCTTTTCAGAATCGAATCGAAGGTGACGCCTTTGGCCCGGTGAGGCCTTGGCCAGTGATCATGGCGCTGCTGGCGGCGGCATCGTGCCCAGACCTGCTGTAAATGCGGATCAATATCGGGAAGGCTGGCCTCGACAGACGGTTGCGAGACAAATGCGTGCCAAATGGCCTTGGTCAATGCTTGGCGAGGGTGCATAGAAAATATAGCGACTGGTTCAATGTGGGCAGCATTGTAGCGTTATGCTCAGCAAAAGAATGATGCCCGGATTGGAAAACGATGGATTCAAGGGTGGAAAAACTGGGTGTTCGTCTGTTTCCTGTTCATTGATATCAGGTAGTTACCACCGCACTATACTTAAAAAATAACTATCTACCAGGCTGGGGTACGGTGGCGCAGTTACTCCTTTTTCAGGCAGGGACCATGAAAATAACATTGATCATCGGCATGATATTGCTGGCCGGCTTGGTGGCCGGGGTTTGGTATAAGGAACAGGGACGCAACCTGGGGCCTTCGGCATCGCGAGGTGGCGGTACGCCGAGCGTTGTAGTGGCGGTGGTGAGCCGCCAGAGCGTCCGCCGCGAAGTCGAGGCGCTGGGGACGATAAAATCCCGTGAGTCGGTGGTGCTGTCGGCAAAGGTTACCGAGAAAGTTGAACAGGTCCACTTTCGTGACGGTCAATTGGTGAGTGCCGGTGATTTGCTGGTCACCTTGAGATCGGGGGAGCAGAAGGCCAAGGTGCGTGCAGCCAAGGCCAACCTGAAAGAGCAGCAGCGCGAGTATAAACGGATTGAAGGGCTGGTCAGGAGCAATACGGTTGCCAGCTCCGAGCTGGATAAGCTCTATACCGATATTGAGATCGCCCGCGCGGTGTTGGCGCAGAATCAGGCAGAGCTGGATGCCCGATTTATTCAGGCGCCGTTTGCCGGTGTGCTGGGGTTTCGCCAAATCAGCCCCGGAGCGCTGTTAACACCCGGAACGATGATCACGACACTCGATGATCTTGCCAAGGTGAATCTTGATTTTACGGTACCGGAGCAGTTTATCGGCCAATTGCGGCTGGGATCGGACATCGAGGGACAGGTTGCTGCATTTCCCAAGCGCCAGTTTGCCGGTCGAGTAACGGGCATTGACAGCCGGGTTAACCCGTTGACGCGGGCGATTGTCGTGCGGGCTGAAATTAACAACCCTGATTTAATGCTCCGCCCCGGAATGCTCATGACCCTGAGTCTGATTGTCGAGAAGAGAGTGGGGCTGGTGGTGCCGGAGGAGGCTTTGGTACCCCGTCAGCGTCATAACTATGTGTTTGTCGTCAACAGTGACAATGTTGTTGAACAGCGCCAGGTTGATATCGGCTTTCGCAGCCGGGGGGAAGCCGAGATTCTCGGGGGCGTGGCGGAGGGCGAGCAAATCATCACCCGGGGCATCCAGCGGGTGAGGCCGGGCCAGGTTGTCGAGACCCGTACCAGCGAGCGGTTTAGCTACCAGGAGGCGGGCTGATGTTGCTGACGGATATATCGGTCAAACGGCCGGTGTTTGGCTCGGTGATCAGCCTGCTGCTGATCACCTTCGGCCTGGTGGCCTATGACAAGCTGCCGCTGCGCGAGTACCCCAATATCGATCCACCTATCGTTACCGTCTCGACCAATTATCGCGGGGCGTCGGCAGCGATTGTCGAAACCAGTATTACCCAACTGGTAGAAGACAGGATCTCCGGCCTGGAAGGGATCCGCAATATCAGCTCGCAAAGCCGCGACGGTCGTTCGACGGTTACCCTGGAGTTTGGAATTGGCCGCGATATCGATGCGGCGGCCAATGATGTCCGGGATAGGATTTCAGGGGTCCTGAACAATCTGCCGGAAGAGGCCGAGCCGCCGGAAGTACAAAAAGCGGCGGGGAGCTCGGAAGTGATCATGTGGTTGAACCTCGTTTCCGACCGGATGGGAACCCTGGAGCTGACCGACTACGCCCGGCGCTACCTTGTCGATCGCTTTTCGGTGATCGACGGCGTGGCCAATATCCGGATTGGTGGTGGCAAGGAATATGCCTTGCGGATCTGGCTCGACCGGCAGAAGTTGGCGGCCAGAGGCTTGACCGTGGCAGACATCGAAGATGCCCTGAGAGCCGATAATGTCGAGCTACCGGCCGGTTCCCTTGAATCGCAGAGCCGGCAGTTTTCTATCCGTACCCAGCGCAGTTTCGTGGCGCCGGAAGACTTTGCCAAGCTGGTGGTCGGGGCGGGAGCCGATGGCTACCTGATTCGGCTTGGTGACGTTGCCCGGGTGGCGTTGGCTGCTGAAGAGGAGCGCATCACCTTTCGCGGTAATACTCAGGATATGATTGGTCTGGGTATTAACCGGCAGTCGACGGCAAACACCCTACAGGTGGCCAAGGCTGTTAACGATATGGTCGACAGACTCAATCCCACCCTGCCCGAGGGGATGGAAATCAAACGATCCTATGATTCGTCAGTCTTTATCCAGGCCTCGATAGACGAGGTCTATAAAACCTTGTTTATTGCCCTGCTGCTGGTGGTACTGGTGATTTATCTTTTTCTCGGCAGCGTCCGTGCGATGCTGATCCCCGCGCTGACGCTGCCGGTGTCTTTGATCGGCAGTTTCATCGTGCTGTATGCGCTGGGCTTTACCATTAATCTTTTGACCTTGCTGGCACTGATTTTGGCTATCGGTATCGTAGTCGATGATGCGATTGTGATGCTGGAGAATATTCACCGCCGGATTGAGCTGGGAGAGCCGCCGCTCAAGGCTGCTTTCCTTGGTGCCCGGCAGGTCAGTTTTGCCATTATTGCCACAACGGCTGTCTTGGTATCGGTGTTTTTGCCGGTGGGCTTTTTGGAGGGCGATCTGGGCAAGTTGTTTCGCGAGTTCTCGATAGCTATCAGTACTGCCGTGATTTTGTCGTCGCTGGTTGCCCTGACGTTGAGCCCGATGATGGGCTCCAAGATCATGCGGAAAGTAGAACATGAGCCCTGGCTGGTGAGGAAGGTCGGTCGTATTTTGGTGTCGGTTACGGCCTTTTATCGGCAGGTCTTAGATAGCTGGCTCAAGCGTCCCTATCTGATTGTCGGGGTCATGATGTTAGCCTTGGCCGGCAGTGGCTGGCTGGCGAGCCGGATCCCGTCGGAGTTTGCCCCGAGGGAAGATCGGGGAGCAATGTTTATCATCATCAACGGCCCGCAGGGGGCGAGCTACGAATTTATGCAGCCGTACATGAATGAGATTGAGCACCGGTTAATGCCTCTGGTGGCATCCGGCGAAATCAAGCGCCTCCTGGTACGTGCCCCGCGAGGATGGGGGCGGATTGAGGATTTTTCCAACGGTTTTGCCATTGTGGTGCTGGAAGATTGGGCCAAGCGACGCGGAGCTTCGGCAATAATCGGAGATATTCGGCGGCAGTTGGCTGATTTGGCTGGTGTACGCGCCTTTCCGGTGATGCGGCAGCCGTTTGGCCGCGGGGTGGGCAAACCGGTGCAATTTGTCTTGGGCGGCGGCAGCTATGAAGAACTGGCCCAGTGGCGGGATATCTTGCTCGATAAAGTCGCTGCCAACGCGCAGCTTACCGGTATTGATCATGATTACAAGGAAACCAAGCCTCAACTGCGTATTCAGATCGATCGGGACCGGGCCGGGGATCTCGGTGTGTCGCTGCGGGAAATCGGCCAGACGCTGGAGTCGATGCTGGGCTCGCGGTTGGTGACGACCTACAAGTGGCGTGGCGAAGAGTATGACGTGGTGATTGAGGGACAGCGTGAAAGACAGAATACGGCGGCGGATCTCAGTAATTTGTACGTTCGTTCGGACCGCAGTGATGAACTGATCCCGCTTGCCAGCCTGATCACCGTGACGGAATTCGCCAGCGCCCCCCAGCTTAACCGTTATAACCGGGTAAGGGCTATTACCTTAGAGGCCAACCTGGCAGAGGGGTATACCCTGGGAGATGGCCTGGCCTACCTCAATGATCTGGTCCGGCAATATCTGCCTGCCGATGCGGTTGTAAACTACAAAGGCGCGTCGCAGGATTATCAAGATTCCAGCACCTCGGTATTGTTTGTCTTTGCCTTGGCACTGGTGGTGGTATTTTTGGTGCTGGCGGCACAGTTTGAAAGTTATATTCACCCGCTGGTCATTATGCTGACGGTGCCCCTGGCGACATTCGGGGCTTTGCTGGGGTTATATTTCACCGATCAGAGTCTGAACATCTATTCGCAGATCGGTATCATCATGCTGGTCGGGCTGGCGGCGAAAAACGGGATATTGATTGTTGAGTTTGCCAACCAGCTGCGCGATCAGGGAACCAAGTTTGAACTGGCGATTGTGGAGGCTTCTGCGGCTCGCTTACGGCCGATTTTGATGACGGCGATCACCACGGCAGCAGGAGCTGTTCCCTTGATCCTGGCTACCGGTGCGGGTGCCGAAACACGGTTGGTGATTGGTATCGTTGTATTGACCGGGATATTGGTAGCGACTTTCTTTACTTTGCTGGTGATCCCCGTTGTTTATAGTTTGTTGGCGCGTCATACCAACAGCCCAGAGTTTGTGGCACGTGAGCTGGAACAACAACTTGCTGAAGATAATACTGTTGAGTTTAAAAATCTGGGCTAGGCGGCTTGGTAGCTGAAAAATTCAGAGTGCCAGATAGCGGAATCTGTTGCTTCGTCCGTACCCGATTGCTGCGTGCGTGAGAGGCTGGGTAAGCCAGAGAATAGAATATCAATACAGTGATTAAATTCACTAAACCCCATAGGCTGTTGTTGAGCTCTGTTTTGCTGAGGTTTTTTTGGGGTCTTGTCGGGAACAATATTTACATTACGCATTTTACACTCCACAGCCATTTATTCAGGTTAATACCAATCAAAGTGTGGTTGTAGTATCGGTAGTGAATATGACAATCAGATGTCGAAATGATGAGAAGTTTGTCACACATCGTTTTTTTAATTAGATAAAACAGTCAAGTAGATACACCGTTGATCATATCTTTTTATCTTTTAAAGTTCGGCCTCTTAATTTACCGAATTCACTCGTTGTTAATTTTTTACCATTTTTTGTTACATTCTGGGGTAAACAAGAGTCGCTTCAATCTAGGCGGTTAATTGAATGATGAAGGTGGCCTGGAAGAACCTCTGGGATCTCTGTTTCGTCGATAATGTCTTCCTTTACCAATTGATAGCCATTAAGTGCATTGATATGCATATAACCAAATCACAAAATGTGATATTTGTTCCAAAAATTGGCGACATTTTATAAAAAAAGGATTAAAACAGTCATATAGGGGGTTTGCGCACATTTCCCCGAAAAGTTCATTCTCATTTTATGATTGAATTAGGCTACAGAAGAAATATTGTTTACCTCTGTGTCTGAGGTTAGGGGATTCACACTTTCGAGCATATTTTCCAGATTCAGCATGTCTTCTTTTTCCTCGAATACATAATGCCCCGTCAATTGAATATGACCCCAGGCGACCGGCGAAATATTCGATAATAACTCGATTACGCTGTCATTTTTCTGCTTCTCGAAACGCTCTACAAGACCCGACAACAGTGCCGAATTATAGTAGATAATGCAGTTGGCAATCAGGCGGGCACAATCATTCCATTGCTCAATCTGGTAATCACTCCCACCTCGTAACTGATCCCCGTTGAGGTTGCCTATTGCACGGCGGAGTTGATGGTAGGCTTCGCCACGGTTCAGCGCCTGCTGAACAAACTGCCTCAAATCTTTTCTGTCAATATAGTCAAGCATGTAGAGGCACTTTATCAAGCGGTCATATTCACGCAGTGCAGCGAGAGTCCGGCTACCCCGCTTACTGTTTGACAGCTTTCGTATGATAACGTGCTGTTCCGTTGATTTACGGCTCAGAGAGCAGGCAATATGTTGGATCCGGCCCCATTCTTCTTTGATTAGCTTTATTCGGATTGGTTTTTTAAGCCTAATATCAAGCTCTCCATCTATGTTTACCTCAAACAGGTTTTCAAAGGCATGCTTGAACTTGGCGTACCTGGGTGAAAACTGGTATCCAAAAATATCCAAGATAGCGAAATTCACATTATTGGTGCCGTGGTTGTCTGTAGCCAGTGACCTAGGCTGAATGTCACTGCTGTTGTTGTACAGTAAGTCAAACGCGTAGTGTCCTTCGTATTCATTGGCCGATATCACAATTGTATTCAAAGGCACATGATTTGACACCAGCGTCATAGCAGAAACCCCTTTGCCTTTCCGGAAATACTTTGCGGAGTACCTTGCTTTAAACGTATTAATACGACACGCATGTTTCTGTCCATCGATACTGCCAAACGGTGCCGATTCATTGATGGTGTAGTAGCGGAAAATGGGGAGTCTGGCGAGAGCATTCGAGATCAGATCATTAGCTGCCCCGGTTGTTTCCGGTCTGATGTAGCTGTCATTGACAGTCCGCAGAACACCGATACTTCTGTCTGACGAAGAGGCAAGGCGATGCAGGCCGTAGTTTGCACCATTTCCAAAGATGCAGGCAATAAGATCGTGACTTCTCGCTTCCGTGTTTCTTTTTCTTGATGAGAGACTCTCGAATGCATCAAGATACCCAGTTTTTTTGCTGACGTAGTTCATGATGTCAATGATCCCCATATGCTGAATTTGGCTGTATACGGGGTTGTCCAATGGCGTTTTCCAACGTCGGTTTGCCAAACTCCAGGCAAGACGGCTGGAACGGGGCTTAACACGGACAAAATCATTAGCATCCGCGTTTATGTTAGCAGTTACCTTGCTCAGCTTTTCAACAAAGCTACTCTCAAGCTCTGCCAGGGTGTGCCCAATAGAATTGGAGAGCCGTTCAAGCCCTGTATTCTCTATCAGAGACGATTTTTCCTTTTCCCATAAGTCTACAGGGATAAGATCATCTTCAAGTCGTTTGTTACGCTCACTTTCACTGACATACACGTTGCCACTCTCTATCATTCCTGCGATTTTACGATAAAGGTAATATTCAAACCTGATGGGATTGGTCTCTCCGTCAGCAACGAGGTGTTCCAAATCTTTATGCGTCACTAGCCTAAGATCCATCGACGTCAGTTTCCTATCGGCGCGTAGCTCTGTCCTTGCATTTGAAATTTGTGCATTTAGAGCTGGCTGGCCAGCCTCACATTCAATGTCGATAGCCAGAAACAATTTTCTCAGGCTACCTGCTGTCTTGCGTGACTGGCTGTCAGTGTATTGCCACTGGTAATCCGCCCGGTTAAAGCGGCCATCAACCAGATGGGAGCTGACCAGAAACATTTCTTCCTGGCTCATTGTGGAGAAGGCAATTTTTCGGATCTCCCCGAAAGTCATGTCGTCACTGATACTGTCGTCGGTAAAATATCTGAGGACATTTCCAGCAGATTTAAGCGTATCCTGAATAACGTCCAGCTCTTTGGCAACACGCGACTTGGCGGATTCTATCCGGGACTCGTGATGTTTTCTGACTAGGTAGTTAAAACTCGATACCAGCCGATCATTGGCTTCCCGGTAACGGTAGAAGATATAGCAGGAAAGGTAGAGCAGCCCCTGCCACTTGGGATACCGTCGTAGCTGGAAGGTTGAGCCCGTCCGGACAAGAGAAGAGTAATAAATCATATTTCCACGAGACAGACCGAGTTCAGCCAACAACTGTTTCACCTCCGGATAGACTGTACGAAGGAGTTGCATTGTGTTCAGTTCACTCTCCAATTCTGATGCACTGAAATCTCGGGCTGTTCCTCTTAATCCTGACAGACCGCTTAATATCCCCTTGCCATTCAATATATGGCTGAGTTTTTCCTGGGTTATCGCAGACATTCTTTCTGACAATATCTGGGAGGTACGGTTCCTTTCTGCCGTCAAGGCCGACGTCACAAGATCCTGCAGAGTACTGTAGCCCGGCAGAGTGATGCGATTCTGACCGAGAAATGCTAGGCATTCATCAAGAATGTATTTCGGCTCCGTGCTAATAGTGGCCACATCGGCTAGCCGAAGGGACAGCCGACGGGTTTGTTCATGTTTCAGCGGGCGAAACCCTAGAACAGAGAGCATTTTTGACACCATACCAGCCCTTGCTCCCTTGGAGACAGTCCAATCCCACCTCGGTATGTCGAGTTTGAAGGCGTCGCAGATATAACGTGTATCTTCTTCTGCATCACACAACCGAAACCGGGGTATCACAGGTTTTGCCCTAAAATACCCGATAAGGAGGATCATATATATTTTGGTTTCTGTTTTTTGTAGCCCGTCGACAATGGTCAGCAGACTGTCATCTAAAGAGAAGTATTCCTCCCGCTCGATCTGGCTGAATACAGGTAATCGATATAGTTCATCGATCTCTTCTTCCGTCAGGAGTTGTATCCGCTTACCCATACCGTTTGTCATGTATACCTGCTGCCCTTAATTTCTTAGTGCTTTCTGGTTCTGGGTGGTAAATGTCTGGAGTAAAAATATTTTGCCTATTGAATATCTGCCAAGTAAATAAAACGAGGGTTTTATTTACTTGGCGAAGCGTAGGTCAATAATGACCATACTTCGGGAATAAGGCAGTAAACATACTCAGTAAAGAAAACAATGTTAAAATACTCCTGAGTATAACGACTAAATTAACCTTTTCTAAGGAAAGCCATGCTGATCGGTTATGCACGCGTCTCAACAGACGATCAAAATCTAGCTTTGCAAAAGGATGCCCTTAATCAGATCGGATGTGAGAAACTATTTGAAGATCACATCAGTGGTGCAAAATCGGAGCGTCCGGGTCTGGAACAGGCGCTGCAGTATGTGCGGAAAGGTGACATCATCGTCGTGTGGCGATTGGATCGTCTCAGCCGATCTTTGAAAGATCTCATCGAAATGGTGACGAGCCTAGAATCCCGAGGCATTGGCTTGAAAAGCCTTCAGGAGTCTATCGATACCTCGACAAGTTCCGGCAAGTTGATATTTCATTTATTTGGAGCTTTGGCAGAATTCGAGCGCAACCTTATTAGGGAAAGAACTCAGGCAGGGCTTCAAGCAGCAAGAGTTAGGGGGCGTAAAGGTGGCCGTCCCAAAGCACTCACCACAGACAAGCAGGCTTTGGCTGTAAAACTCTATGGCGAGAAAGAACACACAGTGGGGCAGATTTGCGAAATGATGGGTATCTCAAAACCGACACTCTACAAATATATCGAGTCGGCCAAAGGCAAATGATCGAAGCTGGCATCTTGCCCCAGATATCGCACACAGAGCAAACTGTTTGTCGGCCAGCTGGTATCGTAACTCAAAATTGGACATAAACGTGCCGGTAGTTTTGCTAAATTAGCTACTGATGAATTAGTACAAGTATCCCAAAAACAGCGACCACCGTTTTCTATCGGTGGTCGATTTGCACGGAAACGGACAATTTTGAGCAATGCGCAACACGATAGTGGTGACTGTCACTGTACGAAATAATTATAAACATACAAAACTATCACACACTTAAAAGTTAAAATAGTTCTATCTCTTAGTTGACCGCCTAACTCACAATAATTAAAAATCAAAGAAAAGACAGGACCTAAGATGGAACTTTAGAAAGGCCCGTTGCTTAAGTTCCTGCCGATGAGATAGCTTATTAGTAGCTTAATCGAACTATAATAAACAATATAATTCAAAACACTTATAGGAGTCTAAATGAAAAACGACGGTTTTTCTTTCCATGACTTTTTATCTTGAAGCATTCAATTTTACCTATATTTCTTGTTGAATTCACATGTGTTCCGCAGCAAGGTTGAGAATCAATAGAGTCAATTGTGATTATTCTTAGATTAGATTCAGCAGGACACCCGATAACGGAGTTATATAATTTTGAATTCCTGTATTCGCTGGCACTCATATTTCTTGAACTAACATTCAGGTCAAAACTCACACATTCTTCAATATATCGATTAATATCCTCCTTTGTAATAGTTAACTCAGGTAGATTGAAGTCAATTTTGCACTCATTACCGAATATTCTACACCCGGTAACAGGGGCTTTTATAAACGAAGTAACTAAATGCAATGTAGTGTGCATTTTTTCATGATTAGATCTTAATTCTTCATCGATTGAAAGCGAAACTTTATGTCCAACGAAATTGACCATTATAGGCTCTGATACTTTATGGAGTATTTCTGATCCGTCATCAGAATAAAAGACTTCAACTATCCCCAAGGTTTCTCCAGTAGGCAAGGTTAGAATACCTTGGTCGCTAGATTGACCTCCACTCCTTGGGTAAAAGTATGTTTCTGAAAACGTTACGATATTCTGTGATATTGAAGTAACCGTTGCATTAAATTCTAGAATATCTTGGTTATCGATGTACAACGGTTGATTAGGCATATTCAACATATTGATCCTTAATTGATGGCTGTTTTGACTTCAAAAGGTTATACAGGCCATAAATATTTAGCATATAAAGACTAGCTTGGGTTCCATTGGATGTATCTGAACCGGTTATAAACATATTAGGTTTTCGATGAAAAGCGATATTTATTGATTCATCAAATGTAATATCAACTTTATGAACACCTTCTTCATCAGTGTTTTGTATATAACATTCTATACATTCAATAACTTCGTTGTTCATATCAATAAAATGACAACTCTCTAAGTTAAATCCTTTTGAATATACTATCAACTCATTCATGTGGTTAACAATCGCTGATGCGTGAAAGGGCTTAATGCTCTCCTTGGAGTTAATAACTTGAACTTGATTGCTTACGCGAACAATAGAATTACTATTGATGTCTGACGTAATCACAGAATATGGAGAAATGATTACATTATCTCCGATATTTATTGGTCCTAGTATCCGAGTATATGCACCGACTTCAACATTATTTCCAATTGATGGGTGACGTTGACGACGTTCATTACTTGCTATGCCTCGAGCCCCTATAATGGTTCCTCCAAGAATATAGCAATTATCACCAATAATTGATGTTTCACCAATTGTAATTCCATACGAGTGATCTAACACCAAGCTATGTCCAATTCTTGCTCTGGGATGAATATCTATTCCAAACCTTTGCCTTGAGATTTCAGTCAGCTTAAAAGCTGCTTCAACATAGATTTGATGATCTTCATCCATGTTAATAAGCATGTGAGATAAACGATATATAACAATAGCGGAAAATGCTGATGAAGTGTTGACTAACATTTTAAGCATACCATTTGATGCAGGGTCTTTTGACTCTATAGCCGCAAGATCCAAAAGAAGCTCATCGAGAACAGAAAACCATTTTTGAGTATGATAAAAGTCATAAACCTTCTTGAATCTAAAACCACAGAGATGCTCGCCAATTAAGTTATGCACTTTTCTAATTAAAAGCTCTCGCAAATCATCGTTGTTCATTATCCACTCCATGAAATATCATCAATATAAGAGTCAACATTATCATAACAGAATGTAAGAATGTTTTTTCCCCTAACATCTTCTATCCCAGCTAACTTTTTTATACCTGCAATATTCGCCGCTGTAGATAAACCTATAGACAGAGATTCTTTTCGCGCCAAATTTACAATTTCGTTTACACAATCGTTATAAACTACGTGAATTTATTTATCTATGACTTGGGTGTTTAGTGTTTCTGGTATTAAGCCAACTGAAAGCCCCTGAATTTGATGGAATACATGTTTATCTTCAAGCAGTGAACACCCTTCCGGCTCAATGGCAACAACTTTCGCTTCTGGAAACCTAGACTTTAGTTCCTCGCCAACACCTGAAATATGACCTCCAGAACCAATACCCGCCACCATAAAATCGACACTATTTGCTCCAATCTGGGAGAATATCTCCTGACTTGTGTTAGACTTATGAGCGCCGGGATTAGCAGAGTTCCTTTGCTGATTGAGCCAAACGAAATCTGGATTCTGTGATTGAATTTCCTGAGTTAAATCACCATGAGAGTTATTCCCTAAACTACTGTCAGATTGAATCACTTTCGCACCGAACATCCTTAATAGCTTCATTTTGCGAGGCGAGTAGTTATCAGGGATGACTAGGATCACTTTATAACCTTTTAAATTGGCAGCCATAAGTAAACCTAGTCCAGTATTGCCTCCCGTCCCTTCGATAAGGGTTTGACCAGAACCCGGTATTAAGATGCCTTTCGATTCTGCATCTTCTATCATGTTTAGTGCGATTCTAGCTTTGTGGCTTCCACCTGGATTGAATGACTCCATTTTCATGAAAACATTGCAGTCAAATTCATCAGACAACGATTGAACCCTAACTATTGGTGTATTTCCTATTTGTTCTAAAATATTATTTGAAATCATTTCCTGCCTCGAATGACAACTGACGTTGATAATTATTATTTATCTGATGTATGATATTTTGTATATGAAATCCCAATCAACATTAGCAGCACAAGCATCATAAATGTACTATTTACACTCTCACCGGCAAATGTTGAACCAATATATATTGCAACTACAGGAAATATAACAAACACATAAGATAATATTGTTGGATTTATTCTTTTAAGTAAGTAAAAGTAAGCTAGGAATCCACCCACAGAGGCGACCAAACCTAGATAGAATAATCCAAAAATACTTTGCAAACTGAAATCTGAAACACTCCACCCTTCTACGAAATAACCTAGAGTAGTCATTCCAATTCCGGCCAACCCAATAGGTAAAGTGTTAAAGGTCAACACGCTAACATTCTGACCATGTTTTCTTGTTAGGACATAACACAATCCATGTAGTGCTGCAGCTCCTGCAACAAAAATAATCCCTGTGTAGTTATTGAAATCAATATCCATCCCTTGATTTATTATAATTAACAGTAAAGACGAAAACCCTATAAATATCCCTAAAATTTGCTGTTTATTACATTTCTCTTTATTAAAGATAGCAGAGAAAATAATAATAAATACTGGCATTGTACTAAACAACAATGAAATCAGACCTGAGCTAACATGTGTCGATGCATACCCAATCAAGAAATATGGAAGCGAAAAGTAAAACATTGTAATAAACCAGAAAAACTTCATTTTTCCTTTAGGATATAAAATAGGTTCTTTTTTACTTATAGCGATGAGGTAAAAGAAAGGAAAAGCTATAACAAATCGCATCCCGGATGCAGTTAGAGGTGGGATTGATAAAGTGGCGTATTTAATTCCAATCCAAGTAGTCCCCCAACAGACACAGACAATTGCATAAAGAATAAAATATATTAAATTCTGTTTTTTTATTGCCGGGACGACAAGTTTACCGGAAGACTTTTTCACTACTATTTCTGACATATTATGTAACCTAGCGTTGTGATAAGATGAGCTTTGGTATGAGCGTGTCGGGTGTCAATAAACACTCCTTCTGAGCACTTAGTATTTTTATGTAAAAGGTTTTGGTCAATATGGGAAATGATATAATATCAATTTTGATTAAAGAGCTATCATCTACATTCGATCCAAAGTACAGAATAATATATAAGTGCATTTCCCGATTAATTAGAGAAAATGTACTTATTCCGGGGAGTAAGTTACTACCGCATAGACAGTTGGCCATGAAGATAAATGTGACAAGCGTCACGGTTTCAAAGGCATACAAGGAGCTTGAAAAGGAAGGACTAATCATTGGAATTGTCGGAAAGGGAACCTTTGTGAATGACGGCAAACTCTTGAACGATGGGGAAGGTGAGTTTAAAAATTACCATCGAAACCTTACCTCTATCGACCTTTCAAAGAGTTCAAGCATACATACTGTCGAGGTACTAAATTCAATAGCTAAGGTAAAGGACGAAGTAAACCTTGCAACGATGTTCGATAACTACTTAGGAGAATATGGGCCAGAGTTAGGTTTTATTGAACACAGACAATCAGGATTGAACTGGTTGTCACATAGTGGAGTAAAGGGGAGTGTTAGTCAGATTGCATGTACAAATGGTGCTCAACATGCTCTTTTATGCAGTATGTTAATGGCTACGAACTCGGGCGATACCATTGTTACAGATGACTTCACCTACCCTGGCTTAATTCAAATTAGCAAACAACTAGGTCGCAAGGTTGTGGGCATTTCCTCTGATGAATTCGGGATGAAACCTAGCGAACTCAGCGATTTTTGTAGTTGTAACTCTTGTTCTACTATATATCTTTGTCCTCAAATTCAAAATCCTACTGGTTTGATAATGCCCGAGTTCCGCAGAAAAGAGATTGTTGATGTTTGTAGGGAACATAACATAGTAATTATCGAGGATTCAGTTTTCGGCATATTATCAGAAACAGACATTCAACCAATACAAATGATTGCACCTGAAAGGACAATGTTGATTACCAGTTTAAGTAAAATTTTCATGCCTGGTTTAAGGGTTGGTTATCTTTATTTTCCTGAAACATTCACTAAGAAAGCCACTGATCTGCTACGTGATACTTGTTGGATGGCATCACCAGTTAACCACCAAGTAGCATCCATACTTATCAATAGTGGCAGGGCTTTTGAGATTTTAAAAATTCAGAAAAATGAAATTTTAAGGAGAAAACAAATAGTTGAGGGCTCTTTGAATAAAATCAATTACACAACTAGCAAATATAGTCCTCATTATTACCTACAATTGCCAGAAAATAAAAAAGCTTCAGTTATAGTTGAAAACTTAAAAAACTTTGGTGTATTTGCTCTTACCTGTGCTTCATTTTCTGTATCAAAGAAGAATAAAGACCGATTCATTCGAGTCAGTATTAGTGGCCATAATGACGATAGGGACCTTCTATTCGCCTTTGAAAAATTAAAAACTGCAATATTAAGTTAACTCGTACACGTATTAATCCCACGGCTCTCCAATAATCTTCTGGTTTTACTATGATTATAGTAACTCTAGAGCATATAGAGCTTTGTTAAAACAAAGTTCGCCCGACAGTAAATCGTCAGTTGTAGCAGAATGGCATTTTGAAATAGAAATGCGACTTCTAGGCTAGAAGTAGTTTGTTGCGTAACACCCGTTTCTGGGAGTTAACGAGCACCACTGGTTAGCTGTTCGACATGAGAATATGTATCGCAAATCCGCTGGTGCGATCTGTCAGTAAGTAATTACGTTAACAAATTTTGGTCGAGTAGACGACACTTGTTACCAAGTGCCGCCCCTCTAAGAACCGTACGTGCAACTTTCACTGCATACGGCTCAAGC
>NZ_MJIL01000089.1 GCF_001939735.1 Photobacterium proteolyticum
AAAATAAGGGTAGAGAAAAAGAGGGTAAAAAGGTGATCGAAAAAAAACGGAATCCTAGATCACAATCGCCGGAATACGCAGTCAATGATGAAATCGCTTGAAAGCAAACAGCAATTATTGATTGATGCAGTTAAAAGTATCAACGATGATTATCAAAGTGCGATTAAGCGTGAAGAATCAGCTAACAAACGTGCTTTTATCTCTTCTATTGTCAAAGGGGTATTAGAAGCGGCAAGTAGTGGCTTTAACGCTTATACAACAACTTCTGGTGGTGCAGCGCAACCCGCAATACCCAGCCAGTCTTCGGGTGATAAAGCCGATGACTCTGTGGCAGCATCAACTAAAGAGCGCCTAGAGAAAGAGACTGCAAAAGTAGATGCTGAAACGGAAGTTGAAGCAGCGAAAAAAGAGTTGGACGATTGCCAAAAGAAACATGATTCCTTGGTTGATGATAGAGCTAAACTTGTCGATCAATCAGCATCCGCGGAAGGTACTGAAAAAGAAAAAAATGATACTGATATAAAAGATAAAGATGTTGAGATCGAGGCTGCGAAGAAAACGCTTGATAAAGCAAGAGAGGCGTACTCTAAAAGTGTTGACAAGCTAAACGCCGCTATTAGCGCTTTGGAAGCTCTTTCTAAGAGTGCAGATGATGTTCATAGCAAAGCGATTGATGAAGCCACCAGCATCGCTAATGAGAAGATGATAATCCTCAACTGTAAACATGAGTTAGAGCGAGAACAGCGCGATGCGACGGTTAAACTTGTTCAACTCACTGAGTCTCTAAAAAACAGTGAATTGCAGAAAAACTACGCTGAAACTGCTGTTATGTCTTTAGCCTTAGCAATTCGCGCCCTAGCGCAAATTGTCGCTTCACTCTCAACTCTGAGTTTGTTCTGGTCCTCGATGGGTGAGTATTGTAAATACATGTCTAAATCTGAGGTTAAAGATCTCATTAAAGAACTCAAAGAAATGATGGATATCGATGAGCGTAAAGAGTTCTACGAAACAGACGAAGAATTCCGATCTCATGCTATTCACGACTTGGCAAAATGGAAAGCTCTCTCTGATATTTGCAACAAGTATCAGAAAGCTTGCTTGGCAACACACGCAAGCATTGTTACGAATATTGCCTTAGCACCTAGCATTTCCGAATCGCACAGCATGGTCAAAGAACTGGCTAACGGCATTATTGATGGTGCTAAATCTGAGTTAGTACAAAAAGATGCTCGACTACAAGAGCTGGATGATGAGCGTAATGTTTTAACTGCCGCTAACTAACTTTTTCTGTACATAGGCGAAGTGAACTACTTCGCTTTTTTGTATTTGCTAAGGAGTAAATATGAATTCTTACACCCAAATAACCCAAAAAACTTTGGTCGCTTTGATGGAACTTGTCAAAGCTTCAAATGATAAGCCACTCTCTGAATTTAAAATATCGATGAGTGAAGTATCTAATAACCTCATATACATAAAAGTGGTTGCAAAAAGCTATCTGAATTATGTGCGTACAATCAACGAATACAACCAAAGTGATTTAGAAGCCATAATTAAGTTGGCTGGTGGTACTGATGAACGATTAAAAGAAATTGAGTCCGACTTTATTGAACTTAACGGAATTTTAAAAAAATGCGTTAAATATGAAAAAGATACCAAGCAGTTCAAAGCCGATGCCAGTAAACGAATCAAACAGCTCAAAGATAAAATTAAGAGCAAGCAGAAAGCGATTAAAAAACTGAAAGTATCTAAGTGGTCCTTGTTCTTTATGCCGGTTGTATTTGGCGGTATTAGTGCTGCAATGGCCTCGCTCAAAAAGCAGCTCAGTTCTTATGAGCAAGAATTAGACATCATCGAGAGTAAACTAAGTGATGATCAGGTAGCGCTAAAACACTCACTCAAAGAACACGCGGAATGTGAGAGAAAACTTGATGTCATTAGCCAAGAGCTGTTGAACCAAAAAGCACTGCTGGCTAAGTTTGAAGACAGACGCAAAGAGTTCAGCCGTCAAATTGGATTTTTGAGTTATATTGAGCAATTTTGTGGGATGGCAACCAATGCGATTCATGAGCTTCAACAAAAACAGCGACAATGTCTGTCAGACATAGAGTCTTTCTTAAATGAACAAGTCACTGTAGAAATCGAGGAATATATTCATGAAGAAACTCACTCAATACTAGATGGCTTGTACAAGTTTGCAGAGTTTCTAGATCGCCGTAATGAAATCGCAGACCATCCACGTTTTATAAAGGTGTTGGGCGATGACAGTGGATTCTACCCATTCAGCTATCATTTAGCATCAAAAGAAGATGTGGCAGCATACCCAGTAGAAGCTTACAAAGTCGTTAACAGGTGGGAAGTGGTTAGACTGCACCGTGGACTTGGGTTAACGGGTTGGGGCAATCGAAATAAAATTGAAGAGTATGAACCAGATACGCTAACCCATACACTATGCGTATACCGAGAAGAGCATGACAACATCATTGTTGGTCACTCGGGGTTTGTTCTGATGAACACATCCACAGTGACGACTTACAAGGTGAAAAGTAACGAACTGGTGGCCGAAGTGTATAACAAGCAGAAAGCTACAGTGAGTAAGCTTTATTCGCTAACCAAGAAGCAGATCACTCGTATCCTCGAAGACCCTTACAGCCGAATAAAGATATCAACAGAAAGTAGATTTAAAACATGCGGAACCATTTATGTAGGTGATCGCATAGGCCTTTTGTTCTTAAAATCAGATTATGACAATTTAGAAGATCTACGAGAGGCTATGATCGTCGTTCTATTACAAGCAAGTGCCTATCTCTATGATGCCAAATAAGCACTAAACTTCATCTATCCCTAGGTATTTACTTTTCACTAAATAGCTAGGGCACTTCCTCAATTAGGTTCCTATACTTACCACAGCATGAATGGCTGTGGTAAGTAACTATGAAACGGTATGTAATTCCAGATGAAGCTTGTGTCTTGCCCTAAAAAAACCGCTGATAGTTCAGCGGTTTTCTTGAATGTGGCGGAGAGATAGGGATTTACTGCTCGCAATCTCGCGCCCTTCGGGCTATCGGCAGAGCCGATGTGCTTTCGCTTCGCTCAGGTGAAGACTGGCCGTCCGCCCCTCTAGGTTTCTGCACCCTATCTCAAATTACAAAATTTACGCGAAAAAAAACCGCTGATAGTTCAGCGGTTTTCTTGAATGCGGCGGAGCGCTCTAGGTATAGGGGGATTTTCAAATCCCTATCAAAATTAAACACCCTAAACGACAAAGCCCAGCATTTTCTGCTGGGCCTTCTAATGTGGCGGAGTGCTTCGAGGGAATTGCGGATTTGAACCCTCGATTTTAGGTATAAAAAACCGCTGAATTATCAGCGGTTTTCTTGAATGTGGCGGAGAGATAGGGATTTGAACCCTAGATACGCTACAAACGTATGCCGGTTTTCAAGACCGGTGCTTTCAACCACTCAGCCATCTCTCCGTAAGTGCGGCGAATGATACGGAGCTAACTTAAGCTTGTAAAGGTCTAATTTTGCATATATTTTCCAACTGCCGAACCTTCAAACAGTTATCGCGAATTTAGACAGTCATTAACCANAGCTAACTTAAGCTTGTAAAGGTCTAATTTTGCATATATTTTCCAACTGCCGAACCTTCAAACAGTTATCGCGAATTTAGACAGTCATTAACCACTCTATACGCCAGCCGTGAAGGCCGGAGCAAGCGAAACAATCGTCAGCAAACCGATGCCAAGGTTGAAAACACGTTGTTTTCCAGGGGTGTCTAAGTGAGTTTTTATCCAGCGCCCGAGCAGTGCCCAACAGCTATTGGCAAAAAAACCAAATACCGTGAACACAATAATAATCATAAAAACAGAGAGCCAATAGTTACCGGGTAAGCTATAGCTGGTAACCAATGCCAAGCAAGCCATCCACGCTTTAACATTGCCGAGCTGAAAAAACATTGCCTGCAGGAAAGACAAGGGGCGCCCTCCTTCCTGACTATTCGCCACGCTATTGAGCACTATCAATTTTGCTACCAACCACAACATGTACCCCAACCCCAGGTAACGTAATGTGCGATATAACGTCGGGTGTTGTTCCAGCGCAATTGCAACTCCCCCCGCACACAGTAGCAATAAACAAACAATGCCAAACCGAATCCCGACAAGATGCTTCATTGACTGACGGATACCAAATTGCGCCCCTGAACTCGCCAGCAAAAAATTATTCGGTCCCGGTGTCATCGCGGTAACAAACGCAAACAAACTCATTGCTGGCAGCAACTCCCATACAGAATCCATCTTATTATCCTTCACACTGTGTCACTCAATGTACTCAGCGTAACGAGAGGATCGCGTTAATGCCTATTGTTTATGCGTCACCATGACAATTCTTTTATTTCCTTCTCGCAGCCCTTATCTATCCTGTATTCAACAGGTAAATGTACCCCTAAAGAAGGTGACAATGTTCATTCCCGATCTCTCTGGCCGCTCCGGCCCCAAGTTCATCGCCCTGGCCGACTCATTTGCCGAAGCTATAGAAAGCAATGAAATAAAGGCAAACACCAAGCTCCCGCCGCAGCGAATTCTGTCGTACCGACTGGGGGTTACGGTAGGGACAATCACTCGTGCCTATCAAGAGCTTGAGCGACGAGGACTAATAGAGCCCAAGGTCGGCAGCGGTACCTATGTCAAAGACCGGCAAGCAGAACAAGACACCTTCTACCACCCGATCACAAACCGTGAGGGCATCGATCTTGCCATTTGCCGACCACTGTTATTAAGCCAGCAACAGCATCTTTCCGCTATTTTACAAGATCTGTCCGATGAACCGACGGCACAAAAAGCCGTTCTGGATTATTACAGTGCTGAAGGATTAAAAGGGCATAACCACACCTTGCAGCAATGGCTCACAAAGCGCCTACAATGCGATATTGATAATCGTCGTCTTATCTGGACATACGGCGGGCAACATAGCTTAGCGATTATTGTTCACGCATTAACGCGCCCAAAAGAAACCATATTGGTCGAAGGATTGTGTTACGCCGAAT
Source organism: Photobacterium proteolyticum (assembly GCF_001939735.1). GTDB lineage: Bacteria > Pseudomonadota > Gammaproteobacteria > Enterobacterales > Vibrionaceae > Photobacterium > Photobacterium proteolyticum. The sequence continues at coordinate 5,044 of NZ_MJIL01000089.1, forward strand.
TCGTCCATACCTGCCAGCAATCCGAGCGCAAACTGGTGCCCGTTCAGTTTGATGAAATGGGGATCATTCCTGAAGATTTAGAACTTCACTGCAAACGCCACAAGCCTCGACTGCTCTACCTGACCCCTGCGGTTCAAAACCCGACAGGGATACAGACGAGTGACAGCCGTCGCTTGAAAATCATTGAAATCTGTCGCCGCCACCATGTTCTGATCATCGAAGATGATGTCCTTTACTGCCCGCCAAGCCACCGTAAAACACCACTTGTAGCCATCGCTCCTGATATCACGTTATATGTCGGGAGTTTCTCCAAGTATTTCGCAGGCGGTTTGCGGGTCGGCTACCTTATCGTGCCACTCTCTTTACGAGGCGAAATGCAAAAAGCACTGCGGGCAAATTGTATGCATATCAGTCCGCTCATGATAGATCTGGTATGCCGATGGCTAACCAATGGCGCTATGCAGCACGTCGACAAGGAAATCGCCCTCGAACTCAATGCCCGGCACCGATTGCTGAACCAGTACTTCCCTCAGCACAGTAACAATGTCGTACCGGGCTTCAACAGCTGGATTCCCCTACCCGAGCCTCTGACCGGCTACCGTTTCAGCCAACGGCTTCAGGACAAAGGCGTTCACGTGCGCGAGGCCGAAATGTTTACAGTCGGTCGATACCCGCCCCCAGCGGCGATACGGATTTCGCTGACCGGGCCCACCAGCCGGAACCAGCTAAAAACTGGACTGGAGATTATCAGGTATGAAATTGATTTGAGAACAGAGGACTAAACTAGAAGGAAACATTGTTATTTCATGATGTTAGATTGACCAGAAACAGAAAAAGCCGCCAATGGCCTGGCTTTCCTACACAAATCCCTCGACTCAGTCGGGGGGATTTTTTTGAACCTTTATCTGCCTGATTGATCTCAACAAGAAACCACGCGTTGAGGTAAACCTTGCGGAAGCTGGCTTTGCAGCAACTGCCGAGCAGGCATCAATGTGCTGGATTACTTTAATACATTGCAGCGGCTGCAAAGCGAAGTCAGGGCCGCCCCCGAACGGTTCCTCCCCTGGAACTACCAACCTCATATCTGATTAACAGGTTCCGGCTCCGGCTGGAACCGCCCATACCTCTAAATCAAGCTACCTTCCCGTAAGCTCACAAAGCAAAGCTGCCGCAGGAACTCGCGGAAAAGTGGCCAACAATACGTAGTATTATTGCAGTAGAACGTCATCGTACGATCAATGGGAAAGGTACTGTAGATACCTCGTATTATATCAGTTCGCTTTCACACAGCCACAAACTGCTTGGTCATTATATCCGCCAATACTGGCGAACCGAAAGCAGCTAACACTATGTTTTAGATGTTGTTTTTAAAGAAGACAGTCCACGAATCTGTTTAGATGGTGCTGTGGAAAATATTACCTTATTTAGACGCTTCGTCATGAACATGCTCAAACAATGTGAGTGTGGCGCTACAAGTCAAAGACAAAAACTGAAAAAAGCTGGTTGGTGTAACGATTACAGAGCGCAAGTATTATTTGGATTATAAATTAAGTAAAGTATGCTCGCGCCCTGTCAAATCAGCAATCTGATCTTTGCCTCACCGTTTATCTCATTGATGCTCCTCGCCACCATCACAGGTGAAGAGATCCACACAACCACCTTGATTGGCTTGGTATTGATTATCACTGGTTTGGTGATTCAGCAGATGAAGAAGAAAATTCAATGAAAATAGCCTCTAAATCATAGAGGCTATTAAGTATTTTCTAATGACTACAGATTAATCTCGAGTCTCAATCCACTCACGCTGTATATAAGGCGCATTTGAAGTGCTGTGTGGATGTAAGATGTGAACATATTTTTGATTACCAAGTCCCAAATCAACTCCAACATCAATGGTTGTTGGATTGTATGAGTCTTCTTCACACACATCGTAGATTGGTTGATATGATAGCGATTGGAACTCGTTGTTAGACATAATTCCAACTTCATAGTGACTATACTGACCCGCCAAATCTTTACAGAACATATCCGGGTTACCATCAATTTGAAGATAAATACGAGAACCAGAATTAGCCATCAAATACGTGGTCACATACTCACCATTAATATTAATTGAGCTCGCTACTGAGTTTTCAGCCCAACTTCCGACTGAGCGATCTTTTACTATTTTCTCTACATTGCGCTTTTTATCATAAAACTCGACAGAATAGGTTTCTGGTGTTGCTGTGATACCTTCTTGCACTAAATAACGAGTAACTTTTCCGTCATCTGAATCGTTAGCTATTAACGTTGAGAGCAAGTATCTAGGCGTTGCATTATCCGCTGGAACTTTCCCACTGAAGGCAAGTAAGCGGCCATTTTCAATGCTGTAATTACCTACCAAGTCACCATTAATATCGCTTGGCACACCTGTTGGACAATCAGACTTGTTGTCACCAAGAATGGAATAGATTTGACCGTTGATAAGTTGGATGGCTTCACATTTACGAATATCAGCGTGTAGATTCAATACTGCACGATAAAGAACTTGGTTTTCCATCGTTGCAATATCATTTGGCACAAGAAGTATTTCAGGCAAATCCAATGAAAGTGTCGTTTCCGCACTACCTGATTTACCGACGACTTCTAGTGCGTATGCATCTTTTTCAGCACCAGCAGAAGGCACACCGTCAATCGTTAGCATCGAACCATTCAAAGACAGGTTTAGCCCATTCATCGTATTTTGGATTAATGAGAATTCGATGTCCTTTCCGTGTGAATTAAAAATACTATTTAGGTCTAACTCAATTGGGTCAATGTCGATACCGACCACCATCGGTGTATCATATACTTTCGCTTGGGCTAAGTTTGCTTCATTTGAAATCAAAACAGGCGGGGTTGAGTCATCTACTTTGATACTAAACGAAAAAAGAGCTTTCGTTTTACTTGTATCTAAATCTTCTCCTTCGTACTGCACAACAACGATGTAATCGCCAGAGCCTTTAATGGCATCTGTTGAGTTCATGCCAACGCGCATCTGCCCGTTAGTTACATAAGCAACGAGGCCTGTTTTCTCATTGTACTTATCAAGTACGACGTAGTTTGAAGCAGTATTAGATACATGAATGAAATTAGTTAACTTGCCTGTATTATCCGAGTCTTTGAATAGATCGGTTAAGTCTGCTTCGAATAAAGTAATCGGCGTCCCAACAGAGTAACCGTATGTGAGATCTAACGCATCAAACTGAGCTTGTACGGTGTTAAAAACCGTAGGATTAACGTAAGTATCTGAACCAGTTGGAATTGTGTCATTCGTACCCGTATCACCGTCTACGATCATGCGATAATTCGGGTCGGATAATTTATCAGCTGGAATTTGGTCAACGGCTATTTTTGTATCCGTTGCGAACTCGATTGGATCTAATTCATAAGCGATTGGGCTTTCAGCTTTAGAGTCTACCAAAATCTGGGCTGTTTTATGAAGCTTTTCATCTCCGTTATCAACGAAGTCAACGTATAGATCTGAATCCGAATCAAGCCCAAGTGCTCCCTGAACAACGGCAATTGCGGTATCTGCATCCGTTCCGCTTTTCTTCATCTCTAGCACTATAAGATCCGTCAATGGCGAGATCACTTCCGCAGTTTCAGTGGTATGAAGTGTATATTCGGCATCGAGTGGCATTGAAGGGCGATCTGAGTCGGTTGTGTAAACCGCTTCATATTTACTGTCCATTCCAGCAAGCACTTGTTGTGCAGGCTCTCCGCTAACTAGCGTTTGCAAAGCTAATTGTTCAGAAGGCATTTCATCGAGCGTTAATGTACCTGATTCATCGGTTAAACCAACAAACTCAGAGGCATCACTAAAGCTACTGCTACCATCTTTATCGATGTAAACAACCGCATTTTGAAGGTATCCATCAAAGCCAGTTACCGTATAGCCAGACGGCGAAGGGGTTGACGGCGAAGGGGTTAACGGCGAAGGGGTTGACGGCGAAGAGCTGTCACTATCTGAGCCACAACCGGCCAAAAGTGCAATCACTGAAGTAGCTAATATTTTTTTTTTCATTTCCATTTCCATTTATGAAACTACGGCAGCAAAAAAACGTATCATGATACGAAACCAAGTCAAGTGAGCATTGTTGAGTATGTGCGTAACTTTTACTAATAATGTAAACAGTGCTTTGTAGAGTCAGAAAATGAAATAGTAATGGAGCAGCTTCGCAGCAACACCAAAGAAAATGCGATGTTAGGGTAATTCCCTGAGTCAATCAGCAATGCCATTATCGATAGTATGGATGTTCATAACGAAATGGCGATGAAACTACTGACTAATAAGGCTGTTGCGAAAGGCTTTGCTGGGTTGATGTATTGATGAAAGGCTTAGGTAAGTCAAACGAAGCTCAAACCTAAACCTGATTTATTCACCGCCTTGGCAAACAGTCAGGGTGGTGAAATTATCCAGTAAAAACCGAAAGATAGATTTTTAGAAACGGTGTAATTGGATTACACAATGGCTCAAAAAGCAGAATAATATTTCTGGATTTTTTTGCTGTTCAGCTCTTGAAGTTTTCTCGAACTGCGATAAAACATAGAGACAAAAACAAGAAAAACCAAGCGTCAACTTGGTTCTTATTCAATACAATAGGTGCATTGCAACAGTTCATAATTTCAACGTATCACGGATAACCATTGAGTCAAGACTTCTTGTTTAAATTAACTAAGGAGTAATTCAATGAGCACTAGACCATATATGGAACTGCTCACCTGTTCCAACTTCACTCATAAAGGTCGCAGCAACTGCCGAGCAGGCAAGGCGCTATGATTGCCTGCTCGCTCTTGAAGACACGACCTCGCTTGAGTTCACCCACCGTACAGTGCGGGGGGAGATGGGGCATACCGCATCGAACAGGCGCTCCAGAGGCATGCACGCGCACTCCGTCTTGCTGTTTGCGCCGGCCGAGCAACATGTAGTCGGGCTGATCGAGCAGGAACGCTGGACGAGAGACCTTCAGGCCTACGGGCAAAATCAACGCCATGCAAGCCGGTCTTACGAAGAGAAAGAGAGCTATAAATGGGAGCGTGCCTCACGTGCCATGAAAACTCGTCTCGGTCCTGACATGAAATGAATTATCTCGGTCTGTGACCGGGAGGCTGACATTATCGAGTACCTGACCTACAAGGTCTCAAACCATCAGCGCTTTGTTGTTCGCTCCATGCAGAGCAGGGAAAACTTAGAGCGGATGGTGGTGGTACTAGCCTTCATCGCGGTACGGCTTCACCAACTGCGCTACCTCGGACTCAACAAAGAAGAGGCAGAAAAACAGAGCTGTGAGACGGTATTAAGCCCACTTGCGTAGAAACTCCTGTGGTCAAAACAGAGTAAATCAAAGCCGCCAAAGAAAGCCCCTAGCCTGTACTGGGCGTACATTAATCTCGGAAAGCTTGCGGGGTGGTATGACTCAAAACGTAATGGCCGGGTTGGCTGGGAAAGGCTGTGGGAAGGATGGTTCATGTTGCAAACCATCCTTGAAGGTTACCTGTTAGCCCAGTCTCTTGATCTTTGAGATGTGATCAAGAGACAGGCCAATGGCGACCTTTTATTGTCTTTGCTTTCAGACTTATAGCGCTACAACATTTGCAGCTTGAAGACCTTTCTGGCCTTGCTCAATGTCAAAAGAAACTTTCTGGCCTTCAGCCAGTGTTTTAAAACCTTCCGAAGCGATTGCTCGGAAGTGAACAAAAACATCGGCACCACCATTATCTTGCGTGATGAAACCAAAACCTTTCTCTTCGTTGAACCATTTTACGATACCAGTAGCTGAATTAGACATATGATGCCCCTTATATATTCATGAATTAATCGCGAAAAGCGATATGCTAATCTATTGAATTATCTAATGTTACGAGAAATATAAGGAAACACATAGGTACTATACGCCAGCGTATAAGTAGCTGAAGGTTTAACTTGTACTTGATGTTGCATTCAATAACTCTCTGTAGAACTGGCCAAGATAATACCAGCTGTTTATTTTTTGTACAGCGATATTTTGATCTTACTCACAAAAACTATCGTTGAGACTCAATGCAGCAACAGCAAATAACTTTAAAATCAACGCACTAACTAGTTCCGGTTGATCGTAATATCCGAAACAAAGCCATGCTCCGTGCCCACCAGCGCTTGTTTAAGCATTTTTGCGGCTTCTTTCGCCGTCATAAATGAGGATGTATCAAGCGCTTTGCCACTGGTTTTCCAAAAATCTGTCGCCATACCGCCAGGGTAAACAGCAATCAGTTTCATCGGGCTTCCCTTCAGCTCAAGGCGTACCGATTCTACAAGCCCGCGTACTGCCCATTTAGCCGCACAATAGGTAGACTCTCCCGCCTTGGCTAACTGTGCCGCCGTCGACATCACCACTACCACGTTAACCTTATGCTCACGGTAGCGTGCAACCAATTCGCGCAGCAAGAAAACCGAAGACGTGACGTTATTCTCAATCAACTTATTGATTTCGCTTGGTTCCTGCTCTTCAATCGGCCCAAAATATCCGCTGCCTGCACAGTGTATGACAGTCTCTGGCACTTGAGCCAGTGAGTCGAATAACTCAGCCACTTTTTCCGGAACGGTAAGATCAACCGGTGCCGCCTGCACTTGCCCCGGCAAATTATCAGCCACGGAGGAAAGCCGCTGCTCATTACGGGCAGTCAGTACCAGCGGGTTTCCTTCTGCGCTATACAACTGAGCCAATGCCGCGCCCAAGCCGCTACTTGCACCTGTAATTAAAATCATAGAATGCCTTTTAGAAAGGAATGAAACCACATAATAGTACAACTGCCATATGTGGTTTCATTAAGGAACTGTTCGAGACAGATATTTCTCGAAGTTACCGCTCTGCCGAATACGGGTCTTCTGCCAAAAGATAGGCTCTCAGATCGGCCTTGTTTGGTTGCTCACTGAGCCATTGGCGGATCTCTTTCACCTTCTCATAAGATTCCTTGCCAAACTTGTCAGCATACAGATCGGCAAAATTGTCTTTAGCCGTGTTCATCCGGATGTTCTTCTGCCACTGAGCAGTCAGCACGGCATTCAATGAGCCGGCAAGTCCACTCTTTTTCATCAGGTCCCACTCACCTTTGTCCAGCCATACACCGCCAACACTGGCGCTATAGTCTAGGCGGTGAGCACTATCCGATGTGATACGGAACTTACGCATAATTTTACCCGACTGCGGGCAAAGCAACGCAGACTCGGTATCCTCGGCTTCACAAGTAACACTGTCAGAGAATTTAAACTCGGGGTTGTTTTCCTTCCAAGACACGTAGTCTTCAACAAGTACCCAGTTACCACCACAATGCGTGCAGGTATGAGCACGGAATAAATCATCAATAAAGCTTGGAGATAAAACACCGACTTTGCAGCTTGTACACTTCATTATAAATAACGCCTAAACTAACTGATTTCAAAAACACTCTACTTTCAAAATCTTATATAACAATTCAGCATAAAAATCAGCGCGGTTAGTCACGCTTTTATGAGTACCAGACAATGATTATTATAAAAACCAGCTCCTCTGGCACTGTATCGAGCCCAGGTGACTTTCGTTATTGCCATTGCTCAATTATATGAACCAGATCCAATACAAAGATATGCTTACTCCCTATAATTCAAACGTCTGTTTAAAAGGATTTTGATATGTTGATATATAAAGCAATGGTAAGCGTCAACAAACAGCTCAACAAACTCGTCACCATCCCCTTCCCTCACCTTGAAGCTGGGATAAACAGCCTCAATAAAGCGGGCGAGCTCATGGCAATAGCAGGGGCAAAGAAGGCCATGATTGTCACCGGCAGGAGCAGTTCTGCAGCCATTATTCCTGCACTTTGCAACTCACTGGATGAACATGGCATCGACTACGCTATCTTCAACCAAGTGATGCCCGACCCAACAATTGCAACAGTGGCAACCGGTGCCGATTTCTATAAGCAGTTTCACTGCGATTCAATTATCGCCCTCGGCGGTGGATCACCCATCGATTGCGCCAAAGTGATCGGAGCTAAAGTGGTCAGAGACAGGCCAGTGAGAACCATGGCCGGAAAACTCAAAATCAGAAGAAAACTACCGCCATTTCTTGCGATTCCAACCACGGCTGGCACTGGCTCGGAAGCCACTGTCGCCGCAGTTGTTTCCGATCCAGCAGCACGGCAAAAGTTTGCGATCGTCGATCCTGCATTGCTGCCTGATTACGCAATCATCGATCCCAAGCTGATGATTGGGCTGCCGCAAGATATGACAGCAGCAACCGGTATGGATGCACTCACCCACGCAGTAGAAGCATTCATCGGTACGTATAACACGCCTCTGAGTGACAAATATGCCAGGCAGGCAATAGAGAAAATCTTCGAGTTCCTACCTAAAGCCTATAACAATGGCCAAGATCTGGAAGCGCGAGAGCAAATGGCGATGGCATCTTATGAGGCTGGCTGTGCCTTTACCCGCGCATTTGTAGGCTATGTTCACGCTATCGCCCACCAGCTCGGCGGTATGTACCATATCCCGCACGGACAGGCGAACGCGATCCTACTACCCGAAGTACTACGCTTGTTGCATCCATACTGTAAGGCGCGCTTGGAAGAGTTGGCGAATGTCATAGGCCTAAACAACGGCAGTGAGTTCATTGATGCGGTGGTTGAGCTCAATAAAAAACTCAACATTCCGAATGGATTTCCTGAATTAAAGGCCGAAGATATAACACTTATCAGTCAACGGGCATTAGCCGAAGCCCATGGTACCTACCCTGTACCGGGTTACTTGAGCCAAAGTCAGTGTGAAAGGCTACTCAAACAGTTTCTTGTTGTGACACCGGAAAAAGCTGCACCTGACGTCGAGGCTTCAAAAAAAGCCCTTACGGAACATGCCGAAGGCTAGTCCAGCGCCCGCTTAAGCCCTGATACATAATCAGGGAACTGAGAAATTGTATTGTGGCCTGCATTGGTCACAATAACTACCTCCACCAGCTGATCGCCAAAATGAGCGATTAGCTGGTCGGTTCTGGCACGGGGGATCACCCGGTCATTTTCGGCAATAAAGATGTAGGTTTGGGCCGTTATATCCTTAACTCGATCCGCTGAACGAAATGTGTCTTTGATCATCAGAGAGACAGGAAACATCCAGTAGATATCCTTTGCTACGTTCTCAATACTGTCGAACGGGGTCACCAAAATAAGCATATCTACCTGCCGGTTTGCTGCTACATATGTTGCGACACCGGAGCCTAAACTTCGTCCCATCAAAGATACCGAGTCATGCTGACTCTTTACCGTCTTATAAATATGAACAGCATCACTGTATAGCACCTGTTCAGTAGGGCTCCCGGCATTACTGCCGTAGCCTCGATAGGGGATAAGGTAAACGGTATAACCAGGTACTACCGCCTCAAAGAAAGGGATGTTCGCTTCGATGCTTTCGGCATTTCCGCCATAATAGATTAATGCCTTCGGTTGGCCCTTGTTTAACGCCCAGCCACTGAGTTGTACCCCATCCACGACAAAGCTGACATTCATCTCACCATATACATTGCTGGCAGGCTGAGGAAAATACAGAAATTTCCGTTGCAGGGAACAGAAAGTGAGAGCGAAAAGTGCATAGAGCACCACAACGGTTAGCAATATACTTTTCATTCCCCTACCCAGCTCGCCTGTTCATATAGCAATAATAGACGAGCAAGTAGATTGCAATATTGATCCCGACAGCCACAACACCCAGTACAACCTGAACATCAATACGCAGCCCGACCGGGTAGATAATGGGGATCAAATAATGTTCGACAAAGCCTCCAGAATATCCCTCGCCACCAGCTAAGTACCTTAACCGGTTTTCCAACGGCGTTAATGGGCAAATCCACCCTTTGAAGCTGATCACTGCAACCCACAGCGCGGCAGGAATATGAAAAAGTAACAGGTAGCCTCGCCAGATCACCAGCAACCCACCCAATAACGCGAAGACGATAAATACGAGATGAAAGATAACAACCAGATCAGCCAATATGCGATAGACCATGAATAACGACCTCTTACCTTAGGTCAAACATAGCCTATTAAAGGCATAACGTTATCCACTTAGACTTTGAGCGGTAAAAGTTATACCGACCCTAAACTCGTGGCTTTCGTGAGTTATCAACAGAAGCTGGGGATAGATTATCTGGGATCAGATAAAGGAGAAATTGAGATAGGGGAAAGAAAGCTTTTTCATCAAGTCTATGAAAACCTTGATCATAAACCCCCCACTTCTATGCTGGGCATTTACTGAATCAAGTTTTCACTGACCTGACGGCTTACTATTTCTGTGTTCAATCAGAAACAGTAGAAATACAACGGGATACTATTGCTGAAATGTACTGTTCGCACGAACCGCAAACTGGCTACGGTCAAAGTTAAGCTGAGTTGAAAACAGTGACATGAAGTTACGTAGTTTTTTCATTTTAAGCTCCTAGTATTAATCTGTAACTAATAGTTCAAACTGGTTAGCATTATCACTTAACAGTTCAATTTTGTAACTCAATTCCGTAATTAAGTTACAGATTAACTATATACGAGCTTAAAAGTGTGATCAAGATCTATTTGAGGTGAATTTTAACCACATTCAGAGTGATATCTCAAAGCTTGCTCACGACAAGAAAGTGAACGACTAGCTTCCACACAGATATCACGCTTTGTAGCCCTACAACAGACGGTTCAAAATTTGTACTAAGATCAAAAGCTTGCTTTCAAGTCCCTCACAGAATGCATACCCCATCAAGTATTCCTCGTGGCAATATATTCAAGGAAATAACGATGGCCTATAAAGCACGTTAATAATAAAAAACAAAGGTATAGAACATGACATGCTTTAAGATAAAACACGGCCTCACCCTATCCGTGACCCTACTGCTATCGCTAAATATTCATGACGCCTGTGCATCACAAAACGGCACCATGATGCAGTACTTCCATTGGTACAACAGCAATGATGGTAGCTTGTGGAACGAGGTTAAAGACAATGCCGCTTCACTCTCTGAAAATGGTATCACCTCACTTTGGCTGCCCCCTGCATACAAGGGCGCAGGCGGTAGTAACGATGTTGGTTACGGGGTTTACGATATGTATGACCTTGGAGAATTCGACCAAAAAGGATCGGTACGCACCAAATACGGCACCAAGGCGCAATACCTTGCAGCCATTAACGAAGCACACAATAACAATGTTCAAATTTATGGTGACGTTGTTTTCAACCACCGTGGTGGCGCTGACAAAAAGCTTTGGGTTGATACCGTCAGGGTCGACTGGGATGACAGAAACAAAGAACTAGGCGATAAATGGATCGAGGCCTGGGTCGACTTTACCTTCCCGGGAAGAAACGACCAATACTCAAGTTTCCACTGGACGTGGTATCACTTTGACGGCGTAGACTGGGATGATGCCGGTAAAGAGAAAGCCATCTTCAAATTTAAAGGCATCGGCAAGGCGTGGGACTGGGATGTCAGCTCCGAGAAAGGCAATTATGATTACCTCATGTATGCCGATTTAGATATGGACCATCCTGAAGTAAAACAGGAGCTTAAAGACTGGGGAGAGTGGTATCTCAATACGACGGGCGTCGATGGCTTTAGGCTAGATGCCGTTAAGCACATTAAATATCAGTATTTACAGGAGTGGATCCAATACCTCAGAGGCAAGACGGGCAAAGAGTTGTTCACCGTCGGTGAATATTGGAACTATGACGTCAACAACCTGCACAACTTCATCAGTAAAACCCAGGGTACAATGTCGTTATTTGATGCACCATTGCACATGAACTTTTATCAGGCATCACGTTCCGGCGGTCACTATGATATGAGACGACTGATGGATGGCACCCTGATGAAAGACAACCCCGTCAAGGCTGTCACAATTGTTGAAAACCATGATACCCAGCCACTACAAGCACTAGAGTCACCGGTTGACTGGTGGTTCAAACCGCTAGCCTACGCCTTCATCCTGCTAAGGGAGGAAGGATACCCGAATGTCTTCTACGCCGATTATTACGGCGCGCAATATTCCGACAAGGGGCACGACATTAATATGGCCCCGGTACGACACTTAAAAGAGCTCATCACAGCCAGGAAGAATTATGCGTACGGCAAACAACACAGCTACATGGATGATCCAAACATCATCGGCTGGACACGTGAAGGCAATGCTGAACATCCTAAATCGATGGCTGTTATCATGACCGATGCAGCAGGTGGCGGCAAATGGATGTATGCCGGTAAACCAAGTACCGAATTCAAAGATCACCTTTCGAACAGAACGGAAAGTGTCTGGACCAATAGCGATGGCTGGGCGTATTTCCCGGTCAACGGTGGATCCGTATCGGTATGGGTAAGTCAGTAAGAAAAGCCTGAATGACAGACGAAAAAAGCCAGTCATTGTGACTGGCTTTTATTGGCACCTAAGCACTAAATCGTTGATTTAAGAATCTTCTAAAAGTCAATTGTATGCGCGGGCAAATCGTCCAGTAGAAGTTACTGTATAACCGTCAGCATAAGTCGGAATAAACACAGACTCCCCTTTCTCTATAGTCAGAGTCTCACCGTTCACATGTCCAACAGTCACAGCCCCGTCTATCGCAAACAGAATTTCAGCGCTACTAGTCGTCAACGTGAGATCCTGCTGATTGTGATACACACTGAACTTAAAGTCAGGAACCGGGATCGGGTAATGCAAACCACCTTCAGAGTGCTCCGGAGCCAGAAGTAACTTATCTTCCGGCATAGAAACAAAACGTGTGCTTGTGACCAGCTCAGCAATGTCCATGTGCTTAGGCGTTAGTCCTGCTCTCAATACGTTATCAGAGTTCGCCATGATCTCCAGGCCCGTGCCATTGATATACGCATGCGGCGTACAGGCATGCAGGAACATTGCCTCACCCGGCTGTAGGGTCAACACATTGAGCATTAGCGGCGAGAACAGACCAATATCGCCCGGGTACTGCCCGGCAAGTTCCAAGATTAAAGCAAACAGTTCATCGTCTTTATTCTGCTCGGCGTAAGCCAACAGTCCAGCCAGAGCCGTTTCTTTCACTTCCCCCTGAAGCGAGAGCATTGCCTCGAAGAACTGGCGCAAACCGGTTTCATTCTGGTTTTCTTCCAGTGCTACAACCAACTCGAGCAAGTCAGCAATGTCCAGACAACGGAACAGGCTAACAATCTGACCAATCTCGCGGAAGCCATTCATTGCCTGATACGGCGTCAAAGCATAGACCAGCTCAGGTTTGTGATTAGGATCTTTGTAATTACGGTGACCAGCGCTCAGGGGAATGCCAGCGTCTTGCTCTTTGGCAAAACCAACCTCGGCTTGTGCCTTGCTTGGGTGAACCTGGATCGACAGCGCTTTCTCGGCAGCCAGCACCTTAAACAGGTACGGAAGCTCACCAAACTGGTCATCGGTCTCCACGCCAATTGTCGCGGCTTTATCTGCTGCGATAAAATCAGCAAGGCGGGTAGTCTCACCCTCAACGTCTATCTGGGAACAACCGTTTGGATGAGCACCCATCCAGATTTCTGCCTGTGGATTACCCTCAGGATTGGCAATCCCAAACAGGGATTCAATGGATGTCGTGCTTCCCCATGCATAATCTTGGATAACATTGTGCATACGGAAAAAACAAGGAGATGTGGAAACGGTCATTGTTTTACCTTACGTTAAATACTGATTTCATCAGTACAATTACTCATGGAATCAGTATCAGTCGCTATTTTACAGCGCTATTAAGCAACGCGAAATTTTAGCAGAATCTGATGATTTTGAAATGGGATTTGTCTGTCAATTGTTGAGCACTCATACCGAGTAAATTACCAGATAAAAAACGCCCTTCTTGCCCCATTAAGAGAGGAAAGAAGGGAGCGTACATGCCAGCACGGGGGTTAAGTACATATCACTCAGTGTACTGGCATGCTCTTATTACACTTTTATCTGTTTTCTCTTTATTGACTTACGCGAATCTTGACTTAGGCCAGAGCCGCCTGCGCTTTAGCCTGACGCATTTTCTTCAGGGAAATTGCTACCAGTGCCGTTACCACAGAGCCCGCAATCATACACACGATAGCCATTAGTGGTTTATTCATCGCACCCAGCAGGGCCACAACCGGACCACCGTGCGCCACGCTGTTTGTTATACCGAAAGAGAATGCCATTACTGCGGCTACCATCGAGCCCAGTACGTTGGCCGGGATCACTGACATCGGATCCTGCGCGGCAAACGGAATCGCACCTTCCGAGATACCTACCAAGCCCATGGCACTTGCCGCTTTACCGGCTTCAAGTTCAGACTCTTCGAACAAGTTAAGTTTACGACCAATAATGGTTGCCAGGCCCATACCCAGCGGTGCAACCGGGATAGCACACGCCATCGCACCCATGAACTGTGTCTGACCGCTGGCAATCATGCCGACCGAGAACAGGAAGGCCACCTTGTTGAACGGACCACCCATATCGAAACCAGCCATACCACCCAGTACGATACCCAGCAGAACCACGTTACCTGTGCTCATGCTGGTTAGCATGGCGTTCAAGCCATCCATCAAGCTGGCAATCGGGGCACCGATAACAAAGATGAACAGGCTGGAGATAAACAGGCTACCTGCAATCGGTGCAATCATGATTGGCACCAAAGGCTGGATAAACTTGTGATAGTTGATGCTCACTAGCCACTTAACAAAGTAGCCCACCAGCAGACCAGCCACAATCGCACCAATAAATCCGGTACCCGCCTCGGCACCGTAGAACGAACCGTTATTAGCGATCCAGCCGCCAATCAGGCCCGGGGCCAATGCAGGTCGGTCGGCAATCGCGTAGGCAATATAGCCGGCCAGGATAGGGATCATCAGCGTAAAGGCCACCACACCGACATCGAGCACTTTCTGCCACATGCTGCCTTCAGGAATAGCCATTCCCGCTTCAGATGGCTGACCTCCCAAGGCTAATGCCAAAGCAATAAGCAGACCACCGGTAACCACGAACGGGATCATATGCGAAACCCCGTTCATCAAATAGCGGTATAAATCTGAACGAGCCTGAGAGACTTTGCTCTCAGTCTGTGCAGGCGCATCCTCTCCCGAAACTTGGTAAGTCGCAGCCTGCAGAGCCTGGTTGATGAGCCCCTTGCCATCTTTGATCGGCGCTTTCACACCGGTTTTAACCAGCTTTTTGCCTGCGAACCGGGTCATATCTACTTGCTTGTCGCAGCTGACGATAATCGCTTCTGCGCGCTCGATTTCTTCGGCTGTTGGGCTGTTCTTTACACCAATCGAACCATTGGTTTCGACTTTCATTTCATAACCAAGCTCGGCAGCGGCTTTTTCCAACGCCTCCGCAGCAAGGTAAGTATGGGCAACACCTGCAGGGCAGCCAGTCACACCAATCAGCAACCCTTTGTCAGCTACCGGAGTTGTTTCACTCGGCTCTGTTTTTGCCAGCAACAGACCAAGTGCCTCCTGCGCGCTTTTCGCCGACATAAATTCATCAATAAATCCGTCTTCAATCAGCTTCGAAGACAATTCGGCCAGCACTTCAATATGGTGATTTGCGCCGCCATCTGGAGAAGCAATCATGAAAAAAAGTTTGGATGGCAGGCCGTCTTCCGCGCCATATTCAATACCGCTGCGACTGATACCAATCGCTACCGCAGGTTCGGACACCGCACCACTTTTGGCATGAGGCAGCGCAACACCTTCTTCAAAACCGGTGTTCCCCAGCTCTTCACGTGCATGGATATCCGCTAAAAACTGGTCCTTGTCGTTCACTCGGCCTTGCTTGTGCAGCAAGTCGATCATTTCGACAAAAACCTCTTCTTTGGTCGTCGCCTGAAGGTTCAGGCAAATCAACTGCTCATTAATCAAGTTGGTGATCATGAGTGTTCCCCCTGTATTTATACTTTTAAGTTCAGCATTCGTGTTGCCGTTGGGGATATTTTCAGCGATCCGGCTCCACTCTTATAGTGTACCAGAGAGGCATTTACTGGATATTTGTAACATCAAAACCATTTTGTGATCTAACCCTCACCTCACCAACCTCAGTTCAACATTAATGGGAATGACATGATATTCCTTATTAATTAATGAGTTAAAGGCATATTTATCTATTTTTCACAGCAAAAACGCCAATTGCCATTACGTCAAAAACAATGAACACTAGACAGTGGTAACCATGAAAAAGAGGTCGACCGGATAATTTACGTGACCCAGCTCACGGATAATATTCAATTCTATTTTACGGGTAGTAACTCTACACCGGACAATGAATAATAATGCCGACAATGACCTAACCTATTCGCTGAGCCAATCCCACCAGGAGGTACCATTACCATGGGCAAGGTATTCCATGACCTTATCGATACCCTGCTTTCCGAACGGGAGCACTTCAACCGCATTTGGTTTGCCGGGGATCAGGTCACGCCGCCCCCGTTTAGCTATCAGGTTAACTTCCCGCGCCTGGAACTGGTGATTAACGGTGAGTACATTAACGAGCTGGAAGATCCGGAGCTTGGGATCACAGAAGTCAAAATCATGGCTGGTGATGCGCTCTATATCCCGCCAAACAGCTGGAACAAGCCCAATTGGGATACGGATTGTTCAGTATTGAGTCTATTATTCGGTCGTCGCCAGCTAGGCTTTAGCTTGGTTAGTAAGGCAAAAGATCAAACCAACTTTCATGATATTCAAAAGCACAGCATCCAGACACGTACCGGCCATGCGATTGACCATATACTGTCTGCACTTAATGCCCTGTCCAAAGAACCACTCCAGCAACCAATGGACGAACACTTGCTATTGGCCCTGATGAGCTATTGCCAGAGCATGCTTTCGGTTCCGGAAAATTCGACTAAAAAGCGTAGCGAGGATCTCTATCAGGGGATCTGCATTTACATCCAGGAAAACTTTCACCGGGCAATCAGCCGTGACAGCATTGCCACCCGATTCAATATCAGCCCCAATCACCTCTCGCGCCTGTTTCGTCAACAGGGACACATGCGACTGGCCGATTATATTACCTGGGTACGGATCGAACGAGCCAAGTTCATGCTAAAGAAATACACCTTCCGATTACACGAAGTGGCTACCCGATGCGGATTTCAAGATGTGAACTATTTCTACCGGGTATTTAAGAACAAAACAGGACTTACTCCTTCGGAGTATCGCAGTTCGCTGTAAACGGGCGAGATAAGGTATGCAGCAACAGTGCTTTCAACGCCTCGGCCTGAATATTTTCCGTCAGCAAACGACAATACTCGGGAGCCAATAACGCCTGTGAAAAATGCGCAAACGCCTCGATATGTGGTCGCTGAGCAGGATAAGGTAAGGCCATGGCGATCACTCTCGTCACCGGCCCACGATTTGAGCCCCACTCAATGGCTTGCGGTAACTGAATAAGCGCCATTGCAGGCTGCTTGATTTCTGATGACATGATATGAGGCAATGCAATTCCGTTCCCCATGCAGGTCGACGAAACGCGCTCACGCTCTTGCATCAACTGAAGCAACAAGTCCGGATTTGCCGGATTAAGCATCCGGCAAATCCGGGCCAGAACCATCTCTTTTGCTTCTGTTGACTGTACGAGACCTAACTCCTTAACTGACAAATCACGGGCTGAAATTACCAGTTCAAACGGCAAATAAAAGGCCGTATTGGTCTTATCACGGCTATCGACACTGCAGGCATTACGGTTCTTTTTCTTACCACTGGTTTTCACCAACAGAAATTGCTCGGCGACAAAGTCAGTTAGCACCATGTAGGCCAGTTCGGCATCAGAGCCCTCAATAACCAGCTGGCACAGATCTCCCGGCATACAACCCAAGCTCATGATTCGAACTGGCTGCTCGGCATTAGCCTGGCACAAACGAGTGACATTTTGCATCACCACCACGGCACGAAAGTACCCTGCCAAGGTTTTCAGCTGATTGAGTTTCCAGGAAGGAATACCTTCATCACCAATAATGAAGGTGATACGACGTTCGATCATAACGCTTGAATCATAGCTTGTTAGTCAGGAGTTTTAATCAAAGTTCTTGGCAACGGCGCAACACGCTCGCCGGATCGGTCAGCACTTCTTCAATGGTAACGCAATGGATCTTGCTGCCGGTAAAGCGGGCACGGTGTTCAATTTCGATGTCGGAGGCAATCAGAACTACATCGGCTCGGCCAATATCCTGAAAGCTCAGCTGATTTTCTATCCCCATCGCGCCTTGTGTTTCAACCATGATCTGGATACCCAATGGCTGCGCCGCCTTCTTTAGCTCTGCAGCTGCCATGTAAGTATGGGCGATCCCGGTCGGGCAAGCTGTAACCGCAACAATTCTCATAAATTCTCTATAGATAACGGTGTTTAGGATGATTGTCTCGATCCGGTGAAGATAGTCAAGGAATCAGAAAGGAAAAACATATATCTCTGTAGTAAGTCATCTCGCGCACAACTATTTTGAACAAGTTATGTTTGTCACTAAAATGCAGGGGAGGCAAGCCTCCCCATTATCCTATAGGCTAGTTATACAACTGCAGCGGTTAGTTCCGGCTGCAAATTATAACGGCCATCCAGCACTTCGTTGCCACTCGATGTCCCGTCATTGCTGCTATCAAAGGCAGCCATAGCTCCAGTCAGTTTGGCCAGACGAATGCTATCAGCATCGCTATTCGCTACGCTCGCGCTCTGCTCAGAGAGCAAGGCATTACTGCTACCCTCGTTATTACCAGGTAACTCACCATGGTCGATAAAGTTAGCCAGATCATCGCCGTGAAGCCCGACATCACCAAAGCGAACTCCAGCGAGGATGCCTGACAGGTATTGACCCGCAGTTTGTGGGTTACCGTCACTGGCTGTAGGTATCGCTTCAGAGAATAGCACGTCACTACCAGCCTGCAGGCGGACATACTTTTTACCCTCCACAGTGCCTTGATGAACAGTCACCGATGCTGCATCGACGCCAGCTAAGTTCAGGATCGCACTATTATCCGGCGTCAGTTCCCAGCGGTGAGTGAACGCCTCACCCTTGGTTCTTGCCGCATAGTAAGCATTCACATCCTTAACTAATATTCGGCGTCCGTTGTCCTCAAAAATCAGACTCTCTGGTTTTTGCGGCAACGTCAGTTGACCGCCGTCTTGATGGATAAGTGACAGGCCATCTTGTCCCGGAGTCCATTCGTTAAGATCGGCATTGAGTACCAAGGAGAAAGTTGCATCAGGCTTTGACTTAAGCACCTCCAGGTTCGCTCCTGCATCCACTTCGATAGCATCGAAGCCTTCAATATAAACTTTTGCCTGATTAGTAGCACCAGAATCGAATTGTAATGACAGCCCTTCGAGACGCGCTCCCCACTGACCAGCCCAATATTCCTGATCTTTACCAGCATCCGTCACTTCAACATAGTGAGTCTGACTGCTGTAGTTTTGCAATGTGTGACTCACCTCGGCTACATCGGTAACCGTCTGCTCCCCGGTGCTCCATTGATGTAACTCTTTACCATCACTGTCCAGCAGCCTCACCGTCAACTTATAGCTATCGGCGGTATAACCGATCTTGCGGAAAGTCTCCTTGATATTGATGGCATTGTTACCATAAGTACTAACCAGATTAGAAATATCGAAACGACGAGTCCGACTACACCAACCGTAAGAGGATGTCAGGCCGTTAGCATCAACCGCAAAACCATTACCACCATTTTGTACCTGCCAGCCGTTCAGGGAATTAGGATCATCTAGCAGTTCGATAAAGCGCTCTCCCGTCTGAGGCGCAGATGCCAGATCAGTATTACCGCTGAAATCAACGTAATCGTTGCCACTACCAGTATGAACCTCCGGCGTTCCCGCACCGATTAGTAGCTGATCATCTCCTCCTCCGGCATTGATACTGGTCAGGGCAACGCCAGCAGTCAGTATATTCGACAGCTCGTTACCGCGAAGGGTGGAATCCGCTTGCCCTGCATGTGCTTCAATCAACTGGCTGCTCAACCAGTCAATCGTTTGCTGGCTCGAAAGCACCCGATCGCCAATACGGATTGTTGAGAAGCGACGAATGAAACCACTCAGTAATTCGACCGTCTGTTCGCTGGACGCTTGACCACCCCACTCGGTTAATTGGTCCCCGGAGGCAACATCTTCCACCAACGTTTGACCATTGCGACGATCAAACAACTGAATCCGGTGTGATTGCCCGTCAAACCTCAAACCAACATCGGCCTTGCTGATCCCTTCGAGGATAATGGCATTCCCTTCGTCCGTGTCATCAATAATCGCGCTGCCACCCTCTGATACTTTGATTTGGTAGATATCCTTACCTGTCCCGCCAAACAAGTGATCTACATCTCCATCCGCCACCAGCACATCGTTATCACCGCCGCCGCGCAGAATATCGTTTCCTTTGCCGCCATAGAGCACATTTTTGCCGTCATCACCAATGAGAGTATCTGCCATCTCGCCACCGACCAGCCCTTCAATATGACTGAAACGGTCTAGCACGGTTTTCTGTCCATCTTTAACGGCATAAGAGATCCCTTCTGCAAGATCGACATATAGAGTGTTCTTACTATCTTGACCATTTAGGCTATAGTCCAGAATATCAGCGCCTTCGCCGCCATCGATGACATCCACCCCGTCACCCGCCGAGATACGATCATTGCCGCTACCACCTCTTAACGTATCGGCGCCATCACCGCCAATCAGGGTATCATTACCACCTCGCCCTTCTAGGGTATCCTGACCAGCGTTACCGAACAGAATATTGCTCTCATTATCCCCCTTGAGGGTATCGGCACCGTTACTTCCCATGAGGTTTTCAAACCCCTTGAGGCTATCACCATCACTGTTCTCGCCAGTTTCAAGATCAACTGTTACTCCGACACGATCCGTATAGGCCAACGTATCGACTCCGTCTCCGCCATCTAAGTCATCGGCACCTTTACCACCATCAATCAGATCGTTGCCGCCACCGCCGCGTACCGTGTCATTTCCGTCCTGGGCAAAAATCTGATTATTTGAGTCATTACCCGTCAACGTATCGCCATGCGCAGAGCCAATCAGGTTTTCTATCCCAGCCAGAGTGTCGGTATTATTACTGCCTTTGTGAGCCTGGCCGCTTTGCAAGTTCGCTGTTACTCCCTGATTATGAACAGCATAACTTGCAGTATCAGTACCTTCACCACCATCGAGGGTATTGTTACCGGTACCGCTGCCATCCAACAAATCGTTACCACCGCGGCCATACAACTTGTCGTTACCGTTTCGACTAAACAACTGGTTATTGTTGTCGTCTCCCTTCAACACATCATCGAACTCCGACCCGGCGACATTCTCCATTCCCGTCAGCGTTGCATTCGCGCCGACTTTCTCCATCAAATAAAGGAAGAATCCTGCTGCTGAACGGTAATTGCCTTCTTCACCCCCCAACATCTGCTGTAAATTGGATGCATCGAGCTTCACATAGCCCATAACAGGATCAAATAGCATCACCTCTTTACCATCGGTCAGCACTTCCATTTTCATGTAACCGAAGGTTGGATCAAATTTAGTCAGAGCCTCCCCTAGCAGATAAACCTCACGCCCTTGTTCTTTCGCCTGACGCACAAAACTGTCATAAGCGGACTTAATCTGCGGGTCTGGGTTATTGGAGAATAGGTAGGTATTCCAACTGTCATGATGGTTATAGGCGATATAGCTCTCGACCGAGTTTTCCCGGAGCTGGGTCATCACAGAAATATCTGGCAGGCTGTCCAGTAGATAGTGGCTGGAAAAATCACGGTGATAATCATTCCAGGCACCATCCTTCTTCGCAAAGACAGAAGTGTTATACAGCCCGGCATCCAATGCGCTGATCGCTTGTTGATTCGGATTTCCCGACGCTGTTCCAGCCTGTAGATCAACGTTATAGCCAATTGCAGGCTCGTGGTCCGGCGCATAGGCCGACCAGTTGGATTGATTTGCCACCTTTTCGGCAAGCTGATCCTGAGAAGACTTCCAATCCGGATTCAACTCGCGGGACTCAAGGTTCTTGAACAAATCTTCAGTATACAAAGTATCTGTATCATCACCGCCATCGATACTATCGCTACCCAGCAACCCGATGACATCGTCATCACCTGGTCCCATGTTGATCACATCAGCACCAAGACCACCACGTCCAGTATCGTTACCCTCTCCGCCGTTGATCGTATCGTCACCACTGCCACCATTGGAATTGTCGTTACCGTCGCCACCATTGAGCTCGTCATTCCCGGCTCCACCCATCAGGATATCATTGCCGCCATGGCCATTGATGATGTCATTGCCACTGCGCCCATCCAGGTAATCGTCGTTTTCCCGACCGTTTAAGGTACGCCCAATGCTCGAGCCATCAATCAAGGCAATTCTCAGTTGTTGATCTTCCAGGTTTTTCTTAGCCTGATCAGTCAGCGCACGTGTCTCTTCCTTCCAGATGCTTGAACCATCAACACCTTCCTCTCCAAGACCAGCAGATTCGGCATCCACCATATACTTAAAGATGTCGTAGCCTTTTTCTTTGTAGAACTCACCTTGCTTGGTCATAAACTCCTTGAAGGCATCGGAGTCCAGATAGCTGTCGAAGTCCGCTTGCAGTTTCTCCTCTGGCGTACGGGTATCGACCATGTCCGCAAAGAATCCCAACACAGTGTTAATCAGACTCAAGCCGAAATTAACAACATCCAGCACCAAGGAGGCCAAGTTACCGATCACAGGGATAAAGTCACACACCAAGCTAACGACATCGAGTACCATGCCAACGCCGTCAAGAGCAGCCATCACACCATACATCGCGGCACGGCCATGATTCCCGCCACGACGTGCCTCATCGGCGACCATCGCATTCTTTGCAATACTGACAGCCCCCATACCGATAGCCAATGCACTACCAACACCAATAGCAAAGCCGACACCGGCTTTAGTCAGGCCAGAAGCAGCATCCAGCCCCACGTCTGCCACTTCCTTCGCCACCATGGTCTTACTCAGGAAGGTCGCTACATTTTTCGCTGTCCCTCCTCCTGCTCTCTTGGCAACCTGAGTCGCAACGACATTGGTTAGGGAGTAAAGCCCTTTTGCCATGCCGATCGTCCCACCGGCAATACGCAGGTCCTTCCCCATATCTGCCCCGGCTGCGATATTAATGCCGCCATGTACCACGCTGAACAAAGAGCCGGCAACCGTGGTACCGGTTCCGATGTTGTTCAATACACCTCGAGCTGAAAGACGACTGCTATTTAACTCGGTACTTTCGTTGACAGCGTTTTTCAGCAAATTATGAGCCGTTACTGACGTAGGGTACTTCTTCAGGTGCCCGTCCAGTTCATTGACCAGGTTATCGTGCTTAAGCAGCATTCCATTGAGAACAATGGAAGCCCCATCATTCAGGTCGGAAGGCAGCCCAACCATAGTTCCTCCGAAGGTCGATCCTGCTCCGGAGATATAATCACTGTATTGGTTGAGGGTCTTGACGTTGCCATTCAGGCCGGGATCAATGGTAGGGCCTGGGTTTGGATTCGGCATCGCTGTCTCAAAATCGGGAAGCAGCTCACCAGAAGCTCCGACATCAGCCATGTCAGCTGTACCCTCCAGCCCCTGATCAAAAGCCGTCAGCGCAGACAAGATCTCAGGATCCGTTGCCAGGCTCTTAAGCTGGCTGACAACCTCAGGATCCGCGCCTGATTTTCGAGCAGCCTCCGCCACCACATCAGCCATATCTGTCGGGCTCAGGGATGAGCTGTCTCCCTGGCCTGATACCATTCCCCGAATTGCCGTTGCCAGGTACTCAGTAAAGCCCTCCATGAAGTTGGCCTGCATCGCGTTATTTATACTGTCGCCTGTATTGTTGATTGCATTACCGAATGAAGTAACTTGCTCCATCGTGCTCAATCCTCTTATTGTTAAGTTTGCACCCCGGTTGCTTCCTGTTCTTCAACCTGAGGCAGGTGACCCTCACCTTAAAACCAAGGTAAGGCATGGCCCATCACAGATATACGCAGTGATGAGAACATTCAGTAGACGAAATGGATGCGAGATCAGGCACCCACATCAAAGAGCAGCTATGAAGCTACCTGCAGCTTCCAGAGCCGGGCATAGGTGCCTCCTTGCTCTAATAGCCAATCATGGGTTCCCTGCTCGACAATCTGTCCGCCATCGATCACCAGGATGCGATCAGCATGACGCAAGGTGTTGAGTCGATGGGCAATACTGATCACCGTGCGACCTTGGGTGATAGCCTCCATATTTGCCATCACCGCCGCTTCCGACTCGTAGTCCAATGCACTGGTGGCCTCATCCAGCAGCAAGATACCGGGATCAGTCAATAGCGCCCGGGCGAGGGCAATACGCTGGCGCTGGCCGCCAGATAGACGCCCGCCCTTTTCACCAACCTGGGTCTCATAGCCCTGCGGCAACTCGCGGATAAACTCATCGGCCCCTGACAGGGCTGCGGCCTCGGCCACCTCGGCATCAGTCGCCTGCGGACAACACAGACGGATGTTCTCGGCTACGGTACCCGAGAACAAAAGACTTTCTTGCAGCACCACGCTCATATTGCGGCGCAATGCCACCGGATCGGCGATGGCCAAATCGATACCATCCACCAAAACCTGTCCATGCTGGGGCACATACAGACGCTGCAACAAACGGGTAAGCGTTGATTTTCCTGATCCAGAAGGGCCGGTGATCCCCACAAACTCGCCGGGCTTTATCTCCAGATTCAAGTTGCGCAGCACTTCCTGGCTATCTTCGCTGTAGCGAAAACGCACGCCGCTAAAGCACACACCACCGCGCAGCTTGGGAACGGAGGCCAATCCGTCGTTGCCGTCCTCATCATCCTCGTCAAGAATGTCGCCAATCCGGCGCAAGGAAATAAGGGTGTGCTGAAAATCCTGCCAGACCTGTGCCAGCCTCAGAATAGGTTGAGTAACATGACCCGACAGCATATTGAACGCGACCAGCTCGCCCGGACTCAGCAGGCCGTCCATCACCAGGGTGACGCCCCACCACAGCAGCAGTGCCGACGTCAGCTTCTGGATCAATCCGATTCCCTGCCCGGCCCAAATCCCGACCACCTTGGCCCGGAACGAAGCTTTCACGAAACTCGCCAGCTGGCGCTCCCACTGATGGAGAAAGCCGGACTCCGTAGCGGTTGTCTTGATGGTTTCAATCCCGGTGACAGACTCGGCCAGAAAGGCGGTATTGTCCGCGCCCAATTCGTACTCCCGGGTCACCCGGGCTCGCAGTACCGGGCCGACAACCAGCCAGAAAAAGAAATAAACCAGCAACGAACCGAGTACCAGCCAGGTCAGCTTCGGGGCATAGCCGAACATCACGGCAAGAAACAAGCTGATGAAAGCCAGATCCAGCACCATGGTTAATGCCGATCCGGTAAGAAACTGACGGATCTGCCCCATCTCTCTCACTCGGGCGATAATTTGCCCGGTCTGTCGCTGCTGAAAATAACCGAGAGGAAGGGCAACTAAATGCTCGTACAAGCGGCTGGACAGCTCTGAATTGACCTTGCTGGCGAGGTTGGCAAACAGCCAGGATCGGAGGAAGCCATAAATGGGCTCGAACACGGCCAGCGCCAGCATCGCAATCCCCAGCACCTGAAGACTGGAAAGGCTTCTGCTGACCAGTACCCTGTCAATCACGTTCTCAAACAATATCGGAGTCACCAGGGCGATCAGCTGCAACATCAGCGACACCAGCAGCACCCGTCGAAACTGAATCACATGTTTGCGAATGGAGGGGACAAACCATCCAAAACCAAACTTTTGCTTTTTGGGCCGCTCCTCGGTATCGGCCAGCAACAGGGCTTCACCATGCCAGTGCTGACCAAACACACCAATCGGGTAGCTCCGACTGTTATCGGTAGAAGGGTGATACAGGGTAACCATATCGTCTGTAACTGCCTCTAGCACAACCCAACCCTGCTCGGTATTGAGCAACGCCGGTAACGGCAGTGCCGACAAGCGTTCCAACTGAGTGGAAATACACCGCGCCCGAAGCCCTATCCAACGCGCACACCGGCAAAGATCAAGGCTGTCCACCGCCCCCTCGCTTCGGCCAAGCTGATGTACCAACTGCTCGGGCTCTACCGCTAAATCAAAGCAACGTGCAGCCCGTACCAAGGCAAGTAGCGCCGGATCCCCTGTTGCTCGGTCAGCATTCACAGCCAGAGCATCTGTCTCAATCGTTTCTGCTACAGCCATTACCGCTCCCTCATAGCTTCAGACTGATACTGCTGCAAAGGACTCAGCAGGTAGTCAATCACTCGCCGGTCACCGGTACGAATTTCTGCGGTGATGCTCATCCCCGCCTGTAGCGGGACTTCTTTGTCATCCACAGCAATCGTATGGCGATCTATCTTTACCCGGGCAGGAAAGACCAGCCCCATCTGCTCATCTTCCACTGAGTCTCGCGACACATGGGCCACTTCCCCGCTAATCGTGCCGTAGCGGGTATATGGAAACGAGTCCACCTTGATTTCCACTGGCTGCCCGGCCTGAACAAAACCGACGTCCTTGTTCAATATCATCACTTCTGCCTCAAGCGCGGCATCATCCGGTACAATCACCAGCAATTGCTGGGCAGCCTGGATAACGCCCCCGAGGGTGTGAACTGACAGCTGCTGAACCACACCATCCACCGGCGATAGCAGGGTTTGCAGCCGGTGTTTCTCATTCGCCTTGACCAGTTCCTGCCTGATCTCGGCTATCGCACCCTGCGCCTGATTCAGTTTGTCGTAGTACTCTCGACGAATTTTGGACAGATAGCTTTCACGTTGTTCCTTCAGGCTCAGGTATTGCGCTTTCAACACATCAATCTCTGCATGTTGCTTGGAGAGGGCGCGCTCTGTTTCCAGTTGTTCACGTTCCTGCTCCAGAAGCTCCATTCGGGGGATCAGCTTGTTGGCCGCCAAAGTCTGGCGAGCGTGAAGGCGAGCACGGATGTTTGTCATCAGCATCTCCAACCCCGCGATATCGGCACGCCGAGCCTGCTGGTTGGCCAGGTTGACACTCATTTCACCATCGAGGCTGTCGAGGTTATTGGTAACCTCCAGCCACTCGCTCTGAAGGTGTTCATGAGCAGTAAGTGCCTGAACCGGAGAAACACCGTTCGGTAATTTGAATGACGCTAGCGGATCGCTTGTCAGCAAAGCCTGCAGCCGTGACTGTTCGAGCTGGCGGAAAACCAGCTTCTCCTGCAACTCACGTACTTCGGCCTCGACGCCGATGGGATTGAGGGTGATCAGGATGTCACCGGCCCTAACTCGCTGACCATCCCGGACATTAATCGCTGAAATTTCCCCTGACTCCAGCGACTGGATCACCTTGGAATGACTGGAAACGATCAACCGTCCTGCGGACCTTGCATGGATATCGAGCCGGCCGATAACAGACCAGAACAACGCTATAACCAACAGAAGCGTCAATGCCATCGCCGTCCGCCGGGTCCACGGAGCAGGCGGGCGTTCGACGATTTCCAGATACCCGGGCTGAAACTCATATTCGTCCCGCGAACGCTTCAATGCCGACGGTGCCTGACGCTCCTGCTGCAATGCCTTTCGGGCAGTTTTGAAATGCTTGATTAACATGCGGCAGACTCCTTACGTAATTCCTGCTGTAGCTGCCAGAGGCGGGCATAACAGCCTTTCAGGGCCAATAACTGCGAATGGCTGCCTGATTCAGTTATCCGCCCCTGCTCCAGGGTAATAATCCGGTCACAATGGCGGACAGTTGAAAGGCGATAGGCAATGGTGATGACAGTTCGGCCGTGGGCAATCTTCGCCATGTTGGCCTGGATCAACGCCTGGGATTCGTCATCCAGCGCACTGGTTGCTTCATCGAAGATCAAGATCCTCGGATCAGCCATCAACGCACGGGCGATGGCAATACGCTGGCGCTGACCGCCAGACAAAGAGCTGCCGCCTTCTGCCAAAACGGTGTCGTAACCAAGGGGGAGCTGCAGGATAAAGTCATGGGCACCGGCCAGTTTTGCTGCTTCAACGACGGCCTCTAACGGTACAGTGGTATCTTTAATCGCGATGTTATTGCGTACACTGCGGTTGAACATGTAATTCTCCTGCAGTACCACGCCGATCTGGCTGCGCAGATAACCGGGATCCAGGCTATATAGCGAATTACCGTCGATAAGCACTTCCCCTTCATCCGGGGTGTACAGCTTTTGCAGGATCCGGGTCAGGGTACTTTTCCCCGAGCCGGAAGGACCGACGATCCCGAGGGTTTCGCCGGGCTTGATATGCAGGTTGACGCCCTGAAGGACAGGATTTAAGTTCGGCTGATAGCGAAATAGCAAATTACGGATTTGTAAGTCGCCTTTAAGCGGGGAAGCCGGAAGAACATTGCCCTGCTCTTGCTCAACAGGCAGGTTGAGCATATCGCCGAGCTTATCGACCGCAACACGTACCTGGACAAACTGCTGCCACAGCTCTATTAACTTGGTGATAGGCTGGCTGACATGGGAAACCATCATATTAAAGGCGATCAACTGGCCTATGGTTAGTTCCAGTGACATCACCATATTTGCCCCTAACCAGATCACCCCGACACTGGTGATCTTCTGCAGGAGCATTACCCCGTGGCTGATCAGATTATTAATGCTCTGGGTGTTAAAGCCCGCCTCCACCATATCACTTGTCTGAGCTTCCCAGCGACGCTGCATACGAGGTTCAACAGCCAGGCTTTTAATCGTTTCGGCTCCGCTGACTGACTCATTCAGAAAAGACGTATTCAGCGCCGAGGTTTGAAACTGTTTTTCAATACATGCCTGCAACCGACCAGTACTGCGCCATGCCAGAAGGAAGTAAAAAGGAAGCACTACAAGAACAAGGCAAGTCAGTGGCAGCGACAACCAGGCCATGACTCCGAAGAACACAAACGTAAACGCTACATCGACACACAAGGTCAGCATTGAACCGGTCAAAAATTCACGAATGCTATCGAGTTCCTGTACCCGAGTAATAATGGCGCCGACCTGCCGGTGTTTGAAATAGAGCAACGGTAGGCCCAGCAGATGGCGAAATAACTTAATACCTAATCCGATATCAATCCGGTTGGATGTGTGTGCAAACAGGTATTCGCGAAGCCCCTTGAGCACGACTTCAAAGATACCCACGACAACCAACACCACCACGAGCACATCAAGGGTCGACAACGCCTGGTGCACCAGAACCTTGTCCATCACCACCTGGAAGAAAAGCGGCGTTGCCAGCGCCAACAATTGCAGCATCAAGGAAAACAACAACACCTCACTAAACAAGCGACGGTGACGAACAAATTCGGGAATAAACCAGGAGACATCAAACCGAAGTGACGGTCCCTGCACACGGATCACTTCACCACACCACTGCTCCTCCAGCTCTGTTAGAGAAAGGATTTTCGGTGAAGCACTTTCGGTCTCCTGAACCAACACCTCTCGCCCAGAAATGCGGGCAGCAATAGCAAATTCTCCCTGTTTGTTTTTATAGGCTAGCGGTAATTTGTCTGGTGTTAGCTGACTCAGTTTAAGTTGACCTAATGTAAGCTCAACACCGTTTTCTTTCCCATACTCATTTATTGCTTTTCGTATTTTTGTCTGAGAATTATCAAAAACAACATCTGAAGGAGTCCCACCAGAAAGCAGTATCAACATTCGACTACAAGCTAAAGCAGAATATAAACATTCTGAGTCATGCGATGATCCAAATAGCTTTTTCATTTGTATATATACTTATATTTTATAAATCACCTTACATTATTTTGAAGATGTAAGGTTGATGTGCAAGCTCTCAATACAGCGATTGAAATGATATACCTCAGCTATAAGAGTATTTTTCATGTAGCTATTATCACCACCTAATCGAAGAAATCAGGAGTTTAGATATAGCTAAAAGTCAGTTCGATAAACATTATAAATTATTAGTTAATTATATCTTCGAGGAAATCTTTCAAATCAGCCACAAATAGTAGATTACAGAAATATAACAGCAAATAATCGCATGTATATATTAGTACGACAGTAATAAGATGAGCATCACACTATGCATACAAGATAAAATCATCTTCAAACTTTAGCTATTACTTATAAAGCTTTTAGTAATATTCGAATTAACCCTGTCAACTCGTTAAATTTCCGCCACCATATATGCAATCCTGTTAATGCATATTGCTGAATATGATTTTGTCTTTTCTTATTAGATACTTACAAACAAAAATCAAAAGCTGGCCGTTTGTTTACACTATCAGCTGACACCTTAGTTCAGCCTCTTACCAGCTGGCATACTAACAAATCTCAAGGTTAGCTTTGGGGAGCACCGCACCGAGTATTAGGAACTGCTGCAGATAAGTTTAAATATCTGTCAAGATAAGAGTTATAAAATAAAAGTATAAGTTGAAGTATTAAGTGCCTCTGTTCGCTTCATTGTTGTTATATAAATAGAATGTTATCAAAATGAAATTGCGCTCCTGCTTTAACCAAAATTGTTGATTCAGTGTTGAGCATCCCATTTCTGTCATATATATATATGAGACATAAATTAGCATCAGGCTTCGCCTTAAAAGTTGCATAAATAACACCTGTTTTTTAAAGAAGAATACCCAACTTAAAAACTTTGGATTAAGATTATCATTCTATTCTTCTTGTCATATCACCTTTTACTCTTTCACGATAAAAGTATGCAGTAGCGAGCCATACACCTTAGAAGTAGTGAGTAGCAACAGAACAGCACTTTTTTTGGTTGCAGTACAGCTCCATTTTTACGCTACCTGAAGTATGCATCGAAAAAATTAACCATATAGATAACACTCAATAAAATGTGTTTTTATAAAGTTATATCAACCCCATAAGGTTAGGCGTTGACTTTACCCTTATTGAAAATAATATAAGCAATCAACCTTTCCTTATTCAAGGCTCCTCTAAAAAGCCGCAAAAAAGCCCAGCTAGCTAGGCACACAGCCACTCCAACGAAAATGGACTGGCTGTTTACCTAGTCTTCCTAGAGCAAAATTAGAAGTTCGCCAGGAAGTACGGAATGATCAGCGCATTGGCCAAATCGATAAAGAATGCACACACCAAAGGCACGATAATAAACGCCTGATGCGAGTTACCGTAACGCTGAGACACCGCCGACATATTGGCCATTGCCGTCGGGGTCGAACCAAGCGAAATACCACCAAAGCCCGCGCATACAACGGCGGCATCGTAGTTTTTACCCATGACAGGGAATACGATAAAGATATTAACCACAATCGCCACAATGAACTGGGCACCGAGAATCGCAAAAATTGGCCCTGCCAAGTCCACCAAAGTCCACAACTGCATACTCATAAGCGACATTGACAGGAATGTACCCAACGACACATCAGCAATTAGGGCTATTGCTGGTTTACGTGATGGCCACTTAGTACCGGAGATCCGAGGGTAAGCATCGGGAATAAGATTGGTGATCACTATCCCGGCAAACAAGCAGGTGACAAACAATGGTAGCTGCAGACCTAATTCAGCAATGGCTTCGTTAAGTATAAATCCCAAGATAGCACAGACATGAATTGCAAAAATCGCATCGAGAAAATCAAAGCCGGTAATTGTTCCGTCACCATTTTGCGACTCATCAGCAACACCGACATCCAGTTGCTCTTTGTGATCAGGCTTGAGGTCATAGCGAGTGATCAGGAATTTCGCGATTGGTCCCCCCATCAAACTTGCCAGGATCAAGCCAAAGGTCGCACAGGCAATACCAATCTCCATCGCGTTGCTAACGCCAAACCCTTCCGAAATGCGGGGAGCCCAGGCTATTGCCGTCCCATGACCGCCGATCAGAGAAACACTACCGCCCAGCATACCAACGGCAGAATCCAGACCAAACATAGCGGCAACACTGATCCCGGTAAAATTCTGGACCAGCATGTAGCCAATCGTGATAGCTAGCAGAACAACCAGAGGGATCCCGCCCTTAAGCAGATCCTTGAGGCTGGCATTGATACCGATAGTGGTAAAAAAGTACACCAGCAGGATATCCCTCGCCATCAGATCAAATTCAATTTCAATATCAGCGACGACGTAAACTAGCGCGATCAAAATTGAAAAAAGGATCCCGCCAGTAACTGGTTCGGGAATACTGAACTCGCGCAGCGGCGCGAACATCTTGTTGAGGCGACGACCGACAAAAAGAACAAGAATACCTATCGTCACTGCAAAAAAAGAACTTAGCTTTAAGACCCCATTGGCCCAGTCCATTTCCATTACTCACCCACCCTAATTCGCATCTAGTTGATATACCCAAGCTACCTCAAGATGCTCGTTTCAGCGAGAATTACTTGGCTTGTAGGCTAGGCACCGATTAGAAAATCTAGTGGCTCTAAATTAATAATCGGTAACAACGCATAGAAGCCAAGTAAACTCGCCCTTTGGGAGTGAGCCAGCGCGCCCATTTCTGTGTCAAATAACGTTGAAAGGGAATACCATTCCTACCGTCATTTTCCTTGAACTGAGTGCGCTGGTCTCACTCTGAATCCTGCATCTTGAGGTAACTTGGGTATAACAGCTAACAAGTAACATTTTCTTTGACAACAATTCCCATCACTAACATTAGCCAATGAAAATCAATTAAACAGAAAATCACTGTTCAATTATTAACTACAAGAGCTTAACCAAGGGTGAATTAGTCTGATTTATCAGACACGAACATTTAAATAATATGCACGTTATAATTAATTCAGACTTCAAATTAATTCCGTCTGCCGGGCTTTTTTAATTCATAGCTTCAAGGTATGGATATGCCGGGATACATGCGCATTAATTAATTTATTTTCATAATAGCAACATGAAGCACTGCAACTTGAGCATAAAAACATATTCCGATCGCGCATAGAGACATACCATTATTCATCCTTGTGATGACGTACTACATTTACTCTCAATACGCATATCCGACTAATTTCAACTCAACTATTGAGGCTGATTTAAATCACAAAAACATTATGGATTCAACACACTTTTCATAGATATACTTGAGCTAAAGCATATACATTCAAGTACAATAAAATGGTATTAAAGAATTAAAAGTTAAAAATATTATCAAGCTAAAAATCACATTGACATCAAAAAAATATATTATTATTCACTTTCTTTAATAAATTCAATTTTTATAAATGTATTCATTTTCTACATAAAAGAACGACAGTGCTATTCCACTTCACCTACCAGCGATAACTACCTGTGTAATATAAATGATGAAACGCTAATATTTGCACTTGCTAATATAAGACACTCACTCAAAAAAACAGCACTTTCATTGAACACTTAGTAAGACTTATGAATCTATCTTATATGCATCATAGTTACCAAAATTTCAAACTAAAACGTTTGAACAAGCCAATTTTATGAATAAGAAAGCTCAAATAACAATGACACCTAACGAAATGAAGTTTTTACTCTACTCCTATTTGTGTCAAAAAAACATGATAAAATTAACAATTATGATTCAAGGAGCAATCAAACTAATTTAATAATGGTAATGTTGGACACTCTTGTTACCAAACAAGTCAGTTGGCATATGATTAATAAAGCAACAAAAAGTAACTCTTACGTTGCGACTTGAACAAGAAGTGAGAGCTTTAATGTATAAAATAAAAGATTGGATTCTCATCAAAGATGCATCACTTTTGCGCCATTCCGAGACCAATGAAGAAAAGCGTATTGGCAGCCATGACTTTCTAGTCTTATTGGCACTCTGTTCTGAAGCTGGCATGGTTGTTTCTAAAGAAACAATCCTTGAAAAGGCATGGCCAGGGAAGATAGTCTCTGACAGCTCTATCACTCAGGCTATCAGTAACATACGTACTCTAATAGGTGATAACGGCAAAGAGCAAAAGTGGCTTAAAACCATCGCCAAAGTAGGATATAAACTCGAGAGCGAAATAGTCAAAGACATCTCAAAAGAGGAGACTTGCGAAGATAAAAATAACGATAGTTCAGCTATTGCTTCTCCTATAAAAACATACTCATCACAATTAAAAATTGAGCCATTTAATATAGCAAAGAAAAAATGGCCGTATTTTTCTGGTTCTCTTATTTTCATGGTTTCATTTTATTTATTAGGAGATGCTCCATACTTACCATATCTTAGTGAGATTAAGCCTAGTAAGTCCATAACACCTAAGCAAGTTTATTCGGATAGCATATTAAACATTTATTCAGATAACGATGAGTTCACCAATAATATTTCAGAGTCTATTAATAATATATTAATTTCAACATCAAATAATAAACGACCAAAGTCAATTTATTTAATGTTGAAGAAAGACTATCTATCAATCGTAATTATTGATAATAATAAATTACCACACAATATGATTATCCTTCTTGAAAACAACGAATCTATATCTGAAATAGAAAATCTTACAATTAAAGAGGTCGATCGTTTTGTATCTTAAAAGTTTTTTCCTTGCCAGTTCAATGGCAGTATTTAGTATCAGTAGTTGGGATTTCATGAATAAGAAGCCAGCGATGGCATACAGTGGGGCCTATGACTTAAAATCTACAGGCAGCTCTTACCACGGAAAAAAAAATATCGAAGTGTTCATTGAAGATCAGAATATCGATATTACAACGATATTCTCAGAGTCAGGGCTAAAGAACATCGTAGAAGTGCATACGAAGGGAACCATCACAAAGGACAACAATGGCCAATATTCAATGAGCATTACCGATGAAAACTACAGTAAAGGATTGATTGCCTCTGCAAGTGACATCCGCATGTATAATGACTTACTCAGTGCTGCAAGGAAGCTTCCAGGCCATAATAAGTGGAAGGTGGTGGAATCAACAGAGAACTACATTGTGATTGCAACCAACCATGGTGACGGGCACTTGATGGCGCTGAATCGTTACCAAGTCAACTAGATGAACAACCTGCCTAAAAAATAAGACACCTCTAATGAGGTGTCTTGTGTGACGTTGTCACATAGTATTATCAATGCTTACTCACCAACTTCTTGGTAAATAAGCCACTTTATGCTCTGACGATACTCTTCATCGATTCCTGCTGGCTTCGCATGACTTCTTCCAGCTTTTGACGGGCATCCCGGATGACATCAAGGTAGAACTGCATTTGCTGGCCTTCATCTTCCATTGCCGTCTCATGCACCTTCTGATCGGCCTCCAACACCTTGCCGTCAGCCTGTTTCTGCTTGGCATGATAATCAATCTGCGTCGTCAGTAACTGGCCAACGCCGGTCAGGATCTGGGTTTTAGCCTGTTGAATGCTATTCACCGTCTGCAGCTTTGCATCAGAAATGTCCATCTTCAGTGCTTTCACACCGCCGCTCACCTGCATTGCACCAGAAGCAATCGAAATACCGGCTGAGATCCAGCCTGACAGGCGCTCTAACTCAGCCTGTTCGCGTATCTTATCAGCCTGCCCCAGAATACTACCGACGGCCGCCTCTCGTTCAGTCATCCTGCTTTCGCGTGCCTGCTGACGCTGCGTCGTCGCAAGTTGGTGCATCAAGGTCAAAATATCACTGATCTGGACCATCGTATCTTCATGATCCAGTCTGCTTATATCCTTGATAGCCATCGAGTAGTCAGCATCGTTTCTCGCTACTGGCAACTCCAGCGACACAGCCCCATTTGGCCGGTTTGCTGTCACCGTGCTTGTGTGCTGCAAAAGAACAGGTGCTGTATTAGCCGCCTTAGCCGTACTACTGCCAGCTAAGGAGGCTGTCTCATCAAGAGCCAAACCCTGCTGATGGAGACTTGGGCTCTGTGTATTTACTGCTGTTATCATACCTTCCTCCTTATGCGTTGATATAGCGCGCCATCTGTGACCTTGAATCCTGACCACTGGATAAAATCGCCATCACGTCAGAAACGTTATCCTGCATTTTCTGAAGGAGTTCCTGCACCCGGTCCATTTCCTCTTGCATCATAAGCTGCAAACGCTTGAGGTAGGCACTGATCTCTTTGGCATCGGCTCTGCTCATATCGGACTGGTATTTTGCCTCTGTCGAAACAGCCTGCGCCGTCCCTTGCCCGATAGCCGACACCCCGGCGGCAATCTTGGCCCCCTGGCTGACGATTTTGGCAACTTTCATCGCCGTCGTCGTGGCTGCAGCCGCTGCTGTTGTGGCCCCCGCGCCAAGACTCAGGGCAATACCAGCAACCATAATTGCCACATTGGCCGCAATTTGTGCCGACTTCTCATCCATACCAAACGCCTGAAATACCTCTGCCACAGCATCGTTCATCCAATTCCCTGTCTCTGAGGAAATTTGCTGTGTCAGCATCAATGCCGCACCTGCCAGCATCATCGCCGCTGCAGGGGCACCCACTCCCGTTGCAATCAGGGCAACCGAAGCAATGACTGTTGCAATTGTTGCAATCCAGCCGAAAATCTTGGCGAAAAGACCGCCTTTCTTCGCTTCAGCCATTTTTTCAATAGACTCTTGAAGCTTTTCAATACGTTGTTCATGCATGGCCTTGTTCTTGGCCTGCATACCTTTGATATCGTTGGTACTGAGTTTGAGTTGTTGATCTTGCAGTTTCATCTGCACTTCCATCAGCGCGCGGCTGACGTCTTCCTGATCGGCCAGTGGCATATCAAGTATGGGCGGCCGGGTCGCAGAGGGAGCCTGCGCCTTGTCCGTTCCCCTACTCACCTCTACGGCCTGGGGTACAGATGCTTGAGTCACCGCTTGCTTGAGGTTTTCAACCAATGCTTGTTGATTGGTTTGCAACCCCGGAGCCGCAAACTTGTCACTCAGCGGATTCATGGGATTCATTCTCTGTCTCCTGAAGTGATGCACTTAGCTGCTGATATATCGTGGCAGCCTTGTTGCACAATTCATCAAATTTCGAGTGCTTTTCTGATAACTGACTAGCCGCATAAAAGCCGCTGCTTGCCTTCTCGCGCTGTCCAAGAGCCAAATAGCATTCGGCAGCGTGATACGGCGATCTTGGGTCTTTGCCATCCAGCAGACCGGCATAACTATATGACTCAATAGCCAATTGATACTCTTTCTGCATCTGAAGGCATGAGCCCAGCGCAATAAAATGGCGCAGGCCGTAATGATCAAAAAGGCACAGAAAACGAAAGACTTTTTCCGCCTCTGAATAGCTTCCTCCTTGATACAAGCCATAGCCCACCTGATAGAACGTCTCGATAGTTTCCGGACTCAGGTCATATATCTCACCGAAGGTGCCACCTCCG
Organism: Photobacterium proteolyticum; assembly: GCF_001939735.1. GTDB lineage: Bacteria > Pseudomonadota > Gammaproteobacteria > Enterobacterales > Vibrionaceae > Photobacterium > Photobacterium proteolyticum. The sequence goes on from NZ_MJIL01000089.1 coordinate 42,272, forward strand.
CTCAGATACTTTTCGATCTCGCCAAGCAGGGCCTGATTTGTTTCAGCTGCTGTCGTCATCTCACTCACCTCGAATTAACGCAAGTTACCGACAATAGAATCGATAGAAGAGCCATACTTAGACACAAAGTTAGATAGCATCTCGAAGCTGTTGTTGTACTTGCCCATCGTCGATTGCAGCTGAGCCATATCAAGCTGAGACGATGATGTCAGGCTCTCGGCCTTGTCTTTCAGGTTGGAAAGCTGTAGCTCCATGTCCTTACGGGTATAACTATCCTTGGTTTCAAACTTGGCGAAGTTGTTTTCCAGATATGACACAACTTCAGGGCTCATTGAGCCGGTATCGTCGTCCTTGGTACCAACCTTACTCATATCGTTGCGGAGTTTAGTCATAATGCCGTTCAGGCCCTGAAGATCTTTGTTCTTCGAGTTAATGTTCTCGATTTTTTCACGTACCTGGGCATCGAGCAGGTTCGAGCGATCCATCATTACCATCATCATCAAAGAATCCAACGAGGCTTCGGACGGGTTGAATGTATTGCCGGTAACGCCCGACGTAGGTGTAATCGCAGTCATATTGATTCTTCCTTAAATTGAAATACCACGCATACGACGCGGTAAATGATTAGTAGATTGAGCACTTGAAATGACCGTTGTCGTTTCAAGCTGTTGCAAGAACTGACGTTGCTCGGCCTCTCGCTGATTTTTCTGCTTGGCTGTCAACTGCCCATCAAGAATGGCCTGGAGGCGATCCAGCTTGTACCGCTCGACCAGAGTCTGGTGTTGTTGCAGGGTATCGGCTATTTCGGCTAATTTAGCATCTTGATCGGCGAGAAAAGCATCAATTGAACGTGTCTCTTCCATCATGTTGTGACCTTAACGAAGATTACCAACCAGTGAATCAATGCTTGAGGCATACTTGCTGGTGAAGTTAGAGAGCATGTCGTACGACTGGTTATACTTGTTCATCGAGGATTGCAGCTTGGCCATATCCAGCTGTGATACAGAGGTCAGACTGTCACCGAAAGACTGCATGGAGCTCAGGACATTTTTCCAGTCATCTTTGCTCAGGTAGCCATCTTCATTGGTCGGGATCTCAATATTGTTTGCCTCGAGGAAGCTCTTCATTGCTTCACTCATTTGCGGCGATGCCCCGATTGATGTGTCTTCATTAATGACAGTACGCCCGGCCATAGCCTGATCCGACGTAATTTCCGTACCAGCTTTGGTATTCCAATCGCTGGCATTACCGGCTTCATAGAAGACGGTGCCGTCATTGGTATTTCTATCGACACTCAACCCATCAAGGCTAGGGCCCGATATTTGGGGGGCATTCTCATAAATTCCTGTTACCTGGATATGCTGGTTGCCTTTGGTGATCGTCAGCGTATCCGAATAAGTCATGCCGTTATTGTCACCCGTGGTACCGACGGTAATCTTGGTGCCATCACCCAAGGCAAACGTCACGCCATCCTTAAAGTCCCAATTACCGCCATCTTTTTCAGCCACATGCGGGTCGCCCCATATCCGGGTCGAGTTACCTGCCGAATCTTTGATTGTCCATTCCTGCCTGGCCCCGCTAAGAGAAATTTCATAGCCGTTATCCAGCTTGATGGTTTTGTCATCGACCGACCATGTCGGGTTTTCAACAATATTGGTACCTTGTTGAGCCTGACGTGCTTCAGCCATATGCTGCTGTAGTTCTCGCATTTTCTGGTTCTGATCGTTGATATTGCTGATCCCGTCGCGGATCTGGCCGTCCAAAATATTGGTCCGGTCAATCATCACCGCCATCATCAAATCATTCAGTTCCGGTTTTTGCTCATTCGCATACATGCTGACGGACTGCGCCCCAGCAAGGGCATTTACAGTTGCCATTTTGTGCTCCTTTTTATAGATGGAAATATTAGATAAACACTCGCGCACCACTTCGTCCACAGCGTTGACGAACAGGCTTTTGCGAGTCTGCCTTTTGCTGCATTGCGCTGACAGGTTCAGTACCAGCCATTGCATCAACCTGTGCTGTCGCCTGTTGCAAGTCATTCGAAGCGGTGTGAGTGTTTAATAGTTGGGTTGCACGCGAAATCGTCACCGGACAATTCGCCACAACCCTTTCCCCTTGCCTCAGCTGTTGGGCAGCTTCAGCAAGCAAGTTCTCACTACTGGTTAAGGTGGAAGCCAGCGGTTCGGGTTCAAAATTGGCCCCATCAATTGGCATTCTCGGCCTCCCTGAAATCAATTGGATTCACTTATCTGGATTTGCTTATCTGGGTTTACTTATCAATGACGCAAAAGGTATTTAGTCATGAGAACAGTGCAGAATCGGGAAATGAAAAACATGAAAAAAAGCAAATTTGAGGAATTAATCTGCTCACAATCCTATTCGATTTAAAGCCTGAACATTGACGCTATCGCTGAGTTCCTGAAACGATAGCACTGGCAGCTCATAGGCCTTAGGTTCAATCAGTTTTTTTACGTAGCGGCGAATATCCATCGCTGTGATGACCACCGGCATGTGAGGGCGGGATTGCAGATCGCCGATAATGGTTACGAGGTTATTGGTAAGGGTTTCCGACTGCGCAGGATCCATCGCAAGATAACTCCCGGCAGATGTTTGACGAATTGCCGCGCGAATAGTTTCCTCGGCTTCCGGCGTCAGCATAAAAGCGGGCAGCATATTTTGTTCATTACTGTATTTATGGCTGATATAGCGCTTCAGTGAGATACGAACATACTCGGTAAGCTGAATCACCGACTTCTCTTTTTGACTCCATTCGACCACAGCTTCCAATATGGCCCGCAGATTACGGATCGAAATTTGTTCTGACACCAGCCGCTGCAGGATCTCGGTCAGTTTGAATACCGGCAACTGACGCTGCACTTCACGCACCAATTCCTCAAATTCGCCTTCCATGTGCTCAAGCAACTGACGCGTTTCCTGTACACCAATAAAATCCTGCGCATGCTTGATCAACACCTGGTGAATATCAGCCAGCACAGCATCAATAACCGACACGCTGACCAACCCAAGACCAATCACTTCCTGGTCTGTTTTGCCTTTTATCCAGAATAACTGCCGGCGGTTAAACCGCGCCTGTTCATAATTCAGGCCGAGGATCTGCAGTTGCTGCTCTTCGGCATATACCAGCACCGCATCGCCCAGTAACTCTCCCGACAAAACGGGGATCTCGTGCACATGTAGTTGAAACTCGCCTTTGGACCTCACACCTTCATCGGGAGCATTATCGGCGACCATGCCGGGCTGGCAATACAAATGAATGGTCGGATAAGGAACGCCGAGTTCCTTGGTCAGGTTTTGACGCAACTCAGCCAGTGAGGAAGACAGAGCATCAGCTTGAAACCCATGGCCTTCAAGTTCAACAATAGATAGCGACAGTGGCACGGTCAGGGAGAAGCCTTCTTGACCACTTTCATTGGCAGGTGAATCAGGTGCTGAAGAGGATAGCTGTTGGCCACTCTTTTGAGCGTTTTTTGATTGTTTTTTTAGCCATTGTGACGCCACTCCCAGCCCGGCCGCCAATACCAGAAAAGTGACGGTAGGAAAGCCGGGCACCAGCGCAAACAACAGCAAGATGATACTGGCAATCATCAGGGCATTGGGTTGATTGGTGATCTGGCTACCGATGTCTTTACCCAGATCAGCCGATACCTCAGCCGATACCCGAGTCACAATCATGCCAGAGGTTATCGCAATAAACAGCGCCGGTATCTGTGAAATCAAGCCATCACCTATGGTCAAAATGGCATATATTGACAGGGCTTCCCCAGCAGGCAAACCACGCTGCACGACACCAATCGTGATCCCGCCGAGCAAGTTCACCACAATGATAATCAAACCGGCAATCGCATCCCCTTTAACAAACTTCATGGCACCATCCATAGCGCCGTATAGCTGCGATTCTTTCTCTACTCGATTGCGCCGAAGCTGGGCCTCCTCCATATCAATAACCCCGGCGCGCATATCACCATCGATACTCATCTGTTTGCCCGGCATCGCATCCAGACTGAAACGTGCCGACACCTCGGCAACCCGCTCAGCCCCTTTGGTGATCACCAGAAACTGCACAATCGTGATGATTAAGAAGATCACCGCGCCCACGACCAGATTGCCACCCACCACAAAATTGCCAAAGGTATAGACTATCTGCCCGGCATCCGCCTGTAGCAGGATTAATCGTGTGGTGGTAATTGAAAGCGACAGGCGAAACAATGTGGTCAGCAACAGCAGTGATGGAAAGACAGTAAATTCCAGCGGGGTGTGGATGTAGATCGCCATCATCATCAAGATAACCGCAATGCCCAGGTTGATAGCAATGAGTACGTCCACCAGCTCCGTTGGCATTGGCAGGATCATCATAAAGACCACGGCTATCAACAGCAGTGCCAACAGCAGATCATTACGGCCGGTCAGGCGGCTAAGCAGAATTTTCACAACAGCTCCTCAGGGGGACAACGAAGCAATACCTCTCTGGCCAACTGGTGATATCCCAGTGCATATAGGGCAGAAGCTTCAGCCCTGCGAACCACAAGACGATGCCGCAAGGCAATAGGTACCACAGACAAGGCTTCCAGCGCCGACTCATACTCATCAAGATAGTTATGGAGCTGTGGACGTAAGGCACAGGCCATGTCATCACCATTAGCGGCTAACCAATGCGCAACAGGCATCGCCAACGCCCATTGCTGCTGCTCGAGAAAGTTTGTCAGCAAGGTTTGCATCGCAGACTTTGCTTGTTCAACGTCCATTTGACTGGTGACCACGTTAACTCCCATTAGCTAAGGCCCCATCAAGCCAGATTTGATCAAGTGGATTTCTCGTTGCACAAGCCATAATGCCTGAACAACCTCAAGCGCCTGCTTGGCCTCTGGCGTGGTCTGGGTTGTCAGAAACTGACCAAGCTGCTGACAATGCAAAGCACTGATCGTGGCAGGGGTTGTGTCTTGCTCTGCCCGGTACCATTGGCCCAAAGCAATACTGGACAACGGAGAGAGGACTTTGGCCTGGTTTTGAACTTGTCCTTGAGTCTGGTTTTGAACTTGTCCTTGAGTTTGAATTGAAGTAAGACGGACTGCAGACGGCATGCGGGAAACAGGTAACGTCTTTATTCGATCGTGTCTGCCTGCTCCACCTTGTCCAACTGAATCAACTTGCCCAACTGGTACACTTTGCCCGGCTTGCCCAGGCGCATCTGAACGGAAAAAACGGAACCGGAGAGGCAAGTTAACCATACGTCGTGTGTGACCTGTTCTGCAAACTGGCAGCCTTCTCTGTCAGCCACTGGAAATGGCGACAAAGGAAGCTAGTACGCAAGTTTATTAAGGGAAGTTGGCTTACCAGCCACAGTCGCTCCTGCCTGTCGATCACAACCTGGACAGGCAGAGGTGAAGCAGCAAGCAAGAGCAGTAAATCTGCCACTTTCTTTTCCGGTCCGCTGTCATTGACGGGAGCCAGCAGAGACAGCCAATTCTGCTCCCAACGTAGTTCGATATGATTATTGACCGAAGGGCAAGTCGAGTAGCTATCAGGCAGTGTGATACTAAGAACGCCCGAGGGCTGATCGAATAGTGCAGACTGGTGATCCGGAATGACATTTTCCAATCCAGCCAGAAACTCCTTAACTGCAAGCTGAGCATTACTGTCCATCCAACCACATCTCTTCTTTGTCTATGGTCTCGTCGATGCACTGCTGCAAACTGTCCATAACCCGACTCCGCTGTTCTTGCGAGGGGTACAGGGCATCCGGCAATTCAGCGGCGAGTGCTTTGATACCTTGTTGCATCACAACCTGTGCAGACAAAGAGGCAACATTCAGACGCTGCATCGCCTGATCCATCTGACGGGTTGTTACAAACTGGCTATCAGGAATAGAAAGCACCTGCTCCATCAGTTGCTCTGCTTCTATGGGAGAAAAAAACTGATTTTGTACTTGGCGAGCCAAATCACTCACCTGCTCAAAAATCCCCTTTAGCTGTTTTAGCTGATTGAGATTCTGCATCACCATAGCCAGCACTCCTCGTTCCTGGCTGGGTTCCAGCGCATGGTAATCTGCCGACAAGGCCCGTTGCTGAACATCGACAGCATTGTCAAAGGTGCCGTACTGCTTCATCATACCGACAAGCTGACGCCACACCTTACCGTGGCTCTGGTAATCAATAAGCTCCCGGTACGACTGCCTCGCTGAAGACAGCTGCTCCACCGGTAAAGCCTCGGAGAAAACATGAGAGGTATTCAGGCCAGCCAAGATGGTTTTGGCATTTTTAGCCTTGAATTCACTGAGGGCATTTTCATAATGCTCTTTATCTTGAGGATCACTGGCCTCGACCAGCACCTGACCGGCCAAATACTGCAGCGATTCATCTTGGCTGAATGACTTGAGACTTTGAATGAAAGATTCTGTCGTTTGCGAGCGGCCCAGATTGGCAGAAACAAAATCCACCAACTTATGCTGCTTTTGCAAATCGGGGGCTTGTTCCAGATACTGCTGAATTTTCTGTATCCAAGCCAGACGCGCCTGATCGTTTTTATCCGACTTTCTTTCCGCCATCGACTTGGGGCGTTTTTCCGCCAGAGCAAAGCTCAACTCTTCAGCCGAGTCAGCCAGGCTAGTGTTTGCTAACACCGCGACACTGCCAGCAGGTGCCTGATTACCGGAAACAGCCCTCTGCTGCCCGGCCTGTACACCGCCAGCAGCAAAATTACCCGGCATGTGTCCTGAAATGTCTGCCACGCCAACCCCTTGCTCAATCTACACAATATCCTCTACATAACTTCCATGTTGTATGAAATAAGCAGGTAAAAAGCCTAAAAAAAACCTCAAAAATCACTGTTATTGCGCTTCAGGAGTGATTCACAGTTTTATTAAGACTCTATTTTCCAACTGAGCCACAATCGCGTCCAAGAACCACGTTTTGTTGATGGGATCACCGATTGCCAAACCACCAGAACCCGACAAACTCATTACCATGTGCGATACCGAGAGAGCAGCCGAGTGTCTTACCAAGAGAGCAAACAAAGACAGACAAGCTACCTAAGACCCTTGCTGAACAACTCGCATCTCTTCGCCACATTGTTACGCGTCCCTACTCTTGCCAGAGCGCAGGCAAAGTAACGGGGGTAACCGGCAATATCATCCGCTCAGTGCTGCCCGATGCTGCGATCGGTCATATGTGCCGTCTTGAAACACCACATCAACCAACCCTGTATGCCGAGGTTGTCGGGATCCAATCCCCTTATGCCCTGCTGACCCCGTTAGGTGAATCACGAGGGATATCGAATCAAACCCTGGTCATCAATGAAAAACGCCAGCATGAAATTTGGGTCAGCGATGCCGTACTGGGAAAAATGCTCAATGGGCTCGGTATGCCGATGGACGGCAGCTCACTTCATCATGCCCCTTCAAGCCTCAATGCCAACGGCCAATGGCGCCCGGTTTTTAATGCCGCGCCCAACCCGATGACAAGGCCCCCTATCAAAGCACCGCTCGCCTTAGGGGTCAGGGCGATTGATGCCATGCTCACCATGGGCGAAGGACAACGAATGGGGCTGTTTGCCGCTGCCGGAGGGGGTAAAAGTACGCTGCTCTCGATGATTCTTGCCAACACCGAGGCCGACATCATCGTACTGGCTTTAATTGGGGAACGTGGCCGTGAGGTCCGGGAATTCGTCGAGTTACACATGAGTGAAGAGGTGCGGAAGAAAGCGGTTTTGGTGATTGCAACCTCCGATCGCCCTTCCATGGAGCGAGCCCGGGCTGCGCTTGTTGCAACAACCATTGCCGAACACTACCGCGAGCAAGGGCGAAAAGTCTTATTGATGATGGACTCACTCACCCGATTTGCCCGAGCGATGCGTGAAATGGGATTGGCGGCAGGCGAGCCCCCGACACGACGTGGCTTTCCACCTTCAGTCTTTGAGCAGTTGCCGCTGCTGTTAGAGCGTCCCGGCAACACAGAGCAAGGGTCAATAAGCGCGCTGTATACCGTGCTGGTCGAAGGCGACGACATGACTGAGCCCGTTGCTGACGAAACACGCTCCATCCTTGACGGGCATATTATCCTGTCTCGCGAACTCGCTGCCGCAGCCCATTACCCGGCAATTGATGTACTACGAAGTGCCAGCCGGGTGATCAACCAAATCACCACGCCAGAGCACCGCCAGGCAACCGAGAAAATTCGACACTGGATGGCGACCTATGAAAAGAGCGAGCTATTAATTCGACTGGGTGAATATCAACGCGGTACCGATCCTGCTACCGATATGGCGATAAGCAAACAACCCGATATTCGGAGCTTGTTATGTCAGGCCACCCATGAGCGCAGTTCATTCACCGATAGCCTGCAGCAGCTACTCAATCTGAGCCGCTAAGCATGTGGCAAACCCTTGTTGATATCAAAAACCGACGCAAACAAGCCGCCAAGTTATTGGTTAGCCAAGCGACCTCCCAACTTACAGAGGCCCAGGCAAACCTCGCAGTACTTGAGCAACAGAAATCACAACTACAGCAGAGCTATCAGGTACTGGCCGTTGCCCCGTTCAGCGAACAAGCCTTGATGTCGCAGCACGCCCTTGATAACTGGCGACAACAACTGGCGATTGAGCAACAACATATTAATGCGCTTACCCAACAGATAAGTGAACAGCAGCAGCAGATTTCCCGATTGCAAACACAGCTAGACCAGCGTCGGGCTGATTACCAACAAGCTCAATTTAAGCTCGAGAAATCAAAAGAGATCAAACAGCTATATGAAAATGCCGATATTGCCCAGCAACGCCAGCAGGAAGACAACGCCCTCGACGAACTCACCTTTCGCCGACGCTCAGCAGGCTTCGAGAGCTAGTCAAAAAGCAGCCTCCAAAAAACCGGGAAATCAATATAACCAAAAGCAATGTGATGCCAAGCAACATAATGAGAACCGGGACGACAAAAAGAGTGAGGCAATGGACAATCACCCTGCCGATGTCGGCCTTTTTTCGCGACTGATCAATAGTCCAGAAGGCGTGACGACACCACAATCAATAACACCTGTGGCAAACGCTCGAAGTGAAGCAGAACCCGCGCTAACAGCCAATCAAGCGGTAAAAGAAAATCAGGGCATTCAACAAATCAGGCAATGGGCTGATCGCCTGTGGCTCAATGCACAGCGGGATAATTTGATACTGACAACATCGATTGGCTCGGCACCAGTCACAGTCAAATCAGCCGTTGAGCAAGGACTCGTCAATATTACGATTTACTGTGCCGACCCGGCATTCACCGACAAGATGCGAGCAGAGAAACGTCATCTGGATCGCAAGCCCGGCCTCCAACATGTCAGAACCTGCATCAAATACCAAGAGCTAGACCAGGAGCTAAACCAAGGGCTATACCAACAGCCGCCTGCCTATGATTCTTCGCTATCGTCAGAAGATGATATTGAGGAGATACAGGTATGAGTCAGCTCTCTCATCGCAATAACCAACAACACCTCAAACAGTGGATCGGGCAATATACACAAAACTATTACAGCGAAATCACATCAAGTGGCTCTCAGTGGCATTGGCAGCTTTCGATAGCAAAACAATCACCATGCTGGTTGGTCAGCGGATCAGCCAATAACGCAGCCTTTGAAATTCATTGCGACCCGCAAGCGTTGCTCAGCTTTATCAAGCCCGCCGTCACTCATGATGTGTTCACCGCCTTGCCGACGGCATTTCAGATGTTATTGGTACAGCAAGCCTGCGAGGTTTGGTTTAGTGCCACTGCGACAGCCACCGTCACTAACCCTGCCTCAGTCTCAGTCCCGGCCCAATCGGAGCCACAGTCTGTCATCGTTGAAACATGCCTGTCTCTCAGCGGCGACACAACAGATTCACTTCTCTGCCTGTCTGCCTCCCTGCTGAATACTGACACTTCGGTTAATGTACAAACGAGCACCGCGAAGTTTTTCTTTTTGCCTGATGAGGTAAACACCAACCCATTGTTAACGGCGCTGTTTTCAGGCTGGCCGCCTCGACCTATCACAGATCATCCTCAACCTCCGGTTCGAGCCAACTTACTGGCCGGATATCAATGGCTCACACAGCATGAATGTGAGCAGCTACACGCCGGAGCCATATTGTGCCAAGGAGTGTACTTCTACCCGCAGCCTCTTATTTGCATCGAAGGAGATAATAAAACCAACAACGATAGGGACTACAAAGGGTACTTAGTTTCAGAGCAGTCTGGCAGCTCAAACATACAAGTACTCGATCTCTCTCATCTCTCCTTGAGCCCCCCGGAGCCAGACAGCTACTGGCTGCTCATGGAGTCAGCGTCATTGCTGTTAACAGCCAAGCAAGCAGAGGGGTTAACCTCAGAGACTCAAGGAATTCCTCCCTTTCATGGCAATCACTCACGCCCAAAAACCGTCGTGGATTTATACCTGGTTTCAGGCACCAATAAGCAAAACTGCGGGCAGGCCGAAATCGTCGAGTATGGTGGTCAGTTAGCTCTGCAGCTCATCCAATGGTATCCACTAGCCAGAACAACAAGGAGCTGACAGATGCTCAATATACCTGATCCCTTTACTCTGATTGCCGGGTTGGCAATGCTGGGGCTGGTTCCGTTTATCGCCATGATGGCCACCTCCTTTGTCAAACTGGTCGTCATCTTTTCGTTGATCCGCAATGCGCTGGGGGTACAACAGGTCCCGCCTAACATGGCCCTGCACGGTCTGGCCCTTATTCTGACTATCTTCATCATGGCGCCGGTCGGCTACCAGTGTTATTACGAAGCGTTAGATCTCACTGTCGACTGGGAGAATACCGAGCAGGCCTTAGGTGCCATCGGCACCATACTTGAACCCTACCGTCAGTTCCTCCTCAATAAAGTCAGCCCGTCGGAAGTCAGCTTCTTTGCCGATACCGCCAAGCAGCTGTGGCCCGCCAATCAGCAAGATGTGATCACCGAGCAAAACTTTCTGGTGCTGATCCCGGCCTATACCGTCGGCGAGCTTACCGCCGCCTTCAAGGCTGGTTTCCTGCTCTATCTGCCTTTTATTGCCATCGATTTAATCGTCTCGAACATCCTGCTGGCAATGGGCATGATGATGGTCTCCCCGATGACCATCTCGCTGCCCTTTAAGCTGCTGCTGTTTGTGTTGCTCGACGGCTGGCCCCGCCTGACTCACGGCATTGTTCTGAGCTACCAGTTGAGTTGATGTTAATCATGCGAGGAGAAAAACATGGGACAAGCTGAATTAGTTGCAATGACGGCGCAGGCGATTCAGCTGGTATTGCTGCTCTCACTGCCTCCTATTGTGGCAGCCGCATTAGTGGGCACCTTGGTCGCCCTCCTTCAGGCGCTGACTCAGGTACAGGAACAGACGCTGTCGTTTGTGATCAAGTTGATCGCAGTGATCATGGTGTTGTTCTTCACGGCACACTGGCTCGGCGGACAGCTCTATCAGTACAGCCTCCATCTCTTTGACTCCCTTCCCGATGTACTCTAGAGATAACTGGCTATGAATGGACTATCCGATCTGATCCTGGCTTTCAGCCTCTGCCTGCCACGTTTCTTTGTTGCCCTGATCTTAATACCCGGCTTTGCCAAACAACTGCTCGGTGGGGCCGTTATACGTAACAGTATTGCCGCAGCACTTGCCCTCCCGCTGCTGCCAAGCGTGATCCCCCATCTTGACGAGGTGCAATCCAACGCCATGCTGATCGGACTCATCGCCAAAGAAGCCGTTATTGGCCTCTTTATCGGATTCATCAGTGCGATACCGTTCTGGGCCATTGAAAGTGCCGGCTTTGTTATCGACAACCAGCGAGGCGCCTCGATGGCCAGCACCCTTAACCCGCTTTCGGGGGACCAAACCTCGCCGCTAGGTATCCTTTTCAACCATGCCGGTACCAGTTTGTTTTTTATCACCGGCAGTGTCTTGTTGTGGCTCAGCGCCTTTTACAAAACCTTTCTGCTCTGGCCCATGACCGACTTCCCGCCACAGCTGGTTTTTCACTCTGTCACACTGGTTTTCGAGAGTTTCTCAGAACTAATGAATATCACCTGGCGATTGGCCGCACCGGCTGTCATCACTATGTTCCTGAGTGAATTCGGCCTTGGCCTAATGAACCGGTTCACACCACAAATGAATGTCTTCTTTCTTGCGATGCCAATCAAAAGCGGGATTGCCCTGCTGGTTCTGCTGCTCTACATCAGCCTGTTTTTTGATGCCTTCTTGCTCGAACTGGCCGATATCTTCCTGCTTACCGAGCAACTTAAGGCCTGGCTACCATGAGCGAAAAAACGGAAAAACCGACTCCCAAAAAAGTTCGCGACGCCCGAAAGAAAGGACAGGTTGCCAAGAGCAAGGAGATCCCATCGCTGGCAATCATGCTGGTCACTATGATGTGGCTGGTCATTGACCATGGCAGGATCATGGGCAAGCTCGAAGCCTTGTTCACGCTGCCTACCCGCCTGCTGGATCTGCCATTCAATAAAGCTGCCGAAATCGCTCTTGAACACACTTTTACCTTGATCTTCGAGTTACTCGCCCCCTTTCTAATGGCAATTGCCGTTGTCGGGATCATTGCCAATATCGGCCAGTTCGGCCCCGTATTTGCCTCGGAAGCCCTGAAGATCGACCTGAACAAGCTCAATCCCGCATCTGGGGCAAAACGGATTTTCTCGGTCAAGAACGTCGTCGAATTTGTCATATCTCTGCTGAAAATCTTAATCCTCGGCTTAATGGTGACACTAGTATTGCGCTTTCACCTCCGAGATATTTTGCTGCTGCCCTACAACCCGATTCAGGCATTGCTTCCTGTGGCCGGGCAGCTATTTCTGTTGCTGTGCCTGTTCGTGATATCACCGTTAATTTTGATCGCTATGCTGGATCTGCTCTACCAGCGCTACAACCACGAAAAAGAACTTAAAATGAGCAAGGACGAGGTGAAACGGGAATACAAAGACAGCGAGGGAAATCCGGAGATTAAAGGCAAACGCAAAGAGTTTCATCGCGAGCTACAGGCCAACACAATGCCCAAGCAGTTAAAGAAGACATCGGTCGTAGTAGCCAACCCAACCCACTTGGTCGTCGGTCTGTGGTACGACGACGAAGACTGTAAAATCCCCGCCGTCTCTCTTAAATATCGTGGAGTTCAGGCAAGAAAGCTCAGAAAGCTGGCCGAAAAACAAGGTATCCCGGTACTGGAAAATATCCCCCTCGCCCGCACCCTTCATGCCGAGGCCGAACTGTACGAGACGATCCCGTCCCACTTATTTGAACCTGTCGCGGAAGTGATCCGCTGGATGAAGAGCCTTGAATAAAGGTAACGAAATCCATCATATATACTACACAGGCATATTCCACATCAAAAACTTGTGACAAAGCTCATAAACTGTTGAGGATGAGATGGGATATGTTTTGTCATACATATTTACCCAATCATTATCAATGTTAATTTACATCAGGTTATTCAATGTCTTATCACGGTAAGCTTATAGCAGCACATGAAGAGTTGGAGCAAGCGGGCGTCTGGAAATCAAACTTTAATCCTCCGTTGTTCCGTATTTTAAGAAAGTTAGGCGTTGAATCACCCCCTCCTTACTATCGAAGCTTCCAGTCGAATTTTCTCACCTCATTTGTATTTTTCACACCGGTGTGGGGAGTACTGATGTACTTTTTTGGTTGGCAGGCAAGCGGGAAATCACTAACAGAAACCACAATTACAGTTCTGGTGGGAGGCCTGCTATACGGACTGACAACGGCTTTGTATTACAGCTGGAAATTTAAACAATGTAAGTTGACGAGATGGGACGAGCTATAGATGTACACATTTCTACGAAACCTTATCGTATTTGGCCTTACCGGCTGGATTTCACGTTCTGCTCAGTAAAGGATTTGAACTGTTAATGTGGCTAGTTATCGTCAATAACGGAAACACGAGTAAAGCCAACGACTACGAGCATTAGGCCATAGTGCTTATAAGGACTAAATTCTGGCGCACTGACATTGTTGGAGGTACATCCATATATAGTCACCCAAATACTAAGCTCAACTAAACGGAGAACAGCCCACCACTTTGGTGAGCTGAGTTACCTTCTGGGTCGGTTTTCTTAAATCACTAATTAAAACTTAACTTGGTAATTCAAAGTGTAAGTACGACCACGGCCTTTGTAGTCGTAAGCGGCTGAATCATAGTGAGATGAGTACAAGATTTGAGCGCGCTGACCCCAAATAGTCGTATAATCTTTATCAAGCAGGTTCTGAATACCAAAACCTAGGCTACCCACTGGTAGTTGGTAGCTACCCACCAAATCAAACACTGTATAGCCGTCAAGCTTGTTTTGAGCGTCGTCTTCATAGTCAAACATAGTTTGGCTTTGTACTTTTACCGCTAGATCTGAGTCATACCAGCCAGCCCAAGCGTTGGCTTTTGAAGTACTCGCTTCGCCTGCTGTAAAGTCTTCCCAGCCGTCATCACCTTTGACTTCAGAAACAACGTAATGACCAGATGCACCAAGCTGAATGTGGTCATGTACCCAGTAAGACGCCATCGCCTCTAAACCGTAGACACGTTTCTTGTCTTCGATCTCTTCGATAAGCAGTGTTTCTTTGTTGTACTTCACTGACTTGTCAGATTGTGAGTAGTACGCCGCTGTTTGTAGCTTTAAATCCCCCGTATCTAGACGGTAACCAAGCTCGAAACTGTCGGTTTTGATACCAGACATTTTCGATTCGTTAACGTTGATGCTGTCGTCAAGTTGCCAGTGATCGCCAACAAGCGTGTAGTTGCCTTGTCCGTAATATTTAGCAGGATCGGCAAGATCGAAACCTTGGGAAAAATTAGCCCAAACTTGAGAATCACTATTTAGGTGGTAAACCGTGCCTAGGTTAAATAGACCAACAGTGTAGTCTGTTTTACCACCAGGGACAGCGTCTGCTGTCTTGCCTTTGCCAGCAGCAATTTTCTTCTGCTGGCTATATCCGACGAAATCGTCAATTTTGTTAGACATGTACTGATAGCGAAAACCACTTTCAATGGTCCAGTCATCGGAAATTGCGTAGTCAGCTTGTACAAAGCCAGCAATAGAGCTCACTTCAACACCTGGGTAGCGACCTACATGCGTATAGGTTCTGTTGATCAAGTTACCTGAATTATTAGCAATCGTTGGGTCATAAAGCGCTTGATTACTATCGAGTTTGTCTTGATAAGCGTCTACACCATAAACAATGTTAAACCTGTTGAAGCTCTTCGCCAATGCCGTCTTTAGCGAAATAACATCGGTAATTTGTTGACCTGAAGATTGGTAGTAAGGTGTGTAGGTCTGATCTTCCTCACGGTATGAAGCTTCCGCAATCAGCTGGTGACCGAAGAACCGCTCATCGACGTAAGATGCGCTAAGCATAATGCGTTCCGTACCGTGCTCACGGTCAGAATCAAAACCTTTACGTACATCAACAAAGTCACGGCCCACAATGTAAAGACCGTATGGTGAGTCTTGTTGACTATCGTAGTATTGAGCAAGAAGGTTGAGTTTCTTTGTCTCTGAAATATTAACGCCGACTGTAGTCAGGAAATCTACAGCTTTGTTGAATTGTAGTGAGCCTTGCGAAATATCTGGAGTCACAATGGTTCCGTTGGCATCGAAGAAACCTTGTGTTTCTGTATAAACAATAGAGCTGCGAGCTTGAATTTTCTCATTACCACCAGAGATGGATTGACCGATTTTGTAATCGAAATCTTCACTTGAGTTAAAGCCAGATGTACCACCAACAAATGATTCAAACTCTAAATCTGCGCTTTGCGCTTTTTTGGTGATGATATTAATAACACCACCAGAAGCACCGGCACCGTAGATAGAAGTCGCACCAGATAGAACTTCAATACGATCAATGTTAAACGGATCAATTGAGTCTAAGTAGCGACTGATTTGACGAGAAGACTGTAATGAGACGCCGTCAATCATGACGAGCATCTTACGTCCACGTAGGTTTTGACCGAAGTTGGTTCGTGCTCCGCTGCTGACATCTAAAGACGGAATGGTTGCAGCGAGAATGTCACCTAGGGACTTACCACCGCGATACTCTTGTTCGATTTGCTCAAACTCGATATACCAAACTGTACCTGGAATATCACTGATAGCTTTAGGAGTACGGCTAGCGACGACCACCATTGTGTCTTCAGTGGTGTACTCTTGGGCTTGGACTTGGGCTGCGAATACTGTGCTTGCTGCGGCTATCGCCAGGGTAACGGTGGAAAGCCTGAAACTTCCTTTTTCGGTTTTCATTTTACTCTCTATGTTTATCAATGAAAGGCAGCACAAATTCTCTTACTTGTGCGATGACTTTGCTTTTTGTTTTATGTTAATAAGCATTCGTCTCTACCAAGCGATGATGAAGATGAAGAGGCTTACATTTTGGAAAAGGAATAACGCTCTATACTGTCGCAGGCTCACCTAACACCACTAATGCGGCACTCGTGGCGATAGTCAGAGTACAAAGATTCATCCTTATCCCTTACTCAAATATAAATGAGAATTATTATTATTGTGTTTTTGCTGCGAAAATACAATATCAAGATGCAATTTTATTTTCGGTAAGTGTGTATGGTGGCAATATTGTCCCTTCGGAAGTAGGAAGAAAGTTACACCCACTGCTTTCCAGCAGGCTCTGAGGCGCCTGCCGCTGGCATAGTGAGGCGCAAAGTGATGATTTAGGTGAGGATTTCAGGCTGGACGATGGCTCTGGCAGTCGCAGTCGGACTGCCCATGGGATTAACGGCTTTTTGCAACGATGCTGTTTACCAAGCTCTCTCGCTGCGACCGAGACACATTCATCACATCGTTGTAGGTTCGTTTCATAACACGAATGTCATTTTCCAGTAGCTGAGCTAACTTTGTTGCCGCTGCCTGATTATTCCCCTTGAGCACCAGCTCAATGATATCCAGACGGCGTTGGCAGGATTTACTCACCGAAGACTGAATGTGCATTGAGACCAGATCGGTGGCTTTACGAAGGCGGTTGTGTTGCTGCATGGTACCCAGCAAAAAGCGATTGCCCGAACAGGCGGCAAGCAGTTCGTGAAACTCGGCGCTGAGACTAAAAAGTTGGCTGGCAGTCACTGCCTGAGGCTCGGCAATGGCTTGTATATGGCGATCGCGGCAGTTCTCAAGTGCAGCGCGGTCAAGCACCCAGGTCGGTTCGAGCAGACCTGCCGGCTCAAAAATCAACCGGCACCGATAGCTCTCAGTGTGCCTATCAAGGGTGTTCAGCACGCCGTCAAGCTGCCATTTGTAGCCCGGACTACGGCGAAAAATGGCATCATTTTCCAGTAAGCGGAGCACACTCTGCATCTCACCGCGGTTGGCGTCGTAACGCTGTTGCAGTTCCTTCTCGGACAATGAGGTGCCTAGCTCCCCAAAAAATAGATCCATGAGCAACCTAAGGTATAGCTGCTCCTGGCGGGTTTGTTCGCTGCCGGTGCGACCTTCCGCCTCAATGTTGACGGCGTCGACCTGTAACACGAAGCCCTTGTATGGGACAGCCTTGGTGATGCCCTGAGCAGACAAGTGATTTAACACCGCACGGAGCGGGGTTCTAGATACTTCGAACTGCTTCGCCAAAAACGATTCATTCAGGCTACTGCCGGCTTTGGCGTTCTCGGCCTTCAACCTAGCGATAACCTTGAATAACAAATCTTGTTGGAGTCGAGTGATTGCTGTCGTGTCCATGAGATTCAAAAGTGATTTTTATTCTTGGCCCCATGGTAAACATAAACACACTTGAACGCCATAAATTGTGTTTTTTGCAACAAAAACACAATAACAAGAATTATCAATACCACTGAATGTTGCCCGCATTGAGTCGATGGTCACAACCAAAGAAGAGACGGTGAAAACAGCTCAACTCGACTTAACGCCTCATCAGATACAGGAAGTAGCCACCACCGATCAAGGATGCCAATAACCCTGCCGGGAACTGCCAAGGGAACCATAGTGTTCGACCAATCCAGTCGGCACTAACCATTATGATTGCACCCAATAACGCTGAGGTAAGCATCTGAGGGATGGCTCGATATTGGTGAAGAGAGCGTGCCATATGAGGAGCCAACAAACCGATAAAGCTCAGGGGGCCAATAACGATAGTGCACAGTGTGGTAAGCGCTGCGACTAACAGAAGTAACACCAATCGTACGACAGTCGTGTTCATTCCGATGCTGCTCGTTGTGACGTCACCTAAGCGGATGAGCTCAATCCAGCGGTGTAACGACAATGCGATAACACCGACGATGGCAACGCCGATGGCGAGCAAAACAACATCTTGATTTGCCACAAGGTAGGTAGAGCCTGACAGCCAAGTGAGCAGAGCTGTAGCATTGCCACTGCCTGAACTCATCGCGATTCGCAGCAAAGCGTCTAAACCGGCGCTCAGAGCAATACCTGTCAATAAGGTTTGAGTTGGGGAAAAGTTATGTTTTCTGCCCATTAGCCAGACCAAAGCTGTGACTGAAGCCGCGCCAAGGGTGCCGAGCAGCATTTGCTGCTCTCGTCCTACAGCAGTACCAAATATTGTGCCAAGGACAAGCGCAAGAGCTGCGCCGGAGCTGATGCCCAACACCTCTGGACTCGCCATAGGGTTGTTCGAAATACGTTGAATAATTGTCCCCGCAAACGCAAGTCCAATGCCAGCCAGCAAAGCAACCAAAACTCGCGGTACACGTAAATCGAACAATGATTGGTTTAGCTCAAAGCTCCAGCCGAGTTGGTTTTTACCAAGCACCAGTGACAGCGCACAAGTTGCCACAAGTACTGTGGACATAGCGACAAGTACTTTGCGCGTATCGACCAGTTTGTAATGCTCAGTATGTTCGGTACGGTGTTTTAAGTCTGAGTGCAATTTTGTTCGTTGCAACAACCACAGCAGAAATGGGGCGCCAATCAATGCGGTCATCGCCCCAGTAGGCAGCAGTTCTCCGCCGACACCAGAGAATGGCTGAACCACCAAATCGACAATGAGTAGGATTAGGCTACCCACTAAACCACTGATGAGGATTTGCTTTGCAAGTGCTCTAACACCAAGCATTCTGGCGATAGCCGGGGCGACAATGCCAACGAAACCAATCAAGCCGACTTCACTGACCACGGCCGCGGTAATAAAGATCGCCAACGACAAACAAAGTAATTTGACCTGTTTAATGTTTACGCCGAGTGATGTTGCAACATTGTCGCCAAACTGAAGCGCTGATAACGGACGCTGCAAGGCTAGCAACAAGAGGGTCGGGATTAAGACCAAGGGCAGTAAAATCTGCGTGCTCGACCAGTCATTCTGATTGAGTACGCCAGCCCCCCATACGAAGAGACTGGTAAGCCGCTGTTCATGAAACATGAGCAACATGGTGTTTAACGAGCCCAAAAATAGGCTTACCACCATACCCGCCAATACCATATGCAATGGTGAAAAGCCTCGTGCTGAACTCAGGGCAAATACCAACCCTGTTGCAAGACAACCACCGATAAAAGCGGGAATAAACCCTGGAATGGCAAGGTTTGTCGGTAATAAAAGGATACCCAGCACCATGCCAAGTTCAGCGCCAGTTGCGACCCCGAGGGTAGTTGGCGAGGCAATAGGGTTACGTAGTACAAACTGCATAACGCACCCTGCGACTGCAAGCGCAAAGCCACAAATAAGCGCAACCGTGAGCCGAGGTAAGTAGGTTAGATGAGTAATAAGGTGCTGATAGTTTGATGCATCAAAGTGAAAAAGCGTATCCCAAATCAACCCGATGCCCTGTGAATAAGGGGCGGTAGTTTGGAGTAATGAGCCGAGAATCAAAGCAGCAGCGCTCGATAACGCTGCTGCTTTTAGGTTGAATCGCCCTGTGACTTGGTTTGTGAGCTTGAAGGTATCCATTATTTTTCAGTCAGTTGCTCTGTAATGTGGTCGCTAAATCTTTGCGCTGCGATTAGTCCGCCGAAAGTCCAAATAGCAGGAAGCTCATAAACAGAGTCCGTACGCGTAAACTCCATAGCTTGCCAAAGAGGTGACTGAGTAAGTTGCTCTCGTTCTTCTTCCTTGAGCGGGCCGAAGATCATGACATTTGTCTTTTGATGCTCTGCGAGCTTTTCAGTTCCCGCCGTGCTAAAGCCCCATAAATTTGTCTGCTCTTGCCAGTCGTTTTTAAGACCCATTACGTCGATTGTTGCTTGTGCTAGAGAGCCCTGACTGTGGATTCGCAGCGTTTTGTCATTGATAAAGCGAGCAAACAAGAGCGGCTTGTCTGCGTTTCCATTTGAACGCACTTTTTTACCGTTATCACTCAATCGTTTATTAGTCTGTTCTATCAATTGCTGAGCTCGTAGCTCTTTGTCGAACACTTTACCTAAGGAAACGGTAACAGATTTTGCTGACTCCAACGGCTGCTTTTCTTCACTATAGAAGCTGTACACCAACACCGGAGCGATTTTGCTCAGTTGGTTGTATGCTGCAGCCATATGTTTGCTGATCAGGATGACGTCAGGCTTTAGCTCAGTAAGTAGTTCAAGGTTTGGCTCGCGTCGAGAGCCTACGTCTGTAACACCGGAGGCTAACGCTGGTTCAACAACCCATTGCCGATAACCTCTGGCATCTGCAACACCTTCCATCTCAACCCCTAGGCTCAATACTGTTTCTGTTAATGCCCAATCTAAAGCAACCACTTTTTGAGGGGGAGTATCGAAAGAGGTAGTGCCCATTTCATGAGTAATGTCTAGAGCATAAGTATTGCAAGCGACTGCTGCGAACAGCATCATTATGAACGTTTTCACGACTGATTCCTTTTGATTTAAGGGATGTAGCTGATAGGCTTCCCTGTCTCGGGGTGCTTAAACAGAGCAAGTTCCATTCCGTAGATTTTCATGAGCGTCTCTGGTGTCATCAAATCCTCAGGTGAACCGGATGCAATCACTTTTCCTGAGTGGAGAGCAATCAGCTGGTCGCTGAATTTAGCCGCCATATTGACATCATGAAGTACCATAATGACCGTTAGCCCTAAAGATTGATTGAGTTCTCTGATCAAGGCCAACAACTCGTGTTGGTGCGCTACATCTAATGCAGAGGTAGGTTCATCAAGCAAAATGCACTGACTTTGTTGAGCAAGCAGCATCGCCACCCAAGCTCTTTGTCTTTCACCGCCAGAGAGTGTAGCTACGAATCGATCTGCAAAAGCATTCAGCCCTACTTTTTTAATCGCTTCATCAACGATGGCGTAATCTTTGTTACTGTAGCGTCCGAATGCCCCCTTCCACGGATAACGACCAAAACAGACCAGTTCACGAACAGTAACACCATCGGTAATTGGTGGATGTTGCGGCAGGTAAGCAACTCGGTGTGCGAACTCGAGATGACTAAATGACGATATCAATTGTTGATTGAAAAAAACCTGGCCTGCAGTTGGAGTATTTTGTCGACTCAATAGCTTAATTAGGGTCGATTTGCCACACCCGTTATGACCCAGCAAAGTGGTAATCTTCTTTGATTCAAAAGTTAGGCTAGTTGGGGAAAGAATCTTCTTACCGTCGATTTCGAATGATGCATTGGCAAGCTGGTACATGATGAAATATGAAGTTGAGTTAATGGCTACGAACAGTTAATGTTACCACACTGAAATTAAAATGATAATTATTTACATAATCAATAAATATACCGGTAACTATGGCGTTTCGCATTGCTGAGTTTCCTAACATTTTCTAGCCCCCTCAAAATTATGTCAGTTATACAAAATAAGAAGTTTCACTTGGTTGCCATTAGCCTTGCATCGGCTCTTATGGGGATTGGCCAGAACGGTTTACTGGTTTCTTTGCCTTTTCTTGTTGAACAATCCGCATTCAGTTTGCCAACTTGGTCCGTTCTCATCGCGATAGGAAGTTTGTTGTTTTTGCCATCAGCCCCATTCTGGGGGCGCTATAGTGATAAACATGGCCCAAAGAAAGTGGTCATTCAGGCGTTGATTGGCATGGTTGTAAGCTTTTCATTACTGTGTTTGTTTGCAATCACAAGCCATATTGAAGAGACACTTGCTATTGTTTGTTTCATAGGGTTGTTGATTGCCAGGATCATTTATGGCTGCACTATATCGGGGTTGATTCCCGCGAGTCAGCACTGGGCGATCATCTTATGCGGTGAAAAGAAGCGTCTTCAGGCTATCACCTCTGTCAGTATTGGTTTGAGTGCTGGACGGTTGATAGGCCCCCTAATCTCTATTCTGGCGCTAAAGCTTTCTCCTTTCGCACCACTAATGATAATGATTGTGCTGCCATGTATTGCTTTAATCGCAGCGATTTTATTGCCAGCACCAAAGATGGATAATGAGCAGGCAAATAAAAAATCGCCGTTACCTTGGTTACCACAAAAGCCACTATTGCCTTTCTTGATGAGCGGGCTTTTGCTTTGCGCGGCTATTGCTTTACTCCAATACAGCTTTTCCCCGTTAATTTACTCGGTCACAAACTGGCCTACGGAACAATTAAGTGACACTATTGGCGTACTGTTGACTATCAGCGCCGCATGTACATTTGTTACTCAAATTTTAGTGATCAAGAAAAAGAATTTGGCGCCTCTCGTTATGTACCGTTTAGGCGCTTTCGGCTTAGTCGTTGGGTTTATTTTGTTCTTGGTACCCAGTATTTGGGCGTTTGGTATTGCGATGGCCATAGCTGCAGGTGGAGCGGCGTTACTTGTCCCTGCTTACACCTCATTCGCGACCGAGAAACAAAATGACGCGCCTGGTACAGTCGCAGGGTATATTTCAATGTCTCATACCATCGGCTATGGGCTGGCGTCACTGCTGGCCTTTAGTTCAACACTGCATCCTCTTTACCCTGTCTACCTATGTACTGCGTTCTCTACTTTGATTCTTGCAACAGCATACTTTGCCGTAAGAAAAGAAAATGTTGACGTTGTCGAGCAAATTTAACGTTTGTTATTAGGGTGCCTTGGACAATCAGCGCATAGTTTTCGCCCTTGGCACCTAAAAACCAAACAGCAGCTCGTTCGCACTAAAGTAAGTTGTTTTGACTCTTCATTGTATGTTAGAGAAGCTAGCAGCTTTTCAGGTAGGTCGCACGCTGCTAGCCATTGACGAGCTTGTTCGGATAGATACTCGCCAGAAAGGTCGGGAGCAAAGTGGTTTAGTTTTACTAGACAGCCGAATATGCCATCGGCAATCAGGTGATGAGTGAAACCTGGTCTGATGCGTACCCATTGGCTCATTTCTTGTCGAAAATAATCAAACAGAATAATGAGCTCTTTGCCTGCACTCTGAATAAGCTCACGCTCAGATCCCTCTATATACTTCTCTGAGGCAAACTGGTAGCCGCTTACAAAGTTAGGCTGAACATGCTGCCCAATTGAGGATAATTCCGGTAATCCACGACAGGAATAAATTGCAATAAATGCCACATAGATTGGTTGCCAGCAGAGCAACGTCCAAGTTCGAGTGAGCCAATAAGGCGCACCGGCCTCCGGGTGGGCTTGTTTCAAATTCTCATATAGCTCACGGATACTTTCAGAGCTTGAGCGGTCAATATGAATGAACGACTGTTCAAGGTAATTTTCCGATCGAGGTTTTATTGATCCATGTAAATAGGGGGTTACCTGTTTTGAGTGCTCGAAAAGGTGCTCAAAAAACGAATGGCCACTCATCTTATTATTCTTACTCCATTAAATCCGTAATAAGATCATAAATAAACTCATCTTTTCTTACAAATGATTATCGTTTCCCTTTATTTTCGGTTGAATGCTGAACGTGATTTTGCCCTGCCTTTGGTAGGCTAAAATCGCGTTAACGAAATAGGAGTGAATTTTTGTTCTAACGTTGCGTATTCCGGCGATTGTGATCTAGGATTCCGTTTTTTTTCGATCACCTTTTTACCCTCTTTTTCTCTACCCTTATTT
>NZ_MJIL01000090.1 GCF_001939735.1 Photobacterium proteolyticum
AATAAGGGTAGAGAAAAAGAGGGTAAAAAGGTGATCGAAAAAAAACGGAATCCTAGATCACAATCGCCGGAATACGCACATCGAGCGGAAATGAATCGAGAAGCCAGTCTGCCCAAATCTGAACGCAGTTATAACCACCACAGCCATCAATTGCAGCATATTCAAGACAAAATAGCGCTGACAGAGAAAAGGCACGCTCGCTTGTTGAAGGAGCAAGAAAAAGTTGAACTACATCTGACTAAAACCATTGATGATGCCGCGCAGGCGCAGGCACGTCTGAGCCAATTAGAGGTAGAGCGAGACACTATGAAAATCGAGGTGTCAGACCTCAAAGTAGAAACGAGTCGACTTGCAACACTCACGCAGGAGTTAACACAAGCTCTTGTGCCTAAGTTAGTCGATATCTTTAAAAAAGTGCTTCTTGCTATCAATGCTAAAGACAAAAATATGGCAAAAAAACAATCTGAGTACCTTGAGTCGGCGTTTAATACAGCACTTGAGCTCCCTCCTTCTGTAGCAAAAGGGATTTCTAGAGAGTTAGCGACTGTTAAGAAGGCTGCTACCCCTACTGAAGCCGAGCTTTCAGTGGATAAGTAAGTTAGTCCTCGTAGTTAACTTACTGGACTAAATAATAAACCTAAAGTAGTGAATTAATGGCTTATGAATAACATTATCGTAAGCAAGCGAATGTTGGAACTATGGATGGAGTCTGTACTGCTCACAGAGCTCTTAGCGGAAAGAGGTTTGACATTCATTCCGTTAAGAAAAGTCGTACACACCCATATCAATGATGGTTTTGATTTCCTTTAGTTAGCCCACTCTGGAGAGCTTGAGTAAACAACAGTCAATAAAAATCGCCCTAAAACCCCTTGCAAAGCATCACTGGTGCGAAATATTAGCGGCCTTTATATAGAAGACAGAGCCTGTATTTTACAGTGGTGGCGTCTCATTCACCAACGCTCAATAAGCCCCCCCCCATAAGATACATTGCCCCCAAGCTTTGTACCGACACACAATCACCAAAATAACGTCAAAACTTATAAGTGCCGCTATTTGTATGGATATGGTTTTATTAATCAAAAGGTTAGGTGTTTACGTTTTTTACACGCAACTGGGTGTAGTGTTCGCGGTTTTACATATTTGCAACGTTGTTGGCATAGCAATGGTCTGCTTTATACATTAAGGCTTTTAATGAAAAAAACTAGTTATGCGCTTACTGTCTTAAGTGCAATATTGGCAGGTTGTAGTGAAAACCCAAGCACCACATCCATAAACGAAACAGAAACCGCTCTTGCACCATCCTCTTTTAGCTTGCTTGATATCGAAAAAACTCAGGGAAGTGATTTAGCGATCACATTCACTTGGCAAAGTGCAGATGAGGCGCAGTCTTATCAATTGTGTCGAGTGAACAGTGATTATGATAATGGCTGTGAGCCGATTGGTGATATGACCACCAATACGTCCTTGTCTAGTGTTCAATCTCCTCTATCGATACTCGACGGAGAGTACTTTGTTCTGGCCACCAATGATAATGGCAGTACTAAGTCTAATGAAGTCGCAGCAACGTCATTATTGATCAGCCAACTTATCACCTATGTGAAAGCGACGAATACTGATTCTAGTGATAACTTTGGTCATAACGTCGCGCTTTCTGGTGATGGTTTGACGCTTGCAGTGAGTGCAGTTGTTGAATCCTCAAATGCTGTGGGCGTGAATGGGAATGGCGCAGACAATAGTGCACCTTATTCAGGTGCAGTTTACGTCTATGGGTTCGATGGAGAGCGATGGGAGCAACAGGCTTACATTAAAGCCTCTAATAGCGACAGCTTTGCATCGTTTGGTCAAAGTATTGATTTGTCCGATGATGGCCGTACCTTGGCAGTATCGGCTAACAATGAAGATTCAAGCGCTACAGGTATTGATGGTGATCAGTCAGATAACAGTGCTCTGCATTCTGGTGCTGTTTACCTCTATCGTTTCGATGGACGTGATTGGGGGCAGGAAGCGTATATTAAGGCGACAAACACTGACTCGAATGATGATTTTGGAGTTGCGGTATCATTATCAGGCAATGGCAATGTATTAGCTGTTGGAGCAACCCATGAGGAATCTCAAGCATCGGGTGTTAATGGAAATCAAACTGATAATACTCTTCGCGGGGCGGGAGCAGTATACCTGTATCGTTTTAATGGCCAAAATTGGCTATCCGATGCTTATATTAAAGCGTCAAACACGGGGCAAGATGATGCGTTTGGAAGCGCTTTATCGTTGTCAAACGACGGGAGCCGACTAGCTGTGTCTGCTACAGGCGAATCTTCTGACGCAACAGGAGTTAATGGTGATGAAACGAATGATTCAGCTAGTGATTCTGGCGCTGTGTATGTGTACGACTATGATGGGCAAGCTTGGTCACAACAGACTTATATAAAAGCCTCGAATACGGACACGGACGATTATTTTGGTATCAGTATTTCTCTCTCTGGTGATGGTGAAACGCTGGCTGTAGGTTCACCTGGTGAAGACTCACGCAGTACCTCGATTAATGGTGATGAGCTCGATAATACCGCAGCAGATGCAGGAGCAGTGTACCTCTATCGTTTTAGTGGCCAATCTTGGGGGCAAGAGGCGTATATCAAAGCATCGAATACGGACGCGGGTGATTATTTTGGCTTCGACGTCTCCTTGTCTGAAAATGGGGATTGGCTTGCTGTCGGTGCAATTCAAGAAAGTTCAATGGAGACAGGAATTACCTTGTCCTCATCAGATAACAGCGCTGGCGCTTCTGGGGCTGCGTATCTCTATCATTATGACGGCAATTCATGGATGGAATCTTCATACTACAAATCTTCAAATAGTGAAAGTGCAGATGTATTTGGTTACAGCGTATCAATATCATCCAGTGGTCATGCTCTAGCGGTCAGCGCTTATCTTGAAGACTCGGAAAGCACGGATGTGAATGGCAATCAGCAAGATAATAATGCATTAGACTCAGGAGCCGTTTATATATTTTGATATACCGTGACGTTTCTATTGCATTTGGAGTTATCTTGATGCTCGATTTAAGGTGATTATCTTTAACGATTATGGAAAAACCTTGAACTGGTGGCAGCCTATTATGAGCTGCCACTAATACCCCCCGTGATGACAGGTGCTAGGGATAAACGTCACCGTTAACTGGGTCTAGATATACAAGGCCTCAGCCTTTACTCATTCGAAACTGAAACTTTGCTCTCTTTTAGGCAGCTTGGGCTCGGGCAAATCTAACTGTCGTCGGTTGGGCGACCACTTTTAATTGACGCCGCTTTGCGAAATACGATGATAGTGAGTTCGTATGTATTGCGCACCCATATAACAGTTCTGAGTGCTTGGCCCGACGATTAGCACGGATACTGCGAGCATTCCTGCATGTGCTTCTGTGTCCTTGTCTTATTTATTGACCATTCCGACAACTTGTCTGCCCTATGGGACTTTCGTTGGGTAACCACCTGATAAATTTTATTTATATAGAGGGTGCGTTGAGTTATTACCGATTTATCCCCCTATTTTCTGTAGAACGATTAGGAGGTAGTCATCGATTTGAAACTCTATACGCCTATATCGTAAATATGACTAGCGAGCCTGATTATCTAAAATGGTTTGATGAGCGGTGAAGATGGTATCGTTGTGGTTGAACCCAGATAGAAAAGAGTGTAATGTCAACTGACTAAAAGAATTGACAATTAATACTTTACATTCTTCATATATATTGCTGATATATAACGGTTAATTTTTGTTTTTTGCGGTAGGTATAGCTTTCAAATCCCTATCTCTCCGCCACATTTAGAAAAGCCAGCTTAATTGCTGGCTTTTTTGCATCAGCTGCTTGGCAAAGAAAAGATAGGGTGAAATTAATTCAAAGCGCTGCCTCGCATTTAAAGTCCAGCGTCAATTCAACACTATAGCGGTTGATACAATCCCCTTGCTATGATGTCTGCTTCTAAGTCATGGAAGCACTTTTATTATGCTAACTCCTTATATTTCCCATATCTCGCCTATCGTCACTCCCGATTTTGTCGGTGTTGGTTATCAGTGTCGTTTTGATCCTGAGTTGTTTACAGCACAATCGGCGCAACAACTGGGCGTTGAATTTCCGGAGAGTTTGCATAGAGCGGTGACGAAGCGTCAGGCCGAATTTATAGCTGGACGATATTTGGCAAAGCGTTGTTTGGCTGCCTTAGGGGGACGGGAGACTCAGGTCGGTATTGGCCAACATCGGGCTCCGTTATGGCCGGAGGGAACGACGGGATCGATCAGCCATAGCAACAATCGTGCGGTTTGTATTGTTCAACCGCTTGAGATAGCAGAGCAAGGTATCGGTATTGATATTGAGCAGTGTATGTCAGACAGTACGGCTAACTCTGTCAAGAGTACGATTATTAATGATGCCGAATATAATCTCATCATGAACCATTATGTGAGTTTCGCGGAAGGGTTAACCGCTGTATTCTCGGCAAAAGAGAGCTTGTTTAAGGCTTTGTACCCGCAGGTAAAGGCCTATTTTGATTTCCTGGATGCCGAAGTTGTTGCGATGGGGCGGGAAAACCTGACGCTAGTGCTAAGAAAACGCTTAACGGCAAATTTATCGGCTGGCAGTGCCTTTACGGTGCACCTGCGGCAAGAAGAAGAGATGGTACAAGCGTTCACTCAAAGTTGATAATGATTCCTATTCATTGTTTTGAGGTGTAGGAGTCGTTACAATCGCGCTAATTATTAATTAGAACGTGATATTATGGACGATAATCGAACAACTCAATCACGTGTATTACGCTTAGCTCTGCTTATTAACATGTTGTCAATCGGCACTCTTATGATGGTGATGCCATTGGGGGCAGACTTTGTTAAATACCTTAATATGAAGCCCGAACATATTGGTTATATTGCGGGTAGAGCAACCTTTGCCTCGGCATTAATCGGTTTTTTCCTTGCCCCTTATTTAGATAGGTTCGATATCTCTCTTTGGGTAGATTGATGGAATCAATACCAAATCTTTTAAAAAACAAATGAGTAGTAAAAGTGTGAGGCGGGGGTTAGCACCACCTTAACCGGGTTAAGGCGGCGTATAATCTCAGAGAGTCTTTAGTGACTTGTTAAAAGGTGCTAAGGACGTTGCGGGTGATCGGACTGAAGTCAGGCCTCAGACTATGACGTTAGGTGTAAACTTAAGCCCATCTCAATTTTATCACCTCATTGCCTTGCTCCGGCTGAGACGGAATGTTGAATGCCAGTATCAGCGACAGGCCTGCCATCAAGGCACCGGCAATAAAGACGCTAGCCGGCGAGACTAACCACAGCAAACCAAACCCTACCGGTATGACAACAGCTGCAATGTGGTTGATAGTAAAGGCGACGCCAGCGGTTGAGGCAATATCAGCCGGATCGGCAATTTTCTGGAAATAAGTCTTGATAGCGAGCGCCAGTGCAAAGAACAGGTGGTCGATGACATACAGCCCTGCAGCCCATTGGGCGGACTCGACAAAGGCATAGCTGACAAAGACCAGTATCAGGCCGATGTATTCGAATATCAGCGCTTTTCTTTCGCCAACTTTACCTATTAGTTGACCGATTTTTTTAGCAAACAACCAATTGAATAAGTGATTAATCAAAAACAGCAGTGCGATGTCGGCGGCAGAGTAGCCGAATTTCTCGACCATTAGGAAGCCGGCGAAAACGGTAAAAATCTGCCTTCTGGCACCGCTCATAAAGGTGAGGGCGTAATAGAGCCAGTATCGTTTACGCAAGATGAGTTTCTTATGCTGAGCGGTTTTGGCCTCAAAGGTGGGGAATCCTAACCAGATAAAGATGACTAGGCTAAGGGATACGGCACCGGCAATGAGGTATACCCATTTAAAGTCCAGGGCCAGTTGTTCAAGCAACACCCACAGGCAGGCATAGGTGATCAGCGATGCCAGCGCACCAATCGAGATGAGCTTACCCAGCACCTCGGGTGCCTGATCTTTGGACAACCACTGCAGGGACAGCGACTGTTTCAGGGTTTCAAAATAGTGAAAGCCGACGGACATTAGCAAGGTTGTACACAGTAGCCCGGCAAAGGATGGAAAGAACCCGGTAATGGCGACACCCGTGGCTAGCATGGCCAAAGAGAGAACGATGAACTTTTGTTCTTTGATAAACAGCAGCATAAAGACGGCGGTAAAGGCCAGAAAGCCCGGGATTTCGCGTACGCTTTGCAATATACCGATGTCAGCACCGGTAAAAGCGGCTTTCTCAATAACAAAGTTGTTGAGCAGCGCCTGCCAGCTGGCAAAGGCGATAGGCACAATGATAGAGATGAGAATTAAAAAGGTTTGTGGCGTCTGCCATGGTTTTTTGTGCGATGTGGTTTTCATTGGCGGTCCTGATCGCATGGGATTTGATGCTGAATAGGTTATCAAGTATGTTGGTGGCTGACTTTCGACGATGGGTCAACTTATGTCGCTAAACGGACAAAATGGAGAAAAAATCGGGCTGTCTTTCCGAGGCTCCAACGAGCAAATCGCTGAGGCCGGTGATAAACGGGTGCTTGCGCGGCAAGTCGATATGCCTTTGGGACACCAAGGATCCTTTCATAGCCATACCTGGTATCAGCTGATGTATGCCTCTGAAGGGGTGCTAAATGTTGATGTGAGCGACCAGGCGATGGTGGTGCCACCGCAACGGGCGGTTTGGCTTCCGCCCGGTTGTGTGCATCGGACGTTTGCACCAAGCGGCGCTAAGTTTCGAAGCCTTTACTTTCGCCCGGATCAAGTCGAAGGTGTTGGACATGTGTGCAAGGTCGTTAATATCACCAACCTGATCCGAGAGCTGATATTGGCCATTGTTGCCCGCTGTGACGTTGACTCTGAGTGGCAACAGCCTGACTACAACTTATTGACGGTGCTGCTGGAGCAACTGAGTGCCCAGCCCCAGACTGCATTATCGCTATTGATGCCGAAAGATGCCCGTCTAGGGGAAATGGTTGAAACGCTGCAACTCAGTCCGGACAACGATCTGAGCATGCAGCAATGGGCCAACAGGCTGGGTATGTCGAGCCGGACTCTGACCCGGATTTTTCTATCAGAAACCGGGCTAGGGTTTAGAGAATGGCGACAGAGGCTAAGGTTGTTGTATTCGCTGACCTTGCTTGAACAAGGTAGGCCCGTGACTCAGGTTGCTTTGGATGTCGGCTATAGCTCGCCGTCGGCTTTTGCTCATGCCTTCCAACAGTATTTCGCCTGCTCGCCACGGGAGTATTTTATGAAATGAAACTGAGAGTATTTATTTTATCAGTTAATATTAATATTTTGAAAATTAGTATTTTTAACTTGTTCCAATTTCTCATCAAGTTCTTTTCGTAGCTTTAGTAATCGTTCTGTTACTTTCATTTCGACACTTACTTCTTCTGCGACTTTGGCAAAAATCTGTTGCATCTCCAAGTTACTTTTTAAGAATTTTAATCCTGTTGGAGAAGTATAAAAGTCGAGAATGGTTTTAATTTCCTTTTCTGTGAATAATTTCATGTAGGAATCCATGTAGGCGTCATGAAATTTAACTGATCTTAATACTTCCATCTGTACGGATACTTGTTTATTCATATACTCCTGCATTATCACTTTAGCTTCAGTAGGCGCATTATATTCGGCTAACTGCCGGGAAGATATATTTCTCATGTTTTGTTCTGAAAGATTAATCGATGCCTCAACATTCATTGCTTTATAAAGTTCTTCAGCCAATTGTCTATGGCTGTTGGTATCAGCCAACACACTGCCAGAGATGAAAATAAGGAAATATATAAAGTGTCGCATGTTTTACTTCGTTTATTATTAGTAGGTACATTTTATAAATATGTACCTGCATTTTTGAGGAGTTACTTTATAGATATATGCGTATGTATTTCAGTGAGAAATGTCTCAATAATTGGATGGATATATTTCACATCTGAAAAATAGGGTTGTATAACTTTTTCTTCCTTGATAAAAAGCGCCAAGGCTAAGCTGCAACACTGATATAGATAGGAATAGAGCCCATTGCGATGCCGCCAATGGGCTTTGATATATGCGGAGGAGAACTTAGTGCAGGCCTTCCTGGTCCGTTGGCAGGTATAGTTTGCCGTTAAAGGCGATATAGATCCCCGGTGCTGCCAAGCGAGCAGCAACAAAGGCCGAGCCTAGGTTAAATCCTGCATCGTTGGGGGAGAAGCCGACCAAAGGCCACATAGCACCTGTGAAAACGATAGTTTGTCCATGTTCTTCCGGCAGCATTGCCATGAGTTTTCGAGCGCTGTCGAACAGCGTAAAGGTGCCATGGGTGACAATATGGCGAGAACAGTTGCTATTAATAATGGCATTACTTACGGCTTGTATGTCTTCGTCGGTGATCTCCCGGCTATCTTTCATGCAAGCGCTGAACAATTCGCACTCTTGCTCGGTAATCCCTGCAAACTTAGCCAGGAAGTCAGGAATGGCCGTTTCATCATGGCATACCGTGGTGCATTTGTCGGTATCGTAAAATGAATCAATCGTGCCTCCGGTAACGACAAGCTGTATCTTGTGCTCACTATTAAGGTTGCTCATGTGTTTCTCCAAGGATAGAAGGTGCTAATAAGGTCAAACTGCTTCATTCACTTTTAGTTCAGGGGCTTCAAGTTCGCCACGCCCCCAGCCAGTGAAAATAGCGAAAATCATGGTAGCTAGCATAAACCAGGCATATAAAACCATAGGGGTCAGCTCTAGAGGTGACAGGGCAGGAACACCTGCGAAGCTCTCGCTTGCTTGTTGCGATAAGCTTGCCGCAAGCAGCAGTGCCGCGGACCATGGCAGTGAGTAGACCAGGGTGCAGGCAAGGTTACCGATCACATTGGCCCGGCGGTAAGGAGAGACGCCAAACTTTTCTCCCATCGGCTTGGCAAATGACAGCCCGACAGCCAGGATTGCAGGAGCGTTGATACTCATCAGCGAAGACATTACCAATGCCAGAAAGCCCGAGATGATCTCATAGGCGCGCGCATTTTTGACATTACCAAATGCCTCAAGCAGGCGTTGGCTTCCGCCACCGTCTAGCATCATCTGGATACCGGCAGACAGTAGGATAACCAGGATACACAGGTCAGCCATCCAGCCAGAGACCCCGCGTAGCAGTAAGCCGCCGTCGACCGCAATAATATTGCCAAGGGTGTTGAGGCCGGTAAGGATTGAAACGACTGAGCCGAGTAAAATGCCTATGATAGTGGCAAAAACAATGTCACCCTTCTTAATTGCGGTATAAATGGTTGCGGCAGCAGGTAGTAGCATCCATAAACCTCTTGGATCCATCACATCCTGGATCTTCTCGAGGGGAACGGCGCCTGCAGATGTCGACTGGAATGCGCTCAATGCAACCATAGTAATAATCGTCATTGCTGCTGCAGGGATGACATAGCGAATACGGTGTTTTACCACGCCGCCTATATCGGTATTTTGTGAAGTGGCAGCAGAGATTGTCGTGTCGGAGATCGGCGCTAGGTTGTCACCAAAGGCACCGCCGCCAATAATGGCTCCGGCCAATATTGCCGGGTCGGCACCTAGCAGTACGCCCGCCGGATAGAGCATCCCCATACCGGCGGTGATGGTGCCAAATCCGGTACCGGCGGCAGTGGCAAAAAGGGCACTGGCAAAAAAGGTAATAACAATAAACATCGTGCCACTGGTGCCAGTATGGTAGGCCGCCCATAAAATACCGTTTACCAGGCCGGAATCACGTAACACGGTTGCAAAAATACCGGCAAATATCCAGCAGGCAACGGGTGCGATTGCCGTTTCAGATCCCATACCTTTTAACACAGTTTTGCCAAAAATGGCTTTATCTTTTGCGAGCAGGAAAGAAACAAGCAAACCAATAATGGCACCGACCCACATGCCTTGAATGGAACCGCCTGCAACTGTGGTTGCTACGTAAATAGCAATAACAACAAAGATGAGTATCGGGGTAAAAGAAACCCACGGCCCACCATAAAAACGTAATTGCTGATCTTTCATAATTTTTCCCTCAGTGATATATATTTGCTTCCGCTTAATAATTTGAAAGTCCGGTTTTACTGGGTGTTGAGTTACTGCGGGAATGATTACAACAATAAAAATGAATCAAGATAATTCCGTAATGTTGACTTAACTGACGTATAGTGACGTTAGGTATGCTTCACTTTACGAATGTCAGTTTTTAAGTGGTTGATTAATAGCTAAAAAAACAAGGTTTTTAAAATGAGCCTACATCACAATTTGAAATATCTCTGTAGTTTCTACCCGTCTATCGCTGAAATATGTCGCGGGATCGGCATTAACCGGCAGCAATTTAACCGATATTTAAATGGCGACAATTGTCCTCGAAGTTACAATATGCGCCAGATTTGTGATTATTTTGGCTTGAGCAAAGCTGAATTATCATTACCTCATGATCAATTTGTTTCATTGGTAAATAGTCGGGCGGACGGGAATACCCAAGCACTGCATCACCCTTTCTCATCGCATATTAGTCAGTTGAGTGAACAAAATATCGAAATGTTCGAACCCTATCTGGGGTATTACTATGAGTATTATTATTCGATGTCCTCACCGGGCAACATTCTCAAAGGTTTGGTTTGTATTGAGCGCAAGCAAGGTGGGATCTACCATCAACGTACAGAGCGACTCACGGCTGAGGGCGAATTTGGTCAAACCAGTTATTGTAAGTACCAGGGCATGTCTTTTTTCCTCAATGACAGGATTTTCCTGGTTGATTATGAGTCATTAACCCAGAACGAAATTGTGGAAACGATCCTCTTCCCTAGCTTTCAGCACCGGGTCTCTCTTCTGGAAGGAATGAAAATTGGTGTGGCTGCATCGGGAGCGAGAACGCCGATGTCGACCAAGGTTGTCTTCGAGTATTTGGGAAAGAATATTGATGTGCTCAAAGCGCTGAAGAAATGCAGTCTTTACGCCAGTGATTCAGAGAGTATCAGTGCCAATATCAGAAGCAAGCTCTAGCCGCTTTTACGGTATGGCCGCGACTAATGAATTCTGGCAGGAAAAAATTTCACTTTTTTTCGTCTTTTTTGTCGGCTGCTCGTCTTATAGGTACTTAGCACAAGATGAGAGTTAGAGTTCAAGATGATCAAAGTAATTAGTTTTAAAATCTGCCCGTTTGTACAGCGTGTTACTGCAGCATTGGAAGCCAAGCAAATTCCATACGAAATTGAATACATTAGCCTGAAAGACAAGCCTCAGTGGTTTCTTGATTTGGCACCGAACGGCCAGGTTCCAGTGTTGGTGACTGAGTCTGGAACGGCGCTATTTGAATCAGATGCCATCATCGAGTATATCGAAGACGAGTTCGGTCCTATCGAAGATGGTGTGACCAATGAGCTGCGTGCGCTTGATCGTGCCTGGAGCTACCTGGGTTCGAAAAACTACCTGGTTCAGTGCAGTACAATGGGCAGCAAAGAAAAGGCGACATTCGAAGAGCGCGTCGAGAGGTTCACCAAGGTGTTTGCCAAAGTTGAAGCACACCTGTCAGGGGAGACGAAGTTCTTCAAATCAGATGCGCTTAGCAATGTTGACCTGGCCTGGCTGCCATTGTTGCACCGTGCGGCTATTATTAAGAAGCATACTGACTTTGATTTCCTGTGTGGGTTGCCAAAAACTCAGGCTTGGCAATCGGCCCTACTGAAAACAGGCCTTGCGGACAAAACGGTATCGGCAGATTTTGAAGAACTATTTACTGATTTCTACCTGTCCAATACTTACCTGGGGACCGGTAACGATGTTCAGCAAAGCAGCGCTTGCGCTTCAAGCAGCTGCTGCGGGTAATAGGCTGCTATCATAACGTCTGTACATAGACTGATAATAACAAACTAGGTTATGAGCCTTTGGGCTCATAACCTTTTCGTGTTTAAGAGAGAAAAAATGAACCTGGATGCGATTTGGAACGAGTATCGAGCGAGCTTGAAGGCATTTTTGCACTCCAATGTTTCCAACCCAGATGATGTCGATGACCTTCTTCAGGAAATCCTGATCAAGACCTATCACAACCTTAGTGACGTGAAAGAGACCAAGAAGGTTAAGTCCTGGCTTTTTCAGGTAGCCAATAACTCGATAATCGATTTTTATCGTAAAAGGGCGAAGGGGAAAGCGCTTACTCAGGATGAACTGTGGTATACCGAAGGAGATGTGACGGTTCATCAACAATTGTCGAAGTGTGTACTGCCATTTATCCAGGCTTTGCCGGAAGATGAGGCAGAAATGCTGACAGCCATTGATATTCATGGCCAGTCGCAGAAAGAGTATGCCGAGAAAAACGGCATAAAGTACACGACTCTCAAGTCGCGGGTACAAAAAAGCCGCGACAAGATGAACATGCTGTTTAGAGAATGCTGTGAGCTTTCGATTGATAAGCACGGCAATATTATGGATTTTCAGGCAAAAGGCAATCAATGCAAAAAGTGCTAGTTATTCAGGTTTGGGGCAAATGGTTTCTAACTTATCTTTATTAATCTAATCGACTGTTCTATAGGCATCAATTTAAACTTAGCACTGCTGATTAACGGACTCTTGTAGTAGGTCGTGATTTCAATATTAATAACAGCCCTAATAGTTTGAAGAGCGAACATAATCCGTCAGGCCTTCTGAAACCATTGTTAGCCTTATTGTAATTCTTTGTAAGCATTTCTGCTGTCCTCTTTGGTTGTTGAGTAGAATATCCACCTTAAAGTGGTATGAATAAAATACAATTTACAGCCACTTTTAATCCAATAATGTCAAAGATAGGTAACCTAATGAAAAAGTGGCTGATTCTTACTCTAACAATACTGCTTTCCGCTTGCGATAGTGGATCTGGTGATAGCGGCTCAGATGGTGGGAGTGCTGTGTCGTCTAGTCAAACTTTTGAATTGATGGCGCGAAGTGATTTGAAACTGTCCGAGGCACAAGTTGCTAGTCTTGGTAGTGTGGCCTTCACTGCGAGTGGCAGCCTGACTGGTTTTGCTGCCCCAGATAGTTTTAACTAGAGGAAGATGATAATGTATAAAAATATTCCATTGTTAACTCTGCTAATTGCGACTTCGGCACAGGCGTATGAGTTACAAAACCTGCAGGGTTACTATAAATCCAAATCATCTATCGCCTATATTACCAATAAAATAAATCAGAATAAGGTAGAGTTTCTTAACCTTGACCATGCCATAAAGAATCTGTCGGTAAGCAACTCCCCTCAACAATTAAGTGATATTACATCATTGGCAGCGGCTAGCAGCATATCACCACTCCTGTTAACTAATTTTGATTATGAGGGTATGGTGTGTGTTATCGAAAAAGATGGCGCTAAGGTGGCGTTTGAGATTGAATCTTCGGGTACAGGGTGTAGTTTCAGTATCGACAATATTCATAAAGTGATGGCAAAAAAAACTGACGGCAGTCTGGTTTTCTTTAAGCGTTACGGCAGCGGGGATAAGAGCCAATATTATATCGAAGAGATTGATGCCAGTGGCAACACCATGCAGAGCCGCTATCTGTTCCGGTTTAACGGTAAACTGATTGGGGATTGGGCTATCATCAAACGTTCCGCGGGTGTTTATAATATCGAACACTATAGTGATTATGGTGATGCTGATACATCACTGAATAAAGTCGGACATAAAGAGTATCAGTGGTCAGAAGGTTTTACTTTTAATGGTGCTATAGAAGTTAACGCTTTTTCCTATACCTTTGGCCCTACAGCCACAGTGGCTAACGTCAATAAGCCTTACTATTGGGCTATTAAAGACAAGGTACAGGTTCTAGATGACACGCCAATCGTTGAGTTGGTCAGCCGTTATCAGAAATCGACTGATAACTTGAATAAGGTAAAAGACACATATTCTACTTCTAGTCTGGATGATTTGCTTAGCTATAATTTTAATAACGCCAATAGACTGGTTGGACTTAGCCCTGATGCGTGTATGATTAGTCAGATTAAAGATGGAAAAAGTCAGATCGAACGTTTTCAAGGCTATGTGATGGGGGCTGATTGCACAAATCCGCCAAGTGATTTATCCACTTACCCTAAGAAAGTCTATGGCGAATTAGAAAATGATGGCGGTAAAAAAATAAAGCCGAGTGAACTTAAGGCTAGTGCAATTGCTGTTAGTACTGCAGTGGCTAAACTGTCAAATAACTCTGTTGCCGATTTGAGTGAAGCAGACTTTAGCGCTATGAAGAAGCGGTATGATGATGCGGTGGCAAAATACCAAAGTAAGCTAGTTTCGTTGGAGTTCTGGAAATAGTGCTATTTAGATGCTCCTGTTAATGGGCTTGTGGGGTAGAGTATATCTACCCTGCAATATTTAACCATTATTACCTTGAGGGGATAATTGCGCTAGGCTAGTGATCTTATTTTCTCATCTTAAGAGCTTGGCAGCATTAGCTATTATATTTAATTTTAATAACAATGGATTGGGAATGAAGCTGTGCAGCTTCGGTGCTGGCATAGAAGAGCTGGCTCTTGAGTATAATAATTATTGCTTTGGTTAGTATAAGGCTTATGGACATATAGATTGAATACTGAACTATAGTGTTTAAGTATCGATAAGCACATATCCTTTGTTTCTAATAGTCTTGATAACTATATCTTTTATGTCGTGTTGTTGCAGGTTTTTACGTAGGCAGGATATCCGCATATCTACTGTGCGGTCACGCCTGTCGTACTCAATGCCTCTGACAGCCTTACAGCATTCCTCACGTGAGACTATATGGCCAAAATTGGCATATAGTATAGAAAATACTTCGAACTCTGAAGTAGTAAGTTTAACCTCCCGGTTGTTATAGAGTAGCCGCCTAGAGGTATTGTTTAACTGTAGCTTGTGCTTGGAGGCATGGTTAGTTTCTTTTGCTGGCATCCGCCTAAGTCGTGCTTCTAACCTGGCCAGAAGGATATTGGCTTTTATTGGTTTGGTGATATAGTCGTCAGCACCATATTTCAAAAGATTGATCTCACTGAATTCGTCAATCGAGGCGGTAATAACGATTATCAGGCCATCGAAGAAAGTGCGGGCGCGGCGGCAGATCTCTGCCCCACTGAGTCCAGGCAACATAAGATCTAGTAATAAAATATCTGGTTGAAAGGACTGTATTGCTTCTAGCGCCTGCGTACCATTGTAAACAACTTGTATATGATAGCCTTTTCTGGACAGATGTAACTGCAGCATATGGGCGCTAAGCTGATCATCCTCAACGATTAGTACCTTATGTCCCACGGGTAACCTCACTTGCCTCAATTGGGGGTTTGGCTGTATATAGCAATTAGTCAATCAACATACGGTGATTTTGCAATTAGTACCCTATGTCTTAGATTAAATTAACAAGCCATACTTTACTAAATTATTATTTACGTGGTTGCATATTATTATATGTGACCACATATAATAACACTTCTATTACCTCGTGTTAATGAATAATTGTTACTTATTGGTAATAGTCTTTTTCCATCTCACACGTTGTTAGTATTTTGGATACATGTAGAATCCGAATATAAAAACTCTTATTTTATGGGTTGTATTTAATAAATAAGCAATTTTAATATTGACCTATAATTAGCAACGAATAATTCTAAATGTTGGATTTATATTATGAAGCATTCGTTGATGAAATTTATTAATTGGCAAGATAATTATAATACGATATTTAAGAATAGGTTCAATAAATGAAAAACTTATCTGTTAGATGGAAATTCACTTTACTCGCAGGTTTTTGTCTTTTTATTGCGTTTTCTGGGCTTGTGAGCTTTTCTGTATATCAGTCAAAGCAAACTCAATCTTTAGTGCGTGAACAAACATCGGTTAATCAGAAGAAAACAGCAAAGGAATATGTTGCTACTTTGGCTTCAGAGCAAGCGATGAAGGTAAAGGCTGTTTTAGACAAGAATTACAATCGCGTAGATATGCTAGCTCAAAGTGTTTTGTTTATGCTTAATCAAGTTAAGGACAGTGAAGCCTCAAGTAAAGAATTTCGGTTGTCTTTTAACCACTATATCAAGCGGCTAGTAGAACAGCAGACAGATATACTTGGCATGTTTATCGTATTAGAACCTAATGTATTGAGTGATGATAACCTTTATGTTGATAATGTCGAACTTGCTTCTAATAATGTGGGCCGTTTTTCTCCTTACTGGGTTCGAACTGAAAATGGCAATATTGAGCTAGGTGATTTGGAGGAAGAATATATTACTGATACTACTCCTGGATCGTTTGGGCGCGCCAAGAATGAATGGTATGCCTGCTCAGTTAGAACGCGTCAGCCTTGTATTCTTAATCCTTTTCTAGATAGGGCTGGTTCGGAGGAGGTATTGATGACAGCTGTGACTTTTCCTTTACTCGAGAATGGTGAATTACTCGGTACTGTGGGGATTGATCTTTCTTTGCAATCGTTACAAGTTTTGATCGATGCCGTTGATAGTAGTTTTTATAATGGACAAGGTCATGCAGTGCTATTTGGCCAAGACGGGGTGATAGCTGCTTATGACCAAGACAAATCTCAACTTGGGAAGTTGGTACAAGAACTACCATTTGGTCAACAGGTTAGTATAAAAAGTTGGTTGCAACAGAAACAAACTCGAATTAGCTGGAATGAAAATAACAAAACTCTTCAGGCTATTGTCCCTGTAACTCTTAGCGGTAATGCATCTCCTTGGGGGGTGGGGTTCAGTGTTCCGCTGAAAAATGTAATGTCTAGGGCTATAGATTTAGACAATAAAGTAGCGCAATACAATGTTGAAGCAGCACAATTGCAGCTAATAGGTGCTGTAGTAATAGCATTAATAACATTATTACTAATTTGGATAGCATCCTATTATTTGGTAAAACCTATCAATCAACTTGCACATCATATACAAGGTATTGCTTCAGGTGAATGGGACCTAACTCAGCGCCTAAAAGCCGATGGTGAAGATGAAATCGGTTTATTAGTATCTTGGTTTAATCAGTTTATCGAGAAATTACAGCTTACGGTGCAACATATCGGAAAGTCAGTGGATAGTATTCAGATAACCTCTGAGCGTACATCAGATATCGCTGGACGTACGAGTGATAATAGCCAGCAGCAATTTTTAGCTGTAGAGCAAGTTGCGATAGCTCTTGAGCAGATGACAGCAACAGCTAATTTAGTTGCCGAAAATGCTGGACAAGGTGCTATATCAGCAAAAGAAGCGCAACAAGCTGCAATAAATGGGCAACATGTTGCTGGGTCTACCACACAAGCAGTAGAGAGCTTAGTTTATGATGTATCAGCAGCAATGCCGTTAATAGACCGACTAGTTGTTGATAGTGAGAATATCGAGTCCATTCTGACAGTGATCCAAGGAATTGCTGAGCAAACTAATTTGTTGGCACTTAATGCTGCAATTGAAGCAGCTCGAGCTGGAGAGCAGGGGCGTGGGTTTGCTGTGGTGGCTAGTGAAGTAAGAAGTCTTGCTGAACGAACGCAAGACTCAATTGGTGAGATCAGAGGGGTTGTTGAACAGATTCAGTCAGGTACCCGTGAGGTAGTCGATGCTATTAGTAGTGGTAATGACAAAGCAAGTAAGGCTGTTGAACAAGTTAATGAGATGACCCTGGCTTTATCTGATATAGCAAAGCATATTCAGCGTATCACTGAAATGGGTAGTGAAAATGCTAAGGCGGCCTCTGAACAGTGTACTGTCTCAAATGAAATCAACCTTAATGTGGCTAGTATCAGAAAAGCGAGCCATGTTATTCGTCAAGAGGCGGAGTCATCAGCCTTATTAAGTACTGAACTTCAGCAGCTTTCTGTGGATCAGGAGCAGATAGTGAATCAGTTCAAGGTATGATTGTCTTTCCCCGCCATGAAGTGATAGGCGGGCAGCGTTTCCAAGCGTGTGTCTTCAACCGGTCCGCCCATCGTAAAGTGATAGAGGCTCTGATAGCTCCGATCTTTTAACCCGAAGACCTCATGGACGGGATCATCGAAATAACAGCCGATGCCAGTGGCGCGAATGCCTTTGGCCTCGGCTTCCAGATACAGCATCTGGCCAATGATTCCAGTTTCCCAATACAACCTTCTATACCACCATGTCCCGAGCTGCCTCAGAGGTTGTTCAAATTCTGCCAGCATGGCGCAACTGAACACGCCGCCACTGGCAATCTCCTGGTGACAACTTAAGAGCTTGGCAGCTTCTTGTGCATCGGCTGGTAACAGGCAGTAAAGCGATAAACTTTCAGGGCAGTCTGGTGGCCTTTGCCAGATGAAGGTTTCGCTCATCAGTGCTCTTAACTGTTCGGTTTTAGCCGGGTCTCTGAGCAGCAGATACAAGCCGGGTTGTAGTCCGTCGATACGGTGAACAAACAGGCCGAGATGAACCCAGGTTGTTGCCGAAAATAGCCTGGTGTTTTGCCCGGGTAAGGTACGGTCTAGGATTTGGTAGAATATTGCTTTTTCAATACGGGTTTTGCCATCCATATCCAGTGCGCTGCGACGCTGCCGGATGATTGAACCGGTACGGCGTGTTATGCTTGAACCTGAGTACGATAAAGGTGACTCGGAGTCGCTGGTGGTCTCTATTTTTCTTGGGTTGAAAGATTGCAAGTGCTCACTTATGTGACTCTCCGTTGTCGGTTTTTCGCAGGCTGCGGTCGCTTTATCTATCCACGGCCAAAGTTTGTGACTGCTACTAAGCAGGTTGGCCTTGCCTAGCCATTTTCTTGCCGTCAACGCATTGAGGGTTTCAGGGGGTGGTCGCCAGTCGAGGTTAATGGATGTTCCGGCGGGTGAGACAACAGCAAGCAGATCGGGAGCTTCACGTTCTTGCTGGTTGGGATAGTCGTCGTCACGATCAACGCCGAGCACGTGAACGAGTTCGGCATCCGAAATTCCTTCAATAAGCGTGAGCTGCCAGCCCATTAAACCCGCGGCAATGGTCGTTGCGGCCAATGCATGGCCGCAATCGTGCTGGCAGTAGCGAAAGGCACGTTCGCCGTATTTCCATGACTCCCGCCAGTGAATGGAGCACAGGGCAATGAGAAAACTGCCTTCCGGCAAGGCTTCGGTAGTATACGAGCCGTTAGTTAAGCCATTTGTGAGCTGTTTCCAGTCTGATTCTTGAAGCTCTAGTCGGCACTCCAGTTGGTGGCGCAGAGGATAGTAATGGTAGACCCCGGGGAGTGGAGAAATCTCTGGGACGGTATCGGTGAGCAGATAGCATTCTGTCGGGTGTAAGTTACCGCTCGATGGGTTGACCCTAAGTGACCAGCGGTTGCCGAAGCAGCTTTTCCAGGCTGAAAGCGCCAGCGAATAATAGAAAAATTGGGACAGGCTTTGGAGGCTGAGCGGCTGGCTCTTAACGCTTTGTCCGTTGAAGAAGGCGTCGTAGTCAGGAGTTGTATCGCTGTCGGGCAACAGGAGTTGTGTTTCAGGCGCACCCAGGAAACGCCGGAAGGGATGGGGCTGGCTGGCCCAGTCCAGACCATCAGGTCCTTCGGCGAAACGGTGAAAATGATGTTTGGTGCGCTCGTGGTACGCAAATACTGTGTCGAGTGGATCTGCTTTATCCGGTTCTGGAATATTAGATAAGTTGACGCTAGAGACTTTCATTCTTCAGCTGTCGTTCTGTGAAAAGTTCAACTTAGATAACAGTATAGAATATTGATAACACTTATCATTTGCGAAAGGTATGTTTATGTATATTATCAATAATTCTGCATATCACTGTCTGAGTTAGGTTACATTGAAGTTTTCGTTTGTTCATAAATCATCTGTTTATATTTGGATGATTGGTATTGTTGCCGCGTTTGTTAGTTCTCTCACAGTTGAATTCTACGAGTCGAGAAGATTACACCATCAGGTTGAAATTCAATTTCATACCAAAGTTAAATCACTTGAACAGTCGATGCGTTCCCTGTCTGAGCTGCTTTACTCGACCCATCATTTTTTGCAAAACGGCAATAATCCGACTCAGGATCAGTTTCAACATTTTTTAGGTAATCGTACCGGGATAGGTTCAGGCATTAACTCGGTGTTTTGGGTTCCGCTTCTAGACCTTGCCGACGTTGAACTGTTTGAACGAAAGGCCAGAGCAACAGGTTTATTGGGTTACCAACTTGTACCCAGTCAATCTGTCTCGATGCCTTGTGCTGCCTGGCTCGGGCAAGCGACGCTACCAGTCTTTTACGTTTCACCCCAGTTTGAAGCCAGCGATTATTTAGGACATCGTTTGGATACAAACTGCAATGACGCCACTGCGATGAAGCTGGCTGTTGAGCAACAGCAGATAACGACCAGTCATTTTAACGAGAATGGCAATGATGGTGTGAAACTATTTCTCCCGGTAATGTCTGAGGAAGGGAAGCTGCAAGGTTTTGTCGTTGCCACTGTGGTCTTTCATGAGTTTTTGAGTGTGACTTGGCATGATGAAGTTAATGCCGATAATCGTAATATTGCAGTGACCAACTTGGATGACAAGGCTTACTTGCCTATCTTTGAATCGCACAAAAACATTACGTTGGACAAGCGCTCGAGTTTTGATAGGGAAGTGTCTTATACCAAAACAATTGCCGTTCCAATGATTGAGCAGAACTGGCTGATATCGATTTCTGTATTGGAAGATCAGCAAACTATGTGGATTTATGCCTCGGCGTCTGTTGTGCTGATCTTGTTGCTGACGGTCTCTGTTTCTTGTGGGGTCGGCTTTTATGCCAACCGGTTAAAAATATCGGATCAGCTCGTTAAGGAAAAAACTCGCAGCCTTGAGTTTCAGGCTTCTCGAGATGAGCTGACCGGGCTGTTTAACAGGCCTGCACTCAATGAAGAGATAGAGCGTCAGCTAGCAAAG
Source organism: Photobacterium proteolyticum (assembly GCF_001939735.1). GTDB lineage: Bacteria > Pseudomonadota > Gammaproteobacteria > Enterobacterales > Vibrionaceae > Photobacterium > Photobacterium proteolyticum. The sequence continues at coordinate 20,839 of NZ_MJIL01000090.1, forward strand.
ATCAAGGGGCGCAACAGTGATGGCTTTTCGATATTATTTATCGATTTAGACAGGTTCAAAGTTGTCAATGACTCGATGGGTCACTTGATTGGGGATCAGGTGCTGCAGCAGGTGGCCTGCCGCCTCAAGACCAGCGTTCGTAAAGGCGATGTTTGTTTCCGCTTCGGCGGTGACGAGTTTGTGGTGTGTCTGTCTAATCTTGTCGATAAATCAGCGCTTCAGGAGATAGGCGATCACTTCTCTCTGGTACTTTCAAAACCTTATTATTTCAACCGTCAAGCCTGTCATCTCGGGGCAAGTATTGGTGTGTCTGTTGTGACATCGCATGTGCGTTCAGTGACGAATATTCTTCGTGAAGCGGATACGGCGATGTATAAAGCCAAGAACTCCGGGCTCGAGAAAGTCGTGTTTTTCGATGAGGATATGTTTACCCAGGCAAAGCAGCGTTTTGTGTTGGAGCAGGAACTGACGAAAGCCGTAAAACAGCAGCAGCTCTCATTGGTCTTTCAACCAATCTACTGCCTGAAAACCGAACAGGTCTCGGGGTTTGAAGCCCTACTGCGCTGGAATCACCCTGAGCATGGGCCGATTTCACCAGGGGATTTCATCCCGATCGCAGAAGAAACCGGGCTAATATTGAGTCTGGGCGACTGGGTGGTGAGTCAAGCCTGTCAGATATTGGAAAGGCTATGGAAGAGCCAGACCCTGGTTGAAATGCCTCGGATCAATATCAATGTATCAGCGAAGCAGTTTGAGTCGAATCATATCATCAATACCTTGCGGGAGACGCTGAGCCAATGCCATTTCCCTGCTCATTTGCTAGGTGTCGAGATCACCGAATCGATGCTGCTTAGTGACTCCTCATGTACTTTGAATGCCCTTGAGGAGATAAAAGCACTGGGGGCGATTATCTACCTTGATGATTTTGGTACGGGTTATTCTTCTTTGTCGATGCTAAGCGAATATCCGGTTGATATCGTAAAAATGGATCATAGTTTCATTCGAAATATCGATCAGCAGGGGCATAAGTCAGCTCAGCTGTGCCGGGCAATCATCCATATGTCCCATGCCATCTCATTGAATGTTGTTGCCGAAGGTGTCGAGACACAAAGCCAGTTGGAGGTACTGGATAATTACGGTTGCAACTATATTCAGGGCTTTTTGAAAGCAAAGCCTGTGAGTAGGGAGGAAATGACGCACTACCTTCGTTATAAGTGTGAATTAACGAGCGAGTAGCATTAGTGATAATGAAGAGGATGTGTAAGTACCTGTTGGCGTATTTCTACAATACCCGGCTGTTGACTGCCTATAGGATGGCTGCCATCAACAACTATAGGAAGCTAAAATATGTCAAATGTATTCAAAGCCGCGTTCATTTTTGTCGCACCAGAAGCAAACCCGTCAGTCGACTATTCGTGGGTTCGTACCAAGGAAGTACATGTAAAGAATATTGCAGTATCCGGTTATAAAGAAGCTTGTGAGCTGATTGATTCTTTGGTTGAAGAAGGGATTAAGGCTGTAGAGCTCTGTGGTGGGTTTGGCCATCAGGGTGTCGCTGAAGTCGTGAAGACTGCCGGTGCTCGCTTGCACGTTGGTGTTGTTCGTTTTGATAAACATCCTTGCCTGGATTTTGTCAGCGGTGATGAGTTGTTTTCATCTTGATTGCTAATAACCGCTTCTATTAGCACTAGGAGCGGTGTGTTAAAGTCTTTCTATGCAAACACAACTAATTAGACCAAGCTCACCGCTTGCCGGATATATAACGCAGTATTGGATGTGGGAGCAAAACACTCCCTTGATGATACCAGATGTACTGCCGGGAACTGGGGTTGAGATAATGCTTAATCTTGGTTCGCCACTGGTAATTGATTCTCCGAAACCAGCTCAGCTTAAATTTGGAGACGGGCTAGTGATGTGTCCGCGTAAGTCTGCTTACAAGATGAAGACGATGGGGGCGACCAAACTGTTGTCTATTCGTTTTCGGTCTGCAGCTTTCTTTCAGTTGTTTGGTATCCCTTTGACCACTATTTCTGATCAAGTTGTAGAGGCCAGCCAACTAATGCCAAAGGGATTATTGCTGAGGGTCATCGAGTCAGAATCGACTCTTGGGGCGATAGCGTTATTGGAAAGTTGGTTAATGCAGCATGTAAGGCCTGAATGTGCCAGCACATCTGAATTAGGGTGGGCAATAGATAAAGTCTATTACCAAAACAGCCCTGATGTTATTTCTGATATAAAGCGAAGCTTGAATATCAGCGAGCGAACATTCCAGCGTAAATTTAAGGCTTATACCGGGGTCGATGCCAAATACTTTGAAAGAACATCACGTTTTCAATCAACCCTAAGGACGTTGTTAAGCGGATATCATCAGCAGTACACAGCTGTTGTTTTAGACCATGGCTATTACGACCAGCCTCACTTTATTAAGGACTGTAAGTACTTTACTGGCCTAACCCCTAAGCAATTCCTTACAGAAAGTAACTTTGTGCTTAACCATTATAACAACGATATCTATGCCTAATTATTCCGAAGATTGCAAATAGCGCGGTCGAAATAAGAGTAAGCAGTACACCCTTCAGAGCTGATGGTATGCCCTTCATTTGTCGACGAGTCAACAGAAAGATGTGGTGCAGCTAAACTCGTAGATAGGATACAGAGAATGAATCGCTGTTATGACAAAGAAACTGTTTGGGTTGGTTGGCGTCTTACTTATCTTGATTATCATTGATTACCTGGCGAGTAAGGACAGTGTGTCTGTCAGACAAGTCAAGGCGATCGCTATTCCCGAAGCGAACTACCTTCTCCAGGTTGAGCAGCACATACGTGATACCCAGCGACCAGAAGAGATTTTTCCTTTTCCCATTAAAGTCGGCGGCGTTGGCCCCGTTCAGTCCCTGTATTCCGGTCCCAATCAATATCCTTTTTTTTGCATGACAGTCGATTCTGGCTTGGAGCAGCCCCTGATTGATAATCAAATTGGGCTTGGTGTTCCCGTTTACGATCAAGAAAACGTCTCAGAGATTATTGGCTACTCTAAAGATTGCGCGATAAAAACCCGGCTTTCATATGTCCTTGTCACTAACGAAGTTGACAACGAGAATGCGTTTCACAGCAAAACGGTACTTGAGATAGAGCAGTCGCCACCTGATGACAATGAGCTTCTCATTCGGGTAGAGCAGGGCACGATCAACCGTTATATCTACACTATCCTGATGCCTATTGATGTTGACGAAATCGGCAGCCAAACCAGTGCCAATGCCTGGAATCAAAAGTTGATTTATCGTTTTGATGGCGGCTCTGGCATCGGCTTCCGCCAAGGCCGGGTAAAGGTGTCTAAGTTACTTGATAAACATCTCTCCCAACTAGAAAAAGGCTATGCAGTCATCGCTTCTAGCGGCAATAAAACCAGTTATGGCTACAACATGTTGTTGGCGGAAGATACCGCAAGAAGGGTGAAGAGGCAGTTCGTCAGCTTGTTTGGTGATCCCTTGTATACCGTTGGTATCGGGGGCTCTGGTGGCGGCCTGGCACAGTACCTGATCGGTCAAAATAGCCAAGGTATACTCGATGGTTTACTGCCTTTGTACTCGTACCCGGATATGGTGAGCGTCGCCACTTACGCCTTGGATTGCGATCTGCTTAATAACTATTTCAGTTTTCATGCCAGCGATAGAGAAAAATGGGAAGACTGGCAAAAAAGGCAATATGTGGAAGGGCTGCGTGCCATCAATGGCGCCAAACAAAAGGCTGCCTGGCTGCAGCCGTTAAATCAGTTGTTGCGCTGGCAAAAGCCAGAATTTCCGCAGGGAAATAGTGAGTGCATCAATGGGTATTTCGGACTGAGCAGTTATCTTAACAATCCGAAGCAAGGCTTTATCAAACCCTATTTCCATGAGTCGGTTGCTGAGCAGGTGAACTGGAGCTACTGGCAGGATATGGTGCATATCTATGGTCATGATGAACATGGTTTCGGTTTGTCTACTTGGGATAATGTCGGGGTCCAATATGGCTTGCAGGCGTTGCGGAATGGGCAGATCACTTTTGATGAGTTTATTGATTTGAACCGCAAGGTGGGTTCATGGAAGCCTTTTCATGAAATGAAGGCAGAACGTATCATGGGGGCCAGCGGAATACTGCCTGCTGTTTGGCTATCGTTATGGGGCGAGCATAATATTACTAATGCCGACATGAGGCCGGCGAAACGCCATTCGGCCTCGGTAACTGCCATCAACAAGGCCTATGAATACGGTCAGGTTTTTATTGGCCGTATTGATTTACCCATAATTGATAGTCGTCATTACCTTGAAGACGATCTGAATATGCACCATACCTCGGCATCGTTTGTCAGTCGCTTGCGGATCCTCAGTGCCAATAAACAGACGCATAACCATGTGATATGGATTTCTGATAAGGAGCACAATCCCGTAGAACAGGCCTACGAGGTGATGGATAAATGGCTGATGGCCTTAAAACAATTGCCTGATCAATTTACCTACCAGCAACGAGTACGAATGGCCAAGCCTGCCTTGGCTCAGGACACTTGTTTTGCCGAAGACGGCAGTGTCATTGCTTCAGGCAAGGGGGTCTTTAACGGAAACTGGAACCATTACCCTGACGGGGCCTGTACCAAGCTTATGCCCATCTATACCAATAGCCGTATACAAGCAGGCGCACCCTGGCAGGGGAGTATTTTTAAATGTCATACCATTTCTGTTGAAGCTGCCATCAAGAAGGGTATGTATGGCGATTTAGATTTGTCGGCAAAGGTCGACGAGCTAAAACAAACCTTCCCGGGTGGGGTTTGTGATTACTCGCTTGGTGATATGGGCAGGCCTGAGTACTTAAAGCACTAAATGTTGCCTATCATCTCTGTCGGGTGAGTAAAGCGTTCTGGTCGTGTCACCGCATCGACTATCCAAAGGGCAACAGACGCTCTGGAAATTGTCGTAGACATATCAAGTTTGTCGACAATGCCGATTGATGGTAGTTGCTCGGCGTCAGTCAGAGCAACCGGACGGACAACAAGCGTATCAAGTGTGCTGGCACGCATGGCTTGTTCCATCTTGTCTAGATCGGCGAACGATAGCTTAACGTTGCTAAGCTGAACCAGGCTATTCATCGCGAAGCTCATAGCTTTTTGGCTATCTCCTACCCCTGCAGAGCTGACCGCAATAAAGCGTGTGATCTGATACTTTTCCATGAGCTTTAATACGTTCCGGGTAACCTGCTCGGTAAAATTTCTGGGAGAAACAAGTGATGACCACGGATTCTTGCCATTCTTACGTTTGATACCCAGGCAGGAAATAACCGCGTCCTGTCCCGGTATCACCTGTGCCAATACCCCGTAGTCCGACACATCACCTTCTATGACTTTGACTGACTCGTGAGGCTCAACATTGTTCTTGTTGCGGACCACCAAGGTTACCTGATGACCACGCTGAACTGCATATTCAGTAACTTTACGTCCGATAGCACCGGAGCCACCCAGAATGAGTAAGTTGCGATTTTTCATTTGTTCACCTTGCATGTGTGTTTCATTGATTGATATCCCTAGATTAATGGTTGCCAAAATGGGATTCTAGATGGCAAATTTTCAACTCAGGGTTGTCAAATTGGAAACCAGCGTCAATCTACGAGACTTACGCGCTTTTTGCGCCGTTGTCGAACAGGGATCAATTACCGCGGCTGCGACGGCCCTGGCCGAGACCAAAGGGGCTGTCAGCCGGCGCATCTCGCGCTTGGAAGAAAAGCTGGGTACACCGCTTATCCAGCGAGGGTCTGGTCGTGCACTGCCGACTCCTGAAGGCCTGGTTTATCGCCAGCGTGCAATTGAGGCGCTGGAGATCCTGGATACTGCCCAAGGTGAATTGATGGACCAGCAAGTGACACCGCAGGGGCACTTGCGTATTACGGTTTTGCAGGGGTTTGCCAATACGCTAAATCTCGGTGACTGTCTGGGACGTTTTGCTCAGGCTTATCCGCAAGTCAGCGTTGATGTAATAATGACAACGGATATCTTGTCGCTGCAGGAAGATCAGATCGATTTTGCTTTTCGCCTCGTGCCCGGTGCTTTACCCGATTCTAACAACCGTGCGTTGCTCCTCGCCAGAGTCGGACTGGGCTTTGCGGCAAGTCCTGAATACCTAAAAGTGAACGGTGTCCCGAAGCATCCTAATGAGCTTCAGCGTCATCGCTTGCTCCTGCCACGAACATTTGGTTCCGGTATCAGCATTAGCATGCAGCCTGCTCAACAGCCTGAGATGACTGAAACGTTTTATTTTGAAGGTCATATCACCTGCCCAGACATGCTTTTTTTGGCCGATACGGCATTGGCTGGAGGGGGGATTGCCTTGATGCCTCCCTCGGTACAAAAAGCCTATGTCGATAACGGCCAGCTTGTTCCGGTTCTGGGCAACTGGGAGTCCAGTCAGGCAGGGAATCTCTACTTGGTTTACTCCGGCGGCCCTTTGTCACCCAAAGCCAAAGCGTTTAAGGATTTTATCAAGGAAGCATTTCGTCATACGCCGTGGGTTTAGGGGAATGTCCACTTTATAGATGAGCTGTAAAACTGGCGAGTAGGGTCTGCTTAGCTCTTTATTTAGAAAAACAATGTAATGCAGGTAAACGCGACAAAGGCGATAAGCGTTTATTGACTCTGGGCTTTGTTTTGTTTTTGAAGTCAAAGCTCCAGCCAAGCTCTTAACTTAGCCGAAGCCTCTGGAGTATCTGATTGTTAGCAAAATACCGCGACGCTCTGTCTGCTGATCGCGATTAACTCACCGGCACTGTCCCAGATGTTTGCTTCAAGGTGGGCATAGCCACCGGCAGCTTGTCGGGTATGGGCTTTGTAAGCAAACCATTCGTCGGGCTTAACTGGCTGATGAGGGTGAATAAATTCCAGATTCCACATCATGGTACTGGCAGGTGCCAGTTGTTTCATCATTTGAAGCACTGCTGGTGGCCAGGCGTCAATCAGGCTGATGAGGTGGGCATCCGTTATCTGCTCCGGGGCCTGTTTAAAGCGCATCCAGCCATTGAGAGAAGATAACGGCGAGCCGCTAAAGGGCATTGCACCTTCTGATATAGCCAGATCAAGATGCTGGATGAAGTTGGGGGTCTGGCCAGGGATCATCGGGATGCGTGGCAGGTTGTGCGGCTCAGTTAACTGGTGTGTTTCTGAACTGCTGACCTCGATATCAGAAAAGCGGTCAGTGCCAAAACATGCCTGCTGGATCACCGCAATCTGGTCATCCTGGATAATCCTCGCTGTCAGTTGAGAGGCGTTTTTCCCTTCACGCAACACTTCGACCTCGAATGAAAATGGGGTATCGGCAAATAAAGGACCAACGAAGTTGGTTGTTAATGAACGTAGTGGCCGGTCGTCGGCAACTTTTTCCTTCATGACTGTGTAGAGAAGTGCTGCGGAAATTCCCCCAAAAGCGGTTCTGCCCTGAGCCCAGTCTTCCGGGAGCGTCATCGTTGCCTGACTGTCTGTCAGCGCTTTGGCCGTCTGAAGCAGGGTATCAATATGCATAACTTGTCCTTGTTAACATGCTGTTAATTTACTCTATCTGGTCGGATCTCGCTGGTCAATATTTGAACGGTATCTGATCTCCGTTCTGCGAGCCGCGTAGCTAGTTGAAAAACAGGTTCGTCTTTGGCCTGTAATTGACTTGTAACTGGCATGACTGTCAACAATCTAGACTAAGGTCTAATACATATTGTTAACAATTAGCTTGATCGAAGCGGTTTTTAGGGCTAAATTTGTTCGTAAGTTAACCAATTGTTGACAATAATGATGACCAAACAAGAAGTAGCATTTGAAACTGTCGACAATCCTGATGAGAACGGGATTGAAAATAATCCAGTTAGTAAGGATTCTTCCCATAAGGGAGCTGACGTAAAAGAGCTGACCAAATCAGAGAACTTGACCGAACAGCTGATTGACTTAATTGTGAATGGTGACTATCCGGCTGGCAGCAAGATTTCTGAGCCTGAATTAGCCCGCCGCTTTGGCGTAAGCCGAGGCCCGCTGCGCGAAGCTATGATGCGCGTTGAGTCTTTGGGCCTGGTAGAGCGTGTTCCCCATGTCGGGGCGCGAGTGGTCGCCTTGACGCAAGAGAAACTGATTGAGATTTACTCGGTACGAGAAGCCTTGGAAGGGATGGCCGCCCGTCTGGCATGTATTCATATTACCGACATAGAAATCAATGCCCTACAGCAGTTGCTGGAAACCCATCAGCAGCATATCGAACAAGTTGATGGCGCCTCCTATTTCCATCAGCAGGGTGATTTCGACTTTCATTACCGAATTATCAAGGCCAGTCGAAATAGCAAATTAATCAGCTTGTTGTGTGATGAGCTCTATCACTTGCTCCGGATGTACCGCTATCAGTCTCAGCGCTCGCATTCGCGCCCACAACAGGCTTTGAGAGAACACTTCCATTTGCTTGCCGCGTTGCGGGAAAGAGATGGAGAGCTGGCGGAAATGTTGATGCGACGCCATATCATGCGCAGCCGCCTGCTGATTGAACAACAACTGAAAGATGACAAGGAGATAGCCTCATGAGTCCAGGGAAAAGCTTCCGGCATGCTGTTGCTGCCAACCATCCGCTGCAGATTGTCGGCACCGTTAACCCTTACTGCGCCATGATGGCAGAGCAGGTAGGACATCAGGCCATATATCTGTCAGGTGGCGGAATTGCCAATGCCTCGTACGGTCTGCCGGATCTGGGGATCACAACCTTAAACGATGTGCTGGAAGATGTACGCCGTATTACTGCCGCGACAACGCTTCCGTTGTTGGTCGATATCGATACCGGTTTTGGTGGCGCATTTAATATAGCCCGTACGATTAAGGAGATGGAGCGAGCCGGTGCGGCAGCAGTACACATGGAAGATCAGGTCGCACAGAAGCGCTGTGGTCACCGTCCGAACAAGGCCATTGTGAGCCAGGAGGAAATGGTCGACAGAATCAAGGCGGCGGTTGATGCCCGTGTGGATGAAGACTTTGTCATCATGGCACGTACCGATGCACTGGCGGTGGAAGGGATGGATGCGGCAATAGAGCGGGCGATAGCTTGTGTTGAGGCCGGCGCAGACATGATTTTCCCTGAGGCGATCAATACCCTTGAGCAGTATCAGCAGTTTTCGGATGCCGTGAAGGTGCCGATTCTGGCTAACATTACCGAGTTCGGCCAAACGCCGTTGTTCAGTGGTGAAGAACTGGCAGAGTGCGGTGTCGACATGGTGCTTTATCCGCTGTCAGCATTCAGAGCAATGAACCAGGCGGCGCTGAATGTCTATCAGCATATTAGAAAAGACGGCCATCAGCGAAATGTGGTGGATCAAATGCAAACCCGTGAACAGCTTTACCATTATCTGGGTTACCACGACTATGAGCAGAAGCTCGATAAACTGTTCAAAGAAAAGTAAGCCCAATTAAATTGCTGAATGTAAAGCAAGTGTGTAGTAGATGTCGCTTTATTTTAATAATAAATACATAAGCAACAAGAAAATCCTAAATAATAAAAACCATAGATAACAATATTAATAATAAGAATTAGGCAAGGAAGCCAGAACGCTAATAAGCGGGAAACCCAAGAAAATTAATATTTTTTAATATTACCAATAATTAACTATTTATTTAGTACTGATTCAGTCGCTGCCATTTTGATGGGCACAAGGTGTTTTATCACCTGTATTTCATCAAATGGCAATGGATTAACGTGAAGCAAATAAGGAGTCTGCTATGACTGCGATAGCCGTAGCTGATACGAATAAGGACAACAAGAGCGAAGACAAAAAAGCATTGGGTGGTGCGGGCCTGCGAGGTCAGAGTGCCGGAACAACATCACTATGTACCGTCGGTAAAACCGGTACCGGGTTGACCTACCGAGGCTATGACATTACGGATCTGGCTAACTATGCTGAGTTTGAGGAAGTCGCTTATTTACTGCTTAAGGGTAAGTTACCGACTCAGGCAGAACTGGACAGTTACAAGCAGGTATTGAAGAAAGCTCGTGGTTTGCCAACGGCATTGTGTCAGGTGCTGGAAGCGATCCCTGCTGATGCCCACCCGATGGATGTGATGCGCACCGGTTGTTCGATGCTGGGGAACCTCGATCAGGAGCTCGATTTTGCCGAGCAGGACGAGAAAACCGACACCTTGCTTGCCATGCTACCGGCGATTATTTGTTACTGGTATCGCTACAGTCATGACGGTGTTCGTATCGATACGGCCAATAGCAGTGAGGACAGCATTGGTGGTTATTTCCTTGAGATGCTGACAGGCAAAGCGCCGTCAGATCTTCATAAGCAGGTGATGCATTGCTCGTTGGTGTTGTACGCCGAGCACGAGTTTAATGCCTCAACCTTCACAGCCCGTGTCTGTGCCTCGACCTTATCTGATCTTCACTCTTGTATCACGGCAGCTATCGGTAGCTTGCGTGGTCCGTTACATGGCGGTGCCAACGAGGCGGCGATGGCGATGATTGAGCAGTGGCAGACGGCTGATGAAGCTGAAGCTGGCATTATGCAGATGCTGGCCAACAAAGACAAAATAATGGGCTTTGGCCATGCAATTTACCGTGAATCCGACCCCCGAAATGCTTTAATTAAAGCATGGTCGGAAAAACTGTCTGCCGATGTTGGCGATACCCATTTGTATGCGGTTTCAGAGCGTGTCGAGCAGGTGATGAAGCGGGAGAAAGGGCTATTCTGTAATGCTGACTTTTTCCATGCCTCGGCCTATCACTTCATGGGGATACCGACCAAACTGTTCACCCCCATCTTCGTAATGAGCCGAGTCACTGGCTGGGCTGCCCACGTGTATGAGCAGCGTGCCAATAACCGGATTATCCGTCCGAGTGCTGACTACGAAGGACCGGAGCATCAGGATTGGCTGCCGATTGAAGAGCGCAGCTAACACTTGAATACACACTTTGAGTGAAGGCGTATCCCTGCTGATTCTCTCCCCCCTGCAAACTGGGGGAGGGGTCATCGCCAGATAGGTCTGCGAGCAGTAAATTCACGGATGTAAGCTATGAATATTAATACAAAATACCGTAAGCCCCTTGCAGGCAGCGGACTGGATTTCTTTGATACCCGAGAAGCCGTCAACGAGATATCCCCCGGCGCATACGAGACGCTTCCCTACACCTCTCGCGTGTTGGCCGAACAGTTAGTCAGACGCTGTGATCCCGACTCATTGACAGACAGCCTGAAGCAGATCATCGAGCGCAAGCGCGATCTTGATTTCCCATGGTATCCGGCACGTGTGGTTTGTCACGATATCCTGGGACAAACAGCCCTGGTTGATTTGGCAGGTTTGCGTGATGCTATCGCCGAGCAAGGGGGCGATCCGGCGAAAGTTAATCCGGTGGTCGAAACCCAGCTAATTGTCGACCATTCACTGGCGGTTGAGCATGCCGGCTTTGATCCTGAGGCATTTGATAAAAACCGTGCCATTGAAGAGCGTCGCAACGAAGACCGCTTCCACTTTATCGAGTGGTGTAAAACCGCATTTGAAAATGTCAGCGTGATCCCGGCGGGTAACGGCATCATGCACCAGATCAATCTGGAGAAGATGTCGCCTGTGGTTCAGGCCAAGAACGGTATTGCCTATCCGGATACCTGTGTTGGTACCGACAGCCATACCCCGCACGTTGATGCACTGGGTGTGATTGCCATTGGTGTCGGCGGGCTTGAAGCGGAGACCGTTATGCTGGGCCGTCCTTCAATGATGCGCCTGCCGGATATTGTTGGCGTCAACCTGACAGGTAAACGTCAGCCGGGTATTACGGCTACCGATATTGTTCTTGCTATCACCGAGTTCCTTCGCAACGAGCGTGTGGTGTCATCCTATCTGGAATTCTTTGGCGAAGGAGCGAAAGATCTTACCATCGGTGACCGTGCCACCATCTCCAATATGACACCGGAATATGGTGCCACGGCAGGTATGTTCTATATCGATGAGCAGACCATTAATTATCTCAAGCTTACAGGTCGTGACGATCAGCAAGTTGAGCTGGTGGAACAATATGCCAAGCAAACCGGGCTGTGGGCTGACGATTTGGAGAGTGCCAAATACGAACGCGTGCTGGAATTCGATTTGTCGACAGTGTCTCGCAATATGGCGGGACCATCGAACCCTCACCGTCGTCTGCCGACTTCAGAGCTTGCTTCCCGCGGGATTTCCGGTGAGTGGGAAGAGAAAGAGGGCGAATTGCCTGATGGCGCGGTAATTATCGCGGCTATTACGTCTTGTACCAATACCAGTAATCCGCGCAACGTAGTCGCAGCCGGTCTGTTGGCCAAGAAAGCCAATGAGTTAGGCCTGGTGCGTAAGCCTTGGGTGAAATCCTCGTTTGCGCCGGGCTCGAAAGTGGCCAAGTTGTATCTGGAAGAAGCCGGATTGTTGCCGGAGATGGAAAAGCTTGGCTTCGGCATTGTGGCCTACGCCTGTACCACCTGTAACGGCATGAGCGGTGCGCTGGATCCGAAAATCCAGCAGGAAATTATCGACTGTGATCTGTATGCAACAGCGGTACTGTCCGGTAACCGTAACTTTGACGGTCGTATTCACCCTTATGCCAAGCAGGCGTTTTTGGCTTCACCGCCTCTGGTGGTTGCCTATGCGCTGGCGGGTTCCATTCGTTTTGATATCGAGCGTGATGCCCTTGGCACCGATAATCAGGGTAATCCTATTTACCTCAATGACTTGTGGCCTACTGATGAAGAGATAGATGCAGTCGTCGGCAAGTACGTTAAGCCGGAGCAGTTCAATCAGGTATACATCCAGATGTTCAAGCTTGATGACGATGTGCGTAACAGCAATCCGCTTTACGACTGGCGTCCGATGAGTACTTATATTCGTCGTCCGCCTTATTGGGAAGGCGCATTGGCCGGTGAGCGATCGCTGTCGGGCATGCGGCCGCTGGCAGTGCTGGGCGATAACATCACGACTGACCATTTGTCGCCGTCCAATGCGATTATGGCCTCCAGTGCCGCAGGGGAATATCTGGCCAAGATGGGCGTGCCGGAAGAGGACTTTAACTCCTACGCGACCCACCGCGGTGATCACCTGACGGCGCAGCGAGCTACATTCGCGAATCCGAAGTTGTTCAACGAAATGGTCAAAGAGAATGACGAGGTTGTGCAGGGCTCCTTGGCGCGTATTGAACCGGAAGGCAATGTGACTCGCATGTGGGAAGCAATTGAAACCTACATGAACCGCAAGCAGCCGCTGATTGTGGTGGCCGGTGCGGATTACGGTCAGGGCTCATCCCGTGACTGGGCGGCAAAAGGAGTTCGCCTGGCAGGTGTAGAAGCCATCGTTGCCGAAGGGTTCGAGCGTATTCACCGTACGAACCTGGTGGGGATGGGGGTATTGCCGTTGCAGTTTAAACAGGGTGTCAATCGCAATACTCTGAAGCTGGACGGTACCGAGCTATATGACGTTGTCGGTGTGATTCAGCCCGGGGCAGATTTGGCCTTGGTGATCACTCGCGCTAATGGTGAAAAAGTGGATGTGCCGGTCACCTGTCGCCTGGATACCGCAGATGAAGTGGCCGTCTATGAGGCCGGCGGTGTACTTCAGCGCTTTGCCCAAGACTTCTTGGCTCAATAGGGGGAGATGATAATGAGTAGTTCAGCTTCCCAGTCGCAAATGAAAGTGCCCGCCACTTATATGCGGGGTGGTACCAGCAAAGGTGTGTTTTTCAACCTAGACGATTTGCCGCCTGCCGCCCAGGTGGCAGGCGAAGCCCGAGATAAGCTTCTGTTGCGGGTGATTGGCAGCCCGGATCCCTATGCCAAGCAAATCGATGGCATGGGCGGGGCGACATCGAGTACCAGCAAAACTGTAATTGTTTCCAAGAGTAGTAAGCCCGATCACGATGTTGATTACCTGTTTGGTCAGGTATCCATTGATAAACCTTTTGTCGACTGGAGCGGTAATTGCGGGAATCTGTCTGCGGCGGTAGGACCCTTTGCGATTCATGCTGGTTTGATTCCCAAAGAGCGTATTCCCTCTAACGGTATCGTCACGGTTCGTGTCTGGCAGGTCAATATCGAGAAAACCATCGTGATCCATGTGCCTGTCGTTAACGGATTTGTCCAGGAAACCGGTGAGTTTGAGCTTGACGGCGTGACCTTCCCGGCGGCTGAAATTCAGGTGGACTTTATGGATCCGGCAGATAGCGACGGTTCGATGTTTCCGACCGGCAATCTGGTTGATGATCTGGAAGTGCCAGATGTCGGCACCTTCAATGCCACCCTGATCAATGCGGGTATCCCGACCATTTTTGTTGATGCCGAGGCGATTGGCTATACCGGTACCGAGCTGCAGGATGACATCAACAATGATGAAAAGGCGCTGGCGATGTTCGAACGTATTCGGGCTTACGGCGCATTAAAAATGGGGCTAATCAGCCGCCTGGAAGAAGCCGAGACACGGCAGCATACGCCGAAAGTCGCCTTTGTCTCCAAGCCGAAAACCTATCAGTCTTCAAGTGGCAAAGCTGTTACAGATAGTGAGGTCGACGTTCTGGTCCGGGCCTTGTCGATGGGCAAGTTGCATCACGCCATGATGGGTACCGCGGCCGTTGCGATTGCCTCTGCTGCCTGTGTACCGGGAACGCTGGTTAATCTGGCGGCCGGTGGCGGTGAAAAAGAATCGGTGACGTTCGGGCATCCGTCCGGGACGTTAAAAGTGGGCGCCAAGGCAAAGCAGGCTGAACAGGGCTGGGTAGTCGAGAAAGCCATTATGAGCCGCAGTGCGCGCATTTTGATGGAAGGTTTTGTCCGTGTTCCATCCACTGTTTTCGATTAACAGTCTTTGAGTAATAGTCTGTGCGTAAAGATTATCGCAAGTGTCTTTGAATAAGCAATGTCAGGACATACTGGAGGAAGCAATATGTCTGCATATCAGAAAGAATACCAGTTGGCACAAACCGCGCCGGAAGAGTTTTGGAAACAGCAAGCCAACAAAATTGCCTGGTTCAAGTTTCCTCAAACCATTCTCAGCCAGGATGAACAGGGCATCGACCGCTGGTTTGCCGACGGTGAACTCAACACAGCCTATCTGGCACTGGATCATCATGTCGAGCAGGGAAGGGGCGATCAAACTGCACTGATCTATGATTCGCCCGTAACTGGCCAGAAAGCCCGTTATACCTACCGCGTACTGCGTGATCAGGTCGCCAAGACCGCCGGTATGCTGGCTAGTCTGGGCGTAAGCAAAGGGGATCGGGTGGTGATTTATATGCCGATGATCCCGGAAGCGGCGATGGCGATGCTGGCCTGTGCCCGCCTAGGTGCCATTCATTCGGTGGTGTTCGGCGGCTTTGCCCCGAACGAGCTGGCAGTAAGGATTGAAGATGCCGAACCCAAGGTGATCATGACAGCCAGCTGCGGAGTTGAAATCAACAAGGTGCTTCCCTACAAGCCGTTGGTTGATAAGGCTATTATGGATAGCCGCTGGAAGCCCGATCATGTGGTAGTGCACCAGCGTAAGCAATGTCTGGCCGATCTGAATCAGGAGCGAGACAAAGACTGGTCAGCATTGTTACGTACGGCCACACCTCACGATTGTGTCCCTGTGTTGGCAACCGACCCGCTCTATATTCTTTATACCTCCGGTACTACAGGTAAGCCCAAGGGTGTGGTGCGTGATAACGGTGGTCATGCCGTTGCGATGAATTACAGCATGAGCACCATCTATGATGTTGAACCTGGTGATGTGTACTGGGCGGCATCGGATGTCGGTTGGGTAGTTGGTCACTCCTACATTGTCTATGCGCCGTTAATTTATGGCTGTACCACCATCATGTACGAAGGTAAGCCAGTTCGTACTCCTGATCCGGGTGCTTTCTGGCGGGTTTGTCAGGAATATGGGGTTAAGGCGCTGTTCTCCGCACCGACTGCCTTCCGGGCAATTAAGAAAGAAGACCCTGAAGGTGAGCACCTTAAGCAATACCCGATGCCATCTTTGAAAACGATCTTTATGGCTGGTGAGCGTTTAGATCCGCCGACACTGGAATGGGTGCAGAGTAAAACAGGCCGTCCGGTAGTCGATCACTGGTGGCAGACTGAAACCGGCTGGGCCATTGCCGGTAATCCGATTGGCCTGGAAAACTTTGCCATCAAGCCGGGCTCGGCAACCAAGCCTATTCCCGGCTATCTGGTCGAGGTGCTTAACGAGGTCGGTGAGCCGCAGAAAGCCAGCGAGCAAGGCTATATCGCTATCAAGCGTCCGCTGCCACCGGGTTGCCTGCCAACTGTTTGGCGTAACCATGATCGCTTTGAATCAGGCTATCTCAGTCAGTTCCCGGGCTACTACGTTTCCGGTGATGGTGGCTATATCGATGAAGACGGTTATCTGTTTGTCATGGGACGTATTGATGATGTGATTAACGTTGCCGGACATCGCTTATCGACCGGTGAAATGGAAGAGGTTGTTGGTGGTCACGAAGCTGTTGCCGAATGTGCGGTGATCGGTATTCACGATGATCTCAAGGGCCAGCTGCCACTGGGGCTGGTGGTACTCAAAGACGGCTATGTCTCGGAAGACGGGGTGATAGAAAATGAACTGCTGCAAAAGGTGCGGCAGGAAATCGGCGCCGTTGCCTGCTTCAAGCGAGCATTAATTGTTGATCGTCTGCCTAAAACACGATCCGGTAAGATCTTACGCCGGGTGATCCGCCAGATTGCCGATGGTGAGCAATACGTCGTGCCGTCTACCATTGATGATCCATCTAGCCTGCAAGAGATTGAGCGGGTGCTGGAATAAGTACTTCTTTAGTTAAACGACTCCCTGTGTAAACAGCTTTTGCATCGCAAGATGCAACGGCTGTTTTTTTTATGGGGTAAGCAAAGCTTCAAACTCGCTCATGTTTTAGTGTTAACGATAGTACATCTATCCATCATCAGCTCAGCTCTGGAGCGGCTTGGCGTAAGCTGGGTGTCATTACTTCCCTCGTAAATCAGAGCCTTCTGAGTGAGCTGGCTCTAAAATTGCTTAAATCTGAGATAAATATGCAGAGTTGTTTGGATTTAGGATGCAAGGACGAGAGGAGACATCGGATGTCGATTAACGTAACAGTATTGTGCCTGGCACTGGCGGCGATTGCCTTTGATTATATTGCCAACCGGGATGGCCTGAATAGCGAGCCGCAGCTGCAATATGTCAATGATACGGGTTCATCTGAATTGAATGTCGATCAAGAGCCATTCAAGATTGATTTGCCGCCTCGCGGTGTCGTTTTGGGTGCTGTGTATGTGGGCCAGTGATGGCTTTGAATTATATGGTTTAAAGAAAAATCCCCGCGAACCGTTCGCGGGGACTTGTGTTGATGCAGATAGGATTTAACTGTCTTGACCGTATCGCTTTAAAAATGCATTCCTTGTTTTTCTTAGGGCAGATTGGGACTGTTGTTTTAATTTTCGCCTAGCCTGCGTTGTGTCTTTAGCCATAGTTGCTACTCAATACTCTCCTTGTATGCCCATGTAACTCTGTTGACTATTAATAGCAGTATTAAAGGGGTATTACATGCAAATTTTGACTGCTAAGAGTGATGTTTATTCCAGAATTTGAGGTGCCGAAAGGCGGTGTTTGATAAGTAATTGATATGGATCTGGTTAGAATTATTACTCGATAATTGTGGATTAATTTGCAGTGCTATCATTATTCTGGAAGACGAGTTAGGGGGGCGGAACACTCATTTTCTACAGAGAGGTATTATTGGTTTGCGATTGGTTGTTCAGGCTGTCTCGCAGATCAATCAACGGTTGCTGGCTGACTTCAATAATGCTACGCGCAGGCCTGTCGAGTTCGATGATCAGAGTGAGCACCAGTGAGAAGGACATAGCGAAGGGAAGCGCGGCAACCAACAGTCGATTCTCTCCTTGTGCTCCTACCTGAACGCCGTTGAGTGCAATTGTCAGAAAGGTCAGAAGGGTAAGTGTAATCCATATACTGACTGGGATCCTTCCTCTGAGGCTGTAATTAACTCGCTCGCTGTGAATGTCGAAGACCGTATTAAGTGAGTCGATATAGAGCTGACTTTGAAGCGGTGATAAGTGATGGTGGCTGTTGACGGCGATTTTCCATAGCTCTTGCTGAATTTGTTCGCTCTCGCGAATAACCTGGTTAACGACAAGTTTGCGCTGGCTTTGTTTTTCGACTACCCGAATATCGACATATTTGCTCAGCAGTTCATAACTCTGGCTCCGATAAGGCTCATCCAGCAACTCGGTTCGGAGCATAGCCGTTCCTACCGCGTTGGCTTCTTTTAATACGAGTTGTTTTCTAATGTCGTTTTTTGAAGCTGCCATGCTAAATGATATGGCGAGAATAAAGGCAAGCAGGCTGGCAAGGCCGGTAGCCATCGGGCTAATAGCCTTGCTGATCCGGCTAGAGGCAAAACGACGGGTGAGGCGAAAACCAAATTCGAACATCAAGCAAATTGAACAAAAAACCAAAGCAAGAATAAGGAAGATCGACAACGAATCAATGTAGGTTTCTTGATACATAGATAGCCTTGAACCTTTGTTTTTATTGGTAGCGATTAAACGCTTTTGGTTAGTCAAAAGTATAGCGGTAAACACCGAGGCAGGTGATTAACACTGTCCCAATCTAGAGCTTCTATTGCTTAAAGTGACCTTCGGGCCTATTTCATTTGGGTATTCTCTTCTATGGTTTGTGTAGTGTCGTAAATTGATTGATAACACGGTATTTGAGTGGATTAACGGGTTCAGGAAAATTCGGAGGAGAAAACCATGGGGTATAAGCATGTGTTGTTGGCACTTAACCTGGATGAAAATGCCGAATACTTAGTGAGCAAGGCGGCGGAGATTGCCCGCGTTCACCATGCCCTGTTCAGCGTTATCCATATCGACCCTGATCTTGGCCATCTTGAGCAAGGGGTCAGGGAGTTTGATGCGGTGAATATTGATGAAAGTAGTCATTATGAATCGGTTTCAGCGATGAAGCGGCTGCTGAAAGGAACCAACTACCCGCTATATAAGCATCTGTTTTACACCGGCTACATTGAAGACCAGATGGCCAACGCCGTAAAACAGTATGATGTCGATTTGCTAATCCTGGGTCATCACCAGTCCAATATTTTTCGCCAGTTGATGCTCTCGCTCAGTGAGCCGCTGGTTCGGCAAATGCCCTGTGATCTTCAGTTGCTGAAACTGGAATAATGTTGGACAGGCTATAATGGCTAAGTGACGCTGTCGAACAGGGCTGCTGGTGGTTAGTACTCACTTTTGGTGGTAAGCGCCGATATGGATTGCCAGCGATACACAAACTCGTCAACCATACTGCCATCCGGTGCTTGCCATTGCTGTGCTCTGGCATTAAATGCGCCGAGTTTTTGGTAAAAGGTCTGGGCGGCCTGATTGCCAGCCAATACTTCAAGATACATGCCTTTATCTGGCTTCTGCTCAAGAGAGAGTTTGGCTGCTGCTTGCAAAAGTTGTTTGCCAAGACCAATCCCCTGATAGTCGGGATCGATGTGCAGGTTTTCTACCAACATGCCCCATTCGTGATGATTATCCAGATAGACACATATAAACCCGCAGAGCCTGCTGCCTTCCCGAGCGACTAAAATCCTCTGGTGAGGCTTTGGGGAAGCAAAGCGCTGCTGCCAGAGATTTTGTCGATCCTGGAAGATATCGTGGCTAAGATAGTTATTCGATAGCAGCCCACGATAAATCGTCTGCCAACTGGTGGCATGTAATGCGGCAATGGGATCCATATCGTCTGGGGTTGCGGTCTTTAGTTTAACCATGGTTTCCTTCCCAATTGTTACCTTCCAATTCCTTTTCCCTTGGTATAGTGCGCATTAAGAAGTATAAGCGAAACCGCAAGTTAGATAGGAATTGTTAATGAATGTTCAGTACCTGAAAGCATTTGTACTGGCTGCGCAACTAGGGTCGATTTCCGCCGCTGCCCGTGAGATGGGGAAGCGGCAGTCACAGGTTAGCCAGTGGATAGCCGACCTGGAAATCGATTTTGGTGTTGAGCTGTTTGTCCGTACCGGTAACAGTAGTCGTCTTAGCGAGGCCGGTGAAATCTTGCTGCCCCGTGTAATCCACACCGTTAGTCAGGCAGAGAAGCTGGCCGTTTGTGCGTCGGCATTGGCAAGGGACGAGCCGATGATCCTGCGTCTGGGGGTCGATAACTATATTCCCCAGTCATGTTTGAATAGGGCTCTTTCGGAGGTTTTGCAGCAGGAGACACTCAATCTTGAGCTTTACTCCGATGACAGGGAAGTGCTGCTTGAGCAGCTTACCAATGATGAGCTTGATGTTGCCTTGCTCTCGGAATCTTCCGTGTTGCACTACAGCGACTTTCAGTATTGTCGCCTGGGAAGCTATTGTGATGTTTTGGTTGTCGGCAGTGCCCACCCGCTGGTGGCTGAAACGACGGCGACTAAAACGACCATATCGGCAGATCAACTTGCTCAGTACCGTGAGCTGATCTGGACCAGAGAAAGCCTCTCTGCTGAGACTGAAGCTGGCTATAGCCCAAGCTATGCCACTTTCTCGGAAATAGGTACCGTGGTGAACCTGCTAACAAACGCGGTGGGATTTGCGTTCCTGCCAATCGATATGATTAGCACTGAGCTTGAGAGCGGGAAACTGAAGCGGCTGCAACCCGACTTTGAACAGGCTGAAATGATACGCCGGGTCGAGCTGGTTTGGCGGCAAGGGTTGGAACTGACAGAACAGGGAAAGCGCCTAATCGACAGCATAAAGGCCAGTCACACCTTTACCCGCTAATACTTAGCCCCTCGTGGCATTGGTATGAACGCGAGGGGCTAGATTGATAATAATGGCTGATTAGTCCTGACTGTCGTAGACGGTTTTGCCCTGAAGTACTGTCATGAGGATAACCGTGTCAACAATGCTCTCCGGGCTAATGTTGGTGATATCGCGATCCAGAACCACCAGATCTGCAGATTTGCCTACCTCAATGGAGCCGGTGATGTCATCAAGACCCAAGCTGACAGCGGCATTGATAGTGTAGGCATCAATGGCGGCATCAATGTTCGGCATGCCGGTCTTACCCATCTGTAAGCTATTTGCGATGCCGACCAGCGGGTTGATGTCATGAACATTCCAGTCGCTACTCAGGCTGACATTGGCCCCGGCATCATACAGACGACGAACCTGCATCAATGAGCGGATACGTTTTGCCCCTAGGAACGCTTCGGCCCAGCGATGATCATGTTCGGCAATATAATCCGACCCGACCTGAAAATCAGCGCTGACCTTCAATGGCTTAAAGCGATTGATGTCCTTGCTATTGACCATCTCGACATGAGTCAGGGTGTAGTTCCTGTCGGAACCTTGGGTTCGAGCATGCTCGATGGCGTTTAGTGATTCCCGAATCGCACCGTCTCCGATAGCATGGATATGGGCACCGAACCCGATTTTATCCAGTGCGGTTAGCCAGTTTTTCATTTTCGATGGCGGAATATAGTTAATGCCGTAAGGCTCGTCCTCAATGTAGGTAAACAAATAGGGAGCGAGTGTTTTGGCGGTCCCGTTGATAAGGATACCGTCACTGTACATTTTCACCTGGTCGATAATCAGCAAAGACTCAGGATCGCGGCTTTGAATGCGCTTCAGGAAGCTAAGCTGGGATGGCTGATCGTCTTGAGGATAAATCCATGGGCGGAGTGAGACCCGGGCAGTTAGCTCACCGTTGGCCTGTGCTTCTTTCCATACCTCATACCACCCCCGTTTCCAGTAAAGTCGGCCGTCACCTATGGTCGTGAGCCCGTGAGCGGCGGCTTCTTCGAGTCCGTTCATCAAACCGGTGTAACTTTGGTTAAACGGATCGCTCATGCTGTTCCATGCCAGTTCCATCACAATGTCACCGGCGTTATCGAGCAAAATCCCGTTCAGCTCGCCGGTATCAGGATCTTTAAGGATTTTCCCGCCCTGTGGCTCCGGTGAAGTCTTGCTAATATTAGCCAGCTTCAGCGCCTGTGAGTTGACCCACATGGAGTGCGAGGTCTGCTCCATAATGACAACGGGCTGGTCCGGGAAGATGCGGTCCATTACAGCCAGTGGCGTCTCTGCATTGTCTTCATTGAGGATAAGGCCTAGCGTGAAGCCATAACCCATCAGCCATTCGCCTTTTTTGGCATTTTTTCGGCACTGCTTGAGGTAGGGAATTTGCTCGCTTAGGGTAGCGTCGGTATTCAGCTCGCAGTTTCCGCCTGCTTCTGAAGCTGCCTCGAAGACATGGTTATGGTTATCGACAAAGCCCGGTAGCAACATGGCACCTTCTAAATCGATGACTTCGGTATCTGGCTGGCGAAAATGCTCTGCCATCTGGTTGCTGCCGACATAGAGGATTTTCCCGTCAGCAATTGCGACTGCCTCGGCAGGTTTGTCGGCATACACTTTGGCATTCTTGAAGATGGTGTCGGCCATTTCAGCAGCGGCTGTGTGGGGTATAGACATCAGTGCTACGCCCAGCAATGCAGCCTGTTGGACTTTTTTCATTATAGTGATCCTAATATGTTCTTGTTTGCAAGCTGAAGAGCTGTAACCTAATCGGTTGTATCCGTCTTCCCTGACATTACAGCATGTACTGCGACGAGAGAAAGAATAGCGGATGGTTATTGCTCATGTCACCGGGGAATAGAGTAAGGAAAAATACCTGATAATGGAAAATGCTCAGCATCATTGCTTTGTGATAGTGAAGCACTGAAATGATAGCTTCGTATATTGCTTGCAAAGGAGTAAGGCGGTAAGTTTTGCCAAATAACTCCAATGCAATCATTAAAATAGGCACACTTGTTTATGAACATGTCATAATATGAATATAGGGAGTTGAAAGAGAGCGAGTAAAGGAATGAAACCAGGAGAGACAGGTTTAAAGCGGGTTTTTGATGCCACTATCTATTCGATCCAGGGGCTCAAGGCTGCCTGGAAATACGAAGAGGCATTTCGAATGGAGATCGTATTGCTGGCGTTGCTGACCACTCTTACCTTCTTCTTGCCTGTGACCAAGTTTGAGCAGTTGGCCATGATTGCAAGCCTGTTTATGGTGGTAATTGTTGAGTTGCTCAATTCTGCCGTTGAAGCGGTGGTTGACCGAATTGGTTCGGATTATCATGAGCTGTCGGGCAGGGCGAAAGATATTGGGTCCGCAGCTGTTTTTGTCTCAATGATATTTGTCGGGATCACATGGTTTGTGGTTTTATTTGTATGAGTATATAGGCTCGACAGAATATTATCTTTGTGTCGAGCACTATAATAATCCTTAATAAAACTAGGCATGCAATTATAATAAAGGAAAGTCGTTTTTCTTTATTACAATAAAATTATCTGGTTGTGTGGATGTAAGGTGGCTATGAGCGAGAAATAGTCCAAACTTCTGCGCAGTCATTACATTCTATTTCTGCATCGGTAATACTTTTGGATTTAATGTGAGTATTGGACGAATCACATTTCGGGCAGTGTGTCCGGTTTGGAGGACAGTTAATGTCGACGCAGTGATTATGTTTATCCGTTGATTTAATCATTGGCTGTTTGCAGTCTGGACATAACATTTAATAACACTCCTTTTATTAAATTTTAGACATTTCTTTTCATAATGCTGATATTTAATATCATTGCAATTGATAAAAGGCTATAGCAGTTGAATGCTCATTATATATTCATTGATCACCATCATGATTTATCCTTTTAGATAAAATTCTGTAATTCTGCGTTTGTTATTGATATCTAATAAGTAATCACTAATCACACGTTATTTTTCATCGTAAATGAGTTTTATTAGGTTTTTTGTTTTATCAAGTACGTATTATATGTGCTGATGTGAATATATCGCTAACCTGAGTAATGAGTAACAACTTATATGCAATTTTGCTTATAGTGATTGGGTGCTTACCCTGTTTAATATAGATCAATAAAAGCTTTATTTGTTAACAACTTTTCATAATTAGTGGTTTACATATACCTTTTGCAAATACAGTATGCTCTTTTTGTACAAAAAGGGCAGAGGGTGAGCATCCTCATTGCTGGACTATGTGGAAGATAATTAATAATAAGAGTATAGGGTTTCAACTGAAGCTGGTGATCAGTGTATTGATTATCACCGCCTTTAGTTCGGTAGCTACAATTGTGTACCGTAATTCTTCAGAAATATTGCTGGAACAGACACTGGAAGAGCAGCAGTCAAAACTGGATGCGGTGGCTGCCACTATTTCAAGTCAGTTTGATATTTATCTTGAGACTGCTCGTGAATTAGAAAGCACTTTTCGCCTAGGGTATCTGCACGGCTTGTCTTTCGAAGATGCGATGATTAGCTTTGCTGGCCAGCAGGTGAAAGATGTTACGCTAAATAATCACTCATTGATTAACAACACGGATATTGTTGACCGATTTAGCCGTGATACAGGGGCAATTGCAACTTTGTTTGTTGCCTCGGGCAATGATTATTTGCGGGTTGCTACCTCTTTGAAAAATGACAGTGGCAAACGGGCGCTTGGTACTAAATTAGGGCATGGGCACCCTGGTTTTAGCAAACTAAGCAGTGGTCAGCCATATTATGCCAAGGTTGTATTATTTGGTAATACTTACCTGACTTATTACGCACCGATCAAAGATGATAATGGCCAGGTGGTGGCTATTTCATTTATCGGTATCCCGATCGATGAAGCGACAAAATCGGTATTTGCGAGTTTGGCAAATATACGTTGGGGCGATACGGGTTATACCATCGTAATTGATAACGATAAGGACAACTTGGGAAAATATCTCTATCATCCCGTTATTAAGGACGAAGGCGTTTCAATCATCAATGTTGCTGATTATGACGGCAATAAGCCATTTGGTCAGTTGTTTGAGTCTGCCAGTGGCCTGATGACCTACCCGTATGAATATAACGGTTTTGTGGGAGAGAAATACCTCGTTTATACCGAAGTGCCGGGTTGGAACTGGAAGTTGCTGGGCGGTACCTTCATTAAAGAAGTAACCAAGGGCAGCCAGCAGTTGTTGACCGTGATTGTCATTGTTGCCGCGCTTGCCTGTTTGGCCACTTTCGTCATTCTTAGTTTATACCTGAGCAAGCTGATCAGGCCGCTGACAACCCTTACCGGCTATATGGAACGGCTGGGCAAAGGGGAAGTTACCTTGGTGATGGAGCAAGGCAATGGTCAGTCAGGTAATGAGATTGAGCGCCTGACCTATGGGGTTGCTTCGATGGCAAACAAGCTGAACAGCCTGGTGGGCGAAATCCGGACAAGCAGTGAATCGGTACAGACCCAGGCAAACAGTTTGTCGAGCGATGCGCACCAAAGCCTGAGTCAGTCTGATGTTCAGCAGGAGCAGGTTGAGCAGGTGGTGACTGCCATCGAGGAAATGGCGTCGTCGGCGAAGTCGGTGGCAGAACAGGTAGAAACGATAGCCGAAAGCGTTCGTTCAGCCAATGACGATAGTGTGTCGGGAGCTGAATTGGTCTCGCAGGTAAGCATTGAAATTGCAGGTTTGAATGACCAGTTGAAGCAATCGGCAGAAGCGATCAACATGGTGAGCCGTGAAAGCGACAACATCCAGTCTGTGACGAGGATGATCGACGAGATTGCTGAGCAGACGAACTTGCTGGCGCTGAATGCGGCTATCGAAGCTGCCCGTGCCGGAGAACAGGGACGCGGGTTTGCCGTAGTGGCTGATGAAGTGAGAACACTGGCTCACCGAACCCAGGAGTCGGTTAAGGAAGTGGTTAGCATTATTGAGCAGCTGCGCGGCTGTACCAGCAGTGCAGTCTCTATGATGTCCGAGAGCCAGAAGAAAGGAAAGCTGGTCACCGAGCAGGCCACACAGGCTGGTTTGGCACTTGAGGGGATCACGACGCAAGTTACTGCGATTGCTGCTCAGTCTGAGACCAT
This sequence comes from Photobacterium proteolyticum, assembly GCF_001939735.1. Taxonomy (GTDB): domain Bacteria; phylum Pseudomonadota; class Gammaproteobacteria; order Enterobacterales; family Vibrionaceae; genus Photobacterium; species Photobacterium proteolyticum. The sequence continues at coordinate 46,761 of NZ_MJIL01000090.1, forward strand.
CGCAGCGACCTCGGAAGAGCAGGCGCAGGTCACTCAAGAGATTGCTACAAATGCGACTGAAATCAGCAACCTGAACCGTCAGGGCCGCGATATTGCCGCTCAGACATCGAAGCGAGCGGATGATTTACAGGGGCTGTCAGCTGAGCTTAAACAACAGGTGGATTACTTCCATTAAGTTTTAGGCCAGCAATCACCGACTGAACACCAAAACAGGAAGAGAGCAGTGCCTCTTCCTGTTTTTTATTACAGGTAATAAAATGACTCGGTTACCCTGTAACTTTGTGTGTGGTCAGTTTTATCGGTTGTTCTTACTGTGGGCTAAATCTGGTTCTCCGCAATGGTGTAAGATTTCCGACCTTGCCTGATCCCTTAGCTTCAGGGCTGCATTCCAGTCATTGCCTTGCGGGTAAATGAGGGTGCTAATGGTGACACTGATATCGCCTCGTCTCGGGAACAGGGAACGATCTCTTAGTTTGGAGCGGGTACCGCAGAGTGTAACGGGAAGGATCGGGAGTCCTGCGTCTGCGGCAGCAATAAATGCCCCCATGTGAAATTCGTGCAAACCGGCCATTCGGTAGAGTGTGCCTTCGGGAAAGAAGAACAGAGGTTGGCTGCTATGGGCGCTGTCGGCAATGCGCTTGGCATCCAAAATCCCTTTCTCGGCATCAAAGCGTTCGACAAACTCAGTATTTAGCTTTGACAGGAAGGTGCGGGCAAAAAAGTTTTTCTTCAGCTCAGATTTGGCGACAAAGCGGCATTTAAGCTGGGTGGCGGCAACCATAACAAGGCCGTCAAGATAGCTGGCATGGTTGGCGACTAAGATGCATGGCGTATCGGGATCGGGTTGGTTTTCTGTGCCTGTTATTGTCAGCTTGGTCCCTGTGAGTTTGATGAGAGCCCGGGCACCGGTGCGAGTGACCTTCCAGCACCAGTCACGATTGGGTACAGTCGCAACAAAACTCCAGACAATAGAGGCCAGTATGGCCATCATCAGCCACATGTAGACGGCATAGCCTACATCTAGCCCCGTTCGCCAGTAACGCCTGAGTTGCGGTGTGATACCTGCCGTCATGAGACGTAGTGTTTGCCACCAGACAGCACGCTGGCGGACATCAAGGCTGTCCTGCTCGTAAAGTTCCTTGCATGCAGCCCGCCGTATTTTACCGCTCGATGTCTTGGGAACCGTATGCGGTGGCCCGATAACCACATCATCGGGCGGGCTGCCCAGTAAATCCAGTGCCAGATTGTTGATCTGGTGTTTTAGATCCTGATGTTTGGCGGTGTCTGTTTCCCGGCTTTCGGCCAGTACAATAAGACGCTCGGTACCGGTTCGGTTGTCATGGCTGGCAAAGGCCGCGACACAGCCCTTGCGGATCCCGGGTACATTGCTGACGGCTTCTTCCAGTTCATGGGGGTATATATTGCGCCCAGCTCGAATAATAATGTCCTTGGTGCGCCCGGTGAGAAAAAGCTCGCCGCCGATGGTAAAGGCCCGATCGCCGGTATTGAGCCAGTCGCCGTGATAGAGGGCTTTGGTCTTATCCGGATCGCGGTAATAGCCGGCGGTGGCCGAAGCCCCCTTAAATTCCAGCTCGCCTTCTTCCCGTTCCGGCAGTTCGCGGCCAAGATCGTCCATGATCCGGATCTGGTGTCCGGGTAATGGCAGGCCGAGCCCGATAACCTGCATCGCATCGGGATCGTCGGGGCTGGCAGCTTCGGCTCGGCCAAAGCGTGTCATTGGTTCGCGTTTGATCCGCTCTATCCGCGGGGGCCTTATTACGGTTGGGAACGTCAGCCCTACCGTTGATTCGGCAAGGCCATATACTGGTGACATGGTTTCGGGACGGAAACCGTATTTGGCGAAACGCTCGGTAAAGCGCGCTATCGTACCGGGGCTGACAGGTTCGGCACCATTCCACGCCAGTCGCCAACTGCTGAGATCCAGACCTTCAAGCTCGCTCTCGTCAATTTTATTAATACAGAGCTCATAGGCAAAGTTGGGCGCGGGAGATACCGTGCCCCGATGACGGTGAATTGCCCATAGCCAGCGTTGGGGTTTTGACAGAAATAGTAAGGGCGACATGATCACCAGCGGGCTGGCATAGTATAGGCTGCCAAACCAGGTGCCGATCAGCCCCATATCGTGATAGACCGGCAGCCAGCTAATAAACACATCACTCGAACTGGCTTTGACCACCTTGCCCATCGCCCGGATATTGGTCAGCAGATTGGCATGGGTTAGCGCCACACCCTTGGGGATACCGGTGCTGCCTGATGTGTATTGCAAAAAAGCGATATCAGAGGCATGGGCATCGCCGACATCAGGTGGGGCAGTCGATCCCATGATCTCTGACACGGTGACAACCGACTTGATCGAGGAAACCTGCATTCGCAGCAGTTGAGATAAGGGCTTGGCTTCGGGGACGGTAATAAGCAGCCGGGCCTCGGCATTTTGCAAGATATTGGCATGGCGCTTGAGGTGATCTTCTATCTGCGAGGGGCGCGCCGGAGGGTAAATCGGTACTGGGATTGCGCGGGCATATAATATGCCAAAGAAGCTATAGAAGTAGTCGTTGCAGGTTGGCAGCATAATAGCGACACACTCTCCCGGTGCGATTTCCTGCTCGATAAGCCCGTTGGCAATCTGCCGCGCTTTTTCCTGAATCATCCGGTAGCTGATTTCGGTGATCTGATCGGCACTCTGATAGACATACAGATGCGGTCTGTCCGGATGGGTATCGACATGCCAGTCAAGCACCTGCTGCAGAGTATGGACATGCGCCGGCGCAGATTCGACAACATCAAGCTGGATTTGCTCGATAACCTGCTCGGAAACAGAGATGTCGCCGATACGGCTAGCCTGTAGCAGTTCCCGGACTAAATCACGAGGGGTTTCGATACTTGCCAGCGTTTGATCGGGTAGCGAGACATTGAATTGCTTTTCGGTGCGTTGAATGAGCTCTGCCCGTGCCAGGCTGTCGAAGCCGAGATCCTGATCAAACTGGCAATCAAGCTGTAGTGGCGTATCCGGTTTCTGCCCCTGTCGCAGTTCGTCTACAAGGTCTCTGACCAGCTGCAAGACCAATTCAGCAGTTTGCTCTGGACTCTCTTCGAATTGGCGCTGCGTATTTCCCTGCATAGTAAAGATCCTGCGACGAAGCACTGTTCCTGTCGCATTCATGGCGATTGAAGATGACGGGAAAATGCCAAATTATTCGGTAGGGTATGGTTGAAGTGTAGCTAACTTCTGCAATATCAAAGGAAATTGCTGTTTAAATTTGAGAACAAGAGGCTTCGAAGCCTTTTGGTTCAAAGGGGGGGGACGAGCATTCACGGCCCATGTTATTCATGCGGTACATTCAGGGTGTGCTGTTTTTGTTCCCTCCCCTTTTCAATGAGAGGGTTAGGGTGGGGTTTATACAACTTTCAGCTTTCGCAGATACACACCCCATAACGGCGCATAGAAGCGATAAATCCTGACGAGCAAATACAGTGTCGTCACAACAGTCGAACAAATTGCAGCGGTTTTCATTCCGAGCCCGACAACAATACCGACGGCCATTACGGCAAAGGAAATCAGTGTGACCCGCCAAATAGTTTCTATGTCATAGGACACCCAATAGGCAAAGTTTGAGCTGCCAAAGCGGTAGCGAAGCAGGAGCAGGCAAGCCAGATAAACCACAGGGAATAAGCTCATTAGCGGAATCGGCCAACCATGATACAGGGTGGAACCAACGAGAAGCTTTCCGGATACGGTGTAAGAGAGTGCCAGCGATTCAGTAAAGTCGATAGGAACCGCGAAGGATAGCAGGTATAGGCATAGGCCGACGAAATAGCTGATCGAGCCTGCAAAAATAACGAAGAACAGGGGCATGCCGATGAAGAGATGAGCGATAGGCGCCAGGGTAAGAAAATGCATTATCAGCCTAAAAACCTTAGGACGATTATCCCTAGTGTTCTCAGCCTCAGCCTTGGCCGCATCGTTATCAGGCATCTTGTTATTGGGTGTCTTATCGTGAGACATGGTGCCCTCCTTGAACGCTGAAGATAAGCGTCTCATTAACGTCCATTGTCCTGTTTCAGCAAGAAAAGTGCGATTGGAATGCCCTTTCTCTTTGATTTTCATCATAGATTGGTTTCGTCTAACCGGATGAGGGTTTATGCATGTTTGTGAGTAACGTCCATCTGATAACGAGGGAAATCAGCTTGCTTTATTTATACTTGTTAGAGGCTGGATCTGATGACGACTAACGGACAATCCTGATGCCGGACATGAGGCTGTTTCACTCTAAGAATACCAAGCTGGAGGTTGATTTAAGAAAGTATCTCTTTGCCAGAGGCTTTCGCTATCGACTTCATGACAAAAGGCTGAAGGGCACTCCCGATTTGGTATTTCCAAAATACAAAGCCGTGATTTTTGTACACGGATGTTTTTGGCATGCCCATGAAAACTGCTCCCATGCATCTATACCTAAAACCAATACAGAATTCTGGCTTACAAAGTTCGCAAAGAATAAAGAAAGAGATGAGCTAGCCTTAAACTGGCTTGAGTCACACGGTTGGCGTGTACTCACACTCTGGGAGTGTGCAATTCGAAGACCGGAACAGTTTTGCTTTGATGAACTGTTGGATTTTGTAGAGTGCTGGCTGGTGGGAGAGGCTAGATCTTGTGAGGTTTCGGGAGAGAACAAGCTACCAATGCTTATATTGGTGGGTTAGGCTCAAAAGAATCTCTTACATAAAGTAATCCTTTATGATCCCAAATTTACCTCAATTATAAATTGGGCAATTGCAATTAACTCCTTATTAATGTTGTTGAAAATTTATTCTAAATAATAAGATAGAAGATATGTGACTAGTATGATAGAAACATAATTAACTTATTGATATCTTTGAGTTACATTCGTCTGAGAGCTTACTGTTGCAAGTATGTGATATGTCAGTTGAACTTCTTGCTCAGAATTGTTTCTTTGAACTGTCAAAAATATCGGAATCGTTGATAACTATGGAGAGATTACCTCTGCCCCCAATGGCTGGACCATTTGTTCAAAGCCTCCGATGTATCGGATATTCGATGGAATCGGCAGTTGCTGACATCATAGATAATTCGATATCTGCTAGTGCTAGTACAGTGGACATTTTTACCGAGTGGCGAAATAGTGATCCTGTACTGGCTATTATTGATAATGGTTATGGTATGAAGCCAAGTGGAGTTAAGAAAGCGATGCAGCTTGGCGCTATAGGTCCTGCTAGTGAGCGATCTATTGATGACCTTGGTCGATTTGGTATGGGACTCAAAACGGCATCTTTTTCTCAATGCAAGAAACTTACGGTTATCAGTAGAGCTGACAGTTGTGATGATTGGTATGGGATCCGATGGGACCTTGATTTGGTGGAGAGAGAAAATCAGTGGACAGCACAGATTATTGAGCCTGCTGACTGTGAGTCGTACCTATGTGATATTGGATTTGAGCATTCAAGAGGTACTGCTGTTATATGGAATACCTTTGATAGAGCTTTAGACTTGACAGCAGCCAGTGCTGAGCGAGCCTATGATCGGCGCGTTAGCGCTCTAATTGATCATCTTGCACTTACTTTTCATCGATTTATTAGTGGTGAGAAGGGGACAAAGAAACTTACTCTTCGCCTTAATAAACGGCTTATTAAGGGGATGGATCCGTTCGCAACTCGTCCAGAAACTGGCAGGCAAGCATCGACTTTATTGTCAGACGAGACTTTGAGGTTAGGGCATTGCTCAATTAAGATAAAAGCCTATCTATTACCACACCCATCTAGCATGACTCATACATTTGCTCAAAGAGTATCTCTCAACGGTGAACATCATGCTGGACAAGGTTTATATATTTATCGTGCGGGAAGATTAATTTCTTCTGGGAGCTGGTATCGACTTGCTAAAGTATCTGAAGCTAACAAATTAGCTCGGGTTCAAGTGGATTTTGATAACAATGCTGATCATTTGTGGCGTATTGATGTACGAAAGTCTCGAATAGATTTACCTGCTTCACTTCGTGAGCAGCTTAGAAGAGTCATAATTCAGTGTTCAAAGAAATCATCAACGACGTTCACCCGCCGGGCAAGGATGCCATCATTAGATTTAGAGCCAGTTTGGCAGCGAGTTTACGATAGAGATAGAGAACGAGTTTATTACGTCCTTAACCGCAGTCATTCTGCGCTTTCTGAAATGCTACGGTCAATTACATGCGATCAAACTAGGTCTGCTTTGATAAGCATTATCGAGACTGCGTTGCCTTTAGCACTGATAAAAAATGATTTATCCGCGTCAAATATAAAACTAGATCAAGACTCAGAAGGTTTGTTTAGTCAAAGTCAGATTTTGGCTGAAAATCTATTCAAAGCTGGAATAGATCTTGAAAATATTTTCAATGCGTTAGTGAACGACAGCAATATTGGCCTTACAAGAGAGCAAGCCAAGAAAATTATAAGTAAGATAGAGGCTAGGTAATGTTATCTAAAGATACAATAGTTGAGATGGTTGTGAATCAGATGGAAAAGGATGCACACCGTTATGATCGAGAAATTACAAAAAAATGGATTGATGAGCAGCTAGATAGTTATCGCACCAAACTAAATCTTGATATGACTGATATTGAGATTATTGAAACACTTTTTCGAGGAAAAGTTGCTGTTACTGTTGGTGAGGCGGCTGTATTAATCAGTGATGAGCCACGCAAGGAGTGGTTAACAGACGATAAGAAGTTATTGATTAACTGGTACTATTGGCAACGTTTCAAGGATCATTTTAAGACTAAAGATATACCGGAAAGTGTATTAAAAAGGACTGATACCGATACAGACCGAATTCTTTCTCTTATCGGAGATCCTGAGTCTGAATCTGGATTTTCGTGTCGAGGAATGGTGATCGGAGATGTTCAGGCCGGTAAAACCAACAACTACTCAGCTTTAATTAATAAGGCAGCCGATGCAGGCTATAAATTGATTATTGTTCTGACAGGTACCGTAGAAGATCTTAGACAACAAACCCAGGAAAGACTCGACAAGGACTTCGTTGGTAGCGTTTCAATTGCTGGGAAGTCCAATAAGGACAGGGAAACTAAAATAATAGGGGTTGGTCGTTCAAATGACTCTAGACTTCCATTTTGCTTGACAGATAGAGATGATGATATTAAGAAAGACCCTCGATATAGAATTTCTACTATAAGTGAGCCAATTCTTGTCGTAACTAAAAAGAATAAACATCCACTGCAGCGACTTGTTACTTGGCTAACCTCTGAAGTAAATATTAAAAATGGTGGTGTGGAACAGCCTGTATTAATAATTGATGATGAGGCGGATAACGCTTCAGTTAATACCGGTAACGATGATGAAGATCCAAAAACCATCAATCGATTGATACGCGAAGTACTTCATGCATGTAGAAGATCGAGCTACGTAGCTTATACGGCTACTCCTTTTGCCAATATATTTATTCACCCTGAATCTGAAGGCGATAGGGCTGATACTGACGATTTGTTCCCTAAGGACTTTATTGTGGCACTGGAGCCGCCAAATAATTATTGTGGTGCACGTTATTTCTTTAGAAATGACGAAGTGACAGATCAAACTTGTACTGAGATTGAAGATGCAGGAGAACACTTACCGATAACTCATAAGCCGGGTACTGCTGTTACATCTATACCCGAGTCATTGAAAGAAGCTATTGGAACCTTTCTTATTGCTTGTGCAATTAAAGATATTCGGCGTAGAAAATTATTGATAAAGCATGTTCATGACTCAATGCTTATCAATATGTCTAGGTTAACGAATGTTCAGTCTGACATAACTCCTTTAGTAGATATTTGCCTAGATGAGTATTGGAGTGCGATAACCGTATATGCGCATAAACGCGAAGCTGAAACTTGCTCTGAGGGTATGAAGATACTTTACTCTCTCTGGAGTAAACACTATGAAAGTTGCACCAATGAGTCATGGGAAGATGTGCGTAATTCTCTGGCTGATATGGAGAAACCAAAAACTGTTACAGTTCACAGCAAATCTGGTGATTCGTTGTCATATGAAAAAGATGGACCTAAAAAACAGATTGCGATAGGTGGCCTTAAACTCAGCCGTGGCCTTACGCTTGAAGGGTTGGTGGTAAGTTACTTTTATCGACGTTCTGTAATGTATGACAGCCTCATGCAAATGGGGCGTTGGTATGGTTACAGAGATGGATATAAAGATTTGTTACGCCTTTGGATTACCTCTGAGTCTTTGGATTGGTACGCTCATATATCGAAAGCTTCCGATGATTTACGTGAACAAGTGGCTGAAATGCAGCGTAGAGAGATGACTCCTCGTGAATTTGGTCTTCGAGTTCAGGCATCTCCTGATTCACTTATGGTTACTGCTGCTAATAAAATGAGGACGGCAAGAACGATCATGAGTCGACTTCGTTTTGATAACAGGTTGTTGGAAACAGACTGCGTTGACTCAAGGTTAAATGTTGTTGAAAGCAACTTTAATGAATTTACTCGTTTGCTTGAGCGAATAGGTGATAAGTACTATAGCGGGCCAGATATTCCTAAAGATCATCAACAGCACCTTTATTTTAGAGATGTAGAGGCAAGAGATGTCATAGAATCATTAAAAAAACTAAATAACCACCCAAGTTGTGGTTTTTGGGCGGAAAGTAACTTGTTTATTCCATTCTTAGAAGAACGTTCTGTTGATGACTTTGCATTGTGGGATGTATTTGTTTATCAGACAAAAACCCAGAAAGAAGGTGTTTGGATTGATAAGAATGGTAAAGAGTTTTCCCGTATTAGAAGGGGAATAGTGACAGACCCCAAAAACCCAAACAATGCACATGAGCTGCGGTTAAGTCGAAAGCAGTCAATTAAAGACCCTAGTGGTGTTGAACATCTTGGCCTAACACAGGTGGATATTGATGCTGTAAAGCAAGGGGCTTCTCGCGTGGCGGATAAAAAATACCGTGCAGCTAGAACTAAACCTACTTTAATTTTTCACATCATTAAAGCCTGTAAATATGGTCTTAATGAGAAAGATGTTGTATCAGAGCGTGATGTGCTTGGATGGGTTATATCTATTCCTGAATCGAAAGTGCCTCAACCAGATATATTGTGGAATGTTACGCTTGATTGGTTTGAAAAATTCGGCGTTGAGTTAACAGATGAGTTCGAGTCATGAGTAGTATTGAAACCCCATGGACAAAGATGGCCTTACCTAAAACTGGTGTTTTAACTACCCTTCGGTTAGGGCTGGAATCAACGAATGCATGGTATTGGATACGATGCAAAGATGGCCAATTTGGTGTTGCTATACAGCTTCCAGCTGGTGATGCTGACTCAACTGAGTCTATACGAGGAACGTCAAAATTAAATATTGTCCGCGTAAATGATTCAAATGGGGAACATTATCTAGGAGTAGTAATTGGTTCTTCTGAGCTTGCTACAGTTTTTTATCGCTTGTGTCTTGATCTTGTGTCTGCATGTCAATGTTCAACATCTTCAAATCAGATAGTGGCGATTTTAAAGCGCAGAGTTATTGCTTGGCAGAGGCTATTTGAAAAGGGGAGGCAAAAGCTTACGCCAGAGGAGTGTTTAGGTCTTATCTCTGAACTTAAGTTTCTTCGTGAATATTGGGTTCCCAAAGTATCTACAAATGGTGTGTTAGGATGGCAGGGGCCTATGGGGGCTCCACAGGATTTCTGCGATGAATCAATTGATTTGTCTGTGGAAATTAAATCTTATGCTTTTGATTCCAGTATCGTCAAAATTTCATCTCCTGAGCAGCTCTGCGCGAAAGGACGTTTATTTCTTACCGTATATCCAGGAGCGATATCTTCTTATGGTAATGGGGTTACACTTAACGAATTTGTGGAAGAAACGAGAAATATGATATCACTGAGTCAATATGCAATATTTGATGAATTATTGCTCAGTGCTCGATATATCAAGGATGATTGTTACGATGAGTTGTACTTCGAGCTAGGTGATCCTAGAGTGTATCGAATCGAAGGTGACTTTCCTCGATTGACGGGAGATAACTTACCCTCTGCTATTAATAGGGTCAGATATGATATTGATTTATCCCTTGTTGCCGATTGGGAATGTTCGATTAGTGAGTTTAGTGAGAGAGTGGTAGGTTGATATGAATGAAGTGTTAGAATATTACACCTCGCTTATCGAACATGTAAAGGCTTCATCTGATGTTGAAGGACGCTTAATAGAGTTCGAATTTCTTAACTACATTCTAGATCTTTTATCTGATGCGGGTGAATTTGATGACTATGAGATTGTAGAAGATGGAAGAGATGGTGCGGGAAGATGGCTGATTGATGGTTACTCTTTTGATACAAATAATTATTCTTTGTCATTGTTTGTAACTCTAATTTCTTCATCAGAAGAACCGTCAACACTAACGAAGCGTGAAATTGAATCTGCAATAAAGAAACTATCTAAGTTTGTAACAAAAGCTCTTACAGAGCACTTGCCATCAATATTTGAGCCGTCTAGTAATTGTTATCAAGCTGCTCGGCTAGTTTTGGATAATTGGAGTGATGTATCTCGTATCAGGTTCATCGTTGTATCAAACCGGCCTGCTTCAGAAAGAATGCGCGCTCTTACAATTGATGATATCGAAGGTCGCCCTTGTACTGTCCATTTATGGGATCTTAGGCGTATATTTAAACTCGAATCCTCTCGAAATGAGCGAGAGGAGATGATTATCGACTTTCGTGATAACCCTCTTCCATGTTTGGTAGCTCATGATGATGCTGAAGGGGAACAGTCCATACTCACTGTGATGCCAGGAACTAGACTAGTTTCACTTTATGGGCAGTGGGGGGCTCGATTACTTGAGCAGAATGTTAGAAGCTTCCTTCAACATAGAGGGAAAGTAAATAAAGGGATAAGGGCAACTATCCTTAGTGATCCAGCGCATTTTTTTGCATACAACAATGGATTAACAACTACAGCTCAAGGGATAGTCATTGAGCAAACCAACAATGGTCCAATGATAGTTGAACTAAGAAATCTTCAAATTGTTAATGGCGGTCAAACAACAGCCTCTATTTACAGTGCATACGTCAAAGATAAGGCTGACTTATCAAGAATATCTCTGCAAATGAAGCTTACAGTTCTTTCTGATGAGGCCTCTACCGAGCTTGTTCCTAAAATTTCTAGATATGCAAATTCACAGAATAAAGTATCTGATGCTGACCTATTCTCTAACCATCCATTCCATGTTCGCCTAGAAGAGTTTTCAAGGAGAATTTGGGTTCCTGTGCGCGCTGGACAGAATGCTCAGACGCATTGGTTTTATGAAAGGGCTAGAGGGCAGTATCTAGATGCACAAGCATATCTAACACCATCAAAGAAAAAGCAGTTTCAGCAACTTCACCCACGTTCTCAGTTAATAACAAAGACTGATGTAGCGAAGGTTATGAACTCTTGGGATTGTTTGCCACATGAGGTTAGTAAAGGTGCGCAGAAGAACTTTGCGAAATTTGCAGAGGTAATCGATACGCAGTGGGAAAAAGATAATTTAGTCTTCAATGAGTCGTATTTTCGTAAGTTGATCTGTAGAGCTAGTATTTTCAGAGCACTTGAAAAAGCGATAATGAAAGAAGACTGGTATGCTGGTTATCGAGCCAACATCGTTACTTATGCTATTGCACGGTTATCTCTTGAAATTAGCAATCAATCTTTAGATTGGAATATGGATGTATTGTGGAGAGCACCGGTTATACCGAACCCAATTATGATGATTCTTCGTCAATTATCTCATGCGATTAATGAGTTATTGCTTTCAGATAGTCGTCCGGTTGGAAATCCTAGTGAATACGCTAAGCGACAAATGTTCTGGGACACTGTAAAAAAAATAGACTGTGATATTGTTAAAATTAGTAATTTTTTGATAAGCAAAGTTGAAGCTGCAGAGCAAGCTGTAACTTCTAAGCTGGTCCAAAAGATTGATAATGGCATTCACGCACAGGAAACAATACTGAAAACACCTAAAAAAACATGGGAAAAAGTAGAGCAGTATTTACTTGATGAAGATGCAGCAACGCCAACCTTGATGCAGATTTTGCAGGTAGCAAAGAATCCAAAGAAGCTACCATCAGAAAAGCAATCTATCGTATTAGCTAAACTGTTGACTCGTTATTCTGGTAGGTTTTAATTAGAATATATAGATTAATTAACTGCTCAATTTCAAACCTTTCAAATGTTTTTTTAGTTATCAATTGAAAGGTTTGACTATAATATTTAGGTCAGTTTTAATTCCGATTGTTTTCATTGAGAATAAATCAAAATTAATTATGTTTTACATTTGTTTTTTCGTTTTTAATAATTACCCAGCAATTTCATTACAACTTTTCCTATTTGCTGTGCCAAAAATGGAGGCACAGCATTACCTACTTGAACATATTGCTGTGTTCTGGTTCCTTCAAAGAAATAATTGTCAGGGAAAGTCTGTAACCTAGCTGCTTCACGTACTGTTAGGCTTCGACATTGTCTTGGGTCGTAATGGATAAAATAATGGCCATCTTTAGATATATGGCTGGTTACAGTTGTTGCTTCCTTATTCGCTGATTGAACTCGGAAGCGATCAGCATGTGTCCCTGAATCCCAGTTTGCGTGCTTTGGTGCTAGTTGGTTAGGAAAATCTCGTGATTTAGGAGAAGTTCCGTTGTTTAGGAGCGCGTAAGCTGCACAAAATGCATAGCGGAGTAAGTCATCAGCCATGTGCCCACGAGTTTCATGATTAAGCACATAGTTCAGATCTTTATCAAGCAACCAATCTTTAAGTGGGGTGGGAATAGTTGCGGATTGAAAGTTACTATGAAGTGTAGCTTTACGGTTTAAGCTAGATAAAGGTGCAAGGTTTAATTTTTCAACAAGTTCTTGATCATTGCTAATCCTTAAGATTCTATTTAAGCGTATAGCATTTTCTGAAATAGTACTTTCCCAATCTTTAACATCATCTTTCTTTTTAGAAAAACCACTTCGTAGTGCAGGTAAATCTCCAATAGCACTCTCAACTGATATTGGGTATTGGTCAGATTTATTTAATGTGGTTGGAATAGCATCGATGTCATCTCTAACACCAAGCAAGATAACTCTATGCCTTGCTTGAGGCACTCCATAAAACTCAGAACGAATAAGAAAGTCAGATGGATTTATATATTGAGGATCTTTAGGATCATCTGCATCAACAACTAAGGAATATATTTTATACCCTAACACATCATCTGTTTCTGTGACTAGACCAGGGTTTCTTAAGTCTTTAAGAATTTGAGGAAACATTACTTCTCCGTCAACCTTAGCAGACAATATTCCTCTAACATTCTCCATTACAAATACTTCGGGTTGAGCAATAGAGATTACTTGCAAGTATTCTTTATATAAGAAATGTCGATGATCTTCTTCAGCTTTATAATTTTTAATACCGGCATTACGAGAACGTCCAGCTAATGAGTATGCTTGGCATGGAGGTCCTCCAATTACGATTCTTGGGCCACGGTGGCCTTTTACAAGATCATGAATACGCTTATGAATAAGTTCATTATCTTTACCAAGAGCCCTTGGTTCATGTAACGTTTCAGCTAATGCTGATTGTGCTTCCTCTTGGTGCAACAAGAAAAGTTCATCACGAGTGATGCTACCGCGAACATATTTATAGTAATCTTTTCTTGCTTTCTCACTATCTTTGATCTTTCTGAAAAAAGCTCTAGTTGTAAGAGTTTTGTGCGCACTTGACTCTCTTTCTACAGATACACCGATTTTGAATGGCTTATTACCACTTTCATCGGTACATGAGGAGATGCCTTCACCTAACCCGCCGGGACCTGCAAACAAATCAATAACTAGAACGTCTTTCATCTTGGCATTACTATTAATCAAAATTCCAGGCAATCATACCAGGCTAAATTTTTCGAGCAATATGATACTTATCTTATTGATCATATTTATTTGAAAGATGTACGGATTGTCTAAAATCCAAGCAAAAGAAGCTACTAACCTGAATTTTTTATTCTAGGCTTAACCGCCTCACCCATACGCCTCCTCCAGATACCGCAAGATATCCTTTGATTCAAACATGTCGACACCGGTGTTGGGATCCATCAGATAGGGGACCTGGACATTGCCGTGCTGTTTGAAAAACTCGTCCCGTTTGGTGTTCGGTAATGGTTTGTAGGGTTTCAGGCTCCAGTGGAACTGGGCCGGGCCCATGTCGGAGAATTGTTGCTTGCCAAGATTGATCAGGATGTAAGTCAGCTCAAGCTCGCACAGCTTCTCGCGGACCGGGCGGGAGAACGGGCTGGATTCGAAGCTGTATAGGATCAGCGGTAGATCAGGCTGTTGTGATGGCGGAGTTGCCTGTTTGCGTGAATGACGAGCCTTGATGCCAGCGCCTAGCCTGACTCCAGATGCCAATTTGGATGTTAGGGTACTTCTGAGTTGTCCGAGGCATGCTTTAGGAGGCTTGGTCCCTCTGTATTGCTGGAAAAGGTGATGGATGATGCCTTCAGCCCCTTGGACAATGTTTGGGTGGTTGGAATCGACCAGAACGGGTGGGGTGGCACCGTTGAACGCTGATTTCAGCTTGGCTAGATTTTCTCCGCCTTCGGGGCAAGGAGCGATAATCACATTCAAGTCGAACTCGGTGAGTACTTCACGAACGAGACGGCACTTCGAGTCACCTTCCTGATCAAACAGAATGAGCGTTTCTTCCGGTTGCTCGGTGTGTTTGCTGGCAACGGTTCCGCGCCAGAAACGGTAAGTGGAAGCCAGTGAAGATGTCGTGATGTTCAGCAAATGGTTCATGTACTCACCTGTGATCCGCTTTAGTCCGTTAAGAGGGATGGAGTTATGTATAGAACAAATAAAGCTGTTGCACTGAGTATTTAATCTAAAAAAGCAACGATTGGCTACTTTTTATTCGTTCATGCTCATATTGAACAGTGGCAAAAGGGTTATTCTCCAATCCACGGCCAGCGTTTTTGTACTTCATGCACTTTCTTGCCAAGAATAATCTCTCTGATATCAGCAACAAATTCTTCGATCATGTTGCCAAATTCGCCCTTTCTGCAGATAACCGCCAGTTGTCGTGTAATGCCGGGGGCGGGCAAGGGCTGGCATTCAAGCTTGTCGAGCAGCTCCAGTTGGCGGGCCAGAAAGGTGGGGGTGGTTAGCGACCAGCCTAAGCCTTCGGCCACCATTCCCAGAACGTTATCAGCCCTGTCGAGGGAGAACTGGCTTTGCGGTTTGTAGTTTCGCCAGCGCAGCCAGTTGTTGGTCTGGGTGCCTGTCGGTGTCCAGTTCTCATAGGCGATATAGGACTGGTGCTTGGCCAGCCACTGAATCTCTTTCGGCTCCCAACTTGAGGGAGTGACAACCACATATTGTTCACTGAGCAGCGGGAACATGGCGAGCTCCTGAGGGATATCCTGATTGGTCATCGAGATGATGATATCCACCTTGCCCGATTGCAGCGAGGCCAGTAGTTCAGGGGCCGTGCCGGTCATCTGGTTGATATGGGCCACTTTGGGCTGGAGATATTTGAGCAACTCTATTCCGGCAACCTGGGTGACCGAATCGACCATACCGATCCGCAACCGCGGTAGCTTGCCTTTTTCGATGGAATGCATCCAGTCTTGCAGCTTACGCGATTCAGCCAGTAGTTTGCCGCCTTGCTCGTACAACTCCCTGCCTGACAGGGTGAGCTTGATCGGGCGCTTGCTCCTGTCCAGCAGTTTGCAGTCAAGCACATGTTCAAGGCTCTGGACCAGTTGAGAAACCGCTGACTGGGTTTGGTTTAGGTGCTGGGCCGCTTTGCTGAACGAGCCGGTTTCGACCACAGTGATAAAAGTTCTGAGTTGGCGAAGATCAAATGCAATGGAGTCCATATCAGGCCATACTATAAGTCTAACTAATACTCAGCATTATATTCCCCACTGGTATCCAAGTACGGAGCTAGTTCAAATAATCCGCATCAGCCTTGCCATAGAATCTACTCAACAGAGCTAATCAACAAAGCTATTCAACAAAGAACATGGCAGAAAACCGCAGGATTGAATCATGAGAAAAGAATCTGATGTATTAGGTGAAATGATGTTACCGGACGAGGCGTATTACGGTATTCAGACCGTACGTGCCCGGGATAACTTTGCGGTTTCCGGCCGTACGGCGGTGGATGTTCCGCATTACCTATGGTCGGTTGCTGCTATCAAACAGGCGGCAGCTAAGGCGAACTGCAAGATTGGTGCGCTGGATGAAAAGCTGGCAGATGCCATTGTGCAGGCTTCGCAAGAGGTGATGGATCATCGTTTTGACGACCAGTTCCCTATCGATATTTTTCAGGGCGGCGGTGGTACGTCAACCAATATGAATGCCAATGAGGTGATTGCCAATCGTGCCAATGAAATGATCACCGGCCAGAAGGGTTATGACCAGGTGCATCCCAATACGCATGTCAACATGGGGCAGTCAACCAATGACGTGATCCCGGCGGCAATGAAGATGACCTGTCGCCTGAACCTGCATCAGTTGATCAAGGAAGTGGCCGCACTGGAAGCCATGCTGGAAGAGAAGACTCAGGCTTTTGAGCATGTCGTTAAGCTGGCTAGAACCTGTCTGCAGGATGCGGTGCCTATTACCCTCGGCCAGCAGTTTAGTGGTTATCTGCATCAGGTAAGACGCCTGCACCTGGCGTTGAAAACGGCCAGCGAGCAGACGTTGGACTTGCCGCTTGGTGCCACTGCAGTAGGTACCGGGCTTTCAACCCATGAAGGATACCTAGAGCAGGTTTATACCGAGCTTCGTGAGATCACTGGCGAGCAGTTTATTGCCGAGGACAACTTCTTCGATGGTCTGCAAAACGGTGATGCCTACCTTGAGGTTGCCGCCCAGATCAAAAAGCTGGCGACCTTCCTGTCAAAAATGGCAACGGATTTTCGCATTCAGGGCAGTGGCCCGCGTGCTGGGTTCAATGAATTGTTTATACCTGCCGTGCAGCCGGGTTCATCTATTATGCCGGGCAAGATCAATCCGGTTATGCCGGAGCTGATCAACCAGATTGCCTATCAGGTGATTGGTAATGATGTGTCGATCACCATGGCGGTCGAGGGCGGTGAGCTGGATTTGAATGTCTGGGAGCCGGTGATCATCAAGGCGCTGTTTGAGTCTTGCACCCTGCTGACCAATGCGATTCCGCTGTTTGTCGACAAGTGCCTGAAGGATCTCCAGCCTAATGAAGCGGTATGCCGTGAATATGCCGAAAAGAGTACCGCACTGGCTACCGTGATTGCGACTCTGTTTGGCTATAAGGTGGGAAGCCGTATTGCAACCACAGCCTTTGAGCAGAACCTCAGCGTCCGTGAAGTGGTGTTGGCCGAGCAGCTGTTAACGCCAGCGCAGGCTGATTATTTGCTCGACCCTATGGTGATGACTGATCCCAAGGCCAGTGCAGCAGCCGTGAAGCGTTACCAGCAGGAGGTGGCTGACTCAGCATCTGCAAGTGGGCTGCAAAAAACGATTGAGGAAACAGCATGAAACCCGATCCTTTACTAAGGCAGATCGCACGCTGGTGCGTGAGCCTGCGGCTGGATGAGGTGCCCGATGAGGTGGTGCGGGTAGCCAAGATAGCCCTGACCGATTACGTCGCCGTCACCATCGCCGGTAGCGAAATGCCTGTTGCGACAAAGCTTCAGCAGTTTGCGATGCAGCGAGCACCGCAGGGCAATTGCAGTGTGTTGGGCACCGAGCAGAAAACCAGTATGGCCTACGCCTGCTATGCCAATGGTGCCGCCTCCCATGCACTGGATTTTGACGATGTCAGCTGGGCGACAATTGGCCACCCGACTGTGACCGTCGCGCCTGTAGCCTTTGCCGCTGCCGAGGAGAAACAACTCGGTGGCGACGGTATCTTGCTGGCGTATATCGCGGGCGTTGAAGCCCAGCATCAAATTGCGAAGTGGGTGATGCCGAAATTGTCCGAGCAGGGCTGGCATACCACACCTGTTATTGGCGTGTTCGGGGCAACAGTAGCGGCCGGCGTTCTGCTTGACCTTGATGAAACCACTTTGACCAATGCATTGGCTATTGCGGCATCGTCGGCATCTGGCGTGCGGGGCAACTTTGGGAGCCAGACCAAGGCAATGCACGCCGGGCTTGCAGCATTTAACGGGGTCAATGCGGTTGAGCTGGCAATGCTGGGGGTCACCGGTCAGCCTGATGTTATCGAGGCCGCTGATGGCTTTGCCCAGTGCTTTACCGGGATCACTTCGCTTGATGACGCTGAAATAACATTGGGTCAGCGGTGGGACTTGCTGGAAAACGGTTTGGTATTCAAGCAGTACCCCTGTTGCAGCGGCAGCCATCCTGCCATTGACTGCTGGGATGCCTTGCTTATTGAACGAGAGCGTGGCGGCATACCTCTGAAGACTGAAGAGATCGAATACATCCAGGTTGGTGCCAGCCTGCTTGGGCCGCGTGAGCTGGTCTGTAATCATCCGCACAATGCTATTGAGGCGAAGTTCTCGATGCAATATGCCCTGGCTTCCCGGTTGATCCATGGTGCTGTCGGGCTTACGGAGTTTACCGGCGAGGCGGTGAACGATCCCCAAGTACAGGCTCTGATACCCAAGATACGGATGCGGGTTGATCCCGAGCTCGAAAAGCTGGGCTTTGTCGGTACCGCGCCGGTGAAGATCCGGGTGTATCTGGCTAACGGTGAAACCTTGAGTATCGAGAACGATCTCGCCAGGGGAAATCCTGAAAAACCGCTGTCTCAGGCGGAAATCGAGAACAAATTTAATGCTTGCGTCTTGCCAAGGGTGGGCGAGCACAAGTGCCAAGAGTGGCTGGGGGCGCTGACTCACTTTGAGACAGTGATCTTTGCCGAGCTCAAGCACCTGCTGAATTCATAACAGTAACTCCCGAATCAATAACGGGAGAGGAGGTTTCCAATGATTTTTATCCAAACGTGTCTGTTGTTAGGGGCCATTATACTGGCCGCCCGTCTTGGCGGGATCGGTGTCGGTCTGGCTGGTGGTCTGGGGATGGCTATCGCCGTCTTTGGCCTTGGCCTGCCGCCGGGCAGTATTCCGGTGTCGGTTATTTTGATCATTATGTCGGTGATCCTGGCATTGTCAGTGATGCAGCAGGCTGGTGGTATGAGCTACATGGTCAACTGTGCCGAGAAAATGCTGCGTAATCATCCCAAATACATCAACATCCTGGCACCGGCCACGACCTTTGTGCTGACAACGCTGGCCGGTACGGGCTATACCGCGATGTCTGTACTGAATGTTATCCAGCAAGTGGCCAAGGAAAACGGCGTGCGTCCGAGCCAGCCACTGAGCTCGGCCGTTGTGGCCTCGCAGATCGCCATCACGGCATCACCAATCTCGGCAGCGACTGCGGCAATGTATGTGGTGGTCGAGCAAATGGGGGTGAGTTTTGGTACCGCGCTGAGCGTGATTATGCCGTCGGCCCTGTTCGGTGTGGTTGTGGCGTCGTTTATCGCCAGCCGTCAGGGTTGCGAGTTGAAAGATGACCCGATTTTCAAGGAACGTGTTGCCAAAGGACTGGTAAATTTCACACCTGAAGAGCAGAAGCAGATTGAACCCAGCATTGAAGCCAAGCGTTCGGTATGGCTGTTCCTCGGTGGTGTGATGTTCATTGTTGCCTTGCTGCTGTTCAAGCCGCTGCTTGGTCATGATTTGGGATCGCGCGATATCATTGTTATCGTGATGCTGCTGACCAGTTTTATCATGGCGATGGTGTGCAAGGTTCAGCTGACTTCCATCAAGAAAGCACCGATCTTTGCAGATGGGGCGGAAAGCCTGATTGTGATCCTCGGTATCGTCTGGTTGAGCTCGACCATTATTGGGGTGCATATTCCTGAGATCAAAGCTATCGCTGGCGATGTATTGAGTGAGTATCCTGCGTTGCTGGCCGTGGTGTTCTTCGGTACGTCGGCACTGCTGTTCAGCCAGGGAGCAACCAGTGCCCTGCTGGTACCGATTGCAGCGTCGCTGAACGTCGATCCCGGAACGATTCTGGCAAGCTTTGTGGCGGTAAGTGCCCTGTATATGACCAACATCTACCCGACGACAGCCTTCGCGATTGCCACCGATGACACCGGCTCTTTCCTTAGCAGTAAGTGGAACGGTTCTTACATCGTCAACCACCCGTTCTTCCTGCCGGGTATGCTGGGAATTGTGGCTGCGGTACCGTTCGGGTTTGTGCTGGCCAATATCTTTGTCTAGCAGGCACAATAACTCCAAGATAATTCAAGCCCTCTTCATTGAGGGTTTTGTTTTGTTCGTTTCCTATTATGTCTAGGCTTGCAGCCTTCCTCGGTTTCATTTTTCTTCGCCCTAGATCATTATCTTTACCTATTAACAATATAGAGGGAAATAAATCATGGAATAAACCCAAAATGGTAAGGGATATGTGATGGGTGAGTTTCTTGCAAATAAACCTTTCTTTTAGTGTTGTTACTATCGCGTGATATTTTTGTGATTAATGTAAGAGGGTGAAACTTATCTATGCGCAGGTTTTATGTTCATTTCTGATTGATTATATAAATCCAAGATTGAAAGCTGTTCTATTGTACCGATTATACTACTAAAGTATTGCTTTTCAGTTTCTCTTGTAGAATTGTTTATGGTTAGAAGTGATTGTTATATCAACAATATTAATCTAGCTTTATTCATGTGGATATTAATTGCAACATCGATGGTAAGTTTTTATTGCATTAATATGGTAAGTATTTTACTAACTTAAAGATTACAACTATCACTTTTTTTGTAGATGGTTGGATGATTTTCGTGAGAAGTAGGAATTCTCAAGAAGCTAACTTAACCATAAGGCCTTTACAGAACTAAATGACTAATTTTTCGGTCTTAAAGTGGATGTTGTCATGCATTATGGTTTTAATTCTTAGATTATTAATGCAGATATAGTCATTTCTTATAACTGAGAGGTATAGACGTTTAAGTAGAATACATCATATCACTGACAATTATGACTCTATTGTAAAACTAAATTACTAGAGAGTAATGAAATTATTATATTGCAAAAGTTTTGATTGTGGTTTGCAAAATAGAATGACATTTAGAGTGGTAGGAAATTTTGTCGGTTTTTTAAGACTTGTTTTATGAGTATTGTATGGTTCTATTTTATTTGTTTTTTCTATTTGTTTCAAAAAATGTCATTTCTGTTTGATTAGCCTGTTTATATAATGATTGTTCATTCGGGATGGGTAATATATTTTTATTAGATGTTTTTAACCTAAATTACCATTCATTTTCTCATTTCTAAGAATTCGAAAAAGTGACGTGTTGTAGCTAGATTGTTGGATAAAGGAACTGTCATCTTTTATTTTCAGGATGACCTCCGAAATAAATAATTATTATCCCTTTATCTTTTGTGGTCGATTGTTGACTGAATTACAGGAGTTGAGTTATGCGGGCTAAAACGAAGCGCTATCAAAAGTTAGCTGCTTTGCCTTTTATAGTTGCCTTTTCATTAGCCAGTTCTGTGGCTAGCGCAAATATTGAAGCAGAAATGCAACTAGCATTGGAAGAGCAAGGTTTAGATTATCAATCATTATTGGCTCATCACCAGACTGAGCAAGAAGCTATCCGACAGGCACTAATAGAGGCCAAGCGTGAAAGGCCTCTTAACCGAGAGTTAGTATCTAGTTTACAGAAACAAAAAAGTGAACTTCGTAAAAGCCATAGAACGGAAGTCAAACTATTGAAGCGCCTTCAACAGCGAGATCTTTCTGAGATCCGTATGGCTATTCAACGTTCGGGTGGTACCGGGGAAGAACCAGAGCCTGATCATGAGTTCAATACATTGCTTGAACTCGTTAGCGGTGTAGAGCTTACCGATGAAAATGGTATACCTGTGGGGGGGGAGGCGGGAATCGCTGTCTTTGGAGATAAGATGGATGTTGAAGTTGCCCTTGGAGGACTCTCTTCTGCAAGGGATGTTTCATCTATCGAACTGACCCATTGTTCTACTGGAGAAGTGTACTTATCACTTCCGCCACGTGAATTGCTTGGTGAAGTGGTGATTGGTCCTGAGATCCCACCACAAATTCCGGATGTTAATGTCGGGCCACTAGAGCCTACCCCCATGTATAGTTTGGTAAAACTCAATCAGCCAATTACTAATGCCATGTTGTTGGCACTTGAAAGTGGCGATATGTGCGCCCCGGTAGTGATGGCGTCTCATGAAGAGTCTCACCCAGAAGGGGCTTTAACCGGTAGTTTCATTGATCACCTTCGTTTTGAAGCACTTGAATACCTATTGGACCCGTCGCTGCTGCCCGAGCCTCGTATTGTTGACAGACAGTTCAACACATTAGGTACGATTAGTGATTTGGTTGTTAAAGATCAGCATGCACTTGAAAAGCTGGGTAAGGCCTTTTTCTGGGATACCCAGGTCGGCTCCGATAATAAAGTGGCCTGTGCCACATGCCACAATTTAGCTGGGGTTGATTGGCGGACCAAAAATCAGTTTGCCAGCGGGCCCGGTAATCAGGAAGTGTCATTAGAAGATTTTCCTGTTGACAGGGTGTTAGGGTCACAAGGCGTGTTAAAAGCTGAATTTGTAGATATAGACCCTAATCAGCCTGGCTCGGATGTATGTAATGATCTGGACGGTGACTTTAGGCAGGTGTCTAGTCGTAATGCCCCGACAGTTGTTGATGCTGCTTTTAGTACCTTTCAATTTTGGGATGGCCGAGCACACCGTTTCTTCAACGGTGAGAACCCGTTGGGTCCTGTTGATATTAATGCCGGGGTCTACAAGGTCAACGGTTCCGGCTATGTTGAAAAAGATACCAATTTCTTGGTTGATTTCGCGTCACTGGCATCTCAGGCCGTCGGTCCGGCTGAAAGTCATGTTGAAATGGCCTGTGGCCCTGAAAATCGTAGCCGTTACTTCCCTCAGTTGGCAACTAAGTTACTAGACAGCAGGGTTAAACCTCTTGGGTTGCAGAAAGTTCATTCTGATGACAGCTTGTTGGGGGGGCTGGCAAATGGTACTGCCGGACTCAATACCAGTTATGAGTCAATGATTAAAAATGCGTTTAGAGATGAATACTGGGACAGCGCTGCGCCTATATCTCTCCAACACCCGGTAACTAATGAGTGGGAAGATTACAGCATGATGGAGGCAAACTTTGCCTTTATATTCGGTATGGCCGTCCAGGCCTACGAGCGTACTCTGCTTTCGGGAGAGAGTAAGTTCGATAAGTTTGCCCGTGGAGAGGTGGAGCTAACTGAAGATGAAGAAGAAGGTTTCAATCGTTTTCTGAGCGGCGGTACTCGCTGTAATGAGTGTCATGACGGACCTTTGTTTACGACGGCAACTTTAGAGTTTCAGCTTGTTGAGCCCATCGAAGCCATGCGAATGGTAAACAGTGTTGATAATGGCCTATATGATTCTGGTTTCTATAATGTAGGGATTCGTCCTGCCGAGGAAGATTTGGGTCGAGGACGTCAAGATTTACCTGGACCAATTGCCTTGTCGAGTCAGTCTAATGCAGGTAATGATATGCTATGGCCGAACTTGCCTCTTGTCTCTGCTGATGAAGGTAAGGCTAGTGTGAAAGGGCACATGAAAACCCCGACATTGCGTAACATCGAACTCACTGCCCCTTATTTCCACAACGGTAAATACCTGACCTTGGAAGATGTAGTGGCCTTCTACGCTCGTGGTAGTGATTTTCCAAATAGCGAAGATCTTGACCCGGGTGTTCGCGTTATCGGGCAGTTGATCGGTAAACCTGAACGCCAGGCCAAGATTGCAGCCTGGATGCGTACCCTGACAGACGAGCGGATACGTTATCGTTCTGCGCCATTCGATCATCCTGAATTACCGATTCCTAACGGTCATAAAATGGAAAATGGACAAATTATCGATGATATTGTGACGTTGGAAGCGACAGGTAAAGATGGTACAACCGATATATTTGCTACCTTCTTCGAGCGTGTAGGCGGCACAATCCCTGAAATTTCTGAAGATGATTAATTAATATAATAATTTGTTATCTCTACATATGGAATGACGTTAAAGGCTTGGTTCATGATGAACTAAGCCTTTTTTTAAATTAAAGAAGTTGAGACCTTTATAAGGGTTAAAGATAGCGAATTGTGACAATTGTTCATGGTTCTCCCTTTAGTCTGTTTTGTCTCCACGTGGCGCAAAATGATAAATATAGAACGGCGAAATCTTTAACTTATGACTCAAGACACAGTCATTAACCAAAGAGGTACGCCATGTCTCATCAGTTTAACCAGTACAGCAAGTTGCTGAATCGCTCACTTTCTCATGCTGTTGATTACCTTGAGGCTTTGCCGGAAAGACCGATTGATAGCCAGATCAGTTCACAGTCGTTGCGGAGCCAGATCGGCGGCAGTCTACCGCTACAGCCAAGCAATCCGGAGCAGGTGCTGGATGAGCTGGTGGCCAATGTTGAAAACGGCCTGATTGGTTCGGGCGGTCCGCGCTACTTTGGTTATGCCATTGGCGGCTCCTTCCCGGTTGCTCTGGCAGCTGATTGGCTAGTCAGTGCCTGGGACCAGAACGTGCCATATTATGTTTCCAGTCCTGGCACCTCAGTTGTCGAGGAAACGGCTGCCGAATGGATGCTGGAACTGCTCGGTCTTCCAGATACCGCCGGCGTAGGTTTTACCTCCGGTGCCCAGGAAGCGATTTATACCGCATTGATTACGGCCCGTAACAGTTTGCTACAAAAAGCAGGCTGGGATGTGGCGACTCAGGGGCTATATAACGCCCCGCGTATTCATGTCGTAGTGAGTGATCAGATCCACTCAACCATCAAGCGTGCGCTCTCGATGATTGGCATCGGCGTGAGCGATATTAAGACGATTCCAACGGATAACAATCTGAGAATACTTCCTGAATACTTGCCGGAGATCTTAGAGCAGTGTGATGGCCCGACATTGGTTTGTGCCCAGGCTGGCTGTATTGATTCCGGGGCATTCGATCCGTTCGAGGAGATAGCCGAACACGTTAAGGCTCATCCCAATGCCTGGCTGCATGTCGATGGCGCGATTGGGCTGTGGTCCGCAGTCAGTGACAAGCAAAAGCACCTGCTGAAAGGGATTGAAAAAGCCGACTCTTGGGATACCGACGGTCACAAGTGGTTCAATATGCCCTACGACAGCGGGATGGTCATTGTCCGTGACGCTTCCTTGTTGGCAACGGCAATGGGAGGCAACAGTATGGGCGATTACCTGACCGACGCCATTGCCAAGCCGGACCGTAACGCTATCAACTTCGGAATATCGGCATCGCGCCGGGCCCGCGGGGTGCCTGTCTATGCCGCTATCAAGGCGCTGGGCAAGGAAGGGATCCAGGCTCACCTCGACAATTGTTGCATGCTGGCACAGAGAATGGCTGACAGACTGCGCAATGTCGACGGGATCACCATTCTCAATGATGTCGTGTCCAACCGTTTTTCGGCCCAGTTCGGTATCGGTGATGATACGTTCCGAAACCACCTGACCGAGCGAGTTGTTCACCAGTTGCAGCAAGATGGTTTCTGCTACCCGTCAACGTCTGGTTATAAGGGGCTCAAGACCATGCTCTTCTCTGTGCTGAACTGTCACACCACGATAGAGGATATTGATGCAACGGCAGAGAAAATCATCGAAATCTACCATATCGAGCTGGAAACATGCCAGCTGGGCGAAGCGGCTGAGCTGTGTGACTAACCCGCAGATTGTCTGAATAACAATAGAGGAAATAGAGTATGAAAGTGCTAGTAAAGAATGCTTCATTGTTCGACGGCGTTAATGAGACGGTCAAGCCGGGATGCTTTATTAGTGTCGAAGATGGGGTGATCACCGAGATAGCCAATCAGGAAAATACCAATGCAAGTTATGGCCGGGTAATTGACGCGGCTGGCTATACGGTGGTTCCGGGACTGATAGATGCCCACACCCATATTTCGTTTTCGGATACGTTTCAGGCCATGGATAGTATGACCGCAGAAGAAGTGGCGGTGCGCTCGACGGTGATTGCCCGCCAAATGCTGGAGCGGGGTTTTACTACGGTCCGGGATGTCGGCAGCAACTGCTATGGCCTGAAGCAAAGTATCGACAACAACTTTGTGCCGGGGCCGAGGATTTACCCGAGCTATGGGGCAATTTCGCAAACCTGTGGTCATGCTGACTATCGGCAGAACAGAACCCAGCGTTCTAACTTCAGTCAGAACCTGGAGGATTCGAGCTTTATGCGTCAGGGTCACCTGGTGCTGGCTGACGGCGTGCCGGAGTGTCTGAAGCGAACCCGCGATCAAATATTTAAGGGGGCATCCCAGATTAAAATATTTGGCGGTGGCGGGGCATCATCACTGTTTGATCCACTCGATACGATTCAGTACACCCGTGAAGAGCTAAGGGCAATTGTAGAAACCGTGACCAATTACGGCTCGTATGTCTGCAGTCATATTCATGCCGGTCCCGCGATGAAGATTGCGGTGGAGGAAGGGGTGAAGTCCTTAGAGCATGCAACTTTTATGGATGATGATATTGCACGGTTGTGCCTGGATAAGGAAGTCTGGATTGTTCCGCAGTATGCGACTGCCGAGCTAATCGCCAACCGGATGATCCCGCTTGATAGCGAAATTCTCTATCAGAAGACCGAGCGGGTTGGCAAAGGCTTGCTCAAACAGGCTGAACTGGTCGAGAAATACAACCTCAAATGTGCCTTCGGCACAGACTTGGTCGGAATGCCGGAAGTACATGCCAAACAGAATGCCGAGTTTTCGGCGCGGAAGAAATACTTCGGCTCGTTCCGCGGCATTAAGCAGGCGACCTCGGATGCCGGCGAGTTGCTGAAACTATCAGGATTATTGGATCCGTATCCGGAGGGTGATATCGGGGTCATCCGAGAAGGAGCGTTTGCCGATATGCTTCTTGTCAGCGGTAACCCGGTTGAGGATTTGGATATTCTTGCTAATCCGGACAATATCAAGGTAGTGATTAAAGACGGGGATATTTTCAAAGATACCCGTACCTTGTAAACCAATATCTGGCCATATTTGAAACCGTCTCCTGTGAGGCGGTTTTTTGTTGCCTGCTCCCGAAGAGGTTTGGCCGGGGGCGGGTCAGCTTGCTGGGCTATTCGCGGGAACTGTTTGCTAGCGGCTGCTCTTTGGATCTGAAGCGCTTGCGGTAGTCCTTGGGCGGAAAGCCGGTCAGCTTTTTGAATGCCCGTGAGAAGTGGGCAATGTCGGCATAGCCCAGTTCGGAGGCGATATCGGTCAGCGAGTATTGCCGGTTCTCCATCAGCTGGCAGGCGGTTGCCAGCATGATGTTTTCCCGAATGCTTTTGTAACTGGTGTTCTCCCCTGACAGACGGCGCTGCAGGGTACGGGGGCTGGTATTCATCAAAACGGCGGCTTGCTGAATCGACAGGGCTTGTCGGGACAGGTAAGGGGCCAGAGCCAGATACACGGTTTCGACATAGCTCAGAGGTTTCGGGTCATTGGCTTGTTTGTCGACTGGTGTGAAACGGACCGGCAGGTTGAAGGGCATTGCCAACAAGTCATTGGATAGTTCGATAGCTGCCAGGCTGCGGTTGCTATAGAGAACGGTGTCGGGACTGTTCAGAATCTCTGCCAACTTGTCGGCATTGGGTGATTGCACGGCAATACAGCCCGGTTGCCATTGGGTTTTGCTGGCAAAGCGGATAAATTCGATTAGGAACAAAATGGCAAAAATCTCTGCCCACAGAAAGCCTTCCGACACCTCTTTTGGCTTGTGGCGACAGAACCAGGGGGTGTCGTTGAAGTATTCGAGGCTGACTTTGGCGGAGGGGGAGTCATGTTGCACCGCTGTTTGCATCTGCTCGATGGCTTCACCTATCGATTTCGGATTGTGTAAGTGCCTGAGCATTTTCGGAATGAAGTATTCCCGGATAGCGGTTCGGAGCAAATTGCCATAATGATCGGGATCGGCCCTTTCGGCCATCATGGCCAGCAGGTGTTTGATTGGGGATTCGGGAACAAACTCATGGTGTGTCTGGAGGATGTCTTCGGGGAGTCCTGCTGTCTTGAGGAGCGGGTAGATATCAGCCTCGAAATGCTTGAGCATTTCAATCAGGGTCGCAGCATGGACGGTCTTGATCAGCGGGACCAGTTGGCCTTGGTTCATTCCTTTTACTCCGCGAGTGTACTCATCAACAGAGAGTATACTTGTCGGACTGCATCCTTGCAGCCCTAGAGAAGAGAGAGATTTATTGAGCTTGGAATCAAGCTTGAGTGATCTGCGGCTTTGGTGAAGTGCGGAAGATACTGATAACAGCTTCGACAGTATAGTAGCCGCAGATGGCGGTAAAGCTCAGTACGCTGACGCTCTCACCCATAGAGACCGAGGCACCGATCATTTCAAATAGCTCACCGCCAAACTTTCTGACATAGTCCAGCGCCCATTTGTACACCAAATAGAGCTTGGTAAGGGTAATAAACACCAGGTACGCCTTGCCGTAGGGAGTAAGCAGGAACTGTTTGATTTTGGCCCAGATGTTTTTCATCTTCATTTCTCGCTGTGATGTGGTTTGTCGAACGAGATGAAGTATAAAAAATGAACATTTTAATGCTTATCATTTTACGCCAAGGCTGGGCTTTAGTTTCTTTTTCCTGATGGCGTCAAATGATAAAAATAAATGTCAGGTCTAGATAGTATTGCGACACACATTTTATTGCTTGCAATGAGCAGTGAATCTGACGAGGTCGGAATGAGCCCAAAAGAACCGGAACTACAGCAATCGACATCTTCTACTGTTGCCGAAGAGACAAGCCACAACCATCAGGAGCCCGCAGCAGGGAGAAGCTTTTCTCCCCGCTTTGTTACCTTGATAGTGCTGTTGGTTTGTATCGGATTATTTGTCTTCTACCTGGTTGCAGACAGGATTATTCCCAGCACAGACATGGCACGCGTACAAGGTAACGTGATTCCGCTGGCTCCAATGGTTTCGGGTGAGGTGATCAAGGTGAACGTGGCACCCAACGATTTGGTACAGGCCGGTGAACCCTTGATAAAAATTGACTCGACCGATTATCTGATAGCTGTTAGGAAAGCAAAGCAGGGACTGGAGGAAGCCGGCAAGCAAATTGGCGTACAGACTGCGTCAGTGGAAGCAGCACAGGCCAAACTAGCTGATGCTCTGGTCAATCAGGATAATATCCGGCGGCAGGCAGGGCGTGTTCTGGCAATGGCTGATAAAGGTATAGTGACTCAGGCGGATGCTGATAAAACCCGTGCTGCAGTGGCGCATGCCAGGACGCAGGTGAAAACGGCCCGAGCAGAGCTGGTACAGGCTCAACAGAAACTGGGTAAGGCCGGCGACGAAAATACTGAGATGCAGATGGCTTTGCTGGCTCTGCAGAAAGCCCAGTTGGATTTGGAGCGAACGGTGATTCGGGCTCCGGCCATGGGCGGGGTGTCTAATTTTCGACTTGATGAAGGGACATACGCGAACAAAGGCCTGCCGTTAATGACTTTCGTCTCAGGTGAAGATAGCTGGATAGAGGCCTATTACCGTGAGAATAGCCTAGGCAATATCCGTAGCGGTGATTTGGTCGAAATCGCCTTGGATAATGCCCCTGGTAAAATCTTCCGGGGAAGGGTAGCCAGTATTGAATATGGTATTCACTGGGGCCAGCCTCAGGCTTCCGGTCAGTTGGCAACGGTTGCCAACCAGTCGGGATGGTTGCGACAGAGTCAGCGTTTTCCTGTGGTGATCCGTTTTGAAGATGATCGGCCAAGCGGTTTGCTGCGGGTCGGCGGCCAGGCTGATGTCATGGTATATACCGAGGGGGATTCCGTGTTGAATATATTCGGCAGGCTGTGGATCCGTTTTATTAGCTGGATGTCCTATGTCCGTTAATCGAACGGCAGTCGCAGAGGAATCTTACGGTTTACTTCGCCGTCGGATTTTCAGGTATACATTCGGCGTTATGCTGGCGACGGTACTGGCATACAGTATTAACTGGACGCTTGCCTATATCATGCCGGTGTTTGTAGCAAAGTTTTTTGTCGACAGACCGGTACCGACCCGGGAAACGTTTGATGAACTTTTTCTGGCGATGGTGGTGACAGTGCTCATTGCGCTGGGGGTCAGTAACGGGGTGACACAGTATCCGCTTATCCTGCTGTTGTTGATCGGGCTGCTGATGTTCTGGGCTTATTACCTGTTTCAGGATCCGCGATGGAACTTTTTTGCCATGATCCTGATGATTGCCGTGTTACTGGTGCCCTATATGGGGATCATTCATCCGGCTGCAGCGTTGCTGCTCGGCAAGGGATTGATGGTTTCCGGTATCGGGGCGGTGGTAATTTTCTGGCTGATGCACCAGATCCTGCCTGAACCGGTTTCCGTATCGGAGCTGCCCTCGGGGCAAAGCCGGAATGCAGAACAGTCAGAGGCCTTGCGTGTTGGTTATGCGTTGAAGGCGCTGGCAATTAGTTTCCCGGTCATTGTGTACTTCTACTATTTCCAGATTAGCGGTGCTCTGTTGACATTGGCATTTATCGGCATCCTGTCACTGCAGCTTACCCGGTCTGGCAGTATTAAGTTGAGCGCTTTCCTCCTAATGACCAATGTTGCAGGAGGGGGATTGGCAATTGTTGCCTATGAGCTATTAGTTATCACTCCCTGGTTCCCGTTTCTGTTGGCCATGATGACACTGTTTACTTTGCTGTTTGCACAAAAGCTGTACGAGGAGCCGCATAAGGCACCTGTGTATGCCGGTATCTTCTCTGCGATGCTAGTGGTATTTGGTTCAGTGATTTCTGCTAGTGGCAAAGAGATAGATGTCAGTTTCTATACGCGCATCGGCCAGATTCTGATGGCAAGTACATATCTGGTATTGGTGGCTTGGTTGGTTGACAGGCACGCTAGCGAGTAGAGTGATTTACCTGCTCTGTTACTTCTCTCCTATTGATGCCGCTCATAACGTTAATCAAGATGTTCGATTACATTGATGGGCAATGAACCCATACAATAACCTCATCGTTGCAAGAAGCGACGAGACGACAAATCGAATGCATACAAGGCCGCTGATTGCCTTAGCCTGAGCGACAGATATAACAATGAATAAATGCCACACAATGAACCTAAATGAACTGCGTCAGCTGGGTGCTGTCCGGTTTCAGAGCAATAGTCAGAAAATTCTTCCCGGCGATGTATTTGTCTGTCGTCAGGGCCCGAACTGGGACAGTCACCAGTCTGTCGATGAGGCGATCGGTAAAGGCGCTGTTGGCGTGATTGCCAACAAACCGTTAGAGCTTGATATTCCCTGCCTGCTGACACCCAGTTTTAGCAATAGTGTCAGTTTGATTAATCAGTATTACCAGTATCCGCAGGATAAGCTGATGCAAATTGGTGTGACGGGGACCAACGGCAAGACCACCGTCGCCTATTGCCTGAATGCTTTGCTGAACCGCCGGTTCAAGTCTGCCTACACCGGTACATTGGGCTGCCAGTACAGTGATGAACAGGTTGAGCTGGACAATACCACGCCTGATGCCATCAGTTTGCTCAATCTGTTTCATGCCATGGAGCAATCGGGGGTGACCCACAATGTGATGGAAGTGAGTAGTCACGCTCTGTCTCAGGATCGGGTCAGTATCGTCGACTTCGACGTAGTTGTCATTACCAATATCGGCAGTGATCACCTTGATTACCACCGAAGCAGAGATGATTACATTCAGGCCAAACTTCGCCTGATCGATCGCCTGAAGCCTGGCGGTGTGGCGATCATCAACCTTGATGATGAGCTGGCATTGGCGATGATCGAGCGCTGTCGCAGCAAGGCGCGGGTGGTGACCTTTAGTATGCAGGACCCGAGTGCGGATATGTTTGCCTCTGATATTGCCTCGTCGTGTCATGGCGGGCAGTTCAGACTGGATTATGAAGGGCAGCGGTATGCGGTAAGTACCTCCCTGCCGTTTAACTTCAATATTGAAAACTCCCTTGCGGTATTGGCCATGCTGACGGCTATGGATATTGAGATTTCAACAGCTGTTGAGATGCTGGCCACCATGGATCATGCCCCCGGTCGAAGCGAAGTCTACCCGTTGCAAAATGGTGCCACGGCGATTATCGATTATGCTCATAATTACGATAGCCTCCGTAACCTGCTGGATAATGTGAGGTGTCATAGCCAAGGCCGGGTATATACCGTGATTGGGGTTACGGGTGACCGGTTGGCCGATGCGGCTGCTATCGGTGAGTTGTGTAGCACGCATTCGGATCATGCGTTTTTTACCACCGACAACCCGTTGGGAGTGTGTCAGGAGGCTTTGTTTGCTGCAATGGGTAGCAAGGCGGTGAGTGGTAACAGCAGTACTCATCCGGACCGCGAGCGGGTGATCGAGCATGCTGTTTCGTGTCTGATGCCAGATGACGTGCTGTTGCTGTGTGGCAAAGGTCCGGAGAAATATCAATATATCAGCAGCAATAAAAACGCCCCTCAGCCCTATATCGGCGATTTTGAGGCGTTGATGCAGGCTGCTGGTCACAGGTAGGCAAACAACATGGCAGCTGAATCGATAAGTACGCCGCTTCCTATGCGGAAAAACACTACCTATCTGAAATTGCTCAGTGCCCAGGTTATTTCACTGATTGGTACCGGGATCAGCTCATTGACGCTGGCGCTGCTGGCCTGGGAGCTTGAGGCAGAAAATGCCAGTGTGGTGTTGGGAACGGCGTTTGCACTTAAGATGATCGCCTACGTTGGCCTGGCACCTGTTTTCGGTGCCATAGCCCATAAGTTGCCGAGAAAGCTGTTCATGTTTGCGCTGGATATCATCCGGGCAGGGCTGATCCTCTGTCTGCCGTTTGTTACCCAGAGCTGGCAGATTTATGTCCTGGTCTTTGTGATCAATGCCTGCTCGGCGGGCTTTACCCCGTTGTTTCAGTCTACGCTGCCGCAAATTCTGCCGGATAGAGATCAGTACGTCCGGGCGCTATCCTACAGTCGAATGGCGTATGATCTGGAACAGATCATCAGCCCCTTGTTGACGGCGATGCTGTTGCTGCTGATAGGTTTTCGCGATCTGTTCATTCTGGATGCATGTACTTTTGTTTTGTCGGGAGTGCTGATCATTAGCTGTACCCTGCCAGCGGTGCTGGCTGTTGATCACGGCAAGGGGGTTTGGAATAACCTTAAGTTCGGTATTCAGTCTTACTTGGCAACACCGCGACTTCGGGCTTTGTGGATTGCCTATTTGGCTGCCGCCGGAGCCAGTGCCATGGTGATTGTAAATACTGTTGTCTATGTCAATCAGATATTGCAAGGTGGAGACAGAGAAACGGCGCTGGCAATGGCCGTAGTCGGTTTTGGTTCTATGCTAATTGCACTCAAGCTGCCCGTCTGGCTGGAAAAACGTACTATCAGGCCGTTTATGCTTATCGGTGGTGTGAGTATTTCGCTGGCGCTGTTGCTGGGTATGCTGACACCGTCATGGCCAGGGTTTGTGGCTGTGTGTTTGTTATTGGGTATTGGTATGTCATGCATCCAGACTCCTGCTGGTGTATTGGTGACCCGTTCATGCAAAGAGGCAGATGCTCCGGCGTTTTTTGCTGCCCACTTTTCTCTGACGCACCTATGGTGGTTACTCACTTACCTACTGGCAGGATGGAGCAGTGCTGCGATGGGATTGTCGCTGTCGTATTTATTAATGGGGGCGTTATGCACAGTAAGCCTAGTTATGGTTAGTACACTATTCCCCCGGGAAGATTAGCTGCTAATGTAAGATTGACGAGGGTGAGGCAAAGTCGTTCGATAAAGAAAAAGCCACATTATGTGGCTTTTTCTTTGTGTGCTTGCTTCTTGTGGACTTTTATAGCCAATGACGATGTCGACATGCACCGTTCTATTTTTAGTTATTTTGCTCTGGCAGAGCCATGCTTATAGCTTAAATACTCGTCCGCACTGTGTGCAGCGGTGGATGGACTTATAAACCATACGTTGCCAGAAATTCCGCTTTACACGGACGATTTGGGTGCATTGGCATTCCATACGTGATACCCCTTCAACAAAACAATATTCGCGTAGTTTCTCAACCACTAGCTTTATACGCGCTGAATATTACATGCGTCTGGCACGTAAAGCTGTCGTTATTTACATTTTGTTACCGATCTTCAAAGGGACAAGGTAGCAGTGATGAGATATAGCGAAGATATGAGTAATTTATGACTCAACAATTAGCAGGCCTGTGGGGAGTAGGCCTGCTGGGACGATGGTTAGAAGTTAGTCAATGGGTTAAAAGAAGCCCAATGGGTTGACGTCATAGCTAACCAGAAGGTTCTTGGTGTTCTGGTAGTGGTCAAGCATCATCTTGTGGGTTTCCCTGCCGATGCCGGATTTCTTGTAACCGCCGAAAGCAGCATGTGCCGGGTAGGCGTGATAGCAGTTGATCCAGATCCGACCGGCTTCGATCTGACGGCCCATGCGGTAGGCAAGATTGGTATCCCGAGTCCATACTCCTGCACCAAGGCCGTACTCGGTATCGTTGGCAATCTCCAGTGCCTCGGCTTCATCTTTGAAGGTTGTGATTGCAATGACCGGGCCGAAAATTTCTTCCTGGAACACCCGCATTTTGTTGTTGCCTTTTAGCATGGTCGGCGCGATGTAGTAGCCTTGCTCCAAACCGCCACTCTGTTCGACGGCCTTGCCGCCCACCAGTACTTCAGCGCCTTCGTTGCGGCCGATTTCCAGGTAGCTCAGGATCTTGTCGAACTGTTCCTTTGATGCCTGGGCACCAACCTGGGTGTCTGTGTCGAGCGGGTTACCCTGCTTGATGCGCTGTGCGCGTTCGACAACTTTGGCGATGAATTCATCGTAAATAGACTCGTGGATCAAGACTCGAGAAGGACAGGTACATACTTCGCCCTGGTTAAAGAAGGCCAGCAGCATTCCCTCGATACACTTGTCGAGATAGGCATCTTCGTGATTGAAGATATCGGCAAAGTAGATGTTCGGTGACTTGCCACCAAGCTCGACGGTGGATGGGATCAGACTGTCAGCAGCACATTTTAGAATGTGGTTACCGACTTCGGTCGAGCCGGTAAAGGCCAGCTTGGCGATGCGGTTACTGGTGGCCAGTGCCTGTCCGGCTTCATGGCCGTAGCCGTTGACGACATTGACAACGCCGGCCGGGATCAGATCGCCGATGGTTTCCATCAATACCAGTATCGAAGTCGGTGTTTGCTCGGCTGGTTTAAGGACCACACAACAGCCAGCTGCCATCGCAGGTGCCAGTTTCCATGCTGCCATCAGCATTGGGAAGTTCCACGGAATGATTTGGCCGACGACACCAATAGGCTCCGGGAAGTGGTAGCTTGCCGTGTTGGCGTCGAGCTCGGCAGCTGAGCCTTCCTGTGCCCTGATACAACCGGCAAAGTAGCGGAAGTGATCAACGACCAGTGGTAGGTCGGCTGCAAGGGTTTCTCTTACTGGCTTGCCGTTTTCCCAGGTTTCGGCAACGGCCAGCATCTCGATGTTCTGCTCGATACGATCGGCGATTTTTAGCAAGATATTGGCGCGTTCGGTAACGCTGGTAGCAGCCCAACTGGCGCGTACATTGTGGGCGGCATCCAGTGCAAGATTAATGTCGGCTTCGCCTGACTTGGCAACCTGACAATAGGCTTCGCCGTTTACTGGCGAGACATTATCGAAATACTCTTCGTTGACAGGCTTAATCCATTCTCCGCCGATATAGTTGTCGTAATGAGGCTTGAATGTAATAACAGCATTGTCGGTTCCTGGTTGCGCGTAGATCATAGGTCGTTCCTTCTTTGCTTCTGTTCACGAAATAGTGGCTGTATTGATACAGCTGATTGTTTTTAAGCATGTTTTGTTGTGTTGCTCTTGTTTCCTACTAACGCAAACAGCAGGCCAAAATGGCAGACTTGTTGTTAATAAAATGTAACGCTATGATTAATAAAATGTAACGCTATGATTAATAAAATTTTATGAGATAACCTCTGCATTCACAGGTGAGAACGCCAGGCTGTTGAAATTGTTCAACTGTTACAAAATGGCACACTTGCTCTGTGACAACATGGAACAGTTAATTTATGCACTCATTCGTTGACTCTCCCCAGCATGACTGGCTGGAACAATCCTGGCGTCGTAGCCAGCAGGCTGGGCTTGACGAGCAGCACGTCCCAGAACACGTCCGGCTCGAGCAAGACCAGCTTGTTCTGCGGCAGTATCAAGCGAAGCATCTGACGGCGGCGGTTGAACAACTGGCCGTCCCCCTGTTCAACCAGATGTTTGCCGGTACCAACAGCCGCCTGATTTTGACTGACGGGGAGGGCGTGATTATCGGTGCATGGGGGCAGTCCCGATTTGAACAGCGCCTGACCAGTATTGCCCTTGAGTCGGGCGTTTGCTGGCAGGAGAGC
Organism: Photobacterium proteolyticum; assembly: GCF_001939735.1. Taxonomy (GTDB): domain Bacteria; phylum Pseudomonadota; class Gammaproteobacteria; order Enterobacterales; family Vibrionaceae; genus Photobacterium; species Photobacterium proteolyticum. Next base: position 83,234 of record NZ_MJIL01000090.1, read on the forward strand.
CTGAAGGGAACCAATGCTATCGGAACGGCACTGGCCGACCAACGCTTTGTGATGGTGGTGGGGGATCAGCACTTTATTCGCAAGCACCGGTTTATCAGCTGTTCGGCCGGACCGGTGTTCAGCCCTTCCGGTGAGTTGCTGGGGGTGCTTGATATCACCAGCGAACAGAAAGTGCATTCGGAACAGACCCGGATGCTAATTCAGAATATGGTGCAGCTAATCGAGAACTGTCTATTGTGCCAGGTACCCAATGGCAAAATCAGGGTCGATGTGGCATTTGACAAGCAACTGTTAAACAGTGGTTGGCAGGGCATTGTTATTGCCGACGAAGCAGGCCATGTAGTCGCCCATAATGCCGTCGCGGCTCGTTTACTGGATCACCGGCGGATGCTGGGGTGTCATATCGACGCTTTGATGGACAACTCGTTGAAAACCGTCAGTCGTTCACTGGTTCCTTCTGGTGAGCTGGTATTTAATTGCCAGCCGATCCAAAAAGCGGAGACAGTACCCCGATCTTCTCCGGTGTATTCACCTTCCTGCCCGCTTCATTTTGGTGACAGCCGCATGGAGCAGGCGTGGCAGCAGGCCTGTAAATTGATTAACAAAGATGTCAGCTTGCTGATTTTAGGCGAGACGGGGGTCGGCAAGGGAGAGTTTGTCAAACAGCTGCACAGCCAGAGCCAGCGTCATACCGGCCCGCTGGTAGCGGTTAACTGTGGTGCGCTGCCGCAGGATCTGATTGAGTCGGAACTCTTCGGTTATGCGCCGGGGGCGTTTACCGGTGCCAGCAAGCAAGGCTATCAGGGCAAGGTACGCCAGGCCGATAAGGGGATTCTGTTCCTCGATGAAATTGCCGATATGCCGCTGGCAGCCCAATGCCGGTTATTACATGTGCTACAGGAAAAGGAAGTCGTGCCTATAGGCTGTAACCAGCCGAGCAAGGTGGATATCCAAATCGTCGCGGCGACCCATAAAAATCTTGATGAGCTGGTGGCACAAGGCCTGTTCCGCCAAGACCTCTATTACCGTTTGAATGGGTTGATCCTGACGCTACCCGCTTTGCGCGAGCGTCAGGATTGCGAGGCGTTGATCGCTGCTATTCACCGTAAACATCAAACGGCAGAACAGCATATCTGTGAACACCTGATGACGCTGCTGACGGCCTATCACTGGCCAGGCAATATTCGCGAGCTGGATAATGTATTGCGGGTGGCATCATTGCTGTCGGACGAGGCCGAGTTGCTTATGTTGAGCCACCTGCCGCAGCATATCGCTGAGCCTTTGTTGAAACAAGAAGCTGGTGGAAGGGCGGAAACGGCCACTGGCAAAGATCTGCGAACGACCATTTCCGATACGCTGCTGGAGACCTACCGAGCCAATAAGGGCAATATCAGCAAAACCGCGCGGATGCTGGGTGTCAGTCGTAATACGCTGTATCGCAAGCTCAGGAAGCTGGGGATTAGCTGACCGCAAGCGAGTTAAGCTGCTCATCAAGGTAATCAACCAGCATCCGGCCGACATCAGTGACTGATACTTTTCGGTTCATGCGGTAAAACAGCTTGGCTGCCAGCCTTGCTTCTAATGCGTTAATTTGGCGGCTGACCTGAGTCGTTGATATGCCGAGTCGTTTTGCTGCTGCGGTAAAGCTTTCCGCTTCGGCCACAGCAACAAACTCACTCCTTCCCAGTCAAATATTATTATACATACGTAAAGATAAAGACATCTTGAGGCTAATTACCTGCTAACAAAGAAATAATAGCGAGCCTTAGTTGAGCTTGAATTTACCCACAATGGCAGCGAGTTGAGCATTTACTGCAGCGATATTCGCTGTTTCTTCAGCGGTGTGCGTGCCGCCGCTATCAAGGCGGGTAACAATTTCGCTGATGGCTGCCATGTTCCGGCTTACTTCCTGTGTAACACTGCTTTGCTCTTCTGCCGCCGTCGCAATTTGTGCACTCAGATCGTTAATCTCAGACACATAATTGTTCATCGTTTCCAGGCTGGCAGCGACATCGGTGGCGCCGTTGGCTGTTTCCTGACAGCGGGCCTTGGTGTTATTCATTGCCTCAACCATCGATTGGTTGCCCTGCAGCAGTCGCTCCAGCGCTTCTTCGATTTCAGTGGTACTCGCCTTGGTTCGGCTGGCCAGGTTGCGAACCTCATCGGCAACAACGGCAAAGCCCCGGCCTTGATCGCCAGCACGAGCTGCCTCGATGGCCGCATTCAGCGCGAGCAGGTTAGTCTGCTCAGCTATCTCACCGATAACAGTCAAGATGGCATTGATGCTTTGCGTTTCATCACTCATTTTCTGGACATTGCTGGCTGCCGAATCAACGTCGTTGATTAGCGCCGAAACGGTTACCTGAGCCTGGTTGACGATACCTTTTGATTGCTCGCTGGTCAGATTTGCCTCTTGGGTGAATTGAGCGGCCTCTGCTGCATTGGCAGCGACCGACTCGGCTGTAGAATTCATTTCTTCTACGGCAGTGACAACTTGCTCGGTTTCAGTAACATGGTTTTGCAATATTTTTGTGTTGTCGTCAGTCTGGGCCTGAAGGGCGGCTACATTTGTATGCAGGTGGTGAGAGGCATCCTTAATTTCCAGCATCATTCTTTGCAGGCTTTCAATGAACAAGTTTATTCCATGTGCAATCTGGCCCAAGTCATCATCGGTTTTTACATCCAGGCGCTGGGTTAAATCCCCGTTACCTTGAGAAAGGCCGACGATAGTGTCTTTTAGTTGCAGAATAGGTGTATAGAGCCACCTTAGAAGCATCACTACCAGAATAATGCCGAATACAACAAAACCAATTGTCGTAAAGATTGCATCTTCACGGGCTGAGTCGAGAGAAGCGTAGGTGATCGATTTATCCAGCCCGATCATCAGGTACCACTTTTTATTACCAATGTTTATTTCGTGAGTAAACATCGTTTTATCTAACCCGGCGGAATTTATATAATCCCGAACTAATTGCTCACTCGAAACGGTTGAAAGTGCGATATCTTTTAGGTGTGAATAATTGGTGAGTTTTTTTCCATTTTCAACTGTGCCAGTCGATGTGGCGAGTATTGTTGTGTCACTATCAATAATCATTGAAACAGAACCTGGAATATCGATAGATTTGACGACATCATTTAATAAATCTAGTTCGATATCGCCTAATAATATTCCGTCATTTACTGTTTCACCAAAGCTGATCATTAACTTTTTGGTTGAGCTGTCGGCGTAGACATCAGTAAACATAACTCCAGAGCCATTGCTGACCTGTGCCCACCAAGGGCGTTTTCTTGGGTCGTAGGTGCTTGGGTTGGTATAGTTTACCCATTTTGGATCCGACGTGGACTTATAAGCAACGCCATCGTTAAAGCCAATCATTAAGTTACTGATATTAGCAATTGCAGCACCGTCAATCATGCGCTGGATATGTCCGTCGGTATAATTATTCACTTTATATTTCGACGCGAGATTATGTAAGCCTTGAGATTTCTGGTGGATGAATTCTTCAATGGATGAGCTTTGATCTCTGACAAACGTAACGGTTGAGCGTGTAACCTCGTTAATTAAACCGTCTCTTTGATTTAAGTAAGAAATATAGTTAGCCGCTCCAATTGACAAAACTGTCCATAATGCAATTGAAACGATCAATGAATGTTTAAATCCTAAACCCTTCATACAGCCTCATTTTGATTTTAATTTTATGATGCCCTTCTTCACTTGATTAATTAACAAATCTGTCAGTAAAGCAAATGAGAGAGAATATTTTATATCTATATATTTTGGGGTGGGCATAATACATAAAAATAGTTGTGAGTGAAATATACTCACAGAGAATGGTTTTATTATTTTCAAATTGGAACTTTATTTTCCATTAATGCTTATGATTTTCCATAATTATCTATAGGGTTTTATATTAATTTTTTGGTGCTTTTACTCTAATCGATAGAGCAATGTATTGGGTTGAGTTGAATTGTAGTTCTAACTACTGATATGGCTGGATACTACTAACGCGACGTCAAAATAATGACGATATGGGGAGTTTATTGCTTGTTATTTAGAATTTTATTTGTCTTTGGAAGAAAATCACAGAATTACTCATGATAATACAAAACAAAGCACTTATTTTTAATGTGAATAATTCTGACGCTGTGGCGACAGACCGTGCCACAGCGTAGGAAATACAGTTTTCTTCGCTTAGATAAAGCGGATATTGACTGCCTGTAGTTTGTTAGACGAGTCATCCATGATGAACTCGACCAAGCTGCCGGAAACAGGTTGGCAAGCACTGTTGATATTTACAGCATCAAAACGGATATCGCCGCCAAGATCGCAAGTAATTAGGCCAGTTTTGTCTTTGGTGTTGAAGCTACGGATAATACCGGTTTGTGAAATCATAATTTTTCCTTTTTGCCCAAACAATGCTTTAAGAGCGTTATGCTTGTGGCTATCAAATTGAGTAGATAAGTTAGTCCCGCAGCCTTCGGCTAGCGGTTGTTATCGTTTTAACTCATTGACCTTTATCTATTTACCGCTATGAGCTCACCCTACTCAAAAGCGCTTCACTGCATGGTCGATAGCAACGATACCAAACGAAGTCATTGTCTGAACCAATCAGAGTTGTTCAGTTTGTTTGGCATACACGACGGCAGTGGAAATAAATCATCGATATGATCTTTAGGAGGTTCTTCTTTACAGCAGGCTTTGGCGAGAAGCTAGGAGTGTGAAGTGTTCTTCGAAAATCATTTTCAGGTCTGAGTCGCAGACCACAAAACACTAACTATAAATTTGTATCCTGTAAACATTTTTCTTGCATAAAAATGTGACGTAAGTTTATGTGTAATGTTGTAATGTCTTCAAGGTTTTGATTTTTATGGCATTTGTCACATGTCGGCCGAAGGTGAGGATTACTTGGCTTCGCGTGAAACTATTAGTCTAACTCCCTCTCAGACCGGATATCATTCAAAATTCTTGCTCAAATTTTTCGAACAACACCTCTCAAAATACGTTATGGAGTGTGAGGTTCGTCACGCCTATGATGATTATCAACACGCAGACAGACTGCGTAACACCACACAGACAACAGCTCGAAAGTGAGGACGTTATGAAAAAATCAATTGCCGCTCTTATCCTAACCACAGCCACTTTTTCTGGTGCAGCTTTGGCCGATTTCCAACATGAACTGACATTGGATGTCTCACCACAAAAAGGCGGTGCCTGGGTCGTCGTTGAAAAAGCAGGTCAGCCACAAGCCGGTGCAACTGTAACCATCCTGGGTGATACGACCCAGTCTTATGTAACAACTGACAACGGACGTATTTTTGTTCACAGCAACGTGGAATCAGCGCGCTCTTTGACGTTTAAAGCCACTGATGATGATGGTAATAGTGTATCAGCGCAGCGCTTGATTCCGTCAAACCGTTCATGACCAAAACTGAATCTGGAACACGTTTTATTGGAAAAAGGTTTAATGGATAGACACGATCATTAGGCAGTCGCAATAAAGGGATTTTATTGCGGCTGTTTCGTTTATCGCCGACCTCTAACTATACTCAACGCAGGTTTCTGTTCGATATTAGCTCGTTAGCAGCTTGCTAACAGCCATACGTTATGGAAGGTGGAGATGATGAGCCAGACCTACTTGCATTCGCCAGACAGTACACTTGAGTTTCCGTCCTGGTATAACCAAGATTTTCGCCTGTCCCACGATTTTCCTTCCGCCTCAGCGTTATAACTCCATCATTTCCTGCATTTTTGTGCTCGTTCGTCAGCAGTTCGTAACGTTATCTATGAGGCAACGACAATGAAACGTATTCCAGAACCTTTTCGCATCAAAATGGTTGAGCCGATCCGTATGACCGATGAAAATGATCGTCGCGAGGCGCTAATCGAGGCTGGTTACAATCCGTTTATGCTAAAAAGCGAAGATGTCTATATCGATCTGCTGACCGACTCCGGCACAGGGGCGATGAGTGATACACAGTGGGCAGGCCTGATGATGGGAGATGAGTCCTATGCTGGTAGCCGTAACTATTTTCATTTGTGCGAGGCGGTAGAACACTTCTTCGGGTACAAGCTGACAGTTCCTGCTCACCAGGGGCGGGGAGCAGAACAGATCCTGTTTCCGTGTTTGATAGAACGAATGAAAACCGTCCGTGGTGGTGATAAGCCGGTGTTTATTTCAAATTATCATTTCGACACCACGGCAGGGCATGTTGAGCTCAACGGCGGCAAGGCGATCAATGTATTGACTGAGAAAGCTTTTGATACCGATACCTATGAAGACTGGAAGGGGAATTTTGACCTCGGCAAGCTCAAAGCGACGATTGAACATTACGGCTCGAAGAATATTGCCGCCATTATTACCACTGTCACCTGCAATAGCTCGGGAGGTCAGCCCGTATCGATGGCCAACATGCGGGCGGTGTATGAGATTGCGAAAAGCAATGATATTCCGGTGGTCATTGATTCTGCCCGCTACTGTGAGAATGCTTATTTTATCAAGCAGCGAGAACCGGGTTACGAGAACCGCTCTATCCTCGAGATCATCCGTGAAATGTATCAGTACGGCGATATGCTAACGATGTCGGCCAAAAAAGATCCTATGGTCAATATCGGCGGTCTCTGCTGTATCCGTGATCATGAGGAGCTATTTCAGGCCGTCCGTACCCGTTGCGTGCCGATGGAAGGCTTTGTTACTTATGGTGGTATGGCCGGGCGCGATATGGAGGCGCTGGCGCGGGGCTTGTATGAAGGGGCCGATGAGGACTTCCTGCACTATAGGATCAGCCAGGTTGAGTACCTTGGCGAACGACTTCGTCAAGGTGGGGTTCCAATCCAGTACCCGACAGGAGGCCATGCCGTATTTGTCGATGCCAAGAAAATCCTGCCGCACATTCCACCAGAGCAGTTTCCGGCCCACGCCCTGTGTAACGAGCTCTATCTTGAAGCCGGTGTCCGCGCGGTCGAGATTGGCTCTCTGCTGCTGGGACGCGACCCGGAAACGGGCAGGCAGAAGGAGACGCCGCTTGAGCTGATGCGGCTGACCATTCCGCGCCGGGTCTATACCAATGATCACATGGACTATATTGCTGATGCGTTGATCGCGGTCTGCAAACGGGCCAGTGACATTAAAGGATTGAGGTTTGAGTATGAACCACCGGTGTTGCGACACTTTACAGCCAGGCTCAAGCCGGTTGAGTAGTTGAGTAAATGACGAGCTGAATATTTATGGTGCAACTCATAATCGAAGCACTACAAAGGTGCACTTCCTGTTGGTTTGCACCAATTAAGAGCGCAAGCTTAAGTCACATTCAGGGCATCAAATGCAACTTTACGACTATCACTGATGTGTAATGCACAAATCACGTGCATCTTATTTTCCTGCTTATTTATTGTAAAACAATAGCTTAGATACATTCTGTGTTGGATAGTCCAAACTGGAACCCTAAAATGGGTCAATACGGCACAAAATCTGCAATATCCACAACGCAAACAAGATTAATCAACAAGGATGTGGAGACGTTTGTGGAAAACCTCAACAGTGCTGTAGAAATATTGATCCAAAGCTCGAACACGTTATTTATATTGTTAGGGGCAATCATGGTCCTTGCCATGCATGCCGGTTTTGCCTTTTTAGAAGTAGGAACAGTCAGACAAAAAAACCAAGTTAATGCGCTCGTAAAAATCATCGCCGATTTCGGCTTTTCTGCGATTGCTTATTTCTTTATTGGCTACTGGGTTGCTTATGATATTACCTTTTTGTCCAGCGCCGAGCAGTTAAGTGCCAACAGTGGCTATGAGTTGGTGAAGTTCTTCTTCTTGATGACGTTTGCTGCAGCGATCCCCGCGATAATATCGGGCGGTATTGCAGAACGTGCTCGTTTCTATCCTATGTTGGTCGGGTCGTTTTTCACGGTAGGGTTGGTCTATCCGTTTTTCGAAGGGGTGATCTGGAACGGCAATTATGGTTTTCAGGATTGGTTGACCGAGACATTTGGCGCAGCATTCCATGACTTTGCCGGTTCGGTGGTTGTTCACGGCGTCGGTGGCTGGATCGCCCTGGTGGTGGTAGCCATGCTGGGGATCCGAAATGGCCGTTATCGTGGTGGTCGCCTGGTAGCCTTTGCGCCTTCTAACATTCCGCTATTGGCTTTGGGAGCCTGGGTTCTGACCGTTGGCTGGTTTGGCTTTAATGTGATGTCGGCACAGACCATGGATGGCATCAGCGGATTGGTAGCCGTGAACAGTTTGATGGCGATGGTCGGCGGGATCATTACCTCTCTATTTGTTGGTAAAAACGACCCCGGCTTTATTCACAATGGTCCGTTAGCCGGTTTGGTTGCCGTCTGTGCTGGATCTGATCTGATGCATCCCGTTGGTGCTCTGGTTACCGGTGCGGTGGCGGGTGCCTTGTTTGTCTGGTTATTTACCTACATCCAGAACAAGCTCATGCTTGATGATGTTTTGGGTGTATGGCCGCTGCACGGTGTATGTGGTGCATGGGGCGGTATCGCAGCTGGTATTTTCGGTAGCGAGGCGTTTGGCGGGCTAGGCGGGGTTAGCTTAGCAAGCCAGTTCGTTGGTACTTTAGCTGGTATCATCGTTGCCGTTGTCGGTGCCGCTATTGTCTACGGGATTATTAAGAAGACGGTTGGTCTGCGCCTGACAGATGAAGAAGAGTACAACGGTGCTGATCTGTCTATCCACAAAATTGGGGCAATCAACTTAGACTAACTGCGATAACCTGATGTTTCTTATTAATGCCTGACCACATGTCAGGCATTTTTTTGCCTTCTGAGCACACAAATGAACAAAATGGATTAGACTTAAGTGACAATTTTGTCACCTAACCAGCAGTATTCAGCGTCTAAGAATATGCATGATGTTTTAATCTCTTCCTGTAGATGAGGCAGTAGAACATGTTTAAGTTGTATGCAAGCTTTTCTGTTAAACATCCGGTCATTCATGCAGTTAACTTATTAATTGTTAATGTTTTCTTCTTATTTTGCTGTTACCAACTCATTGAAAACGAAAAGATAGAATATGCACCAGGGTTATTAGTTGTGATGGTGTTTATTGTTATTTTCGCCAAAGCGGCAGACTACAGAACTAAGTATTTAACCTTTGATAAGTAATAGTTAATTCTTAATATAATCTCATTAGATTGGTACTTATTTATTATGCAAGTTAGCCCTACTAACTAGGCATATTCTAGATGTAGCTATGTTGCCCCTGCCGTTTATCTCGTAGAATTACAGACAATATACCCAAACTACCTCAATATGCAGGATTCAGAGTGAGACCAGCGAGCTCAGTTCAAGGAAAATGACGGTAGGAATGGCTTTCCCTTTCAACGTTATTTGACACAGAAATGGGGTCGCTGGCTCACTCCCAAAGGGCGAGTTCCAGTTCTATTAAATAGATAGGGGCTTCTATGCGTTGTTACCGATTATTAATTTAGAGCCACTAGATTTTCTAATCTGTGCCTAGCCTACAAGCCAAGTAATTCTCGCTGAAACGAGCATTTTGAGGTAGCTTGGGTATAGTGATTGTGACTGTAGAGTTCCCGATGAAGATTGACCTATCCAAAATGGTGACGGAAAGCCGTAACACCGCCAGCCAGCACATTGATACCTTGTCGACGATCGACATGTTGAAAGTGATTAATGACGAAGATAAAAAGGTAGCTTTGGCGGTCGAACAGGCGTTGCCGGACATTGCCCAGGCTGTGGATGTGATTGCTGCAGCTTTTCAAAAAGGCGGACGACTGATTTACTCAGGTGCTGGCACTTCCGGCCGGCTGGGTATTCTGGATGCCAGTGAGTGCCCGCCAACTTATGGCACCAAGCCTGAACAAGTGATAGGTCTGATTGCCGGTGGACATCAGGCTATCTTCAAAGCGGTCGAAAATGCCGAAGATAACCGCGAACTCGGCGCAGGCGATCTTAAGGCGCTCAATTTCAATCAGCACGACGTGTTGGTTGGGATTGCAGCCAGCGGGCGGACTCCGTATGTGCTGGGAGCGATGAGCTATGCCAAGTCTGTGGGTGCCACCGCTGCCTGTATCAGCTGTAACCCTCAAAGCGCGATGACGGAGCTGGCAGATATCAGTATTACGCCGATAGTCGGTCCTGAAGTGGTAACAGGATCATCCCGGATGAAAGCGGGCACGGCGCAGAAGCTGGTACTCAATATGCTGACCACCGGGGCAATGATCCGAATTGGTAAAGTGTATGGCAACCTGATGGTTGATGTTGAAGCTACCAATGCCAAACTTGTCGAGCGACAAAAGAAGATTGTAATGGAAGCCACTGAGTGTAACCGTGAAGAAGCAGAAACCGCGCTGGAGGCTTGTAACGGTCATTGTAAGACCGCCATTGTGATGATCTTGGCTCAGCTGTCTGCTGAAGAAGCTAAATCACTGCTGGTCAACAATAACGGCTTTATCCGTAAGGCGATTGAACGCTGATATTCGGCATTTTGCTCCTCTTCATTGCTATTGAAGAGGAGCTTCATAATTCGCTTGGAACCTAGGACCTAACCTCCACGTCTGTCTTAGGAATACAGCAGCACGCAAGTACCTTGCCGTCCTCCTTTTCTCCAGGCAGTAATGCCGGTACGTCCGGTTGTTCGACCTCGCCAGATTCCAGCGTCACTTTGCACGCACCACAGAACCCGGCACGGCAGCTGTTTGATATAGAAAGCCCGGCATTTTCAGCCTGTTCGAGTAAGGTTTGCTGGTTATCTCCTTGAAACAGGTTGCCATTGAGGCTGATCGTGACGGCTTTGTTAGCTTCGACATTGCCTCTGACCGGACCGAAGGCCTCCTGGTGATAGTTTGATTCATCTAATCCGGCTTCGGTAAGCAGGTGTTTGGCATCGGCCATAAAGTTGTCGGGACCGCAGACAAAGACCTGACGTTCTGCCAAAGTCGGAATGTGTTCTAGGTGTGATGCCGAGAGGCGCCCGTTGAGACCAGTCCATGTGTTCTCAGGGCGGCTAAGTGCGATATGTACCCTCAGCTGCGGATATTGCTCGGCCAATGCTTCAAGCTCCGGCTGATAAGGGATGTCTGCCTGGCTTCGGCACTGGTGGTAAAACACGACATCACGGATCTGATCGTGATCGGCAAGATAACGCAACATGGAGAGCATTGGGGTCACCCCGCTGCCAGCCGAGAGCAATAATAGCTTGTCGGTATGCAGGCCAAGGTGGAAAGTACCGTCTGGTTTCTCGGCAACCAATGTGTCGCCGACCATCAAGTGGTCATGAAGCCAGTTTGAGACCCGTCCGTCGTTGATGCGTTTTACCGAAATAGCGTACTTTCCTGGTCGTGAAGGGCTCGAAGAAAGTGTATAGCGACGGGCAATAAACTCACCGTTGATCTCGACCTGAAGTGGCAGGTGTTGGCCGGGCTGGTAGGCCGGTAGTGTTTGCTGTTTGGTTGGTTCGAGCCAGAATGTGCAAAAATCACGGGCAATTTCTTCACGCTCGACGCAGGTTAGCGTCAGGTTCAGATCGCTGTTGTCGGGGTATTCTTCTTTAGGTTTGGATTCAAGTATTTCTACTCTATCACCTGCCTTAATTACGCCTTCATTCAGGGCGATGAGGTTTTGGCCGAAATAGACATCACCCGATGAATCAGAGCGGAATTTGGATAGTGTGGCCAGCGGTTCTTTTTGCTCATTAAAGCGGGCGGTTTTGGGATCGACCGTGGTGAGAATACAACGCGCACAGGGCTTCACCGATTCAAACTCGACTTCGCCAATTCGAATGCGTTTCCAGCTGTCTTCGGCGAAGGCCTCGGTACCGCCAACAACCAGATTGGTACGGAACTGATCCATGGTATGGTGCTGTGAGCTACGTTCATTCAGGGCATCGAGTGAGGCTTCGCTGATCACCAGTAGCGGATAGCCATCAGCGAAACTGACATTTTGCTGGATCTTGGGACGTACTCGATTCGACTGTTCGCCAGTGTAAAGCAAGCGGACGGGTTCGCCAGTAATATGGCTGAACCAGGCATCGGCTTTTGACAGGGTCGTATAGGCACTGAAGGAGTCATTCCAAACCTGTGTATTGGCCTCGTTCATCGTAAAGTCGGCATATTTCAGGACCAATGGTGACATATTCGGAAAGCTCAATGTCAGCCCGTGGGGCTGCAGGGTTGCCGTTACTTTTACCAGCTCCGGATATTTACGGGCAGTGAGCATACTGCCGTCTATTTTGGCTACCATGAAACGCCGATCAAAGCAGAGTCCTTGTTTTTCTACCCATGCCTGAGACTGGCTGAGTCCTCCGATGGATTTAACGGGAAAGACATTGATTTGGGTAAGAACGGGATGTTGAGAATTAGGTGTTTGTTGCGAGTGAACCGGGGACCCGGCAGAGGTTGACTTGCTCACGGCGACTGTCCTTGAATTGTTATTTTTCATATGTTTCGGGTTGTATTCTATCAGAGGCGAAGGGTATAGAGAGCGATCTGGGCAGAAAAAAGCGCCTCGTGGGGTTAGAGGCGCTTGAGGTGGTTATGATTGTTGCTAACGGTATTTAACTATTTTCTGCCAGCAGGAACAGGTTGCTCGGGTTAATCGTCAGGTACGCATGGTCGGACAGATTGGCATCGAACTGCGAGGAGTTGAGTTGTAGCAGCAGCTCCTGATCATGCCAACGTACCGAGACTTCATACATGGAGCCCATGTACACTACGCTTTCAACAATACACTGCTGGCAAGGTTCACCTTCATGAGCCAGTAAAATAGCTTCCGGGCGAACACCAATCTTATAGCTACCCGGTGCCTTGCCGTCGACAACATCTGGATCTGCCGGGACTTTGTAGCCGTTGATATCAATATGCTGGCCGTCATAGCTTCCCGAGAAGATGTTGGCATCACCCATGAAGTTCGCCATAAACATAGAAGCCGGAGACTTGTAAAGCTCGTCAGGCGAGCCCTGCTGCATGATATCGCCGTCTTTCATGACGATAACCGTATCGGAGACCGCAAAAGCCTCGGTTTGGTCGTGGGTAACATAAAGCGAGGTGATGTTGAACCTTTGCTGCAGTTCGCGGATCGTTTCCCGCATGTTACGACGCAGGTTGGCATCGAGGTTACTTAACGGTTCATCAAATAGTAGCACCTTGGGTTTGAGAACAAGGGCACGGGCCAGGGCAACACGTTGTTGCTGGCCGCCGGAGATCTGGTCAACAAAACGATCGCCAAACCCTTCCAGATCGACCAGCTTCAGGGCCTCATCGACTCGCTGCTTGATCTCGGCTGCGGGTAGCTTGAGCATTTTCAGGCCGTAGCCGACATTGTCATGCAGCGACATGTGCGGGAACAGTGCATAGGACTGGAATACCATACAGATATCACGGTGCTGGATTGAGGTGTTGGTGACATCCTCGCCGTCGATATAAATCTGGCCGCTGGTAGGTTTTTCTAAACCGGCCACCAGGCGAAGTACCGTAGTCTTGCCACAACCAGAAGGGCCGAGCAGGGTAACCAGGCTGCCTTTTTTGATTTCAAGATCAAGGTTGCCAATTACCGTGTTGTCGCCAAAGCGCTTGCAGACATTTTTAAGTACTACAAAGTTGTCATTTGCCATGGGAAGTGTCTCCAGTTGTTATTCTTGGTTGTTGGCTCTTGAGCGCGAAACACGGGCTTCGCCGACAAGGAAATCAAAAGTTAGGATGATGCCGAGCATCACGAAAATCAGAATCGAACCATAGGCGATGGCAATACCGTATTCGCCGTCTTCGACTCGGTTAAGGATGTACGAGGTCGCAACGCGGGTTTCCGGTGTGACCAGGAAGATAATCGCACTGACTGTTGTCATGGCTCGGACGAAGCTGTAGATCAGCGTCGACAGGATGGCCGGGCGCAGTAGCGGGATCAGGATATGGGTGATGGTCTTGAACGAGTTGGCACGCAGGCTGAGCGAGGCTTCGTCGAGCGACTTGTCCAGCTGTCCCAACCCGGCAACCCCGGCACGAATACCGACAGGCACGTTACGCATTACCATAGAGATCACCACGATAGCCGCGGTGCCCGTCAGGTAGACCGGTGCATCGTTGAATGCCAGGATGTAGGAGACACCGGCAACGGTACCCGGTACGGCAAAACACAGCATGGTGGCGAATTCGATGACTTTTTTGCCATGGAACTGCTGACGCACAACAATGTAGGCAATAAGTAGTCCGAACAATGCTGTGATAGGCGCTGCAATACCGGCGTAGGTCATGGTTGTGATAAGCGATGGCCATGCACCTTCACCCATGCCCATACCGAACAGGTTGATGTAGTTATCCAGTGTCAGGCTGTAGTCCACACCCCAGTTCACAGTGAAGCTACCGTAAACAATGCTGCCGTACAGCAACACATTGAATGCCATCCAGAAGTACAGGGTACCGGTAACACCGTGTTTCAGTGATGTCGGCAGTGGCTGAACATCACCGCGATAGGATTTACCGGAAATGGTGACGTAGGAGCGCTTGCCGATCCAGACATACTGGATCACGAAGATAGCCAGTGAGAACAATAGCAGTACTGCGCCCAGGGTACTGGCCGAAGCGTAGTCAAGCTGAGCGCCGGCGATGTAGAAGTAGATCTGGGTGGCCAGCACATCAAAGCTGCCACCGAGCACCAGTGGGTTACTGAAATCGGCCAGTGACTGAACGAAGATAATAAGGAAAGAGTTGGCCAGCGCCGGTTTTAGCAGCGGCATGACGATTTTGAAGAAGGTCTGGTAGCGATTGGCGCGCAGGGTATAGGATGCTTCTTCCAGTGAAGGGTGCAGCGATTTCATCGCCCCGTCGAGGATCATAAATGACATCGGTGCGAAAGCCAGCACCTGCGCCATCCAGATCCCGGTAAAACCGTACAGCCAGTTGGTTTGCTGCAGACCAAACCAGTCGACCATCAGCTCGGTGATATAACCCGAGCGGCCCAGCATCAGGGTAACACCCAGGCCGACAACAAACGGCGGGGTAACGATTGGCAGGATAGAGAAAATACGGGCAATGAAAGCTGAACGTTTGGCGATCCGGGTAGTATAAATCGCAAAGATCAGGCCGAAGAAAGTGGCTGTGATCCCGACAGAGGTACCAAGCGTGATTGAGTTGAGGATGATCTGAATGATCTGCGAGCGGGACAGAATGTCGATGAACTGCCACATCACGAAATTGCCCGCGTCATCTTTAAACATAGGAACAAAGATGGCGATGCTCGGATAGATAATAAAGACGGAGATCAACGATACAATGCTGACAAGAGCGCCGATGACGAAGACATCACCGCCCAGGTATTCCAATCGCGCGAGTGCCAGAGTGAGCACGCAGCCAAGTGCAATAAACAGAATAATCGTGGCATAGCCTAGCCCCTGCTCTGTGTACCAGGATGTGATCAGGGTAAACAGCATACAGAAGCTGGTGTAGCCGATGTCGAAGTGATGGCGCTTTTTGGCATATTTGTTCTGCGCCTTGAACGGGCGGAGCAATAGCGCTAACGGCAGGGCGAACCACAGCCATGAAATGTTCATGCTGCTCCAGCCCATAGCATCTTTGAACTCCTGCGAGGTAGATTCAAAAATCCCGTAATCCAGGGCGAAGGATGGCAGTAACACGAAAGCCCCGACTAGCGCGATTATCCAGTAAAAGACCGGATCACGCTGTTCTGAACTTTGGAGCTGTCTTGACGGGATGTCAGCTGCTAAGTCATTCATTGTTCAGTACCAATTTAGTTGTTTGATTTTTGTTGTTGCTGTTTCTGTTGCGGTTTTATCGCATAACAAAGTGGCGGTGCTTGCCGTAATAAAAGTCGTCTTTTGCTGATTTCAGGGTGCACGAAACCCCAAGAGACCATCTTGTTTTTTGCGTGGTTGGAAATGAGCAGCAGGAATTTGCTGCTCATGATTAAGGGGTGGCGGAGTGCTTACTCGCCCATCTTAACGACGTTCACCCATTTGTTGATCAGACGCTTACGCTCATTTGAAGAACCATAGGTTTCCATGTCGTAGTTGATCAGAGAAAGCTTCTTCGGATCCAGTGCGTTTGGCGACTGCTCTGCCTGGGTGTTGGTTAGGATCTGGAATGACTTACCTTTCTGCCATGCCAGTTGCTGGCCTTCTTTAGACAGTACCCAGTCAACGAATAGCTTGGCGTTGTCCATGTTACGTGCACCCTTGATGATGCTGACACCGCCAATTTCGTAGCCTGTACCTTCACATGGCGAGATTAACTCAAGCGGTGCTCCTTTGGATTGCTCCAGTGAGTAATCGTGCAGGAAGCCGATACCAATCGCGATCTCGCCGCGGGCAGAGTTGCGTGATGGTGTTACACCGGATTTAGTGTACTGGGAAATGTTCTTATCAAGCTTCTTGAAGTAGTCGAATGCCTTGTCTTCGTCCCATAGCTGTATGAAGGTCGCCAGTGCGGTGTAGGCGGTGCCCGAGCTTTGCGGATCGGCAATCTGAATTTCTTCTTTGTATTCAGGCTTGGTCAGATCGTTCCAGCAGCGCGGAATGTCCAGGCCTTTCTCGGCAAGACGCTCTGTGTTGACACCGAAACCCAAAATACCCATGTAGACAGCAGAGGAGTAGTTGCCTTTACGCTTGGCAGGATCGCGGAAGTCCGCCATGATGTTTTCTAGCTGAGGCGACTTATAGGCCTGTAGAAGGTCCATTTCACCCGCCTGAGACTGCGGGTCAAGTGTACCGCCGTACCAGACATCGGCACGCGGGTTTTTCTTCTCGGCTTCAATCTTAGCCAGGGTACTGCCCGAGCCGTTACGCACGAATGAAGTTTTTACGTCGTATTTTTCAGAAAAAGCTTTGGTTTCTGCTTCGCACATTGCGTTGGTAGCGCTGCAATAAACAACTAGGCGGCCATCTGCCATGGCTTGGGGAGCTGCCATTGCCGAACCAAGGATGCAGGCAGCAAGCAAGCTGCGTTTAGTATTTGCTTTCATTATTGTTTCCTCTGCTTTTGTTATATCAAGCAGGTTATTTTCTGCTTGTTATGTAGCCTCAATGCACGAGATCGTGGGTAGGATGCATTGAGCTGTTTACCGCAACCCTGCGGTAAATTTGTATTCGTCAGCAGATCTGCAATAACAAAAGGGGAGAGCCCGAATGCTAGGTTGTTGTTGCTGCAGAGCGCTGTTGTGCTTTGACGAAAGGCAAGATCAGCAGGCCGATAGAAGCCGCGGCCAGGGTAATCACGCTGAAGAAGCCTTCCCAGCTAAATTGTTCAATAATCAGTGATACCGGGTAACTGGCCAATGCCGCTCCCAGGTAGCCAAACAGGCCGACAAATCCGGTTGCCGTACCAGCGACGTCTTTGTGCGAGCATTCGGCGGCCGCCATGCCGATCATCATCTGTGGGCCAAAGACAAAAAAGCCGATGGCAAAGAAGCAGCCTGACAGCACGGCAAAACTGTCCATCGGGGTTAGCCACAGTGCGGCGACGGAAATAAAAATCCCCAGTGCAAAAATCAGGTTCATCGGGGCCCGGTTACCGTGGAAAAAACGGTCAGAGCCCCAGCCGCCGAACAGCGAACCCAGAAACCCGCCGACTTCAAACATCGATACCGCGGTATTGGCCGTCAGCAGGTCAAAACCGTGCCGTTCGGTCAGATACAGGTTGCCCCAGTCATTGACGGCTATCCGTACCACATACACCAACAGGTAGGAGCTGCACAGCAACCAGATATACTTGTTGCCAATCACATAGGTGGTCAGGATCTGCCGAAATGACAACCCTTGCCCTTCACGTTCCTGCTGGAGCTCCAGCTCGTCGTTGCGCCATTGTCCGACTGTCGGCAAGCCCATGGTGGTCGGCTTGTCACGCATGTTGAAACACAGCATCAGGCCAACAACGATTCCGATCGTACCGGGAATAATAAAGCCGTAGCGCCAGCCCCAGGCCACGCTGGCAAAGCCGATAAGCAGCGGTACCATCGCGCCACCCAGGTTGTGGCAGGTATTCCAGATTGACCACCAGAAACCACGTTCGGAACGTGAATACCAGGTGGTAAGCAGCTTGGCACATGGCGGCCAGCCCCAGCCCTGAAAGAAGGCATTGCATGTCCACAATACGGCGAACATCATCAGCGACGAGCTCAATCCGAAACAAATATTGATGATGCCTGTTGCTATCAAGCCCAGCCCCATAAAGTAGCTTGGGTTGGACTGATCACTCACCATCCCGGATACAAACTTCGAGATCCCGTAGGTGATATAGAATAGGGTGCCGAGAAAGCCGATATCTGAATGCGTCAGGCCTAAATCTGCCAGCATTGCCGGCATGGCGAAGTTCAGACTTTTTCGGGTGAAATAAAAAACGCCGTAGCCGATATACATCGAAAACATTAAATGTAAGCGCCAGTGTTTGTAGGTGGCGTCAATTTGCTGTTTGTCCGATATGGTCTGCGCTGGCTGTTCTGATGTAAGAAAACCCATCATGGCGGCGCTATCTCCCTATTGCTGAATCGATAGTACGTAAACGATTACTGAAATGGATGAGACAGGTTTTTAAATGCCTAGGAAAATTTCCTAGTTTGTCTCGGTTGTTGGCATTTTTGTGGGCAAGTTAACAATAAATCGCGTGCCGGGACCGGACTGGATGGAAAGGCTTCCACCCAATGCGCTGACCCGTTCCTCGATACCTTTCAGCCCTTGCCCCTTGGTGCGCCAGTTGTCGGGCAGGCCGCAGCCGTTGTCACGCAGCTCCAGACTAAACATGGTCCCCGGCATCAAACTGAGCTGTACCTCGGTGGCTTGTGAGTGCTTGCTTACATTGTTGAGGAGTTCTTGCACAATGCGGTAGAGGGTGACGGCGGTAATATCGTCCAGTTTATGGTTGGCGATACCGATATTGAACTGAAAGTCGATATTGCGCTCGGCAAATTTCATTTCGTGGGCCAGTTGACGCAGGGCGTTTTCCAGCCCGAGCTCATCAAGGATCTGCGGACGCAGTTGGGTTAACAACTGCCGGGTTGAGCCATGGATCCGCATCGACAATGAGTGAATAGCGTCGGCAATGTTCTTGGTGTTTTCTTCCTGGGAGGTCCGGTTGGCAAGCATGGCCTGGATCTGGATGGCCGTGATGTTCTGGCCGATTTCGTCATGGAGCTCTCTGGCAACGGATTTGCGGATATCTTCCTCGACCTGAACCAGCTGCCGGGCAAGGTGTTGTTTGTTATTCAGCTCTCGCGCCAGTTCCTGGTTGACCTGCTGTAGCCGCTGGGACAGCAGGTATTGACGGCTGATGGCTATCCCGAGCCCGAGCCCTACCAGTGCCTGGGTCGTGATAAAGACTTTTAGCTCCTGATCGCTGGAAAAAGAGCCGGAGATCTGCCGCGCCGTGGTTAGCAATATACTGTTCATTACCGAGGCCAGTACCCCGCCCTGCCAGCCGTAGCGGTAGGCCATAAAAATATTGGGCAAGAGCATTACCAGCAGAACCAGCGGCTCCATCTGATCGATGAAGGTGAGCTCGGCGAACAGGCCGATAGAGAAAAACGCGATCGTCCACAACAGGGCGGAAGGCCTGATAGTGATTTCCTGATGGATCAGCGTAGGGCTTAACGGTTCCCAGACTTTGTTGAGATAGTCATAGAGCAGGTAGAAAAACGGGGTCAGCAGGATCCCGCCGGTAATCGCGCTAATGGTGCCGGAAAAAGCGTAACCAGCAGGGAAGGCCAGAGGTTTGCTCAGCAGCAGTATCATCAGGCCGATTGCCAGGCCGTGAACCAGAACCAGTGCAACCAGTGCCAGCAGTCGTTGCCAATAGGTAGTCAGTTCTTGCCAGAATGAAGAAAAGGGGAAGGCGAGGAAATAGCTGACAAAAGGGCTGAGCAGCAAGAGCCAGTCGTGAGGTTCGCTGTGGAGCATCGATAGCAGCCAGCCGCTGATAGCCAGTTCGCTGACGAGATAAAGCGCCCAGAAGCGGCGGGGCGTCAGTACCAGTACTGCCAGCTTGAGCCCGACAGGGAGAAACAGTCCGGCCAGGAAAAGATCGGGCGAAAGATAGCTGCTGATACTCCAGAGGCAGAACCAGCTGATGGTAAAAATCACAAAGCTGAAGGCAAAGGAAAAATATTTGCCCAGGGTCTGGCTTTTTTCTTTCATTACTCATCCAGTAGTTTGTGCTGGAGAGCGAATCGGATCAGGTCAACGTTGTTGGACAAGTTCAGTTTGCTGAGAATGTTGGCCCGGTGGACATGGATTGTTTTATGGCTGATGGAAAGCGCCACTCCGACCTCTTTGACATCCATTCCCTTGATGAGGTGGTTGAATACCTCACGCTCGCGTTTGGTGAGCTCGTCCAGTGCTTTGGGCTCGGCCGGTGCATTGCTGAGGTTGAACAAGGCATCGGCGCACAAGTAGCGATCGCCGCCGGCAACAGTGCGTATGGCGGTAACCAGCTCTCCCGGCCCACAACGTTTAGAGAGGTAGCCGCAGGCTCCGGCTTCTATCGCCTTGCTGACAAATGAGGCCGAATCATAGATGCTGAGAATAATGGCGCGAAAGTCGGGATTGTCTTTTTTTAGCCGCTCTAACAGGCTCAGTCCGCTCTCGTCCGGCATGGAGATATCAATCACCGCGACATCGACTTCAGCTCGTGACAGTGCAGAGAAGGCATCCTTGGCCGAGCTGTATTCTCCCTTAACTTCTATATCAGATTCAACGTTAAGAAGCTGGGCAAAACCGGAACGCACCATGATGTGGTCATCGACCAGGGCGACAGAAATCATTTTCACATCCTTTGTTATTTTGGGAATCCTCGCAAATTGATTTGGTGCATTCAATCCACTCATAACGTGATGTGATGCCAGTCTCGAAATATATTTCAGAATCATGAACATGGTTTTTCGTAAGTGATAAATGTCTCAATTATCACTTTTTATATCTTTGCCTGTTTTACGTTAATCCAAATCATGACTGAGTCATTATCGGGTACTAGGTGACGGGGTCACATTATGAAATCTGTTGTAAATGTGACCCCGGCATTGCTGCTTTTTTGATCTATCTCAAAGAGGTATACCCTTTACCTCCTAAGAGGTATGCCTTGTCGATTTTTTAAGCATAAATTATTAATAGTCCACACAAAAAATGCGTGTTTAAGTGGCAGGGCCAAATCGTAACCTACACCCTACCTGTCATCCGTGTTTTGCCGCTTATACATGCGCTCCTTAGTGGTTTGGAGTGGTGTGATGCCTGCTTGGGAGGGCTCAATTAATGAATGATTACCATGTCTGCAGTTTGGTTGTGTATGTGTCGGCCGAGCATGCCGAATCGGTAAAGAAAACCATAGAGAGCCTGAAAGGGGCCGAAGTACCTGTAAGCAATGAAGTAGGAAAGATGGTTGTGGTGCTTGAGGGAGACAGCAAAGACGGGTTGGTAGAACGCTTCGAGAAAATCAAAACAATGCCCGGCGTAATAACCGTCACTCTGGTGTACCACCAAATGGATGAGCAATCTGAGCTTAAGGAAGCCAACAATGACAGTCAGTAGACGTAGTTTCTTAAAGGCCAACGCAGCGGCAGCCGCCGCGGCAGCAGCGGGTTTGACGATACCTGTTTCTGTTGCCCAAGCTGCTGGTGAAGACAAGAATGTCAAGTGGGACAAGGCACCGTGTCGTTTCTGTGGTACCGGCTGTAGCGTGCTGGTCGGGACGCAAAACGGCCGGGTGGTGGCATCCCAGGGGGATCCGGACGCACCGGTAAATAAGGGGCTGAACTGTATCAAAGGCTATTTCCTGCCTAAGATCATGTACGGGAAAGACCGCCTGACCCAGCCGATGTTGCGTAAAACCGACGGGGTTTACGATAAGGACGGTGAGTTTACGTCGGTAAGCTGGGATGAAGCCTTCGATGTGATGGCGGATAAATTCAAGCAGGCACTGAAGGAAAAAGGGCCAACCTCGGTTGGGATGTTTGGCTCGGGACAGTGGACAGTCTGGGAAGGTTATGCCGCCGCCAAGTTGTACAAGGCCGGTTTCCGCTCGAACAATATCGATCCCAATGCTCGCCACTGCATGGCATCAGCTGTTGTCGGTTTTGCTCGTACCTTTGGTATGGATGAGCCGATGGGGAGTTATGACGATCTTGAGCATGCCGATGCCTTTGTACTTTGGGGCTCGAACATGGCTGAGATGCATCCCATCTTATGGACTCGTTTGACAGACCGCCGACTGTCGTCAGACAAGGTAAAAGTTGCGGTGTTGTCGACCTTTACCCACCGTAGCTATGAACTTGCCGATAACCCAATCATATTCACTCCACAAACCGACTTGGCAATCCTCAATTTCATCGCTCACTACATTATCTCCAATAACAAGGTGAACAAGGAGTTCCTCGACAAGCACGTCAATATTCGCAAGGGTGACACAGATATCGGCTACGGCTTGCGTCCGACCCACCCGCTGGAAAAAGCCGCCAAGAACCCGGGCAGCAAGAAATCGACGCCGATGAGCTTTGATGACTATGCCAAGTTTGTCTCTACTTATACCGCCGAATATACCTCCGAGCTGTCGGGGGTACCGGTTGATCAGCTTATCGAGCTGGCAGAGATGTATGCGGACCCTGACGTTAAGGTCGTGTCTTACTGGACAATGGGCTTTAACCAGCACACCCGCGGCGTTTGGGCCAACAACCTCGTTTATAACATTCACCTGCTGACCGGTAAGATCTCCAAGCCGGGTTGTGGGCCGTTTTCACTGACAGGCCAGCCATCGGCCTGCGGTACTGCACGTGAAGTCGGTACCTTTGCCCATCGCCTACCGGCCGATATGGTGGTGATGAATCCCAAGCACCGTGAGATGTGCGAAACCAAATGGAATATTCCGGCCGGAACGATTCCGCCGAAACCCGGCTATCATGCGGTTCTTCAGGATCGGATGCTCAAAGACCGTAAGCTTAATGCCTACTGGGTGATGTGTAACAACAACATGCAGGCAGGACCGAATATTAACCAGGAGCGTCTGCCAGGCTATCGCGATCCGGCCAACTTTATTGTCACCTCGGATCCCTACCCAAC
The DNA here is from genome assembly GCF_001939735.1 of Photobacterium proteolyticum. Taxonomy (GTDB): domain Bacteria; phylum Pseudomonadota; class Gammaproteobacteria; order Enterobacterales; family Vibrionaceae; genus Photobacterium; species Photobacterium proteolyticum. The sequence continues at coordinate 106,266 of NZ_MJIL01000090.1, forward strand.
CGTGACAGCGATGGCCTCGGATTTGATTTTGCCAACGGCTATGTGGGTGGAAAAAGAAGGTGCCTACGGTAATGCCGAGCGTCGAACCCAGTTCTGGCGTCAGCAGATTTCGCCACCGGGTGAAGCCAAGTCTGATTTGTGGCAGCTCATGGAGTTCTCCAAGCGCTTTAAGGTCGAGGAAGTGTGGCCTCAGGAACTGATTGCCAAGAAACCTGAGCTCAAAGGCAAGACACTGTTCGAAGTGCTGTTTGAAAACGGCACGGTCAATAAGTTCAGTACTGATGAGCTGGCGGCGGATCAGCTCAATGACGAATCGCGTGACTTTGGCTTCTATGTCCAGAAAGGCCTGTTCGAAGAATATGCCTACTTTGGCCGTGGCCATGCCCACGATTTGGCTCCGTTCGATATGTATCACCAGTCTCGAGGTTTACGCTGGCCTGTAGTCGACGGCAAGGAAACCGTCTGGCGTTATGCCGAAGGCTATGACCCTTATGTCAACAAAGGTGAAGAGTTTGCCTTCTATGGCAAGCCGGATAAAAAAGCTGTGATCTTTGCGTTGCCATATGAGCCGGCAGCGGAATCACCGGATGAGGAATACGATCTTTGGCTCTCTACTGGCCGGGTACTTGAACACTGGCATACCGGCTCGATGACGCGTCGTGTGCCTGAGCTTTACCGTTCGTACCCCGATGCTGTGGTTTATATGCATCCGCTGGATGCCAAGAAGCGCGGTCTGCGCCGTGGCGATGCGATTAAGATTGCCTCTCGTCGCGGGGAAGTACTGTCCCATGTCGAAACACGGGGACGGAACAGGGTACCGCAGGGATTGGTATATATGCCGTTCTTCGATGCCAGCCAGCTGACGAACAAGCTCACGCTGGATGCCACGGATCCACTTTCAAAAGAAACCGACTTCAAGAAATGTGCGGTGAAAGTGGTTAAGGCCTAACAGACAGGAACAGAGCGATGAAGACTTCGCGCTTTAGAACTTCAGACAGCCGCCGGCGTTTCTTGCGAGATGCTGTACGGACAGCCGTTGGCGTCGGTGCCGCGGCTACGGTATTGGGGTTGCAGTCTAGGCAAAGCCAGGCCGATGTCGGTGTGCCAATCCGTCCGCCGGGGGCGCTGGATGAACCTGATTTCCTTCAGGCTTGTCTGCGCTGTGGCTTGTGTGTTCAGGCCTGTCCCTATGACACCTTGAAGCTGGCGACACTCCTCTCACCGGTCGCGACCGGAACGCCGTATTTTACGGCTCGGGATATACCGTGCGAGATGTGTGAAGACATTCCTTGTGTTGTCGACTGTCCGAGTGGGGCCCTTGATCATGCCCTGACGGACATTGATGACGCCAGAATGGGTACGGCAGTGCTGATAGACCATGAAACTTGCCTGAACTGGCTTGGATTGCGGTGTGATGTCTGCCACCGGGTTTGTCCGCTGATCGATGAGGCGATCACCCTGGAGCCGGTACGCAACCAGCGAACGGGTTACCATGCCAAGTTTATTCCTACCGTGCACTCAGATGTCTGTACCGGTTGTGGTAAATGCGAACAGGCCTGTGTGCTGGATGAAGCGGCGATAAAGGTGGTTCCGACGGCGTTGGCGAAAGGACAGATGGGGCAGCATTACCGGTTGGGCTGGGAAGAAAAGGCCCGACAAGGTGAAAGCCTGGTCCCGGAAGATCTGACACTGCCCGTTCGCAAACCTGAAGGCACTGGGGGAGGTCAGTAATGGCTATACGCAATGCGAAAAATCATGCCAAAGATGCCGGCAAGGCGGCAGTGAAAACGCTGGGCTGGTGGAAGGCCCATCGCTTTTTGTTGCTACGCCGAAGCTGTCAGTTGCTGATCATCGGCTTGTTTATGGTTGGTCCGACGCTGGGTGTGCTGCGGGGCAACCTGTCATCAAGCACCCTGTTTGGCACCATTCCGATGACGGATCCGCTGATCTTGCTGCAAACCATTGCCGCCGGGCACTTGCCTGAGCTGACGGCCTTGCTGGGCGCGTTGATCGTGGTGGTGTTTTACGCTGTGATCGGACCGCGGGTATTTTGCGGTTGGGTTTGTCCGTTGAACATGGTGACGGATCTGGCGGCATGGCTGCGGCGCAAACTGGGGCTCAAGGTCAGCTACAACTGGTCGTCTCGTCTGCGTTATTGGCTACTGCCGGTGTTGCTGCTGGGGAGTGCCGTGTCGGGCACTGTGCTGTGGAGCTGGATTGATCCGGTTGCCGCATTGCACCGTGGTTTGATTTTCGGCATGGGGGCGAGCTGGATCCTGATCGTGTTGGTTTTTGCGCTGGATCTGCTGTTAGTCGAACACGGCTGGTGTGGGCATTTGTGTCCGCTGGGCGCGACTTACGGTGTGATAGGCAGCAAGAGCCTGCTCCGGGTAACGGCCACCAATCGCGAGGCATGCAACAAGTGTATGGACTGCTTCAACGTGTGCCCCGAACCCGAAATACTGCGCCAGCCGCTTAAAGAGGGCGATCGTCGGGTGATGAGCCAGGACTGTATCAGCTGCGGGCGATGCATCGATGTCTGTTCCGAAAAGGTATTGGAATTTAAAACAAGAATTGGAGCCAAATATGAAGGGTAAGTTTGTTGTGTCTGCACTGCTTGCAGCATTTGTTAGCTTAGCAGCATTCGCTGAGGTTACCTCGCTACGTGGCGATCAAGGCATTGGCGAGAGCAATGAGGTTGAGGCGATTAAGCAAGTGCCGAAAAAACAGGATCGTCTCGCACTTGATTATGTGAACCAGCCTCCGTTGATCCCGCACTCCACTGATCAGGTACAGCTTAATCCGAGCAATAATGGCTGCCTGGAATGCCACGATGTGGACAAGTACCGTAAATCGGGCGCACCACGTGTCAGCCCGACCCACTATATGGACCGTGACAACAAAATGCTGGGTGATGTGGCACCACGACGTTACTTCTGTCTGCAATGCCATGTTACCCAGGTCGATGCGACACCATTGGTTGAAAATACCTTTCAGCCTGCCGGTAAATTTGGCCAATAGGAGGTTGTATGGGAATTAAGCTACCCGGCTTTATCCAGCGCTTCTGGATATGGTTCAGAAAACCGAGCCATTTCGCGATTGGAAGCATACTGACGGTAGGTATCGTGGTGGGGGTTGTGTTCTGGGGCGGGTTCAATACCGCAATGGAAATGACCAATCAGGAAGACTTTTGTATCAGTTGTCATGAAATGGAGAATAACGTCTATCAGGAATATGTCGGTACCATTCACTACAACAACCGCAGTGGCGTTCGGGCGACGTGCCCTGATTGTCATGTGCCCAAAGAGTGGGTGCCGAAAATGGTACGTAAGATCCAGGCCAGTAAAGAGCTGTACGCCAAGGCGTTTGGTATCGTCGATACGCCCAAGAAGTTTGAGGAGCATCGTTTCGAGATGGCTTCACGCGAGTGGGAGAGGATGAAGGCCAACGATTCGCAAGAATGTCGTAACTGTCATAACTTCGAGTACATGGATCTCACTACCCAGAAGCCCGTCGCCTCCAAGATCCACAACGAGGCAGAAGATGCAGGCAAAACCTGTATAGACTGTCACAAAGGTATCGCTCACCAGCTACCAAAAGGCCATAAGATAGAAAAAGCGATCTAGTCATATAACAAGCAATGAAAATCCCCCAATCGAGCAATCGGTTGGGGATTTTAGTTTTGATTTTTTAGCTATAGGTTAAGATGAAGATTTTAGTCGTATGCTTTATTACAGATTAACTTTAGTCGGCTTGCTGTTTAAATTTAAATAAATAATGAGAGCTCTAGGACATGAGCTCTCATTTTATGTCGAAATTAAATGGCTTTTTCTTTATATAATTCTATTCGAGATGTGACCTTTTTTAGATAATGCTTTGTTTCATCATAAGGTAAGTTTGCTAATAACTTTTGATAAACATCACTTGCTGATAGTTCATTAATTATCTCTGCGGCATTAGTTATATTTCGTGAACCGTTTGGATTAAAAGCTTTTGCTACATTTCCAGCTCCAGTATTATATGCAGCTATGGTGCAATATAAGCGACTTTCTGGGTTGTTAATTCGTTTTAAATACTGGGTGTCTAGGATGTGTAAATAAGCTGCACCAGTTTCAATATTCGTTTCAGGGATATATAGTTCAGAAGATCTCATTGGTTTGTCGATTCTGCGAAATTTTCTATTTACATCGTGTCCGGCAGTTGTTGGGACTATTTGCATTAACCCGTAAGCGGGAACTAGGGATTTCGCCTTAGGATCAAAACTAGACTCTGAGTGCATAATAGCCATAATAAGAGAAGCTGGTACCTTCCATTCTAGGCTTTCTTTTTCTGCCAAGTTGACAAATTTCCCAGCACGCTTACTTAGACTGTTTTTAGGAAGGCTAACGCGATACTCCACTACTTTCTTATCTTTAAGTTCTGAATTGTCTCGCTGACTTCTTTTTTCTTCATACACAGTATTCAAAGCGTTGATACGTTTTTGGGCATTGGCAATCAAGGCCTTTTTCTGTGTATGAGTGGCTTCTTCTATAGCTGCTTCCATTTGAGAATTATCAGCTATAAAACGTTCAGCTTCTTTGTCTAGTTCATTTAATTGAGAGTTTGTTTGAGAAATAATAAGTTGCTGAGCATCTTTTTCATTATCTTTACTATACTCAATTGGTTTTGTAGTAACATTGCCATTTACTAATTCTTCTGGATTTTCAATTCCAGCAGAAATTATTATTGAAGATTTCTTGTCATCTAGAACTTGAGATAGTTTAAGATTAAGTTTCTTCTTAGCCTCTTCTTCAGACAGTGATGCGTCAACAAGTACGGCTACTCGTATCTCATTATTATCATAATCCACTACCGTCTTACTCTGTTTGTTCTGAGAATATTTAACTGTAGTTAAAGATTTCGATATTTCACCAGTACCCCATTCACCAATGATATCTGCTCGGTATTGGTCAAATTCTTCCAGATATGCTGTTCGCCAACTTTGATATTCTAATAGATAAGCTTCCATCCATTGCACAAAATCTTTTTGCTTGTGACCTGGTGATTGGTTTAAGTAAGTGACCTCACGATCAAGCTCTTTATATAAATTAATTTCAGAAAGTGCAGGTGTCGGCATTAATGCCAAAGCGACCATGGAAGAAAGTACTTTTCTCATAAAACGTCCTTTTTACATGTTGACAATAAAGCCTAACAAACCGTTCTTTAATAGGTGTTAGGTGAATTAATATATGGAAATATCAATGAAATAAGAAAAAATACAAGTTATTTCCGTTCCTTTTAGAAGCTAAATGATATTGCTTTGTTTCTTTGTGAAATTACGTTGCATATCTGATGTGCATACTAAGTTGAGCCAAGAAAGGCTGGAGTCCCAGCCTTCTATTGACCAGATTACTGAGTACTTAACGAGCTCAATGCTGCTTTCAACTCTTCAGCTGCTTTCTTATTGTTAAATTTTTGCCACAATTCTGATTCACGATCCCCTGCTGTTGCAGTTATCTTCGATACATTGGCATCATAAGTAGCTTTATCCATCCCTACTAGAGTGTATAAACCACCGGCAGGACTAGTTTGCGTACGCAAAACGCGGCTATTAACTAAGGTACGTGAAGTTACGTTTTTGGAAACTGATTTAAATTGTTCAACCACTTCTTCAACAACAGAATCATTTGTAGATTTAATATTTGACTCAGCGGCCTGCTGAAATAAGTTGTTAACATTGGTTTCAAAGTTCTGTGCTAGACGTTTCCGTGCATCGTTTGTTGCAATGTCACGCATGATACTCATACCTGCGACACTTTTCTTTGCGTAACCAACTCCACCTATTTCAACACCTTGAGGCATAACATCACAAATCCAGTATGGCGCTTCGACTTCAGGAGCATCAGGATAAGTGCAGTTCATTAGTGTTACATCTTCGAGAGTTTGATTACTCTGACAGCCTACTAGTCCAGCAGCTATAGCTAATATTAGCAACGTTTTATTCATCATTATTCCTTATTATTAGAAGATTTTATCTGCCGTTTCGGTTGCTGTATTGCATAAATATTCGGTAAAATCATTACCATCACATATGCCGTTAAAATCTGTCTTAGCGGTATCTCCTTTTTGTACTTGTTTGGCTATTTCTTTATCAATAACAACCCAAGAGTATTTCGCTTTTATTGCATCATTTTTATTATCAACAACATAACCGTCACCGTATTGGCGAGTCTCAATTTCAATATTACCGTCGCCATCATCTACTTTCTCTCTCGAAGTAAGTAAAACAGTTTGTTTTGGTTCAACATTGCGCTTCGAACCGATTGATACTTTAACCATATCAGCAGTATCACAAGAACGCATTTCCATAACTACACCAACTGGCGCTAAAGCATTTTTTATTTTTTGATCTGCACGGGTCAACGCATTTTTAGCTGCTACTGTAAGCATGCTATTGTAATCTTCTTTTGTGTAAGGACAATTTGAATTTCGTGTATCCCGAGATTGACTATCATCTCCATCTAGTTCAATTCTCGCTAATGTTTCCATAGATGGCATCGACACTATCTTGGTAATACCGGTTACTTCTGCAGAGTAGCGACATGATGCTGGAACATAGTGTTTCTTCCCTTCATCATCGACCCAAGTATATGCCTCTTTAAATGAATGATTAAAGTTTGCTCCGTTGACATCTGTGATAATAGCAAAGTCGGCAACAGGAACTTTATGAGAGTTATATTTTCCCGTTGATTCAGCTAAACGGATTTCATCTTTCAACTTTTTAGCTAATGAGCGATCAACCACTTTGGTACCCGTTTTGCTAACTTCATTTTCAATTAGAGAAGTAAGTTTCTTGCTAATTCGGACCGCTGCTTTATCATCAAATTCAACTTCAGCTGGAAGTATGATAGCACTATATTTATCACTACTGTTACCAGGGACCTCACTGACTGGGATGTTGACACGTGTACTGGGGGGGCACACTTCTTTTACAGCACAACCACTTAAAATCGCAGCTGAAAGTACAGCCATAACAAATTGCTTTTTCATTAACCTAAGTCCTCTGAAGATTAGTATTTTAATTAATACCTAGAGCCACCCACACGCCTTGCTCTTCAAGCTGATGTGAGAAATGTCTAGCGGCCCCTTCCTGAGCCATTTTGTAGCTTGATACTGAGTTACCTGTGGCAATAACTTCGTGACTTCCTAATACACTGCTATTCTTGCTTCGAGTGAGTAAATTAGCACTAACTGTTGTGATGTAAGCTTCCATCAAATATTGTTGGCGCCAGTCAGTATCAAAAATTATTTCATGTGAATATTGAGTTGCAGGAGAAGAGGTAGTTGAAATACCTTCCTGGCTTAATTGGTTGGCAAGCATTTTAATCATCCATTTATCTCGCTTACTACCTTTTATATAAATGACTGTAGATGCCTTTACTGCATCTACTTTTCTTTGCAACTCATTAACTACAGGCATCCATGTAAGACTAGGCTGTTCAGAAACTGCAGCTAACATTGTTGATCGAGTTAGTGCATTTGCACGTACTTGATTGACATTTCTATTTCTTAACCACCAAACTAATGGGTCTGTTGAACTTAATGCGTGCAGTTGGCGTTTTGCTTCCGCTTCGATTTCATTTAGTTCACGTTCTAACTGGTAAGCAATGTCCGATTTGGATATTTTTGCTTCTACGTAATACGTATATTCATCAATTTTCTTACTCTTAGTGAAATGTGCACCGCTAAGTATGACTGGGGCCGTTTTAGTCTTTATTTTTAGGTCGTTGAGGCTTTGAAAATTCTCATCACTGTTAGTTTGTCTTAGAATATTACGTGAGTAACTTGATGATTCAACTTGTGTCCATAAACGTTTAGTAATTTGAGATAGGGCATTATTTTGAGCTTGTAAAATATTTCGGCCTTGACCGACAACAAAGTAATGCTCATTAGTCTCAACGTTAGGTTGTGTAACCCATTCGGGAATTGCCGTTGACTGACAACTAGATAAAGTTAAAGCTACTCCAAGAAACAGCGCCTTTTTTAAGTTATACGTCATTATATTAACCCTTTGCAAAATAAGCGTTATATTCAAAGCGTGTTAAATAGCTTTCAGCCATTACTGCTGGAGAAAGCTCGGTAACGGCATATGCATTTGGACGTTGCATACGTACTGCCGATAATTCACTCTCCAAAGATTCTTTCCCTTGGTTTAAGGCATTATTTAGCGATTTAAGGCTACTGATAGTCAATTGTGGGATATCACCGTAATCTACAATACCGATTAATAGTGAATAAAACATGGCATTCCGGCCAAGTTCTTGACTTTCTAAATAATAATCTATATTTCCACTATCAGTGAAGTAAGGCCCTGACTGTTCGAACAATTGAACGAGTGAAAGATCATTTATTTCACCGTTGTGATAAGGAAGTGAAGCCTGAAAGTCTTTTATGAGAGATACAAGTGACAAACCAACAATTCGTTCATTTTTTACAGCCAAAGATAGTAGATATTTATTATCCTTGTAATAACGAAAGGTTACATCTTGATTCAATTTTGATTGTTTTATTGCTTGTGCGACACCAAGTTCAGACTCAGCATATTCGAGAGTATGTCCAATGCTAATTTTGCTCAATCGAGCATACTCTACCTCATTGGTCCAAATGGCTTTAATACCTTCGTAGGAAGTGATTACAACTTCCTTGGTATCATTCCACTGACCAATTGACAGCATAATTGCAACAACGGTAAGAGCTGTACTCTGGACTTTTTGCCAAAAACTGATTTCTTCTCTTATTTCTGCGAGCTCTTCGATATTTGCTTCTTGACTGTTTTCCACGTTGAATTAATAACCCAAAACGAAATATTAAACTACATCTTAGTCTATCGATTCACCTCAAACATTAGCCTTAATTATGAATTGATGTGCATGTCACACTGGTTGATTGTGAATAGTGATGCTGATCACTTGTATTTATATGTTTTGTTTATGTGTCTTTGTGTTTTTGTAGCGTTTTGTTAACGCTATCGATTTTGTTTTTCTTAGAGAATCGTTTAGTAATGACCATTTGGATAAAGAATGGGTGCCGAAAATGGTACGTAAGATCCAGGCCAGTAAAGAGCTGTACGCCAAGGCGTTTGGTATCGTCGATACGCCCAAGAAGTTTGAGGAGCATCGTTTCGAGATGGCTTCACGCGAGTGGGAGAGGATGAAGGCCAACGATTCGCAAGAATGTCGTAACTGTCATAACTTCGAGTACATGGATCTCACTACCCAGAAGCCCGTCGCCTCCAAGATCCACAACGAGGCAGAAGATGCAGGCAAAACCTGTATAGACTGTCACAAAGGTATCGCTCACCAGCTACCAAAAGGCCATAAGATAGAAAAAGCGATCTAGTCATATAACAAGCAATGAAAATCCCCAATCGAGCAATCGGTTGGGGATTTTTTATGTTGTGTCAATAACGTGACTTTTATTCATCAGTCGCATCTTTGGGTTTGTCTTTAAGTGCAAAGTTAATTTTGCTGACTGATATTTCGGTATTGAGAAAGGCGAAGAAGGCAACGACGCCGTTTAGCGGGCCGCTAAAGTTGACTTTATCACTGAACAATATGTTGATCGCTTCCAGCATAATAATTTTCGAGCCAACCAGCACAGCCAGCGTATAGCCTACAAAAAGCCGTTGCGGAGTAGTAATTGGCAAGCAATATTGGATAATACATGCAAACGATTGCTTTTAGGTGGGGCGATAATTGTGACTCCGGTTCCAATTTGTGTGCTTGGGATCAACTTAATAACTTCAACATTAAGGTATTTTGATGGCAGATTGATGCTAATAAGGGATAAGGCAAGAATCCGTTTTATGGAGCGATATTGGATGTTTTGTATCCATTATTCGACGGCAATAATAGAGAATGATATAGCTAGCACGTGAAAGTGTTATTTTTTGTTACTGAGTTAGAGTAAAAAGTCTATTGCCTGTCTTCTTCCCTTAGTTTATTCCTACATTTTTGAACACACTAATAAGCGATGTGCCTGTGAGTCCTAATGCCGCCTTAAACGAACAATTATTCATTGAATCCCACTATGGTGTTGTTATTCACCGGGGTTTTAAGCCGCTTTATGCGGACGATAATTATGCCCGTTATTTTGGCTATGAATGTGGCCAGGATATCCTTGCGTTATCTAGCTTGCTGGATCTTATCGTTCCCCATGAGCAGCATAATGCCATTCTGACCTATGAGGCGACGATGGCCGGAGAGACCAAGCCAGGTGTGCGTACTTATAAGAACATCGATAATGAAGGTAATGAGATCATTGTGTTGACGGTAGATCATGTCATTGAATGGCAAGGGCAACCCGCGATGCAGGTGACCTTGATTGATCTGAGCCCGCAGGTGGAAATTCAGCGTCAGTTACAGGCCAGTGAAGAGCGTTACCGTGCGTTGGTTGATGGCTCAATTCAAGGCATCCTTGTTCATAAGAACTTCAAGCCGTTATTTTGCAATCTGGCCTATGCCAAGATGCTGGGGTTTGATGATGAACAGGCATTAATGGATCAACCGTCGATACTGCCGTTAATTGCTAAGAGCCATCACCTTCAGGCTCATAAAGACAACCACAAGCTGTTGATTGGAGAACAGCAGTCGATTAAAACCGAGGCACAGAGCATTCGTTGTAACGGGTCAACGGTGTGGCTTAGCCTTCTGTCGAGGCCCATTCAGTGGAATGGTGAACAAGTGGTACAGGTAACGGCGATGGATATTACCGAACAACAGCTGCTGCGTGAGCGGCTTGAACATCGGGCCAATTATGATGGGCTGACAAATCTGCTAAACCGCCGTGCCGTTATGGAGCTTCTGGAAAAGCAATTTGCCCATGATCGGATGCTCAATAACCCTTTGTGCTGTGTATTGATTGACTTTGACAACTTCAAGTCGATTAACGATCAATATGGCCACCATGTCGGTGATGAAGTATTGAAGCTATTCGCTGACAGTTGCAAGCAAAGCATCCGAAAAAGTGATTTCATCGGCCGTTGGGGAGGCGAGGAGTTTGTGCTGGTGTTGCCGAGCACCGATATCCAACAGGCTGTCAGAATTGCTGAGCGTATCTGCAATAATGTCTCCAGGTTGCGAGTGAAGGCCGATAATACCTCGGTAGGCTTTTCTGTCAGTATGGGGGTCTCTTATTTGTCCTCCGATATTTCCAGCCTCGAACAACTGCTGACAGCGGCTGATAAAGCGCTATACCATGCCAAAGACCAAGGCAAGAACCGTGTTGTTGTTGCGAGTGAGGATATGCTTTAGGTGGTATTGGGCTTATTGCGGTTTGCTGCCGCAATAAACTCAAATTTAAGTGTGGATGAGAGAGCGGGCGGGGTTACCGGCAACTCGATCATTAGGTGCTACATCTCGGGTTACTACCGCTCCTGCTCCTATGATGGCCTCTTTGCCAATAGTGACTCCGGGTAAGATTATTGCACCTCCGCCAATCCAGACTTTATCCTCAATTTTAACGGGTTTGGCTGTTTCTTCTCCTGCTAAGCGTCTTTCTGCATCAAGTGCGTGGGCTGCGGTATATATTTGGACTCGAGGCCCAATCATTACTCCTGAGCCAATTGTCACCCAACCATTATCTAAGATAATTGCATCGCAATTGATATAGCTATTTTTACCTACTGAAAGGTGACAGCCGTAACTAAGGTTGAAAGGTGGTGAAATATAGCTTCCATCGTCCAAAGATACTCCTATGTTAGTGAGTAACTGCTGTCGTTTAGTTGCATCGATTTCATGATTGAATTTAAAAATGGCAGTGGTGGCTGCGTCTCGAAGGTTTTGTAGTTCACTATCAAGGCAGTTATAAGTATCACCTGCTCTCATTCGAGTAAGTTCTGACATTATTATTGCTATATCGAAAAAATGAAATTTTACTTTTTCTTTGTGACAGGAAGTGAGAGATAGCTCATGGAAACGTCAACTGACATTAGCAATGTAAGTTGACGTGAATAAAAAAGCCCGCCTTATAGCGGGCTGATTTATTTGGCAAAGTGCTGATTATTGCAGCTTGAATTTGCTGACCAGCATACTTAGCTGGGCGTTGGCTGCGGCCAGGTTCTGGGTGCTGTCTACTGTCGCCTGTCCGTTCTGGGTGAGCTCGCTGACCATGCCGCGGATATTGTTCATATTGCGGCTGACTTCTTCGGTGACCGAACTTTGTTCTTCAGATGCGGTGGCAATCTGAGAGCTGAGATCGTTGATGGTGATGATCGAGTTGGTCATTGCATCCAGGCTGTCAGTGACATTGGCCGTATTGGCGGCTGTTCGTTCACAGCTTGCTCGAGTTACCTCCATCGCCGAGACAGCATTGGTGGCATCCTGGCGCAGTTTGGTCAGAATCTCGTTGATCTCTGCGGTGCTGGTTTGGGTCCGTGCTGCAAGCGAACGCACTTCATCGGCAACGACAGCAAAGCCGCGACCCTGTTCACCGGCGCGAGCGGCTTCGATGGCTGCATTCAGTGCAAGAAGGTTCGTCTGTTCTGCAATATCACCAATCACGCCAAGCACGCTAACGATTTGCTGGGTATTTTCGTTCATCGTATTGATGCTTGATGACGCGGCATCCACTTCGTCAACCAGTGCAATGACGCTGTTCGAGGCTTCAAGTACTGTGTCTTTTGATGACATGGCTACATCATGCGCTTTTTGGGTATTGGCCGCAGTTTCTGTCACGCTTTGGGCAACGGTTTCAGCTGTTGAACTCATTTCTGTCACCGCGGTGACGACTTGTTCCGTTTCGGAAGCGTGGCTGATCAAGGCTTGATTATTACGCTCTGATTGGACATTGAGCTGCTCGATACTGTGGGTGATATGGCTTGAGGCTTGCGAAATGTCCAGCAGCATCGATTGTAGGTAGACAATGAAGTTATTAACCGAGTGACTGATGTCGCCAAGCTCGTCTTGAGAAGTGATATCTAGGCGAGATGTCAGATCAGCTTCGCCGGTTGAAAGTGTGTCGATACGCTGTTTGAGTACAATCAGGCCTTTGACAATGGCATTAATCGCCCAGCCGACAGTTAGCAGTGCGATAACCATGAGCACGCCAGCTATTGTAATGCTCATATAGACTTTCTGGTTGAAAATGTCGGCTGTTGCGTTAGTCAGATTTTCCTGAATATTGGTGACATCACTCTCGTAGGTACCAGTGGCAATGGTCCAGCCCCATTCAGGGAAGATCTTCCTGGCATAGACCATTTTGTTTTCGGTCTGTTTTGTTGTTGGGTTCTCATAGGCAATTTTAACAAAAGCTTCTGACTGACCGTTGAGCTGATTAGCAATTTTGCTCGTTGTCGAAGGGATAACAGTTCCGATAATTGATGCTTTCGGATGGGCGAGAATTTTGCCGTTTTTATCCTGTACCCAGAAGTAGCCATTCTGGCCGTATTTGCTTGAGCTGATGGTATCAAGCGCAGCCTGTAATTCATCTTTTCGCAGTGTGCTGATGTACTCACCTGTGGCGATAACCAGGTTTAAAGGCTCGAAGTAAAAAGAGGCTGTCAGCTTTTCTTCGATATTGCCGGTGACAGGGTTGTTAAAGTAATAGCTGGTGAACCCAATTGTATTGTTTTTGGCGACATTTACGATATTTCGGGCGTAATAGGTGCCTTTTTTATCGGTAGAATCATAGGAACTGGTGCCTATAATACTGGTACTAATGCCGTTGGCCTTGTTGATTATTGATGTCGCATCATAGGCCAGCAGGTAGCGGCCATTATTCCAGCGGTATTCGTTAATGAAGGTGTGAATTCGGTCTTCGGCTTCAGATACTGAGTCGCTGTTGTTATATATTGTCTCGAACGTGCTGTGAAATTCAGTGATCTCTGAGGCCAGTATACCTTTAATGTGATCGATTTTGGTATCTTCATAAAAGTCGCTAAGGGCGAGGGTTACAGTATCAACCTGGCCTTTTAAATTGTCGTTTAACAGTTGTGCGACTTTGTTGTTTACGTTTGTCTTTTCTGTTTCGAGAACCGATTCTTTGGTATCAATTAAGCTTGTGATAAAGAAGCCCCCCATAATAAGCAAAGGGAGGCATAATATTGTTGTTAGCTTGGCTCTTATTGTTAATTTCACAATATTAACTCTTGGTAAATAGTTATATCAGTGGGTTTGATTATTGGCGTGAATTATACAGGCTTTATTATAAATGTGAGTCTGCTAATAATGTATTTATCAAATAATTGTAAAAATACATTTTTATTTCCACATATTTTAATGATGATTGTTATTTCAGTGTGATTTGTTTTATATATTCACCGTCATTATAAAGTCATTATTTTTGATTGTAAGTGCCAGGTTATTGACGCGTCTGTTAACCATTATATTAATAATGGTATTTGTCTCTTTTTGTTTTAATTATGTGTCAATATGCGTATTTTCCGGCTTCTAATAAAGGCTTGTAAGATACTGAAATTATACTTTTCCTATCGCAAATTCATTAAGTTGCATGTATTATGCAACTTAAGGTTTGTAACCAGACCAGTAGTTGATATGGGTAATAGGACGCGGTGTAATGGGTGTGATTTCTTTTTTCTCTAATAAATTAACAAAACATAATGCAATTAATCATCAGCAGATGGCTGTTGAAGTTAGCCAGCTAAACGATGAACTCGAACAGCAACGAGAGCTTTCCTTGCATCAACAAAAGGAATTACAGCAAAAGGAACAGGAACTCGAAGTAGCACTTGCAACCCAGCAACATTATGAAGCTGAATTGACCGCGTTATATCAGCGAATGGGAAGAATGCGTAAGTCATTTCAATGGTTGGATGAAAACCTGCTGCAAAGCAGTCAGGCCATTGGTGCAGCTGTATCCGTTTCTCACGAAGCCAAGACACGAATTGAAAAGCTGGCGGGTGAACTCACCGATCTGACTCAGCTGCAGGGACAGCAGATGAGTACGTTCGACGGCTTAAATGCAGAGATCAAGAAAACCACGGCAGTGATCAGTGATATTAGTAAGATTGCCGAGCAGACGAACTTGCTGTCTCTGAATGCGGCGATTGAAGCGGCACGGGCAGGAGAGCATGGCCGAGGATTTGCGATTGTGGCTAATGAAGTACGTGCATTGTCCGGCACAACTGGCGCATCAGCGAAAGATGCAGATGTGTTCTTATCGAGCCTGACTCAGAGCTCCTCTCAGCTTGGTGATTTAAATCAAACCTTGTCTAACCGGATTGACCTGGTGGCAGGTGATACGGCGGTAACCATGGATGATCTTGGGACGCAGCTGGCACGAATTGGGGAGACACAGTCCGATCTGGAAGCCGCCAACTGGCGTTCTAAGCTTGAGCTGGCGATGATAGATGAGACCTTCCTGCGCAGTGATATCATAAAGTTCGTCAACAGCCCGGATCAGCCTGTGCCTCCTTCGGTCATATCCTCCGAAGAATGCGGTATCGGTAAGTGGTATTACTCAGATAATGTCCGTCAGGAGTTCAAAGGAAACCGACTGTTTATGTCGCTTGAAGTACCGCATAAGCGGGTGCATGAACATGCCGAAGCTGCTGTTGAGCAGGCTACCCAAGGCAATGATAAGGCAGCCCGTGAGCAAATAGCACTAATGGAAGAGCAGTACCTTGTTGTTGAACAGGTATTGTTGAAACTTACTGGAGCATTGGGCTAGAGGTAGGGTTGGCTGTGCGGATAAGTGAGGTTCCTATTCCGTAAGTTCCGTATTTCACTTACCCGCACATATTCTTTAATGGGGTTATTGCGCCAGAGGAAGGCTGGCCCCGAGAAAAGCAAAGATCCCGCCACATCCCTGATTAAAACGTTTGCCGCTGCGTTCCAGCCACGGGCGGATCTTGTAGGCGACACGGGCAAGCAGATACTCAACCGTAAATTCAACGACGGCAAACGTTGCTGCCATGATAATGAACTGCGGCAACAGGGCCTGCTCGGGATTAATAAACTGCGGCAGGAAAGCGCCAAAAAATAACAACACCTTCGGGTTTGAAACCGCCGCGAGTCCGCCTTGCCGGAACAGAGCCATATTGCTTTTTATCGCCTTTCCCTCAATGGGATCGAGACGGATCGGCGGTGAGCGCCAGAGCTGTAGCCCGAGCCAGATCAGATACGCCCCGCCTAACCATTTAAATACGGTTAGTACTTCCCCCGATGCTAGCAATACAGCCCCGATACCGAACATAGACAGTGCAATCAGCACAATAAAGCCAAGCACACCGCCACAGATTGTCGCCAGTGTTTTTCGGTGCCCATACATTGCGCCGTGGGTGAGCGCCAACAAACCGTTGGGGCCAGGAGCAAAAGACAATCCGATAACGGCAACCAGATAAATCAGCCAAGTTTCCAAAGTCACAATTGCTCCTTTCTTTCATCGAGTAATCAACAGTGATGCGCCCAGTATAGGGTGGACGGTGCATAATATCTTGGTTCTATTTAGACGTTATAGGGTAATATCAAGACTGTAATGTGACGAATGAACTCCGTATGACTGAATCTGACTTTTTGAAAAGCGAGGCACTACCAACAGGGTCATCACCTGACGTACGCTTTTTGCTCTTGCCATTGCCCGAATTTAATATGCTGCCGTTTGGTGGTTTCCTCGATAAGTTGCGGTTTTCGGCTGATGAAGAAGATCATAGCCGGCAACGTTACTGTTCTTGGGAAATTGTTGGTATCGATAAGGAGCCGGTAATATCGAGTAGCGGTGTACCTGTGGTGGCGCAGAGAGCTGCCGTTGAGATTGCGTTGGAGGCCTACGATTATTTAGTTGTGTTCGGTGGCCGTAGTGCCAGAAGTAGCCAGCAACTTACGGATATCTATGGTGGTATGTTACGCGAAGCTGCTGCCAAAGGGGTTGCGTTGGTAAGCATTGATAATGCGTGCTTTCTGTTTGCGGCTGCCGGGTTGTTAAATGATCATAGCGTGGCGGTTCATTGGCGGCATGTTCAGGAGTTTCGTACTGCTTATCCGAGAATCGCGATCCAGACAGAACAGCTCTATTGTATTGACGGTAAGCGGATCAGTTGTGCCGGCGGTAGTGCCGCGGTAGATTTGGCCGTCGAGCTGGTGGCGCGCCACTGTGGTCGGGCTAAGGCCCTAAAAGGGCTGGCTGATATGCTGGTGGATGAGGCGCGCGGGCAGCTTCATCAGCTAAAGTCTCTGGATGAAGATATACGGGCCAATAATACGGCTGGGCGCCATGTCGGGCGGGCAATTAGCTTAATGCGCCAGTTACTGGCCGAATCCAGGACGGTCGATGAGCTGGCAGATATGCTCGCTATTAGCCGCCGACAACTCGATCGCTTGTTCAAAGAAAATTTGGGGGTGACGGCAAGGGAGTATTGGACTGAGATGCGTCTGAAACATATCCACTGGCGGGTGATTAACTCTGATCATAGCTTGCAGAGCTTAGCTGATGAGATTGGGATTCAGGATGTCAGTTACCTTTGCAAGGTATTTCGAAAGCGTTTTGGTATCAGTCCGAGCAAGTTGAGAAAAATAAGTTGTTAGCTGTGACGCCAGTTAACAATATGATTATCAAAAGCTGGTAATGTTGAACGTTCTTCTTGATGCTAAGTGCCTGTTTTAAAATCCATGTTTCTGCTTTAAAAGCTATGTTCCTGTTATAAAACGCAAGCTCCTGTTGTGTAACATAGGTGTAGTAACATCTTTCCGCGGTTTAAGGCACTGGCTATCCACTTGAGAGCAAGGATACGAGGTTTTTGATGGTTGCTGTGTACTGGATGGTTGGCACATTATTGTCTTTTTCGCTGATGGCGATTGGTGTCAGAGAGCTGGGCGGTAGTATTTCGCCATTTGAAATGCTTTTTTTCCGTAGCCTTATAGGGCTGGCGGTAATCTCGACTATTGTATTTTATCGCCGTCAGCAGAAGTTGCTGAAAACAGAACGTGCAGCTTTGCAAATTGGCCGGAACCTTATGAACTTCCTCGGTCAGTATTGCTGGTTTCTCGGCATTACCTTGCTGCCACTGGCTGAAGTGTTTGCGCTTGAGTTTACGGTGCCGTTGTGGACGCTGATGATTGCCTGTGTATTTCTGGGTGAGAAGCTCACCAAGGTGAAGATTGTCTCTCTTGGTCTGGGACTTTTGGGAGTCATTGCTATTATTCAGCCGACAGCCGCGGTATTCAATCCGGCATCCTTAATTGTATTACTGGCCGCAGTCAGTTTTGCGGCTTCATATGTAGCGACCAAGTCACTTTCTTTGACTGAGTCGCCGTTAACTATCCTGTTTTATATGTCTCTTATCCAGTTACCCATTAGCCTGGTGTTGATGTTGTCTGATTGGCAGACCCCACAAGGGGGCGAGTGGTTGTACTTGCTCATCGTTGGGCTCACCGGTTTATCAGCTCACTACTGTATTGCCAAGGCCATGCAGCACGCTGATGCCAGTGTGGTTGTGACACTCGATTTTCTGCGTCTGCCGCTGATAGCTGTAGTCGGTATGTTGTTCTATGGAGAAGCTGTTGAGCTGGCGGTTATGATGGGTGGCTTGCTGATGGTTGTTGGCAATATTATCAATGTCAGGGCAAGCAATAAGCAAACTTACATAGAGACTAAAGCAATGGCAGAAGGCTAGGCGATCAACTACATCCTTGTAGCTGTTCTTCTATAGGCGGTTAGCTGAGTGGCTTGATGATTCGGGCTGGTGAGCCCCCGACCAGGGTATCAGGCGGAACGTCTTTGGTGACGGTTGAATTAGCTGCGACCACAGAACGGGCACCAATGGTGACACCTTGGCAGATCACCACCTGCCCACCGATCCATACGTCATCTTCAACCACAATAGGCTTGCAGATTGTTTCCCAGCGACGACGTCTCAGGTGATCCAGAGAGTGGGTTGGGGTGTAGAACTGGGTGTTTGGCCCGATGAGCACGTTGTCGCCAATGCGGATTTCGGTGTTATCGAGCATGGTAACCCCCATATTGAGGAAGGTATTGCTGCCGATATGGATAGTTTTACCAAATTCACATAGAAAGGGTGGTGTTACGATACTCCCTTCGCCGAAGGAGCCGAGCAGTTGTTCCATCAAGTCTTGCAGGGTATCGCCTGGGTTATTGTTTATTTGTTGCTTCAGTGCCGCAGCATGGTTTCTGAGTGCGGTGATCTCCGGATCGAGACCGTCAAAGTCTTCGCCGTTTACCATTTTTTCGAATTCGGTCATCGTTTACCTTCGCAGGAATATCAGTATCGCAATAGATAGGGCTAAGTGTAATCGGAAAGATTGATTGGGTATTGATAGCCCTCAAAGGAACGTTAATTCAGTTCTGGAGCATTGTTTACACAGCAACTTTCGAGCAATTGCTAAAGCACCAGGCCAGACAGCCCTCGCCTAGTTTAGTCATTTTTTACCCTTAAGATTCACCTACCAAGCCCAACTGTTTTTCTAGTTTCTCTATGAGAACCTCGCGTTTAAAGGGTTTCGGCAGATAATCATCCATTCCGCAATCGAAGCACTTTTGAATGTCGTCATCGAGGATAGAGGCGGTTAACGCCACAATGTGTGTGCGAGGGTAGCCGTTGTCGTTTTCGAACTGGCGAATGGAGCGCGTGGCGTCGAAACCATTGAGAACAGGCATCATACAGTCCATCAGCACGAGGCCGATAGCTTCATGGTGAAGCTCATAGTATTCGACCGCTTCCTGTCCGTTATTTGCCAGATTGTAATCGAGCCCAATCTTCTTCAAGTTGATACAGGCAACTTGTTGGTTAACTTTGTTGTCTTCGACAATCAGGATTTTCTTTCTTAGCGTTTGCGGGGCCGTTGGGGGGCTCGCAGGTTCTGGTAAGTCATGATTCACGGCTGTCGTCAGTGCTTTTTTGAGTCGGGTACCAAACAACGGGGCTGTAACAAATGCTGTGATGTTATTTGAGCCGTTGATAGTGTCAGTGCTGATAGTTTCCGTATTGCGTCGAATATAAATAATAGGGTATTGAGAGTAGTTACTCTCAACGTCTTGTAACATCTCGAAATTATCAACAAGGATCAAGCCGACTTGCTGTATTGACGCAGGTATGGTCGAGGCGCTTTGAACGATTGTGGCATGATGACCGAATCGCTGAATTTCATCGACCAGCAGTGCATTGGTCGCTTTGGTGAAATAAACAATATCAATTGGCTCATCGGTTGATAGCTGTTGTTCGTCATTATTGAACTTAACGTCGAAATAGAACTGACTTCCCTGACCCTTATTTGAGATAAGCTGGATTTTCCCACCCATGAGCTCGACCATCTTAGCTGAAATGGCCAGGCCAAGGCCTGTTCCGCCATATTGAGCTGACGTGTCTGCATTTTCCTGCTTAAACTCATCGAATATATGTTGCTGTTTATCCTTGTCTATACCAATTCCGGTATCGGCGACAGAAAAGTAGATCGTCGTGGATAGATTCGTCTGCATAACCAGTTTGACCGAGAATGTGATGGAACCCTTTTCGGTGAATTTAATTGCATTTGAAGCAAGGTTCATGATGACCTGGCGGAGCTTTTGTTCGTCGGCTTTGATGTAGTTAGGCAGCGATGGGTCAAGTTCGATATGAATATCGATATTCTTTTGCTGTGCTTTGGGCGCAATCAGGGCTGCAGTATCGAATAGGATCTCTTTAACTGCGCAGGTATGCGGACAGATTTCGAGGTGGCCGGATTCAATCTTGGAGAGGTCCAAAATATCATTGATAAGCATCAGCAGCGTTTGTGAAGAGGCATTGATTGTTGATAGGTAGTCCTTCTGAATGGCCGTGAGACGGGAGTCTGACAAGATTTCGGTCATCCCTAAAATACCATTGAGCGGTGTTCTGATTTCATGTGACATATTGGCCAGGAAGGCACTCTTGGCCTTGTTGGCTTGTTTCTCGTGTTCACGAGCATTGATGAGTTGGTTTTCCAGTTTGCCTGTTTGATGAACCACATAGAGCAGAACGGCAATGATAGACAGGCACAAGACACTACCGGCAAGGAGCTTGATGAGTTCGAAATAGCTTAGCTTTTCGGCAATCTTTTGCGGAATTACAGAAAACAGTGCGTTGAGTTTGTCCTCGAGTATGTGAATGGTATTTCTTAACTCACGATGCCTGCCTTGGTTGTGATCGTAGCCAAATACTTTAAAGGCGCGCTGAAGGGCATAGAAATCAAGATTAAATTGATTAAATGCTTAATTCAGTGAAGTAGAGTTGGGTGTTTGGGCGATTTCACTACGGATTTGAACCAGTGTTGTATCTATTTCTCGAAGTACATCTGCCTCGAAGTCTGAGAAAAACTGATACATCAAATCCTGCGTGGTAAGTGTTAGCTCATCTAACCGGTTATTTCTCGAAGCGTTGACCTCCTTTTCCAGGCTGAGGGTACTGTCTTTGAGCTTGTCGATTAGCCCAGGTTTCTCGTTGGTTCCTCGGATTAGAACAAGCATATCAGCAAGGGTGATGAACGTTTGGTAGTAGGTATTGACTGAGTCCAGGGTAACTTGGGGATCGTAGTCAGTGGCAAGATCGTTGGCCTGAATCGTATTATGGATATCATTGAGGTTGATGACGATATGCTCATAAGCCGCTGTCATTTTTTCCTGGTATTGCGAGTCCACTCTTGCAATAAAATCTTTTTCATGTCGGCGCATCATCAACATGTCATTGGATGCGTTAAGAATTTGAATTTCCAGGGAGATAAGTTGCGCTCGTTTATTATTAAGTGTTTGCTCGGCATAGAAGAAAGTGCCGAGAAACAGCACGATGATGAGAGCACCATAGCTGAGCAGTTGTTTTATCGAGCGGGTTTGATTGTATTGAGGTGTCTGCATCGAAATCCATTTCCTTCCTGAGCCGAGTACGGTAGTTAAGCTACCGTTACAGTCAACGCATTGATTTTTATTGTAGTTCTATCATAGAACGGTCATCGAATGCAGTATGTTAGACTGGTTGCATTGTAAAGAAAATAACCGGGGACGTCGCTGTAGGTAATGATAAGTGCCGTTATTCCTTCAGAATCGTTTTCACTTCTAGTTCACTGTGCAGGGTACGGTGCACCGGGCAACGGTCGGCAATTTCCAGTAATCGCTGCTGTTGCTGCTCGGTGAGCGCCCCTTTGAGTGTGACGTAGCGGGAGAGTACTTCAATTTGGCTGTCTTTAACATCACACTCTTCGCAGTCCTTCGCGTGCTGTCGGCTATGGTTGAGCTCAACGGTGACATCTTCGAGCGGGATTTGTTTTCGGTTGGCGTACATCCGAATGGTCATTGAGGTGCAGGCACCCAATGCGGCTAATAAGTGCTCGTAAGGATCGGGGCCAAGATCGCTGCCGCCGACGGATGTAGGCTCGTCGGCCAGCCATACGTGGCTGTCTGACAAGACTGTTCGGGTAAACTGATGATTCTTTTCTGCAACTAATACATGACCTTTGCTGAGCGGGTTATCTTGTCGGTCGATTGCATCTGCAGCAGTGACATAGCGTGATGACCAGGTAGCAATTGTCGATGCCACATATTCGGCATCGGCCGCGTTGGTAAGCAGGTGATCGGCACCATCGAGGCTAACAAAGCTCTTGGGGTGTTTGGCCGCCTGATAGATTTTTTCCGCTTCTTTGATAGAGACGGTTTGGTCGACTGGCGAGTGAAAGATGAGCAGTGCTTTTCTGAGTTTGGCTATCTTATCAGGCTGGTTATGCTCGGCCAGATCATCCAGAAACTGTTTTTTGATGGTAAAGGGGCGGCCAGCCAGATTGACCTCCGCGACTCCTTGCTTCTCGATGGCATCAAGCTGACAGGCAAACTGCTTGGTGACATGTTGAGGATCGGCGGGAGCGCCAATGGCTACTACGCCGCTGGCCTCGGGAATGGATTCGGCGGCGGCCAGCACGGCTGCTCCTCCCAGGCTGTGGCCTATCAGCAGGGCTGGCGCGCGGTAATGTTCACGCAGGTAGTTTGCTGCATGGATAAGATCGGCGATATTGGACGAGAAGTTGGTATTGGCAAAGTCACCATCACTGCTGCCGAGCCCCGTAAAGTCAAACCGAAAAACGGCAAAGCCATTCGCCGTCAGGGATCGTGCAATACGGGATGCAGATACAACGTCTTTGCCACAGGTGAAACAGTGGGCGAACAGGGCAAAGGTGTGGGGATTGCTGTTTGGCAGCTCCAGTAATCCGGCGATGGATTGACCGTCACTGCCAGTAAACTCCAGTTTGATACGCTTGGGCATAATGCCGACTCATTGATAGTAGATATGAGTCAATCATAGACCACGGATATTCGGATTAACCGTTAGCTGATAGCGATGCTTTTCTGGTGACAGTCGCTGATCCATCTCGGGCCCAAGGTGGAATGGTGGTTGCCAGGACTATCAGGCCAACAAGCTACCAATATCAGAGCAGCAGAAGAACCTGGCTTATACGGCATCTATTCAGGCGGTGCAGGCAACGATCCGTCGCCTTGGTGTATTGAGAACTCATAAGTAGTTTGTTCGATTAACAGCGTGAGATCTGGCGTCGCACGGAATGTGATCCGGTGTATATTTTGGTGTGCTGGTGGTGTTTTTCTCTCACATTACAGAAGCCATGATCTTCATAATAGTGGCAACTTAAGTATTGGATAATGCGGAAATACGATGATTGAAAAAGAAAAAATGCTGTCAGGCTTGATGTACCAGGCCTGGGATGCCGAGTTGCTAGCAGAGCGCCAGAAAGCCAAAGAGTTGTGTCACCAGCTAAATCACCTTAGCCCGAGCCAACCAGAGACCCGACAGGCACTCATTAGCGAATTACTGGGGCAAGAAAGCGATGCGTGCCTTGAATCGCCGTTTAACTGTGATTACGGCTACAACATCAAGGCGGGCAAAGGCTTCTATGCCAATCATGGTTGTACAATTCTTGATTGTGCCCCTATTCATATTGGCGATAACTGCTTGCTGGCACCTGGGGTAGTCATAGCGACTGCCGGGCATCCGCTTGATCCGGTTGAGCGAGCTTCTGGCGAGGAGTTTGCCAAGAGCATTACCATAGGTAACGATGTGTGGTTTGGTGCCAATGTCACTGTGTGTCCGGGCGTGACGATTGGCGATAATGTGGTTGTTGGGGCTGGCAGTGTTGTTAATAAGGATTTGCCTTCCAACACAGTATGTGTCGGGTCGCCTGCCAAGCCAATCAAAGACATTCCACCCAAGCAATAAGTCTTCAGAGCAAAGGTGAGTGAGCAGTATCACTCACCTTAAATTATCTCTAACACTTCCTGTAGCGGTTTGCGCATTTTTTGCGGCCAGTTTCCTTCTGCTGGGTAGCCGACAGTCACTAACATGACCGGAAGGATAGACGATGGCAGATTAAATGCTGATTGAACCGCCTCAGTGTCAAAGCCGCCAACAACGCCGGTGGATAGCCCTTGCTCGTCTGCCGCAAACATCAGGCTCATGGATGCAAGTGAAGCTGAGCGAATGGCCTCGTCTCTTCGAAGCTCTGAATTGTCTTGGTGCGATTCTGTCACCATATCGACCCATGTTGCCTTGATCTCTTCGGTGATGATGCCTTCGCTTACCGATGGTTGAAGCGCGTCTCCTAGTGTCTTGTAGCCTTCCAGATCACCACAGACTATATAGGTCACTGAAGCATCTTTAACTTGTTGTTGCCCATATGCAGCCTGGCATAAGTTGGATTTCTGCTCTTCGGAATGAACAGCAACGAATTTCCAGTTCTGTAGATTAAAAGCTGACGGTGAGTACGTTGCAAGTCTGACCAATTCAGAGATTGTTTCTGCAGTGATTTTTTTAGCCGGATCATATTTTCCGGTTGTTGAACGACTTTCTAAGTAATGTTGTATGCGCGAAGTATCCATTGATAAGTCTCCTTGAGATTAACTGTTATTCGATAAAACGTGTGTTGGCGTTTTCTTGGCCTTATTCGAGTGATTGACGATAAATAAAATTGAAACCAGAACCGTCACCACGCCAGCGATTTGGTTGATACCTAAATCTTCTCCTAAAATTATCCAGCCGAGCGTGAGTGCGGTTATCGGGCTTAGTAAGCCTAATGAGGATACAGAGGTGGATGGCAGGGCTTTAATGCCTCTGAACCATAAGGAATAAGCTAGCAATGCGCCAAATGAGCTTAAATAGAAATAACCAATGAAGTTGTTCAACGTAATGCTTGATGGAAGTGTATCAAAGGCGATGGCAAACGGGACAAGGCATATACCGCCTAGTAATAATTGCCATCCGGTAAATGACATAATATGAAGCTCTGATCCCCAGCGTTTAGATAGAAAAGTGCCTAGTGACATGGAGACAGTACCGGCAAACGCAGCCATCAAGCCGATGTGATCCCAGGATGTACTGTTATTAACGAAGATTGTCGCCATACCGACGATGGCAAAGATACCGCTAGCCAGTACTGTAAACCTGGGTTTGTTTTTATCCAATAACCATATGATTACCATGATGATAATTGGTTGCATGGCACCAACAACAGCCGCAACACCTCCCGGCAGCCGATAGGCGGCAACAAAAAGCAATCCCTGGAAAATACCAATATTCAGAACAGATAAAATGAGCATTTTTAATCCATTCTCTCGTCCTAAACGAGCCGGGAATAACAATAGGAGAATTAATCCAGCAGGAATAGATCGAATAAGCGCAGCAGTAAATGGCTGGTCCTCTGGAAGTAATTCTGTGGTAACGATATAGGTGGACCCCCATATAATAGGTGCAAGAGCTGTTAATAATATATTCTTTAAATATTGCATAGAAGATGCCTGCTCAATGTGACTCAAAGAACTTTGGCATCTATTTATGATTAACTCAATCTTATATCAGAAAAATAAACATCGCTATTTCTTATGATAATTATAGGTTTTCATGATGTATTAATCTGGGTATATGTTCTTAATAGGAAAAATTGCTGTTGATATAGTTATTATTGGAGTAATTCTTTTAGCTCAACGAGTAGTTCAATCTCTTTGTGGCTAGGGTGATAGGTATATTGAAGCAGTACTTCACGTGTCGCGTAACCGTCGAGTTGAACTCTTGCCATTGTCTTGTCATCTATAACGGCTTCTGGAAGCCATGCGAAGCCAACACCCTGACGCACAAGGTTGGCAGAGCTTGAGACATTGCTTGTCGCTATTTTATGTCTACCTGGCAGTAGACCTGTAGACAGGTTTGTTCTCGAGCCGAGATCGGTCAGGATCACCTGACAGTAGTTGGATAAGTCCTGTAGTTCTACATTGTCCATTTGAGCTAATGGGTGTGAATGGGCTGCGACAAGATGTTTACTGATTGTAGCGATTGGAGCCGACGTGTGACTTGCAAGCGCAAGCGATGAAATGATGGCACTTACGCGATTGTCTTCGAGCATTTCTTTGGCAAGAGACAAGGTTGTTTCATAGATCTTAAGGTTTGTGTATGGATGTCGCTGGGTAAATATATCGATTGCTTGCGCCAAACGTTCAGGCGGGTAAAGGGTATCTATAGCCAGCGCAAGTGTTTTGTTGGCTTGCTCGCTCGGTTGACAGGCTGTTTGTTCAAGCAAATTGGCTTCGGCGAGGAAGGTTTTTGCCAACGGCAATAGTTGCAGGGCAAACGGACTGGGGACTGCGCGGCGTCCCTCTAGGGTAAACAGTTTCTTTCCGGTAATACTTTCTAAATTCTTGATTGTCGAACTTAGTGCCGGCTGCGATTTAAAAAGCAGCTTTGAAGCATTGGAGAAACTTCCCGTTTCAATGATTGTTGCAAAGACACGCCACTGATCGATGGTTGTTTTGTTAAGCATGGTTCTATTGTCCTTATTTCACCCAATGAAAGTATTGGGTTTTGGGAAATAAATAGCAATAGAAATGGCTATCATTGATTATTGTGTTTTATACATGCGCGATGGTTTGTTGACCTTCTATTTTGCAAACTTGTTGCAAATCAGTGGTGGTTAGGCATAGCACGGTCAGTTCGTCGGTTAAACTATCGACAACAGTGCTGAATCTGTGTGATCGCTCGATAATTATACTTCCTATGGAAAATATTCAGAATATTGTCTCGATATGAGCTTTTATTAAATATTATTCAGTAACAGCCAGTCACTTTGATGATGCAGGGCTTTTTTATTGCTTTTTTTTGATGAATATCTACTTTGGCACAGCCTCAATAGCCATGGTTGGAGTGAGTATAAATATTGAACAGGAAGAAAATAATAATTCGCTCCATAAACTGGTGTTAATTGATGCGATTGTAACAAGATTGTTTCCAAAAAGCGGGTAGCTAAGCTGTCTGCTTATCTTTTTGTGAAAAAGACAGGTCAATATAATGAAGCTAATTATTAAGCTATTGTGTGGAATAATTGTAGGTATATTATTAGGGATGGTTGCACCCGATCTAATAATAAGAGGGTTGATAACGGCAAAGGTATTTATAAGTCAGTTAATTAAATTTACTATACCTTTACTAATTCTATTTTATGTTACGAGCGGTATTGCAAATTTACCTAGAAACTCAGGAAAGCTGCTGGGAAAAACCGTTGGTCTGGCTTATTTGTCTACCTTAGGGGCCGGTCTTTTTGCCTTCACTGTCGCTGAGAACTTATTTCCGGCTTTGTTAAGCGGCGCTGGTGATATGCCTGAGGTGAAAACCGTTCTGGCACCATTTATTGAACTTAAAATACCACCGTTGATGAATATCATGACGGCATTGACGATTGCCTTTATGTTCGGGCTGGGGATATCGAGCACAGGTGCCGATCAGCTGAAAAGAATGAGTGATCAGGGCCGCGATATCATTGAGCTGTTTCTGAATAAAGTGATCATTCCGGCATTGCCATTTTATATTGCAGGTGTTTTTGCGGATATGACGGTCAAAGGGACGGTATTTGCCACATTGCACACGTTTAGCCTGGTATTGCTGGCTGTTATCGCGATGCACTGGTTCTGGCTAGCTGTTCAGTTTATTACTGCAGGTGCAGTCATGCAGCAATCCCCATTGACGTTGTTGCGTACCATGATGCCTGCCTACCTAACTGCGATTGGTACTATGTCTTCAGCGGCGACCATTCCGGTTACTCTGCAGCAGACCAAGCGAAATGGTGTGTCTAACACTATTGCCAATTTTGTTGTGCCATTGTGTGCCAATATCCACATGTCTGGTTCGGTGATCAGTATCGCTAGCGTTGCAGTGGCGGTCATCATTATGACTGGCGCTGGTGCAGTACCGAGCTTGATTGAAGCTTTGCCATTTATCGCCATGCTGGGCGTTACTATGGTGGCAGCACCTGGCGCGCCGGGTGGTGCAGTCATGGCCTCTGTTGGTTTGTTAGGGTCGATGCTTGGGTTTACCGAAGAGATGATTGCCCTGCAAATTGTACTGCATCTGGCGCAAGACAGCTTTGGTACCGCTTGTAACGTCACCGGCGACGGTGTTATTGCTCTGATGATAGATAAGCTTTCCGATAAGCAGGAAGAAGAGCAGGAAGACTTGGTTCCTGTCGAAGACGCAATCTAAATTATTCAAATGATAAGCTAAATATAGCTGAAGGCAGGGACGCCTTCGATTCCTCCCCTTCGTTTGAGCTCTATTCAAACTCAGTATGGTTTATTGGCTGGCCTTAAAGACTTTCGTATCCGGATAGAAGGCATACCATGCAAACCAGTACAGCATGGTTGAGCTTAGCTGCTGACCGGTTGAGTCGCTGATCCAAGCCGATTGATTTTGGCTATCCCAATGAATCGTTAACAGTTTTCCTTCGAATTGATAATTGAACTTCTCTTGATCATGCTTCCGTAGTTCAGAAAACGGGAAGGCGATATTTTGCTTGTTGCCTTTATATCCCAATACGGTTTCTTTTACCGCATAAGTTGATGGTGCCTGATTGGCGACCGGAAAATACAGGCGCGGTGTGCGGCTATAACCGGCATAGGGATCCTGAGAATAGCTGCGGTAAAAGCCAGTCTTCGTCGAGAGGACTTTGGTGTTGGGATGATCCTCTAACCATTGCTTCCAGCGGGTCAGTTTCAGCGGATATTGTGTCAGGGAGGTGCCGGAGGCACCACCGCTTATCGCCTTGCCATGAATTTGCGACCAGAGCGATTCAGTCTGGTGATCATACATAAGGACATCTGAGTTATAGAGCAGTCCAGAAACACCAAAAGTAAGTGTTTGCTTACCGGGTTTGGCAAGAAAAGCCATCCCCGAGCCACACAGCGGGCAGTAGCTAATAACAAAGTGGCGGCCGTCAATGCTATCGTTGACAACTTCATGCCAGTTAAGAATTTTGATCGGATAGGCTCTGCTTTCGCCGTTCATCGTTAGGCCAAGCACGGTATCGTGCCCTTTGAGGAAATGCGCTTTGCTGGCACTAACAAAGTTCGGCTTGAGAATCGCGGGTATGCCGTCTTTACCCGGTCCGCCAGAAAGGATTTGTTCGACAGGTACCGTAAGGCGATCAAGAGTAAAGCCGTTAAGCGATGCGGCATGCATACTTAACGGCAGAGTGAAGATAAGTCCGTAGAAAAGAGTTAACAACAGCTTCATTATTCCCCCTATTGCGCTTCTTAAATATAGACCGAGGCTCAATAGGGATCTTTCAGTTTACTGTTAGATAATTTCCTGAACATCACTTTGCATTGGAATAAAACCGCTGTCGGTATTGTTCAGGTGTGCATTGTGCGTGTCGCTTAAACAGCGTAATAAACGGGGATGCCTGATGATAGCCCAAGGTGAAAGCTATCTCTTTGACAGAAAGCCCTTTGCGCAATAGATGGAGCGAGTAGATAAACTTCCGGCGCTGGCGCCATTCGGTGAAGCTCATTCCCAATTTGTCTTGGCAATGTCTGGCCAGCGTCCGCTCTGTGGTATGCAATTGAGCTGCCCAGTCTTTGATCGTTTTCGTTGTGGTAGGATCTTCATCAAGTTCCTGCAGGATCGGTTTTAAGAGTTTGTCATCGCTACTGGGCAGGAACTGATCGTGTTCCTTGGCTTTTAAGACCTGATCCAGCAACACTTTCACTAAACGTAAATCTTGTTCTGATTCCGGTACGGTAATACACCGTTGTTTTAAGTCTCCGACAATGGCTTCCATGATCGGACTGACTTCGAGTAGGCAGGCATAGCGGGGAAGTGCATCGGCCAGCGTTGATTCGATATTCATAGAGCAGTAGTTCAAACTACGCCGCATAAAACTTTCGTGCTCAATACCGGCGGGTACCCATACCGCATATTGAGAAGGTGAGAGAAAGCGCTTTTCGTCGGTAGTTAGCTCTAAAATCCCGCCATTAATCAGCTGAAGCTGCCCCCACGGGTGGCTGTGGCGTGGTGTCGTGGTATTGGGAAGAAAGACTTCGTGGCCAAAGAAAATCTCCCCCGGAGGGTTATTGTTATCAAAGAGTGGTTGGTAGATTTTCTTCATTGTAAAGGAATGTCTATCTCTGGAGGTTTCTATATACTGCTCGTTGTTATACCCAAACGATCTTAAGATGCAGGATTCAAAGCGAAACGAGTAACTGAGGTTGCTTGGGTATACGTTAATTATCTACTCAAGGCTTGGCAAGACATAAAATGACATTCATTATTCGCCTGATCCACAAGCATTGGCTCGCGATTACGCTTTTTCTATTAGCCGTTATTACTTATCTTTCCCTTACGCCTTTGGTGAGTTTACCGGGCGTACCGGGCACAGACAAAACCCACCATTTTATTGCCTATGCGGCACTGGTTTTTGCCGTTGCCTTAAGAAAGCCGAAGCGCTGGCCAGTGATTAGTTTGTTTTTGTTTGGCTGGAGCGGTGGGATTGAAATTCTGCAGCCCTATGTCAATCGCTATGGTGAGTGGCTGGATCTGGCCGCTAATGGTGGAGGCTTAATCTGCGGAGTGATCTTGGCAACATTGGTTAGCTGGCTGTTTCCGCAAGCTGTAGATGTAAAATGTCGACCTAAAGTTGGTTAGCTTTTCGAGAGTTGATTAAATGGCGAGGGATGTTGCCATACCATCGCCATCTATTATCAAGTCCGTCTGTTTTTTGATAAAGTATAGGTTCTCATCACTCTGTGGCGGCGATCGTAGACAATCGATGAGCGATGGCGTTCACTGTCTTTTTCTCCATCAACAGATACAGGCTTCCTGAATCGCCGTTTTAACTCCGAAGTTGAGCGTAGATGTAGCTTCATCGAGAATCAGGATCTGGCTTATACTCTACGATTAGTTTGTTGGTAATTGACGGCTGGATGAAATCAGTTTGCAGCATTTACGGAAAGTCCTACTAGATACATTCTATTATGGACATTGCTTTTTTCCCTTTGATGCTTGTAATCGGTATACCTTGTACTTGGCAAGAACTATCTGCGGCCGATTTTAAGTAATTCTGGAATGCCTTTTTAGTGGCGCCATGCATTTCACCAACATTGGGATCATAAAAAATTATGTTATTGGTTCCGAGGTAAATTGCTGCAATGGCATGACTGCCACTCGACATATAATACATCCTACCAGGCTTCATAACTGAACAAGCGTTATTGAACGGGTAGAGGCTTGAATCGTTATTACCACTTGGTGAGCATATGCCATCTAATGCTTTGACTAACGTATTTTGTTGATAATGAGACCTTTCTATATCATCTTTAATCGCTTCTAAGTGCTGGCGTTCTCCTGCTGCCAAGGTAAACACATCAGTACGTGCAGTATCTAGATTTAGTATTAAATCTCGCCCTTGTTTTTGGGCCTTCATCCATTCGATAGCCAGACCGGCACAAAGCCCCTTCCAGAAGTCCGGATCAAAACCATTTGGTCCCATTGCCCCCCAAAGTATAGAGTGTTGAGAAGCGTATCGGACCTTGGCATTACAGCTTTTTGCCGCGTTAGAAAATGCAATTTTATATAAATAAACCGCTTTTTCAATAAGTTGCCGATTTTTTGCTGTGTCTTTCATAATTACTTAATGTCCCTGTCTTGTCTGATGTTTATTATGATGAAGTGTTATTTATTAAATTTGATATCATCGATTTTCTAACTAACGGTATTGAGATTTAGCCACCGATCAACACGGTTGGCATTCCCATTACAATGGTTCCACCATGCGCTGTGGTATCTCCCATACGAGCTGCAGGCTTACTGTTTACCAGTACGGTAGCGCTGCCTTTCACCACACTGTCTGGTGGGCCGACGCAGACACATATCTGCCCCAATGTTGCCGCAGGCATATTTCCGATTAATACTGTTGTTGGCAGTGGGAGAAGTGGCCCACCAACATGCGGGATTGGAACAACGGCCGGGGTTTGCATCGGACAGACATGCATATCGGTAGCCCTTGCTGCTGGTAACATGATTACCCTCCTATTTGACCATTACCGCCTTGCGCGATATGTAAACCGATTTTGAAATACTGTGTATAACGAGATTTAGCAGCAAGGCCATCAGGCAAGACCGCGCATAGATTTACCGCGCCAGCTACTGCGTGGGAGTATAAATATTCCGGTGGCGGTACAACTGGTTCTCCCGCTGCAATCATACTACCGCCACTCCAGAAAGCAGCCTGGGCTACCCAGCCAGCGCCCGTCTGTAACTGAGCCTGCTCTGCCATTTGCTCAGCAAACCGCCGCGATGTTTCATCTGGCGAATGAACCCAGGCTTTTGCTGCCCGGATCGCGTTGGTTTCTTCCGGGCTCCAGTCATTTCGCTGATCGGCACAGCAGCATGCCCACCAGATTGCTTCCCTTACGGGTAGCGCATGGGCGATAAAGATGGCAGTATCGCTAAAAAACTCGGCTTCTATAGCGGCATCAATCAGGGATGCCGGCTCATTATATTGTTCTGCCAGCTCAAGGATCTCGTCGCTTGCTTCGTAGCTGGATAAAATATCCTTGGCTGATAGGTGTGGGATCTTTAAGTAAGTCATCAGTTAACCTTCGCTATTGCACCCTGGATCTGAACCATCGCACCCGCTTTTACTTGTGTCATTGCGCTGCCGTTTACTTCAACCAGCGCTCCCTTGACATCGGTTTTCGCCTGACTCTGGATGGTAACCATGGCGGCTTTTACTTCTGCTTTCGCCTGCCCTTTTATTGAAATCTGCGCACCTGAAATCTTAATTCCGCTTTGGCTAAGTTCAATTGAGGTACTGCCTACGGAGAGTGTGATTTTTGTCTTGCCTTTGAGGGCGATGCTCTGGCCATCAATGAGGACCTTGGATGAGGCGCTTATTTCTGCATTTTTACCGGCTTTGCTACTGATGGTGGCATCAGATTGTAATGATAGGTCTTTTTTAGCGCTGGCCGTGAACTGATCTTCTGTATCAAGGCTCATGGCTTCTTTGCTTTTCCAGCCGACAGTTTTCTCAGCTTCTAGGCTCGCAAGCCCCTTGATAGTATGTTTGAGGTCATTTTTGACATTGATATTGAAATCTTTTTCGGCCTGAAGGAAGATTTCCTCCTTGTCTTTTTTGTCCTCAAACCTGAGTTCATTAGCAGTGTTACTGCTGCCATTGGGCGTGGTTCTTGTTTTGATCCCGCTTTGGGTGGCAGCATTATATGGCGGTTTGTTTTTTCCATTATATATTGACCCGGAGATCACTGGGCGGTCCGGGTCGCCATCAATAAAGCTTACAAGTACTTCGTCACCAATACGAGGAATGAATTGGACGCCAAAGCCATTACTGGCAGTGGGTTGGGCAACAGGGATCCAGCATGAGCTGTTTTCATCTTTTTTGCCGTCTTTGTCCCAATGAAAGTGTACCTTGACCCGTCCGATTTTGTCTTGGTTGACTTCTTCTCCGCTCGGACCGCTCACTTCCCCGCTCTGGATACTATGTATACGCGGTTTATCAATAAGAACTGGTCGCCAAGTTAAGCTTGCCGGAATACATTTGAAGCTATTCTGATACTCGGTATGGGAGCCAGACTCACTGGCCTCAAAGACGTGCTCTGCCTGGGTGATGACATACTCTTGGTTGAATAGGGCCTCGGTATGGTCGGTAAGAGTAAAACGCATACCGGCACCGAGTGACGGGATTGCGGAGGTTGCATACACGGTTACTTTCTGGCAATCGCGGCTCTCCATCTGCCTTTTGGCAGCATCTCGAATGGCACTTTTGGTGGCATTACCCTGACCAAAAAAGTACTCGCTGAGGGCGTTGTTTTTGGCTGGTATAGTGGTGTTTCTCTCTCCACTGATTAAGCATTCTGCCAGCTCTTCACTATGGTCGGCCAAAGATAATTTACCGGTGCCAAGTTGGTTCCGGTAGTGCCAATGGCTGATCGACATTGTTTTCTCATTAGCCTGAATAACAAAAGGAATCTCACTGTTTTCAGCTTTAGTAAAATCTTGGTTATTGTCCGCGATGACCACGGTAGGCTGTCGTCCGCTATGATCGCAATGGTAGTGCCAACCCTCGGAAGCCAACAGACGTTTAATAAAGATCAAATCACTTTCATTGTATTGAATGCAATAGTTATGTTTGACGCCTGCTCCACGAGGTGAGAGTTTGAAGTAGCTTTTCATACCGGAATCGGACAAGACCTTTTCTATGATTTGTTTTGTGGTCATGTCCTGAAAACTACGACTGGTTGTTCGATAGGCAAAGATAGAAAGCGGATCTATCGCTTCGACACGATAAGTATAAAGCTGTTTGTTGAGACTAAATTCAAGGTGTTCTAATGATGAGATAATGGCATAGAAAGCTCGGGCTTTTTTTCTATGTCCTTCGACACCGGGCAAGTATTGAATATCCAGAACTTTACCAAGGGCTTTTTCAGATAATTTTTCTTTTGAAATAATAGTTGCAGTGAAATTTGAACTATCGGAGATCTGTTCTGTTATCGTTAAGTGGGTAACGATGTACGGCCCCTTGCCATCCAACTTTGCAAGAATAGGGCGCTGTTCTTCATTATAATTGGGGGCTGACATGTCGTGACTCTCTTATTGTTCTGCAAAGATTATTAAAGACTCAAAAAGTGAAAGCATGTTGAGTTGAAATCAAGCCAAATGTTATCGCTATGTTAAATTTGGTTCTTTTTTAGCTAGTAATTAGGATGCATTAACAAATTTGGTTTTTATTTATAAATTACTAAAGGTGTTAAGTATAATTATATATTAAATGTACCTTTTAAACAGCTCAGATGAGTTTGTTCAATTAGTCTGAGAAAACTTAATATTATGAGTATAATTTCAATTTACGTATAAAGATGCAAGTATATTGCAACTTTTTGTGTCTAGTTAAGAATACTCACCTTCATCAATTTTATCATTGTAAAAAAATAGCATTTTAAAAACAACCTTAGGTTGAAATCGATTGCATTGGCCATGCAAGCCTTATTGCATACCTCTTTAGTGGTATTCGTGGCTTTATTTTATTGTCACATATCTCGAAATTAAGAAGTTCATTGTTCGTTTTAACTTTGTCTAGCATTCCATACAAAATTCATGTGTGGTCTGATGAGGAAAAAAATATTGTTAAATTACATAATCAGCTGATAGGATTCAAAATCCTATATTAGGTACCATTAATGATTATAAAGAGATGAGCAACATGTCTCATTGCTATGTATGGTTTTTTAAATATAAGTACGTGTGCATGCAACCTGTTTTCTATTAGTCGGCTGTTGTAATGAACATTATTAATAGAGCTTGTTTAGTAATTACTAATAAATATAAGTGACGGACACAATGATATTTACAGAGAGCCAACGCCAGGGCTTATTGTCACCATTGATGGAAGATAGCTTTTGCGGCTTGTATTTAAAATCAGATAGACAAGCATTTCGGCCACTTCGCAATGAGTTCAATTTAGCTCAAACATCATTGAGAAAACTCTCTCAGCATCCCGAGTTGAGTGAGCTAGATTCACTGCTGGAAGAGAACCGTAATAATTGGGATATATTGTCTACTAGCCTCACCAATGTGTTTGCTAATTCATCCCGAGATATTGAATTAGCAGGGTGGATGGTGGCGGCCCAAATCATTATTGACCCTAGCTTATCAGGGGCTAAAGAAGTCGCTGCATGGTTGCATGAATTAGTAGTTAAACATTGGGATTCACTTCAGCCTATTTTACCGAATAACAAAATTAAAGCTGAGGGTGAAGATGAACGATCTCGTGAAATTAATGCGTTTAAGGTGAAGGCATTTGTCCAGCTGGTAGGTGAGAGTGAAAATAGCGGTCTGCTATATTCCCCGTTGCTGATGACGCCATTAATTGGTGACCTAGATTACTCCCATTTCCAGAGTGAAGAGCACAAAGGCAATTTACCTGAGCTTCGTAGCCAATACCATAATCAGGCCCTGAGTCAGCGGACAACGATAGTCGCGCTAATTAATAATCTTGAAGCTATCAAACAGAGCTTTGTTGCGATTGAACAAACAGTGGCTGACACCTGTAAGCAAAATGGTCAGCCAACGGTTGGTTTTAACTTTGTTATTAGCTTAATAAACAAGATGCTGCGTGCGATTGAATTTATCTCTGGATTAACGGTAACTGCAGCCCCGCCAGTGAGCGAAACGCAACCTGTTTCTCCTGTACAAACGGAACAGGCTGTAGAGCAGTCCCAAGGAACCATTTCGGATTACGTTGACATGCAAGGGAGCCCTTCGGCTCCCCAGACTGTTTCAATCGCATCACTGGCCAATCAGCAAGTGGCTAACCGTGATCAGGCATTTCACCAAATACGAGATATTGCTGATTATTTCAGAAAAACTGAACCTCACAGTCCGGTGGCATATTTGCTTGAGAAAGCCATACGCTGGGGGTATATGCCGTTACCTGAACTAATGACTGAGTTGCTATCGAATCAACAAGAAACGATTGATCGGATATTCAATCTGACCGGGTTGGATGAAGATGGGGCGGTAACTTTGCCTGAGGTTAATCACACAGTGACTCCGTCTCCCACTTTGTCTCCGCTGGCGGACAGGCGTGAGCCTGTACCAGCAGGAGAAATGAAGCCTGTTTCCCCTGTTATTGAAACAGAGAAAACACCTAATCAAGAACCACGAAAAACAGAGCAGCAAGCGAAATCTAGCGGTGCATTGCAGTGGTAGATCGTGCTGTTACTGCTTAATCATAAAGAAAGAGGATAGTTATTATGGCGAGCATTTACATGCGTATCGATGGTGTTCAAGTTGATGGCGGTGCAACAATTGAAGGGTTGCCGGGTGAGGGTTGGTTCGCACTAAATTCATACAGCTGGGGTGCAGTCCGATCTGTTGCTATGGATATTGGTAATGGCACGAATGCTGACTCAGGCATGGTTGCTATGAGTGAAGTAAATATCACTAAAGAAGTGGACGGCGCATCTGAAGACCTGCTGTCTTTCCTATTCAGCCCAGGCCCTGAAGGTAAAGATGTTGAGATCGTTTTCACTAAACCTGCGCGTGACGGTTCAGGAGCTGAGATCTACTTCCAAGTGAAGCTGGATAAAGCCCGTCTTGTTTCATACAACGTAAGTGGTTCTGACGGTGCACAGCCATTTGAAAGTATTGCACTTTCTTACATTCAGCTGGATCAGTTGCATTGGCATGAAGACAACGGCGGCAAAATGGAAAAAGGTGGCCTTGTTTCTTACCACGTACCACAAGGCAAGATGCTTTCAGGCTCGAAGTAATCTGCTGTTATGCGCCGTTGGTCTAACGGCGCATAGCGACTGTTTTGTTAGGCTTCATCATTAATCAAAAGGTAGGGAAGCATGGCTCTCAACTCGCAACATAAGCGTGTTAGCAAAAACCGCGTCAGCATCACTTATGACGTAGAAACCAATGGTGCAACTGAAACAAAAGAACTGCCTTTTGTTGTGGGTGTTATTGGTGAGTTTTCTGGTCATAAGCCAGAAAGTGAAAAAGTCGATCTTGAAGAACGTGAATTTACCGGTGTCGATAAAGATAACTTCGATACAGTGATGGAACAGATTAGCCCAAGTCTGTCATACAAAGTTGATAATAAACTGGCCGATGACAATAGCCAGTTTGAGGTGAACCTGAATTTCAAATCCATGAAGGATTTCCACCCTGAGCACCTGGTAGAGAATATCGATCCACTGAAACAGTTGGTTGAGACTCGTAATCAACTGAAAGTGCTATTGAGCAAAGCCGATCGTTCTCGTGATCTTGAGCGATTGCTAAAAGAACTGTTGCAAAGTGCGGATGCAATCCAGCACCTTGCCGGTGAACTGGGTGTCGAAAAAGGGGAGGCTGAATAATGTCAACTGAACAACAAACTGCTGCTCAGCAAACTGAAGCAACTGGCGTAGAAGCCAGCTTTCTGGATCGTGCTATTTCAGCGACAACACAAACACCTGTTGATACTACCAAAGAGCTGCTGTCAGTGCTGACTTCGCAGGCACTCGAAGGCACAGTAACATGGGATAAAAACCTGACGCTGACTATAGAAAAAGCTATTGCAGCGCTGGATGTGAAAATCTCAGAACAGCTTTCGACAGTGATGAAAAATGAAGCTTTCCAGAAACTAGAAGGCACGTGGTTGGGTTTGCAGAAACTGGTTAAAAACAGTGAGCTGGGTCCGGACCTTAAAATCAAGCTTGCTGATTACACCAAGGACGAGCTGCTTGAGCAGTTTGAAGACGCACCTGCTATTGACCGTAGTCGCCTGTTCACCATGATTTACCAAGAAGAATTCGGCACTGCCGGTGGCCAGCCTTATGGTGTTCTGCTTGGGGATTACGAGTTCGGCTACGGCGACGAAGATGTTGCCCTGCTTCGCTATATGGGTGAAGTGGCTGCAGCTTCGCATGCTCCGTTTATAGCCGCAGCCAATGCGACTATGTTTGATTTTGAATCGTTTGAGACCTTTAACGAAGGCAAACCTGTGGCTGCTGGCTTTGACTCGCCAGCCTATGCGAGCTGGAATGCGTTCCGTGAGAGTGATGATTCCCGTTACGTTTCATTGACATTGCCTAAAACTATCGCACGTCTGCCTTATGGGCAGGGTACGGTACCGGTGAGCTCTTTCCAGTATGAAGAGTTTGCTACCGATGCAAATGGCAAGGCGGTACCTCAGTCTCAGGATGACTTTGTCTGGAGCAATGCTGCGTATGAATTCGGTTTGCTGCTGACCCAAGCTTATACCCAGTATGGTTGGTGTACGGCTATCCGTGGTACGGATAACGGCGGTAAGGTCGAGAACTTGCCTAACTTTACGTATTTCTCACCAGCTGGCGACTTGCTCCAGCAATGTCCGTCAGAAGTGAATCTGACAGATGAGCGTGAGAAAGAGTTGAGTGATCTGGGCTTCCTGCCTTTGGTGCATTATAAAAACACCAACTACGCAGTCTTTATGGGGGCGCAAACAGCCCATAAGCCAAAAACGTATGTTGATCCTGATGCAACTGCGAATGCCGCAATTTCTGCGCGCCTGCCGTATACCATGGCCAGCAGTCGTATTGCCCAGTACCTGAAAGTGATGGGACGTGACCGTATTGGCTCAAACATTGATGCGGGTGAGATTGAGAAAGAACTGACCAACTGGATCCAGCAGTACGTTAATCCAAATGCGATTGGTAACGAAGCGAAAGCCAAGTACCCACTTGTTGAAGCTCGAGTTGTCGTTGAGGAACAGGCTGGTCGTCCGGGTAGCTACTCTGCGATTGCCCACCTTCGCCCATGGTTACAAATGGAAGAGCTCACAACCTCGTTACGCATGGTTGCGAACATTCCAGGCTAATCAAAATT
Organism: Photobacterium proteolyticum; assembly: GCF_001939735.1. Taxonomy (GTDB): domain Bacteria; phylum Pseudomonadota; class Gammaproteobacteria; order Enterobacterales; family Vibrionaceae; genus Photobacterium; species Photobacterium proteolyticum. The sequence continues at coordinate 145,909 of NZ_MJIL01000090.1, forward strand.
CTCGGGAGTTTCGGCTCCCGAGTGGAGTTTCTATGACAGTGATTAATCCGACATCATCCGCCAATGTCCTGCATGACCTAGGGTTGTGGCGAATGTTGTTTGAACATGCCCGTCAACATGATACTAGCCAATTCAAGGCTCTGTTGGGCAGGGTGATCACTTTGCTTGACCACCAGTTAAGCGAGCAGCTTTCTGCTGTTATGCAAGCCGAAGAATTCAAGCGGCTTGAAGCTTCATGGTCAGGGTTGTACAGCTTAGTTCATCTTCCTGTGTCGAGCCGTCGGATCAAGGTGAAGCTGCTGGATTTCAGCTGGAACATGTTATCGACGGACTTGAACCAGTCGTTTGAAATCAGCCGCAGTGCACTGTTCAAGAAAATCTATGCAAAAGAACTAGATACTGCTGGTGGTCAACCCTTTGGCTTGCTAGTGGTCGATCACCATGTTCACTCCGATTTGGACGAGAGCTGTGATTTTGATGACCTGTATACGCTGCAATTGCTGGCAGAGCTCGGTGAGCGCTCGCTATGCCCAGTGGTAGTGGGTGTTGACAACTATTTCTTTGGCGATGACCCCGCCAGATTGACACATGACCACGCCAGAATTAATCGGATTTTGACCAGCCAAGATTTACAGAGCTGGCAGTTGCTACGACAGCACCATTCAAGTCGATTTTTGCATCTGGTTTTGCCTCAGTACCGGATCCGTACCCCTAGGCAACATTACCCAGCAGGTTTTGTGTTTAGTGAAGCCAATACCAACAGCGGTGTGTTGTGGGGCAACTCCGTATACCTGTTGGCAGCGAATGTGATCCGTGAATTTGATCGTATCAGCTGGTTTGGTTTTTTAAGGGCGCATGATGCAACCGGTAATCATGGGGTGTTGATTGATTTAAATGACAGCGCCTGCACGCCATTGAAGGCACGTATTGATATTTACAGCGAGAGTGACGGTTTCTGGGCAGATCAGGGCTTTGTTCCGGTTTCGAGTATTTATCTAAGTGGCCAGCTGGGGTTGTTTAGCAACCAGTCTGTATGGAAGCCGGACAACGAGTCCAGCAAAACCAGCGGGATGCTGCAGACCAATTTGATGGCCTGTCGTTTTGGCCACTATATCAAAGCTCAGATGCGTGATCGCGTCGGTAGCTTTGATAGCGCGGCAACTTGCCAGCGTGACCTGGACAAGTGGTTACAGACTTATATCAGTAATGTGGATTATGGTGATGAGTCGATTATGGCGCGTTACCCCCTCAAACATGCAGAAGTTCGCTTTGTTGCCGATCGCCACGACTCAACCCGCTATCGCTGTGAAATCAAGTTGCAGCCGCAATACCAGTACGAAATGCTCGATACTCATATCACACTGATGACTGATGTCTCGTCTGACAAGCTGGGAGAAATGTCATGAGTTTGATGGCCAAGCTGAAAGGCCAATGGCGTGGGGATGTTGATGATGTTCGCGATGCCATTATTGAAAACCTGTCGGCAGTGCTATCTGCGAGAGCCCCGATGTGGAAGAACACGGAACTGAGCCCGCAGTTGTGTAACTCGATTGCTGCATTCGGCATGGTGAGTTCGCTGCGTAGTCAGGGGAAAAGCAGCAGTGACGTGATCCTTCATGATGTTAAGCAACTGATTATTCAATTTGAGCCGCGGCTGAAAGAGGTTGTTGTCGATCTGGACGAAAATTCAGTGGCAACAAATAAGCTGATGTTCCGGATTGAAGGGTTGATCAGCAGCAAGTTTGGTGAAGAAGTGGTGGTGTTCGACTCCAGCCTTGATTTTACCACCAGTAGTTTAGATGTAAGGAAGACGAACCTTGTCTGAGTCATTACTAAGTTATTTCGAGCAAGAGCTGGCATTTATCCGCCAGGAAGCTGGTGAATTCGCCCGTCGCCACCCGGGATCGGCCAAATCCCTGGGGATCAGTGACGATAGTGTCGATGATCCGCAAATTTCTCGTTTGATTGACAGTGTGGCGTTACTCAATGCTCGTCTGCAGCAGCGCCTGGATGACTCGTTTCCGCAACTGACGGATAGCCTGTTGCGGTTGTTATTTCCGCACTACCTGCGCCCAATCCCGTCGTACAGTATCCTCAAAATGCAGCCTTCTGAAGAGGTGAGTGCCCGGCATTTCATTCCGCAAGGTACTCAATTGGGGGTGTCGGATGCCGATATAGAGTCTACGGTTTTCCGTACCTGTCAGGATGTAACTCTGTTCCCGGTCAAACTTGGTTCGGCTCACGTGGTGATGGCACCGTTTGATGCAGAGAAACCGGCTGGCGCCGAGCATGCCAAAGCCATGTTGGAAATCCAGCTTCAGACCACGGATCCGAGTATTTTGTTTTCTGATCTCGATCTGACTTCGCTGGAGCTATTCCTGCGAGGTGAGACGCAATCGGTATTGAGGCTATATGATCATCTGCTCGCCGGGGTTAAGCAGGTGTGTGTCCAATATGGCGAACAGCGGGTACCACTTGGCCGAGATGCACTGCAACCTGTGGGCTTTGAAAGCCAGCATCAGGTACTGCCTTACAGCTCGCGCAGTTTTGGCGGGTTTAAGCTGCTGACTGAGTTTTTCACCTTTCCTGAACGTTTTCATGTGATTGCGTTGGATCTTGCCCAGTCGTTGCGTTACGCCCATACCAATGAGATCAAGATCCAGCTGTTCCTCGATGATATGGCAATTGACTTGTCGCGTAGCCTTGGTACGGATAACTTCCATCTGTTCTGTACCCCGATAGTGAACTTGCAGTCGTTGACGGCAGAACCGCTCAGTGTCGATTTTGGTCATAGTCAGTATCCAATTGTGCTGGATGCTGGGGGGCAACAGCAGCTTCAGCTGTTCGCGATTGAGCAGGTGCTTGATGTGACTGAGCAACAAAGTTGCGCTGTGCCGCCGTTGTATGGTGAAAAATACACAGGTGCTGAAACCGGCCTAAGGTGGCAGCTGGTTCAGGATTGGCATAGTGAGACTACACTTTACAGTAGCTTGCGGGTGGCAGATCTTGAGCATCTGAGTGCTAACAGTGAATCTCGAACCTGGCTGGTTTCGGCAACGTGCTCTGACGGTGCGGTTGCCGGTCAGTTGTCGATCTCCAGTGAGGTTAGTTGTCGCGACTCCATTTCGTTACCGGCTCGGCTGCAACTCTTACGTCGTCCGACCAAGCAAGTTCGGATCAAAGCCGCGGAGCAAAATGCCTGGCCGTTGCTGGCTCATCTTCATTTCAATTACCACACCTTGTTGGGGGCGGATGATCCCGTTGCTGCACTCAAGGCGATGCTGAATCTGTATAACCATACCGAAAGCTCACAAAATATGGCTTATATCGCGGCAATCCAAGGGATAGAGCAAGAGCAGGTGGTGGCACCGATCCGCATTTCAGGCAAAAGCTGTTTTGCTTACGGTACTCGCATCAGTGTCACCCTCAGCACCAAGGCTCTGGGTGGTGGCGGAGTTGAGTTGCTATCTCAGTTGCTCGACCGCTTTTTTGCCTTTTTTGCAGGCTTTAACAGCTTTACTCAGGTAGTGATTGTGCTCGAAGGCACGGAAGGGGAACACAAGATCTTTCCGAGGAGGTCCGGATGCAAGAACATGCTCTGACTCGGCTCCTTGAGCAGCCTTATACATTCGATCTTCACCGTGCGATGCAGTTGGTCAAGCATGAAGCCGCTGTTTTGGGTACAAGGCCGACAGTGTCATTTTCGGCTAGCCTGCTGCCTGCCTATCAACAGGCAGACATTGTAGAAATCAGTAATCCGGTAGCTGGTCAATGGGCGTTTACCTGTGACTTACCTGCTGTATCGGGTGGCCAGGGTGTCATGCCCCGGCATAGCTACAGCGAATCGCTCAAGGAATTATTCGAGCAGGGTAACGATTCCCTGATTGATTTCCTGAATGGTTTCAATAATCGCTATTACCGTTTGCACTGTCAGGCGGAGATTAAAAATGACTTAGTCGCTCAGGCCGAGGAAGAACATTTTAGCTGGAATCGACACAGTGTTTCGCTGACAACGATGCTGGCTAATCTCAATGGTGATCTCGGCAACAACCGAACGTTGTCTTCGGCTCACCTGATCCAGTACTCGGGGTTGCTTGGTCTGAAACTATCCTGCCCGCATACCTTAAAAGACTTGCTGGCCGACTATTTTGAATACGAATTCGAGGTCGAATACGGTGATATTGATTATGTCCCCCTGTTGCCATGTAGTGTGACTAAGCTGGGAAAGAAAGGACAAAACAATCAATTAGGCTTTGGTGCTCTGGTTGGAAAGAGCGCCGTCACCGCATTTCAGCGTCTGGAAATCATGATAAAACCAAATAATAACCGCCAATTTAATCAAATCCGGAATGACCGCCAACTGGTCAGTGCGATCGAGGCGTTTGTCCGACATTACATGGGGGTCGATCTCAAGCTGAAACTGATGGTTAAAGTTGATGGAAAGTTCCTACCCGGTCTTCGCCTGAGCACAGAAAGCAGCACCGATATCCGTCTGGCGCAGTCGACATGGCTTGCCCCAAAGCAGATAAACCGAGAACACGTGGTAATGCCACTTAAATAACAAGCAAGGACACAGCATGATCAATGTTGAATTACAGAGCCTGGTAAAACGGCTCGCCTTACCATTAAAAAGTGCACTTGAAGCCGCTGCGGGCGATTGCATGGCACGTACTCACTTTAGCATTGAACAAGAGCATTGGTTTAATCAGCTATTGAACGAGCCCAAGAGCGGTTGGGTTGAGATATTGCAGCAAGGCAATATTGGTCGTGACCAGATTGTGGATTTGCTCGCTCGTCATTTAAATGGTTTGTCTCGGGGGAATGATAGTCCACCGGCTCTGTCTCCGGCTTTGGTGGAGCTATTGAAAGACGCCTGGCTGCTGGCATCAGTTAACCATAGCCACGCTGAAGTTAATGGCTACCATATTTTATTGGTCCTGAAGCAGCGGACTGCGCAGGGTGGCTATAACGGTGAACTTAGTCCATGGCTTAATACTCTCTCGGTGGAATCCCTCAAAGTAAATGCTGCCAGGCAATTGCCTACCCAGCGTCCCGAATCCAGTGCCGGTTCGGCCGAAGTACTGGCAGGGGGGGAGGCCAGCACCGTTGCGTTGGACAAGTACACCCACAACCTGACTGCTGCTGCTGCACGAAACGGAGAACTGGATCCTATTTCTGGTAGGAATACCGAGATCCGCAAGTCTATTGATATTCTTTGTCGCCGCCGGCAGAACAGCCCGATCCTGGTCGGTGATCCCGGCGTTGGTAAAACGGCGATTGTTGAAGGTTTGGCCCAGCAGATAGTTGATGGCAATGTACCGCCGTCGCTGGCCAATGTTGAACTGCGAACGTTGGATCTGGCTTTGCTGCAAGCAGGAGCAAGCATTAAAGGTGAGTTTGAAAACCGCCTGAAAGATGTGCTGACTGAAGTTAAGCAATCTCCTCACCCGATCATTGTCTTTATCGATGAAGCGCACACCTTGGTTGGTGCGGGCGGTGCCGCTGGCCAGAATGATGCGGCTAATCTGTTGAAGCCGGCATTAGCTCGTGGGGAGTTTCGTACCATTGCTGCTACGACATGGGCGGAATACAAACAGTATTTTGAAACGGATGCAGCCCTGACCCGTCGTTTCCAGCTGGTTGCGGTCGGTGAGCCTAGTGAAGATGATGCGATCCAGATGCTGCGTGGTGTGACCCGCGGGCTGGAAAAACACCACCGGGTAAAAGTACTAGAAGAAGCAATTGAATCAGCGGTTAAGTTGTCGGTGCGCTTTCTTCCCGAGCGCCAGTTACCGGACAAAGCGATCAGCTTACTTGATACCGCCTGCTCCCGTATTGGGCTCAGCCAAAGTGCGTTGCCGCAGCAGCTTGATGGTCTGGCTGAGCAAATTCGTTATGCTAAGAACGAAATTTCGGCGGTAGAACGCGAACATGCCATGTTGGCCAACGGCGCAGAAAAGATAGCAGAAGTGCAGAAAAAGCTTACTTCACTGGAGGCCGAATATGCACAACTCGCTCAGCGTTGGGAAGCGGAGAAGGCTCTGGTCACTGAGATTACTGAGCTACAGGGCATTATTGATGAGAGATATTTTGCCGGTGATGATGTCAGTGAGAGTGAAGAGCAGCAGCAGCTTTCTGTAAAGCTTGATGCATTGTATGAGTTGCAAGGTGAATCCCCCCTGGTAATGCCGCAGGTGGATACCCAAACTATCGCTCAGGTGATTTCTCTGTGGACCGGGATCCCTGTCGGCAACATGGTCAAGGATGAAGTTGAACGTCTGCTGCAGCTAGAGCAGCGGATCGGAGAACGAGTTATCGGACAGACTGCGCCGATACAAGAGATCTCTCAAGCGATTCGCATGTCTCGTGCCGGTCTGACGGATCCACGCAAGCCGATTGGGGTGTTTCTGATGTGCGGGCCTAGTGGGGTCGGTAAAACCGAAACAGCTCTGGCCCTCACCGATCTTCTTTATGGTGGCGAGAAAAACATTACCACCATTAACATGACGGAGTTCAAAGAAGAGCACAAGATCTCAATGCTGCTGGGATCGCCTGCTGGTTATGTTGGCTATGGTAAAGGTGGGGTATTGACTGAAGCGGTGCGAAAAAATCCGTATTCCGTGCTATTGCTTGATGAAATGGAAAAGGCCCACCCTGGTGTTCATGATCTTTTCTATCAAATATTCGATAAAGGCTCGATTTCTGATAGTGAAGGTCGCGATATCGATTTTAGAAATACCATTATCATTATGACCTCTAACGCGGCTGACAGTGCCGTGGTCGACGCCTGTGCGCAGGAAAGGCCGTGTATTCCGACGTTGACCCAGACGATATTCCCGGCATTGCAGCAGTACTTTAAACCAGCATTTATCGGACGCTCGACGGTAGTGCCTTACTTCCCGCTCAATGATGACGAAATGGCGAAAATTGCCCGCTTGTCGCTTCGTCGTATCGAAAAACGTGTGCGCAGTCATTATAGCGCTAGTTTCTCGTATGGTGAGGAGTTAATCGAGCACTTGATAGCACAGAACCACTCTCCGGAGACCGGAGCGCGTGCTATCGAGCAGATCATTAACCGAACCCTGATGCCAGAATTGGCGACCCAATGCATTGTTCGATTGAGTGCCGGCCAGTCAATCAATGCTGTAAGTATTTCTTGTCATGCCGGTGAAGTTAGCTTTGATATTGAATAATTCAGTACCAGTGATAGGCCGGTTGGAAATTGTGCTCAAGTAAAAATGTAGGGGATTAACGTTATGTTTGGTAGAAAAAAAAGTTACGACTTGGAAAAAGCACGAGACAGAGACAGCATATTGGCTAATGCGGGTATTGCCGGTGTTGGTACTCAAGGAATTTACACACCGAAAGGCAGTGCAAGCGGTGCAAAGTTAAAGCCTCGCCAGAAGAAGCTTCCTAAGCAGGTTGGTTATACGAAACAACAAGCTTTAGACGATGCAAAGTTACTTGGCCAGGTAACGATGGATATGCGTAGCGATATTGCCGGCTATGTCGGAGATGTGGTTGATGCAACCAAGGACCTGAGTAGCTTAGCGTCAGGAAGCGGCGGAATTTATACCGCTGGCGGCGGACTTGAATTTACTAATGGCAATATTATTGGTGCGGTGAAGCTTGGTCATGATGTTATCTGTAATATCGTTGAGTGGGCCGGTAAAAGGAAACCAAAAGAGCTGCCTGCAAATCCGTTACTTACACCGATAGATGCTGCGCTATATGAAAATACTAAAACAGCGGCATATTTTAAGAAAAGAATGGTTAAGAAGATTGCCGGTGATGCGGTTTCTTTTACCGGCGGTGTACTGAGCAGTGCAACTCATGTGAATACCTTGGGAGCTGCCCGTCATGCTCGATCTGATGCCAAAACAATCGCGCACCTAGTTCGGCTCAAAGAGCAACTTAAGCAATATAAAAGCAAAGGGCTGGCGATGGAATATAAGCTCTGCAAGCTAATCATTGACTGTAAGAAGCTTAAAATAGAATCACAGTCGGCGGCACTGGCAGCCGACTGTATTCCGGGAAATGTCATCACCAGTAGTGCAACTGCTGCTGCGGGTTTTATTCACGGGCAAACCTTGGCATACCGCTTGTCGAATATGGAAGCCGATATCGAAAAGGCTGCCAAGATACTGCATTACCGTGCTTTTTACGAGATGGATGATGATTACGGTATTGCTGGTTTATTCGGCGAGCAGGCGACAAATGAATATGCGACTGAAACCCCTGCACTGGATATGGTTCGGGAGCTTTTTGCCCAGATTGCGAAAATCGAAAAAGAAAGAGTTTTAGTTAATGTACAAGGGCATAAATTGAAAGTTGGTGGCGAACATTTCCGTGCAGATAAACTGATGCGTGAACCTGCAGGTTGGTTAGTCATTGTTGATAAGCTAAACCTAATATGATCAATTCGGAGGCTAATAATGATGCATTATTAGTTTCCGTCAGGCTTTTAAAAGCGTTATTAGATAAAAGATGGCTGGTAATACAGCCGTAGTTAAATATTTTGCGGGAAAAGAAATATATTTAATTTCGATATAAAAGCGAATTTAAACAATAAATGTCGAAATAATAGTTAGGGTACGACAGTGAAGATTAGTCCATTTACAAAAGAGCAGCTTCAATGGATACGAAGTTCACTAAAAATTGCGGTTGTGCACGGAGGGGAAAAGGCACTACCGGGTAGTTATATCTATGAGAATTTGAGCCCGCGTTCGACCAAAACATATCAGCCAGTTGCTTGTGATATAGCCGATGCATTGAGGGAGTCTGGTTTCCAGCATGTCGAAGTACTGGCTGAGAATCTCGCATTGCCTCAGGCGTTGAAAACCCTAGGTATAGATCTGGTGATTACCAATAGCGGAGGTCTGCAAGGCTTTGATTCTATGTGTCATCTACCGTCTATGTTGGAAATGCTGGGGGTGCCGTATGTCGGCCACTCACCAATGACGGCAGGGGTCTTGGACAATAAGCATCTGTTTAAACATGAGATCCATGCAGCCGGGATCCCGACGGCTCCGTTCGTAACCATCGGTCATGGCGAAAGCGTTAATGATGACGCCAAAGGCGTCATGCTTGATCTTATCGAGCAGGAATTTGGTGAGGCATTTATCGTCAAACCGGTTTCAGGCCGTGCTTCGATTCACGTTCACCCGGTATTCAAGCGTGGTGAATTGGCCGAGATGGTTGAACTGGTTCAAAAAGCGACCAGTAATACCGTGATGATAGAACCGTTTTTGTCAGGACGTGAATTTGTGGTTGCCGTTGCCGGACCGACTGTTTTCAAGGATGGTGTATTGGTTGAGCGTGATCAGCCGTTCTCATTTTCGATCACTGAGCGGGTGCTAGCGGATGACGAAGCCATCTTCACGTCAATGGATGTTAAACCGATCACCAGCGATCGGTTGTTGAAGGTAGAAGATCCCGAGTTACGTAGTGAGTTGGCTGATATCGGTTCTAGGATATTCAATCAGATGGGCTTGCACACCCTTGTGCGGGTGGACCTGAGAATGGACTCGCGTGGCAAGCTGTTTGTACTTGAGGCGAATCCGAAGCCGGATCTTAAGCGCCCTGAAGGCAGTAAGTTAAGTATCGTTTGTCACGATTTGGCGGGGGAGGGTATGGGCTATCATGATCTGATCCAGTCATTGGTGTTTAACCGCCTGGCTTATCTGCATAAACATCGTTCTACTACACTGGCACATTGCTTTACTGAAGAGTTCTTCAGTTTGGCGCTGGCCTAGCTAGGAGTCGCTGTGAGACCGGTAAAGGATCGAATCAGGCTCATGCTCGGACTGACAGTAGTTGCCTTGTCGCTGCTGTTGGTTTTCGTCGTAGGCTATGGTCAGGCACTGAAAAGCTACCGTCAGTTGACAACCGATACGGTAATGGCGCAGACCGAAGCTGCGCGTCTAGGCGTTGAACAGGTGCTTAACTCTGGGGTGTCGCTGGAAGATATCGCAGGGTTAGGTCAGATCTTGCAGCCGATTGTCGAAGCTGATGTCTCGGTGACTGGCTTGCGTCTGTTATCTGGACAGAAGCAATTATATCTGTATGGCGATGTGCCGGAGATCGGCAACCGGATTTCCATTCCGCTCAGTAACAAGTTTACCCAGGTAGGGACACTCGAAGTTGTTCTGAGCGATCTGATGGTTGAAGCCACGGTGACTGAAAGCTTTCAGCCGTTTATCTGGTTGATTGTGGTGCTCCTGACGGTGTTTATCGGTAGCGTCTTAAATAGCAGCAAACGGGCGGTTTACCTGACCAGTTTTACGATGGTGTTTCTGGCCATGTCTGTCAGTGTCATGATCCTGGTCGGAAGTCTGTATCGTGATGGCTTGCAAAGCAAGGCGGTGTCGCTGGCTGATGTGGTCAGTCAGCGTTTGTCGCCGATTTTGGTTCATGATGTGGATCGTGATCTGGTGACCGGTGTCGAGTTGATGCTTGATAACTTTCGCCAGACTAACCCGGAACTGTCAAAGATCGCGGTGTTTAAAGAAAACCGTCCGGTGGCTGCCAGCTGGCAGGGTGAGGGGATGGCAGAGGTTATCTCCGATACCGGCATGCTCGATTACATTATAGGTACCTCTTCATCAGGGCAAGTCCGCCTGACCTATAAAGCAGAAATTGTTCTTGCCCAGCTGGCCCGGACATTAAAGAATTTTGCGGTGCTTTTCTTTGCATGTGGTCTGGTGTGTTTTGCCTTTATCCGCCTGTTGAGCGGTGAAGCCAACCAAAAGCGCAGCGATGTGATATTAGAGCGGATTAAACCCCTTTTTCTCGGGGCGGTGCTGATGGAAGCGTTGATGGCACCGATTATGCCACAGTACATGGCCTCGGTCGCGGAGTCGGCAGGACTGGGTACCGGTGCATCATCATTGTTTTTTACCCTCTATTTCCTCGGTTTTGCACTGACCCTGCTGCCAGCAGCGAGACTGGTTGAGATGTACGATATCCGGCGTGTGCTGGTGTTCGGAATCTTGCTGTCGAGTCTTGGATGCGGGTTGCTGGCGATGGACATGGGGCTGGAAGCTATCTTGTTGGCTCGTTTGGCTTCTGGGGTGGGGCAGGCGCTGATCTTTATTTCTGTCCAGGGTTATATCCTGCGGTTCAGTAATAAAGACAACAAAACTCAGGCTGCGGGGATCATCGTTTTCTGTTTTAACGCCGGATTTATAGCCGGGGCTGCAATTGGTGCGCTGTTGGCTGATTATCTGGGGGACAAGGGCACCTTTACTCTTGCCGCTAGCATTGGGGTGATTATGAGTCTGTTTAGCCTGATCCTACCGTCGATGCGAGCAAGACAGAAGCGACAAGGCTCGGTTGCCGATATGGTCTCCGCAATGATGGCGGATTCATGGCGCTTAATTAAAATTCCAGCTTTTGTCCGCACAATGCTGCTGGTGGGGATCCCTACCAAAGCGGCGTTAACCGGTATTGTTTCTTTTGCGGTGCCGTTGCTGCTGGCCGAACGGGGTGTTAGCAAAGAAAGTATTGGTCAGGTCTTGATGTCGTATGCCGCCATCGTGCTGCTGGTCAGTCATAAAGTCGGACCTTGGGTTGACCGTCTGGGTAACAGCAAAACGGTATTGAGTCTGGGCAATCTAATTGCCGGACTTGCTTTGGTCTTGTTGGCTATCGGGTTGGCTATGCCACAAAACTGGCAGACCGTTGTGGTGATGACGCTGGCGATGATGACGATGGGGTTCTCTCACGGTCTGATTAATGCGCCAGTGGTTACCCACGTGGTTGTCAGTATGGCTGATAGCCAAGAATCGGACTCAGTTATAGCGGCAACCTACCGTTTTCTTGAGCGGTTTGGCCATGTCTCGGGATCGATTATCGTTGGTCAACTGTTGATCTGGTTTGGTGCGGAGTACGCCATGTTGGCGCTGGCTGGCTTTTTTATTGCGGCTTGCATGCTGTTTACGATTTTCAGCCAAGGTACGGCTAAGGCGGTGTCATCATGATGCGCTTGCTAATGTTGGTTACTTTGATGTGGAGCCCGGTGTTATGGGCAGATACCCAATGGCCAACCTGGCTGGGTGATGAACTGAAACCAGCATCCGGCAGCCACTGGCAGACTAAGAGCAGTCAGGATGGTGTCGAGTTCTTGCCGGTGAAATCCGCGCCAAAAATTATGGTGATAGTGTCGCGTCAGGCTAAATCCTATGATATTGCACTTGAGACCTTGCTTGGTATATATAGCCGTGAACTACCTTTGGCCCGTTTTGTGGTGCGCAGGCTGCCTGTTGCACAAACCGATAACGATGAGCAAGAGTTATTACTTCAAATGCTCAAAAAAGCCGAAAGTAACTCTCACCTGATTTATACCGTTGGATCAAAAGCGACAGTGGCTGTTCGCAAAGTTTACAAAGGCGGCAAGGTTGCTGTTGTTTCTGTTAATGCGAAAGACCCGGTGCTGTTAGGCCTTATCGCTAGTGATCAGGGCTCGGGCGATAACTTTGCATTTACGTCATTGAACCTTCCTGCCGAGGTGACGCTGGCATTTATGGAACGTTTCAACCCGTCGTTAAAGCAAATTGGTGTGTTATACGCGAGTAAGAATAAAAGCGCCTATACGACGCAATATTTGCCGCTGAAGAAACTTGCGGAGAAGAGTGGTGTGAAAATTGTGCCAATCGTGGTCGATGAAGAGCAGCCGTTGCTTGAGCTAGACGCTGCGATGACCAAGGCGATACGCACTATGCGCCTGACTGATCCTTCCTTAGATAGTAGCTTGCTTTGGTTGACTGGCAGTTCAAGTTTACTGTCAAGAATGGCTGAAATTAATCAGTATTCTGGTGATTTGGCTGTCATTTCTGCCGTACCTGATGTGGTGAAAAGTGGCTCGGACAGCGCACTGATGTCGTTTGGTGTGAGTTTTGTCAACAATGCTCATCAGGCTGGTTTATACGGGTTGAAGATTTTGCGTGGAGAAGTAAAACCAGGAGACCTACCTGTGGGGCATATTTCACCGCCGGATATCGCGATTAGTTTTGAACAGGCTCGGCGGATCAAGCAACAAATTCCGTTTGTACTTATGGAAATGGCGAGCGATGTATACGGTATGAATGGCGACGTCATTCGTTCGAAAGGTAAATCGATGCAGGAGCAACAATGAGTTTAGTGATGTTTTTTAAAACTCAACGATTTCCGCTTGTTTTGGCTGTGCTGTGGGCATCTTGCGTCAGCTTCAGTGCCCACAGTGAGGTGCGTCCCGAGCGGTTATTGCTCGTCACCCAGGAGTGGCGTCCTTATCAATATCAGCAGGACGGCGAGATGAAAGGGCCGGGTATTGAAAAGCTCAAGTGCATTATGAAAGTGATGCAGCAACCGTATCAGATCACCATGACCGATTGGGATCGGGCACAAATCCTGGTTGAGGTGGGTGAACATCATGGTTTCTTTCTGGCGTCTCAAAATGCGATTCGCGATAAATATGCCGATTATTCATTGCCGGTGCTCAGTCAGGTATGGAGCTGGTTTAGTTTGTCCGACTCGATTGATACAGAAAGCATGATGTTCAAAGAAGAAGTTGCTGTTACAGCAATTTTTGGTTCGAACAAATGGTTTTGGTTACACAAGTCGGGTTACCGGGTGGAGAAAAAACCACGTCAGCCGACCACGTTGATTGAGCTGTTGCTTGCAGGGGAAGTCGGGGCAGTACTCGCTAATGACTTCGTGATGAAAGACGCGATTGAAAGTATGGGGATTAGTCATCGGGCGATCACACGTAATATCGTCAAGGAAAAGCCTTTAGGGGTCTATTTTTCTAAGAAGTTTACCAAGCAATATCCGTTGTTTGTTGGTGAATTTAACCAAGCAATTGGTCAATGTAAGGAGAGGTAATATGCCGTTGTCATTAAGAATAATAAGCTCTCCTGATGGAGAACCAATTTCTGAATGGAACAAGAACTTCCCGGAAGAGGGTGGCAGTATCGGGCGCTCTTACGGTACTACGATGCAATTGTCTGATGCGTCGCGAGCTATCTCTGGCACCCACGCGATCATCAACCGCGGCAGCCGCGGATATCAGGTAATGGATGTGAGTACCAACGGACTCTTTATCAACGGTAATTCCCAGCCGTTGGGTAAAAATAATAGTTCAAGCCTCAATGATGGCGATGTACTGGATCTCGGCCAGTACCGTTTGATGGTGTCTTGCTTTGTCCCGGAACAGGCTACGGTCAAACCGTCTTTTGCGGCTGAGTCGGTGTCATTGGGTGACTGGGGTGACGATCCCTTTGGCACGGAGCCCCCAGTGCAGGAGTTGCCGGTACAGCCAGATGCGGTGCGCCGGGAGCCAGAGTTGTCATTTACCGCACTCGCTGATTCGGCGTTCTCGGACAATGCGGCAAATGTTGAATTGGATCCTTTTGCCAATATGGATCCTGAAGTACTGCCGACGGTTGAGCACATGCATATTGATCAGCTCAAAGATGACAGTTTTGATGATGATCCTTTTTCCGATGAACAGTCTGAGCTGCTCGCTTCAGTTCCGTTTGTAACGGGTATTCAACCTGCACGAGGCAATTCTCTGACCCAGAGTTCTACAAACCCCGAACCCACAACCCTTCCGCCGGTCGGAATGGATCCTCAGCAACTCCTGATGATGCAGGCGAGACAGCAGGAAATGATGATTCAGGCTGCTGAAATGGCGCTTGGCAGGCTTATGGACGAGATGGCTCCGACCAGTCTTGAAGAGATGTTTAAAGATCTGGTTAGGCCCGGCTTTTTTAGCCCTAAGCCGGATTATTGGGAAATGTATAAGCGGTATTTTCTGCGTCAGCAGGACAACCAAGAGTGGCAATTAAAATTCAAAGCGTATTTCAGCGAGAGCTTACGCATTAAACAATCTCTTGGAGAAAAGTGATATGGCAAAAAAGCTTTTAATACTCCTTAGCGTTTTCTTGATCAGCGGATGTAGCTATCTAACGTTTTGGAAAGATGCGTCACCACTACAGGTAATCGTCAATATTGAGGCTGCCAACAATATTAATCCCAATGTTGATGGCCTGGCCTCCCCGCTGGAAGTTCGTGTTTATCAACTTCAGGACAGCGAAGCTTTTAACCAGGCAAGTTTTATTGATCTCTATAACGATGATCAGGGTGTACTGAAAGCCGGCCTGTTGTCAAAGCGGAACCTTGATAGCGTGTTACCTGGTGAAAAGCGTCAAGTAGCTATCCCGTTGATTGCCGAGACGGAGTACATCGCAGTTGTGGCTGCTTTTGCGGATTTTCGTGAAGCCAAAAACAAAGTGATTCTGCAGATTCAAGCTGGATTACCTGTTGTGGTTGATGTCAAGGTTGATGGCGTCAATGTCAGTATTACCGGTCAAGAGGACTAACCAAAAATGGATAAGAAAAAAGTTGTTTGGTCTGAAGGTATGTTCCTTAGCCCGCAGCATTTCCAGCAGCAGGAGCGTTACCTGGAAGGTTTCGTAAAAAATTATCGTGAGCTGATGATCCCGAACCGTTTTGGTTTGGTGGCATTGGAGCTTGATAGCGCGTTGAACAATATTGGTAAAGTAGGAATAAAGCGGGCGAAAGGACTATTTCCTGATGGAACGCCATTTGATATACAAAACGGTCTGGCTCTGGAAGTGCCTGCTGGTACCAATGACAAATTGGTTTATCTGGCATTGCCTATTTACCGCACGGGCGTGGTTGATATTGGCAGTCCGCAAGATAAACACCGTCGCTATCATCGCCTTGATCACAATGTGTTTGATACCAGCCGGGATCATAGTGAAGCTCTCCAGCTTGAATTGGCTTGCCTGAATATAGAGCTAAAACTGGAAGGGGATGATCTACAGGATTATACCGTGATCCCTATCGCCCATGTGACCGAGCATAAGGCTGACGGTGAGGTAGTACTGAACAAAGCTTTCATTCCTGTGTGTCTGCATTTCACTGTATCTGATTATCTGCAGGATAACGTCAATGATATTTATGCCCAGATGCAATATCGGGCGCGCAGTATTTCTCAGCGCTTGCAGGTTGAGTCCGTCAGTAAAAGCCATCAGGCTCTGATCCGCGATTACTTGTGGCTGCAAGCCTTGGGACGATGGCTGCCAACGATGAAAACCTGGCTCGATACCGGCACGGTTGCCCCGCAGGATATTTACCATGAATGCCTGAAAATTGTTGGTGAAATGCAGGGACTGGAAGGGAAGATGCCGCAGGAGTACGGGTGCTGGGAATATAGCCGCCTTTACTCATTGTTCGCCGGATTATTTTCGGATATCCGGATTTTGCTTCGTGAGGTGCAGCTTGACA
Source organism: Photobacterium proteolyticum (assembly GCF_001939735.1). Lineage (GTDB taxonomy): Bacteria > Pseudomonadota > Gammaproteobacteria > Enterobacterales > Vibrionaceae > Photobacterium > Photobacterium proteolyticum. Next base: position 162,202 of record NZ_MJIL01000090.1, read on the forward strand.
GCCTGACCACATTGGTTTGGGATTCAAGCCTATTTGAAAAGCGCCGCCTGTTGCGTACCTTGGTTCAGGATCGCGCTTTGTTTAATGGTGGGCGCTTTGTGTTGGTGGTGTCGTCAGCACTGGGTTCAGTCAAACTTAGTGAACAGTTCCCGTTGGCCAGTAAACTGGCTGGAAACAGTACCATTGCTGATCTTGTCCGTAATGCGCTTTCCGGCGTACCGCTCCGTACTCTTCCGGTTCCGCCTTCTGAGCTAAAGGCACGTAGTGATGCCGCGTATTTTGAAATCGATACCCAGTCAGCGTTGTGGCGTGAGCTGATCCAGAAAGATGAACCTATCGCACTGCATATCGATAGCCGTATCGGTGATATTGATGTTGAATTTTTCGTGATTCGCTAGGAACTTAGTCCATGACTTCATTATTCAATGAACAAGAGACGATCGCGATCCGCCGATCAGAGCCTGTCAGAAATGGCAGGCAGGAAGAGCAAGTTGTAACACTTGACTTAAGTGGTACTGAAAAGCTGATTGAGCAGCTGGCGATCTATGATAATCCGTTACTCAATGCGGGTAGTGGGCTGCTTGCGTTGCTGGTGAGTTTGCCGCGTCAGGCATCACCGCTTGACATCGATGGTTTCCGTCAGCAGTTGTTAGACAGTATCGCCGACTTTAAGCGGCGCGGGCTGTTTTTGGATTACCACCCTAGCGTAATTGAAAAAAGCTGCTTTGTACTATGCGCGGCATTCGATGAAACGATCCTCTACACCAGCTGGGGTGAAAAATCCCGTTGGGAAAACCATTCTTTACTGAGCAAAGTATTTAACCAGCGTGATGGGGGGGAGGTCTTTTTCAGCCTGCTTGATCAGGCCCGTCGTCAACCTGGCAAGCTGGTAGATTTTCTCGAGCTGCAATATGTACTGATTATGCTGGGCTTTCTTGGAAAGTACCGTCACGCTGAGCGCCAGAAAATCAACGAGCTCAAGTCTGAGCTGTATACGATTATCCGCTATTATCGCGAAGAGTCGGCTTTGCAGGTTCCCAAAACACCAGAATTGCCAGAGGTGCAAAAGCCATGGTGCTTCCTCAGCTCGACCAAGTTATTGCTCATCACCCTGTCGGTACTTCTTGGCTCGTACTTTTTCTCTGAGTACTGGTATCAAAATCGCAGTGAAGCGACATTGTTGGCATTCAGTTCGCTTAAGATGGATGGATTTGATCATGCGACCCGAAACCAAGATTTGGTTTATGTCAGCACTGACGAAGATCTGGGGCTGGTCAGTAGCGACAAAGAGCAAGTGCCACAGCCTGATACTGCAGCTGCACCTAAGGTTGGTTGGGAGATCTTACTGGCTGGTTTTGCCGAGCATGCTGATGGTGAGCGGCTTGCAAAAGAACTGAGAGTGGCAGGTTACTCCGTCACGCTTAAAGATGTGGCTGGTGGCACCGAACTTATCGTTCCGAATCAAGCTGATATGAGCAAAGCAAATTTGCTGAAAAATGAGCTAAATATTCGCTTTGGCCTAAATGCATCAGTACGTCGGAATAGACAAGAATAATGAAAATGATGAAATTAAATAAACCATTACTTTTCCTGTCGGTAGGTCTGTTTGCTTGCTTTGGAGCTGCATGGCTGTGGATACCGGTAGATCCTGAGTCAGATTCTCTGCTTAAGCCGATTATTATGGTGGGGGTTTTGATTGCAGCATTACTGGCGTTATTCTTTTGTTATCGCCCGGAACGTTCGAAGGAGAAAGACCAACAGCACGAGCAGTCAATCTTATTTAAGCAGGATGTCAGGACTATCCGTCAGCTATTTAAAGCTGCTGTTAAACAATTGCGTGGCGTTCATGGCAATAAGCTGAAAAGCTTATATGAGCTACCCTGGTATGTGCTCATTGGCGGTGAAAATGATGCCAAGAGCAGCTTGTTGCAGCAAAACAACCTTGAGCCTGTTCTGCACCGTGCCGTTGACGAAAGCGATACTGACCAGTATATCCGGTTTTGGAGTAACGACAATGCTGTTGTCATTGAAGTCGGCCATCGCCTATTCGACAGTGAAGGCATTGATGAAGGCTTGTGGAGAGAGCTGGCCAAGCAACTGCTGAGGTACCGACCGCGCCAGGCAATGAACGGGGTGATTACAGCTATTGGCTGTGATCAATTTTTACAGTGCGATAAAAAAGCACGTCATGTCCTGAGTACTAATCTTCAGGAGGCGATCCTACAACTGGGTGAACAGACAGGGCTGGCATTGCCTGTATATCCGGTCTTTACTAAAGCTGATACGATTTCTGACTTTGTCAATTTCTTTGCCAGTTATTCCGGTTGTGATGTCGAAAACCCGTTTGGTGTGACTTTTGCCATCGATGAGAAACATCACTTTGACCCCCGCACACTTGACCGCTCTTGTCAGGATATCCTGAAGAACCTAGTGCAGCAGCAATTTCAGCTGTTGCGTGAAGCGCGTAGGGATGAAACGGACTCTGTTATTGCGTTGCCGTACCAGTTGTCGGTGTTTTTTGAGCGTGCCAATGAGTTGCTGACTAACCTCGGACGGGAAAACCGGGTACGTCAGGCTGTCTGGGTTCGAGGCATGTATCTGGTTACTACTGGGCAGAAGGGAAGCAGTTATGATCTTCTTACTCAGTTGGTCGCTGAAAAGGCGGCGTTTAACGCGGATATTACCCACTCTCAGCCTCAGGGACGAAAGAACCTGTTTTCAAGCCGGATCTTCAGTCATGTTATTTTGCCAGAAGCCGATATTGTCGGGGTTAACACCCAGCGTCATTATGGCTACCTCGCTGTCCGCAGTGCTTTTGTCTGTGGTTTAGTGGGAGTTATCGCAGCCTTTGGTTTGCAGCTACAGGAAAACTGGAACTATGACGAAGCATTCAGGAGCAAAGCCATTACCGAGCTGAGCTTATATCGCAAGGATGTTAACAGGTTACAGGAAGGGCATTCGGGCCTGGCTGAACTGATCCCGGTCTTGAATGAGCTGCGGGAAGTGGATCAGCAAGGGGCACAACCTTTGCCTTGGTATCAGAAAGTTAGTATTAAGCAAGACGATACTGCCGAGCAGATCCAAAATGTTTACCAGCAGCAATTGCAGTTGTTCCTGTTGCCACAAATCGCCGACCTGCTGAGCAGCGAATTGTATGCCTACGTTAATTTGGGCAACCCGAGTAAGGTTTTTGAGGTCTTGCGCTATTATCAAATGCTGTTTGATGCCAAGCGCTTAGATCAGGATGAGATGGTTGGTTATCTGGTCGATACCCTTAATGATCAGGGTGATATTTCAGTTGATAGTATTAATCAGCTTAGCTTCTTGATGACAGACTTATTCAGTAGCGACTATAGCCGAGCTCTGGATCCTAACGAAGAGCTGATTTCTGTCGCGGTGCAGAATCTGGAGGGATTATCTCCGGAGCGTCTGATTTATGCCCGTGTTAAGTCTTTGCCTGAGTACCGCAATCGAGTGGATGTGCGTCGACAGCTCGGTGATAAGTTCTCTTCGATGTTCCGCTTCAAGTCCGGTTTCCATGGCTACCTGCTTCCTGAACTCTATACCCGTCAGGGGCATGCAAATATTGATTTATCTGTTAAGTCATCTCTTCTGAAAAAACAGCTTGAAGAGTTTAAATCAATCCAGGGAGATATGTCTGGAGCATCAGTTGCAGAGCTCACTAAGCTCAGCAAGAAAGTGCAGCGACTCTACTATTCCGATTATGTCTATCAGTGGAAAGAGCTGATCAAACATATTGAGATAAAAGAGTTCGACAGCATGGCAGATCTGGCTTATGCGGTACAGACTGTTCGGGATCCGGCAAATAGCCCGTTGATTGATGTGCTTGATGCTGTGGTGATTAACACCACATTGGCGACGGAAAATGATGCTGACACTAAAGGCAATACCAAGGCAGCTAGACAGTTGGGTCTGAAGAAAACGGCGAAAATACTTAAAAAGGTCGACAAAGTTAACCGTATTGCAGGTGACAAGCTGGTTCGATTGCAGCCGTCTTATGTGGTCAACGATGCATTTAATAGTTACGCCGCTTTTATGGCGAGCCAAGGCCAGAGTGCACCTGTTGATGAGTTGATAGCAGAGCTTGATAACCTTAACACCTATCTTGATGCCGCTTTGACGAGCAGCGATCCCGGTAAAGCCTTGTATGGTTATGCCAAGGCACATGCCGCAGGCAGCCAGGATCCCTTGGTGACACTACGACGGCAATCTAGCCGTGCTCCTCGCCAGATCGCGTCCTGGGTAACTGAAATAGGTAAACAAACCTGGAAGCGGGTTGTGAATGGTGGCGTAGGTTACCTCAATACCCAGTGGCAGGAGCAGGTTTATGTGTTCTACCGTCAGGCTATTGAAGGCCGCTTTCCTTTTGCTTTACAAGGCCGAGGTGAGGTGGCTATTGATGATTTTGCGACCCTGTTTAAGCCGCAGGGACGGATTGATCAGTTTATCACCACGGAGCTTCAGCCATTTGCTTATTGGGACAATGGTACCCTTAAGCTGGCCGAAGTGGATGGTGAAAAACTACCGCTACACACATTGACCTTAAAGCAAATCAAGCGCGCGAAAGAGATCCGGGAGCTGTTCTTTGGCCCGACCGGACAGGAGTTGGCATTGCAACTGCGTCTGAAAGCCAGCTCGATGAGTACGACGACAACGAAGTTTGACCTTCGCGAAACGGAAAGTGTGTTTTCTTACCGCCATGGCCCAAGACTGTGGCAGGACATCGTGTGGCCTTCTGCCGGGAGAGACGGTTATATTTCGGCAAATTTCTACAAGGGAGAAAATCGTATAGCCAGTCAGTCATACTCCGGGGAGTGGGCATTGTTTAGGATGTTGTTCGATGGCCGTTCCAGTGCAACGGGTGATCGGAGAGTTCGAAACTTGCTCTACAAACTTGGTGATGAAGAAGTCGTCTTGAAGTATTCACTGAAAGACAGCAACTTGCCACTATCCAAGGGACTATTAACCAGCTTTAACCTGCCTTCAGCGCTATAGCGCTGAAGGCCAGACTCTACATTTGGTCTTTTTAGACAGAAATGAATACAGTTCAACATAGTCGATATAAGAGGTAATAATAATGGCTGATGTTTCCGCGAATACGTCATCGGGTAGTGTGACGAATTTTGCCGAGGTCACAACATGTTGGGACCTATCGCAGATGAGCTTGCAGGGCAGGGCACAATATGAGGCCCGAGTTGGGATTATTAATTATTTAGCAACACTGGACTTTAAAAAGACACCCTCGCTGTCGAGTAGTGTTTTGGATAACTTTGTTAATGATTCAACCATTACCAATGACATTGCCGGGCTGGCGAAAAAAGGCTGCACGGCGGTGCTAAAGCAGACTGGTCCTGGTCGGTCTGTATTGGGTGCTGTTGAAACGGCTGGTAAGAAATGGGAACAGGTCAAAAAGAAAATCATCGCCAAACTGGAGTCTTTTTTCAGCCGTCTGATCAATAACCTGAAAAAAAATACGCTGAGGTAACTTGGGTTGTTTCTTATCTGTCTGAGATGGCTGGTTGGCTAGTTGGTACATTGGTACGAGATATTACCCATGCAATCCCGGGCTGGGGGTATGTGCAAGATACTGCCGATTTGTATAAAGGTGTGAAGAAAGCGGTGGTCAATGCTTCTCGCTACTTTGATCTAAAGAGTGCCGGTAAAGGTGTGATGTTGCTTGATGGCCATCCGGATGATATCGCCTACTGGCTAAAGAACCATATTGGTTGTGATGCCATGCTGGGAGTTAAAGACGTATTGGTAACTTCTGGTAAGTTTGCGGTCAAAATGGCCGGTGATGCTGCTGGCGGGTTGGGAACCATTATTGGCCTGTTGGTTGGGGCATTGACCCGTATCGGTACCTTGGTTGACTATATTGTTCAACGGGCAAGTGTTGATAAAGCATTGAAAACGGCACGTAAAGAAAAGGATCGGGTACTAAACAAGAATGGCCTGGTGAATGATTGCGATGCGTTCAATAAATGGTTCAGCCGCACATTAAAAGTGACGCCTATTTTTGCCTCATTGGTACTCCATGCTGGCGTTGCCGCACATCCGTATAACTTCCTGGAGCTAATAAACTTTAGTGGTCATGAAATCTCAGCACAGCGCTATGCTCGAGGTGCTAAATATATCCAGAAGCTAAAAGAGGCTGCCGGACAACATATTAGGGACTATTCTGATGGCTATGGCCTGAGCATTACCAGTTCTTCGGCATGGCAGAATATATTGCTCAAGCAGCAGTTAGCGGGGGGAGCGGTGATTGAATCGGATCTGGTATTGCCAAGTCCTGATCAATGGCGCAGAAATGCGATTCGTCGCAAGGCTACTCCGCCGAGTCGCACCCAGTGGCATCGACAGCCAATTCGCAAGAAAGCAACAGTGTGATTAAGGGCTAACGGCGTGAACTGTGCCTGAACTGATTACCGTGTCGGTCGAGAACCTCGGCTTGCACGGTGAGCCCTGAACCTTTACTTCAGTTCTCCCTTTGAACGTGTGAAAATACAAATGGTCAAGGATCCTGAGTTATCTGTTGGTGACGTTTTGATAGGGCGTTTTACTCTCATTGAGGCACTGAGTTCGTGTGTATTTGTTGCAATCGACGGTTACTCTGGCCGGAGAGTGATTGTTAAACACGCATCAAAAGCACAGGTCGAAAGGGAGTCGCGTTGTATGATCCAGTGCCGCTCATCTTTTATTAATCCCCCCATTGAAACGTTACCTGAATGGTTGGTCTTGCCCTATATTCACGGGACAAGTGTTGTAACTTTTAGCTTTGAGCAGCGTCACTTGTTTATGGACTGCATCCCCTATATTGTTCGTGCAATTGAGCATGTTCATCAGGCTGGCTGGGTTCATGGCGATATCAAACCTTCAAATATCCTCTATCTGCCGAAGTTCGGCTCAATTAGACTGATTGATTTTGGTGCCGCATGGCCTATTGGCACATCATTGAGTCGGCTTAGTGAGTGGCAGCTGACACCGGGCTTTTCCAGGAGCACAAGAGAGAAAGGGATCGGGAGTGTCGAGCCAGCAGATGATTGGTATGCATTGTCAAAGTGGCTGGATCAAATTGATCCCAGTTCGTTATCAGCCAGAAACCAGTATCAACTGGTCAGGTGGCTGGACTGGTTGAGCAAGAGAATAGGTCTGTGCCGGTAATTACAAGATATAACTTGTTCTAAACCGTAAAACAGCGGTGAATGTTGCCATGTCACCGCTGTGTATCTAATTGGCGTTTGTTCAGTTAGGTACCTGTCTTGATCGGCTCTATATCATCGCCAATAAACCCGCCGGTCTGGTGCTCCCAGAGTTGGGCGTAGATACCATCACTCTCGATCAGCTCCTGATGCGTGCCTTGCTCTACTACCTGACCATCATCTAGCACGATCAAACGGTCCATGGCAGCAATCGTAGACAACCGGTGAGCAATTGCGATCACGGTTTTCCCTTCCATCAGCTGATACAGGCTTTCCTGAATGGCTGCCTCAACCTCGGAATCGAGTGCCGATGTGGCCTCGTCGAGGATTAGGATCGGGGCGTCTTTTAGCAGCACACGGGAAATCGCCACGCGCTGGCGCTGACCGCCGGAGAGCTTCACCCCGCGCTCACCCACCTGGGCATCGTAACCTGTGTTACCGTGCGGGTCGGTCAGTGTCGAAATAAACTCATGGGCGTGAGCCTTGCGTGTTGCAGCCAGAAGATCCTCTTCTGTGGCATCCGGATTGCTGTATAGGATATTGTCACGGATCGAGCGGTGTAACAGCGAGGTATCCTGAGTCACCATACCGATTTGTCCGCGCAGCGAGTCCTGGGTGACGTCAGCAATGTTCTGACCGTCGATTCGGATTGCACCGGACTCGACATCATAAAATCGCATCAGCAAGTTCACCATGGTCGACTTACCGGCACCCGAGCGGCCGACCAGCCCGACTTTCTCGCCCGGCTTGATGTTGAGGTTCAGTTTTTCGATAACCCCTTTTTCTTCACCGTAATGGAAGCTGACATGGTCAAACTGGATACCGCCCTGGCTGACGTCCAGTTTAGGTGCGTTGGGTTTATCTTCAATCGCAACTGGCTGGGCCAAGGTTTTCATTCCGTCGACAACAGTACCGATGTTTTCGAACAGGCCGCCGACTTCCCACATGATCCACTTGGACATGCCGTTGATACGCAGTGCCAAACTAACCGCAATGGCGATTGCCCCGATGGTGATAGCAGCATCCATCCATAGCCAAATCGACAGACCGGCAATGGCGAAAACAAGGAGGTAGTTAATGGCCTCGACCGAGATATTGAAGCCTGTCACCAGGCGCATCTGGCGGTAGACCGTATCCATGAATCCGCTCATGCCCTGTTCGGCATACTCGGTTTCACGATTGGTATGGGAGAACAGCTTGACGGTTGAGATGTTGGTATAGCTGTCTACGATACGGCCTGTCATCATCGAGCGCGCATCAGCCTGTTCGGTGGCGACATGCTTTAGCTTCGGCACATAGCGCAATTGAATACCGATATAAGCGGCCAGCCAGAGCAGCATTGGCAACATCAGGCGATAATCTGACTGGCCAATCATTACCACCATTGAGGTGAAGTATACCGAGATGTAGACCAGCACATCTAACAGCTTCATTACCGTTTCACGCACCGAGAGTGCCGTTTGCATGACTTTGGTCGCGATGCGGCCGGCAAATTCATCCTGGTAGAACGAGATACTCTGGCGTAGCAGATAACGGTGCGCCATCCAGCGAATGGACATTGGATAGTTGCCAAGCAAAGTCTGGTGAACGATCAATGAGTGCAGAGTAATGAGCAGGGGAACGACAATCAGGACAAACAGACCTATGCCCATCAGTTTGCCGCCTTCTTCTGCCCAGAATGTATCCGGGTTGTGAGTTGCCAGCCAGTCAACCAGTTGTCCCATAAACCCGAAAAGAGACACTTCGACTATCGCGATAAGGGCACTAAGAATGGACATGGCGATAAGCGGGAGTTCAAACCCACGGGTGTAGTAGCGGCAAAACGCGAATAAACCATTGGGTGGTTGTTCGGGTTCATGTGGTGGAAATGCTGATGACAGCTTTTCAAATCGTTTGTACATAGAATGAAGTTTCCAGTCGAGCTTTATTGTTGAGGCTAAAGCCGGCCAAGCCGGTTGTTGCTGCTAGGGAAGGCGGCGATATGGGTAATCGGCGCTTCAAAGGATCTGGGTGATTAAAGCGATAACAGAGTTATTTTATCAGAACTTGCCGTACAATAAACGCCCAGTAATATACCCAAGCTACCTCTGAAAGCTGCATCTTGAGGTAGCTTGGGTATATAGCCTATTGTACATTTTGATAATGTTGGAATTAAGCCCTGATTCTATTTAATACTTGCCTGATTCTGCTCTATTGAGTCGAAGAAATGTTGGAGATCCCCCGCTGTGAAGATTGAACTTATTACTGCAGAGCAGACATTGCCTGTTCGCCATCGGGTACTTTGGCCGGATAAACCGGTCGATTTCTGCCGGGTACCAGAAGATGACGCAGGGGTGCACTATGGGGCTTTCTTTGACGAAAAGCTGGTATGTGTCGCTTCGGTGTTTATAGACGGCCAGAATGCCAGGCTGAGGAAGTTTGCCACTCTGCATGAGTACCAGGGAAAGGGGGTAGGAACGCTGGTCATTGAGCGAATTTTGTCTGATCTGCAAACCCAAAATATGGCGCGTTTCTGGTGTGATGCACGCGAGTCGGCCCGTGGATTTTATCATCGTTTTGCGATGGAACCGTTTGGCGAACGCTTCTATAAGGGCGATGTGCCTTATTTTAAAATGGCGGTCGATCTGGCATCTGGTGGCATTGTTCCAAAACAGCACCAAGATAAGGAACCAACCGCATATCTTTAGCGTTACACTGCTCCTGTAATGACCGCTTCTTTACGAGTAAGGGGTGTTCATTGAAAACATGGCAGGCAAAGGATTTGACATGAAAGAAGCCCGGCAATTGGCATTGGATTTTGAGCCTCTGGTTGAACACGACTTTACGCTTGCAGAATGTCCCCGGTGGGATTGGCGTCATCAATTCTGGTTCTGGGTTGATATTGCCAATGGGGAGTTGTGGCGTTATCACGATAACCAGCTGGCCGTAAGGCGTTGGGATGAACCACTTGGCTGTGTGGCGATGTGGCAGGAAGAAGGTTACGTGCTTGCAACGAAATCGGGTGTGTATCTATTAACGGACTGGAATGCAGATAGGCAACTGGTAGCCCCACTGGTTAAGACGCATCCCCGTATACGTTTCAATGATGGCAGGGCAGCCCCCGGAGGACATTTTATCGCAGGTACCCGAAACGGGGCAAAGGTTGGCGATAAAGGACAGTTTTACCAGCTGGCTGGTGAAGATCAGTTGGCTGCCATGCCGATGTATGCCTGGACTTGTAACGGTTTGGCTTTTTCTCCTTGTGGCAAGATTCTTTATTGGGCAGATACCGGATCCCGTGTGATCTACCGGGCTGACTATGATCCTGCCACCAGCGCCTATGGTGAGAGTGAGGTATTTGCTGATCTGTCAGCTTTTGAAGGCCGGCCGGATGGTGCCTGTGTTGATAGCCTCGGTGGGTATTGGGTCGCGATGTATGCCGGAAAATCGGTCTTGCGACTCAATGCTGAGGGCGAAGTGACACATGTGATCCCTGTACCGGCCGACAATCCGACCATGGTTGCGCTCGGCGGCGAGCAGGGAAATCAGCTGGTGGTGACCAGTGCTGCCAGCGGCTCTGCTGCCGGTGTGGTGTTGACAGCCAGTGTCGAGTGGCAGGGAATAGAAGAACCGCTGGTGACCGTTATCTAGTTGTTTTTAATGAAAGCATCTATCGATTTTAAGCAAAGAAAGGACTTTTCAGCATGGCGAACTACTTGGACGTTGCAGCGAATATCATTGTGATTTGGGTGCTGGCAGCAATAACTCCTGGTGCCAATGTGTTGCTGACGATGAACACGGCATTGCGATTTCAGCGTCGGTTAGCTATCTGGTCGGCATTTGGCGTGAGTATTGCTGTGATGCTGTGGGCAGCGCTGGGGGCGTCCGGGTTATTAATTGTGCTCAAGACATTTCCCTGGTTGTTTACCGTGATGAAGATAACGGGCGGTATGTATCTGCTCTATCTCGGGGTCACACGAATCATTGCGACCAGAAGACAGAACGGGAAAGGGGGGGAGGTAAGCCAGACACTCACGCCGCTAAAGCCAGTGCAGTTATTTCGGCTATCGTTTGTAACCAGTATGATAAATCCCAAGACCGGGCTGTTCGTGGTCAGTTTGTTCTCTGTGGCAATGCCTGCAACGATGACAACAGAATTGACTCTGATGAGTATGGTGCTAATGGGCGGGATCACGCTTTTCTGGCACCTGTTTCTGGTGACTGTTTTTTCCAGACCGTCTGCCCAGCAGTTCTACCAGCGGGCTTCAAATATGATTGATTACCTGACCGGAGGGCTGTTTACTCTCTTTGGGATAAAAGTGATGGCGAGCTAATGATAACCATCTGAAGAAATACAACAGCCCTCCTCAGTATTGAGGGGGGCTGTTTTAGGTAGGTATTGATTAAGTTGGTACTGTTGGTTTTATATGGATGGTTGCTTTAGAGCGCAGTACGTTTGTACTTCAGATATTCAGGCTCCCAGAAGGTAGTATCAATTTTTTCAAGCAGTTGCTCGTCACTGCGTTTCGGTGCCTTGTTTTGCTCTACGGCCTTTTTGGCGACGGCCAGAGCAATATGACGAGAAACCTGTTGAATCGCTTCCAATGGTGGCAGAAGGGCACCGTGTCCGTTTAGGGCTAACGGCGAGCATTCTGCCAGTGCCCGGCTGCTTTCCATCAGCATTTCGTCCGTTACCCGGCTTGCGCCGCTGGCCAGAACGCCAAGGCCTATGCCCGGGAAAATATAGCTATTGTTGCACTGGGCGATAGGGTAGCTCTTGCCGTCAAAGAGCACCGGGTCGAACGGGCTGCCAGTTGCAATAAGCGCGTCACCTTCTGTCCAGCGGATAATATCAGCCGGTGTGGCTTCAACACGGCTGGTGGGGTTGGAAAGGGGCAGCACAATAGGGCGTTTGCAGTGGGCATGCATCTCGATGATCACTTCCTGGCTGAATAACCCGGGTACGCCTGATACTCCGATCAGTACAGTCGGCTTGGCATTGCTGATCACATCCATCAGCGAAATGCTGTCGGTGTCATTCCACTTATCAACCGTTGCACTTTTCTGCGCCAGCTTTTGCTGGAAACTGAGCAGGTTTTGCATGTTGTCGGTAAGCAGTCCCCAGCGATCTACCATGAAGATCCGTGCACGGGCTTCAAGATCGCTCAGGCCCTCGGAGACCATTTGCGCCACAATGGCCTCGGCAATGCCACATCCGGCAGAACCGGCACCGACAAAGGTCACACGCTGTTCAGATAGCTTGGAATTGGCAGCTTTACAGGCTGCAAGCAGACTACCGACGGTCACAGCGGCCGTTCCCTGAATATCATCGTTAAAACAGCAGACTTTGTCTTTGTAACGGTTAAGCAAAGGCATGGCGTTTTTCTGGGCGAAGTCTTCAAATTGGATCAGGGCATTTGGCCAGCGGCTTCTCACTGCCTGGATCACCTCTTCGACAAAATCATCATATTCCTGTCCGGTGATACGGGGATGCCGCCAGCCCATGTACATAGGATCAGATAGTCGCTGGGTGTTGTTGGTTCCGACATCCAGAACAATCGGTAGTGTATTGGCCGGGTTGATGCCGCCACAGGCGGTATAGAGCGCCAGTTTACCGATTGGAATGCCCATACCGCCGATCCCCTGATCGCCAAGCCCGAGGATCCTCTCGCCGTCGGTGATCACGATAATTTTCACATCCTGGCGTGCGGCATTATTGAGAATATCGACCATGCTGCCACGATCAGGGTAAGCGAGAAACAGCCCACGGCCGCGGCGGTAGATATTCGAGAACTTCTCGCAGGCTGCGCCTACGGTCGGGGTATAGATGATCGGCATCATTTCTTCGATATGGTTGACGATCAAGCGGTAGTAAAGGGTTTCGTTAGTATCCTGGATATTGCGCAGGTAAATGTGCTTATCCAGATCGTTTTTGAACGTCTGGTACTGGCTGTATGCCCGCTCTTCTTGCTCGGTAATGGATTCAATGGTTGCCGGTAGCAGACCGGTCAGGCTGAAATTCTGCCTTTCTTCTGGTGAAAAGGCACTGCCCTTGTTGAGTAGCGCATTTTCAAGCAACGCCGGTCCGGCATAAGGAAGGTATAAGGTTTTGTTGTTTTCGTACATGTGGCGATGAATCCTATTGTTTTAAAGCAAGGGCTGTTTAAACAGCCCTTGCAGTGATAACCAGCAGTGAAGGGGGAATTAGGCTGTTTCTTCGACGGGAATTAACTCCTCTCCAGCCTCCTCCGGTGCGTCAGAGACTTTATCGATTAGCAGGGCGATGACACCGTCGCCAGTAACATTACAGGCGGTGCCGAAGCTGTCTTGCGCCAGGTGGAGAACGATTTGCAGGGCAATCATTTCTTCGGTGAAGCCCAGCATAGAGCCGAGCAGACCAACAGAGGCCATAACGGCACCGCCCGGTGCGCCCGGCGCAGCTACCATAGTGATACCCAGCATGGCAATAAACGGCAGGGCTTCAAGCAGGCTTGGAACCGGGCCTGCGCCGGTCATGATAATGACGGCAACCGCGACGCTGGCGATACTGATCACCGAGCCGGACATGTGGATATTGGCACACAGTGGTACAACGAAGTTGGCAATAGAATTCGAGACGCCATTACGCTTGGTTTGTTGCAAGGTAACCGGCACCGTTGCTGCCGAAGACATTGTGCCGACTGCAGTAAAGTACGCCGGCATCATGGTGCGCAGGATAGTCAGGGGTGATTTTTTCAGAGCTACGCCAGCGGTAACGAACTGGAAGCTCAACCAGAACCAGTGCATGGCGATAACGGCAAGTAGCACCAGGCTGAACGTTTTCAGCGTGGCAAATACCGTGCCCTTGATGGTCATGTCGGCAAAGACACCAGCGATATAAAACGGTAGCGCTGGGATCATGACTTTATTAAGGAACAACTCGATGATATCGCGGCCTTGATCACTGAGCTTTCTCAGTTGCTCGGCACCGGTATTGGAGATCCCGAGGCCAAAAATAAAGGCAATGCTGAGTGCCGTCATAATGTTCATGACCGGCGGGATCTGAAGTGCTAGAAGTGGAGAAAGAACAGTTTCGGCTTCTGGTAGCTCACCGGCACCGCTTAGCAAAGCAGGGAACAGGCTCTTTGCCACCATATACGCAATAATACCGGCACCTAAAGTGGATAAATAAGCCAGACCAACGGTCTTGCCCAGTAATTTACCTGAGTTTTTCGGCAGGCTGGCAATGCCGCTGGTAACATAAAAGAGGATTAATAGCGGAATGGTAAATTTGATTAGCTGACTAACCAAATATTTCACAGTTATCAGTGCTTGAACGATTATTTCCGGGGAAAACATACCCATTAGTATGCCTATTAATATTCCACACAATAACTTAATGATTAAGTTCATATTATTGACCTTTAATTTATTAGGATACGGGTTTCTTATAATAATTTGATGATTTTTTCTTGTTATGTTGAGCGATAAATATACTTGTATTTATCTTGTCATTTATTTTGTTAATACAAAGGGTGAATAATTATTTTTGATGTTGCATCTGGATGGTATGATTATTCATCTAGTATGTGAAATGCTGAAAAAAAAGGCTTGGTTATTAAAATGCATCATGTTAGTTTTACACTTTGTGATCAACTTAATAGACAGATGTTAATTACTGATTGATCCTTACTGCCACCTACGGATGGCCTATAATAAACTATAAGATAGCTGTTTTTTTGTACTAAGTTATTAAGGGATGATAACTGTCGTGGAACCAAGACTACTGAGAATGACGAATGAAAAACATAGAAACAAAATGGCTGCAAGATTTTCTTACCCTTGCTGAATTAAAAAACTTTTCTCATGCAGCTGCTGTTCGTAATGTTACTCAACCGGCATTTAGTCGACGAATAAAGTCGCTTGAAGCAGAGTTAGGTTTGGTATTAATTGACCGTAGCAAATCGCCTATCGAACTGACACTGTGCGGAAAGCAGTTTAAGACGACGGCACAATCCATTTTGCATCAAATAGATGAAGAAGTTAGCCGCCTGGCCGGAAGCTCATTTCACGGTCGTCATACTGTTCGGCTCAGTGCCGCACACTCTATTGCAATCAGCCTGTTACCTAAGTTGCATTCATGTTTGTTTGACCCAAAACTGAACACGAGTCTTTCGGTTGACGCCAATGAAGTAGATGATGCTGTTGAATTATTGATCGACGGAAAATGTGACTTTCTTTTTTCCTTTTATGAAGACAGATTACAAGTTGCACCTTACAGATCAATCTATCTAGGGCGTAGTTATTTATATTGTGTTTCTGCTGTGGATGAAAACGGAGAAGCACTCTTTGATCTTGCAAATAACGAGGATGTCCCTTGCTTGGATTATACCCCAGAGAGTTATATGGGAAGAGCATTACATCGGGCAAATGGAAAGTTAACTCCTAATACCGTTTGTTCATCATCGATGACAGATTTTATTAAAGCGCTGGTATTGCAGGGTAAAGGAATTAGCTGGTTACCGGATTATGCAATTAAAGAAGAGCTTGCGTCAGGGCAATTGGAAATATTAACTGAACGTGAGCCTGTGCCGTTAGATTTGTATGTGTACCGCTATTATTCCAAGTTGCATTCCTCATGTGAAGCGATGTGGAATGAGCTAAGTCGTATTAGCCCGATGAAAGAGCTGAGCGGTTAACATTTATAAAATAAAAGGGCTAGTTACTAGCCCTTTTATTTTTGCTTATAACATTTAATATTAGTTATATAGCTTTGCTTTGTATTCTGGGTGCATCAAGTTCTGTACCGAGAAGATTTCTTCCAGTTGTTCTTCTGCCAGCAGCTTACGTTCAAGTGTTACCTCTTTAACGCTTTTGCCTGTTTCAGCACAGATCTTACCTACAATGTCACCTTCATGGTGGCCAATGAACGGGTTCAGATACGTGACGATACCAATCGAGTTAAACACGAAGTCTTCACAAACATTCTGGTTTACTGTGATGCCACTGATGCACTTATCAGCAAGGTTAACACAGGCATTACCAAGCAATTCAATTGACTCGAAGATTGCCTGACCGATAACTGGCTCCATAACATTAAGCTGAAGCTGGCCAGCTTCTGCTGCAAAAGTGACGGTTGTATCGTTACCGATCACTTTGAAGCAAACCTGGTTGACCACTTCAGGGATCACTGGGTTTACTTTGGCTGGCATGATGGAAGAACCAGCTTGCATTTCAGGCAGGTTCAGTTCGTTAAGGCCTGCGCGTGGGCCAGATGAAAGCAGACGAAGATCGTTACATACTTTTGACAGTTTCACGGCCAGACGTTTCAGTGCTGCGTGAACCGTTACGTAAGCACCACAGTCAGAGGTGGCTTCAATCAGGTCTTCAGACGGTACACAGTCTAAGCCTGTCGCTTCGGCAAGGTATTTGACTGCCAGTTCCTGATAACCTTCTGGTGCGTTAAGGCCTGTGCCAATCGCTGTTGCGCCCAGGTTAACTTCAAGCAGTAGTGAAGCGGCATACTTCAGGTTCTTGATTTCTTCTTTAACCAGAATGCTGAATGCATGGAATTCCTGGCCAACAGTCATAGGAACGGCGTCTTGAAGCTGGGTACGACCCATTTTCAAAACGTCTTGGAACTCATCGCTCTTGGCATCAAAGGCTGCCTGCAGGTGTTCGATTGAGTCAATCATTTTCATGATGCTGTTATAGACAGCAACACGGAAGCCTGTTGGGTATGCACAGTTGGTTGACTGGCTCTTGTTGACATGGTCATTAGGGTTAATGATGTCATATTCGCCTTTTTCGTGCCCTTTTAGTTCAAGGGCGACGTTGGCGATAACCTCGTTGGCATTCATGTTAACAGACGTACCCGCACCACCCTGATAGACATCAGAGATGAACTGATCCATGCATTTACCTGTGGTTAGGATCAGATCACATGCCTCGACGATGTATTTGCCCACATCGCTTGGAATGGTGCCGAGCTCAGTATTCGCTTTAGCTGCTGCTTTTTTGGTAAAAACCATACCGCGAACAAATTCAGGCACATCAGAAATCTTCATCGACGAGATATTGAAGTTCTGGTAGGCGCGTAATGAATGGATCCCGTAATAAGCAGATGCTGGAATTTCAAGCTGACCAAGAAGATCTTCTTCAATACGTACTTTATTAGAATTGTCGAGCATAGCCGTTACCTTTATTGATAGTGAAATGACACGGACACAATGTTCTTTTTATTGAACAAAGTGAAATGCTTAAAAGTAAGCAACAATGCATTTATTGCATAGTGCTAATTATTTAATCAAATAGTGTTTTCTTAGTTTGAAAATAATGAATAACTATGAATTTTAATTCAATTAAAACCGTGATTTTGCTCACTTATTTTATTATGTGATTCAGGTAGGGGTTTTATGTATTACAAATAAATATCTAATACGTATAGTGGAAAAAAAAGCCAGTCTAACCATGTTAATTGTTGTGGTGTATTTTAATCTTCCTGGTTATTTGTGATTGTGGCTTGATTGTGGTGTGTTCTCGGTGGGTTGTATTTGTAATCAGTATGATGCTTATAGGTTGCCTCATATGATTTTGTCGAATATTCAGTGATCTGAGTAGTGTTTCTATGATGCTGATTTCGCATAACAACTTTATTTTCAGCATTTCAATCTCGCCGGAAAGCTAAGTACAGTTTATATAAATCAAGTCTATATAAGGTTGCTGAATGAATTGGGACGTGTAGATAAATAGCTGATAAAACTAATATTAGTCATGATCATTTTTTTGTTCATTTGATTGAATTTGCCTTCAAAGTCACAGCTAGTGTTAGCGAGTGTTATCAGAACGCCGGTATTTTCTCTTAATTACCCTTACTGCCCAGTTCATTGCATTCAAATAAATCTGAACAAATAACAATAATAAATATACTGCGATGAGTCGTTATCAATAATTTTATCTTTATAGGCTTGTTACTCATATCTCTATATGTATCAGCAATTGAAAGCTGACTGGAAGCGTATTGCTTGTTTCTTGATCAGGTTGGTTGAGAAACAAAAATAAATTATAAAACTAGAAAGAGGACTTACTATGCTGTTGTTGGAAATCATTCTCTTATTGGGATGTATTATTCTTGCTGCCCGGCTCGGCGGTATCGGCGTCGGATTGGCCGGTGGTGTCGGAATGGTGATTGCTGTCTATATTATGGGTTTGGCACCAGGCTCTATTCCTGTGTCTGTTATCTTAATCATTATGTCAGTTATTCTGGCCTTGTCTGTGATGCAGCAAGCTGGGGGGATGGGCTATATGGTGAAATGTGCAGAGAAGATGCTGCGCAATAATCCCAAATACATCAATATCCTTGCGCCAGCGACAACTTTTACCCTAACGACTCTTGCTGGAACGGGTTACACGGCAATGTCTGTATTGAACGTTATTCAGCAGGTTGCCAAAGATAATGGAGTGCGCCCAAGTCAGCCTCTGAGCTCGGCGGTTGTTGCCTCGCAAATTGCGATTACCGCTTCACCAATTTCCGGTGCAACAGCAGCTATGTATGTTGTTGTTGAGAAGATGGGTGTTAACTTCTTCGATGCCATTTGTGTGATTCTACCAGCAGCCCTTGTGGGTTCGGCAGTTGCTGCCTTTGTCGCAAGCAAGCAGGGTGTGGAACTGGCCGAGGATCCGATTTATCAGGAGCGCGTCAAGAAAGGCCTGGTCAACTTTAGCTCAGAAGAAGATAAAGATGCTGAGCCAACGCCTGAAGCAAAACGTTCTGTAATGCTATTTTTGGGTGGCGTGATCTTCATTGTTGCTATGCTGATGTTCAAATCGGTTATTGGCCATACACTAGGCTCTAAAGATATTATTGTTATCACCATGCTGTTTATCTCATTCGTGATGGCAATGACCTGTAAGGTACAGCTGACGGATATCAAGCATGCGCCAATTTTCCGAGACGGCGCAGAATCACTGATTGTTATCCTGGGTATTGTATGGCTGAGCTCGACGATCATCGGTGCCCATATCGGTGAAATTAAAGACGTGGCTGGTAGTGTGCTAAACCAGTATCCGGCTCTGTTGTCAGTTGTCTTCTTCGGTACCAGTGCCTTGTTGTTTAGCCAGGGCGCAACCAGTGCGCTGCTAGTACCGATTGCTGCTACGCTAGGTGTCGATGCTGGAACTATCTTGGCGAGCTTTGTTGCCGTCAGTGCGCTGTATATGACTAACATCTACCCGACGACGGCGTTTGCTATCGCAACCGATGATACTGGCTCATTCTTGAGCAGTAAGTGGAACGGCTCACTGATCGTCAACCACCCATTCTTCCTGCCGGGCATGCTTGGCATTATTAGTGCTGTACCTGTTGGCTTCTTCCTGTCAGGGATTTTCATCTAATAATTATCATGGCGGTAAATCGATAGAAAAAGGCCAGGTATTCTTTACCTGGCCTTTGCTTTTGTATCGCTGAGTTAGCGGGATTTACGCTGCCTCTTCGCTAGTGCGGCCATAGACCTCACCTGTGTTGTTATACACTTCGGTGTCCAGCTCGTTTTCGCTACGGCCAACTAAGATAGATACCATCAAGTCGCCGCATACATTCACACTGGTACGTGCCATATCAAGGATACGGTCGATACCGGCAATAATCGCCAGTCCTTCCATTGGCAGGCCAACGGTGGTCAGAACCAGTGACAGCATGATAAGACCCGCACCCGGTACACCAGCCGTACCGATAGACGCTAGCGTAGCAGTCAAAATGATGGTCAGGTAGTCGGCAAACGCAAGATCAATCCCGAATGCCTGCGCAACAAACAGTGCAGCAACACCCTGGTAAAGCGCCGTACCATCCATATTGATGGTTGCACCCAAAGGCAGAACAAAGCTTGAAATCCCTTTTGAGACACCCATTTCTTCACGTGCACACTTGATCGTTGCAGGCAAAGTACCTGAACTGCTCGTGGTGGTGAACGCTACGGCTGCCGGGTTAACAAGCCCCTTGATATAAGGAATTGGATTTAGGCGACCAACGAACTTGATAACACCAGAGTAGAACACCAGTACGTGCAGCAGGCTGCCAATATAGGCAACGGCAATTACTTTAAATAGTGGCAGCAGAATATCCAGACCGTACTTACCGGCAACCCAAGCCATCAGACCGAAGATACCGTAAGGCGCCAGCTTCATAACAAGCTCAGTCAGCTTGTACATTGCTTCGGCAAGGCTGTCGAACACGGCAATAGCAGGCTTGGCCTTTTCGCCACACAGGTTTAAAGCGACACCCAGACCAAGAGCGAAGACAATGATTTGCAGAATGTTACCGGCTGCCAGTGCGCTGATAGGGTTTTTTGGAACCAGATTAAGAATGGTTTGCACTAGCGTCGGAGCTTCCTTGGCTTCTGAGGCCGCAGCGGTTGCAGCCATGTTCAGGCCTTCGCCAGGAGTCAGCAATGTTGCCAGGCCCAGACCGATACTGATAGCTACAGCAGTCGTTCCGAGATAAATGGCGACAGATTTGACGCCGATACGGCCCATTTTACGGGTATCCTGCATTGACGTCACACCGACGACGAGCGAGCAGAAAACCAGAGGGACAATCAGCATTTTGATGGCGTTGATAAACAGAGTACCGATAGGCTTGAGTACTTCTGCATCAGGTCCGAGAATGCTTCCCGCAATGACACCCAGTACCATACCGACCAGAATTTTTTTCCACAGGGCCAGGTTGCCCCAAAAGCCAGCCTGGCTTTTCTTCACTTGTGCTTGTTCCATGTTAGTTCCTTGTCCGTTGCTTATCGACTACCGGTTCTCTGTAGCCAGATAGCCGGTAACACTGAAGTCAGGTAACACCCTGTATCTTCTTGTATGTAATACATTAATAAGCGGCTAAGTGGGCGTTTCCCACTGTACCTGGAGTTATATAAAGCAAGCAGAGTGCCAGTTTTGGATTTATCCACTATCCTTATGTTTTAAAAGAGAAAAGTAGAATATTAAAGGGGTGGGCGCTTGGTGGAAGGGGTATAACCAAAGGAATAAGTTACCGATGTAAAATTGATGTTATTCATTTGTGATCAGTAACTTATCCTATAAGACAGAGGTTATAACTTTTCTTTTGGTTATAGGGGTTTAGAAGCCCCGTTTTTAGTGCTTGGCTCTTGGTTAATGATTCTTGGCTATGGGTTATTGAGACTGGGCCTTCTTTAGTCGTTTGCTCAGGGCAGGTTGTGAGATCCCCAGTAACTTGGAGGCCAGAGACTGATTGCCCTGTGCGCGAAGCATGGCTTCGTTGACGAGGAGATCCCCCACCTCCTGTAGCGTGGGTAGCGGCCGCTCCGGGTTGAAAAGCATATGCTCGGCCAGATCTTCCGGCTCGGGTGCTGTGATCTCTCGGTCCAATACCTGCCGAAAAACGTCCATCGATAGCATGTGCGAGCGATGCTGGCTCATCGCATCATAGGCGAGTGCCCGTAATTCGCGGATATTACCGGGGAAGGCATAGTTGGCCAGCAGAACCGGCAGCTCTTTGGGGATAGTTGGTTTGTTCTTCCCGAGTTCATCCGCAGCCTCCTGGAGAAAGTGCTCCAACAGTAGCGGAATATCCGTGCTGCGCTGGCGTAGCGGCGGGATATCGACGCGGTGAGTTTTTAGACGGTAGAAAAGATCTTTGCGAAAATCGCCTTCTTTTTGTTTCTGTGCCAAATCCTGATGGGTTGCAACAATTACACGTGCCCGAAGCCGTTTCGGTCTGTCGCTGCCCAGCGGATAGTACTCACCTTCCTGTAACAGGCGCAGCAGCTTCACTTGCGATGCCTGGCTTAAATCGCCGATTTCATCCAGAAACAGCGTCCCGCCAGCGGCCTGTTCGATCAGTCCGGCACGCGCCTTGTCCGCACCGGTAAATGCGCCGCGGTGGTGACCAAAAAGGGTATCGGCAAACACGTTGTCATCCAGTCCGGCGACATTGACACTGATCAGTGAGCCGGAGCGATCGCTGAGGGTGTGGATAGCTCTGGCTATCAGCTCTTTGCCGACGCCGCTTTCTCCGCAGATCATGACTGGCTGGCTGCTGGGCGCAACGGATTCAAGATACTGAAATACCGATCGCATGCCTTTGTCTTCGGTGATGATCGACGAAAAGGCCTCTGGCCGCTCCAGGGTGTCGGTAAGGAAGCGACGACGCATCTCCTGATTCTCAAGACGCATTTCCTGCATCAGGATGGCGCGCTTGATCCCCTCGATAAGCCTATCTTCTTCTGTGGTCTTGACGAAGTAGTCGTAGGCACCCAGCCGGATGCAGTTCACCGCAGTTTCCAGTTGATTTAGGCCGCTTATGATAATAACGCCGATTTCCGGATACTCTTCGACAATTTGCTGGAGCAGGACTTCGCCGGAGACATTGGGCATCGTCAGGTCCAGCAGCACTAGGCCGATATTCTCCCGGGCGATGATATCCATGACTTCCCGGCTGTCCTGGCATTGGAAAATGTGGTTGATGCCGCCCCGTCGTTCCAGAACAATGCTGAGACTGCGGAGAAAGGCCGCCTCATCATCAACCAGCAAGACGCCAAAACTAGGGTAGCGATTAATATTCATGAAGATGTTGTTCCTTTAATGGCGGGTAGCGAAAGGGTTACACAGGTTCCCTGAGCGAGTTTGGAATCGTAGGCCAGGGTACCACCATGCTCCTGAACAATACTGAAGGAGACGGAGAGCCCCAGTCCGGTACCGCCCTGTTCCCGTTTGGTGGTAAAGAAAGGATCGCTCAGGTGAGGCAAGTGCTCGGGCGCAATGCCGTGTCCTTGGTCGCATACTTCAAATTTAAGCATATTGTCATGTGCCAGGTAGAAAGTGCGGACAGAAATACCATCGTTCGGGCTTTCCAGTGCCTGACAGGCATTGATGATCAAGTTGATCACGACCTGCTCGATACGCTGGGCATTGCCTTCAAAGCATGGCAGGTTTTCGGTGTACTCAACCTTAAAGTGCCGGGTCGACTTGGAAATAGTATTGTCGACCAGGCGAATGGCTGTGGCGACAACATCATTTAGAACGACAGTTTCACTTAGTTCGGTCGGCTCCTGGCGGGCAAAATCCCGGAGATCATCGACAATCCTGCGGATCCTGTGAGTGCCGGTCAGCATGTCGTCAAGCATTGGCGGGATCTCGTCGCGCATCCGGCTGTATGCCAGGCCACCGATAAGAAAATCACCATGTTCCTGATAATGGGCTTCCAGGATATCTTCGGCATCCTGGTAGACATCTTTGAGGATCGGCAGATTGAGCAACAGCAGGCTGCTGGGGTTGTTGATTTCGTGGGCGACGCCAGAGACCAGTATCCCGAGAGAAGTCATCTTGTCGGCCTGAATTAACTGTTGTTGTTGCAGTTGTTGCTCCTGAGTACGCCTTGCGACTTCCCGGCTCAGGGCCCGGTTCCAGAACATGATAATACTGAGGATCAACAGCAGCAGCGTCGAGACAAAAGCGGCGGCCAAGCCAAGATTTTTCCAGCCCATGCCCTGATCTTCTAACGGCCCCAGCCATTTGTCGTACAGAGCCTGTTGCCGACCGGTATTTTTGAGGATAGCCAGCCCTTCGCTGAACTGGGCAAGCAGATCTTGTTTGCCCTTTAGTACGGAATACCCGTAGAGCTGGGCACCGAAAGGTTTACCTGCCGGGATGATGTTGGAGAGCTCGAGCACCTTGCCGGTGTATAGGCCGGGAAGGTTGGCAACTAGCGCGTAATCATGCTTTCCTGAAGCCAGTAGCCTCAGGGCGTCGGCATGGGTATCAACCAGCACCAATTTGGCCCCGACTTTATTCTGTAACAGGTAATCATGCATGATGCCACCGCTTTGTACGATGACCTCTCTGTCCTTCAGTTCGGTGAGCTCAGAAATTGTCGGCAAGCCTTTACGGGTGAAAACGGACTGGTGGATAACCGCATGCGGCGGCGAGAAGTCATAGCCTTTGGCACGTTCCTTGGAGAACACCATTCCCTGCAAGGCGTCAATTTCACCGGTCTCTAGTTGGTGACGCATTTCGTCCCAGCCGCCGAGTTGGATATCGACGTTGATCCCCATGACCTCGGCAATAGCCAGTGTCAGTTCGGTATTATAGCCGTCCGGCTCGCCTTTCTCGTTGAGAAACTCGTAGGGCGGGTAGTTATGATCGCCACCAACCCGGATTGTCTCGCCATGTCCGGCCGCCTCGGCAGAAAAGGGAAAGATGCCGATCAAAAAAGCAATGCTCGTCAGAAAGATGCCGGTCAGGGGGCTTTTTGCCTTGGGGAAGGTGAAAATCATACTGTTGTCCTTAAGTGCTGAAGGTCTAGTTGCCTGAATGTGCCGTCAGCACCGAGCTAACCCGCTTGTTCCGTGGTGGCTTTGTTATTGATATTTTATATATTTGTAGCGAATAGCCAAGTGATATAACTACAACTAATGATAGCGCCTTCAATGAGGTTGAGGGCGCTATACGAACGAGTCAGTGAGCTCGGGTAGAAATGTCGGGGGAGGAGGCCGTTACTATGAGTTCATAGTGCTTTGTTTGGGGCTATAATGGCGAATTATTGCGGTAACTTCTTCGATACGGCGGCAAAAACTGCGCTTGGAGGCGCGTTCGAACTCTGTATGGTCACCGTCGCCATAAGGACCGAAACCATCGAGTGTCGGTAGTCCGGCTCCGGAAGTGACATTGGCATCACTGACACCACCACGTTGCTCGGTCTTGAGCGGATATCCCAGCAACTGGGAGAGTTTATCAATGAGAGCCTGCTGTTCAGTGGATGGCGTCATGACATCTCGCTGAAGGCCGCCGCTCAAGTTAGCATTTACTCCCTCAATACCGTGCTGGTGGATTAGTGTGGGGATAGCGTCGAGTACACGTCGTTGCTCGTCGGCCTGGGTGAAACGTGCTTCGACCATTAACTGGGCATGTGGCGAGATAGTGTTGGCACTGATCCCGCCTTTGATTTTGCCGACGTTGATAGTGGTTCCTTGCTCGAGGCTGGTCAGCTCCGTCATGGCGATGAGCAGCCTGGCTGCTGCGAGGTTGGCATTTTTGCCCTGGCTGTATTGGTTACCGGCATGAGCGGCAACACCGTTAAGCTCGACGCAATAGGTTGCGACGCCTTTTCGCCCGTTGACGACTTCATGATCCTCGCCTGCGGCTTCAAAGTCCAGGCAGGCATCATACCTGGTGGCAATCTCTCGGGTGATGGCCTTGCTGTCGTCACTGCCGGTCTCCTCGTCACTGACCAGTAGAAAGTCGATGTTGCAAAGCTGGCCGTGTTCGGCAAATACATTGCGCAGTGCAGACAGGGCGACAAAGTTGCCCCCTTTCATATCACAGCTGCCGGGGCCGTAAATCCACTCTTCGTTTTCTCTGAAACCTTCGAAGGAATGTGGCGGGAAAACCGTATCTAAATGTCCTAAGAGAAGCAGCTTTGGCAGCCCGTTTACTTTTGTGCTGCTAAATAGCAAATGGTTACCGATGTTTTCCCGGTAATAGACAGTGGTGGTCATTCCCAGAGCTTCCAGCCAAGCCTGCATCATTCTGCCATTCGCATCGACACCTTGTTTGTTTTGCGTCCATGAGTTCTCTTCTATCAACGCTTTGAGATCAGCGTAATTGATACCTTTCACAACTTGATTCCTTCCTCAGATTTAGCGAACTGCAGAATTCTCGCAGAGAATTTCCACCTGGCTCACTGTTATCAGCAATATGCGACACTATGATATGAAACCATATTACTACCTTGTTGTAATCTTTCTGTGCTCTAGTGGCATATTTTGAGGTTTGAATGATTAAGGAGAAAATCATGGCCCCTCCCCGTGTTGGTTTGTGGATGTATCAGAATTCAGGTGGAACAGACATTGAGCGCAAGATTGTTGCTCAGCTAAATGAAAGGAATATAGAGGCAATTACCGGGCTTGACCTGGGCGAGGCCTCGGCGCACAACGGCAGTATTTTTTGCAATGGTCACATGATGGATGAGCTGGACCTGTTCTTTTCTTATAACGCTGGTCAGCAGACGCCTTATCAGGTGTATTTGTACCAGACCCTGAGCAGCATGGTCCCGACTATCAATAACTATGCAGCGTTTGAACTGACAGAAGATAAGTTCCGAACGGCGCATTTGTTGAAGAAACACGGCATTCCTACCTCAGACTATATTGTCTGTAACAAAAACAATATCGAACAACTCAGGGAGCACCTGCGGTTCTGGCAGGGTAAGGCTATCTGCAAGCCGGTGAACGGCTGGGGGGGGAATGGGATCATTAAGCTCGAGAGCGAACGTGATCTTGACTTGATCCACCCATATATCACCAAGCAAAGCTCGCCGCAGTTCTATATCGAGCGGGTGATTGAAAATGACTTTACTGACTACCGGATAGATATTGTCGATAACAAGTTTGTGGCCTGCTACGGCCGCAAGGCAGCATCGGGAAGCTGGAAAACCAATGTGACCAGCGGTGGCAGTGTGATTTGCCGCGAGCCAACCCCCGAGGTGATAGAACTGGCTTTGAAGGCCGCTAAAGTTACCGGTCTGGAAGTGGCTGGCGTCGACATTATTTATGACATTGAGCATCAGCAGTATGTGGTGCTGGAAGTGAACGGGATCCCGGCCTTCGCTACCCCGGATCAGGAAAAAGCCGGGCTCAATTTTAACGATACCAAGATTGCCTACTTGGTCGATCTTATTGAGCGGACTGTCTGCAAAGAAATGACCAAAAAAGACCAGCTCAGTGAACTGGATTCCGCCGTTGTTGATCTCGCTGCCCTTGATCTTGCCGCAACTTCAAGCCCTCTTGTTAAGGAAGAAATACTATGACCATGCCAGAGCAGTCTTTACCCAGGATTGGTATGCTTTATCTCGATCATGTTTTGCGTTTTTTCGATAAGTCTAACTTCAAGGGTTGGCCGGATAAGATTGAACAGGTGGTCTATCACTGGGGAAATGACAAACAGCGTTTCATCGATGAAGTAAAAAGGAAAAAAATTAATGTTCTGATCGGTAATGTGCCGGCGACTGCCTATGAAACATTCCGTGAGATTGCCCGCGCTTTGCCGGAGGTGAGGTTTATTCCGACGCTGGATAGCCAGTTCTGTAACAAGTCCAAGGAAAACGTCACGCACTTTTGCCACAAATACCAACTGCCGATCCCTAAAACCAAGATTTTTTATCAGGTTGAGGAGGCGCTGGCTTACATCAACGATACCCAGTATCCCAAGATTGTGAAGCGCTCATATGGCCCGTCGAATTACGGCGGTTATTTTGTCCATAAGATCGACAGTGCCGAAGAGGCGGTACGTCTGTTCTCCGAGAAGCGTTATTACCCCGCCTATATCCAGGACTTTGTCCCAATGAAGGCGGATATCCGGGTCATGCTGGTGGGCCATCAGCCAGTTTGTGCATTTTGGCGTCGGCCACCCGAGGGAGAGTGGCTGACCAATACCAGCCAGGGCGGTAGCATGGACTATCAGAATGTTCCCGAGGAAGTGTTGGAGCTCGCTGTTCGGGCATCGAAGGCAGCCAATGCTGAGTACTGGGCCTGCGATATCGCGGTAAGTACCGATGATGAATACACCATTTTGGAGTGTGCGACGGCCTTTGCTGCCTTCCCCTATATTCGTGACTGGATTGGTCAGTACCTGATGTGGCTACTGGCTCCACAGCGCTTCGACAAACCGTATTTTGCCCATAAAAACTGGGAAGAGCTGGGCAAGATTGATTCCTCGTTGCTACGTACGATGCGACATATTAGTTTCGGTCAGGCTAGTCATTCGACAGATACCGGTGAATATGCTCCCGCTGATGAGCAGTACTCTCTGCTAGAAACACGCCATGTTCGAGGCGAAGAGTGGCCGAGTGAGGCATGGAATTTCCAGGATATGCACCGGTTGTCCGGAGTCAACCCATACAACCGTAATGAGCATGGGGCAGTTGGCAACGGACAAACACAAACTCAAATCAATCAGCCAGACAGTTTTCTTGATACCGGCATTGAAGATCATCAAGAAGTTACTGTGGCAGATCATCACTCCTTACCTGGAGCGGTTTCTGAATCAAAGCTTGAAGTTCAGCCCGAGCCTGATGCCGGGCACCTACCTGAGCCTGAACAGCTTGTGGCCTTCTTTCAGAGTGTGAAAGGTATTGGCAACGTGTTGTCGCAGGAAATTGTCGATACGCTCGGTGTGAGCGGTGTGTTATATGCGCTTGAGCATGAACCGCAGCAGTTGACGGCGTTTAGAAACCTCAAGCAGAAGAAACTCGAGGCGATACTTCGGTGCTGGGAAGATCATGAGCTTGTCTGCTAGGGGGCGGCAATGAAAAAACAATACCTGTCTTATCAGGAGACGCTTGACTTCCTGACTCAGGCAATGGAAAGGTACCCCAACCTCATTCGGCTGGAAAGCATTGGGGAGACTCATGAAGGTCGGCCGATAATGATGGTGACGGTATCGCAGGATGTGGCGTACGCCCATCTCAAGCCGGCACTGCTGTATACCGGGACAATTCATGCTCGCGAGTGGATCGGTATCGAGCTGGCGGTGAATTTTGTTCAGTACCTGCTTGATAATTACCCCAGTAATCCGGATGTCGTCGAAGCGCTGACCCGTAACACGTTATACATGGTGCCTTGTCTCAATCCGGATGGTTTCGAGTATTCTCGCAAGCATTTCTCGTTTTGGCGCAAGAACCGGCGAGATAATGGCGATGGAACATTTGGAGTCGATCTGAACCGTAACTTTGGTATTAACTTCCGTCGCTCAAATGATACCCAGTCGAATATCTATGGTGGCCCCGGGCCATTCTCGGAACCTGAAACTCAGGCTATCAAACACTTTGTGGAGGCGCACAGGAACATTCGGATTGCGTTGGATTATCATTCACAGGGGAATGTGTTTTTTCCTGCACACAAGTTTAACCATGAAGCTGAAATTGAAGGGACAGACTTAAACATTCTGTGTGCCAATATGGCTCAGGAAATATATAAGGTCACACAACGTCAGTACGGTATTCATCGCGGCAAGCCACCGGCTAACCTGATCCATGGTAGCGGACGTGAGTATTATTATGATCGCGGGATATTGTCGGCCGTGGTGGAAGTCGGCAGCAGGAATATTCCCGATTATCTGATTAACATGTCGCAGAGTGTGGATGAAAATATCCCGGCTTTATTGTATGCACTGGGTAATGCCATTAATTACTCGGATTTGGCCCCAACTCGACCGGAAAACTTTACGGTCAGGGAGATAACGGCCAATCAGGCGATTCTGTGCTGGGATCATTCATCGGATGATGAAGGTTGCTATTATCAGGTATATCGCAGTGAGTCGCCGAAATATCATTGCACCCGGGAAAACTTAATTGCAATTACCTCGCAGAATGAATATATCGACAAGCAGTTAAAATCAGGCCATCGCTATTATTACAATTTGCGTAAAGTAAACCGGGTGAGCCGGATAAAATCGCCGTTTTCCCCCGAGGTAAAAATAAAGACCTGTTTGGAAAAAGATGAGTTCTCTTTTACGTTATTTCCCAAACCGGAGCAAATTGGTTATGTCGGTGAGCTGACTCAAAGCCATAATGCGGAACATTTTGGTCATAACTCTCTATTTATCGGGGTAAATAAGACCAAGGGAGTGTGCTACGGCGTCATTGCTTTTGATATGGACAGGATCCCGTCTGATGCCATTATCAAGAATGCAGTGTTCTCGCTGTATCCGATGAATCGGGTAGGGGCAAAAATTGAAAATTATGGCGAGTGGTCGGTATCGATTCTTAATCCGGATGACATCAGTGAATTATCTGCCTATGACGATATCCATCATGCGGCACCACTGCAGACGCTGGGTGATGCGATTGACTCTGATCAGCTGACTCAGGGAATTTGGAAAAGCTGGCGTTTTAGTGCTATGGAAAAACAGCTGGTACAGGATCAGCTTGAAAAGGGCCGGTTGCTGCTTCGACTGCAAGGTCCGGACAGTTTGCCGCTCGGCAACGATTCGCAAATGATGCAGTTTGATATTGGCTATGGTCGCTTTGGTGGCGGGATCCATTATCGTCCTTGCCTAGACCTTATTTATACTCGTCGCCCCTACCAGCTGGCGCTTGCGGCATCTGATTGCCATACCATCAGCCAGAATAAGCTACAGCAAGGGGAGTTACAGTGTGGGTTTGATTCTGAGGGTGATACGGTATTTGGTCAGGTGGCATTTTCGCTGTCTTGTATTAGCGATGAATCCGATATCGTGATCACTCAGGCTTATTTTGCCATTGAGAGTGAGTCCTTGAGTGGGGTATCACAGCCGATGCGGTTCACTGCAGAAATTGCCGAGCTGGATGATCTCGATTATTGCAGCGTCAAACATCGGGAAAAAATCGAGTATCTCGGTTACGAAGTTAGCAGCCAGGAGTTGGGGAAAACGCCACGCCAATTATTTATGTTTGATAGCTCAGCCAGACAGCACCTCGAGTCATTCCATCGAGACAAAAAAATGGTCAATCTGATCATTCGTGCCACGTCGGCATCGCGTCAAAAAGATGCGCTGGTTAACTGGCAGACAATCGACAGCGAGCAGCGCCCTCAGCTGGTGATTGAATATATAGAGCGGCGTAAGCAGGCACTTGAGGCGCCACAAGAGCTACAGGCAAGCTTGGAGAACGGATTGGTCAAATTAACATGGACCAATCCTGAACATGCCGATTTTGTCGGTTCGTATGTGGTTCGAAATAGTTTTCATCCACCACGTTCACCGTTTGATGGTGTGAAGCTTTATGCCGGCAAAGACAGTTATACCTTTGACAGGTTTGGTAATGCCAATTTGCCAAAATACTATTCGGTCTTTAGCTACGATAATGTGCCTAACTACTCGGTCCCTGCGTCGTTAAGGTTTAGTGCCGACGAGGTTATGCCTGTTGAGTATGATGAGTTTGAGCCGCAGGACGAGGTAGAAAAGCAGTACCGTGAGGGCGATTAATAGGGGATGTAGGTCGGTTGAAAAAGCCATTTACCAATAAGTGTAAGTGGCTTTTTTATTAAAAATATTGTGAAGGGTTATTATTGATAAAAGGTTGTAATGTGATATCTATATGAATTAAATAATGATCAATATCGATGCGATGTTATTAATTTGTAGTTGCGAGGTGTTGGTTTTATAACAGTGTAATAGTTATCTCTTATGTCATTTTGCTTATTTCTTTTAGATGTTAACTTACATTGTGTTACAGGTGAAATCTCCTGTTAATTTATTTTCACGGCCTATTCTTATTTGGTGTGTTAGGGAGTGTTGTATGTCTAATGAGAATTTCATAGGGCTTGATAGGTATGGGTTAAATTATAAACATGTTTACTAGGATAGATAAAAAATAGCGTCTAATGAAATTTTAAAATACATTGATATACTGTATACTATTCTGCCTTGATAATATGTGATGCATGCGAATAACCAATTCGTGTGCATTTTTTATTGCGCCATTACTTTCACTGCAACAAGGCTATTGATGTTTAATATCCAGAATTTAAAAGTAGGAACCAAGTTATCTTTTGGTTTCGGATTAATATTAATATTGATGTCATTCTTGACCATGAATGCATTTCTTGGTTTTACATCCCTAGAGAAGGATGTCGATACGGCGGATGATGTAAACCGGATGGTTAAATTCATTAAAGAAGCTCGTATTAACGAAAAAAATTATGTTATCAGAGGTACTGATAGTTCTGTTTCAGGGATCAACAAGGTTGTTAACGACCTCATCTCGCTGGCGGAAGAGAAGAAAAATAACGCTGACGAGCAGGATGACAAAGTGAACATGGATCGGATGATAGCAGCAACGAGAGCTTATCACCGTGAGTTCAATAACTACATGGATCTAAAGCTACGAGGACAGCAAGCATCTGAGGTCATGAGAGAGCGTGCCCGAGATGTTGATATGTTGCTAACGAGTGTCCGCCAGGATCATAAAACGGCGTATCAGGCATTGATAGCAGCGCAAGCTGAAGGCGAGCGCATTGCTCTGGAAATTGAAAAGGGTGACGATGCAAATCGCCTTATCAAATGGATGTTGGAGACCCGCCGTGCCGAAAAGAACTTCATGCTAACGTTGGATAATCAATATGCTACTCGGGTCGAGGAACATATTGCGGATATGACTCAGTTGATGAATGAGCTGAAAAATCGCTATCGCACAACAAAGCATAAAGAAATGGCTGATAAAGTACTGGAAAATGTCAGCCAGTATACCGTGTCGTTCAATAATTATGTGAATTACGCATCCAGCATGGAAAAGGCCAATGAAGCTATGCTGATAAATGCCCGTGAGGCCCAGTCGCTGGCTGATGAGATCCGTAAGATCCAGAAGACCCGTCTGGCTGATAATATTTGGACCATTGAAGCTACCAGTATTGTACTTGCCCTGTTCGGTATTATTGCCGGTCTTGTTGTCAGTGTGATTATTACCCGCCAGATAGTTCGTCCGCTGCATGAGGCGGTAGCGATGACCCAGAAGATCGCTGGAGGTGATTTGACTCTTGATATTCAGGCGAACAGAAAAGACGAGATCGGTGATTTATTTGTAGCTATCGGTACGATGAGCTGTCATTTGCAGCAAGTGATGGTTCGCCTCAATGACAGTATCAACCACATTGCGACAGCTTCAGAAGAGCTGTCGGCGGTGACGACGCAAACCAGTGCCGGGGTTAATGCGCAGAAATCGGATATAGAACAAGTTGCGACAGCAATGACCGAGATGAATGCGACTTCGCAAGAAGTTGCCAACCGAGCGAATTCTACCTCTGAAGCGGTCAAGCAGGCTAACCAACAAACACAAAAAGGTAATGAACTTGTGGCCGGTACGGTACAGGGGATGAACCAGTTGGCATCTGATGTGGAGAAATCGGCAGGTGTTATTCAGCAGGTTCGTGATGATAGCGAAAGTATTGCTTCGGTTCTCGATGTCATCAAAGGCATTGCCGATCAAACCAACTTGTTGGCATTGAATGCAGCTATTGAAGCTGCACGCGCAGGGGAGTTTGGCCGAGGCTTTGCTGTTGTCGCAGACGAAGTCCGCGCGCTGGCCCAGAAAACACAAGACTCGACCGTCGAGATTGAATCCATGATCACAACCCTGAAAACGGGGAGTGAATCAGCTGTCACTGAAATGGGCAATAGCCAGCAGCAAGTGCAGCAGATGGTCACAATGGCTGAAGATGTCAACCAGACCCTGGCGGCTATAACCGAAGAAGTGGCAACTATTACGGATATGAACCTGCAGATTGCCAATGCTGCCAAAGAGCAGAGTGATGTGGCAGAAGATGTAAATGTGCGGATCAATGCGATTCAGGATGTGTCTGATCAAACGGCTGCGGCTTCCGAGCAAACTTCTGCATCCAGTCAGGAACTTGCGAAACTGGGTGAAGAACTGCAGGCATTGATCACCCGCTTTAAGTTGTAAGAAATCTATATAAGCTGCGATGAGTTAATTGTTGCAGGTGATGATATATGAAGGCTTTAATGACAGTAATGTTGTTAAAGCCTTTTTTAATGCGGTTCTCTCTGGAGGAACGAAAGCATGAATCAAACTGGTTAGCTAGATGATTTTCATCAATTTGAATCATGGTTATTGAGTCTTTAGACTGCAAGGGTCGGGAGTCGTTTGGATGAAGAGTAGATGAAACAATCAATAAACAATGAATTGGCTATCAGTCATCTTGGCTCCGGTCTGGAAAGCTCCAGACATCATTACTTAACCCGAACACTGCACAAAGGCGATCATTTGGCTATATCTGGCCCGTCTGGCTGCGGGAAAACCAGTTTGTTGCAAGTACTTGCCGGATTGCGGCCTGCTTCTACCGGCAGCTTCAAGTGGCAAGGCAAGTTGGTGGATGCCGAGTCGCTTAGCTGGTGGCGACAGCAGTTTTGTTATCTGCCGCAACAACCTGTAATGGGGGCTGAAACCATTGGGGAAGTACTCCTTCTGCCTTGGTGTCTGAAAGCGATGAAATCACCTCTGCCGGATGAACAGCAATGCCTTGCCGCCCTGACAAAAGTTTCACTATCTCATCCATTAACCAAGATGGCCTCTCAGTTATCTGGTGGCGAGAAACAACGGCTGGCTATTGCCAGGGCACTGTTGATGTCACGTCCGGTATGGTTACTTGATGAACCGACATCAGCTCTCGATCCGGCTACTCGGGATAAGGTGATTGCCGTTCTCTCGGAGCAATCTCTGACGATGGTGTCTGTCTCACATGATCCAGCTTGGCTGCAAGCCTGTCAGTATCAGCATGCAATGGAGGCTAACCATGAATGAAGCATTGAATATAAGCAATCTGGCAATGGGCGGTTTCTATCTGCTGTTGTTGATCCCGTTATTATTGTTTCATCGCTGGCAGCTAGGCTTGGGTAGGGCAGTGGTTGTGGCCGCACTGCGAATGACATTACAGCTAGCCGTGGTTGGCTTGTATCTGCAAGCCTTGTTTGAGTTTCAAAATTTGGGGCTCAATGTGTTATGGCTAACGGTTATGATCGTGGTAGCCGGATACAGCATTTGTCGCCGGGCGGAAGTGAAACTGAAGGCTGTGATGCCGGCTGTGATTGCCGGACAAGTAGTGGCTCTGCTGGTTATACTGCCAGCGCTGCTGGCTGGTGTGATCCAGGCCGATCCCTGGTGGCAGGCGCAGTACATGATCCCGGTTGCCGGTATGTTGCTCGGAAACTGCCTGACGGCTAACGTGCTGGCGATTGAGCGCTGGTACAGTGGTCTAAAGGAAAAGCAAAACGAGTATCAGTTTTATATGGCGATGGGAGCACCAAACCCGGCACAGCCGTTTATTAAAACAGCGATAAAAACGGCCCTGGCACCTCAATTGGCCTCCATGACTACACTGGGTATTGTCAGCCTGCCGGGAATGATGACAGGCCAGATATTAGGCGGGACCGAGCCATTGCTGGCCGTTAAGTATCAGCTTGTGATCATGGTGGCGATCTTTATCTCGGCGACATTGTCTGCTGCAACCTCTCTGGCGGTAGTAAGCCGATATGCCTTTAACCGTTATGGCCAGCTGATTATCTGATCATAACGCTGCCTTTGTTACAGTTTTCGAAATGCTTCACGTAGTGCTGATAGAGAATGTTGGTATGCCTACAAAAAATAAATATTTGATCTATTAAGGTATTTATTGCTCTTTAATGAAGGTGTAAAAAAAGGAAGAGAGAGTGTTATTGGGCGCTGAAATAAAACAGTCAGGAGGTGGTGTTAGTATTGATGAAGTAGCTTGTTGAAATTAATGTAATATTCCCCTTGGGATGCGGGGAATATAATACGGTATTGATATACTTTTGTCGATTTTGAAGATAGCGCAGTGAATGTCTTTTTTTATTATTCCTGTTCTGTTTTTTATTGATTAATAACGAAAAGTGGTTAGATAGCATCGAGTAATAGTTTTGAGTCATCATTACCATTGAGGTAAGACTCATTTAACCAATAGGCGCCTTGTTCAATCTCTTCCTGGCTGTTTGCACTTAATAGCAGGCTGGCACCTAGTTCGTATTGAGCCTCAGAGTCGCCATTTAGCGCTGAACGCTCGAACAAAGCCTGAGCTCGATCCTCGTCTTTATCGCAGTGTTTGCCTTGCTGGTAAAGGGAGGCAAGATAGAGTTGTGCATAGCTATCATTGAACTTGTCACTGAGTTCTAGATAATATATTGCGTTATTATAATCACTTACGTTGAGATAATACTGATATAACAGTTCCGCGATATCAGAATTGTTTGTGGATGAATCTTTTAGCACTGCTAAGAAATCGTCAGAAACAGAAAGACTTGTTAATTTGTCTTCAATTTCATCGATAGTTAAATTAGTGGTATTGTTGGTCATAGCTAGCTCAAATATTAAATTGAGATATAAACGTAACAGATCAAAAAAAGATAATAAAATAATGCTACTTTTTGAAAACTGATATTAAATCAATATGCTAGTTTTTTCATTTTGTAATTTATTTGTGATTTCAGTTGCTTATTAAGTCGGAAAAATGCGGAGAAAATCACGGAAATCTAACTGTTTGCTGGTTTTTTGAACGATTGGGCCATCTTCTACATTGAAAAGGTGTTTTCATGCAGAATTTTGTACACTAGCCTGACAATCACTCTCATTGACGAAAACATGACTATATCTACAGGTATCTTGCACAAGGTTTCCCGGGTGACGGGAGCTAAGAGCATTGCTGACATTCAGCTTATCCAGCCGTTGTGGGGAGGGTACGGGGAGTTGTTTCGCGCGGCATTGAACAATAGTCAATATGAGTCGGTGATTGTTAAACATATCAAGTTGCCACAGCCTAAACACCACCCCAGAGGCTGGAATACCGAACTATCTCATCAACGTAAGTTGACTTCCTATCGGGTTGAGGTGAGCTGGTATCAGGGTTATGCCAATGTTTGTTCTAAGCAGTGCCCGGTACCCAAGAGCCTTTATGTCGAACAGCATGATAATGAAATACTTATCGTGCTTGAGGATCTGAAAACGCTCGGTTTTAGTGACGTTGTCAAAGAGGCGACGCAGGTTCAGGTAGAGGCTTGTCTTCGTTGGCTTGCTTATTTTCATGCCCAACATCTTGCTCAAGAGCCTCGCGGGTTATGGCAAAGCGGTACCTACTGGCATTTGGAGACACGACCTGACGAATTGGCGGCACTGGCTGATTTTCCGCTTAAGCAGGCGGCCGGAATCATCGATCAAGCGCTGAAACAGAGTCGTTATCAAACCTTGGTGCATGGTGATGCCAAACTGGCGAACTTCTGCTTTACACCCGAAGGTGATCGTGCGGCAGCCGTCGACTTTCAATATGTCGGCAAAGGGTGTGGTATGAAGGATGTTATCTTGTTTATAAGCAGCTGTATTCCTTTTGATGAGTGCGAAGATCGTGTTCCAAGCCTGCTTGATTACTATTTTGCTGAACTTCAACACGCTGTTGCCGAGTTGAAACCGAAGCTTGACCCGGCGCAGATTGAGCGGGAGTGGCGACCGTTATATTGTGTGGCCTGGGCGGACTTTCAACGCTTTGTCAAAGGCTGGTGCCCGGATCACTGGAAGATCAACGTCTATACCGAAGGCCTGACGCGGCAAGCCTTGGCGCAATTGGGTTCCAATGAGGTAAATGATGAAACTGTCTAATTCACAGCTAGAAAAACTCTTGGCGTTAGCGACCGAGGCTGCGCTTACCGCCGGGCGATACATAGCCACTTTTGATCGGTCGCAGTTGAAAGTTGATCATAAGGCGGCGGGTAACAGCTTGAGCTCACAGGTTGTCACCCAGGTCGATCTTCATAGCCAGACATTGATTCTTGATGTTCTCCAGCCGAGCATCGAGCAATATGATTTGGCTGTCCTTAGCGAAGAGAATGCCAGCGAGGACAATATTACTGAACATGCTCGGCGCCAAAAACATTATTTCTGGTGTATCGATCCGTTAGACGGCACATTGCCGTTCATTGAGGGCTCGGCGGGTTTTGCAGTATCTATCGCCCTGGTGAGCCAATCGGGTGATCCTGTTATCGGTGTGGTTCATAACCCGGCAACGGGTGATACGTATCAGGCACTGGTCTCTGACGATCATCCCGTTTTGCAGAAAAATGGCTTACCCTGGCATCCTGTGACGAAGCATCGCTGTGTTACTTTGTATATTGATCGTAGCTTTGAAGGTGATCCCCGCTACCAGACTTGCGTTGAACAAGTTGATCGCTTGATAAAGACCAAGGGCTATGATGGGCTGAAGATAGTGAATAGCTGTGGTGCGGTGATGAATGCGATTGGTGTGTTTGAGAATCCTCCCGCGTGTTACCTTAAACTACCTAAGGCTCAGAAAGGCGGGGGAAGCCTTTGGGACTTCAGTGCAACAGCAGCGATAGCTCAGTCTTCGCCAGCATTTTGGGCCAGTGATATAAACGGTCAGGCTCTGGATCTAAATCGTAGCGATTCTAATTTCATGAACCACAAAGGTGTGTTATATCTCCATGGTATCGAATGCGAGCCCTTCGTGTCAGAAGGTAACTTAATGCGATACAGCCCCGATCCCTGTGCACCAGACAATCATAGACAAAGCTGAGCTCGAAGAGCTCAAGACAAAAGCGGCGCTGTTTGATCAGCTAAAAGAAAACCAGCCTCTGGCAATTGCTCGTCAGATAGCAACCAATGCAGGTAATGTGAACAAGGCATCGACCAAAATCAGTATTTGTTAGTTCACTGAATTGCTTTCCTCACTAGATGGCTTACAACTAGTCAGGAGGTGCTTGAATGTAATTGGTTTAGGTTCAAGCACCAGTATTCCCTTCAACGATTCCACTATGTGTGAAATGTGTTTAATATAAGATCGTTTTCACATTACTAGTCTACTATAAACCATTCTAATTGTATGATTTATAAGCCTTCATTATATTCAGCTTAAACTTATCCAAAGAGCGAATAATAGTGAAATATTCAATCATCATCCCGTTAGCTTTGCTTCTTTCTGCTTGCGGTGGCGGCTCTTCATCTGACGCAACAATCAGTCCTCAAGCAAATGAACAAACAGAATCACTTCAACCAGTCGGTAAGGAACAAGATACACAGGCCCCTGTTATTTCGATTAGTGGTAGTCAGAACCTGACGGTTATCTTAGGTGAGAATTATCAGGACGAAGGAGCAACAGCTGTCGATGATGTGGATGGCACAGTTTCAGTGACGAGTGAAGGAAGTGTCAATAGTCAGCAGGTTGGTGTGTACACTATTCGCTATATCGCAGTAGATCAAGCTGGAAACTCATCAACGATTGAGCGGACTGTTCATGTCGTTCCCGTGCAAGATCAGCAAGCACCGCAGTTATCATTAAATGGCGAGAGCAGTGTAAAGCTCGCTTTGGGAGCGAGTTATCAGGAGCTAGGAGCCAACGCCGTTGATAATATCGATGGTGAGGTAACCGTTGTCATTGAAAACGGTGAGGTTGATACGTCGGTAGTGGGTGAAACTGAAGTGGTCTATTCGGCGACTGATGGGCAAGGGAATAAGGCAACGATGTCCCGTATTGTTAAAGTAGCCAAGCCGAAAGTCCTTTCATTAGATAAGCAGAATACGCTTGTTCCTGGCGCGACGGTTACAGCCAGTTCGGTGTGTGAATATTGTGATCCGGCTAAGACACAATATACCTGGACGGTAAAAACAAGTGATAGTGATGTATATCGCCAGTCCGGTAAAGATTTCATGATGATCCCAGTGTATGCGGGACAGCCGGTAACTTTATCGGTAACCGCTTTTTCTGCGCGCGGAAGTGATAGCGATACCCAATATGTCACTTATCAGCCTGTTCACATATCGGAATTGGTACAAAGTACTCATAGTTTTGCTGCCTTGATGACAGACGGTTCGGTATCTACATGGGGTTTTAATTGGCAGAATGACGGAAATTATCAGGATGGAATTAGGGATGATGTCAGACCGCTGCTTTCCGATGTGATTATGCTAACCAGTAGCCCTGGCGTTCGAAATGGAGGTTTTTTTGCAGCACAGCGTAGTAATGGTGTGGTGTTTAGCTGGGGCGACCCGAGAGTGAGAGCCAAGAATGGGGAGCAATTTGGGGCAGAGAAATTGAAATGGCTGAAGAGCAGACAAGATATTATCGCCGGGCTGGAAGAAAGCGGTTTGCTGCATGTTGTATATATTGACTGTAATAATGGTACTGGTGAATGTGAAAGCAAGTACGTAAACGTTGCCGATGTTAAAGAGGTGGTATTTACACATCGTGCCATTGCGGCTCTGACAACTAATCACAGCTTATATACCTATGGAGATAGTGCTATGGGGGGCGACTTGACGCTGGCCCGTCCATATCTCAAAAAAGTTAAGGCTATTTATTCAAATAATAAGTCATTTATTGCTTTGAATACTGATGGGAGTGCAGTTTCATGGGGTGATCCGAACAATGGTGGTGACTCAAGTTCTGTTCAAGAAAAACTCGTAAATATTCGCGAAGTGCAAGCAGCAGAAGGTGGCTATATTGCGTTAACGCAATCCGGGGAAGTGGTTGTATGGGGTGACATTAGTAAGCTTGATGATCGCACGAAACTAACCGAGCCGCTTATAGGAATTGAGTCAGTTGCATTTAACGGTTTTGCTTTTGCCGGGCTCAAAAATGATGGCACCGTGCTGACGTGGGGTTTGCCTGAAAACGCAGGCTTTGGCGCTGATAGCTCGACTGAACAGGTTAATTTAAATAATGTAAATAAAATTATCAGCTTACCGCAGGCGTTTGCTGCTTATCATGATGATGACCAGATTACTTTCTGGGGTAAGGGTACAGATGGGGTCCAACTGTCGGCCAATAACCCTGATGTTTACAAACAGCTTGATGACCCGGCAAGGACATCGCATTGGGCGTTAAAAATTGCTTCGGCTCAGGTATTGAGTTGGAATGACATTTGTGACGTGACTATCGATGAGGAGGCTATGTTATCTGGTATCGATAAGACCGCCTCACAGGGCAATTATAATGTTGCTGTTAAACAAGACGGTTCCGCTTTTGTTTGGGGCTCTATGGTGTTCGATACTTGTTCTGGAGAAGGGCGCTCGACATACACCAATATTGAAGTAACTGAGCCGTATCTGGAAGGCGTATATTTTGTCACCAAAGATAAAGAGCTAATTCATTTTGGTGATTCAACCGTTGAGCGAGAGCGAAGGGTCAGTCAGATAGACCTTACCCCGGTTGATCGTATTATTGATAAATCAGCGTTTTAGTGCGCTAGCTCGACAAAAGCTTTAGAGCAGGCCCATGGTCTGCTTTATTTTTTATCTAGCACGGTGATTTCTGCTCCCTTCTCGGCAAGATAGAATACAATGATTTCTGCAGGTGTCTTGCCTGTATTTTCGCCAAAGTGCGAGGTGTTCATTACCTCGACAATGGTATCACCTTCTTTGAGATCCAGTACCTGATCTGTTGTGGTTACTCTTAGCTCACCACTCAATAGTATGCCGGCATTGATCACCGGGTGCTGGTGCCAAGGCAGCTTTTCACCGGGAGCTACGGTGATCTTCTTGATGGTGACTTCTGGCTGATTCAGCGTGTAGGCCGGAAGTGTTTGCCCATCCCATGAATGCGTTGTCTTGACTAAATCCTCGGATGTTGCTGCCTGGGCTGCGATAGAAAATGCCAATAGCCCGATAGCCAGTCCTTTTTTGTATAACATTGCTGTTCTCCTGTTGTGCTCAAAGCATGAATGGGCCCACTTTCTCCCTGGCCATTTAACTCAGCCTGATGAGGTGACTTGGGGAATCAATTGTTAGCACACACTTATTCATTTGGAAAAAGTATCTGCTCATCGATTTTTAGTACCTGAGTATCGAGCCAGTCGACAAAACAGGCTATTGCCTGATTGTCACGGTGCTGGATCAGATAGTATCCGGCATTGGCCGGTATCGGCTTGAAAGGAGACACCAGTCTGCCGGTTGCAAAATCCTTGTTGATGAGTGCACAGCGGGCCATCGCAACCCCTAATCCGGCTTCAGCAGCAGCCATGGCCATATCGGTGCGGTTAAAGTAGTGCCCATGCTGGCTGTCGGCAGAGATATTCATTGTCTGGAACCAGTAGTGCCACTCAAAGTCCTGACGAGCTTCCCGCCATGGCATCGCATCATGCAGCAATGTTGCAGCTTCCCAACATGCCTTGTTGTTCCAGTCGAATTTGTCTCTGTAGCCGGGACTCATTACCGGTAGCAGGTTCTCGCTGAGCAGCAGGGTCCCGTTTCTCGGCGGCTGGCGGCAATAGTCAATCACCAGATCAAAACTGGTGTCCTGGTGATCGACAAGCGCACCTTCGGCAAACGTCTGGATCTTGATATCGGGATATTGTTGATAGAAATTCTGAAGCCTTGGTACTAGCCATTTAAAGGCAAATGAAGGGGTGAGTTTGAGGCGAATCTCGCCTTCGGCTTCAGGTTGCTGAAGATTTGCCACGGTCTGGTTAATATCATTCAGGCTTTGGCTTACTACTGCGTACAGCTGTTGTCCTTTTTCTGTCAGGCGAATACCTCGTGAGTGTCTGTCAAATAAAGGAAAATTGAGCTGATGCTCCAGCTGGCGGATCTGCTGGCTGACAGCGCCAGTTGTGATGTGCAGGTGTTCGGCAGCCTGGGTGAAGCTGCCGAAGCGGGCCGCAATATCAAAGGTTGCCAGACCGGCCAGGGTACTGCTTTTGATCGGTTGCATGAAAAGCTCTTCCGTCTGCTTTTAGTAAAACTAAACACTGCTGTTAAATATTATCGATTGTTATGTAAATGTAAATAACGCATTCTCCGTTCCATAAAGTCGCCTGCAAACTAGAGAGTCGTGAGATGGAAGTAATTGTATTGGGAAGTGGTGTTATTGGTTTAACGTCGGCGTGGTATCTGGCCGAGGCCGGTCATGATGTGACTGTGGTCGAAAGGCAGCCCAAGAGCGCGGAAGAAACCAGCTTTGCCAATGCCGGACAAATTTCGTACGGCTACTCCTCACCCTGGGCGGCTCCGGGGATCCCGGTAAAAGCCATGAAGTGGTTGTTACAAAAACATGCGCCGCTGAAGATCAAACCGTCGGTATCGCCGGAACTGTATTTATGGGCGACGAAAATGCTGGCTAATTGCAACCAGAAAAAATATCAGATTAACAAGGCCAGGATGCTGCGGGTTGCTAACTACAGCCGTGAGTGTCTGTTGGAACTTCGTCAGCAGGAAGACTTAAGTTATGAGGGCCGACAGCAAGGAACATTGCAGGTGTTTCGCAATGAAGCCCAGATAGAAGCGGTCGCCAAAGATATTCAGGTACTGGCTGATAGCGGCACCCGTTATGAAGAGCTGGATGTGAAGGGCTGTATCGCGGCCGAGCCGGCACTGGCGAAGGTAAAAGACAAGCTGGTAGGCGGGCTGCGCCTGCCGGATGACGAGACTGGTGACTGCTACCTGTTCTGCCAGCAGCTGACAGAGCTTGCCAGACAGGCTGGGGTAAAATTCATGTTTGATACGTCGGTGGAGCGCCTGAACCACAACAACGGCAGTATCTCCTCGGTCACCACCAGTGCCGGAGAACTCAGCGCGGATGCGTATGTGGTGGCAATGGGCAGCTATTCCACATCATTGCTGGGATCACTTGGCATGGAGCTTCCTGTCTATCCGGTTAAAGGATATTCGTTGACCATACCTGTGACAGATTCAACGGCAGCACCGTTATCTACCGTGATGGATGAAACCTATAAGGTAGCCATGACACGGTTTGAGGATCGTATCCGGGTAGCAGGTACCGCCGAGCTGGCAGGGTTTGATTTCAGCCTGACCCAAAAGCGGAAAGAGACAATTTCGATGGTCATTCAGGATCTGTTTCCTGAAGGCGGAGATATCAAGCAAGCGGAGTTCTGGAGTGGTTTGCGACCAATGACGCCGGACGGTACGCCAGTGATCGGCAAGACGCCTTTTGCCAACCTTTTCACCAATACGGGTCACGGTACGCTGGGGTGGACCATGGCATGC
Organism: Photobacterium proteolyticum; assembly: GCF_001939735.1. Taxonomy (GTDB): domain Bacteria; phylum Pseudomonadota; class Gammaproteobacteria; order Enterobacterales; family Vibrionaceae; genus Photobacterium; species Photobacterium proteolyticum. The sequence continues at coordinate 205,906 of NZ_MJIL01000090.1, forward strand.
GGCTCAGGAAAAATGCTGGCAGATATCGTCAGTGGTCGCAATCCAGATATCGACCCTGACGGACTGGATGTATTTCGCTATCTCCCCTAACACCGGAGTGAATGTTAGGGGACTATATTAGCAGTTGCCTTTTTTGGCCTGTCCCGGCGGACAGAAACTGCCATTTCCATGGTTGCTGCTAGTCTTGCTTTCGTCAGTTGTTGCTCTGATATTTACACCGTCAACTTCGCCCTCTACGTGGGTTAGCTGACAGCCGCCAAGAAACAGGGTAAACAGAATGATGCTAAAAAATGGGTGTTTTTTCATTGCTGCAAAATGGTCAATATTCAATTGTTCACGCGAGTATATGCGGTGTGGGCGCAGCGATTGTTAGGGAAAAGTCAGAGAAATGTCAGCAAGCCAAAATAATAGGCTGAATGTGTATTAAAATTTAACTACGAATAGTTTTTTCTATTGTTGCTAATCACTGACATCGCTCTGAATGAATAAGACATGGGTTCAGTGAGGTATTCAGTGTCGGGAGGCCATAATGAAGCGGGTCTTTTACATTAGCGATGACTTAGACGACCTGGAATTGGTGGAATATGAACTGGAGTTGAGCGGTATCAGCCCGCCGCAAATCCATGTTTTGACCGATAACGATACCGAGGTTGCCAGCCATCACCATCTTCACCCTGTGAAGTCTATTATGCGTAACGATATTATCCACTCGACCGAGATTGGTGCTGTTGTCGGTGTCTGTGCGGCGGCAGCGGTACTGCTCGTTGCTTTTCTGTCCGGTGCGACTGAAACAGTGGGTTGGGTTCCGTTCGTTATGCTGGCCATTGTGATGCTCGGATTTATTACCTGGGAAGGCGGATTGTTCGGGATTCAGGAGCTGCACTACCAGTTTCGCCGTCTCAAGCAGGTGCTGAAATCAGGCAAGCATGTATTAATGGTTGATGTAGAGCCAAACCAGGAGATTACTCTGGCCAATGTGACCTTGGCCCATGACAAGTTAAAGCCCGCCGGAATAGGCAAGGCTCCACCGCACTGGTTGATAGCAACCCAGAATGGCTGGGCGAAAATGAAGAGAACGCTGCCGTAGTAATGTGTCCGAAGCGTTGAAGAAAAGAAGAAAATAAACAGGGAGGCTTGCGAGCCTCCTTGTTATATTACCAACTATTCGTTAAAAAAGACTTCCCGCAGCTGGAATATGTAGTCGGCCTCGCTGGCCATCAGAATCACGAGAACCAAGAGTACCAGTGGGGGTAAGAAAATGGTGTAAACCAAGGCCAGCCGTTCCCACAGCATGTGCATAAATACACTGGCGATAAGGCCGGCCTTCAGCACCATAAACAGCAAGATCAGGCTCCAGCGCAGCAGTCCCTCTAGATGGTAAAAGTCGACCATATAAGACAGGGTACTGAGCACAAATAGCAGCCCCCATATTTTCAGATACAGGCTGATTGGATGTTGCTGCTTATGCTCGGTCGAACTTGAGTGTTCAGTGTCCATGTTCAAATCCTCCTACCACAAGTAGAAAAAGGCGAAGATGAAAACCCAGACCAGATCGACGAAATGCCAGTACAGGCCGGCGATCTCGACGATCTCGTAGTTGCCACTGCGCTCGTAGTTTCCCCGCCATACCTTTGCGGCCACAATAAGCAGATAGAGAACGCCGATACTGACGTGCAAGCCGTGGAAACCTGTGATCATAAAAAAGCTTGCCCCGAACTGGGCTGCCCCTGACTCGTTACCCCATGGGCGAACACCTTCCTCTATCAGCTTGGTCCATTCGAATGCCTGCATGCCGACAAAGCTGAGGCCGAACAGGGCAGTGATCACCATCAAGAGTGCCGTGAGGCGGCGTTTTCGTTGGTACCCTGCATTGACGGCCATCGCCATGGTGCCGCTGCTGGTGATCAGAATGAACGTCATGATTGCAATCAGGATCAGCGGAATCGACTGACCGCCGATGGTCAGGGCAAAGACTTCACTGGGGATCGGCCATGGGGTGGTGGTTGTCATTCTGACCGCCATATAGCCGGTCAGGAAACAGCCGAAGACAAAGATATCGCTTAGCAGGAACAGCCACATCATGGCTTTGTTGGATGATATGCGGAATACGGCTTGGTCCGCAGAGTAGTCCGCAACGATGGATGCCCATTGGCCGGACTGGGTTGACGGGGAATCGGCCATACGTATTTACCTCTTATGTAAATCGCAACAGCCCCAATAAAAACAACCAGACAAAGAGTAAAAAATGCCAATACCGGGTGCAGAGGTTCAGTGACGGGTAAAGGGAGTCACTGCGTCTGCGGACAGCGTGGTAAACCGCTATCGCCAGGGCTACCAGCCCACCCAGCACATGCAGTCCATGCAGGCCAGTTAACAGGTAGAAAAAACTGTTGGCCGGGTTGCCCCCGACACTGTAATTCAATGCAAGCAGGTGTTGCCATGCCCATAGCTGAGTCCCAACAAAGCCCAACGTAAAAAATACCGCGAGGTTCAGCAAGGCGCGGCAGGCATGGACGGAGGGCAGCAGTGCTGCCTTGCGACAACTCAGGTGCATTGCTACACAGCTCATGACAAGCATAGCAGTGCTGATACTGAGCTGCCACGGTTCTCCGATTGGTTGCCAGTCATTGAGAGTCATCCTGATCCGGTAGGCCACCGAGAACAGAAAAAACAGCATAGTGACCACTGCGATCAGGAGCCAGACCCCGGTGGAGGCAGAAGCATTTTCTATGGGTGGAAAGTACTTTCTGTCGGCGTCCGGGCTGAGGGTCACCTTGGCTTGATTTGGCTGGCCATTCTGCTCAAGGTTATTGTGTTCTTGAGCATCGTCTTTGCGGCTATGGTGTTCAGGCTTCATCGCTGTCCCTCTTCAGATCATTTGGCGAGGAAAGATCTTCATCGGCACTGGAGGCGTGCTGGTCTGTTTGCTGCGCGGGCGGAGAGTTCTGCGGAATGTAGTCCTCGTCATGTCCCGGTACGCTAAAGTTATAGGCCCATCGGTAGACAACAGGGAGCGACGGGCCCCAGTTGCCGTGTCGGGGAGGCGTATCGGGTGTTTGCCACTCCAGTGAGGTAGCCTGCCAGGGGTTTCCCGTTGCCTGCTTTCCTTTCTTGTAGCTCCAGAACAGGTTGAAGATGAATATCAGCTGCGCGGCGCCGACAATCAGGGCGGCGATGGTAATGAAGGCATTGAGGCTCTGGGCCGATTCCGGAATAAAGCTGTAGTCATCGTAGGCATAGTATCGGCGCGGCATACCGAGGATCCCAAGATAGTGCATCGGGAAGTATATGGCGTAGGTACCGAGAAAAGTGACCCAGAAGTGCAGGTGGCCGAGGGGCTCATTGAGCATTCGTCCGGTGATCTTGGGATACCAGTGATATATCCCGCCAAAGATGACAAGAATAGGGGAGACGCCCATTACCATATGAAAGTGGGCAATGACGAAGTAGGTATCTGATAAAGGGATGTCGACAATTACGTTGCCGAGGAACAGGCCGGTTAATCCGCCGATAATAAAGCTGCTCATAAATGCCAGGGCAAATAGCATCGGCAGGCTTAGATGGATATCCCCCCGCCAGAGGGTAAACAGCCAGTTGTAGACCTTGATAGCGGTAGGCACAGCAATCACAAGGGTGGTAGTTGCAAAGAAGAAACCAAAATATGGATTCATTCCGCTGACATACATGTGGTGTGCCCAGACAATAAAGCTTAGTGCTGCAATTCCCAGTATGGCCCATACCATCATTTTGTAGCCGAAAATGTTTTTGCGCGCATGGATGCTGATCAAATCGGAAACGATTCCGAAGGCTGGCAAGGCAACAATATAGACCTCGGGGTGGCCAAAGAACCAGAACAGGTGCTGGAACAGAATTGGGCTGCCGCCGCCGTAGTCGGTCTGCTGGCCCATCGAGATAATCGCGGGCATGAAGAAGCTTGATCCGAGCAGCTTATCGAACAGCATCATAATGGCGCTGACCAGCAGGGCAGGGAAGGCAAGCAATGCCATGATCGAAGCGGTAAAAATGCCCCATACCGTTAGCGGCATGCGCAATAGTGTCATCCCTTCGGTACGGGCCTGCAGTACGGTGGTGACATAGTTCAGGCCACCCATTGTTGCCGCGATGATGAAGACCGCCAGTGATACCAGCATCAGCACTATTCCCCAGTCGGTACCGGGAGTACCGGGCATAATGGCCTGGGGCGGGTAGAGCGTCCAGCCAGCACCTGTCGGTCCTCCGGTAACGAAGAAGCTGGCGATAAGGATCAGCGATGCCAACAGGTAAAACCAAAAACTGAGCATATTGAGAAACGGGAATACCATATCACGGGCACCGACCATCAGTGGGATCAGGTAGTTACCGAAGCCGCCAAGAAACAGAGCCGTCAGCAGGTAAACCACCATGATCATGCCATGCAAGGTCATAGACTGGTAGTAAGTATTCACATCAATGAAATCAAACTGACCGGGAAAGCCAAGCTGAAGACGCATCAGCCAGGACAGGACCAGGGCGACCAGACCCATGAAAATCGCGGTGAGCGAATACTGGATAGCGATGACCTTGTGGTCCTGGCTCCAGACATACTTGGTCCAGAATGACTGGGGACGGTCATCCGAATCGCCGGCGTGTGAGGTGTTGTAATTGGACATGGTCCTTTTCCCCTTGTTCTTTAAGCGTTGGCTATGGGCTTGGCGATGGTTCCGATACCGCTTTGATATAGGCGATAATGGCCTCGACTTCCTGATCGTTAAACTGATAGACCGGCATGATGGCCGGATAGCCTTTGACGATTTCGGCTCCGGCATTGAGGATGGCGGTACGCAGGTAGGCATCGTCAACCACTACCTCGGCATCGTCAGACATCAGCTCGGTTTTGCCATACAGGCCGAGCCAGGTGGGGCCGACTCCGGGTTTGCCGTCCAGGCTGTGGCAGGCGATACAGCCGTTGACTTCAGATAAGGTTTTTCCCAGTTCGACCAGATTGGTGGTATCGCTGCTGGCCTGCGGTTGCTGACTGTCGGCAAAGGTCGGTTGGGATGCCAGCCAGACCCCGAAGTTAGCATCATCCTCGACAATTACCCGTCCGCGCATATTGAAATGCCCTGTCCCGCACAGCTCGGCGCAAAGAATATCGAAGGTGCCGCGTTGGGTCGGGGTAAACCAGAAATAGGTCACAGTGCCGGGCACCAGATCCATCTTGGCGCGAAACTGCGGGACGTTGAAATCATGAAGGACGTCTTTCGATCTGAGCAAGACTTTGAACGAGGTAAACAGCGGCAGATGCAGCTCAGGGCCGAGTACAATTCTGTCATCGGCCGATGCCGGATCGTCCGGATCCAGCCCGAGAGGGTTGGTAGGGGAGATAAATTGAATACCAGTCTGCCCCAGTTGATTGTCTTTACCGGGAAAACGAAAGCTCCATTTCCATTGTTCGCCGACTACCTCGAACGTTTGTGCTTCTTCGGGCACAGTGACGAATTTGCCGTAGACCACCAGCCCTGGTGCCAGCAGTGCGACAATCCCGACGGTAGTGAGGCCGATAAGCCATGCCTCGAGCTTTTTGCTTTCCGGTTGATAGGTCGACTTTCGCCCGGGCTTATGGCGGTAACGGATCACTATCCAGGCAATCAGCAGGTTGATAACAATAAAAAAAGCACCGGTAATGATGATGGTCAGTGTGAAGGCATCATCGATCTCGCCCCAGTTCGATGCAGCTGGCGTCAACCACCACGGACTGTAGTAGTGGAATGCAACGGAGGCAATGATAATCAGTATCAAGGCAATGGCAATAGCCATACAGAAAGCACCTTAAATCGTTACTGGTTCTGTCCTTGATAAATACAGCAGAAAATGTTTTCCCGCGAAGGGCGCCCGAAATCAATGGTGTTAGCGTGCTCTGCCGAGCCGAATGAATATGGATATTTTATAGTAAATTAGCTTAGTGGAGGAATGTGGTGTCCGCGAGTTGATAACTGTTTTTCTACTGTGCTGCTACAAAACTGAGAATGGTATACGTGTTGAAGCAAAGAACTGTAGTACTGCTGGATATCTATTAATAGAACACATGCTCTATTAAATCGGAAAAGAAAGTTATGCCTCTAAATTGTGCTGATATGGGCAATAAATTGCTTTTAGCGGGGGGCAATTTCGTGAGCTGACAACAGTTTTTATCGTCGTCTGCTTTGAGGCAAATGACTGACTGTTATAGTCAAGTTTATTACCTATTTTAAATCAATTGGATAGCAGGGTTCTGCCTAGCAAGTAGACAGCAGGATTAAATAGGTAAGCAAGCTAGTAATCTAGTCTGCTACCGCCTTGCTAGCGTAATGTGTACTTAAGGAAGGTATGAAATTGCGTATTAAGCTTTGTGACTGGACGATTGGCTCCCCACCTCAACAGCGCTCGAACTTGATTCGTCAACCTATCTTTTCTCTCTGCTGGGTTCTGTGTTTCCTGTTATTTCCGGCAAAGGCCATAGCAAGTGATGTTGACCCTTATGTCGGGATATATAAGGCGGACATCGGCCTTATCCCCTATACCGTGATTAAAAAGCACGGGCAGCGTTATTTCGCACATGTGTCCCCGAGCTCGGTCGAGCTGGTGATTGATGAAACCGGTAAGTTCAAAGCAAAGAATGCGAATATTGATATCTACGGCCAATTCAAAAAAAAGCAAGGTGGAAGATATCAACTGAAAGCGGTTAGTCTCTATGGGGTACGCCATGTCTACCATAGAGAAGTATTAGACCCGCAGAAATATATTTCAGCCCTATACAGTGACTCGCAAGCCTATAGTGAGTTCAGTCACCCCGTGAGTGAACAGTGTGCTGCCCCCTACCCAGATGCCCTAGTAGCCAGTGAAAGGTGGTTAAAGCGAACACCCAAAATGCAGTCTCTAGTGAGCAAAATAGAAGGCGGCCGTTTGGATTACGGAATGATAAATAGTTTGCTGATCCTCAAAGATGGCGAGCTGGTTTTCGAACGTTACTTCAACGGCTGGCAGGCGAGTGAACCCCATATGATGTTGTCAGTGAGCAAAAGTCTGACATCACTGCTGGTGGGGATGGCCGTTAAACAGGGGGCTATCGAAGATATCAACCAATCCGCAGTGAGTTATTTGCCAGACTATAAAGTGTATTTCCAGGGAGATAGGAAGAGGCTTACTCTCAGGCACCTATTGACGATGTCCCCTAGTCTTTACTGGGACAACTGGTTGAGACATCAAGATAACTCGCCCGATACTTTGGGCACCGAATTCGATAGTGATGACTCTGTTGCCTATGTGTTGTCACAGCCACTAAGTGTGACCAAGGGGAGTATTACCTACAGCGGACGAATGGTGAGTGTGATGGGCGAGATTCTCCGCGTAGCCAGCAAGCAGCCCTCTGTCAGCGAGTACGCCAGAAAAGGCCCTTTGTCGGCCCTGTGCTTTCAGAATGCCTTTTGGGTCAAGCAGGAAGACCAGCGTTCCAATGTGGCCGGCGGTGTCGTATTGCGGCCTCGTGATATGTTGAAGCTGGGTCAACTGGTGCTCAATGAAGGCGAATGGAACGGGAAGCAGTTATTTGATGCCGATTGGATTAACGAGTCGATGAAACCGGCCTCCTCATCTGAGGCCAACGGTAATAAATACAGCTATTTTTGGTGGAATTCGGCCTATTATCATCAAGGTAAGAAGTATCCGGCCATCAAGGCCGTTGGTTATGGCGGGCAGGAGATCGCCATTGTTAAAGATCTTGATTTAGTTGTTGTGAAAACGGCCAATAGTTTTTTTTCGGGGGCGTTAATAGACAAGATTATGACCGACGACGTTTTACCGACATTGGTGAAGTAGGGACTCGTAGTGGTTATAGCTTTGGCAAAGCGAAAAGTGACGGCGGCTGTGAAATCACAGTTAACCAGACACGAACAGTTTGATGCAAGTTAGAACGTTCGCTATGTTTAAAAAATATTCTTGTAAAATCTGACTGTTAGGAGTGCTATGTGGCTGGAGCAAGTTTATTGGCCCTATTAGATGATATCGCGACTGTACTTGATGACGTAGCGGTAATGAGTAAAGTTGCCGCCCGAAAGACGGCTGGCGTGTTAGGTGATGATCTTGCATTGAATGCCCAGCAGGTCTCAGGCGTGAGGGCAGAAAGGGAGATACCGGTTGTCTGGGCTGTAGCCAAAGGATCATTTCGAAACAAGTTAATATTGGTTCCGGCTGCTTTGCTGATCAGCGCTTTTGCCCCGTGGCTGATCACCCCAATGCTGCTTGTTGGCGGCCTGTTTCTTTGCTACGAAGGATTTGAGAAAGTCGTAGAGAAAATGCTTCATTCGCCGCAGCTAAAAGAATCCGAACTGCTAGATGGCTTAGATAAAGCCGACGATGTTGTTGAGTTTGAAAAGCAGAAGATTAAAGGCGCGATACGGACTGACTTTGTCTTGTCGGCCGAGATTATTGTGATTGCGCTGGGCACGGTGCAGGAAGTGCCTATTGTTACCCAGGTACTGGTGATCAGCCTGATTGCCGTATTGATGACGATAGGTGTCTATGGGTTAGTGGCGGGTATCGTCAAACTTGATGATCTGGGATTGTATCTGGTTAGAAACAGTTATGTGGCTTCATATAAACATGCTGTTGGCAATACATTGATCAACGCCGCGCCGTATTTAATGAAATTTCTGGCCGTGATCGGCACCATTGCTATGTTCTTAGTCGGTGGCGGTATCGTTGTCCACAGTATCCCGAATTCTCATGCCTTAGTTCACCACCTTGCTGAAAGGGTGGACATGATCCCCGGCGGCCCACTCATGCTACCGGCACTGGTTAATGCGGTAATAGGGCTATTATCAGGCGCTCTTGTGCTTGCTGGGATATCTTTTTTCGGTCGGATAAAGGTGATAACGAAAGAGTAAATTAGGCCGTTGGATAATTTGGTATTAACATGGCCAGATATGTTTAGCCTGATCTGATTGAGATTAAAATGAAAAACGCCTTACTTGCGATAGCCGTTAGCTCCTTTATGGGGCTATCGAGTTTCGGCGTCTCTGCCGATACTGTTCCCGTTGCCTTCCAAGACATCCCAGAAGTGATGGCCGAGTTTGACTCTGCCAAAGAGTTTCGCAAGAAGGCGCTGACCTATGGCCGCCTGCCTCATCATAGTGAAATTGGCCGGGTATTTCCGACCTATGTCGCCGACGAGGCAGGGAAGCCGGTACTGGAAACTGTGAACGAGCTGTCTGATGCTGTTGTGATTGCCCGTAACCCTGATCCGGTGAGTGGTGCCGTGTTCAACGAGTGGTTGGTCCTTAAGGATAAATGGGAGACAACATACGGCAAGCTGCCTGAATTCACCGAGTTTGAGCCCTTCAAGCGGATCAAGACCATTAAGGCAATTCCTATTACCGATGAAGTCCTCACCTTGCTAGGTAGCGAGAACGGAGATACTGCTGTGATTGCTGTTGAATGGAATAATAAAGGAATGACTGTATATAAAGGTGGCTACCTAGCCGATGGCGGATACGGTATTGCTCCCGAAGAGATGGCCAAGACGTATGAGGAAGTTGAATAGAGCTCATTATGGTGTTCAGTGCTAGGTGAATGAAAGGTTGATTTCGTAAAATACTTTCGGATCATAGTTAGTTCACAACTATTACTCATGCGAATTATGCATTTTTTCTTTTGAATGTACTCTGTTAGTTATAAGTCAAAAAACTAACCAGTCGTTATGTATAAAAGAAGGTTTAACATCATTGTGGTTACGACGGTAGCTTCAATGATTTCCGGTTGTAATCATTTGCTAACTGAATCTGTTCAGAGAAAGAATGTAGCTAGCTTAGAAGAGATAACTAACAGGTTTAATGTTCAAACTGAAGTTGTTCATTCAGAGCAAATCATAGAAGGGAATATGGTGCCTGTTGGTTCGTTAGCTGATGGGTATCATGTTTTTAGAGATAATTACAATACTTATAACGGTCATCCAAGTTATCTTTTTAGAATGAAGGATGATAGGAAAAATCGGATAGAGTTTTCTTCGTTATTTACGACTGATAATGATATTAAGCATCTATCATTGAGTGAGCGGAATAATCATATAAAGGCAAAGTCTCTTTATCATTATGGGAAAGGAAAAGTAAGCAAAAGCAGACAAACTTGGATTTATACATATGGACTGTGGCTACCCTCGTCGCTTAATGAAGAAAGTAAAGGAATCATATCTCAGTGGCATGGCATTCCCGATAGAACAACGATTCGAACGCCAACAGGTAAAATTGTAGAGTACACATTGAATCAGTTTAACTCAGAAGTATTGAGTAAAATGTATTTCAAGTCTGGCGTAGGATATAGCATTGATAAAAAGGATAAAAATGGATTTACTGTTGATCAGGGGGGGTACCCGCCTTTGGCATTAAAAGTCGGGGAAGGCTACTTGTATGTATCGGTAAGATCAGATCATAATCGAGTTACCAATAAGAGAGATCGTGTAAACTTACGTCCCCCCCTGACTGGCCCCAAACTAAGTAAACTTGGAACTAAAACCATATCCAATCCGTATATGAAGCGTTTGTCAGAACTGCCTAGAGAACAATGGATTGATATGCGTTGGGAGATCATTTGGCCGTCAATGATGGAATCTCGGCAAAATGAGGCAATAGTAATGGACAGGACTGCTAACAATGGCTCGGTAAAATTATGGATGAATAACATTAAAGTACTTGATTGGAAAGGGAATCTTGGTAATAACGATAAGTATGGTACATATTTTAAATATGGACTGTATAAACCGGGAGCGTCAGGTATTGAGATAAGGTTAGCCGGTTTTAAGCAACAAAAGAGACTAGATCATAATCAGGAATAACTTAAAGGGAACTCTGCTTAAAGCAGAGTTCCAGTTTCCAGCCTAACTTATTTGGATAAAGATATAGACACTAAAGCCTTACCAAGTTGTGCCAACATCCGTTCTTGTTAGTGGCAGTAGAAGGTTCCCACTTGAGTCAGTAGGGAAATCAAATCCTGGTGTTGAAATGTTTTCCATGCGAGATTTTATTGATTTGTACTCATTCCATGTAGAAGTTAGCGCTTTCATGTCAGAGAAGTGGTTTGATGGTTCCTCATAATCAGTAATAGCACTTGATTTAGGAACTTTAATGCCATTTCTAAGCTTTAACGTCATTGATACATTATCAAAGCCAACGGTGTCGTTATTGTTGGCAATATTGGCTATATAGTTATTCAAAAAGACATGATCTGGATTACTTTGAACTTCGCCTAAAGAGTTATCAGCTTTAAAGATTACGTTGTTCAGGAGGTATAATTTTCCAGGTAGCGTTGTTCTATCTTTAATATCATTAATATCGTACTGGCTTCCAATATAAATAGAACTGTATTTTGACTTAACAATAGTGTTGTTGATTAAAAAAACGTTCTGTGTCTTTGGATAGTGGTAAGGATTTAATCCTAGGGCTTCCCTTGCAGGATCAGGCGTTGTCGTTGAGGCGCCAAAAGAGACAGTACCGTAGTCATTGTCTGCAGCGGTTGGTGTCATATTGAAGAAATAGTTGTTGAAAATAATATGGTCTTCACCTCGTACGAATACGCCAGTTTCTTTTGTTTGCCCGCTACCAATAAAGTAGTTGTCAATAACGACATTACGCTTGCCTTGTCGAAGGCTTAAATGACCCCTTGAATTTAAAAAAGTATTATTTCTGAAGATATTTTCGCTGCTTTTGATAGAAACAATTTCAGATTCACCATCTTCACCTTCAAAAAGGTTATATTCAAAAATTACTCGTGCGTTATAATCGTGCATGCTTCCATGCCCAACGCGAGATGCAGAACCGCCATTACTACCAAGTAAAGGGCGAGTGAAATAGTTATAATCGACCTTGTGATAGGATGGTGTCGTTGCTGCGATATCAATGTTTATATAACTGCCTTCGCTTTGTTTACCAGAAAAGCTATTATGGTCTACACGGTTGTATTTGCCTTGTAGCTTTATCCAAGCGCCTTTCTTATCATCAAAGTCACTAAATTTGTTATTGGTGATTCGGTTTTTCTTTCCTGCTACTGTAATTAGATCACCTTCTACAGACCGACTACCATTTTCAAAGTTTATTCCAGAAAGCTCAAAATATCGGCCGAGAATGTTAATATCCAGATCTCCCGTAAAACTAACGGCACCTGGATTAACCGCAATTACTTTTAAGCCCGTTGTGTCGGTACAACTTTTAGATACAGTAAACTGTACATCACTATAAATCCCATCATTTAAGAAAATATTGTCGCCGCAGGATGAATTACTAAGTGCATTGCTTAAAGTTGAAGTATCGTCTACAAAATAATCGCTACTATAAGCAGTACTGCTCAGCGAAAGAAGTAAGCCTAGAAGTATTGGATTTCTCTTCATAATTATTACCATCTATGTCGTACAGTTAAGCTAATTTGCTCATCTGTGATTAATTTATGCATAAAGTAGCATTGTCTATAGTTAGAAAGCTGTCTATCATGCTTGGTTTTGTTTGTTTTCGCACTGATTAAGATATCATGAATTATAGAGGCTTTGAAAGCTTTCGAAAGCTGGGTGGTAAATTCAGATCACAATTCGAAAGGTTGTTCAAAAGTTATATTCAAAAAGTTGGATATGAATGATGAGAAAGTTTTGGGAAAAGAAAGAGCCTTAAAAGATTTGATATAAGGCTCTTTATGATGGTTTGTAATTTGCTACCAGTTTACGCCAACATCTTCTTTAGTTAGAGGAGGAAGGGGCTTGCCTTGAGCATCTTTAATTTCAGAGAAACCTGCGTTAGTAACATTTTCTAATCTCTGTTTTAGAGGGGAATACTCATTCCAATCGCTTTCAAAAAGTTTCATCTTATTTATATAATCAGTTAAAGGTGTGGACTTAAATGACTCTTTGTTTTCAGGTAATGATAAACGACCCTTCTGAGTAAATATGATGTCTTTTTCTTGCAACCCTTTATAGGATTGTTTAGATTTCATACCAGAAATGTAATTATTGTCTAAAATGTTATTATTATTTTCTTTGATAATATTGATAGCAGATTTGGCATTAGACAAAATGTTATTAATGATATAAATGTTCTCTGGAAGGGTACTTCTATTCTTCTTATCCTTTAGTGAATATTGGCTACCAATGACAATAGAACTGGATTTTGATTGCACAGTAGTATTGTTAACAAGAAAAACATTTTTTGTTTTAGGGAAATGAAACGGATTTAAGCCACGATCGGCTCTTTTTTGATCAAATTTTGAGCTAGAGGCACCAAATGAAATGGTACCAAAATCCTTTTTCTTTTTAGATGGTGCCATATTATAAAAGTAGTTGTTAAAAACTAAGTGATCTTCACCTCTTACAAATAAGCCATTTTCTTTTGCAGCACCACTCCCTAAAAAGTAATTATCAATAACAACATTACGCTTGCCCTGACGTAAACTTAAGTGTCCTTTGGAATTAAGAAATGTATTGTTTCTGAATATGTTTTCACTACTTTTTATGGAAACAACTTCAGACTCACCGTTTTCATTGTCGAATAAATTAAACTCAAAAATATTTCTTGCGTTATAGTCATGCATACTTCCATGACCGACTCGTGATGCTGAGCCACCATTGCCACCAAGTAGTGGACGCGTAAAATAGTTATATGACACCTTATGATAACTTGGTGTCGATGAATCAACATCTATATTAATATAGCTTCCTTTTGTTTTTTTTCCTGAAAAACTATTGTGATCAATTAAGGAGTGTGTACCTTCCAGTTTTATCCAAATGCCTTTACTGTCATCAAAACTATCAAAGTTGTTATTGGAGATTCGATTACCCTTTCCTCTGACTGTAATTAAATCAGAATCATAATCACGATTACCATCAACGAAATTTATACCTGATAAGGTAAAATAATCACCAGTAAGCATAATATTCACATCACCAGTAAATGAAACCTTTCCTGGATTTTTTGATGTTAACGTTAATTGCTTTTTACTGCTGCAAACTTTATTTGCTTTAAATTGAACATCTTTATAAATACCATCATTTATATATATGGTATCACCGCATTTTGCGCGCTTTAAGCTTTTAAATAGGTCTGCTTTATTCGTAGCTTGTAAGTCACTAGCATGTGATAAGCCACTAAAAATAATAAGCATTGATATCGGTAGTAGTTTTATCTTCATTCGTATGCCTTATACAATTACAGTCAATCAATATTCACAATCTTACGTCTTGGTCACTTCGAAATCAAATGAAAGCTCATTGCAAAAAAAGCTTATTTTTGAGTAAGTGATTGATTTTTAGGTGTTTAATGTGTTTTTGTTCATTGTGTTTAATCTTGGATTTGTGATCTTTGTATGTATGAGTGAGTTTTCATTTGATTTCATTTTGTGTTCTGGTATCTTTACAGTTATGCAAGACATATCATTACACAATGATAATTTATTTTTTAATAATTTAAGAACCGTTAGAACTATCTGAATTGTCATGATAAGAGGCTCAATGATGAAAAAAGTAATACTGTTATTACTGGTTTTGTGTTCATTTTTATATGGTGCCGCTACAGTAGAGTACCGCCTATTACCATATGGGATTATTAAAGGCATAGTGAGTAAAAAAGCTGAAATGAATTCAAAAACAATTAAGTATAAATATAAAAAGTCTTTTTTTGAACAAGAATATGTAGATGACTTTGACGTAGTATTCATCGGTGATAGCATTACAGGTTGGGCACATTGGAATGAGCTATTTCCAACATTATTAACTGCAAACAGAGGTATAGGTGGTGATACTACTGATGGGGTTATAGATAGAATTGATAGCATTGTTAATACTAAGGCGAAGAAAGCTTTTATCATGATAGGAATAAATGATATTCTAAATGGAAAAGAAATAAGCTTTATTGTTACGAATTATAAAATAATAATCGAATCTTTATTAGAATCTGGTATGGACGTATATGTTCAATCTACTCTTATTACGCAACGTAGAGATGTTAACCTTAAGGTTAGAGAGCTTAATCTTATATTACGTTCTCTTTCTAAACAGTTAGGTGTGAAGTACTTTGATATAAATTTGGGATTATCTAATGAAGGTGTCTTATCTCCAAAATATACGATTGATGGCATTCATCTAAACGGAGCTGGTTACACTAAGTGGAAAAAAAAGATTGAAAGCTATGTTAACTTTTCTTATAAATGATTGACGGTAGTAAGCGGTTCCAGTTCTGAGAGGGGTAAATGGGAGAGGGGTAAATGGAAGCGGCTTCTTACGTTGAATAGCCTGATCGAACTGCCTGGTATCATAAGTGCCATCACCTGATATCGATATTATCTTACGATAAGTTTGGTTGAGTAATGCTGTCATGATTTTTTGTTTCACTTGTGAGAAGAAAAACCTCATCATTACGATGAGGTTTTTTATTAGAATATTTCTTGTTAAGTATGTGAACCTGCTGCTTTTGCTTCTAGATAAGCGTCAATTGCGCATGCACCTTCATGGTTAGTATAACCCGGTTCATGATCGCGCCATTCTTCGTCCACATATACCGCCAACGCCTTGAATGGATCGACCCATTGCTGAGTGTACGTAGCAAATGCTTTACGGTAATGATCGAGCAATGCTTTTGCTGTCGGATCTGAAGCTAGGTTTCGAGTTTCACCCGGGTCGTTGACTATATCAAATAGCTCCTCACCACCTTCTTGGTACACGGTATATTTGTGCGTTTTGGTTCTATACATCCGTGCTGGTTCAATCGTCATTTCACGGCTGGTATACCACTGGCTGACAACGGCATCACGCCAATCTGCTGGGGTTTCACCTGTGAGTAAAGGCAATACGCTGCGGCCATATAATCCATCTGGAACTTCTATGTTCGCATAATCACATAGTGTTGGCACCAAATCACAAAGAGAAACGAGTTCATCATTTTGTTTGCCTACAGGTATTCCCGGCCCGGCAAGTACAAACGGAACGTTTGTTGTCTCTTCATAGAAATAATTGAATTTCGTCACCAGGCGGTGGCTACCCATACCATCACCGTGATCACTAAAGAAAACGACTAAGGTATTATCAGCGGCATCTGATTGTTGCAGTGCGTTAAGTACTTTACTTATCGAATCATCACCCATTTTGGTGTAATGGTAGTAAGCGGCCAGATATTGGCGGTAGTTAAGTTCATTCCAATGCGCCGCTTGATGCATTCGGTGGTGGGTACAGCACATGTACTGTATAGCCGGTGGACGGTCTGTTATTTCATCTTGGTTTTCGAAATTATCTCGAAGTGGCGGCAATGGGCCGATACCCGGGATATCGTTATGGGGGCCAGCGAAAGCACCTACCCAGCCACATATATTATGTGGGTTGTTGAAATCTACAGCCATAATAAATGGCTTGTCATGCTTTTTAGCCAGGTACTCAACACTTTTTTGTTCAGCATAAACATCTTCGCGCGAGTCGTAATTAACAGGGAAGGCGGCTGGAGCCTCAAGATCGATTTCGACTTGTTCGCTACAGTCAAAGCCTTTAAGAGAGCCGAAATCATGGCGCTTACCAAAGTGTACTGCTTCATAACCAGCTTCACTGAATAGCTCACCAAGAGTGGTCATTGTTTCAGGTATATCCGGACTGTTATTACCATGCACACCATTTTGATGCGGTAAGCGTCCTGTCCAAAATGATGCACGAGAAGGACCACATAACGGGTATGCACAGTAGGCGGAATTGAAACGTGTACCCTTACGGATTAATTGGTCAATGGAGGGTGTCTGTACGTCTTTATTTCCATAACCACCAACAGCATGGCGGGATAGCTGATCTGCAGTAATGATTAGTATATTCTTTGGTTTTTCGTTTGTGCGCTGTTTTGTGTTAGATAGCGAGCTCGAATTGCTTGCAATTGCTGATGCGGCTGTTGTTGTCGCTGCAGCTCCGGCAATACTTTTGATAAAGTTTCGTCTTGATATTGACATGGCTTTTCTTAGCGTCCTTTTATCTGTTGCTGATTAATCAAGGGAGTAGACTTTGAAGTCATCGACGCGAAGGTGGCTTTTCCAGGTTCTGAAGCCAAATTTTCCGGATTTAAACTGACTCTTGTCTTTGATTTCATAAAGCTGCTTATCGTTAGCAAATACTAAAATCTTGTCATCAAGGTTTACGATTTTGATATTTGTGTGTTTGTTAGGTGTATTCATGAACGCTTTTTCGCTGACATCATATTCAGGTAGCAACGGGCGGGTGCCGTCCCCCGGATAGCGGCGGAATCGTGTGGTACTGTTATTGTTGGCCCCATAGCCGATATAGTACAAGCGCATTGGATCATACTTGCGCATATCTCCACCTCGCCAAGCTGACTTTTTAAAGAAGTCGCTGCTACCGGGTTCTTGTGCCATCCAGAAAAAATTGAAGTCAGTTCCACGGTCGTTAGGGCCACCGTTGACTACAACCGCACCGTTGAATTCAATAACTGAAGGGGTTTGAATGTCTTCCTTGAACCAGATGGTGACACCTGCACTATCATCAATATCAAGCTCTTGGTTAATAAGAGAGACTTGAGTCTTATCCGTTTTTTCTATTACCCATTGGTCAAAGTCTTGGCTAAAGTCATCGCTATATAGCAATGTGCCCTTATCATGAATTAACACCTGAGGATCAATGGATGTTTGGGCCTGGGCAATACCTGCACAGGTCATTATAGCTAGAAGTGTTAGTGTTTTTATCGACTTCATCGTTGTCATGCTCTTGATTTATAATGAAAATTAGTCTGTAACAAGAAGGTTGCCTTGACGTTTAAGACTCAGTTTTAGCTGCTAACCATAGTCGAGATATTACCTCTTCTGCTTTTTTCGCTCATGGTTGTATGTCTATTTAACGACAGGATAAGTCTATTTGTATCTGATCATGAGCAGTTAAATCTTGTTATGTCGAAGTTAAACTCAACAACAAGGATAGCTTTCATTGTCTTTCGTATCGTAACTTTACGAAGGTTGTATGGCTAGTGTCTAGATCACAAAAAGTGAATGAAAGTTACGGCTAGCCGTGTGAGTGACGAATGAAAAAAAGGGGGCGGGTTATCTTGAAGATTGTTGATAGTAGGGCAACTGATGGTAATCAATTGCCCCGTATTGCTAATGACTTTAAAGAGTAAAGTTATAACCTACAATTAACTTAATTGTTGTCTTATCTGCTTTGTTTTGAGGGTCATCTTGACTCAGACTAGCAACAGTGGCATCAGGACGATAGAAAACGTGTTTATAGTTGACATACCAGTCTTCAAACATGCCTGATTTAGGTTCATAATTAACTTTGATGACGTGTTCATATTCCTTACCATAGTCTAAGCCACCGGTTAGTTTACTTTTGGCAATAGAATCACTCCAGTTGTAAATATAACGAATATCTAGGCCTGGCATATCAAAGTTTCGAAAATCATATATTGCAGCAACCGACATAGCTTCTTGGCCGTCACGACGGAAACCAGCATAGCCACCGCCAACAGTTGTTTTCATATAGCCTTTAGCATTTCCGAATCCATAACTAAAACTACCTAATTTACTTTCATTCTCAAGTGGGGCGTGGGTTTTCATATAACCATATTGCACTTTCCACGCATCATGTTCGAGTGCTAAGATATAGCCAATATTGGATGCATATTGATCAAAACTAACCATACCGGCTTCGCGGTCAATATCCCATAAGTGACCTGCTGAATGATTATAATAGTATTGGCCAAATGCATAAATATTAGTTTGTGTCCCAACGGGAACTCTTACCCAGGCATTTGTCATATAGCGGCGTAAGTAATCCTTGGCTTCACCATAGGCAATTTGAAATCCTGCGTCATCACCTATTGTTCTTTTTACATCAGCTGTATACAGGTAGTCATAAGTAATACTAGGCTCGATATCATAATAATCGGTTTTTCCTTCTAAATTACCCATGTCGCTTCCATTACCAGCCATAAAGCCAGTTACAAAAGCTCCTCGAATCCGGTAATCTTGATATTTTTGTCTTACCATGAAACCACGGTAGCTTGATAGTAACGCATCATTCTCATCAGCTGTTGAGATTAAGCCAGCAGTATAGAAGCCATCACCAATCCACATCCCCCCTTTTTTCCAGCTAAGTTGAACGTTAGCAACAGGGAGTTTGCCATAATTATTAAATCCCTTACATTTGTATGAACCCGTATTAGGTTCGTTGCCTGACCAACTACAATCAGTGCTCTGTAATATTTTTTCACCACCATACCAGTTATGAGTATCTCCTGGATATGATGTATCAAGTTCAAACACATAATTGTAACCTAGGTTGACTCCAGCCCTAATAGGAGACTTGGCAATCCGGACTTTCCCTGTACTGTAAAATAAGCCTGCAGATTGTGCCCATTCATGTTGCGTGTCAAATCTTTCTATATCTAGGTTTTTATCTCTAAAGTATTTATCAGTCGATTTAAAGTAGTTAACTAATGATATTGAAATCTTACTTTTTGATGTCAGGGCATTATAAGTTTTGCTGAGGGGAGAAGCATGGCCTACAGCAGGTAGTGCTGTAAGGCTAGCTAAAATTGCGCAAAGTAAGACCTTTTTTTTAGTGCTATGACCGCAAGTCATATTGCCAGACAAAGGGAACATTCTCTTCTACTCCATGTTCATAATAAACATCAATCCACACTGACAAGCAATACTGTCAAATGCTGTTCAAACATAATTTCAACTAATATACCACCATCTTTCGTTTTCTTTCGTGCATTGCATCACGAAAACAAAAACAAGATAAAATCAGAAAAACAAAATGAAGATCACTGAAAAAGCAAAACAATACGCATACTATGAAAGTTAACGAAAGCTTCGGCGTCATAGTATGCGATGTGCACTACTTTGATTGAGGCTAAACGTATTGCAATGAAATGTAGAAGAGGAAAAGGCAATGGCAATAACTAAGGTAAGGCAACAAATGAACAGGTCAGTATTAACAGTTGCTATTGCTGCTGTGATTTCATTTGGTGCCGGTGCTGGCAATGCAAGAGCAGCTGAGCTCAATGTAGCAGATCGTGCTGTCGCTGGAGGAGCCGATGCAACTGAATCATATGTCATTCGTAGATTACAAGAGCAAGCAGAGGCTGATAATAACATTGAATTACTGGATCTTTTGGCTTCAGCTTCAACGGATGCAGAAGCGGCACAGTTAGCTGCTGAACTGACACCTGATCGTAGTGGTGCAAATATCTACGGGGTTATTCAGGCGCAAGATTTGTTTACTAATGCCTTGAGCGTTCGAATAACTGATTATTTACTAGGCAACTCGGCTAGGAATTCTGTTTGGGTAAGTTTTTTGTCATCAGACTACAAAGAGCCTATAAATACCCAGGGAACGAATCGTTATGATGGGGTTGACTCAACTGCTAACGGTTTTGCTGTTGGGTATGAAAAAATGTTCTCAGAGGCAACAACGCTTGGTGTTGCTATAAGCCAACAGAAAGTAAAAGCTACTAGCCGATTATATAAAAATGAAACAGATATAGACTCTTACCAGGCCGCTATTTATGGCATGGTTGCGTTATCTGATTTGTATTTCAGTGGGCGAGGTGTCGTGGGTTGGAATGCGAATACAAGTAGCCGAACAATTGGTTCAACGACTGGCTATGATGAGCATACTGATGCCTTCGCTATGTTCAATAGTCAAAATATTGCATTAGAGCTTGATGTTATTTACCCATTATATTGGCAAGATTTTACTTTATTGCCAACTTTATCGACTGACTATACATGGGTGAAAGTAGAAGATTATGCCGAGAATTATGTTCGTACTTTTACTAAAAAAGGTGATGTTGACTTGTCGTCTGGCTCTCCGGCAGCCTTGGCCTATGATACACAGCACTATCAAGAACTTAACCTTGGTATGGGAGTGGAATTAGCCCATAGTTACTCTTTTGATTATGGTGTTATTCAAACTCGTCTTGGTGCAAGTGCCAGTTTTGAAGTGCTAGATGATGAGCTTACGAAAACTGCTCGCCTGGCTAGTGGTGGAGAAAGCTTCACTGTCGGAGTGAAAGAGCGTGAAGATACACGTTATCAGGCTCATGCGACTCTTCTCTGGGAAACGAATGGGAGTGTTGCTTGGAGCCTTAGTGTGGAAAGGGAGTGGGATGCACAAGCTGAAAATATGATGGTATACGGAAGAGCTCTATATGCATTTTAAGTGTGCCAATCGCAAAAGTGGTTATTATATGAATAATAAAAAAATAACGAATTTGGCATTATTAATTGCAACTACAGTGGTTAGTGGTTGTAGCCAAAGTGAAGAAACTCAACCGATTGAAACGCTTGATATGTCTTCGTATCAGCAACCTGGTGGGGTGATGTATTTCTTTGAGAATGGAATGCCCAGCACCGTTTCCGCGTCTTCCGACAGCGCACTATCATTATCAAGCTCTCATTTTAAGGATGGTAAAACAAGCTTAGCGTGGGGATATAAAGCCGGTTCTACTCTGACATTTTCCCAGCCTGTTGGTTACAGGCCCTTTGTTGCCAATGATACCGATCAGTCTCAAAGTACATTCTCTGCCTGGATTTATAACCCGCAAGCTAGGGATGCGCAGCTTACATTTGAGTTTGGAACCGACGGTAAAGCTCAAGTGTCGTTTGATATAAACATGGACTTCAAAGGGTGGCGTCATCTACTCATTCCATTTAAAGACATGGATGGTTATCCAAGCGAAAAAATGGATTATATGCAGCTATCTGCACCGAAAAGTGTCAACTCTGGAAAAATTTTTCTAGATCAGGTGATGCTAAGTATTCCTGCTGATCCTCGTTGGCCAACACGAGATAATATTGTTCCTTATATCAATATCGCTTCAGATACTGCACCAAATCGTCACTGGTTATCACTATATCGTTATCAGACTCTTTTAGATAAGGCTCAGCAGACAGTTAAAGTGCAGTCTGTTGATCATGACTCGATCATTGCCATTAATACGAAGCTTGAAAGTTTTGTATTGCAAGATGATAAAAAAACACCAGATGTTCAAAAACTTTACAAAAAGTATGATTTATACAAGTTAACAGAAAATAGTGGGGTGGTAACAGGTAAACCTCTAAGCAATAAGAACCGGTTGAAAATCTTTCAAAATAAAGGTGTTAATAAGGGGTTACTTAATCAAGAAGGATTTGAAACTGTTTTCAGTGGTACTGAAATTCGTAAATACGGCGAGTATATGCTGGAACTGGCAAAAGCCATTCGCAGCGATGATATCTCAGATCAAGACAAGCAAACGTTATCTGAGATGTATATACAGCTAACTCGCTATGCCTTTGATCAAGGGTATACCGCCGGCAGCGGGCTGGGAACATCACACCATATGGGATATAGCTTTCGTTCATTGTTCCAGGCGCACTTCCTAACCCGGGACTTACTCAAGCGCGAAGAGCTATTGGATGATGTGAGTAATATGATGTCATGGTTTTCTCTTACTGGACGAATCTATCGTCCAGTATCAGAGATGACCAATCTAAATGCTGATATTTTGAATACTCAGCTGCGGGGTATGCTTTACAGTATATTAATGCAGCCGAACGAGAGTATTCAGGCCCAGCACCTACAGCAATTCACCTTCTGGTTATCCCGTTCGATCACTACTTCTCATGGTTTAGGAGGTGGCTTTAAACCTGATGGATCAATTTTCCACCATGCCCAGCATTATCCTGCTTATGGAAAAGGGGCACTCAAAGGGCTGACTCCGGTTGTAAACGCGTTGAGCCGTACCCAGTATGCTGTGTCGCCTGACGCTCACAGTATGCTAAAAAAAGTTGTTGCAATGACAGCTGTCTATAGTAATGACTCATTAACGTTGGCATCAATTAATGGCCGCCATCCTGTTGAGAAGCAAGGTATTGATCTTTTACCATTTATGCATATGGCAATGGCAGGATCTCCTGATGGCAAAGAATTGATTGATGCGGAAATGGCGGGTACGTATTTACGCCTATCGAAGAAAAAAAATATCTTTGTTCGTTACTTGAAGTCGCAAGGCTTTATGGCAACTCCGGCACCGACCGGACATTGGTCTATGAGTTATGCCAATCTGTCAATTCAGCGCCGTGATGGTTGGGTTGCGGCGGTACGTGGATTTAGCCGTTATCTTGTCGGTAATGAGACCTATGCCAATGCAAACCGATATGGTCGCTATATCAACTACGGGCAATTGGAAATCATGGGGCCTGATGGCAAAGAGAGGGCGTTTAGTCATGATGGTTGGAACTGGAACCGCTGGCCAGGCACGACTGCAGTACAACTTCCCTTTGATGAGCTAAAAGGCAAGTTGCGTAATGTGGATGCCTTTAGCGGGCTGGAAGAAATGTTATTCTCGGAGCAAACCTATTCAGGTTCACTAAGTCACCAGAATAACGGTATGTTTGCGATGAAACTTCAAGGGCATCCTAAATATGATGCATCATTTGGAGCCAACAAGTCCGTATTCTTCTTCGACAATCGTATTGTTTCTTTAGGTACCAATATTCATACCCGTGAAGATCGTTTTGCTACGCAGACAACGCTTTTCCAAAGCACTTTACGCGATCCGAATGATGTCGTGATGGTTGGTGAAAAGCCTGTCGCTGTTGCTGATGAGTTGGAAATTGGCAGTAACGAGAAAGCTTCAGTGCTGGTGGACCCACAAAACAATGCCTATTTTGTACCAGCCGGTGAAGCAATTCGCGTCAGTGCCGGTGTGCAGCGTTCTGTGAATCAGAAAAATAGTAAGCCTACCCAGGGGCGTTTTGCCACAGCGGTACTTGATCATGGAAAGGCGCCGACAGATGGTCGTTATGAATATGCCATTCTAGTCGATAGCTCAAAGGATCAGGTTAAACAATTTGCATATGAGATGAATAGTAAGCGTCAGCCATATGTCGTGATGCAGCAAGATAACAGCGGGCATATTGTTTGGGACCGAAAGTCTAATACAACGGCATACGCATTATTTGAACCGTCTTTGGGGATTGATAATGCCCTTATTGAAGCTGTAGATGCACCAGCAATGCTGATGGCAACACCTGATAATAACCGATTAAGCTTATCTGTTGTAAACCCTGACTTGAACCTTTATCAAGGCATAGACTTTAGCCAATATGACGATAAAGGTGTGCAAAAAGAAGTCAGTATTTATTCTCGCAAATGGAAAGATAATCCGTCTAAACCCGTTACGACGAATATTACTTTGAAAGGCAAGTGGAAGGCCTTTAACAGTTTACCTGCAGGTGTCAGCCTTGTAGTTCAAAGTGATGGTAATACCTTACTAACTGTTATTTCAGTAGATGCTCAAGGTGTTGATATTGATCTTCATAGGGCTTAATTATAATCACAAATGAAATTTAAAGGGCAGTCAGCTTTATGCTGACTGCTTAGAAGGACTAGACTATGTTAAATTCTAAATTTCTGGGTAATAAAAGAAAACTTGCTGTTATTATTTCCTTGCTGTTCTGCAGCAATGCTTATTCTGATGATCATGTAAATCCGAAAAAAGACATCAACCAAGCACAGTCAATTGATATGCATAATAACCCAATGCAGTCGCAAATAACTTCTTTTGAAGAAAGTTCATTACCTGAGTTTATCAGTGTATCTGAGAAGTCTGAGTTAGGTGTAACAACAAAACGAGCGGTTAATGGTAATCAATCACTAGTATGGAATTGGAACTCTGGGGATACTTTAAAGATAAATAAGCCATTTAGGTACTATACACCTGATGAGGCTAAAGCAGCTTATGGTCGAAGCGCATCAACTGTTTTTTCGATTTGGATTTATAATGAAAAACCAAGTGATGGTGAATTAAACTTTCAATTTGGTTCAACTGGAAATAGTAACTTCACAATGAAGTTAAACTTTACTGGTTGGCGTTCTGCTGGGTTGGCATTTCATCGTGATATGAAAGGTACACCGGCTTCTGAAATGAAGGGGTTAACCATCACTGCTCCCAATTCGCCGGAAGGTGGAAAGATATATATTGACCGCGTAATGGTGAGTATTGATGACATTCGTTATCAATGGGCTGACTATCAGGTTTCAACACAGCTGGTGGAGCCAGAGATTGACTATGGCTTACCTGGAAGTTTACCTGAGGTGACGCCTGAAGAGTTGAGGGCAATTTCGAGAATTAAATCGAATTTAACAGACTACTACTTAAGCGGAGGTCAGCTTTCGGATAAAAAAATAGCAAAGATACGTAAGCATTTTGAAGATTATAAATTGCGCAAAGAGGACGGTGTTGTTAACGGCCCGCATATTGTTGCCAAAAAACAATTAACACTTTATCAGGCTAAATATTTATCACCGCAAGATAAAAAACTTGTTGATAAATATGTTGATCTTCGTAAGTTTACCGAGTTTATGCAAGATGTAGCTCAGGTTTGGCATAAGACAAATGATCAACAGCTTAAGATGGAAATGGAGGCGATGTACCTCCTGATGTCAGAACACTTGTTGGATCAGGGATACCAGAAAGGCAGTAGTCTAGTGACGACGCATCACTGGGGTTATAGCACGCGTAGCTGGTATGCATCAATGCTTTTAATGGAAGAACCTCTTAGGCAGGCAGGGTTGTTAAAACCTATCCATGATTCTTTATTGTGGTACTCGCGTGAGTTTAAAGAGCGTGGCTTTGACATGAAGGTCGGCCCTAAGAGCTCAGATCTTGATTATTATAATACTTTGTCACTTGCTCACATCATTATGCTGTTATTAGAAGATGATGAGCAAGAACGTGCAGCGTTGATGCATAAATTTGGTAAGTTCATTTCAGGTAACATTGCTCAGACGCCTCCAGGCTATGCTGATGGGTTTCGCCCTGATGGAACAGCATTTCGTCATAAGGGCAACTACCCAGGATACTCTTTTTCTGCATTTCGTTCGGCAGCTTATATAGCTTACCTCCTTAGTGATACTCCATTTGAATTGAGCCTAGAAGCGCGGCAGAATTTGAAAAAAGCTATGTTGTCCGCTCGTATCTACAGTAATCCTAACCCTGGTGTGGGGACTAATGGGCGCCGTCCTTTTTATGGCATATCAATCAATAAGATTGCGAAAGGCTATCGATGGCTTGCGTTGGCGGGAACTGATGATAGTGGTATTGACCAAGAGTTAGCAGCGGCCTATCTACGTGTAGTTAATGGGACTAAAAAAGACGGCGAGGCAGAATTTGGTATGCCGATTGTTCCTGAAAACCACCCTCAAGGTGCGTATAGCTTTAACTATGCGGCAATGGGGGTATATCGTTATCAGGACAAAATGGTAACAATGAAAGGGTGGAATAAATATGTATGGTCATCTGAGATCTACCGGAATGCTAACCGTTATGGTCGATACCAAAGCCATGGTAGTGTTCAGATCCAAAAATGGGGTGATGAAAAACAATGGGGCTATAATCAAAACGGCTGGGACTGGAATCGTATGCCGGGAGCTACTACTATTCATTTACCATGGGAATTGTTAGATGCACCGAATAAACATACAACCATGCTACGTAATAAGATCAAGTATAATGGTGCAACGGATTTGAAAGGTAAATATGGTGCATTTGGTTTTGTTTTGCAAAATCCTAAAAAATGGCCAAATGTGATAGACCCAAGTTTTACTGCTAAAAAATCTGTATTTAGCTTTGATAATCGCCTTATTTTAGTCGGCAGTAATATCAGTAATAGTAAAGATGAGTTTGCCACTGAGACTACCTTGTTCCAGTATGGTCTCACTCAGAACACACAGGAAATGTGGGTGAATGGCGAGAAAATAACATCATTTCCTTACGAACAAAAACTTGAAGTTGGTGACTGGCTGATTGACGGTATGGGTAATGGCTATTATGTGGTTGAAGGTGGTGATGTGAACATTCACCGCAAAACACAACAGTCACGAGATAATCAAGATAAGACACCAACATCTGGCGATTTTGCAACGGCATGGATTGATCATGGTAAGGCACCGGATAATGCTGAGTATGAATATATCGTCATTCTTGATGCAACACCGGAAAAAATGGTTGAACTGAAAGCGAAAATGGCAAACCCTGATATGCGCCCATATAACGTTATACGTAAAGATGATAAGGCTCATGTTGTTGAGGATAAAGAATCTGGTGTAACAGGATATACAGCGTTCGGCTATGCACGAATTTCTGATAAATGGGTTAAATCTATTAGCACATCTTCTATTGTGATGATTAAAGGCTCAGATAAAACGCTCGAAATGAGTGTGGCAAACCCAGATCTGAATATGGACAAAGAAACACTTAGCCAAGTAGTGCCTGTGTCTATAACTTTAAATGGAGCCTGGAGTCTTGCTGAACCAATGGATAATGTGTCCATTAAGCGAAGAGGTTCAAGGACAGTGGTAACGGTAGAATGTAAGGATGGTTTACCTGTCCAGCTTGACTTAAATAAAGTTTAAATTTTACTTAATGCTTATCAAGGCACTTCTTTATGGGGTGCCTTTTTATTATTTTGAGAAAAATGATCGAAATGATAAGTGGTTACTAGATTTGGTAGCCGTAATTCATTGAAAGTGAGCTCTCTATCATTTGTTGTTATTTTAGATCACACATTTCAACATGAAAGCTTTCGAAAGATACCATCTCAAGCTATAGTTTTATCGAAAGCAAATGAAACCACTGCCTCCTAAGCCATGTTGCCTTTAGTTTTGGTTGTATGGTTATGAAAACTTGAAGAGACGCGTATGAATTATAAACATAGTACTTTAGCTTTAGTTATTGTGACGGCTTTAGCTGGTTGTAATGTTGAAGATAATAAGGCATTAGATAGCAAGAATAATAATACCTATGCTCCGGTTGTAAAAGGTGATGTCACAATACCTGCTTTGCATGTAGGTGAAACTGTATTAGGTGTATATCAATATTTTGATCCAAATCCACAACCTCGGCTAGAGGGAGATAGTCAATTTGTTTGGTATGATGCTCAGGGTAATGTTCTTGGTAATAGTCAAGAATTGGAGCTTACTTATGACCATTATGAACAGGATGTTAATTTTTG
This sequence comes from Photobacterium proteolyticum, assembly GCF_001939735.1. Taxonomy (GTDB): domain Bacteria; phylum Pseudomonadota; class Gammaproteobacteria; order Enterobacterales; family Vibrionaceae; genus Photobacterium; species Photobacterium proteolyticum. The sequence goes on from NZ_MJIL01000090.1 coordinate 233,935, forward strand.
TGTTACTCCAGTGGCTGCGGAAGGTAGCAATAAAATTGGAGATCAAACATGTAGTGATTCGAGAGTAGTTGCTCAACCTGTGGGTGAGCGACCAGTAGCCGAGAATGTTGTTGTCGATAATACGAGTCCTTCAACAGGTGATACTTTACGAGGCAGCTATGATTACTATCATTCCGAAGTCGGTGAAGGTGACTCTCAATTAATTTGGTATGCGGGTGATAACATTATCGACGGTGAAGAAACGGAAACTTTAATCCTTGCACCAGCTGTTACTGAAGGTAAGCAAATTAAGTTCTGTGTCGTACCTGAAACAGATGCAAACCCAACAGTAAGAGGTGAGGAAACTTGTTCTGAGCCAACGAGTGCGGTTGAAGCCTCTGTTGGTTCTGCTCCAACAGCATCTAATGTGCTGATTGATGGTAATCCTTTTGTCGGAGCAAGATTAACTGGTGATTATACATACACAGATGCTGATAATGACAAAGAAGGTACAAGTACATATCGTTGGCTACGCAATGATAGTGAAATTGCTAATGCAGACGAAACGCTTTATCGTGCAACTCAGGATGATACAGGTGCATTTCTGAAGTTTTGCGTTACGCCTGGGTCGGCAACAGGACTTCCAAATCAAGGAGAGGAAGCCTGCTATGTGATGGAGAGTGCAATTGAGTTAGTCATTGAAACCCCTCCAACAGCCACAAATGTTTCATATACATCAAACACTAACCTGCCTGAAGTTGGCGCTACATTGGTTGGTACCTATGACTATCAACAGGCAGAGGACGCACCTGAAGGTGAAACTGATTCAGTGGCTTTTTGGAAAGTTGATAATGTTAACCAAACTATTTGCTCCGATCCTAAAGCATGTACGTATACTGTAAGTAATGATGATTTGGGCATGATGCTCGAGTTTTGTGTTGAGCCAGCCACTGAATTAGGTACGCCTGCCGGTCAGGAATTTTGCTCGCCACAAATAGAACCGATGGGAATTAAAATTACTGGTGAGCTTGAATATAGCAAGCAGTTAATTGCAACGGTTTATGGTTACACGGACGACCTGAATTCGAATGCTCATTGGAAAGTTGATACCAGTAATCAGGACGGTCCAAGTGGTGATTCTAATCCTGTAAGTCAGGGCAATGGTACGACGTATCAGATTACCGGTAATAATGCTCGTGATTATATCGGTAAATCAGTAACATTCTGTCTTGAGGCGAGTGCCGAGCACGGTGAAAAGTGTGTTAAAGCATCAGATTTTGAGAATGTTACCGGTGGCTTATATTACAATTCCTCTGATTCAAGTCTGAGAGCTATCGAACCGACTCGTGAATTAGTTTTCGGAGTAGCTACATACCACCGTCCACTAACTGAGGCCGAAGCAGCACTGAAATCAGGAGTACCAAGTGCGAATGCGACTGTAGAGATTAATGGTATTGCGTGGGCATTATTCACCCATGATGGAAATTTTGTTTATGACTCTTGCCGTAATTTGAGTGAGGATGGTTCCTGGTATCTTCCTCTGGGTTATATGCAAGATGAAGGCAACTATGAATCAAATGTTTATGCTGATAATACACCTCCAACAGTTGCTACTGATAGCTTAAAGAGTCTGATGAACAGTTTTATTGATGCTCCTGATTTGATGATGAGCCCTGTCAATGGTTGGCCTGTCGGTTCATCTGACTCATCTTTAGGTGCTAAATATACATATGCAACAGCAACAAAAAGAACTGATAAAGATAAGTTTTATGCAGTTAGGTTCTATGGTCCATCTACGGGTACAGCTAACCCTACTGATCACAGTTTTGTTTCTTGCGTAAAATAAATTAACGATCTTTACTTGAACGATAAAGCCGGCCTATGCCGGCTTTTTGTATTCAATTACAGAAAGTATTATCTCGAAAGTTTGTAAGTTGTAGCAACTGCATTTTTGAAATGGGAATATTAAATAAACACTAAGTTAAAGATTTCAGATATAAAAAAGCCGCCCAAAAGGCGGCATAAAATCACAGGCTTAAATATAATGCCTAAATAAGAAAAGTGTCTAGGATTCAGACAAAACAATTATATCAAATGATTCAAACAGATCAAGTGAAAGCTTCATTTTCTTTTGTGGATTTTTATTTTCTTTGTTTATATGTTTTTTTTACATTTTGATACTGGTAATTGAAAGTCAAGATCATCAGGGAAATTTTGTGAATTTTGGTTAAGTCATTTAAATTCAGTGGTTTATGATTAAATTGGTTGTTTGTAACTATCTTGGTTTTCTATCCCATTGCTTCTTTGTTGTTACTCTTTTTTGCGAATTCCTTTCGCTTAGGCCGTAAAGTGTGATCTTTGTAACGCAATTTGCTTTCAGTGCTTTTCTTTTGCTTCCATAGCCTATAACTTAAAAGGGTTCGAAGGTGGTGTTGCGTTATGAGAACTTCCCTTTTCGTTTTGTAAAAAGCACCAGTTATAGAGCAAAATTTCTACAAACTAAATCAACATTAGCTAACTGATTTTGGTTTTCTTTTTGAAACCAACTAATAAAAAATACACAATTGGAGTTTTACTATGAAAAAAAGCATTTTGGCGTTGATGATTGCCACATCTGCTTCATCTGCAAGTGCTGTTGAACTATTCAACGATGATACAACTACTGTAGCTCTTGGTGGATATGTTGGTGTTGTTGCTGAATCTACGAACAGTACAACAGAGCTAAATAATAGCGGCTCACGTGTAAAAATGGTTTTCACTCATGCTCTTGATGGCGGCTGGGATATCGGCGCAAGAACTGAGTGGGCACTGGATGCACTTGCAAATAGCAGCAAGGATCAAATTTTTACTAACCGTTTAGGCTATATCACTGCTGATAATGGAAACGTCGGAAACTTTACCCTAGGTAAAGCTTGGTCTGTCTACTATGATGTAGCTGGCGCAACTGACATGTTCTGGATTTATGGTGGTAATACATCTGGTACTTATGACGGCCTTTCTGGCGATGGTGGTGTACACGGTACTGGTCGTGCTGATGATGTAATTCAGTACCGTAACAATTTCAACGGTCTTCAGGTTGGTCTGCAGTATCAGTTCTCCGATAAGCCTGAAAATAGTTACCAGCGCGACTCTGGCTACCAAGCGATGCTTGGCTATGATTTTGATTTTGGCCTTGGTCTTAGCACCGCGATTGCAGAAACCAAGTTCGATGACCGTGAAGATGCTAAAGTGTCTATTTATGGTGCCAAGTTTGAACAAGATGCATTCTACGCGGCTGTAAACTATAGTATTGCGAATAACCACCAGCTTCGAGACGATTATTTTAAAGATGATGGTGATGTAGTTGTTGATGTTAATGGTGCAATTAAAGACGTTAAATCTATTGAAGTATTTGCTTCTTATACAATTATGGACCAATACCAGCTTCTAGCTGGTTACAACCAGCTATCAGATGACAATTCATCTGCTGAACTTACCAACACGACTTTTGGTGCATCGTATATGACGGGTCCTCTAACTCTGTCTGTTGAGTATGTGATGGACCTAAGCAGTAAGAATGGTAACGGTTCTGATCAGAAACTAGATGATGTACTTGGTCTGCAGGCACGCTACGACTTCTAATGTAGTTGATGCTTGAGCGGTTAAAGCACAATTAGATTGCAACAAAAAAAAGCCAATGTAACTGTTACATTGGCTTTTTATTTTAATTAATAATGTTTTTATTATCGATGGGATTGAAAACGTCGATAATTATTACACTTCACATATTAGGCGTGTAATGAATCTGAATATGCTTTTTTCTTATATTCAGATAATGCAATTTTATCCGATTTTTTTTCTAGTATCATAGTGTTCTGTAGAGATAACCACTCGTGGCCATCAAGCTTTTGTGCTCGAAACACACCTTCCCAATCGTTTACACAGTAGTAGTGTACAAGTTGAAGCTTGTGTCCAGCTTGATAAACTGAACATAAAAACTCATAAGATGTAGGTGATATACCTAGATCATTAATGATGCGTATTAGTGCATCTTCATTTTTTTCATTTGCAATAACATTATAACTAGGAATTGTAATGGGACTTGGTTTTAAACTGTCTTCTACTAAACCTTTTCTCATAAGTAAATTATTATTACTAACAAGCAAAATTGATATGCAATCTGTTGGGTTCATGTGTTGGTCCCTTGTTTGTTATCGTTACTTATGTATCTTTTGATATTTATATCATTACCAAATTAATGTGAAAAACTTGTCAATCACAAGTGCATATCACAGGCTGAATTTACCTTCACTTTCCTTTGCTACATTGCCTTTTTCTTTGCGCTTGCTTTCGGTTTGCCTTTGATTTGTTTTGATGTGTCTTTGCATGATTTTCTTTGTGTTTCGCAGCTTGTTTTTACAAAAAAATTATATGATTAATTTATGATCATGGTCACGAAGTTGTGCAGGTTGTTGAGTATCTCTAGGTCAGTATTTTTGAGAGTATTTGACCTTTATATATTATTTAGTGAACTTGTATTTATACTTTTATCTCTAGATTGATAGTTATATTTTTTTCTCAGTATTTATATAGGTTCTTTGTATGTGTATAAACGTTTAAATGTTATAATATCAACTGTTTATATACTACTATTAGTAATATTTCAGTTGTTCAGTTGTTCAGTTGTTCTTTTCATGAATCCAGTATTGATTGTTCGTTCAAACTACATTCACATTACTATTGTTAATATAAACATGGCTTTAAATGAACCCTACACAGAAATTAAATTATTGGAATTTTAAAATGAAAAAGAAAATTTTAACACTATCTACAGTCCTGGCTGTTTTTTCATCATTTTCTTTTGCAGATATTAGTATTGCGGACTCTAACTCTGGAGCATGGGTAACCGTTTCAGACAGCGGTAAACCATCTGTAAATGCTACTGTTACTGTCGAAAATCAGCCTCAAATAAAGGAAATATTTAAGACAAATGAAAATGGGCGCGTGTTTGTTCCTTTATCTATTAATCACTCAACATCTATTAAATATAAAGCTGTAACAGAAGACGGTAAAACATTTAGTCGTTTTGCATTTCATGGTGAGTAAATACACATATTGTTATAAACCTGAAATAAATATTGACCACCTGTTATAACAGGTGGTTTTCACTTATTAGGAAAGTTATTAATCAATAGCTATTTTAAACTTAATGGTAAATAGTAAGCTATAGAAAACTGTATAGCATAAGTTTATAAAAAGATTTATATAGTAATAATATAAACTTTAGCCCAATAAAATATTTTTGACACTAAAAGATAGTTTATTTCATATCTAATGAATTTGCTTAATTAGTAAGCTTATTATAACGTTTTGGGCTGAACCATATAAAGAGTACAAATGTGTATACAAGACATGAAAGGCATGTATTTATAAATGCTAGACCTAAGGCGACAACGTAGCATAAAATGGATAAAAGCCCTTTTTGAAAACATTGTTAAAAGCAGTTTTGTTTTCTTTATTCTCTTTGTACAATGAATGATGTAAAAATATAAAATATATTGCAGTCACAATCAAAATCAACCCATAAAAAATAACAGGTGTTAGTGATTCATGGCTATCAGCTAACCATGCTGTAGAAACTGGTATTAATGATAACCAGAAAATAACGTTTAAATTCCTCCATATTACAGGTCCGTTTACCTTATTGAAGGCATGAAACAAATGATGATGATGTACCCAATAGCAACCTACATATATAAAGCTTGCACAATAAGTAATGAAGCTTGGTAATACTTGAGTTAATAAAGCAAGAGTATATTCGTCTGGAGCCTTAATATCTAATACCATAATAATAATAGCGATTACACCATCACTGAACGCTTCGAGCCTAGATGCTTTCAAATTTATATTAATAAAATTATTATTGAGAATAATATTTCTATTATCATAAAAAATGTCATCATTATTTGTATTCATGATGATGTTATGCATACGGGTGTACTGGAGGTAAAGACTAGATTTATATCATTGATTTTAAATGTTTCTTAACTTTGAGCTGTGTTTTAGGAGTCTGTCTGTTTAATCGATGAATCATTGTAATGAAGTGTTGTTTGTTTTCTATATTGACAATGGGTCATGTGTTTTCATCAATCAGCAAACATAAATATCATTAAAAGATAAATATCTAAAGAAATGAGTTGATTTGAATTTTTAGACCGTACGTAAAGTGATTTCATTAATGTTGTTTGATAATGGTATTGTTATTTAGTCTATTAAATAGACACATAGCTTCTGTATTGAAATGCCTATAACAAAGCATTATTCTTTGTTTGATGTTGAAAGTTTTTATTTAATTATCAATAACTTAAATGGATGAAGGGTGTAGTAAGTCGTAGTAAGATAAAAAAAGCCCGAATTAACCGGGCATTAAAACTAATAAAATTAAACATTAAGGGTAATGAATTGCAACAATACAAAACCATTATAGCAAGAAAGGATAAGCAAACGCAAGGCGTTTTGGGTGCGTGAAGGGAAGTGAAGCTTTCATTGCTCATCGTTGCAATGGTTTGGTGTCTATTACTTCGTCACATTAGGCAGTTTTGGTCGTATGAAAAGAATGGTGTACATTATAGGTCTAACATTAATGTTGTTTGTTGTCATTTAAGCTCACGTTATAAGCGGATATCTAGTTGAAATAAAATTATCTAAAGTTAAAGTAATTTTATGGTTCTCTATATGGTATTCTGCGAAGTAGTTATTTGGGGTGAAGAACTGATTCTATTCCTTCATGATAAGTAATATTCATGGAACCAGTAAATAGTTTGCATAATTTATATATGTAAAACCTTTCCTTAATATTAAGCTCACCTCTAATCTTCGCTTAAAACTGAGCAAATTTTCAGGGAAGTATGCAGTATCACGATATCCATAGACCATTCGCTTCATTACTTTGATTTTGTTCTTTATCCCTTTTAGCCGACAAGTATGAGGGAGTACGCAGCTGAAGTGGTGATTTTTCCTAGGCATTTTTTGATTTTTTGCAAATGGGGTGAGTGGTTGAACGTTACTCTCCATTACATGTTGCCTCTATATATCCCGCTGCTTTTTGGCATCCTCCTGACTGTGGCAATACCAAGATCTTTAAGTTGCTCTTTCATTAAGTAAACTACCATGTGGTCTTTGTTGACTTTAAGCTACTCTTCCTGGTATCCAGGTATATTGTTCAGGTTGCTTCTATTTTTTTAGTAAAACCCTTTAATCGACGCCGGGTTAGCTTGTCATGCTTAAGTTTGTAGGTAAAGTCTTCTCGAATACGATAAATTACATACTTGGCAACTAAATGAAACAAGTCATAAATAACCATGGCATTGGGACAATGTTCTTGTACTTCCAAGTCAAAAGCCGTATTACTATCCATTGCTACAGCTTCAATCTGCTGGCAATAATCACTTAACATCTCCAAAACGGGTGTATTGATTCTCGGTTTCGTCCTTCATTAATCAACAGTACCTGATAGGTATCCGCGTCTGCTATCATTGTGTCGTACCGGTGTAACTTGAACAAAGCGAACTGATTCATAATTAAGCGTTTAACTTTACTCCAGACAGGCGCTTTAACTTCACTTGCTAAATACCTCTTATCGATGTTCTAACTGGCGTACAATGGAGTTTAACCAGCTCAGAAATGTGCTTTATGGTAAGCTTAGTTAATTTTTTCTACTAATTGGATTAAACGTGTTGTTTGTCTAGTAGTAAGGTTCAAGCCAAATGAGTTATTCAGCGAGATACCCCATAGATGGCAGCATAACCGTCTAACTGCGACCCTTAGAATAACAGCATACTCTATGAGCTTTTTGTCTCAGACGCTTCTTATCGAAATATCATGCACTTTAGCGGAAACTAAACCGCAATGACATATTGGATCACGAATCGGAGATAAATGATTTGTAAGGGAATCTTTATACTGCTCTATCTTAGCAGGTGTAACTCCTTCCTAAAAAGCGAAAGGAGTATGCAGAGTTTAGCATGTGAAACGGTTGGTTGTTAGAGTATTGATTGGCAATTACACAATAACATACCAAACCGTTTTTATATCTTCTTCCTGCTAATCCGAGAAGAACCTGATATTAAGGCAGAACAAAATATTAGGTAAAACCCTTAAGAACACTGGCTGGCACTTCAGCAGGGCGCCAAGGGTCACCAGTGTATTCAAGCCATGGCATGAGCTCATGCTCGATCAGTTTTTCAATAACAGATTCGTTACCGTCTGCTATATTAGCCATTTGGTATGGGTCTTCAATATTATCGTGAAGAGTATAGGAGAGGGGTTTACCGATCCTTCGATCGATAACAAGGGTATAGCGATCGGTACGGACACCTCGACGACCATAAGACTGGGCGCCATATGGAACAAAAGTATAAAGTTGCGATGTCGGGCGCTTATCGCCTGCTTTGCCTTTCACGGTATTGGCGAAGTTAATCCCTTCAACAGTATCTGGAATATACTCTTCCATTCCCATGAGGCCAAAAATTGTTGGGTAAATATCTGGAGCTGAGAAAAGAAGATTATCTTGGTTTGGTTTCAGTGTTCCTGGCCAGCGGAAGATCATAGGTATTCGCATTGCTTCTTCATAATGCGTATTTTTGGTTGGCTTACCGTTAGAACCCATGCAACTTCCATGGTCAGAAAAGAAGACGACAAGGGTTTCTTCTGCTAATTGTAAGCGATCCAGTTCATCAATAATGCGGCCAAACTGCTCATCAACACCATTTACCATTGCCATGTATTCTTTAAAATACTTGGGTCCATAGCCCTCTGGATATTTCTTATCCCATTGAACATTTGGTCGGGTATTTAGGCTTTCAGAGGACTTACCGCTAAATCGATCAAGGTATTTTTGAGGGATCTGATCATAAGGGGAATGCGGCGGGTTCATCGATACAACAAGCGTAAATGGTTTATCGTTGTCTCGATAACTGCCCCCTTCATTTCGCAAGTACTTAATCGCAATGTCAGCCTCATGCTCAGGGCTCCATTGGTTGATTCTTAGCGGTTTATCCCGTGGGGTATCGTTAGTCCAGTACATTGGAGTCAGATGTTTGTCATAGGTACCGTATGAATACCAGAAATCAAAGCCATGACGTTTATCTGGAGCGGTCCAGTCATTCCAATAACGCCCTTCCATAGGATTATTGTAGCTTGGTATATAAGGGGCTTCTGGAGCATCAAGATGCCACTTACCAATATAGCCCATGCTATAGCCATGGCTTTTCATCACATCAGACCAAGTCTGACTTTGTTTCTTTAACTCAATACCAAAGTCTTTACCGCCAAAGTTTCCAGTCATACCTGTATGGCTATTACCCTGTATTCCATTACGATATGGGTATTGGCCAGTCATCAGCATCCCGCGGAAAGGTGTGCAGAGTGGAAAGTTAGAAACAGCTTGAGGTAATACCACTCCTTGTTTAGCAAATTTATTGATATTTGGAGTGAGAGAGGGGTCTTGGTTCATAAAACCAAGTGCCTGAGTACGCATTTCATCAGGAAATATTATCAATAGATTGGGCTTAGCGGCTGTTTTTTTTGGCTTTTTTGTAACCTCTGTTGCCAATGAGGAGCAGCCTGGAGTTGCTGCTACAGCTCCAGTAACCGCAATTCCTTTCAGTAAATCACGACGAGAGAATGACATGAAATGTTTCCTTATAACTATGCTATCATGCACGTTTGAAATATGTGATATGAAAGCATTTACTTATAAAAGTAAACCTTATTGCTTTCATGTTGCTGTATTTTGTTTCTTTTGTTTTTGGTTTGCGTGTTATCGTAAGCTATCAAAAGTGTGTGGGCTATGTTTTAGATCACAAAATTAACCTCAATTTGGCTTGAAGTGCCTTTTTGTTTTCATACTGAAAGTAGAGTCTTTGCGTTGAGATTTGATCTACGCTAAATTCGTTTTTAGAGCTAGTTAAGTAGCTAGCATTAAGTGTTAGGAATAAGCAGATATTGACTTTCAATGCCTTCTCTTTGAAAGATTTCGTAAATTATAGTCAATAAAACGAAAGAATGTGAAAGAGATCGCAAGTTTTTGTTCTTTCTGTTGTACCTTTTAATTTTGGATGTAAGCTTAATTCGAAACCAAATGAAGATTTGAGTTTCAGGAGACGTAAACAATGATTAGTGCTGTCGAAAGACGAATGGAAATCGTTAATGTGGTAAACCGTGATGGTAAAGCCCGTGTCGAAGACCTTGCTTCTAGATTTGGTGTCTCCAGTGTCACCATTCGTAGTGACCTAAGTTTTTTGGAAAAAAATGGTTATGTTGTTCGTTCTCACGGCGCTGCCATACCAAATACTGGGGTCATAGCAGAATTAACTGTTCATGAAAAGCGTCGTCAAAATTCTGGCGTTAAGTCGTTACTTGGACAAGCTGCTGCTGATCTTATTGAAGATGGTGACACAGTCATTCTGGATTCGGGAACTACTACACGTGAAATTGCTTCAAGTCTTTGCAACGTTGAAAATGTAGTAGTTATGACCAATGGTCTGGATGTGGCTATGGAGTTGTCATCATCATCTGGTATTGATGTTTTGATGACTGGTGGTGTACTTAGAAAGAAAGCTTTATCTTTTTCAGGATCACAAGCTGAGAATAGTTTAAAGAACTATCGTTTTGATAAAGTATTCTTAGGTGTTGATGGATTTGATCTTCGAGCAGGAATAACAACACACAATGAACAAGAAGCTAGTTTAAACCGTTTAATGTGTGATATTTCTGAGCAAGTAATAGCGGTAGCTGATTCAAGTAAGTTTGGTAAACGCAGTTGTCATATGATTCGTGAATTTGGTCATATAGATACACTGGTTACAGATTCTGGTATTCCTGATGATTATGTTCAAGGTTTACGAGACATGAAGGTTAACGTTGTTATTGTTGAAAAGATAGATTAACTTTCTTTTATGTACTAACTCCATAGTGACATTGCAGATGTTAGTTTTGGAGTTAGTACATGAACACCCTTCTTGATATCGTAAAGCGCCACAAGTCAGGCGAACAAAATGGAATATATTCTGTTTGTTCTGCTCATCCCTTTGTTATTGAAGCCGCAATTCTACAGGCGTTGCACGATAGTTCCCCTCTGCTGATTGAAGCTACGTCAAACCAAGTTGATCAGTATGGTGGTTATACTGGAATGACGCCGGTAGATTTCAGAAACTTCGTGTTCAATATGGCGGAAGAACTCAATTTTCCCGTTGAAAATCTAATATTAGGTGGCGATCACTTAGGTCCAAACCGTTGGCAAGACCTACCTGCTTCAGAAGCAATGCTAAAAGCTGATGCTCTTATCGCAGCTTATGTGACTGCAGGGTTTAAAAAAATTCATCTCGATTGCAGCATGTCATGTGCCGATGATCCTGTTCCTTTGTCAGATGAAGTGGTTGCTTCACGCGCAGCCCGGCTTGCAAAAGTAGCTGAAAATGCATCATTTGATGCATTTGGCACAAGTGACATTGTATATGTTATCGGTACTGAAGTGCCTGTACCGGGCGGTGCTGCTGAAGAGCTGGAAGGGGTGGAAGTCACTTCGCCTGAAGCCGCTAAAAAGACCATTAAGTGCCATCAGCAAGCATTTGAACAAGAAGGTGTATCTAATTGCTGGTCACGCGTTATTGGTTTGGTTGTTCAGCCTGGTGTTGAGTTCGATCATACTGGTGTGATTGATTACTGCGCTGAAAGCGCACAGGAGCTAAGTAAGGTCGTTGATGATTATGAGAACCTTCTTTTTGAAGCCCACTCAACCGATTATCAACCTGATCAGGCCTATCATGAGTTAGTAAGTGATCATTTTGCTATTCTCAAAGTAGGTCCAGCACTTACTTTTGCTATGCGTGAAGCGCTATATAATTTGTGTGCTATTGAAGAAGAGATTATTCCAAAAGTTTATTCATCTAATTTAAAAGAGCAAATTGAAAATAAAATGTGTAATAGCCCAGAATACTGGCAAAAGTATTATCAGGGTGATGAAAATGCACAGAGATTTGCGAGAAGCTATAGCTTCAGTGACCGAATTCGTTATTACTGGCCTGACGAGAATATTACTTCAGCTCAAGATAAGTTATTTAATAACTTATCTCGTTCAGGGATGCCTTTACCACTCGTTAGTCAGTACCTGCCAGGTCAGTTTAATGCTGTTAGAAATGGTGAAATTAAATCTTCACCTAAAGCATTTGTTATCGACAAAATTCAACAAGTGCTCCGAGTCTATTCTAATGCTTGTAAATTCTCTAAATAATTAAGGAAATAATAATGACACAATATTTAGGCCTAGAAGACGCTGATCTAGAAAGTCTTAAGGCTTTTTGGACTGCAAAAGAAATTGAACAGCAGCCAGATTGTTGGATGAAAACATTTTCAATTGTTAATGAGTGCCGAACGGCGATTAATACCTTTCTTGAGTCGGCTTTTGCGCATCCCGAGTTGAGAATTGTTCTTACTGGTGCAGGTACATCTGCTTTCGCTGGACGTGCTTTAGCCCCTGTGTTATCGAAAGTTGTTAGCGGTCGTGTTGAAGCTATAGCTACGACTGATATTGTTTCAAATCCACACCACTATTTTGCTGAAGATATTCCAACGCTGGTTGTTTCATTTGCTCGTTCTGGCAATAGCCCTGAAAGTGTGGCGGCCGTTGAACTCGCAAATCAAACTCTAAGCCATTGTTATCACTTGGTTTTGACTTGTAATGATCAAGGTGAGTTGTATCAGCGTTGTAGTCATGACGAGCGTTCTTTTGCTCTTTTAATGCCGGAAGAAACGAATGACAAATCTTTTGCCATGACGTCCAGTTTTTCTTCGATGATGCTTGCAGCTTTTTCAATTTTCGCTGGAAAAGATGTCTTTTCGAAAGAAATCGAAAGGCTTTGTAAGTGTTCTGAGGCATTGATCAAAGAAATAAATCTTCCGATCAGTAATATAGCAGGCAGGAATACAGGCAGGGTTATCTATTTGGGTAGCGGATGTTTTCAGGGGTTAGCTCAGGAATCAGCCTTAAAGCTGCTCGAACTAACCGCAGGTAAGGTTGTTGCTTGCTTTGATTCTCCTTTGGGTTTCCGTCACGGACCGAAATCTATTGTCGATAATCAAACCTTAATTGTTGTCTTTATTTCAAATGATCCATATACACGAAAATATGATCTGGATCTATTGAAAGAACTACGGCGAGATAATATTGCAAATTGTGTTGTTGCAATTACCTCAAAATTAGATGAGGTTGTAACTGAGGGTGAATATTTTCATGTTGAAAATATGGATCTGGCATCTGATGTTGAGTTGTTATTTCCTTACATGTTATTTGCACAAATATATGCTTTCCATCGTTCATTAGTATTAGGTAATACACCTGATAACCCTTGTCCTACTGGCGAGGTAAATCGAGTTGTTCAGGGTGTTACTATTCATAAATTTAATAATTAGACAAGGGTTAATATTATGACGTCACCAAATATTGTTTGGACGCGAATTGATGAGCGTCTTTTACACGGCCAAATCCGAATTACTTGGGGTAAACATACTGAAGCAAATTTGATTCTGGTTGCTAATGATGATGCTGCAGAAGGTCCGAATGCTGCATTTATGCAGGCTGGGATGAAAGCATCAGCTGGCGGTGAATATGCCGTTCGATTCTTCTCAATCCAGAAAACGATTGATGTGATTCACAAAGCATCTCCGAAGCAGCGTATTTTTGTTCTGTGTAACACTCCCGAAGACGTAGCTCGCTTGGTTGAGGGCGGGGTGCCTATTACTCATTGTAATGTTGGCAATATGCACTTTCATGAAGGCAAGAAACAAATTGCGAAAACAGTATCTGTAAATAGTGACGATATTAATGCATTTGAACGTCTTGTTAAATGTGGTGTTACTTGTACGGTTCAGAATACCCCTGATCAGAATCCAGAAGATGTGCTTGAGCTTGCTGTTTCAGCTTAGTAACTCTTATCAACAACACGTAAACAACGATTGAAAAGGATTGAGTCATGTTTTTTGAAGCTTCGCTTGTTGCAATATGGGCGTTCTTCTGTGGCATCGACAAGTATGATGTTGCACTGAACATTCATCGGCCATTAATTACAGGGCCTGTCGTTGGTCTTTTAATGGGAGATCTGCAAATTGGTTTAATTGCTGGCGCTACGCTTGAGTTAGCTTGGCTTGGACTTGTACCTAATGCTGGAGCTCAGCCGCCAGATGTAACGATGGGTACGATTGCTGCTGTTGCCTTTGCTGTGATGACTGGACAGTCGGCTGAGGTCGCTATGGGTGTGGGTATGCCTATAGCGGTGTTGATGCAGATGCTTGTTATCGGCTTCTTTGCATTAACGTCTTTCACTATGGGTAAAGCTGATGAGTATGCAGAACGTGGTGACTCTGGAGGAATAGATCGTCTGCTAATAGCAACTATTTCGCTACGATCTTTGTTGTATGCGTTTATTGCTTTTATCACCGTTTATTTTGGTGAGTATGCTGCTACATGGATTGATGAAAATGCGCCTAAAGTTTTATTAGAAGGCTTAGGTATTGGTGCCAAGATGGTTCCTGCTATCGGCTTTGCGATGTTGCTTAAAATCATGTGGTCAAAAGAAGTTGCAGGTGTTTTCTTCATTGGCTTTGTTATGACGACTTACTTGAAGTTACCAATTATGGCCGTTGCTATTATTGGGGCATCTATAGCTGCACTTTACTACTTCTTTAGTGGAACAAATGAAACGTCAACTAATCAAGCAGAGGAATTTGAAGATGGCATCTGATATTACAGCTGGCACTCTAGCTGATAAAAATAGTAAGGTTCAAGAAAGCCTTGTTGATGATATTGATTCATATGAAGACACTACGCCGCGCAAAGTAATTACCAAGAAAGATCTTTGGATCTGTGCAATCCGTGGTCTTTTCATGGAAGGTAACTTTAACTTTGAACGAATGCAAGGCGGTGGTTTTGCTTATTCCATCATTCCTGCCTTGAAAAAAATTCATGGTAATAATAAGCGTGACTTTGCAAAAGCTTTGAAGAATCACCTGCAGTTTTTTAATGCTAGCCCTAAGTTGTTTACTTTCTTGTTGGGTACTTCCATTGCTATGGAAGAAAACAAAGAAAAGCCATCAACTGTGAATGTTATGAAAGTGGCTGGTATGGGGCCTACTGGTGGTATTGGTGATGCCATTGATCATATGACACTGATGCCACTGACTTTGGCTCTTGGGGCTTCGATTGCAATGGAAGGGTCTATTGCTGGCCCGTTTGTTTTCTTCTTCCTATATCAGATTGTTCACTTTGCCGTGTACTTTGGCCTGATGTTTATGGGCTATAAAGCTGGTACTGCCGCCATGGTCAACATGAGTGATGCAACTGAGAAGTTAGCAAAAGCTGCCAATATTATGGGTATCTTTGTTATCGGTGCCTTGTCGGCCACCTTTATCAGGGTACAAACCACGGCGTCGCTTGAGTTGGGCGGCAAAGTGGTTGAACTGCAAAGTGCGCTTTTTGACAAAATAATGCCAAATCTGCTGCCGCTAGCACTGGTGTTCTTTATGTTCAAGATGGTGAAAGGAACAGGTTTCTGGGCTAAGCCTCCGGTCTTGATTTTCTCCACCCTTGCTGCTGGTGTCGTCGGTCATTTCATTGGCATCTTGTAACTAATATTTTCGATCTTTTGGGAGGAGCTTTCCTCCCTTATTAAGGATTTTCTGATGATTGGTATTGTTGTTTCGGGACACATTAATTATGCCTCTGGTATGCAGTCAGCTGTTAAAGCGATTGCCGGAGAGCAAGAACAGATGGTCTTTATTGACTTTGTTGAAACTATGTCGACAGAGCAACTTGAAGAGAGCCTGCGCCAGGCAGCTAAAGACGTTGATTCAAATGACGGCGTTTTATTTCTGACGGACATTCCGGGTGGCTCTCCATGTAATCGTGCCCTGTCTATTATGATGAACACGCCAAATGTTGAAGTGATTGCCGGTGCCAATTTACCGATGATTGCGAATGCTGCTTTTGAACGCGATGGTGCAGAACTTCAAGAGTTGGTTGAAACACTATTAGAAATTGGTACTTCCTGTGTTCAGGATATGCGTAAAGAGCTGGAGTCGGTAATGGAAGTTGAGCCGGCAGAATGTGAAGACGGGCTATAAACATGCGTTACGCTTTATATCCTGATCAAGTCTATACACCTGACGGTATTGTTGAAAATACATTTGTCATTATTCGTGATGGCAAAATTGAAGCCTTGACATCGTCTGAGCCTAAAGATTGCAAAATTGTATGTCTTGAAGGGCAATCTTTGATGCCTGGCTTTATTGATATTCATATTCATGGCCGTCAGGGCTCGGATGTAATGGATGCATCGCAAGATGCCCTACAGATCATTGCAGATGCATTACCTCAAACAGGTGTGGTTGGCTGGGTGGGGACAACGGTGACAGCACCCTGGCAGGACATTCTTAATGCACTGTCTCAAGTACGTGATTTTGTTCAGGGGTCTCAATCTCAAGGTGCTGAGTTGTTAGGTAGCTTTTTGGAAGGTCCATACTTTACTGAGCCTTACCGAGGCTCACATCCTACAGCGTATCTGAAATCACCATCGGTTAGTGAGCTGGAACAGCTAAAGGAAGTTGCTGGCAACTCTTTGATACGAGTTGCTGTTGCTCCTGAGGCTGATGGCGCTATGGATGCGATTAGCTGGTTAACCGCTAACCGGATTAAAACATCCGTAGCCCATACTAGCGCCACTTTTGCCCAGGTAACTGAAGCTTTTGAACGCGGAGCTGACTGTGGCGTACACCTTTTCAATGGTATGCGCGGGCTTCATCACCGTGAGCCTGGTTGCTGCGGAGCTGTGCTTTATCACGACATGCTTGCCGAACTGATTGCAGACGGTATTCATGTTGATCCGGTAATGATGCAACTTGCTTATCGAATGAAAGGTTATCAAGGAATTGCATTAATTACGGATTGTATGCGGGCAGGGGGCCTTGATGATGGTGATTATCAGCTCGGGGCACAAAGCATACGTGTAACCAATGGTGAAGCTCGTACTGCTTGCGGTTCTCTGGCCGGAAGTACCTGCAGTCTGGATCAAGCTTTGCGTAATATGGTTTTTCAAACAAAGGTACCAGTTTGGGATGCCGTGCAAATGGCAACTTCTGTTCCAGCCAAATATCTCGGCTTATCAGATCGCCTAGGCAGTATTGCTGAAGGAATGGAAGCGAGTCTAACAGTTATGAATGAAGAATTAGAAGTGCAAGGCACCTTAGTTAAAGGTGAATGGGCTTATATCGCCAACGCGAAGTAATTGTTGCTTGCCTTGCATAATGAAAGAACAAGAGGGTTTAAATGGAAATTCGTCAACCTATCCATAGTGCACATGCCAAGCAGCTTGATACAGAAGGCTTGCGTGAGCAATTTTTAATTGAAAACATGTTTCAGGCTGGTCAGATCAACCTGACATACAGCCATATTGACCGCATTATTGTTGGTGGGGCAGTGCCAACAACGGAAGCCTTATATCTTGAAGGCGGTAAAGAAATCGGGGTGGATTATTTCCTCGAGCGTCGTGAGATGGGGGCCATCAATATTGGTGAACCTGGTTTGGTGATCGTTGATGGCGAAACGTATGAGATCGGTACCCGTGAGGCGATCTACGTAGGAAAAGGTGCCAAGGACGTTAAGTTTGAAAGTGTTTCTGCAGACAAGCCAGCTCGTTTCTACGTGAATAGTGCGCCAGCTCATATGACTTACCCTACTCGCAAGATCACTCGTGAAGATGCTTCTCCAGAGACACTGGGTAGTCAGGAAAACTGTAATGTACGCACCATCAACAAATACCTGCACCCTGCCGTTTTGCCGACCTGTCAGTTGCTGATGGGGTTGACTGAGCTGGCGCCGGGAAGCTTGTGGAATACCATGCCTTGCCATACTCATGAGCGCCGTATGGAAGTCTATCTGTATTTCGACATGAAGGATGACAACATTGTCTTCCATTATATGGGGGAACCACAGGAAACCCGCCACATTGTTATGCGTAATGAACAGGCAGTGATCAGCCCGAGCTGGTCAATTCATTCTGGAGTAGGTACAGCGGCCTATACCTTCATCTGGAGCATGGTTGGTGAGAATCAGACCTTCCATGATATGGACCACGTTGCGATGAGCGACCTGAAATAATTTCCCCACATCAATTTGCGCATGGCACAGCTCAGTTTTGCTGTTTGCCATGCCGCTGCACTATTAATTAGGAACTCCAAATGAATATTTTTGATCTTTCAGGCAAAGTTGCCATTGTTACCGGTTGCGATACGGGCCTTGGTCAAGGTATGGCGGTTGGTCTGGCGGAGGCTGGTGCTGACATTCTGGGTATTGGTTATGTCCCAGCAGAAGAAACGCGCGAAAAAGTTGAAGCGTTGGGACGTAAGTTCCATTACATTACTGCAAACCTTATCGCTGACTCGAATAAGGAAGCATTAACTGCACTGGTTGATCAGGCAGTAACTGAAATGGGTCGTGTTGATATTTTGGTTAATAATGCCGGTATTATTCGTCGTGAAGACTTGCTCGATTTTTCAGAAGAAAATTGGGACGACGTTATTGCCATTAATCAGAAAGCGGTTGTCTTTTTGTCTCAAGCGGTAGCTAAACATTTCATTGCACAAGGCAACGGCGGCAAGATCATTAACATTGCTTCTATGCTGTCTTTCCAGGGGGGGATCCGTGTTATTTCCTACACAGCTTCCAAGTCTGCTGTTATGGGTATTACCCGTGCACTGGCGACTGAGTTGTCTCCACACAATATTACTGTAAACGCCATTGCACCTGGTTATATGGCAACCAATAACACCCAGGCGTTGCGTGAAGATCAAGAGCGTAATAAAGCGATTTTGGAGCGTATTCCTGCTGGTCGCTGGGGACTTCCGTCTGATATGGCTGGTCCTGTTACCTTCCTGGCCTCTCCGGCTTCAGACTATGTAACGGGGTACACGCTCGCGGTAGATGGCGGTTGGCTTGCTCGCTAATAGGTGATGACATGACTTTGACAAAAGAACATGTATTAAAGCAGTTAAAGCGGGTTTATCGCTATCAAGCGGCGAACCAGACCCGTTCTGTTATTCGACGTAGTGGTGCGACTCGCTTTATCAAGGATACGGACTGGGAACGTGGTGTATTCTGGTCGTGTGTTTCGGCTGCATGGTTGGCAACAGATGATCAGGAATACCTGAACGGTGTTATGAACTACACCTTGCACACAGGATTCCGTACCGGTGCATTTCCGCGTTTTGCTGATGATCATGTTTGTGCCCAGGCTTACCTGGATGTTTACCCGACGATAAACATTGCTGAAGCCCTGGAGCCGACCATTAAGGCATTCGATATTATGCTTGATGACCCGAAACCGGGCCATCGTGACTGGTGGTGGGTGGATTCACTGTTCATGGCACCGCCAGCCTTTGCGGCTTTGTCGAAAGTAACTGGCGAGCGCAAGTATGTCGATTATATGCATACGGCGTTCTGGGATGCTATTGATCACCTTTACGATCCCGATACCGCTCTGTTTTATCGTGACTACCGTTACATGCCTACGGAGATCGGTCAAAACTACCGTAATGAATTTGGTGATGGTGGTGCTGAGCTGCGCGAAGCAAATGGCGAGAAGGTGTTTTGGTCTCGTGGTATCGGCTGGATGCTGGCAGCGTGCCCGCGCATCCTGGATCGTTTGCCAGAAGACTTTGAGCATCGCCAGGCTTATATCGACCTGTTCACTGCACTGGCTGCAGAAGTTATCAAGTATCAGCATGATGACGGCTTCTGGCGTGCCAGTCTGTTAGACCCAGAATCCTTCCCGTCGCCTGAATCGAGCGCAACATCTTTGTTTGTCTTTGGTTTGGCATGGGGACTAAATAATGGCGTATTGGACCGTGACATTTATCGTCCGGTTGTACTTAAAGCATGGGAAGCCCTCGAAACCGCTATCCATGAAAACGGTATGATTGGTTGGGTTCAGTTACCGGCATTTAATCCTCGAGATGTTAAGTTTGAGCACAATATTGATTATGGTGCGGGGGCATTTATGCTGGCGGCAACAGAAATGGCTACCTTAGTAAGTTAGGGTGGCACATTAATAACGTGAAAAGCAAAAGCTGATTTTATCTCGATAAGGTCAGCTTTTTTATTATAAGAAATAGATAAGGAAAGATGTGATGAAAAAGATCTTGGGATTTTCAGCGATGCTGGTGGGAAGCTTGGTGGGTTTTCAGTCTTTAGCCGATGAAGCAGGCTCTCGGTATATGATCCACTTTGCTGACCAGGTACCGGTTATTGATGGAAAAGGGCAGGATTTGGCATGGGATAATGCCCAGCCATTGTCCGAGTTTACTTTCCCCTGGAGCTCGCAGGCAGCTCCGTCGACAGAGTTCAGGGCATTATGGGACCGTGATGCTATTTATTTCCGTTATGTACTGGAAGATGAGCACTTAGCCGTTGGCAAAGACCCTGAACGAGGTGTACTTGATTCTGACAGAGCTGAAATCTTTTTGGCAAAAGATCCTCAGTTATCCAGCTATTACACGCTGGAAATCGACCCCAAAGCTCGTGTATTCAGCGCCGATGCCGCTTATGACCCGGTAAAGACAAAGCGCGTGAAGCTGGATAGCAGCTGGAATTGGCCGGGCCTTGTGACGAAGGCGAGTTCTACCGCGAGTGGTTATATTGTCGAAGCTAAGCTGCCACTGACAACGATCACTGACTTAGGGCTGTGGCAAGATAATGCACAATCTGAGCTTATATGCGCCCTGATGCGTGCCGAGTTTACACCAAAGCCGGACGGTAGCATTGATATGGGCTGGATGACCTGGATTGATCCTAATACGGCCAAACCCAATTTCCATAACCCGGGGACCTTTGGAACCTGTAAGCTAGTGAAATAACCAAGATATTACTATTGGCCTCTTCTTTATTCTGCTTTGTCATGAGTGGAATAGAGAGGGGGCCTTTTTGTTTACTGCATAAATGATAGAGAATACGAGAAGCATGTTTGGTCAAAATACTTATCTGATAGCGCAGGTGTTAGGTTTCTTCAGTTTTACTATTGGTTTGTTTGCTTTTTACCAAAAGCAAGATAACAAACTGAAGTTCTGGATGGCGATACTGTGTTTGATGAATATGTTTCATTTCTTGTTGTTAAATTCGTTTTCTTCTGCTTTTTGTGCCGCTGTTTCGATGATCCGTAACCTCATTACAATTAAAGTTCGTTCTAGGTGGCTGATGGTCATTTTTATGTTGTTCAGCCTCTCTGGCTTTTACTCGATTCAGCGCCCCACTGAGGCTCTTGGGGTAATGGGCATCTGTGTGGGTACCTACTCACTCTTTATGCTCGATGGTATAAGGCTTCGTCAGGGGTTATTGGCAGGATCGTTACTCTGGTTGTGCAATAATATTGCCTTGGGCTCAATAGGAGGCTCAATGCTTGAGTTTTTTAGTGCAACAATGAATGCAGTTACCTTATATCGGCTTTATGGTGACAAAGGTATGGATTTGAACTTAGTGCAGGAGAGCGCTAAAAGGTGATAGTGGTTGACTAAGCTCGACTGACTAGTGCGGTTGGTTAGTTCGGATGAATTGATGACTGTGATTAAAAGCCCTCGAAATTGTATCGCGAGGGCGTAGTTAAGAAGTCAGCTTTGTCTGTATTAGCGTCGTCGTGATAGCAGTCCGACTATGCCTAGCCAAAGAATTGACCACGGGTTAGAACTTCCGCCTGAAGAGCTACCGCTACCACCAAGGCTGTTCCCGCTATTTTCCACTGTGTCTTGATTGCCGCCATCCTGGGTGAGTTTCAGACCTACCGACTGGCCAAATAAACTTTCAACCGTAATAACAGTATTACCGTTCTGGTGTGAATATGCAGCGCCGTCCATATCCCATAAACCCGCTACTTCAACGTTAATTCTTATGGGTGTTGTCGGTTGACCATTATATTGGATGTTGAGTTCCGGTGAGGCAATACTGAGTTCAAGCTCTTTCCTGTCTTGCTTTGCCAGTACAAGTGCAGTGGTGCTGATTGTTCTGATTGGTCCTTGAGAAAAAGAGCCACTAGAAAGGCTGCTATAACCATACAGGTTGTCTTTACTATCATGCAAGAGTTGGCCGTTTTCGCCATTCTCCAACAAGATAAATTGCGGTGTTTCTTTCATCCTGCTGGCAAGGTCCGCCATTTCTTCCGGTGACGTATTCATTACCATGATATAGCTGTACTGCGCATTGTCAGGAGCAAGACCATGGTCGATCCAGGCTGAGGAAAACTGACCTGATGTGGTTATTTGGGTTTTGTTATGACGTGATGTTTGGATGCCGCGATAGACTTTCACATGCGGAGCGTTAATTAGATAGTAGCCAACATCATTGTCATCAATCAGCCAGTCTCCGGAGGTTAGTGTTGTCGAAAAATTGGCTTGACTGTATTGCGCTCCGTTTACCCATATTCCTTGTGATTGAGCACTAATTGCCAGCTGGAACAAGGTTGTTTCGGTACGGTTGCTCCCATCGCTATTGCTGATCCCGTTACCGGTTAGAAATAGCTTATTATCGGCGGCCAATACTTGTTTTTGTACGGTAAAACTTGGCTCAAAATTAGCCAGGTTTTGTGGAGCCTGATGTTTGAAAGTAAACAGGCTATATTTGTTCAGCAAGGATGTTGAGCCACTTATTCCTTCGTCAGACCGAAGCATTAGCGTGGATGATTTGGGGCTTTCGAGTTGGTCATAGTCGAGATGGATCGTTGTCGTACCCGGATTGCGATTCCAATCCCAGCCACTCTGGCGGTAACCAAATTCGGTGGGATCACCATAGGGAATGACGTGAACACTGCCATGGCTTTGATAACGGCCGTAACGGTTATCGCTGCTATAGATTTCTGATGACCAGACATCCTGGTTGTACCCTTTGATTACGGCCATACGATCACCGCTTCTATGGATGGCAAAGGCCCCGCCGTTAAAACTCCAACTTCCCTCCGGCAGGGAGGCTGGGGCTATTTTGCGACCAAATATGGCTTTACTTTGTTGTTCATTACTTTTAGTGACCTGAAGGTAAATCGCAGCCAGTTCTTTGTCGGTCGATGGATAGCTCTTAGCCAGCCATTCCAAGCCGTCACTGTAGCGTTTGACGCTAAGGTCGGTAAAGGGGTGGCGGCCAGACAGTCCTAGCGGAACATAGGGGTTAGTGTAATGCCAGCCGGCGGTCATTACTGATTTGAGTTTATCGAGAGCTGTGTTTTCAAGGGAAAAACGGGTGTTTTTGAGGATGTAGGCAACATGTGCGGCATTTTCAAAGGCCGGGAAGGCATAGCCGGGGTAATGCCCGTTGTGACGCCAGGCGGTACCGTCTTCTCTGAAGCCATCATTTGTTCCCGGCGGTGTTTGGCTGATTGCCCCGGAAAAGAAGTTGGAAAATTTGTAAAGCAGAGCGATGCGCTCGTTGTCGTTGGGATTGAGCAAAAGTAATGCAAGATGCTGGCGTGAGAGTGTGTTGAAGTAATCAAGGTTGGAACTATCACTGTTAAGCATCATATCAAAGCTATCTTTGAACTCACGGGAGAACCAGAGTAGCGCTTCATAGGTAGGTTGGAGTAGTTGGTTACTGGCCAGTTCTTCAGACATCATTAGTGCTGAAATGTACCACCAACGGCTACTATAACCCCAGTGGTGAGTGGTTACTAACGCACTGCCGTCACTAAAGCCCTGATCAAGAAGATGTTCTGTCATTAACATATACATTTCGGCCAGCCGTGCCTTATCAGCACTGAACGCAGGTTGATGATAGGCTTTGCTGATATCAAGCATTAGATTGGCATAGCCCGTCAGCTTGCTTGCCGTACCGCCCCTTTTGTTGTCGCTGTCACCTAAGATAACGTATTGTTCAAAAAGGGCCTGATCTTCTGGCTGAAGGTGGGCTGGTTGGTAGATAACTTGTTGTTTGTCGGTAATAATATGGCGGCCTGAGATTACACCATTGCGATCTTTGCTAATGGCAAATTGGTCAAACCTATCTTCAAGGCTGCTGAGGTTTCCCGGATTGCCCCCGAACTCGGCGATCAGGGTTTGTTTGATTTGTTCAGCATCATCAAGCTCAAATTGGGTAGGGGCAGGGAGCGCATTGGGAAGGTTGAAGTCGACTTCAGGGACAATATGGCGTGTTGTTACTTGGTCATCTGACCATTGATAGCGGCTATCGTCGACAGAAACCATTACTCGATCAATATATAGTGAGCCAGCTGCGATGTTGGCAGACTTAGGCGCGCGTAAGGTGAGTGTTGCTAAGTCATTGGTAACCGCGGTTGGAAAGTCTTGGTTGAGTGATACTCCAATGGCCCGCCAACCAGTAAAATTTAGGTTGATATCTAAATAGCTTGTTTGTTGTTGGCGGCTATCGGCAAGTTCCAACTCAAGTGTGGCATTGACTGCGGTGGGATTATATAGCCAGAATGACAGGACCTGGGTAGCACTGCGCCCATAAGCTGATGTCGCTTGTGAATCAGTTAAGCGGTCAAACTGGTGGTTGAGTGTTAAGCTCTGTCCTTGTTGCCATTGCCATAGTAATGATTGCGTGCCATGTATCGCCCGAGTTGAGCTGACCTGGCTATTGTCAGCAATGATCCAAGCGGGTTGACTGGACTGCTCGAAGCTAAGAATTTGTGATTCCAAGGAAGATGCCTGGATATAGCCAGAAACAGTAAGTGCGATTATTACACTCAGTATTTTTCTGCCATATTTTTTACAACATCTTAGATTTTCAAAATAATTCATTGCAATAGTTCTTCTGATGTAAAGCACCTTGGCTTAGCTAAGATCGGTGCATTGTCGTAATGAGCCCATTTCAAAAACGGAATGGTGATTAAAAGGGCCAAGGTAAATTTATGCAACCTACATGTCGGGGTATTAGTACTATCAACTGACGTGAATAAGAAAGTAATAACTGTAATGTAATGGCTCTTAAACCATCGCTAAAACACCATCTAGTAAGATTTTCATGTCAATTATTGATTTATCCTTGCTTATATTAATCTTCGAATCGAAAGTGTCAAATGCCCTTTTAGAGTGTTTCATAGAGGGCTATATTACGGATTGAACTCTTTGCTATGCTTTTTTTCTTTTTACTCATTGTTTTTAATGTGTTTTTATCTATCACCGAAGTGTTGTTGGGATGGCAGTGTTGCTTCCATTAAACCAATGGTGCCTTTCGATTGTTTTCGTTTGTGTTCGATATTTGATGTTGGTCACAGTAGATGAGGCTAAAAGAACGTATAATTTGTAATTATGATTAAATTTTTAGGGATGAAGTGTAACCATTTATTTACTCTAAGAGTTGGTGGGGCACTGAACTGCTTGTAATATCTGTTGTGTAAATAATGCTGGTTGATAACTCGGCTTTCATTATAGCATTTTTATTCTGAACCCTAGGCGCTATTGATTGAAGAGTACCTCCTGAAACTAAAAAGCAGGTTATAAGAGTATTCGCAATGTTACAGAGGAGAAGTAATGTTCCGGTTAGATCATTTTAGTTTTGGCAAGCGTTTGGGTGCGGGATTTGCCATTATAATTGTATTATTTATAGTTTCTTATGTTGAGAGTGGAAGGGCGAGACAGGTCATTGCTGATGGAATTGAAAGGCTAAATGCTGCAAATGTCGGTGTTAGGGAGACTTTTGGTCTTCAGGTGCTTGAAAATAGTTATATTAATACTCGAGACCCCATTTATGCACAACGTTTCAAAAAATGGCATAAGGTTAATTTGGAGAACTTTCTTGCAGTTAAGCATTTTTTTGACTCTGAGGTAAACCTACCCCTAGTTCGGACTTTTGAAACCTCTAGTATTGTATATGGCAAGGAATTCAATGATTTTTACCAGCAAGTTACGATGATTCAAGATCAGTCTAATGCTATGGCTGAAATAGAAGAACGTTGGTCAGGACAAAATAGCTCAAACGCTGTACAGCTATTGCTTTCTCATATAAAACATTTACGTGTCCAAACCGAACAATCTCTTGATACGAAAGAGCTTAGTAAATGGAATAGTTATATTGTTCAGTTAAAGGACTACTTTAACCCATCGGATATAACTAGTTATCAAGAAAAGTTAGACAATATTGGTAAGCTACTAAAAAACTCCATAGATACACGTGAACGCATTTTTAAGGCTGTGAAAAATGTAAGAAACAGCGCAAAGTCAATTATGCTTAATGTTGAAAAACAAATGGAAGAAGATGAGCAATTGAGCTTTATAATTGGGCTATCGGTAGCCTTGTCAACGCTTCTTGCAAGTGTTTTTATTGGAATTGTCATCACTCGTTCAGTTGTCAATCCGATAAAATCAACGATTACTACTGTCGAGAAGTTGGCTGATGGAGAGCTATATCACCAGCTGTCTACTGAAGCTCGTGATGAGCTTGCAAGCCTGTCGGCTGCGCTAAATAATATGACAAATTCGCTGCGGCATATGGTGGGTGATATCAGTGAGAACCTCAGTTTGTTAAACAATGTAACGGCTGAGATGGGTAAGATATCAGAGGATAATAACGATGGCGCTCAGAAGCAGTTGTCAGAATCCGAGTTAGTTGCCACTGCGATGATACAACTCACAACGACAATGTCTGAGATTAGCAATAGCGTTACGGAAGTGGCTGAAAGTGCTGGTCAGAGCCAGCAACTTATTGACCGTTGTGGCCAGGTGACTCAGGTTGCCATCGATGATATTAAACACCTCGACAATAATATTACTGATGCTGCCGGTGTCGTCTCGCAGCTAGCGAGAGGTACTGAGAATATAAGCTCAGTGCTTGAAGTTATTAGTAGCATTTCTGATCAAACCAATTTGTTGGCACTTAATGCTGCAATTGAGGCTGCCAGGGCGGGTGAGCAAGGCCGGGGATTTGCTGTAGTGGCTGATGAGGTCAGGTTGTTGGCTCAGCGCACTCAAGCATCAACAGAAGAAATTCGTACTATATTAGAATCTCTCCGGCATGATGCCGACCAGGCGGTTACTGTGATGAATGAAAGCCAGAGCTCAGTGGTGTCATCACGTCAACAGGTGAATGATATTGGTGTCCACTTAGAGGATGTCTCAGAGTTTGTTAACAATGTTGCAGAGCAGGCAATCAGCTTATCATCTGCATCGGTAGAGCAAAGTGCTACGGCTGATGCGTTTAATGAAAGTATGCAAGTGATTGTTGGAATTACACGTCAGTCATCTGATACCGCAGAGCAATTAGCTAGAACCGCTCGACAGCTTTCTCAGTGCAAGGACGAAATCAACTTTCACATGTCTAAGTTCAACCTCTCTTAATATCTACGGCCTGTTGAATTGGCTCTACCTTAATCCCCTTCAGCTATGCAGGAGGGGATTATTTATTTCCAAACACTGTTGGTTGCAGCAATACAAGTAACCTGTTCGCTTCCTCCTGCTTTAATGTCCCTGTAAATTTAGAGAATGCATTTCTGAGTAAAGGATTGTAAACCACTCTCTCTGTTATACACATTGATGCATTGTTGGACTATCTTATTAAGTGTTCTTGTTTGTAATGAGCAAAACGCTAAGTGAGGTAATTGTGAAAGCGATTTTTTGTACGCTTATTGGCAGCATCCTGATTGGATGCTCAGGTATTTCAGAGCAGGCACAGTTAGCACAAAAGAATGACTGGCATGAGGTTGGCGTTATTGATGGCGAGCTTGGCCATTACCAGCGATCAATGCCTGAGTTAGAGCAATTAAATTCATTAACGTCTTTAGCTTACGAGGACTACAAGAAGGGGTATATTATTGGCCTTGAGAAATTTTGTAGCCCAGATTATGCCTATGAGCATGGAATAGATGGCGTTGAGTACCAAGGGCAGTGTGAGAATACCGCTAATGAAGAACTTGCCGTTCAACGGTGGTTAGAAGGATACCAGTTGTTTAAGGCGGAAAGAACGATGGCTGCCAAAGGCTATTAACTGGTTGTTAATCATCAAGGTTCATATCTGTTGGTGACATTAACTTTTTTTGATTGATGTGACCCAGTGTTCTGGGTCACATGCATACTTAATAGAGTATTTTTAGCTTACAGCTATACTTTCAGGATTCTTGCTTTCGTACTCTGGCTGAGTCTTTACCTGCTTTATCCAAAGGTATAGTGCAGGAACTACGGTTAAAGTTACGATCATAGAGATCACACATCCCCAGCCAACAACCAGAGCCATTGGTGACATGTAGTTATCGTATCCTCCTAACCCATAGGCTAAGGGAATCAACCCGGCTACAGTCGTGATTGTCGTAAGGGTTATGGGGCGAACCCGGCTCTGAGTGCCTTTAATGACAAATGATAGTAGATCAGATGAGTTACTGTCGTGTGTTGTTTCTTTTAAATGCCAGATAAGCACTAAGCTATTGTTTACCATGATACCAATGAGGGCAATCATTCCTATAATTGAGAAGAAGCTCAATACTTGGTTATGCAAGAATAAAATAAACAGGGCACCACTAATACCGAACGGGATGACCGACAGTACGATCAAAGCTTCAGTAAATTGGTCGAACAATAGAATCAGAAGAATAGCAATACCAATGAATGCTATTGTTACCGCGATTGAAAAGCCTAGCTGGGCTTCTTGGGTCTCAATGATTTGTCCCGTTGCAACGAGGCTCGCCCCTTCGTAATCCTTATCGGAAAATTGAGTTTGTACCTGGCTAAATACTGTGACCGGATCGGTGATGGCTGAATCCACCCCAGAAGATACACGAATAACTCGTTCACCATTAAAGTGGTTAATTTTTGCCTGAGAGTCAGTAAACTTCCAACGTACCAGTTCCTGTAGAGGTACTAAACTATTATCGCTTGCACGAAGCATAATGTTATTAAGTTCAGATAACGACTTATCATCCTCTTCCAAAGCGACACGGAAAAAAACTTCTTCTTCGCCATTAAAGATCCGAGTGACACGCTTACCATCGACGGCATATTTGATTGTATCCCCGACCTGAGTGGCACTAATACCGTAATACTTTAGCCAGCGGTGTTGTAAGTCAGCCTGAATTTGTGGTGATGGGGCATTTAAGTCTCGTCGTACACGTGATGTTCCTTCAATGGTTTTAAGATAGGCCGTTAGTTCATTAGCAAGTTTTTCTCGACCAGAATCAGAGCCACCAACGACACGAAGATCAACAGGTCTACCTACTGGTGGACCACCACCATCAATATCAAATTCAACTTGTGCTAATCCTTTAATCTCCGAGATTTTGTTTTCCCAGTCAGCAACGATTTGCTCCGCACTTCGAGAACGACTATTAGGTGGTGTTAAGGAGATCACCCAAACACTGTTAGGTGAACTGACTTCACCATACCAATAAGCCACCTCTGAAGTATCTTTAAACATGGTTTCTAGTTGCTGTGTTTGCTGCCATATTTCGTCTAATGCAAGTTCTGGGTCGGCTTCCGCGCTGACCTCTATCAGATAAGCACCATCAGTAGGGAAGAACAGGAAACTCAAGTTTTTATATGAAACAAAGGCCAAACCTATAAAGAGAGCGACAGTGCAAGGTAAGACAACTTTACTTTTCTTAATGGCAAAGGCGATTAACTTGTTAATTGCATTGAGGTTAATAAATTTCTTTTTCTGAACCTGATAATTGTTTTTCAAAACGCCTTTGATGTGAGCTGGAATAAAAAACAACGCGTCTACAAAAGAGAAGCAAAGCGCAAGAATAACCGTCAGGGGGATAACATACATTAACTTCCCGCTATTTCCTGGTAAAAATAGTAATGGAATAAAAGCAATCATAGTGGAAAGTATGCTCGCTAATACAGCAGGAAATACGCTTTTTACACCTTTACTAACGGCATGTTCGATGTCATGACCTTCTTCTACAAGGGCTACGATTTTGTCGCTTACGACCACCGCATCATCAACGATAATACCGATGATTAAGATGAGTGCTGACATGGTGAAGACATCTAAGATTTGCCCAAAAGCCGGAAGCAGTGACAAGGTACCAAATATACAAACTGGAATAGATATTGCCACCCAGAAGGCGATGCGTTTATCTAAGAATAGGGCCAAGGTTACCAAGACGAGTGCCAAGCCGACCAATCCGTTGTTTTGAACTATGGTCGATTTTTCTTGAATGTCTTTGGACAGGTCGGAGCCAATACCTAAGCTATACTTTTCGCCTAGGATCCGTTGTTTATTTTCTAGTAGGGTCTTTACTGCCTTTGATGTGCTGATAACGTCAGCACTTTCGTTGGTTCTCAGGTCAAAAAGGATGCTTTTCTTGCCATTAATAGAACCATAAATATCCCCTTTTTCAAAACCGCTTTCGATGCTACCTGTAATGTCTTTGAGCTGTAGGTTTGGGCTGAATGAAATGAACATTTCCCGTATCGCTTCAATACTGTTGAGTTCAGCAGCGGTCATGAGCTCGGGGTTGTTCTTGAGTTGTTCTAAGCGGCCGCCACTGATTAACGCATTTCGCTCAGCAATAATTGAAGATACTTCATCTATGGTCAGTCCATAACGCTTAAGTGAAATAGGTTCAAGTTGAATGATAAATTCCGGCGCACGAAGATCTATAGTATGGACTTCACCAATACCGTCAAGTCGCCTCAGTTCAAGCTCAAGATCTTTGGCTTTATCACGTAACGCTTTATAGTCTACATCACCGGAAATTCCCACGACCATAAAGTCCAGGCTATATGACTTTTTGACAGATAGTGTTGGTGCTTCCGTGACACCTGCGGGTAGATCAGAAACACGTGAAATGGCATCTCTGATATCTTGATATACTGCGTTTGGATCAGAAACATTACTTTCGAGCACTACGCTAATATTGGAAAGCCCGGTTTCTGACTTGGATGTAAACTCTTTAATACCGGATATTGAAAGTAACTCTTTTTCAATTTTACTGGTTACATTACTCTCAACATCTTTGGCCGTTGCACCGGGATATACGGTGATAATATTTCCTTTCCCCAAATCAAACCGTGGCTTTTCAGCCAATGGAAGATTATATGCGGTCAAAACCCCAATGCTAATAATTACAAAGGTAAGAACTTTTGAAGCAAATTTTCTTTGTGACAAAAGGTCTAAAAAATAATTCATTGTACGACCTCTTCATTAAAGTACACATAAGATTCCATGCCTGGCTTTAATTGTTCGTTTAAATTATCTAAAGTAACTTCTACTAAAAAACCAGGTTCGTTTTCATTAAATGCTGGGGATATAAGTGTTACTTTTCCTGTATAATCTTTACCAATAGATGGAATGTTAACCTTTACTTTTTCATTTTTTTCTATTTTGTTGAAATCTATTTCCAATAAATAAAATCGAACTTTCAACTTGCTAATATCAGCTATTGTATAAAGAGGATCACCTACAGATATAAATTGCCCAAGCTCTACAGAGCGGGTTACAATTACACCGCTGAATGGAGCGATAGGAGTCGACTTTTCGAAAGTTCTTTTTGCAATTTCGTACTTTGTGTTAGTGACATTATATTGGGCTCTACCAACATTCGTTATTCGTATTTGATTGTCTAGATCGCTGGTTGAAACACCTTTAACTTTAAAAAGTGATTGATAACGTTGTAGCTGTTTTTCTTGCGCTTCTAATTCACTTTGGCTGACATCGACTTCATATTTTGCTAGTTTAACATTTAACGCATAGTCCTTTTCTGACAATGAAAGTAGCTCTTTATTTAATTTAACATTATCGCCGTTATCGTAATTATAGGAGTTAATAATTCCAGTTACTTCACTGCGTATTACAACATTTTTATCTGGTATAAGTTGACCAACGATATAGTCATTAGCAAAAGTTATTGGTGATATCATTAACAATGTTATTAATGGTGTAATATTCTTCAGCACAAAATATCCCTCAGAGTGAAATACTATTGAATGATTTTTAATTTATAATACTTTTTATCAGTATTTATTTAAAAATGATTACTATTAATCTAATTATCCAGTAAATAAATATATATCAGGTGCTGTGAAAAAAATATGAAACAATGAATTTGTTATGCATTCAGCTTCCTATTGGTGGCGATACTCAGTTCTATCCAGAAGTTATTCTGCCCCATTTGACTATCATCGAAATAACTGGCTGAAACAGATGAGCTGTTGTTATAAGTACTCTCCCTGCTGTACCTAAGATTCGGTGAGATTATGAGCTAAATAGAGCCAATTTCTCTACTTAATCTTTCGTTTTTTAACATTGCTGTCAAATATGTGATCTGAGTCGTTCCGCTTAAGCTGTGATTTTCGTATATTCCTTTCACTTATTTTCGAAATCTTTCGCAGTGTCTTGGGTGATTGTCATGGCCGGATCAAATTTTCAAAAAGCCCGTTTTCATATGATGGCAAAGCCAGCAAGTTATCGTTGTAATCTGAAATGTGATTATTGCTTCTATCTTGAAAAAGAAGAAATGATGCATGGCTCGGCAGCTGAGAAGTCATCATCACCCCAATCTAGTGATCAAATGTCTGACTCGATGCTTAAGCGTTATGTCCGCGACTATATTCGTTCTCAGGACAGTGACGAGATTGACTTTGCTTGGCAAGGAGGGGAGCCAACTCTTGCAGGGCTGGATTTTTTCCGTAATGCCGTGAAGTATCAAAAACAATATGCTGACGGAAAAACGATTACGAACAGTTTTCAGACCAATGCAGTGGCGATAAACCGCCAATGGGCGCAATTTTTTGCCGAGAACAATTTTCTAATTGGTGTTTCTGTCGATGGTTCAGCAGAAGTACATGATAAATATAGAATATCAGTTAATGGCAAACCAACATTTGAACGCGTTAAACATGCTATCTCACTATTGAAAGAGTTTAATGTTCAATTTAATACGCTCACTGTAATTAATGATCAAAACTGGAATAAGGGTAGGGAAACTTACCACGCACTGAAAGCGTTAGGTTCGGTGCATTTTCAATTCATTCCTATTGTCGAAGTAGAGCAACATTGCCAGCAAAGTACCACCGGTCATTATTCCCCGACAGCTGATGCGACATTGACACACTTTTCGGTACCAGCCGATGGGTACGGTCAATTTATGACAGAGGTCTTTGATGAGTGGATCAAAGAGGATGTTGGCCGTATTTTTATCCGTATGTTCGACAGCATGCTGGCAACCTGGATGGGCTATCCCGCGTCGGTTTGCGTCCAGGCAAAGGACTGTGGCCAAGCGATGGTTATCGAGTCCAATGGTGATGTCTACTCCTGTGATCATTATGTTTATCCGGCTAATCGCCTTGGCAATATTACTCAAACAAATATTGGTAAGCTTGCGACAAGCAAGCAACAGCAGCGTTTTGGTTCTGCCAAGTCAACCAAATTAACCAGTCTATGCCAGCAGTGTGAAGTTAACGTACTCTGCCATGGCGGCTGTCCCAAGCATAGGTTGGTTCCCATTTCAGGTGAAAAACATAAACAAAATTACCTGTGTGCTTCCTATAAACGCATATTCACCCATACCGCGCCGGCGATGCACTTGATGGCACAAGAAATCCAGGGTGGGGGAGTTGCCGCCAATGTCATGCCAATGTTGGCCAACATGCGATGAAGCAATCCAAGTTTTATTTATAAAGGAGTGAACAATGAAACTGTCCTCAAACAAGAAGACGGTGTTGGCCGGGCTTGTGGCAGCAGCATGTGCGTTATCGCCAGCAATGTCGGTGGCAGCAGAAAAAACAGAGCAGCCTAACGTTCTGCTTATTGTAATGGACGATTTAGGTACGGCACAGCTGGATTTTGCGCTAGAAGATGTTGATAGCGAGGCGTTGTTAAAACGTCCTGTTCCTGAGCGCTACAAAGGCAGTTATGACAAGTTATATGATGCCGCTAAGCGTTCAATGCCGAACATTACCAAGCTTGCAAATGAAGGCGTTAGAATGACCAATGCTTACGTGGCAACACCAGTTTGCGGGCCGTCACGCGCAGGTATGATGACAGGGCGTTTCCCGCATAGCTTTGGTACGTACAGTAATGATGATGCAAAGCTTGGTATTCCTCTTGATATCAAACTTCTACCATCATTGTTGAGTGAGAATGGCTATTCGACAGCAAGTATTGGTAAGTACCACAATGCTAAAGTTCGCAAACATTTTAAGCCTAAAGATGATCAAAGTCGTGATTACCACGATAATCAGATTTCAACGCCAGCACCTGGCTATCGGCCGGAAGAACGTGGCTTCGATTATTCCTATAGCTATTTTGCGTCAGGTGCGGCTCTGTATAACTCTCCATCCATCTATCGGAACGACGAAAATGTTCCGGCCCCAGGATACCTGACGCATAATTTAACCAAAGAAACGATTAACTTTATTGAGCAATCAAACAGTCAAGATAAACCATTCTTTATTAACTTGGCTTATAGTGTTCCGCATATTCCACTTGAACAACCGGCTCCGGCTAAATACATGGAGCGCTTTAATACCGGTAATGTTGAAGTTGACAAGTATTATGCTCACGTTAATGCATCCGATGAAGGTATCGGCAAAATTATCGATAAGCTAAAAGCGATTGGCGAGTATAATAATACGCTCATCTTCTTCTTATCGGACAACGGTGCTGTGTTTGAGTCTCCGATGCCAATGAACGGTATGGACCGTGCGTTTAAGGGGCAGCGATACCGTGGTGGTGTGCATGTACCTTTCATTGTCCATTGGAAGGGCGCTTTACCTGAAAACCAGGTTAACGACACCATGATTTCAGCGATGGACATTTTGCCGACAGCTCTGGCTGCGGCAGGAATAACAATACCTGGTGAGATGAAAGTCGATGGTAAGAATATTTTGCCAACGCTGAAAGGTGAAAAACAGCAGCCTCATAAATATTTATATTGGGCTGGTCCACGAGCTCTTCATTATGATGCGCAAAATGCTGACTTTTGGAGCAATTACTGGAATTGGATCACTTTTGAAAACAATGAGTTCATCCCGAGCAAGCATATTGAAAAGCTGTCGAAAGGTGAGTGGGCAATCAAGGATCAGAATTGGTCGCTGCACTATTTCGATGATGGGAAGGGAGAGTATGAACTCTATAACTACGCGAAAGACCCGTCACAGTCTGTTAACCTGGCCAATAAATATCCTGATAAGGTGAATGAGCTAAAAGCTGCCTTTTATGATTGGATTAAAACTAAACCAGCCCCGATTGCATGGGGGCAGGACCGTTATGAAATATTAACAGAGTCGGCAAAGTAACAATGAGAAAGGGCCTTTGAGGCCCTTTACTCGTTTAGGGCTTCTTCAATTAACTCCCCCCTCCAGCTACGAGTCGATTGCAGCCAGATATCTTCATATTCTTATACTATTCGTCGTAAATAGATGCTGGTGCTTTCATTTTTAGTCCTTTTCCTCTTACATCACGAAAGATTTTCTTCCCTCCTTCCTTTCGATTGCTTTCGTCTTCTGGTGTTTATGTGATCTAGATCTTTTTATTTGCTTTTGTTTTCAAATATCATTAAATCGAAAGCTAATGAAGGTTTTGAGGTTATATATGTTTCTGGTTTCATCTCGTGAAATGCTCCATAAAGCGCAGCTAGGCGGTTACGCGGTTCCTGCGTTTAATATCCATAACCTGGAAACTGTCCAGGTTGTTGTCGAAACAGCTGCTGAAATGGCATCGCCAGTCATTCTGGCCGGTACACCGGGAACTTTCTCGTATGCTGGTACAGATTACTTGGTCGCGATTTGCCAGGAGGCTGCGAAGCGCTATCAAATGCCAATTGCGTTGCATCTTGACCATCACGAGTCGTTTGGTGACATCCGCAACAAGGTAGAAGCTGGCATTAAGTCTGCCATGATTGATGGTTCTCACCTGTCTTTTGAAAAGAACATTGATTTGGTGAAGAAGGTGGTGGAGTTCTGCCATCGCTGGGACTGCTCTGTGGAAGCTGAGCTGGGGCGTCTTGGTGGCCAGGAAGATGATCTGATTGTTGATGCCAAAGACGCGCTATTTACTGATCCAGAAGCAGCTGTGGAGTTTGTAACCAAAACAGGCATTGATTCTTTGGCGATTGCTATTGGTACTGCTCACGGTATGTATAAAGAAGAGCCTCGACTGGATTTTGACCGCCTGGGTGTTATTCGTGGCAAAACAGATGTGCCACTTGTACTGCACGGCGCTTCCGGTGTGCCTGATGAAGATGTTCGTCGCTGTATCGAGCTTGGTATCACCAAGGTTAACGTTGCAACTGAGCTAAAGATTGCCTTCTCAGATGCTGTTAAGCAGTACTTCATTGAAAACCCGAACGCCAACGATCCTCGCCATTATATTGTTCCTGGCAAAGAAGCCATGAAGAAAGTGGTAATGGAAAAAATTGCGGTCTGTGGTAGCGCCGGCAAGCTGTAATTGTATTTCGGAAAAGAAAAGGCAAGCACGCCCCCTGTGTTATTGCAGGGCTACACCTGAAGTGCTCCCTCAACATCGAAGGTGTAGCCATTTTCTTTTCCTTCCAGAAAACATAAGAAATGGATAGCAAACTGATGGCTTCAACTCTGAGGTTTAAGCAGAAGAAAATTGCCATTATTGGCGAGTGCATGATTGAACTGAGTGGAATGCCTTTTTCCACCCAGGAACAGCGTTTTGGTGGTGACACACTGAATACTGCCGTCTACCTGTCGCGTATGGTCCCCGGGCTTGCGCCTTATTATGTCACTGCACTGGGCGATGATACCTATAGCCGTCAGATGATGTCTGCATGGCAAGGTGAAGGTATTGATACTTCAATGGTACTAAAGGTGGCCGATAAGCTACCGGGCATGTATGCGATTGAGATTGACCCGCAAGGTGAACGGAGCTTCCATTATTGGCGCAATGACTCTGCTGCACGTCAACTGTGCCAGCATGGTGATTTTGCAGGTGTTGTGGAGTCGCTAAAAGATTTTGATCTCGTTTATCTTTCGGGCATTTCTTTGGCCATTCTACCGGATAAGGACAAACATCTGTTGCTACGTTCGCTTGAGCTGTTAAAGCAAAGTGGTGTCCAAATTGCGGTGGATTCTAACTATCGTCCACGGCTGTGGCAGAGTGGTTCCGATGCCTGTGAATGGCTAGGCAAGTTGTATCAGGTTAGTGATATTGCTTTAGTGACTGCCGAAGATGAGGATTTGCTACTGGGGATGACGAACTCTCCGGCTGGCATTATTGCCAAGCGGCTGCACTCCATGGGGGTCAAGCAGGTGGTTGTTAAGCTCGGCAGTGAGGGGGCTATGTGGTCGCAATATAGCCTCAACGGAATGGCTGCTGGTAATAAAGTGGATAACGTTGTCGATACGACGGCAGCCGGGGATTCGTTTAATGCAGGATTTCTCGCTGCCTGGAGTATGGGTATGGAAACCGATGAATGCTGCCACTGGGGCAACAAACTCGCCGCGCAGGTGATCCAGCACAAAGGGGCGATTATTCCGCTGGAGCAAACACGCTATATTACGGAACTAATGAGTATTTGATATGAACAGTAAGTGGATTGAAACATTACGTGCACTACGAGTGATGCCTGTTATTCAGATTGAAGATGCCAAGGATGCAGTAAAACTGGCACAGGTGTTGAGTGAAAATGGATTGCCTGCCGCAGAAATAACATTTCGCAGTAAGGCGGCAGCAGAGTCAATTCGTTTGATCAGACAAGCTTTTCCGGACTTGATCCTATGCGCCGGTACGGTGCTGACTCCCGCTCAGGTGGACTTGGCGGTAGAAGCCGGTGCCGATTTTATTGTAAGCCCGGGCTTTAACCCAACGACGGTTAAATATTGCCAGGAAAAAGGTGTAAAAATCATTCCGGGCGTAAATAGCCCTAGTCAAGTTGAGCAGGCGTTGGAGCTTGGTATCACCGCATTGAAATTTTTCCCGGCTGAAGCGTCGGGTGGTATTAATATGCTGAAGTCACTGACTGGCCCTTACGGCAATATTCAACTGATGCCAACGGGTGGTGTAAAGCCAGCCAATCTGATGGACTATTTGGCAATCCCTCAGGTGATTGCGTGTGGCGGCACCTGGATTGCTCCTACGGCAGCTATTCGTGATAACGATTGGGAAACTATTGCCAACAATGTTCGTGAAACATGTAAGTTAGTTAACGCCTAGGATCGTGAAGATGACAGAAAAACATGTAGCTGTATTGCTGGCTGACGGGTTTGAAGAGGGTGAAGCTGTAGTCTTTATCGATATTATGCGTCGATTGGATATCAGGGTGACAGTATTGTCTTGCATGGAAACTACTGCCCTGAATACGTACTTTGAAACTCGAATTACGGCTGATGATGTCTTGAAGAATTGTCACGACAAGACCTATGACGCCGTTATGATGCCGGGCGGTCCCCAAGGGACCGATAACCTGTCTGCCAATCCGATGGTTGTGGATTTCCTGAAGCGTCATATCAGTGAAGGTAAGTATATATGTGCCTTGTGCTCATCAGGTGCCAAGGTCTTGGCTGCCCATAACCTATTGGAAGGCAGAGCGTACACAACGGGTGATAAGTTGGCAGATAAATTTGCCGATGGTGAGTATCTCGATAAGAAAGTTGTTGTTACGGATAACTTTATTACCGGTAAGGGCCTGGGGGTGAGCTTTGAGTTCTCATTTACGGTGGCCAAGATGCTATTAGCCGACAATCAGGAAAAGGTAGACTGGCAGGCAAGCCATATCTATTTTGACCATTGGCCGTTGTAATCCGACAATAATCGTTTTATTACGTTGAAGCTGCCCGACAAGTGTTTGGCAGCTTTTTTTATCTTAATATTTGTTCTAGCATTTATTTTTTGGCTTATTATCAGTCAACATTATAACTTGCCATTTAGCTGTTTGATTTTATTGATAAATATCTTGAGGCAATAAGTTATGAAAATGCCTTTTAGTATCTTATTTTCCGGTTTTTTATATAACGGCGGAAAAGAACAGCCTTTATCATGGTACTTACTATTGGAGAATCGGCTTAAGTAAGGGACGACATGAAACAGCTGGCCAAAGAACTATGGATTGTTGACGGAGACACGGTCTCTTTTTATTGCTGCCCGTTTACAACCCGGATGACGGTGATCCTGCTGCAAACGGGTGATCTTTGGCTGCACAGTCCTGTTCGTTACTCTCCGGAGCTTGCCGAGCAGTTGGCCGCCTTGGGACGGGTTAAATACCTTATTGCTCCCAATCATCTGCATCATCTGTATTTGGACCAGTGGTTGGAACACTATCCTGACGCGCAGCTTTTTGGCACTGACGAGGTGATTGCCAAGCGTGAAGATCTTGATTTCGATGCATCACTTAATCTGACCGAGCAATTTCATCCCCAGCTTGTCGAAAAGTGGCCCTGGCAAGATGAAATCGATCAGCGGTTGGTGAGTGGCTCACCATTAATGCAGGAGTGCATCTTCTTCCATCATGCAACACGAACAGTGATCTTGACCGATTTGATAGAGAACTTTCCTTCTGGACATTTCAAAGGTTGGCGAAAGCTATTGGCCAAAGGGGCCAGGATCATAGCGCCGAACGGAAAAACGCCACTGGACTGGCGGCTTAGCTTTAAAAAGCCGGTGGTGAGAGTTCATGTTCAGTTGCTTCTCAACTGGCAGCCAGAGCGAATAATCATGGCACATGGAGAAATTGTTGATCATCAGGCTGTGTCGTTTCTGAAGCGTTCCTTCAAGTGGGTGGAATAAACTAACCTCATAAGCAAAAGCTGTTCCGCACCATTGCCTGAGTTATATGGCGACTTCTTCGGTGACTTCTTTTGACGACAGTAACGCGCTGAATTCCTCTTCCGGTAGCGGCATGGAAAAGAGGCTTCCTTGTCCATAGTCACAGCCTGCAGCAGCCAGTAGGGCACGCTGCTCATTGGTTTCAATCCCTTCTGCGACCACTTTCAAACCGAGTTTGTGCGCCATTACAATGATGGCTTCGCAAACAGCGAGGTCTTCAGAGCCAGCCTTGAGGCTGCGAACAAACGACTGGTCGATTTTGATATTGTCGACGTCGAATTTCTTGATGTAGGAGAGCGATGAGTAACCGGTGCCGAAGTCATCGAGAGACACCTCGATACCGGCATCACGAAATTCGAGTAATTTGTCTGTCACTGCCTTGCTGGCATCAAGCAATAGCCCCTCGGTAATTTCAATCGCGATTGCCTGTCCCGGTAGCCCCAGCGCTCGAAGATGATCAATCCAGCGCGATATATCATTGCCTTTGTCACGAAATTGCAGCGGGGATTTGTTGATGCTGATCTGAAACTCTGGGTCATGCAAAGTTCGCCACCGGGCAGCTTGTTGGGCTGCCTGGTGGAAAACCCAGTCACCAAGTCCGATTACGATCCCTGTTTCTTCGGCAACCGGGATGAATTCCGCCGGACTGACCATGCCGAGTGTCGGATGGCACCAGCGGATCAGGGCCTCGGCCTTGGTCATGTTGCCTGTGGTCAGCTCGACAATCGGCTGGTAGTGCAGCTGCAATTGGCTGCTGTTGAGCGCAAGCCGTAACTCATTGGCCAGTTGACGGCGGTACAGCGCCTTTTCTTGCATCGACGATGTGAAGTAGCGGTAGCAGTTGCGCCCCTGCTCTTTGGCGGCATACATTGCCTGATCGGCATTTTTAAGCAGGGTATCGGCGTCAGTTCCGTCTTCCGGGTAGAGGGTGATACCGATACTCGGTGATATATAGATAGTTTCAACACCGATGGAAAACGGCACAGAGAATTGGCTGAGAATGGTTTGCGCCACCTGCTCGGCACCATGGGCATCGTCTTGTTCACTGAGTATGACTGTAAACTCATCACCGCCAAGACGCGATACGGTGTCGGTATCGCGGACACTGCTCTGCAGGCGTTGTGCGACATCAACCAGTAGTTGATCACCAATGTTATGGCCCAGGGTATCGTTGACTTCTTTGAAGTGGTCGAGATCAAGAAAAAGCAGGGCCATGGGACGGTTAGCCCGCTGAGCTTTTTTCTTCTCTTGCTCAAGCTGATTAATAAACATGTGGCGGTTGGGCAGGCCAGTCAAGGCATCGAAATTGGCCTGGGTCCAGATGATCTCGTCAGACTTTTTCTTGTCGGTAATGTCTGAGAACTGGGCAACACGCCGATGGATAGTTCCGTCAGCATTAGTAATGGAGTTAACGGTAAGCCAGGCTGTATATGTCTTCCCGCTCTTGTGGCGCTTTTTAATTTCTCCCTGCCACTGGCCATTGCTGCTCAGTGTATGCAGCATGTCCTGGATGACGTTGCTGTCTTGTTTGCGTGATACCAGCAGCTTGGGGCTTTGGCCCTTGACGTCATCCAGCGAATAACCGGTTATTTCAGTAAAGGCCGGATTGGTAGTAATGATCTCGCCGTCGCTGTCGGTGACAACCATTGCCTCACTGCTGTTTTGGTAAACCATGGATGCCAGCTGCATTGATTCTTCAGCCAGCTTACGCTCGGTAATATCGGTATGGGTGCCACACATCCGCAGTGGTTTGTTGTCAGCACTGAAATTGACGATTTTGGCGCAGTCGAGGATCCACTTGTAGTCCCCTTGCTTGGTTCGCATTCGGTATTCAATTTTATGCTGAGCGCTACGCCCTTCAAGGTGATCAGCCAAAGACTGCTGGGCGGCCTGCCTGTCCTCGGGATGAATTCGATTAAGCCAGAGGGTTGAATCCAGTTTTATCTCCTCGAAGCTGTAGCCTAGCATTTCAGCCCAGCGGGCATTTCGCTGTACTGTGTCGGCCTGAATATTCCAGTCCCAAAAGCCGAGCTCGCTGCCGGCAAGGACAGAGGTTAGCTGCTCTTTTTGGGCAACAAGTTTGGCTTCGGCATGTTTGTTCTCTGAAGTATCCAGCATGCCCGCAATCGCGAACTGTACTTTTCCATCGACCCTGTAGCAGGCAATGGTCATGTGAACATAGACGATACCGCCATCTTTACGGATAAATCGCTTATCAAGTGAATAACCATCTATTTTACCTGCCATCATTTGATCAAACTGGATCAGATCCAGCTGCAGGTCTTCAGGGTAGCTAAGGTCGGCCCAGGTTAAGTGAAGAAGCTCTTCCTCACTGTAACCAAGCATCTTGCATAGTCGGGGGTTAACACGAAGCCAGTTTTTTTTCGGGTGAGTAATAGCTATCCCAATGTTGCCCAAATCAAACTGGGAGCGGAACAGGAATTCACTTTCTCGTAGTGCCTCCGCTGTTTTATCTCGCTGTAGCCGCCGGACAAATAACATTCCCATGGCAGCGGTGATCAGCGGATAAATGAGTAGTACCGGGAAGGTAATATCAGACAGCACTTTAAGTGCGATCGGCAGGGGTAAGGTGAACATTAGCGCAAGCATAATGCCATGGACTAAGATCCCGAATAAGTAGAGCTCGCGAGCGGTTAGTTCTGATAATGGCCGCCGCCGGTAATAGTGCCAGGCGATACCCAGGACGCTGGAAGCGATGATTACCGTCACCCCGGTTATCGCAGCTTCGCCACCTTGGTAAAGCCGCAGGATAGCTGTCATCGCCATCGCGATAACGGTGGGGATTGGGCCGAAGAATAAGCCTGAGATCCCAAGCAAAACCGAGCGGGTATCAAAGATAATCCCGGGAGCGTATTCCCAGGGAGTCAGCATGATGACGGTACCGATAACTCCAAGGGCTAGACCCATGATGAGTTTCCACAGTAAATCAAAAGAGTCATGACTGCGGCGGGTTGCCATGTCGTAGATAAAGATCATGGCCAGTAACAAGGCCGCATTATGGGTTAGCGCGAGAAGACTGGCGTGATTCATGCCAAGGTAAGTCTCTTATCGATTGATAGTGGGAATGTGAATTGTTTGTTGTTCTTTTGTGTCGATACTAACACATTTTTGCGATTGTTGAATATAGCTCCTTTTGGTAGGGACTTCTCTTCGGTTCAGATCACATTTTGTTTGGTAGAAGTATAGTATCAGTTGTTCAGCTAAATCGATTTAGCAATAATGTATGCAATATACATATCGGAGTAGAAAGATGGCTAAAGTATGGGTCACAGGGGATGCAGTGGTCGATTTGATCCCTGAGGGAGAAGGGACTTACCTGAAGTGCCCGGGTGGGGCACCGGCAAATGTTGCGGTGGGGGTCGCCCGTCTCGGTGGCGACAGTGCTTTCTTTGGCCGGGTCGGGCTGGATCCACTTGGTCGTTTTATGAAAGAGGTACTCACCGATGAGGGCGTCGCTACCGAGCAAATGCTTCTTGATGCCGACCAGCGTACCTCAACAGTGATTGTCGATCTGGATGACGATGGTGAACGTAGCTTTACTTTCATGGTGAAACCCAGTGCCGATCAGTTTACGGTGCCGGAAGATGTGCCTGCTTTTCAGCAAGGCGAATGGTTGCACGTCTGCTCGATTGCACTGGCAAATGAGCCTTCTCGCTCGACCACCCTCGGGGCAATGACAGCGATACGTACCGCGGGCGGTTTTGTGTCGTTTGATCCCAATCTACGTGAAGAGGTATGGGCGAATCCGCAGGAATTAATGCCTGTGGTTCTCGAGGCCGTTGCATTGGCTGATGTGGTGAAGTTTTCTGATGATGAGCTGCTATTTATTACCGGAAAAGATGATTTGCAGTCGGCGTTGGCTTGGCTGAACGATAACTTTAATCTACCGCTGGTGATCATTACCCAGGGCAAGAAAGGGGCGCTGGTGGTGCAGGCTGAGCGTCAGCAACTGGTGAAAGGGCGGCCTGTTAGTTCGGTTGATACCACAGGTGCCGGGGATGCTTTTGTTGGCGGCTTGCTGGCAGGTCTGGCGGTAAGTGATGACTGGCAGCAGGCAGATAAGCTGCTCGATATTATCAAGCAGGCCAATGCTTGCGGCGCGCTTGCCACAACGGCGAAAGGCGCAATGACGGCCTTGCCGACTGCCGAACAGTTGGCGGCATACCTTGCTGGCTAGAATGCTTGCCGATATTGAGTAATCAAAAGGGCAGCCTTGTGGCTGCCCTTATT
Organism: Photobacterium proteolyticum; assembly: GCF_001939735.1. Taxonomy (GTDB): domain Bacteria; phylum Pseudomonadota; class Gammaproteobacteria; order Enterobacterales; family Vibrionaceae; genus Photobacterium; species Photobacterium proteolyticum. The sequence goes on from NZ_MJIL01000090.1 coordinate 277,904, forward strand.
TTTTCCAGTGTTATCCCGATACGCAGGGATAAAAAAACCGGGCCTAAGCCCGGTTTGATGTTTCATTTAAAGTGTTCAGGATTAAGCTAGTGCTTCCATCTGACCTTTGATGATTTCAGAGTGAGTACCGAATACTGCCTGGAAGTTATCACCCTTCTCGAACACACCCGCTGCACCCAGTGCTTTCAGACGTGCTGTGTCAACTTTAGAGCCATCGATTACTGTTACACGTAGACGTGTGATACAAGCTTCAAGGTCTTTGATGTTAGCTTTGCCGCCGAATGCTTCAGTGATTTCTTTAGCAAGGCCGTCAGAAGCTGTGTTGACTTCAACCTTAGACTCTTCTTCGTCTTCACGACCCACTGTTTTCAGGTCAAGCGCTTTGATTAGCGTAACGAATACTAGGAAGTAGATAACTGCGTAGACAACACCGATTACTGGTAGCAACCAACCGTTAGTTGACTGACCGAACAGTAGGGTAAAGTCGAACAGACCGTGGCTGAAAGTAGTACCGTGCTTGATGCCTAGTAGAATCATTACTACGAAAGCAGAACCAGCTAGTAGTGCGTGAGCAACGTACAGGATTGGAGCTACGAACAGGAATGCAAATTCGATTGGTTCAGTAATACCTGTTAGGAACGAAGTCAGTGCAGCAGAACCTAGGATAGAAGCAACTTTTAGTTTGTTCTCAGGCTTAGCTGTTACGTACATTGCAAGACAAGCTGCAGGTAGGCCGAACATCTTGAACATGTAACCACCAGCCAGGTTACCCGCTGTTGCATCACCTGCTAGGTAGCGAGGGATTTCACCGCGAACAACTTCACCAGCAGCTGTAGTGAACTCACCAACTTCGTAGAAGAAAGGTGCGTTCCAGATGTGGTGCAGACCGAATGGGATTAGAGAACGCTCAACGATACCGTAGATACCGAATGCAACTTCTGGAGACTGATAAGCAGCCCACTCAGAGAATGCTGCGATACCGGCACCGATTGGTTGCCAAACGATAGCAAGGATAGCTGCTACCACACACGCAGCCAGAGAGGTTACGATTGGAACGAAGCGTTTACCGCCGAAGAAGCCAAGGTAAGTTGGTAGCTTGATATCATGATATTTGTTGAAAAGTTGTGCGGCTACCAAGCCCATGATGACACCACCGAATACACCGGTATCTGTGCCTTCTGCAACAACACCCAGAACGCGGGTCATTGTTAGGTAACCAAGACCTGCAGCAAGAGCAGCTACACCGTCGTTCTTTGTAAAGCCCAGTGCAACACCGATGGCAAATAGCAATGCCATGTTGGCGAACACACCCAGACCGGCCTCGGTCATTACCTGTGCTACGATTTCAGGTAGGAATTTAGCAACTTCTGAGTTACCACCGATACCTAGAAGGATACCTGCTGCTGGCATACATGCCACCGGCAGCATGAGGCTACGCCCCATTTTTTGCATAGTACTAAAAACGTTCATTTGAACCCCCATTCATTATGAACTTTTAAAACAATATTTTTAGATTAATAAAAATGCTTATATACGCTATTTTAAATATCCAGTGAGTGAGCTGGATAGTTAATAAAGCGGTGTAACAGTTTAGGTGTTAGTTATCTTTAAATAAGATAAAGATACAGACAGCTAATATTCAATAACACGTCGTATAGATAATTTGAGGAACCCTCTTAATCTTACGTTGAGTTAATTTTTATTCATTGAAGTTTTATTGTTTAACTCGCCTCAATTGATGTAGCTAATCATAAGGCAGGTTTTAAAATAATTACGAGTCGTGCGTCACACTGGGTGTAACATAGTGTAATTTATAGTTTCTTTAGGTAACGAAAAAAGCGACTTATGTAAGTTTAACGTTACTTTGATTAAGTTGAGCGCTATAAAATTGACGCTGAATGATGAGAGTTGATTTCGTATATTATTGATAATTAACGGTTTAATTGCGATTTGATTGTGGTTTCGGCCTGTTACATTGGTGTTGGGCCGGAGAGGTAGGCGAAACATTATTCAAATTGTGAGTTTTATAACAGGATACCAATGAAACATTGGGCATATAGATTTTGCTACTTCTTTTTAAATCTGATTTTTTCCATTGTCACAGAGTGGTTTATAGTGAGCCACATAGCTTATGAAATACAAAACCAGGCAGTAATTAACGCACTTAGTAAATATACACTTTTATGCTGTGCTTTAAAATATAAGAGTCTCGATAGTAGCGTTAAGTTATTACTAACCTGTTAGGCAGCTGTATTTATATAGAGTTAAGTGCTGGAAGGTTTCGGTTCGACGATTTCCAGCACGCTTTGATGAGGGTGGTTGCTTTTATTCAAAGCTATTTATTGTGGCTAGCCAAGTGGCCACAATGTCACATCTTGCCATAACTGCGGCCTGTCGGATATTAACTGAAGACATGTTGCATCCTCTGGCGTGAATACTCGGGCCGTCATGGCGTATTCTCCATTATTAATGAATATCTCTAATGATGAGTGATCTGCTAATACCTGAAGTTCAACATCCTCACCTGTGTTCCAGGTGATTTCACGGATCTGTTCGCCATCAGTCGAATGGGTATGGCTGCGATCAAGCAGGATACGTTGACTGTCTGAGTCCAGGATGATGTCACAGTATTGCTCACCATTATCCATCAGGCGTATTGTGTTCTGTCCGGTTTCAGGCCATGTCATAGTGGTTCGTAACTCATAGCTCTTTGTGTCTAGCGGGATGGCTTGGTTAACCGATGCTTCGGTAAAGTTGTACTGCTTCTTTGCCCCACGTAGAGCCTGTAGCTCTCGCGCCGGACGCTGGAACATTTTTCCGTCTTCCCAGCTCAACTCGCGCAGGCAGGTTAGCTGGTGCAGCCAGCCATCTTGGCAGCTTGGCTGATCGGTTTCATCGGGTAATCCCATCCAGCCGATAAGCAAACGGCGCCCGTCTGGTGTTTCGGCTGTTTGAGGGGCATAGAAGTCAAAACCATAATCCAGGGTGGTGAAATCACCAAGGGTTAGGTGGCCGTCCTGATCCAAAGACGCTTTGATATAGCCGTTATGGTGCGGAACTTTGTAGTGCTCGCTGGATGACTTGATTCCCTGAGGGCAGATAATCCCTGCAAGCTGGCCATTCAGCTCAAACAGATCCGGGCATTCCCACATGTAGCCGAACTGTCCTAGCTCATCGCCATACAGGCCTTGATATGACCAGTGATACAGATCATCGGAACGATAGATTGCAAGGCGGCCCTGCAGTTGATGATCAACTGTCTGATGCTGAGCACCGAGCAACATCAGCCAATGGTCACCATGCTGGACGATTTTGGGATCGCGGCAGTGAGGAGTCACAGAGGGCGGCAGGGTATCGACAACCGGCCCGTGCTTGGTGAAATGCAGGCCGTCGTTTGATGTCGCCAGACATTGGGTGGTGATCCTATCGCGCTGCTCACCGATACGGACATTGCCGGTATAGAACAACATCAGCTCGTCGCCGTTACTGACAGCATGGCCGGAAAATACACCATGGCTATCAAACCAGTCTGACGGGCACAGGGCGATGCGCTGCGTTGTCCAGTTAAGCAGATCGGTGCTGGTAACGTGAGCCCAGTATTTATCTTTATGGTCGCAGGCAAACGGGTATAACTGATAGAAAAGGTGATACTCGCCCTGATGGTAGATAAAGCCGTTAGGGTCGTTGAGCAGCCCCTGAGGTGGCGCAATATGCCAGCTCGGGCGGTAGATGGATGTCGTTAGCTCCTGAACGCTAAGTAGCTGCTTACGTTGGTTGGCTTCTATCCATTGACCGAGCTGCTGCCATTCATGCGTATCGAGAGGATGTTCTGGCTGCCAGGAGAGTTGAGATAGCTGTGTATTAAACGGCAGCTCGGCGGCAGCCGAAGAGCGTAGCGCTGGATTAGCAAGCTCAAGGATTACCTGCTCTTCGACACGAAGGGCTCGAAGTAAATTTTCGTTACCACCGCAAGCGATGATCAGTTCAGTCAGTGTCATGGATTATAGCCTTAAATTGTTAGCACGAGGCCGCACTAGCAATATACAGATTTTTCAAAATTTCGGGAACGTTCCAAAAATAGATCAGAATCAACGTTGAGGCAAGTCGTGGCCGCAGGAATTGTAAGGCTCAACGAAAAAGTGTGCGGAGGATCGAGTTAATGTTAGCGAGAAGCGGAGCTGTGCAGGTAGGGGAAACAGAGCTGCTTAGCAGCTCTGACGTGGTATCCAGTCAAAGCCAAGCACCAGTTTGGCGACTTGGCTTCGGCCTTGTTCGATGATTTCCAGCAGCATTTTGGCGGCATTATTGCCAGCGGGTTCAAAGGCATAGGCAAACGTTGACAGGCCCGGGGTCACCACAGAAGCCATTTCGTCATTACCGACACCGACAACCTTGATGTCTTTGCCTGGCTTAAGGCCTGCCGCTGCAATGGCTTGGATCGCACCTATGGCAATTCGGTCCGTGGCGCAGAAAACACCATCTGGTCGCTGGTTTTCTGCCAGTAAGCGGGCCATTTCTTCACGACCGGAATCAATCGAAAATTGCCCCTGGGTATGAAACTGAGGTGGCGTTAAACCTAGATGGTTCAATGCGTTAGAAAATCCATCATAGCGCTGGCGGTCTACGGCAATATCATCGCCCTTGACCCCGAGAAAGCCTACTGAACAACAGCCTGCCTGATGAAGTTGTTCGGCAGCACAATAGCCAACTCGGTAGTCGTCGTGGATCACGCTCGGAATATTAAAACCTGAGCCGTCCTGGCCGATCAGTACCACTGGGGCCTTCGAGCGCTTGATCGCGGTGATCAGCGCATCGTCGATATGGGTGGCGAACATCACTATTCCTTCAACCCGTTTTTGATTGAAGAGTTCGATGTACTGAATTTCTTTGCCTGCCTCCAGGGCACTGTTCGCCAGCAGTACGTGCTTACCTGCCAGTTCGAATGCCTTGCTCAGGCCATCAACACCCTGCGAGACGGCATTGGAGGCCACCCTGGGAACGATAATACCTATCAGATTGGTTTTATTGGATTTTAAATCTTTCGCCACTTGGTTGACGACGTATCCGCATTCTTCGATCGCGCGGCGTACTTTGATTTTGGTCGCTTCTTTTACGCCATATTCGTCATTGATGACTCGGGAAACTGTGGACTTAGAGACCCCGGCTAGACGCGCGACATCGTGTAGGCTCGCCATAAATACTCCTTTGTTTTGGCCATGATCATCCAGGTTCGGGATAGTTTGCAAACAGGATCCGGTTTTAACCCCTAATTGAGTGATTGTGATCACAATATATTGTCCATGTTCGCCTTTTTAGCCGATCATGCTCACACAAGAAAATTAGGGGCTTGACGATATTTGAGTCATCAATAAAACTTAATTTCGGTAACGTTCCCGAAAATCAAAAATACTGCACCACCCCAGCAGTATCGCGATGGAAATGTTGCTGATGCAAACCACATGAGTGCTTGACCTAAGATTAGGGTTAAGATGAATTAAAACGTTCTGAGCGTGAATCCTGTTCGCGACGGAGGTATAGAGATGGACTTTCCTGTCATTGCCCGACAATTAATCGAAAAACTGGGCGGAAAAGAGAATATTGCTGCTGCAGCACACTGCGCAACGCGTCTGCGTTTGGCGCTACATGATGAAAACAAAGCCGATCTCAAGGCCATCGATGATATCGATGGCGTGAAGGGACAGTTCAAGGTGGCGGGGCAAATCCAAATTATCTTTGGTTCTGGCATCGTCAACCAGGTTTATGCGGCAATGACAGAGCAGACCGGCCAGACAGAAATGTCGACCAAGGACGTCGCTTCTGCTGGGGCCGAAAAACAGAATGTCGTGCAGCGTGCTGTGAAAGGGCTGTCTGATATTTTCGTGCCGATCATTCCGGCAATCGTTGCCGGTGGTCTGTTGATGGGTTTGTTCAACGTTCTGACCGCGACAGGCTTGTTTATCGACGGCAAATCATTGATTGATGCCTACCCGGGCATGGCCGATCTGGCCTCGATGATTAATACCTTTGCCAACGCGCCATTTGTTTATCTCCCTGTTCTGTTAGCGTTCTCGGCAAGTAAGAAATTTGGTGGCAACCCGTTCCTCGGCGCCGCACTGGGTATGTTGATGGTACACCCGGATCTACTCAACGGCTGGGGCTTTGGTGGTGCCAGCGTCAGCGGCGATATCCCGGTCTGGAACATCTTCGGTTTTGAAATCCAGAAAGTTGGCTACCAGGGTTCAGTACTGCCGGTACTGGTTTCTGCCTTCATTTTGGCAAAAGTAGAGAATGGTCTGCGTAAGGTGGTTCCATCCGTATTGGATAACCTGCTGACGCCGATGCTGGCAATTTTCATTACTGGTTTCCTGACCTTCACTCTGGTTGGTCCTATTACCCGTGATGCCGGTTTCTTGTTAGGTGACGGCCTGAACTGGTTGTACGAATCGGCTGGTTTTATCGGCGGGGCACTGTTTGGCCTTGTCTACGCACCGTTTGTTATTACAGGCATGCACCACAGCTTCATCGCATTTGAAACCCAGCTGCTGGCTGATATCGCAGTAACTGGCGGTACCTTTATCTTCCCGATTGCTGCAATGTCTAACGTTGCACAGGGCGCGGCATGTCTGGCTTTCGGATTTACGACCAAGGATATTAAAGCGAAGGGGATTGCAATGCCGTCCGGTGTAACTGCGCTGCTAGGTATTACCGAGCCAGCAATGTTTGGTGTAAACCTGAAGTATCGTTATCCGTTCATCGCTGCCGTTATCGGTGCGGCATCGGCAAGTGCGTTCATTACCCTGTTCAAGGTGAAAGCGACAGCACTGGGTGCGGCGGGTCTGCCGGGGATCATCTCTATCAGTCCGGATAGTGTATGGTTCTATGTTGTTGGTATGGCCATTTCGTTTGCCATCGCCTTTAGCCTGACGCTGGTATTGGGTACTCGTGCAAAGTTTAAAGCAGCGGCAGCTGCGGCATAAAAGCCTGAAATATTGATGATATAGACGTAAAGAGCCGGCAGTTTGTCGGCTTTTTCGTTCATATTCGGCTGGCAGCGTTATTTAGGTTCGTCTTGTTTTGCCAGAGCCAGAAAGGCGGCCATCCCACTGATATCAAGGTATCCGTCAGCTTTTTTATGGGTTCTGAGAAACTGATAACCTGATACGGTTTTTAACAAATTCTCGGCCTCGGTAGGGCTAATTTTCTTGTTGTTGATGTGCTCGTAGGCTGCGTAGAGGGCTGGTTTGTCGACCACTTCGGCCTGACGGTATAAATAGCCACAGCCTGTCGCAAGCCACTCCAGCGAACAGTTGGCCTTCATGGCAATCTGATTGGCTTTGGCAAGGCTTGGTTCACTGCCCTTGAGGTACTTCCGAAGCAGTGCTTCGCTGATGTCGACCCGTCGGGCAAAGCCGCTGACACTCTCTTCACCAATTAATGATTTCAGGCGCTGCGCAAAAGACATAGTTCGTACTCCAGTTCGAGGCCCGAAGGTTATAGCATTGCGATACCCCTGAAACAAGCCTAGGATGATTGGTAGTCCAAAATGAAATAAGTGTTAGATGGAGTTTGACCCGTATGGTGGCAAAAGTTGAATTAAGCCCGCAAGGTCCGCAATTTTCCGAATTAGTACAAGGCTATTGGCGTTTGGCGGACTGGCAGATGAGCCCGGCACAGCGACTTGACTTTCTTAAGCAGCATGTCGAGTTGGGAATCACGACGGTCGATCACGCTGATATTTATGGAAATTACAGCTGCGAGACGTTGTTTGGCGAGGCGCTGGCACTGGACCCGAGCATTCGTGACCAGATAGAGATCGTCACCAAGTGTGATATCAAGTTGTGTTCCGATCAGTTTCCTGGCCGAAAAATTAACCATTACGACACCAGCAAGGCACACATTGTTGAGTCGGTAAATAATTCTTTGTCACGGCTACAGGTCGAGAATATTGATGTGTTGCTGATCCATCGCCCTGATGTTCTGATGGATGCCGATGAGGTTGCCGAAGCCTTTGCCGAGCTTAAACAGCAGGGAAAGGTAACTCATTTTGGTGTTTCGAATTTCTCGCCTGCACAATTTGACTTGCTGCAGTCTCGGCTGGATGCTCCGCTGGTGACTAACCAGGTTGAAATTAACCCGTTGAATTTTGAAGTGGCCCACGACGGCACGCTGGATCAACTGCAGTTGAAGCGAACCAAGCCGATGGCGTGGTCATGCCTGGCCGGTGGCGATATCTTTTCGGGCCAGTCAGAGCAGCAGGTACGAGTACGCAATGAGCTCGAAATAATCCGTGACGAGGTTGGGGCAGCCAGTATTGATCAGGTTATTTATGCCTGGGTACGTCGTTTGCCATCCCATCCGTTACCAATTATCGGCTCGGGTAAAATTGAGCGTGTCCAGGCCGCTATCGATGCGCTGAATATTGAGCTAAGCCGTGAGCAGTGGTTCCGTGTCTGGGCGGCATCGAAAGGTCATGGTGTGCCATAAGCCGCTTATTGCTATGGCATAGTGAATTGAGAGGAAGCTTAACTGCCTCAGGCAGTTAAGCTTGCCAAGCGAAAACGAAGGCTAATGAGGCCTTGTTTTTATCCAGCTTATTCCAGCACTGGTGATTTAAACCCTTCAGGTTTGAGCGTGATCACCGAGCATTGGATTTTATCCAGCATATATTCGGCGGTGTTTCCCATGACGAAGCCGGCAATTCCGGTTCTGCACACCGTTCCCATGATCACCAAATCAATATCATGGCTGTTGATATAATCAGGCAAAATTTTCTTCGCATCCCCTTCAAGCATGGTAATTTCAACCGATGTCTTGCTATCGGCATAGGGTTCCATTAAGGCTTCGAGACGTGAAGCCCTGTCTTCGCGTAATTTTTTTGCGATCACGGCGATCTCCAAGTCATCACAACGGTTCCATTCCCGCAAATATCCCTCACTTTCCAGTCGCCAGGCATGACACAGATAGAGAGTGGCCTGGTTCATGTTGGCAAACTTGAAAGCGTGCTGAAGAATTTTCTCATTAAGCTCAGTCAAATCGGTGCCCGTGACATCAATCGCCGCGACCACTTTTTTGATCTGCTGGGATTCGCGTAAAGGGTTGATAGTCCAGAGGGGAATGTTTGATTCACGCATTAAATGGCGGGTTGAGGTACCCCACTGACATGCTGTTTCTTTGTGGTCGCGGTGGGCATCGATAACAATTAAGTCGCTGCCGGTCTTCTCCGCCCCTTTAATGATTTCAATGTAGGGAATGCCGGTTGTAACGACGGCATCAAACTCAATATCCGGATACTCGGGGCTTAATGTCTCGATGTGCTCTTTAAGTTCTCGCTCGCACTGGCTGGTGGCATTATCGAGCAGGTTCAAAGTTGATACCGAGTAGCGACTGAGATCTTGCATCTCTGCCAGCTTTTCAATCACGGCAAAAAGGGTAACACGTGCTTTCTCCTGGTTGGCAAAATGAAGCGCCTGATGGAATCCTGAGCCGAGAGGCTGTTTGGGTGCGAGCGGAATGAGTAGACGTCGGTATGTCATAACGGCCTCCATAAGTGGATGATAAGTAGCTTGGCATTATTAAGTTTTGCTGAATATGGCGGGCTCACCACCGAAAATTGTATCTTTTTCTTAAATGTAGCAGCAGTAAGTTGGTGTGGGGGCGTTTCTCGTTGACGAGATAAGAGAAGAAAAGGCGGCTAGGTGCCGCCTTTTATCGTGGTTAGATAAGATTAGATTTTGGTTACCGAGTAGGTGTTGCTGTTGTCGAACAAGGTAATACGGTAGCGACCTTCTCCCTGGCGAACCGTGATATCGGCACCACCTTGTTCAAGGCTGCCGTCGGCACCGTTGTCACCGAAATTCCGGCTCCAGTCACCAAACACATCGAACTTGAAGCGCTCATCGTTGCTGCTGCCAAATGTAACGTCAGCCTGCCAGGTATTGTCTGCAATCAATGCCATCTCAGTGCTTGTCCAGCCATTGTTGGTGCCCCGGATAGCAAAGCTAGGCTGGTTCGAAGCAAAGCCGCAGTCGTTTTGACAGTTTTCCGCGGTGATGACCACCGTCTTGTTGGTCAGTACGGATTCGGTGCCGGTGCGTACTGAAATCACGCTGCCTTCTTTGATCCAGCCTTTTGCACCGTCTTTCAACAATGCGGCGCGGTTAGCCAATTGTGGCAGTGGCGTACCGTTAAGGGTAACTGTTGCCTTGTCTGTTGCATTGATCAGGTAACGAACCTCGTTATTGCGACTGCTTGATGCGCCGTTAAAGTTGCCACTTGCTGCACCTATGGTGATTTGAACCCCGTTGCTGACTGGTGTCTGGCTGATCAGCGTTTCACGTACCTGGTAGTGCGGCACGCTGCCATCGTCATAGTAGGCAACGGTACTGCCGTCATCCTCATAGAGAGTGAAGCTGCTGGCCTCGCTGGACGGGAAGATTTTGGCAATCAGTTCGTTATGGCCTGATCCGTCTTTGCGGTGGCCGAACACATCCTTCGTCTGCTCATCGACATACATCATAGGAATAATGGCACCGGCACGGGCGTAGGCAGGCACACGGTTACGGTTTTCTGATGCAATCCACTGGTTCACGTTTGACAGGGTAAGTCCGTCGGCACTCTCGTACTTCTCGAACGTGTGGTAGTTGTACCAGGTACCGGCCGGCAGGTAGACGTCACGAGTCTGGGCAAACTGGGTCGTCAGGTTGGCGACCAGTATGTCTTTACCGATCATTTTCTGATCAGCCATGCCAATAAGCTTGGTGTCGTTCTGGTAGTAGAAAGGCATTGGCGCAATAACAGGTTCGCCGTACTGATAGGCGCGATGAGCCAGTGAATAATAGTACGGGATCAACTCGTAACGCTGGCGCAGGTTGCTCAGGTTGCCAGCCGTATTGCCGATCATCGCCGGAGAGGTTTCGGTGATGATGCAGTCGCTGCCTGTTGCACCCGGCATACCGCAGTTATTGCCATGAGGTCGGAGCGGGATATCCAGCCAGGCCGCGTTGGCAAACCACAGGCTGTACATTTCATCTTCGTTGTAGCCGGTACCCGGTGCGATGGCCGTGTCTCGTTTGCCCTTGTCATCGGACTTGCGCCAGAAGCCACCAATATCCGAGCTGTAGTAGTCGATACCGGCAAAAGACATCTGCATTGCCGCGTTATAGTGCATGTTCATGTGATCGAGGCGACCGCCGATATCCCCTGACCATAGTCCAGCTCCGAAGCGCTGTGAGCCCACGGTACCGGCACGTGCAATAGAGTACGGACGTTGCGGGTTCTGGCTGTGGTTACGAACATAGCCGTCGTAGATAGACTTGCTCCACAGCAGGTTGTGAACATTGTTGTAGTTGGCGTGATTACCGATGCTGTAGCAGGCATAGGAGCGGTAGTCCTCCGGTTCACCCAAGTCGGTCCAGTGACCGAGAATACCCAGATCGGTAATGTTTGGCTTACGCACATTGTCATGCCACCAGGCCGCTGCTTTGGTGTTCGACCAGTCGATCATGCCGCTGACACCAAACCAGTTATTAAACTCGGTAATATCGTTGGTACCGCAGTTCTTGGCAAAACCACCTTGTGCCGCCATACCGTTGTAGTTGGTACCGCCGTAGTTGCCCTGCTTGGAGACGTAGGACTCTTCGATGGTGATAAGACCGATACCGTCATTTTTCAAGCTGGCGACCTTGCCGGCCGGGTTAGGGAATGCCTGCTCGTCAAAGCGCAGATCACCCATCGGGTTGGCCGGGCTGTTGTTCTGCCAGGCGTGCTTGAAACCAAACCAGGCTACATCCAGCAGTGCACCGTCGACTGGGAAATTGTTTTGACGCAAGGTGTTGATAGTGTCGTCCAGTTCGGTCCAGTTGTCGTAGGAGAATTCAGATACCCACATACCCAGGGCTTTTTTCGGTGGAACAGGAGGTCGGCCTACCAGCTCCATGAAGTCGCTGCGCAGGTCGGGCAGATCAGCACCGCTCAGATAATAGAGGTTGGTTTCGGCAGCATCCTTGTTGCGGATCTCCCACCATTCCCGTGACAGGTTGAAACTGTTCTTGAATTTGGAATCAAGGAACAAGGCATAGTTGATGTCGTTGCCGACCGCGTAGAGAACGGGGAACTGCAGGCGGGGCGTTGTCGCACCGGCATACGCGCCGTCAGTATAGGTTACGCTACTGAAGGTGTTGCCTCTGTCGTCCGGCGTACCAAAACCGCCGGTCTGCAGCCATTCGCCGTTGATCTGGCCGCCATTGTTCGGATCGATAGGGGCAAAGGTCTGGCCCAGGCCGTACACCGAGTGCATGCCGCGATTTTGAACCGAGGCTCCTTTCCATGTTGCGTCGTAGATTGCCGGACAGACTGTGGCGCTTTGTTTATTACTTTGGTGCAGCTCAACAATGCTGATACAGCCGTTGTCACTGTTAACACTGACACTCAGCTCTTTGGTACTAAAACCGTTTGAACTTGGGGTATACACCTGCGGTCCGTTATAGTCCGTCTTGAAGACCATAGCGGTATTGCCGATTGTCGTTGGACCATTGGTGTTGCTGTGGTGACGGAAGGATATATGGAGCAAGTCATCATCTAATACATTGATGACGGTACTGGCTGAGCCATAGTTGAGTACATAGGCTTCGGGGATTGCGGCGAGGCTGACCCCGGGGGCCAGCAGGCAAGATATCGCCAGGAGTTTTTTCTTCATAGAAAAGTATTCCGTATGGTTAATTGAGATTCATACGTATTCTCTATGCATCTAATCTAATACTCCTCCTCCTTGGTACTCAGCCCCCTGCAACTAATTGCTAAAACTTTGAGCTGTGATGCATTCTGTAGGGGGCTTTTTGCTCTGTCTGTCGCCGATTAGGTCGAATAAGCTTCTGTGAAAGACCGAAATTTTGACGTTAAGTTGACGGCTAACACTACCATTTGTAACTAGCCGTGCAGGTAGTAACTGATCGCAAGTTATCCGGTAGGGGAAAATCAGAAATCGAGTTTGTGGGATGGAATTATTGAGAGAATGCTCAATTTTTTCGCAGCCAACCCCACAAAATAAATGTGGAAATTGAGCTTTCATCTAAGCTTTGAGATGAAAATACTCAGTTGCATGAGCGAGACTTTATGCAACACAACGAGAGCAGTGTAAGCAAATGAGGTTGGCTATGGACAATGAAAAATTGGCTGTACGATACTTGTGCTGGTTCTTTTCGACGATGACGATTGTGGTGTTACTGTCAATGTCGATGACAGCAAATGCTGAACCCAAGGCGTTGATAATGAAGCCTTTTGCTCAGTTAAGCGATCAAAGCAAGGAGTGTGCAGCCTGTCATAAAGATAAAAATCCGTCTATTTACGCCCAGTGGGGCCGTTCAAAACACTATGGTGCCAATGTAGGTTGCTACGAATGTCACCAGGCAGATCCTTCCGATAAAGATGCGATTAAACATGAAGGCTATAGCATTGCCGTCATCGTTTCGCCAAAAGACTGTGGCCAGTGCCATAACCAGGAAGTGGATCAGTTTTCAAAAAGTCACCACGCCAAAGCGGGCCAGATAATCGGTTCGCTCGATAACTTCCTGGCTGAAGTGGTCGAAGGGGCGCTGACCCTGAATGGTCAGTCACCGGCCGCCGTAAACGGTTGTTGGCAGTGCCATGGGGCGGAAGTTAAAGTATTGGAAAATGGCGATTTGGATCCGACAACCTGGCCGAATACCGGGATTGGCCGGATTAACCCCGATGGTTCAATTGGTGCCTGTACAGCCTGTCACCAGCGACATGAGTTCGATATGGTTCAGGCCCGCCGTCCCGAGGCGTGCGGTAAGTGTCACCTCGGTCCCGATCATCCGCAAAAAGAAGTCTATGAAGAATCCAAGCACGGTATTAATTTCTACGCCCATGTTGACCGGATGAATCTCGACTCAGCCAAGTGGATTGTCGGAGAGGATTATGACGCTGCCCCTACCTGTGCGACTTGCCATATGTCTGCCACAAGGGAGCTTCCGGTGACGCATGATGTCGGTGATCGGATTTCCTGGACCCTCCGTCCGGCCATTTCAGAGAAGATTGACGCTAAGGATATTGCGCTGGGTAAAGAAACCAAGAGCTGGCAAGCTCGCCGGGCTGACATGCAAAACGTCTGTCAGGCCTGCCATACCAAGTCGATGATTGACAACTTCTACATCCAGTTCGATTCATTGGTTGAGCTTTACAACGACAAGTTTGCCCGTCCAGGTAAGGCGCTGATGACGACGTTGAGCAAGGAAGGGATGATAACCGATATCGGTTTTGATGAAGAAATTGAGTGGACCTGGTTCTATCTGTGGCACCACGAAGGTCGACGTGCCCGCCATGGTGCAGCAATGCAGGCGCCTGACTATGTTCAGTGGCATGGTATGTACGAAGTGGCAGAGCGTTTCTATATCGAAATGGTTCCGCAATATCTTGAAATTGTTGAGAAAGCCGAGCATGGCGGCAACAAAGAGGGAGCAGAGCGCGCCCGTGCCGTACTCCAGGAAATTCTCGACAGGCCAGAGCATGCCTGGTTTAGCGGTAAAGAGCCGGATTCGGTGAAAGAAGCCCGTAAGAAAGCACAGGCTGAGTTTAAGGCCCGTTATCTGAGCGAAAGCAAGGAATAACCATCCGGGGAGGCCGGTTTATCCGGCCTGACTCCTAAGTGAGGAACGATGGGAGAAGAACTATCTCGGACGCAACGCTTGTGGCGATGGCTGAAAAAACCGCTGTTATGGGGAATACCGATTGGTATTTTCCTGGCTGTCCTGGCTATAGGTGCATTTCAGGGTGTGATGGTTGCGTCCAATCAGAATGCATTCTGTTTTAGCTGCCACCTCAGCATGGATACTATAGTCCAGGAATATAAGGCCTCGTCCCATTATGTCAGTGATGATGAAGTCTTGGCGACATGTGCCGATTGTCATGTACCGCATGGTTTTATCGACAAGATGAAAGTGAAGATCGCCGCCACGGCAGATATTTATCACATGATAAAGGGCACCATAACCAAGGAGAATTTTGAAGAACATAGGCCCAGGTTGGCTAAAATGGTCTGGGACGATATGCTGGCCAATGACTCCGAGGCTTGCCGACATTGTCATGTAGGTGACAACTTCGACTTGAGCAAACAGCCTCAGCGAGCCAGGCTCAATCATGAACTGATGGAGAGCCGGGGGGAAACCTGTATTCATTGCCATACCGGGCTCGCCCATAAACGGATTACTATCGAGTAACGAAGGCTGCGCCATGTGCGCAGCCTTTTTATTTGGGGTAGTCTGAGTAGATTTGTGCCAAATTATGACCCTCGCCAAACTCGAAGGGACAAATGTCCTCATTGCACAGGTGAGGGTTTTCTTACAATATCGCCAAGCAAAAATACTTTAGAAGGATAACAGGATGGACTTTGTAGCTTGGTTCGATATCAATAATACCCTAGTGAACATCCCCATTGGCGGTGGTTACGCGATGTCGTGGATTGAAGCAGTGGGTACGGTATTCGGTTTGCTGTGTATTTGGTACGCCAGTCAGGAAAAAACAATTAACTATGTGTTTGGTCTCATCAACGTTACCTTGTTTGCAATTATTTTTTATCAGATCCAGTTGTACGGGATCCTGCTTCTTCAATTTTTCTTCTTCTGTGCCAACCTGTACGGCTGGTATGCCTGGACAAGGCCAACCTCGGACTCCGGCGATATGCTGGAAGTTCGTTGGCTTAGCAAGCAAAAGCTGGCCGTTACGGCTGCGGTTAGCGTGGTGGCGATTGGTTTGATGACCGTCTACATCGATCCGTTCTTCTTTGCGCTGGCTAACATTACCGTTGATGGTCTGAACCTGTTTGGTGCCGACCTGGCTCGCCCGACACTTGAGCCGGATGCATTCCCGTTCTGGGATGCGACAATGACAGTGTTGTCTATTGTGGCGCAAATTTTGATGACCCGTAAATATGTCGAAAACTGGATGCTGTGGGTAGTGATTAACGTGATCAGTGTCGGTATCTATGCCGCGCAGGGCGTATACGCACTGTCGATTGAGTACGCAATCCTGCTGTTTATTGCCGCCAACGGTACTCGAGCGTGGATGAAAACGGCCAAGCAAAATCAGGCCAAGCAGCTTACCACCGAGAAAGAGGCAGTAGCATGAGTAAACAGCCTCATATCGCAGTCAGTGCCGAACAGGTGTCAGAAAAAGTCATCGTATGTGGCGAGCCGGATCGGGTGAATCGTATTGCAGCCTTGCTTGAACAAGCCGAATTGCTGGCTGATAACCGTGAGTACCGGGTGATGAGCGGGCTCTATCGGGGCCAGAGGATCACAGTGTGCAGTACCGGCATTGGCGCGCCATCAGCCATCATAGCGCTTGAAGAGCTGGCACAATGCGGAGTTAAGTACATGGTTCGGGTTGGCTCGGCCGGTGCCCTGCAGGCTAATATCGGCCTTGGTGAACTGATAGTGGCAGAAGCGGCTGTGCGAGACGAGGGAGGCTCCAAGGCTTATGTGGCCAGCGAGTTCCCGGCGGTTGCCTGTCATCAGCTGGTGGCTGGCATGGATGCTTACCTTAAACAACAGCGATACCCTTCCCATGCTGGTGTCGTCAGATCACACGACAGTTTCTACACTGATGGTGAAGAGGAGCTGTGTCAATACTGGAACAAGCACGGTGTGTTAGGAGCCGATATGGAAACTTCGGCACTGTTTACCGTTGGACGTCTTCGCGGGCTTCAGGTCGCATCGATCCTGAATAATGTCGTTTTGTATCAGCAGGATGTTCAGGATGGTGTAAATCAGTATGTTAGTGCCGATGACATTATGATGGCTGGCGAAAACATGGCGGCCAAAGCGGCTCTCTACGCGCTTACAACCCTGGCCTAGATATAAACTAGCTATTGTAATTTAATGAAACGAAGCCCGGCTGATGCTGGGCTTTATGTGATCTGCGTTGTTATGAGATTCTTGTGCTACATGCAAGCTTTCGCTAGGATTTGATGACTTTCAGGCTGCTGCTATTGTCTTATGCAACTAAAACCTTACCAAACAGGCCGCTTTACCCAACACCTGAATACCTTGTATCAAGAGTTCCGTCAGGCCTTTTACCAGTGTCAGCTCCACAGCAGGTATTATCAGGCTGGTGAGGAGATTTTGCGTCAGGGACAGGTCGTCGACCATTTATACCTGACATCGGTCGGTCGGGTATCGATGAATATCTCCGCCGTAAATGGCCGGCGTTTTCAGCTTGGCGAGGTCGATTGTGATTACCATGTATTTGGTGAAATGGAGCTGTTTACCGACACTTCATGCCAGTGGAGTGTCGTTGCTGAGGAACAGCTTGAAGTCGATGTGATTTGTCTGAAATCGGTGGCCGATTTACTGCTTGAACGTCCGGAGTTTACTTTGTTCTTTGCCAGTGCGCTGGCCAATGATTATCAGGATTCACTGGATATTTACACCTACCGCCTGTTACACCCGATTACCTACAATATTGCTTATGATCTGTGGCATAGGCATCAGGAAAGCGTGATGCTGGGAGCCTTTGACAAGGCAGGCCAGGAAGCCGAGCGGTTCGGGACCTCAAGTAGGGTTTATAGACGTGCCGTGAAGGAGTTGATTGACAAAGGACTGGTAGTAAAAGATGGTGCTGAAATCCAGGTTGTAGATTTAGATGCACTGAAAGCCTTCATCGATCAGTTTGAGTAGCCCATCTCGGACTCAGCCTAAACGACTTTATTAACAGGCGTTGCTCTTGAGCGGCGCCTTTTTCTTTCTTATATATTGATATTTATGAATGTTTGGCTGTATTTTGTACAACGCATTTTATGGTGTTCAGATTTCATAATTGATAATTGCTTTCTCCCAAATAGCCCAAATATCCCTCCGAAGCCCGTATTTCCGATGATTTTATTCCCTGTGAGCCATTTGGATATTCTTTCGCTTTCTATTCATATTGATGAATAAATAGACATAGGTGCAAAATGAGATATCTGTCACTTTATTAGTGCAACAAATAGTGGAGCATTCACGAATTATTTGAAATACATCACCAAAGAGTACGTTTCATGTCTTACTTGCATTTTATTTTGGGCCTCGTTGTTGTGGCCGTATTAGCATGGGTTGTCAGCAAAGACAGAAAGAGCATCAAGGTTCGTTATATTATTCAGTTGCTTGTGATTGAGCTGGGGCTTGCATATTTCCTTCTTGGTTCAACCGCCGGTACCGGTATTGTCACGAAATTTTCTGATGGCTTTAAAAGCCTGATGGCCTTTGCCGCGGAAGGAACTAACTTTGTCTTTAGCGGGCTGGTGAATGTCGGCCAGTTTGACTTCTTTATGCATGTACTCATGCCGATCGTATTCATTTCAGCACTGATCGGTATTCTACAGCACATCAAGGTGCTGCCGGTTGTGATTCAGTTTATCGGTCTGGTGCTTTCTAAAGTAAATGGTATGGGCAAGCTGGAATCATTCAACGCCATTAGCGCCTTGATGGTTGGCCAGTCGGAGAACTTTATTACCTATAAAGATATTCTAAGCAAGATGTCAGAGCGTCGTATGTACACATTGGCAGCAACGGCAATGTCTACCGTGTCGATGTCAATTGTTGGCTCTTACATGCAGTTGATTGAGCCAAAATACGTGGTTGCGGCTCTGATCCTTAATATGTTCAGCACCTTTATTATTCTGTCGATGATTAACCCTTATGATCATCATGCTGAAATGGACTTTGATGAATTGGTTAAAAGCGGCAGTGAAGAGAGACTGACGTTCTTCGAAATGCTGGGTGAATATATCCTGACCGGTTTTAAGGTGGCCGTGATTGTCGCAGCGATGCTGATTGGCTTTATTTCCCTGATTGCCATGGTGAACCAGGCCTTCACCTGGGCATTTGGTATCAGTTTCCAGGATACGATTGGCTACCTGTTCTATCCGGTCGCATGGCTAATGGGCATCCCTGCTGGCGAAGCATTGCAAGCCGGTAGCATTATGGCAACCAAACTGGTTTCTAACGAGTTCGTTGCAATGATGGCACTGCAGGACAAGATGGCGGGTCTGTCGGCTCAAACCGTGGGCACCTTGTCTATCTTCCTGGTTTCTTTTGCCAACTTCAGCTCTATCGGCATCATTGCCGGTGCGGTAAAAGGGGTAAATGAAGAAAAGGGTAACATGGTGGCACGCTTTGGCCTGCGTCTGCTATATGGTTCAACGCTGGTCAGTGTATTGTCGGCAATGATTGCCAATGTGATGATCAGCTAAGAGCTTAATTACTTAATGATCCTACGCTCGCCCATGATGATGCGAGCGTAGGACTCAGGGTTGGCAGCTCTGCCAACTCTCACCAGATACTAGGCAACTAGTTTTTTCTTTCCTGATGACTTTTCTGCTTGGCCCGATCGTTGGCTGGCTTGCTGTTGGAGCTTTGACGTCCTTTGTTCTGCCTGCTTTTGGGCACGTAATTCAGAATCGAGACAGGGACTTCTTTTCTCGGTGCAAAACCCTCAATTTCTTTTCGGGTGATCAGGTGTCCGAGGCGACTTTCGATCATGCATAGATTTTTAAAGTCATCTTTCGAAACAAGCGAGATTGCCTCACCAGACGCTCCGGCTCGGCCGGTACGGCCAATACGGTGGACGTAGTCATCCGCAGGATATGGCAAGTCATAGTTAATAACGCGCTGTAGATTATCGATATCAATACCGCGAGCGGCCACACCTGTTGCCACGAGTAAGTTAAGCTTGCCCGATTTAAAATCAGCCAGAAGTTTTGTACGCACTTCCTGGCTCCGGCCGCTGTGGAACGACTCGGCTTTGATTCCGCGCTTTTCGAGCTGGCTGACCAGCTTTGCGGCACCATGCTTGGTTTCGATAAAGATGAGTGCCTGTTCCCACTGGTTTTCTTTGATCAGATGGCTTAGCAGGGCTGATTTTTTGTCTTTGTCGACCGTGACCAGCCACTGGTCGATTTTTGGCTTGGCCGAGCTATCTGGCGTCACCGAAATCTCGACCGGGTTATTGATGGCCGTTTTGGCCAGGATACGAACCTGCTTGGATAGCGTGGCAGAGAACAACAAGTTTTGGCGCTCCAGCGGCAAGCGCTCAACAATCTTGTTGATATCGTCAATAAAGCCCATGTCGAGCATACGATCGGCTTCATCCAGCACCAGCACGTCGAGCTCATCAAAGTGCACCGCACGCTGGCTGTACATATCCAGTAGCCTGCCCGGCGTTGCAACCAGGATATCGACACCTTCTATCAGCTGTTGTTTCTGCTGCTTTGAATCTACGCCACCGTACATAGCCAGCGAAGAGAGCGAAAGGTGTTTGCTGTACTGGGCAATATTTTCCTCAACCTGCACTGCCAGTTCTCGGGTGGGCACAAGGATCAATGCGCGAATACGCTTGCGACGAACCTGACGCTGCTCTTCACTCAGCATTTGGATGATTGGCAGTACAAAACTAGCGGTTTTGCCTGTACCCGTCTGGGCCGCTGCCAGAAGGTCCTTGCCCGTCATGATGACGGGAATTGCTTTCTCTTGAATAGGCGTAGGTGTCTTGTAGCCGAGTTCGGTTACAGCTTTTACAATCGGATCGCTTAATCCAAGCTTGGAGAATGGCATGTTGAATCTCAGGTAGATGATTAATAAACACTGTTCTCGCGGTAGGCGATGACAGAGAGATAAATGTGCGCATTCTAACACGAAGCAAGGTGTTCAGGGATACTTTGCGGTATGGGTCAGCTTGACAGCTTTGACGGCATTTTAGTGTTGGTTGGGCGGTAGCGTTTAACATCGATAAGGGGGGGCCAATAGCCGTTTTTACAACCACTACATGGCTGAGTAATAAAGGCGTGTATTGCGTAACGAGAGTGGGGTATCTCTGAGGTGCTTGTTGATTTTTTGCAACAGGCGCTTTTTGGTGATCGGCTTGGTTAGGTGATCTTCCATCGTAAGCGTTATGGTTGTAGCCACATCTTCCCCGTACTCGCCGGTAAGCGCGACGATAGGGGTGGAGGGGGAAATCTTGCGGATTTCTTTTGTGGCTTCGAACCCGTCCATAACCGGCATCCGAATATCCATCAGGATGAAGTCAACCTCCTCTGTCATGACTGTCTCGACAGCTTTTTTGCCGTTTTCAGCCTGGAAGCAAATGATGCCTTCACTTTCAAGGTAGCCTTTGATCAACAAACGATTTACCAGCATGTCGTCGACAACTAGCATTTTTTTGCCAATCAGATTGCCTAAGGGTTTGAGCTGGCCGTTCTCAATAATATGCTGAAGGCTGATCAGCAGTTCCTCTTCCCGGCTGTCGATGACGCCTTGAATGAGGTTATCTCCCCCTTCGTAAAGCTGGGCTGTCGAACCATTGTCGGTGCAACTGATAATGGGAGTGATCTGGGCGATGGAGCCGAGTTCTCCGCAGCGGATAGACTTTATCGCATTGGTTGATTGTCGAGTGATATCCTCATCAATAAAGACAAAATCAAAATGCCGAAATGACAATATGTGCATCATTTCTTTTATCGATTCGACTTTGGTGATCTTGATATTCAGCTCGTACAGCAATATCGTTAGTTTTAGGCTTGATGAAAACTCACCGACCAGTAAGCAATATTTTCCCTTTAGTGCCCGTTTGAAGCGTTGAACGGTCTCTCTATCGTAGGCCGAGTTTATGATCGGAAAACTAAGGGTAAACTCGGTAAACTTCCCAGCCTCAGAACGGCATGAGATATTGCCGCCAAACGCTGTCATGACACGCTGGCAGTATGCCAGGCCCAGGCCGTTGCCATTATTCTTACCTGAGGTGTACATTTCATCGAAAATATAGGGAAGCCGGGAGGCATTAATACCCGGGCCGGTATCGGTAAAGATGACTTTATTATGACGGTCACCAGCGCTTAGCCTGATGCTTATCTTCATTTCAGGGTATTCAGATATGTAGTGTAAGCTATTGTTAAGAAGGTTAAAAATAATGAAGCTGTAAAGGGTATCATCGCCTTTGAAAATGAAGTCAGTGTGCGGATCCAGTGAGATAAGACGCTTTGAGCTGGCATGTTCAAAATTGTAGTCATTGAGGGATTGCCTTATCAATTCACGGGCAGAAAAAAGTCGGAATGAATCGGGGCTGATCCTGCCGCCCTGAAGTTCGTTCAGTATGACTTCAATAAACTTAGAGCCAAGCTGAACGGCACTTTTCACCTCACAGATATTTTGGTAAAGGGTCTTCATCTCCGATGATGCATAAGGCACCAGAGATGAGGTGTCAAAATCAAACAGATCGGCATCAATTCGTTCAAAATGGTATTGAATCTTTGATAGTGGGTTCTTCATTTCATGAGCAATAGAACCAGCGAGTAACTGGGACTTACGTATTTCATCCTCGGCATAAATAAACTTGTTTGATTGCTCGAGCACAAGTTGAAGGGCACTAATCTCTTCTTGACTGAAAATACCGCCCTCATTCTTTTTTGAAACCATGAATAAGTGAGTAATGATATTATCGTTAAAAATAGGCAGTACAAGGGCTGAGTCATTCTCAGCCATGCTATTCCTTATTTTGGTTAGCTTTTCTATGTCTGACGAGTGATACTCAATGAAATAGTCGAGCTCATCTTTAAGTATGGCTTCATTATGAGCTTCAAGATAATTAGCCAGTTCAGATTGCGATGAGTTAATACCAACTTTAATTATTTGCCCGGTGTTCGAGTTGAGAATGTCCTTGACTCTATTTAGCGCCATATCACTTGACTGTTTGAAGTCATTTACCAGGCTATGAATATCGTTGACAGTATTGCTTGGTGAGCCATATATAAATCGATTTATATAACGCTGAAAAGCTGCTAAACTGTTTTTCCAGCAAATACCACTTATAATTATCCAACATCCAATCAGGATGAAATGATACTCATTAGGATCTGTGTGCGTAAGCATCACTATTGGTGATAGGTATAGCAAAATATTGAGCAAGTAGCTAATACTTAAATGACTAATATATCTGAGGCTATAAAATCTATCATTAAATATGGCATAACCGACAAGAACTTGTTCGAAAATTGAAAGAGCAGGTGGTATCCAGGTCGCGGAATAGTCGTTTGACACACTTGGTATTATAATGTGGCATATCAATGTGGAAACCATAAAGATAGACATACCAAACATCATATAGTTGCTTTTTGTTTTGTTTATCTTTATCTGGCTTTTTCTATATAGGTAAAAATTCCTGAAAGTTAAAATAAGAAGGATGAAACCAAAAAAAAATAATTCGCTAGATGCCTTTCCTAGAGTTATTGTGAAGTGCCCGGTGGACGTAATAACCACATCGACAATTGTTAACTCTGGATATAAGAACATTATTAACGAAGCAATAATACCAAATATAAAAGTATATGACTGATGTTTTTTTAATGGTTTATTGGCTCTTACTAGCAGGCATGAAAATAGGAAAGTAAAGTTTGCTGATAAAAGTGAAGAAATATTTGCTATCAAACCAACTTCTTTGGCTATTACCGAATCAAAATAAGATAAAAGTTCTGACTGGAAAAAAGCGTTAGATATAACCCAGACATTAATAAATAGCAGATACAAAGAGTAAGTATGAAAAATGGATTTCTTTACTTTTATTTCATTTTTAGATAAGAAAAGAAGATAGTAAGAAAGCCATATTGAAATTAATATAGTCGAAATGATTAAAATGGAAAACTGCAGTCTGGAGAAAGAGGATAAAGTGAGTTTAATAAGTTCATAAGTCATTATTACATTACCATCTAACTAGCAGCCAATGAAATCCATGTCAATATTGCCATTTGCTATATGAATATAATTTTATAGCTTATTGATTTTTTTCGCAATGATGATAGTCACTAAGATGCACTTAGGTGATAAATCCTGCTCGTTGTGCGGGTGGTATCACATTTCTCTGCTGTTGGTTCTATTTCTAGTTTCTCTCGATATTTTGTACAGCAATATGTTTTTGGTTTCATATATGATTCTCTTGCTGCTGTCAACCTGTAATATGTGGCAGGTTTCTATTGAGTAATCCATTGATATCTTATTGGTATTATTGGAGGACAAGAAATGAACTTAACATTCAAGCAGCAATCTTTTGACTCAATATCAAAGCCAGATTATATGAGGCTTTTAGAGTTAAGGTATGATGTCTTTAGAAAAAGGTTAAAATGGGATTTGCCTACTGAAGGTAATTTAGAATCTGACCAATATGACACACCGGATGCTTCTTATGTTTATATCGAAGATGATCTGGGGAATATACTAGGGTGTGGCAGGCTAATACCTACAACGAAAAGCTATATGCTTAAGGAAATATTTCCAGAACTGCTTGGTAACCAGATGGCAGTAGAATCGAGTAATGTGTATGAATTAAGCCGATTTTGTATTAATAAAAATACATCACAAAGTAATTGCACACTGAGTTACTCGACACAGTTTTTGTTCAAGGCGCTATATCTCCATGCTGTAGAGAATGATATATCTGAGTACTTGACAGTCTCAACATTACCGATTGAACGTATGCTAAAAAGAACAGGCATCCCCTTTCAGCGAGCAGGTGATAAGAAAGTTCATAGGCTTGGCGATACAAAATCAGTCACCTTATCGATTAAGATAAATGATGATCTTAGACAGGCAGTCATGAGAGATTACGATTATCACTAGAATAAATCGGTTCAATTTGTTAATAATCAAACCGAAATAAATCATATTAAAGCGCCAACTGTGTTAATAAGGGGTATTGGGAAATATCATCCCTGATAATATCCCTTTTGATATTGCTTGATACTTGTTTGAAGCACCAAGTTTATTACAGGCATTTTGCAAATGAAAAGTGACTGTTCTCTCTGAGCAACTTAATATTCTAGATATTTCCCAGGCACTTTTCCCTTCGGTAGCCCATGTCAATGTTTCGGTTTCTCTTTTAGTTAAATTGCAAGTATCAACTTTGTTAGTAACAGTTGCATCATCGATCTTATCATGAAGGTAGGGGATAACCGTTTGAACTAGGCTAGCAGCGTAGAAAAACAAACTTTGATCATTATTGTTTTTTTCACATAAAGAGAAACTTATTGTCCCTGTCTTTCCTATAGAGCTGTGAATGGGAATGGTGAAGCTGGGGGGCATTGTTCTTAGTTTTCTATCTGAAATATAATTGAAATAATAGTGATTTTGCCTTGGATTATGAACATTTCCCCATAACGCCGGAATACGATTTGATTGACAGTAATTGATGATCAGCTTGTGAATAGCGTTTTCTCGAATTTTCTTTTTGTTCTCTTCACAAAAATTGGTCAATTTTATCTGTTCTATCTTGGTCATTGATATAGGGTTCGAACAGGTAAAAAAAAATAGTCAAAACCAATTAAGCCTGTAATCTCGCTAAGTGTTGCGGTCAAATCTGCATCAGATCTTGCTGTGTTGATACAGCACCTTAAATTTAAAATGTCATACATAATAATTCCTCTTACAACGCGCCTGAGGCGCAAATGATTAACTCAGCATACTCAACTGGTTGCTATTCTTTTCTATGGATAATATTTCTATGAGATGCTTTTATAAACCTGTAACGCGATAAGGGTGATAGGCTTATCAGTGAGATTTTTTGCGCACATTTCTTCCTTATTTTTTGCTCATCATTTGCATCTTTACTCGAGGCTGTCGCAAATCAGCTACTGTTCGCCGCTACCGGGCATTCTTTTCTTGTATTGATCATTAGGCTTCATCAAAAGAGAGCGAGTCTGCGCTCTGGCATCCTTATGTGTTTGTCTGGGAAGGCACAATCAATGAGTGAAAAGAAGAATCATTATTCGGGCTTTGGTCTGTTCAAGCATGCATTGAGTTTTCATGAGCACTGGCAGCGGGTATGGCGCAATCCTCAGCCTAAACCGTTTTATGATGTCGTGATTATCGGTGGTGGCGGGCATGGACTGGCCACGGCGTATTACCTGGCCAAAGTGCACGGCATTACTAATGTGGCGGTTGTGGAAAAGGGATACCTGGGCGGGGGGAATACGGCCCGCAATACCACAATTGTCCGGTCAAACTATCTCTGGGATGAAGCGGCCCATCTGTACGAGCATTCGCTAAAGCTATGGGAGGGACTGTCACAGGATCTCAATTACAATTTGATGTTTAGCCAGCGAGGTGTGTTGAATCTTGGTCATACCTTGCAGGATATGCGGGATATCGAACGTCGGGTTAATGCCAACCGGCTCAATGGTATCGATGGAGAAGTGCTCGATACCGCCGCGGTTCAGTCCTTGGTGCCGTTGCTGGACTGCTCTCCCAATGCCCGTTATCCGGTGCTGGGCGCGAGTTGGCAGCCTCGGGCAGGTACGGCACGGCATGATGCTGTCGCATGGGGTTTTGCACGCGCGGCTGACAAGTTGGGCGTGGATTTGATTCAACAAAGCGAAGTGACAGGGATCCGGGTGAGTAATGGCCGGGTACAGGGAGTCGAGACCAAGAACGGCTTTATTGGTGCTGCCAAGGTAGGGTGTGTAGCCGCGGGTAACTCCGGCGAGATCGCCAAAATGGTCAACATGACCTTGCCTATCGAGTCACACCCGCTGCAGGCCATGGTATCTGAGCCGCTCAAACCTTGTTTGGATACGGTGGTAATGTCCAATCATGTTCACGGTTATATTAGCCAGTCGGATAAAGGCGATATGGTGATTGGAGCCGGTATCGACAGCTATCTGGGCTACGGCCAACGAGGCTCCTTTCCGGTTATCGAGCACACCATTGCCGCCATTATCGAAATGTTCCCCTTCCTCAGCCGGATTCGGCTCAATCGTCACTGGGGCGGTATTGTCGATATTTGTCCGGATGCCTGTCCGATCATCAGCCCGACAGCGATTGACGGGCTGTATTTTAACTGCGGGTGGGGAACGGGGGGCTTTAAGGCAACCCCGGGCTCCGGACATGTCTTTGCTGACACGATTGCCAATGACCGGCCGCATCCGTTGGCACAACCCTTTAGTCTCGACCGTTTTGTTAGCGGTTACCTGATCGATGAACACGGCGCAGCAGGTGTCGCGCATTAAGGTATCTACTTACCTTGAAGTCGCCTGATTGAGGAGAGCCCTATGTTGAATATCTACTGTCCTTACTGCGAAGAGTTCCGTGAGGAAGAAGAGTTTGCCTATGCCGGAGAAGCTCATATTGTGCGCCCGCCGGACCCGGACAGCGTCAGTGACGAAGAGTGGGGGCGATACCTGTTCCATCGAAACAACATCAAGGGAAATCACCGGGAAATGTGGTTCCATGCGACAGGCTGTCGGCAGTTTTTCAATGTGATCCGCAACACGGTGAGCTATGACATTGAGCAGATATACAAACTGACCGGTACGCCACCCGAGATCTGGGAGGATGAGCATAAATGACCCAGCCCAATCGTTTGTCCACCGGAGGGCGGATTGATCGCCGTAAATCGCTGACGTTCACGTTTAATGGTACAACCTACTCGGGTTATCAGGGAGACACCCTGGCCTCAGCGCTGATAGCCAACGGCATTGATGTAATAGGGCGAAGCTATAAGTACAGTCGTCCGCGCGGCATCCTCGGTTCGGGAGCCGAAGAGCCCAATGCTATCCTCCAGGTTGGCAGTACTCCCGCTACCACCATTCCCAATTTGCGCGCGACACAGGTTGAGTTATATGACGGTTTGGTCGCTACCAGTGTCAGTGGCTGGCCGGATGTCGAGCGGGATATGAAATCCGCCCTGGGCAAAGTCGGTAGTGGCTTGATGCCAGTAGGCTTTTATTACAAAACCTTTATGTACCCCGAGTCGATGTGGATGACGTATGAGAAATATATCCGTAAGGCTGCCGGGCTGGGCAAGATTCCGCAGGCGCGAGATCCGGATCGCTACGATAAGATGCACCATCACTGTGACATCATGATCGTCGGTGGCGGCCCTGCTGGTTTGATGGCGGCAAGAAAACTGATCGGCAGCGGGCTCAGGGTGCTGGTGGCCGATGAACAGCAGGAAATGGGCGGGTGTCTGCTTGGTAGCCAGCAAGTTATTGACGGGAAACCCGCCGAAGACTGGTTGTCAGAAACACTTGAACTGCTAGAGCGGGAACAGGGTATAACCCTGTTGCCGCGCAGTACGGTATTTGGCTATTACGACCAGAACTTTCTTGGCATTGTTGAACGCCGAACTGATCATCTTGGCGAGTATCAATCGGGGGCCCGCCAGCGTCTGCACCGGGTACGGGCTCGTGAAGTGCTGTTGGCTACAGGGGCGATTGAACGCCCGCTGGTGTTTGGCAATAACGATGTGCCAGGCTGTATGCTTGCCTCTGCGATATCAACTTATATCAATCGCTATGGAGTGATCCCGGGGCAAAAATTGGTTGTGATGACAGCCAATGACGCTGGCTATCAGGCCGCGCTGGATTGGCATGCCGCCGGTCGTGAGGTGGTTGCGATTGTCGATACGCGCTCAAATAGCTCAGGGAAATACCCTGAACGGGCTAAAGCTGCCAGGATAGAGATATTCCTCGGGTATGCCGTTATTAATGTGCGTGGTCATAAGCGGGTAAGTGCGGTTGAAATTGCAAAGCTTAAACACAATCGCAGCCAGGTTAGTCGAATTGATACTTGTCTGCTGAGCTGCGATACGGTAGCCAGTTCAGGCGGATGGAGCCCGAGTCTGCACCTGTCTTGTCATACTGGCAGCCGCCCGGTGTGGCGAGATGACATTGCTGGTTTTGTGCCAGGCAATCCCGATTTGCTCTATGCTGGCGGGATCCAGGGGCATTATCAGCTATCGGAAGTGCTCGACGATGGCTGCAAAGCAGCGCAGGCCGTCGCCGACCGTCTGCAGGTTTCGCTAATGTCGACGCCAGACCAGCCAGACCAGCCAGAGCTGCCGGAAGTTCCAGACCCCGACGAAACCGCGCCAATGGCTATTTACCATATTCCTCATCACTTCCCGACAAGCCGGGCTCCCAAACAGTTTGTTGATTTTCAAAATGATCTTACCGCTGCTGGTATTGAGTTGGCTGTTCGGGAAGGCTTCGAGTCTATCGAACATGTTAAGCGCTATACCGCATTGGGCTTTGGTACCGATCAGGGTAAAACAGGGAACATCAACGGAATGGCAATTGCCGCCAGGGCTTTGGGCCAGTCGATACCTGAAACCGGCACGACGATATTTCGCCCTATGTATACGCCAGTCACCTTCGGCACACTGGCCGGGCGGGATGCCGGGCACTTGTTCGATCCGGCGCGTTTTACTGCCATGCATCGCTGGCACCTGGAGCATGGTGCCGAGTTTGAGAATGTCGGGCAGTGGAAACGCCCTTGGTTCTACCGTCTTGGTAACGAGACGCAGCAGGAGGCGCTGAACCGAGAGTGTCTGGCGACCCGTAATAGTGTCGGACTCCTTGATGCGTCGACGTTGGGAAAAATTGATATTCAGGGGCCGGATGCGCGCGAGTTTCTCAATCGGATCTATACCAATGGCTGGAGCCAGTTGGCACCGGGTTGCTGCCGCTATGGGGTGATGTGCAAAGAAGACGGGATGATTTTTGATGATGGTGTGACGTCCTGTATCGATGATAACCATTTTCTGATGACCATCACGACAGGCGGGGCTGCGGGTGTATTGCGCTGGCTGGAACTTTGGCACCAGACTGAATGGCCGGAGCTGGACCTGTATATGACCAGCGTGACGGATCACTGGGCCACCATGACGATTGGTGGGCCGAACAGTCGCTCTGTGTTGCAGAAACTGATGCCCGAAGCCGATCTCTCGGATGCCGCTTTCCCTTATATGACTTGGCAGTCGCACTGCATTTCGGGTGTCGATGCGCGTATTTTCCGGATCAGTTTTACCGGTGAGCTATCGTATGAAGTTAATGTAAACGCTAACTTCGGTCTGTACCTGTGGGAACAGATTATGGCGGCGGGGGAAGAATTCGAGATCACCCCGTATGGTACGGAAACCATGCATATTCTCCGGGCAGAAAAAGGCTTCATTATTGCCGGTCAGGATACCGATGGTTCGGTCACGCCGCAGGATATGAACATGGCGTGGATCTGCGGCAAGAAAAAAACGTTCAGTTTTATTGGCCGTCGTTCATGGCAGCGTGAAGATACTCGCCGCTCTGATCGTAAACAGTTGGTCGGCCTTAAATGTACGGAGCCTGATGTGGTGATCCCCGAAGGTGCCCAGGCTGTGAATGATCCCGATGAACCTGTACCGATGACTATGGTTGGTCATGTTAGCTCAAGCTATTACAGCGCGGTGCTGGGGCACTCAATTGCACTTGGCCTGATCAAGGGGGGATTGAGCCGAGTAGGCGAATCGGTATTCTTCCCTCTGGCAGACGGCCGGGTATTGCAAGCTGAAATTACCGATGGGGTGTTTTATGACCCTGACGGTAAGCGTCAGTCGGTGATCTCGGCGCCCGCAACACAGCCATATTATCCGCCCGAAGCGCCTCGCTATGAGTCTGCCTTACATCATACAGAAAGATATCAAGTAGATAGGAACCATACAGAAAGGGACCATGCACAAAGGGAACACAGAGAAACAGCTTCGCAACCAAACGTAGTGCTGCATGAACGAAAAGGTTTGGCGCTGCATATATTGCGTGGGGGAGGAAGCACATCTGAAGATGAGAATGAAGCGTTTTATGACGACGCTGAAACCGTTCTCGGATTGCCTCTGCCACGAAAACCCTGCTCATCGATTGTCGGTGAAAAGATGCAGATCTGGTGGTTATCGCCTAATGAGTGGCTGATTTTGTCATCCGAAGACTTCTCGGTGGAAGCGAGGTTACGCCATCAGTTGTCGGAGCATTTCTCCATTGTCGATGTCAGTGGCGGGCAGTGTGTCATTGAGTTGTCAGGGCTACAGGCACAAGCAGTACTGAGGAAATCCACTTTTTATGATGTCGATACT
This sequence comes from Photobacterium proteolyticum, assembly GCF_001939735.1. Classification (GTDB taxonomy): domain Bacteria; phylum Pseudomonadota; class Gammaproteobacteria; order Enterobacterales; family Vibrionaceae; genus Photobacterium; species Photobacterium proteolyticum. Next base: position 308,813 of record NZ_MJIL01000090.1, read on the forward strand.
CGTTCACTGCCCGTTGGTAAATGTGTCGGTACCTTGCTTGCAAAAGCGCAGGTGGTGCTAAGGCGCAGTGGCGAGAGTGAGTTTGAACTTATTGTCCGGCGCAGCTTTGCTGATTACCTCTGGCTGTGGTTGCAGGACGCCAGTGAAGAGTTCGGCCTGACTATCGAGTAGCCTGATTATCGAATCGCCCGCGACGTTTTTGGTTTCATCCATGTCGTAGATTGGAAATTCAAATTTTCAATAACAGTCACATTTAAGGGGTATACCACCGCTAAGGGGACGAGGGCCAAGCCATGACCAAGTATGATAATCGATTACTGCAAGCTCGCGCCGGAGTGGCGCGCCATGAAACCAGTGTTGAACAGTCACATCGTCGCGTGCCGATCAATCTGCGCCAGTCGGGTCCTACACCCGTAGAAATGCTGATATCGACCCGGGTAAGGAAATCACCGTACTGGCATCTTTCGGTAGAAGCCGGGTGCTGGCGGGCAACGGTGTATAACCGTATTTACCATCCTCGTGGTTATGTACGGCCGGAAGACGGCGGTGCGATGGTGGAATACGACTCACTGGTCAACGATGTCACGATGTGGAATGTCGCCGTAGAGCGCCAGATCCAGGTGAAGGGTCCGGATGCCGAAGCCTTTGTTAACTATGTGATCACCCGAGATGCCTCCAAGATCAAGCCAATGCATGGCAAGTACGTGATCCTATGCAATGACGAAGGCGGTATTCTCAATGATCCTGTCTTGCTCCGTCTTGCGGAGGACGAGTTCTGGTTCTCCATCTCTGACAGCGATCTCGAGATGTGGCTGCGGGGGATCAATATCGCTAAGCAATATGATGTCTCCATTGCCGAAATCGACGTGGCGCCGGTTCAGATCCAGGGACCGAAGTCAGAAGCGCTGATGGTGGATTTGTTTGGTGAAGACATCAAAAGTATTCCTTACTACGGCCTGATGGAAGCTGAAATTGCAGGTTGCGATGTGGTCATTTCTCAAACCGGCTTTACCGGCGAGAGGGGGTACGAAATCTACTGTCGCAATGTAACCGAAGACGCCGAGAAGCTGTGGTATGCCGTGTTGGATGCTGGGAAAGCCCATAAACTTCGAGTCATCGCGCCTGCTCACCACCGCCGGATTGCTGCCGGGATCCTCTCCTGGGGGCAGGATATTGATCAGGAAACCCTGCCATTCCAGTGCAACCTGGCCTATCAGGTGCCACGAAACAAAGAGGCTGACTATGTCGGTAAAGCGGCTCTGGAAAAGGCCCGGGAGCAAATCGAAGCCGGGAACCCGCCTTTTGATCTTGTGATGGTCGGTATCGTATTGGGTGGGGAGCCGATTACAGACTATGCCAATGACTTCTGGCTGGTCTATGGGCCGGATGGTGGCGATGCTGTCGGGTATGTCTCTTCCCCTTGGTATTCGCCTGAGCTGCAGACCAATATAGCCTTGGCCCATGTTCCCTGGGCACAGCGGGATATCGGTACCAGGCTGAGTGTCTCGCTTCCGTCCGAATATGGCGGCAATGTGGTTGATGCCGAGGTGGTAGAAGTGCCGTTCCGTCCGTCGGTCAACCCTAACTCGCGCGAAGTGGCCAAATCGCGTGGTAGTGATTTCGTCGACTAACGACCGATAACCGATAATATAGGGGCACGGTATGAAGTGTGACGCCTACAAGAGCCTTGGAGGGGAAGGGTTCCGCGAACCTGATATGGAGTCCGATATTGAACCTCGTTTGTTTCAATTGCTGGCGGAAGCCTCGCTGGAAGCGACGCCCAAACAGGTATTGAAGCTTCATACTGTTCCTGACTGGCTGTCGGCGGGAACCTGGGTATATGTGCCTTTTTTGCCGAAAGGCCGATTTGAGGAGACATTTGAGGCATGTGAGCGCTTGCTGCTATGGGGGATGGTGCCAATACCCCATATACCGGCTCGCGCTGTGCCAAGCGAAGCTTGTTTGCACCGATGGCTTTCCTCTCTGACCCATATCGGTGTCTACAATATTCTGCTGATAGCTGGAGAGAAAAACCCACCTGCGGGACCTTTTGCCAATACGCTTGCACTGCTGGCATCAGGGGCGCTGGCAAAGCACCCATTGCGCGGCATTGGGGTTGCAGGTCACCCTGAGGGCCACCCGCACGCAACAAGTCATGAACTCACCAATGCGCTTTCTTTTAAGCGAGAATATGCTGAAGCCAATCAACTCAATATGTGGGTGGTGACACAGTTTTCGTTTGATGCCGATATCTTTATCCAGTGGCTGGAATGCTATCAGGAGTTGCTGGGTTCTTTGCCGGTGTATCTGGGTATGCCGGGGCCTACTCAGCTTAAGAACTTATTTTTCTATGCCGCGCAATGCGGTGTGGTGGAGTCGGTTGCGGCGTTAAGACGTAACCTGAAAGCTACCCAGTTGCTAAAACCCTGGACACCGGATTTGCTGGTACAGGAAATGGCCCGTTACCAGAGCATCAATCCTGATACGCCTTTCCAAGGCATCCATTTGTATCCGTTTGGCGGATTGAAACAGTCCGCCAGATGGCTGAGGAGGGCTCGTTGACAATGAACAATGAACTTAACGTTGCTCTGGTTCCATCAGAGATTGACCCTCCAGAGAATTTGCCGCCTCCGGGCTCTCCCGATATTGATATAGCCCGGGCGGTGACGCCGAGGCCAGTGATTGAAGTTGCTGCCGAGCGGCTGGGCTTGCTTCCTCATGCCCTGATCCCCTATGGCCACTACAAGGCCAAAATCGACATGGCGCAACTGGATGTCAGTCACCAGCGTGGTCAGTTGGTGCTGGTAACTGCAATGACGCCGACAACGGCCGGAGAAGGCAAAACCACTACCAGTATTGGTCTGTCTGACGGACTTAACGCCCTCGGGGTAAAAAGCACTGTTTGCCTTCGCGAGCCATCGCTGGGACCGTGCTTTGGCATGAAGGGGGGAGCCGCTGGAGGAGGAAGGTCACAGGCGATTCCTATGGAAGATCTCAACCTGCATTTTAACGGGGATTTTCATGCGATCACGGTTGCTCATAATTTGCTTGTCTCTCTGATTGATAACCATATTCACTGGGGCAACGAATTGGGATTGGATCCTCGTCGGATCTGCTGGCGGCGGGTAATGGATCTCAATGAGCGGGCTCTGCGCAATATTGTCTGTGGGCTCGGTGGGACGGCTCATGGTGTCCCGCGTGAGTCGGGATTTGATATCACTGTTGCCTCGGAGATCATGGCGGTGCTGTGTCTGGCCGAAGGACCGAAAGATCTGCAGAACCGCCTTGGCGAGATGATCATAGGTCGGCGTCGTGATGGCAGTGTAGTGACGGTACGCGAATTAGGTGCCGACGGTGCGATGACGGTGCTACTCAAAGAAGCCATGATGCCGAACCTTATCCAGAGCCTTGAGCATAACCCGGTGCTGGTCCATGGCGGCCCCTTCGCTAATATCGCCCATGGTTGTAGCTCCCTGATGGCAACGCGTGCGGCATTGGCTCTTAGCGATGTTGTGGTGACAGAAGCGGGTTTTGGTGCCGATTTGGGGGCCGAGAAGTTTATTAACATAAAATGCCGTCTGGCAGGTTTGTCTCCGGACGCGGTGGTGCTCGTTTGCACCGTAAGGGCATTGAAAATGCAGGGCGGGATTGAAAGGCAGGCTCTGGATCAGCCGAATGTGGCCGCGGTCGAAGCGGGCTTAGCTAATTTGCTGCGACATATCCAGAACATCCAGCAGTTCGGTCTGATCCCGCTGGTGGCAATTAATCGCTTTCCAAGCGATAGCGATGAAGAGCTAGCCGTGATCCAGCAGTGCTGTCTGGCATCGGGAGCCCGGGTCGTGTCTGCCGATCATTGGGCTCGTGGTAGTGAAGGCGCTTTGGATATGGCTGCGGCCGTGCTCGATCTGCTCCAGCAACCGCCACCTAATGTTACACCGCTTTATTCGAATGATATGCCGCTGGACGAAAAAATTCATACTGTGGCAACGCAGATCTACGGTGCCGGCGAAGTTCATTTTTCGGCCTCTGCCTTGTCGCAACTCGATGATATTCATCAGCTTGGCTTTGGTCATTTGCCTGTCTGTATTGCTAAGACACCTTACAGCTTTTCATCGGAGCCCGGAGTTTTGGGCGCGCCGGTTAATCACGCTTTGCCTGTCAGAGAAGTTCGCCTGATGGCCGGTGCGGGGTTTGTCGTTGTGATATGCGGCGACATCATGACTATGCCCGGCTTGCCGCGTCATCCGGCGGCGCTGGATATCAGACTGGATGAGCACGGAGAGATTACCGGGTTGTTTTGACGGAAATACTTCACCGGATGTCGCTATTACACAGCCTGTTAAATGGCAATGGCATATCGTTAGTTTAAGAGACATAAACGATTTGCTGATAGCTGCTTGCAGGAGGGAAGAGTATGTCGGATGCTGCGCAACTGCACCAAGACTCAATCATTATCGACGGTCTGATCATCGCCCGATGGGATCGTGCCCTGTTCGAGGATATGGCAAAAGGAGGGCTAACGACCGCCAACTGCACGGTATCGGTGTGGGAGGGCTTTCAGGCAACCGTTGACAATATTGTCGAGTTTAACGGGTTCTTCCGCGATCATGGCGATCTCATTCGTGCTGTCTGTTGTACCGAAGACATTTATCTTGCCAAGGAAGAGGGCAAAACCGGGATCATACTTGGTTTTCAAAATGTACATGCGTTCGAAGATCAGATTGGTTATGTTGAGATCTTCAAAAAACTCGGGGTCGGGATCGCGCAGATGGCCTATAACACCCAGAACCTGGTGGGGACAGGATGTTATGAACGCGACGGTGGGTTATCCGGTTTTGGCCATGAAGTTGTTGCCGAGATGAACCGGGTCGGCATGATGTGCGATCTTTCCCATGTCGGGGCAACAACTTCTCAGGAGGTGATCCTGGCATCGAAAAAACCAGTCTGTTACTCCCACTGTCTTCCGTTGGGGCTCAAGGAGCATCCCCGCAATAAATCAGACGATGAGCTGAGATTCATCGCCGATCATGGCGGCTTTATCGGGGTTACCATGTTCGCGCCTTTCCTGAAGAACGGTATCAATTCCACCATCGAGGACTATGTCGAAGCGATTGACTATATCGTCAATATTGTGGGTGAAGATTGTGTCGGGATCGGCACCGATTTTACTCAGGGCCATGATCAGGCTTTCTTCGAGTGGCTGACTCATGACAAGGGCTATGCCCGACGGTTAACGCGGTTTGGTGAAATCATCAACCCCAAGGGGATCCGTACCGTCGGCGAGTTTCCTAATTTGACCCAGGCTCTGCTGGATCACGGCTGGCCGGAGAGCAGAGTGAAGAAAATCATGGGAGAGAACTGGGTTAGGACTCTCAAAGCAGTGTGGGACGAATAGATGCCAACATTACCTTACTCGAAAACACATGTCCCGGAAGTGCCTATCGAGGTGGACAGCGAGTCCGGCGTCTGGAGTACCAACGGGCTCCCGATGCTGTATGTCCCTAGGCACTTTTTTATCAATAACCACACCGCAGTGGAAGAGGCTCTCGGGGCCGAGAAGTATGCCGAGATCCTCTATGGCGCTGGCTACCAATCGGCTTATTACTGGTGTGAAAAAGAATCGGAAACCCACGGCCTGCAGGGCGCAGAGGTGTTTGAGCACTATATGAAGCGCCTGTCGCAACGGGGCTGGGGCCAGTTTGTCATTGAGAGCCTGGATGTTTCTGAAGGACGGGCCAAAGTGCGGTTACACCATTCGGCTTTCGTTTATCACTACGGCAAGGCTGATCGCAAAGTGGATTACATGTTCACGGGCTGGTTTGCCGGTGCGATGGATCAGATCACCCGGGGAATAGGCCAGCCGATAGAGACGGTTGCCGTCCAGCAACAGAGCGAGGCGCAGACAGGTTGTGATTACGGCCTGTTTGAAGTGATGCCCAGGGACAATTGATAAGGAGTGGGGATGTCGCAGTTTGATGCTATTTTCCAGCCGCTGGCGATTAATCAGCTGATGATCCGTAACCGGATAGTCAGTACCGCCCATGCCGAAGTCTACGCCACCTTAAATGGGATGCCGACCAAGCGCTATATTCGTTATTACGAGGAAAAAGCCAAAGGCGGGATCGGGTTGTGTATTTGCGGCGGGTCGAGTCCGGTCTCGATAGACAGTCCGCAAGGGTGGTGGAAGTCGGTGAACCTCTGTACCGATGACGTTATTCCTCACCTGCAGCAATTGGCTGAGGCGGTTCACCAGCACGGTGCGCATATCATGATTCAGATCACCCATATGGGACGCCGATCGCGCTGGGACGGTGGGGACTGGCCGCACCTTCTCAGCCCAAGTGGTATTCGTGAACCGGTTCACCGGGCAACCTGCAAAATTATCGAGCCGGAAGAGATTGAGCGGATCATTGATGATTATGCTGCCGCTGCTCAGCGGGTAAAGGCGGGAGGACTGGACGGTGTTGAGCTGTCGGCGGTTCACCAGCATCTGATTGACCAGTTTTGGAGCCCGAGAGTCAACAAGCGGGATGATGAGTGGGGAGGCAGCTTCGAAAACAGGATGCGCTTTGGCCTTAAGGTGCTGGAAGCCGTTCGCCGTGAAGTCGGTCCTGATTTTGCCGTCGGTATGCGCATTTGTGGTGACGAGTTCCACCCTGATGGTTTGACCCATGATGACATGAAGCAGATTGCAGCGTATTACGATGCGACTGGTCTGGTGGACTATTTTGGCGTCGTCGGCTCTGGCTGTGATACCCACAATACCCTTGCCAACGTGATCCCTAACATGAGCTATCCGCCCGAGCCATTTTTGCATCTGGCGGCCGGTATCAAGCAGGTGGTTAGCGTGCCGGTGATCCATGCCCAGAATATAAAGGATCCCACTCAGGCCGAACGTGTGCTGGAAGGCGGCTATGTGGATTTTGTCGGGATGACCCGAGCCCATATTGCCGATCCGCATCTGATTGCCAAGATCAGGTTGGGTCAGGTTGATCAGATCCGCCAGTGCGTCGGTGCCAATTATTGCATTGATCGTCAGTATCAGGGGCTGGATGTACTTTGTCTGCAAAATGCGGCGACTTCGCGTGAAGAGACAATGCCCCATATCATCACGAAAACTGACGGCCCGGTTCGAAAAGTAGTGGTGGTTGGTGGGGGCCCCGCCGGTATGGAGGCGGCACGGGTTTGTGCTGAACGTGGCCATGATGTCACTTTGATTGAGAAATCCTCCCGGCTTGGCGGACAGATCACGCTGGCAGCTAAAGCACCGCAGCGAGAGCAAATCGCAGGGATCACCCGTTGGTTTGAGCTGGAGCTGGCGCGACTGGGGGTCACTCTGGAAATGGACACCGAAGCGGACGCAGAGGGTATTCTGGCGCTGAGTCCTGATGTGGTGATTCTGGCGGTCGGTGGTAAGCCGTTCATTGAGCAGTTTCCGGGCTGGGGAGCGCAGGACGGTTTGGTTGTCAGTAGCTGGGATATTCTGAGTGGCAGGGTAGAGCCGGGCAGCAATGTGCTGGTCTACGACACTATCTGCGAGTTTTCGGGGATGTCGGTTGCCGATTATCTGGCGGCGAAAGGTGCACTGGTTGAATTGGTGACTGATGACTTGAAACCCGGAGTGGCTGTCGGTGGTACCACCTTCCCAACCTATTACCGTAGCCTCTATCAGCGAGAAGTGATCATGACGCCGGACTTTCGTTTGGAACAGGTATACCGGGAAGGCGAGAAAGTCATCGCCGTGCTGGAGAACGAGTATACCCAGCAGCGGGAAGAGCGGGTGGTGGATCAGGTCGTCATAGAAAATGGTATACGGCCTTGTGAAGCCCTGTATTACCAATTGAAGCCGGGCTCGATCAATAAAGGTCAGGTTGATCTGGCTGCATTGTACGCGGCCAAGCCGCAGCCGGAACTTGCTCATCATGCAGGCAATGGTCAGGGCTACCTGTTGTACCGGATCGGTGACTGTGCTTCACAGCGAAATATTCATGCTGCAATCTATGATGCCTTGCGTCTTTGCAAAGACTTTTGAGCGTTGTTTTGTAATGAATAGCTCTGTAGTAAATAGCTCTGTGATGAATAGCTTTTTGACTTAACTCTTATCGCCTCACAACTCGCGCAGAAAGGGGGTAACGATGCTGACACCTTTAGTTTCCGTGCTGTTATTGCTGGGATTGCTAATCACGTTGTTCGGTGCCGTTCGCCGAGTGAGGCTCTGGCGTCAGGGAAAACCTTTTGCGGTTAATGTCTGGGCCGGGTTATCGAACATCCCGAGACGGTATCTGGGTGATCTCCATAATGTTGTTGCTCGTGAAAAAGCGACTGCTCATATGCATGTGGCAACCGCCGGAGGCTTTGTTGCCGCTATGGTGATGCTGAGCATTATTTACCTTCTTGGCATCAACAGCGGGGCAATGTATTTGCTGGCGCTTATTGCCTGTATGGTCATGTTGCTGGGGGCGCAGCTGGTGGCAGGGAGACGTCGTTCGGCGCCAGCGCATTTGTCTACCGGCCCCTGGGTGAGGCTGCCGAAAAGCCTCAAAGTATTTGCAGGAACATTTTTGCTTGTCAGTATTTTTGGCCTGTTGGGGATAGATAACTTGCCGTCAATACTGCTTGTTTTACTGGGAGTTGCAATGATAGCGGGCATGGGCGAGATGCTGCTCGGGATGACCTGGGGCGGTCCGATGAAACATGCTTTTGCTGGCGCACTACATCTGGCTTTCCATCCTCGCCCTGAGCGCTTTGGCGGTGGTCAGTCAACGGGACTCAGGCCGCTTGACTTGACCGAGCCGCATTTGGGGGTAGATAAACCAACTGATTTTCACTGGAACCAGCTGCTGGGCTTTGATGCCTGCGTACAATGTGGCCGCTGTGAGAAGGCGTGCCCGGCCTTTGCAGCCGGCCAGCCGCTGAATCCGAAAAAGCTGATCCAGGATATGGTTGTCGGTATGACTGGCAGCTCGACAGCCAGTTATCATGGCAGCGTTCATCCGGGTCAAGAACCGCAACTTGGAGAGAAAGCCGTTTGCGGCGGGCCTGAGCGGTCTTTGTTTGAGGGCTTACTGGATCCTGATACCGTCTGGTCATGCACCACGTGCAGAGCCTGTGTCGAGGAATGCCCGATGATGATCGAGCATGTGGACGCGATCGTTGATTTGCGTCGTTATCTGACTCTTGAACAAGGCGCGACTCCCGGTAAAGGGCCGGACATGCTTGAAAACCTGATCGCGACCGATAACCCCAACGGTCACCCTCCACAGCAACGCAATAACTGGGCTGTCGATCTGCATATTCCCTTGCTGGCTGATGTGAAGCAGGTCGATGTGCTGCTCTGGGTGGGCGACGGGGCGTTCGACATGCGCAACCAGCGTACACTTCGGGCCCTGGTTACCTTGCTGCAGCGGGCGAAGGTTGATTTTGCTGTGCTGGGCAATGAAGAACTTGATTGCGGTGATTTGGCCCGCCGCCTTGGTGACGAGGCAACCTTTCAGCGCCTTGCAAGAGCCAATATAAACACATTGAGTAAATACAGATTCAAGCGGATTGTGACAGCAGATCCGCATGCGTTTCATCTTCTGAAAAACGAGTATCCGGATTTTACCGGTAACTATAGTGTTTACCACCATACCCAGTTGCTGGCAGAACTGGTCGCTCAAGAGAGCCTGAAGCTGGAGCCTGTTCGGGATCTGTCGGTGACTTATCATGACCCTTGTTATCTGGGGCGCTATAACGGCGGCTATGAACCCCCTAGATCCTTGTTACGGGCTATCGGGATCGAAATTAAAGAAATGGAACGTTCGGGCTATCGCTCTCGTTGTTGTGGTGGCGGAGGCGGTGCGCCTGTCACCGATATTACAGGCAAGCGCCGAATACCGGATATGCGAATGGATGATGTGAGGGAAACAGGAGCTGAGATTGTTGTCGTTGCCTGTCCGCAGTGCAGCCTAATGCTAGAAGGGGTTGTCGAGCCTCGACCCGAGGTTCGGGATATTGCCGAGTTGCTGTTGGAAGCCCTGCCTCAGCAGACTCGGTATCTTCAAGCCGCTGAAGAGGAGGCGTCATGAGTAAAGTATTTCGTCGCGACCCTCGTCAAGAGCGCATCCATCGTAATCGCCTTCATCGTTTGCATCACACCTTTGCGGCTAATCCTGAAACATCTCTTGAAACAAGCTCTGGAGCAATGCCTACAATTGAACCTCAAGGCTGGAACGCTTCCCGGTTGCCCTTGCACCGAGTCGATAACCCTGAGTTTTATATCGCCGTCGTTCCCGAGATGAGTGGAGGCAGGCTAACCAGTGCTGACAGGAACATGCTGGGTCTAGCGCAGCAGTTGGCGAACAGCGGTATTGGGTATGATCAGAGTATAGAAGAACAGGAAAATGTGCGGCAAGGAGCCGTGTTGGCGTTGGTTTTTTTCCCGATCAAAGATGATCGTTTCGCCGATGCAGGGATAGATCGGCTACTGGATCTCTCTGTGTTCGGAGAGGAAGGATACCAACCTGAGTATCAGCTCACTTTGCTGCTACAGGCTGACAAGCAGTTTTCTCCCCGTTATTGGCTGTTTGGTGATCAGACTATGAACAGTGCCGATCTCGGTCGCCGCCTGGCCGCCAGACTGGACGAGCGAGCAGCTACCGGGGTGGTAGAAATTGATGACAACTGGATATGGTGCCGTGCCGGGCAAAGTGCGAAAGAGTATCGCCGCCCACATGAACGTATCTTGCTGGTGACGGAACAGATCGCTGACCCGGTGAGTAACTACCGTTATCAATCAAGCCTGGTTGAGTTAGATCCAATTGCGCCGGAAATGACGCCATCAGTACCGTCAAAAATTGAAGATTTGGGCTTGGTTACCGTAGATCCTAGATCTGTTTCCTTGGTGGAAGCGGAGTTTGTGGTTGCAGGTGGCAATGGCGTAACAGACTGGTCCTTGTTTCATCAGGTGGCAGCGGCATTGGGGGCAACTGAAGGGGCAAGTCGTGTGGCGGTTGATGACGGCAACATGCCACGATCAACCCAGGTTGGCGCATCCGGCACCTTGGTCTCGGCCCGCGTGTATTTGGCGGTGGGGATCTCCGGGGCGATCCAGCATCTGCAGGGAATGACCCATTGCGATACGGTGATCGCCATCAATCTTGATCCGGGGTGCGCTATGGTCAACCGGGCAGATCTTAGCGTGATCGGTGACAGCAGCGAGATCATGCAGGCTCTGGTTGACAGTATTAGCCACAGAGAGAGTGAAAGTCAGGCTGGAGAGTTGACCGGAGCTGATAGCGAACAGGTTAAGGAGAAGTGGGATGATGCTGTGTGAGCCGCTGCAAGTCATGGTGTTGGTATCGACCAGTATGCATTCATTAACTGGGCGCCCATGTCGTGCTTCACTGGATGCACAAGCGATTGAGCTGGCATTGCAACAGCCCGGTGCCGTGATTGAGGTTGTTCATGCTGGCAATGCAGGTGACTCGGAACAGTCGGCATTACGAGATTACCTGGGAATGGGAATCGGGCAGATAAGTGTTCTTAAGTTGCCAGAGCTTTCCGATCCGGTATCGGCACTGGCTCAGTATGTGAATGAAGCGGAGCCCGATTTGGTGCTGTGCGGCGAACAGGCTGAATGGGGGGAAGCGTCAGGCTTGCTACCTTACCTGTTGGCAGATCAGTTAGGTTGGGCGATTGTGCCGCATATCGCTGGTTTGGCAGGTGTTGCAGATAGACATATCGAGCTTTTACAGGCGTTACCACGCGGTCAGCGCCGGAAACTATTGGTCAAGCAACCTGTGGTGGTAACCATTAACAGTGCGGCGCCGCAGGCCAGACAAAGTGCGTTCTTAAAAGCGCGCGATGGCATCATCAATATGCTCGAATCTGAATATGATTCCGAACATGAATTTGGGCTTAAGCTTGCGGCAGATAGGGAACAGTCCCAATGGCAATTACAACCAGCAAAACAGCGCCCCAAGCGGCTGAAGATCATCACGGCGAAAACCGCTGCAGAACGGATGAAAGCTGCAACAATGGTGACGCCGAGCCAGGCGGGCAAGGTATTACAAGACACTTCCCCCCAACAGGCTGCCGAAGCCATTCTCGCCTTGCTGCGAGAAGAAGGGGTTCTCAAGTAATACTTTTTAATCTACTGAACTTTAAAGTTAATTAAGAACCTAGCAAGCCGGGTTGGGAAGTGTAGCCTGATCGTCAAAACCGGTATCGAACAGGTTGTCATCATGCCGTTCACTGAGTTCGGTAAGTGCCGGAAGATTGGTAATTATCGGGAACTCTGTCATATTCGGTTGCACGGTGATTAATGGCTGCTCAGTGGTTATAGATTGCTCTGTGGTAATTGATTGTTCTGCGGTAATAGGCAGCTCTGTGGAAAGAGATTCCTCGCTAATCGCTGGTTGCTCGGTAGCAACTGGCTGTGACGATATCCCTTGTCGCTCATGACGAGGAGGAATACCAAAGCAATCACGGTAACATTTGCTAAAGTGAGGTGTTGAAACAAATCCGCAGGCCACGGATACCTCAATGACCGACAGATTGGTTTGTTTTAGTAACTGTCTGGCCCGGCTAAGCCGGAGCTGAAGGTAATAGCGCGAAGGTGAACATTGTAGATGTTTCTGGAACAGTCTTTCCAGCTGTCGTCGTGACAGATCGACAAACCCTGCCAGTTCATCCATTCCGATGGGTTCTTCCAGGTTGGCTTCCATCAGAGAAACGATTTCAAGCAACTTGGGCTGGGACGCTCCGACCAGGCTACGAAGCGGTACTTTCTGTACATCCTCGCCATTGCGGATCCGCTCGCACATGAACATTTCCGATATCGCCGCACTGAGCCTGTTGCCATGTTGTTTGGCCACTAAAGTGAGCATCATGTCCATTGGCGCAGTCCCGCCTGTGCTGGTCATTCGCCTGTCACTGAGGGTGAATAGCTTATTGGTGATTTTAACCGAGGGGAATAACTCCTGAAGCCCGGCCAGGTGCTCCCAGTGAATGGCGCAGTGCTGGTTTGCCATCACCCCTGCTTTTGCCAGGGCATAGCTGCCGGTGCAGATCCCGCCGAGTATTTTTTGCTGACGATCAAGCTGGCAAAGCCAGCTTGTCAGTTGCGGGGTACAGCTGCGTTCAATCTGAACACCGCCGCAAATAATCAGTGAATCAAGTGGTAGCTGAGACGGAATGCGGTCATCGACCCTTACTTCGAGCGCATCACTGGCGGCAACAGGTTGGCCATCATCACTGAGGGTAAACCATTGGTACAGCTTCTCTCCCGAGAGTTGATTGGCCATGCGCAATACTTCAACGGCCGATGCCATCGCGATCATGGTGAAATTGTGAGTGAGATAAAAACCGATGCGCATAGGCTGTCGTGTTGTTATTGAAGTCATCGCCAGTTCCCCCTAAGTTGCCACGTGATCGTGATGGGTCGAATGGTGTCAATTACCGCGAAATCCTTACAGTACACAGCGTTTTAAATACCAGGAAAAATCACCTTCTCTTTCTGTGTAATTCAGGGTTCATAAAAAGTAAATTTTTTTATCGAGAGTTAGCTCAATAAGGGGAGTTAAAAGGGGAAATTAAAGTGCAAAGTATCAAACGACGGCGAAATATGGTTCGTCGTGTCAGATTGCGATGGTTGTAAAGATTAGAGCACTAAACAAAAAACTGACCACACTTGTTATTTCAGGCTGAGTGTAAGCAATCTCTGCGAGTTACGGCCTAGTCGCTAATAAGATCCTGTCAGTTGATAGAGACTTGTTTTCGACACAAAACATTTAGATCAAGCTGTTTATTTTGGATTTATTTTAATCTGTTTAAAATCAACTGCTTGTGGTTGTTTTGATAAAGGGTTTTTCCTTGTTATTCATTACGGCACGAAACATTTTTTGACTTGCTGTCAATGGTATGTAAAATTATTTTTAATTAAACGTTCAATTAAGAAACATTTGAGTAGCAATTATGCCAAAAGTCGGAATGCCAGAAATTCGCAGACCACAGCTTGTCGAGGCCACAATGGCTGTTATTGATGAAGTTGGGCTTTCGGGTGCGAGTGTGGTTTTGATCAGCCGCAAGGCAGGCGTTTCCCCTGGGATCATTAATCATTATTTTGGTGGTAAACATGGTTTGCTGGAGGAGACGATGCGCTCGGTGCTGCGTCAATTGTCAGCGACCTCCATAGAGCACCTTCGTGCCGCGGACAAAGATGACGTGACCGCCAGGGTCAAGGCGATTGTTGCCGCGAATTTTGATGGTTACCAAGTCGAGAGCAAAGTAGTGAAAACATGGCTGGCCTTCTGGGCGCAGTCTATGCACGATACTACGTTGCATCGGCTACAGCGGGTCAATGAACGCCGTTTGTTATCGCACCTCCGTTTTGAACTCAAGAAAGTTTTACCTTATGAACAAGCCCTTTTTGTCGCACAGGGCGTTGCTGCACTTATTGATGGGATTTGGCTAAGAGGGGCGTTGAACCCTGACGGAATTTGCCCGGACAAAGCCCAGCAGATCATCTCTGATTACCTGCAAAAACAACTCGCCCCGTATTTGAACTGACAAAGTCATAACAACATTAATTACCAAGGCATTTGATGAAAATGAAGTCTCTGTATATCCATGGTCAGGCTACTGAAGCCTCATCTGAAGAAACGTTTGTAACCTGTAACCCGGCAACCGGCGAGGAGCTGGCCGAGATCAGACAGGCCACTGTTCAGGATGTTGACCGTGCAATCGCTTCGGCACAACAAGGTTTCAAAGTGTGGTCAGCGATGAGTGGCATGGAAAGGGGCCGTATCTTGATGCGGGCGGTAGCAATTCTCCGTGAGCGCAATGATGAGCTGGCTGCATTGGAAGTCAAAGATACCGGCAAGCCGATCCAGGAAGCCATCGAGGTCGATATTGCCACTGGTGCGGATGTTATCGAGTACTACGCGGGGCTTGCCTCGGCAATTCAGGGCCAACAACAAGATTTGGGTCACGGTCAGTTTTTCTATACCCGCCGTGAGCCATTGGGTGTTTGTGCCGGAATTGGTGCGTGGAACTATCCAATCCAGATTGCAATGTGGAAATCGGCTCCTGCTTTGGCGGCAGGTAACGCCATGGTATTTAAACCGTCTGAAGAAACGCCACTGTCAGTGCTGAAACTGGCAGAGATCTTCACTGAGGCCGGTGTTCCTGATGGGGTGTTTAACGTGGTTCAGGGTGACTACCGTGTCGGTCAGATGCTTTCTCGCCACCCGGATATTGCCAAAGTTTCTTTTACCGGTGAATCTGGCACTGGCAAGAAGGTTATGGCGGATGCTGCCGGTACGCTTAAGGACATCACGATGGAGCTTGGTGGTAAGTCGCCGCTGATCGTCTTTGAGGATGCCAAGTTAGACAATGCGGTGTCAGCTGCCATGCTGGCCAATTTCTACACCCAGGGCGAAGTCTGTACTAACGGCACCCGGGTTTTTGTTCATGATGCGATTTACGATGAGTTTATCAAGCAGCTTGCCCACCGTACCAACAAACTGGTTGTTGGCGATCCGGCTGATATGTCGACCCAGATCGGCGCGCTGATTTCAGGCGAACATCTCGAAAAAGTACTCGGGTTTATCCAGGCAGGAAAAGAGTCCGGTGCCCGCCTGATCTGCGGTGGCGAGCGTGTAACAGCCAATGGATTCGATAAGGGATTTTTTGTTCAGCCAACTATTTTTGCCGACTGTACTGATGATATGCCTCAGGTTCAGGAAGAGATCTTTGGTCCGGTGATGTCGATCCTGCGCTTCTCTGATGAGGGTGAAGTGATTGAACGGGCGAATGCTACGCAGTACGGGCTTGCTGCCGGTTTGTTTACTCAAAACCTTTCTCGTGCCCACCGGGTGATTGCCCAAATTGAAGCCGGTATTTGCTGGGTGAACACATGGGGTGGCTCACCGGCAGAAATGCCTGTTGGAGGTTACAAGCAGTCTGGCATCGGGCGAGAAAATGGAATTGAAACACTCAATCATTACACCCAGAACAAGAGTGTGATGATTGAGCTTGGTGATCTTGAGTGCCCTTATGATTGAGCCACATATCAACACTAGCGGGAGCTGCTGATAGCGGCTGGCTTTAATCTTCACAACAGAATTGAAAGGGAAATCAAATGAGCAATACCTACGATTACATTATTGTCGGAGCGGGATCAGCCGGTTGTGTATTGGCAGATCGCCTGACCGCATCGGGCGAGTACAGTGTCTTGCTGCTAGAGGCTGGTGGGACTGACAGAAGTATTTTCATCCAAATGCCGACAGCCCTGTCGTACCCAATGAACAGCGATAAGTACGCCTGGCAGTTTGAATCACAGCCTGAGGCCGGTATTGATAACCGCCGCCTGCATTGTCCGCGAGGGCGTGTACTGGGTGGCAGTTCGTCAATCAATGGCATGGTGTATGTGCGAGGTCATGCCTGCGACTTTGACGAGTGGGTTGAGCATGGCGCGGCAGGTTGGAGCTATCAGGAGTGCCTGCCGTATTTCCGCCGTGCCGAATCATGGTTCAGCGGCGAAGATGCCTACCGGGGTGGCGACGGCCCGCTGGCAACCTGTAACGGTAACAATATGACACTGAACCCTCTGTATCAGGCGTTTATCGATGCCGGGCAGCAGGCGGGCTATCCGAAAACCGATGATTACAACGGTTATCAGCAGGAAGGCTTTGGTCCTATGCACATGACGGTGGATAAAGGTGTACGCGCCTCTACCTCAAATGCCTACCTGCACCGAGCCATGAAGCGCAACAACCTGACAGTCAAAACGGGCGTTGTCAGCCGCAAGGTATTGCTTGAAAACAAGCAGGCTGTCGGGGTCGAAATCGAAATTGCCGGCCAGATCGAATCGGTGTTTGCCTGCCGGGAGGTTCTGTTATCGGCAGGCTCTGTCGGCTCACCGCAGCTTCTTCAGCTGTCGGGGGTGGGGCCCAAGGCGGTATTGGAGCAAGCTGGAATTGAGGTAGAGCACGATTTGCCCGGTGTCGGGGAGAATCTGCAGGATCACTTGGAAGTCTATTTTCAATATGAATGCCATCAGCCAATTACCCTGAACAGCAAGTTGGGTCTGATCAGCAAAGGTTTGATCGGGACACGCTGGATATTACGCCAAGATGGCCTCGGGGCTACCAACCACTTTGAGTCGTGCGCTTTCATCCGCTCTCGAGCCGGACTGAAATGGCCCAATATTCAATATCACTTCCTGCCTGCGGCGATGCGTTATGACGGTCAGGCAGCTTTTGACGGCCATGGTTTCCAGGTGCATGTCGGTCCGAACAAACCGCAAAGCCGCGGCCGCATTCGGGTGGAATCTAGCGATCCGCATCAAAAGCCCAACATTGAATTTAACTACATCAGTACAGAACAAGATAGGCAGGATTGGCGTGACTGTATTCGCCTGACCCGTGAAATTCTGGCTCAGCCAGCCATGGATGAGTACCGTGGCAAGGAAATCCAACCAGGAACAGACGTTACCAGTGATGAAGCGATTGATGCCTGGGTGCGCCAAAATGTCGAGAGTGCCTATCATCCGTCCTGCTCATGCAAGATGGGAGCGGATAACGATCCCATGGCCGTGCTGAACGAGAAGTGCCAGGTCAGGGGAATTAACTCTCTGCGAGTGGTTGACTCGTCGGTGTTCCCGACCATTCCAAACGGCAACCTCAATGCGCCGACCATTATGGTGGCGGAGAAAGTTGCTGATGCCATTTTGGGTTGTGCTCCCCTTGCTCCTTCAGATGCCGAGATCTGGATTGCCCCTAACTGGGAAACCGAGCAGCGTGTTGGCCCTGCCCAGCGTCCGGTGAGCGCTGATAACCCTAGAGACTATTACTAATAAATACTGAAACGAAGCGGCTTAATTATTTAAACGAAACAGACGGATTACCAAAACAAGCAAGCTGACTGTTGGGAATACATCAGCCTTCTCGCCAGATACGAGAAGCGTCATTACTTAACAGATTTGGCTTAACAAACATGGATAAAGGAAGAGTCATGAAGACAAAGAAAACGATTAAAAACGCAATTATGGGTAGTTCAGCACTATTACTCAGTCTGTCGGCATCAACGGCATTAGCCGCCCAGTGCGAAACCGTACGTTTCTCTGATGTCGGCTGGACAGACATTACGGCAACAACAGCGATCACGAGCGAAGTGCTCAAAGGATTGGGCTATAAGACCTCAACTCAGTTGCTGTCAGTCCCCGTGACATACTCCTCCATGGCCAATAAGGACATTGATGTGTTTCTGGGTAACTGGATGCCAACGATGGAAGCTGATATTGCCAAATATCACCAGGATGGCTCAGTCGAGACAGTAAGGGCCAACCTGGAAGGGGCTAAATATACCCTTGCAGTCCCAAAATACGTGTATGACGCCGGTGTCCGCAGCTTTGCTGATCTGGCCAAACATAAGGACGAGTTCCGCGGCCGTATCTATGGCATCGAGCCGGGTAACGACGGCAACCGTCTGATCCAGGACATGATTGATAAAAACGCTTTCGACCTTAATGGTTTCCGTCTGGTCGAGTCCAGTGAAGCCGGCATGATGTCGCAGGTTAAACGTGCGGTTAACCGTGAGCAGTGGATCGCTTTCCTTGGCTGGGCGCCGCACCCGATGAACAGCAACTTTGATATGGCCTATCTGGACGGTGGTGATGATTTCTTTGGCCCCAATTATGGCGGTGCAAGTGTTTATACCAATGTTCGCCAGGGTTACCTGAAAACGTGTCCAAATGTCGGTCAGCTACTGCAAAACCTGAGCTTTAGCCTGGAGATGGAAAATCAGCTGATGGGCGAGATCCTGAATAATAACGTCAAGCCAGATGCGGCGGCAAAGGTCTGGCTGAAGGCCAATCCGCAGGTGCTGGAACAGTGGCTTAACAAGGTAACAGCACAAGATGGCAGCAATGCCACTCAGGCTGTGAAGACATACCTGAATATCTAATTGTCTATTGCTTGCCTGTTACAGGCTGACTGTCGATGCTGCCACCGTAACAGGTGGTAGCCGCTCGGCGTGATAGATAAACACGGAACGACCCAATTTAAAAAATATGGACCATTAAGGAGTAACAGTGGACTTTATTACAGATCATAAAATCCCGTTAGGTGATTGGATGGCAACCTTCGTGGATTGGCTTACCTACAATGCCGCAGGATTTTTTGACTCGCTTTCCTATACCCTGGAATCACTGATTATGCTGTTGGTTGATCTGTTTAAGTGGTTTCCGCCAGCGGTGCCGATTTTGATGACAGCCTCGTTGGCCTGGTTTCTTCACCGGAACCTCTCGCTGGTCATTTTTGTGGTCGCGGCACTGCTATTGATCATGAACCTGGGTTACTGGGAAGAAATGCTGGAAACTTTCGTTCTGGTATTAACAGCCACGATGATCTCGGTACTGGTCGGGGTGCCTGTCGGCATTGTTGCGGCGCACAAGCCTTGGCTCTATACCATCATGCGTCCGATCCTTGATTTGATGCAGACCGTACCGACATTTGTCTACCTGATCCCAACCTTGGTGCTGTTCGGCCTGGGGGTAGTGCCCGGTCTTATTTCTACCATTATTTTTGCTATTGCCGCTCCAATCCGCCTGACCTATCTTGGTATTAGCCGAGTCCCAGAAGAGTTGGTCGAGGCGGGTAGAGCCTTCGGGGCCAATCGAATGAAGCTGTTGTTCAAAGTTGAACTTCCGGCGGCAATGCCAAACATTATGGCAGGGATAACACAGTGCATCATGCTGTCACTGTCGATGGTGGTGATTTCCGCACTGGTGGGGGCTGATGGTTTGGGTAAACCGGTGATCCGCGCCCTCAACACGGTCAATATTTCCCAGGGATTTGAAGCAGGTTTGGCCATTGTATTGGTCGCTATTATTCTGGATCGTCTATGTAAGACTCCGGCAAGCCAGAGCAAGGAGGGCTAATCATGAGCGCGATCAGTATTAAAAGTCTGGATGTGATTTTTGGCGAGCAGACAACCCAATCACTGGCATTGCTCGATGAGGGCAAAACCCGACAGGAGATTATTGATGCCACGGGAGACGTGGTCGGCGTTCATGACGTCAGTCTGGATATTGAAGAAGGCGAGATTTGTGTCTTGATGGGGCTGTCCGGCTCCGGCAAGTCGAGTTTGCTACGTGCGATTAATGGCCTGAATACCATTAGCCGCGGCTCGCTTGAGGTACAGGATGGCGAGGAGGCGATTGATCTTGCCAGCTGCGACAAAACCGCCTTGCGCCATTTGCGAACCAATCGTATATCCATGGTGTTCCAGAAGTTTGCTTTGATGCCCTGGCTGACCGTGCTCGATAACGCTGCCTTTGGCCTGGAGATGCAGGGCATCGGCAAGGCAGAGCGCCGCCGTCGTGCAGAAGAAAAGCTCGATATGGTAGGGCTTTCCGAGTGGAAGCACAAATTCCCCCATGAGCTATCGGGTGGTATGCAGCAACGTGTTGGATTGGCACGGGCATTTACGATGGATAGCGATATTTTACTGATGGACGAACCGTTCTCGGCGCTGGACCCGCTCATTCGCAGCCAGTTGCAAGATGAACTGCTGGAGCTTCAGCGCCAGCTGAACAAGACGATTGTGTTTGTCAGTCATGACCTGGATGAAGCGCTCAAGATTGGCAATAACATAGCGATCATGGAATCAGGACGCCTGATCCAGCACGGTAAACCGGAAGAGATCGTGCTCAAACCGAATTCACAATACGTGAAAGACTTTGTCGCCCACACCAATCCGCTGAATGTGCTGCGCGGACGTTCCCTGATGACAGAGACCAGCGAGCTTGAGTCACTAGGAGACATGTTGATACTTAATCAGCACGACAAGACCTGCGTCAGTACCTCTGAGAAAGGGGAAATTATGGCGGTAACCCGGCAGGATGAATCTCTGGCATTGCACCAGTGGCAGGAAGGGGACAGTCTTGAGGCGCTTGAGCGAGACAAGGTAGTGATGACAACGCCTGATATCTCGATGCGCGAAGCTCTGGAAATTCGTTATCGTACCGGCCAGCCAGTGTTGCTGGGAACGGAAAGGCGCCTGGAAGGGGTCTTGTCAGATAATGACTTTTATCATGCCCTGCTCGGCAAGCACTTTTCTGCCAAGGTGGCTTAGGGAGTGCCCTTAACTGTTATACAGAATGAAAATCCGGTACTGCAGAGTACCGGATGTTTTATTGTTGCCAGCGAGATTATTGAATATCGAAACGGTCGAGTTTCATGACTTTCACCCAGGCGACGATAAAGTCATTTACAAATTTCTCTTTGGCATCGTCAGCCGCATACACTTCGGCCACAGCGCGTAATTCTGAGTTCGAGCCGAAAATAAGATCAACCGGTGTTGCTGTCCATTTCGCTTTGCCATTGCTACGGTCAACGCCTTCATAGACGCCATCTTGCGATGATGATTTTTGCCATTTGGTGGACATATCCAGTAGGTTGACGAAGAAATCATTACTTAATGTTCCCGGTTCATCGGTAAATACGCCATGCTGGGACTGCCCGGTATTGGCATTCATGACACGCATGCCTCCGATAAGCACCGTCATTTCAGGTACGGTTAACGTCAGCAGATCGGCTTTATCGACCAGCATTTCGGCAGGAGATCGTTGGTTGTCATTGCCAAAGTAGTTACGGAACCCATCAGCACTTGGTTCCAGTACCGCAAACGAGTTTATATCTGTCTGTGCTTGTTCTGCATCGGTACGTCCGGGGGTGAAGGGGACTTTGACATCATGGCCAGCCTGTTTTGCGGCATCCTCAATCGCAGCGGCGCCACCTAATACAATCAGGTCAGCAAGAGATACTTTCTTGCCGTCAGACTGTTTGCTGTTGAAGTCCTGCTGAATTTTCTCTAGCTGCTGGAGCACCTTCGCCAGTTCTTCGGGATCATTGGCATGCCAGCTTTTCTGGGGCTCAAGTCGAACGCGTGCGCCGTTGGCTCCCCCGCGCATATCCGTACCGCGAAAGCTTGATGCAGAGGCCCAGGCGGTTCTTATTAATGCGGGAACGGCTAGATCCGAGGCAAGAATATCGGCTTTGAGCTTGGTGATGTCCTCATCCGTAATTATGGGGTGAGCGACGGCTGGTACAGGGTCTTGCCATAGCATGGCTTCCTCGGGGACTTGATCGCCGAGATAGCGCGCACGAGGCCCCATATCTCGGTGCGTTAGCTTGAACCATGCCTTGGCAAAGGCTAATTCAAATTCTTTCGGGTTATCAAGAAATCGTTTGGAGATTTTACTGTACTCAGGGTCAAACTTGAGCGAGAGGTCGGTGGTGAGCATGATAGGCGCGTGTTTTTTTGATGCATCATGGGCATCCGGCACCATGTCTTTAGCGCTTTCGTCATCGGGGATCCACTGTATGGCACCTGCCGGGCTTTTGGTCTGTACCCATTCGAAGTTGAACAAGTTTTGAAAGTAGTTGTGGGTCCATTGAGCCGGACTGACTGTCCAGGCACCTTCCAGCCCGCTGGTGATGGTATCGGCACCATGGCCTGAACCGTATTTGTTTTTCCAGCCAAGGCCTTGCTCTTCGGTGCTGGCCGCTTCAGGTTCCGGGCCGACATATTTGGACGGTTTGGCGGCACCATGTGCTTTACCGAAGGTATGGCCGCCGGCGATAAGCGCAACGGTCTCTTCATCGTTCATTGCCATTCGGCCAAATGTTTCGCGGATGTCCTTGGCCGCTGCCAGCGGGTCCGGATTGCCGTTTGGTCCCTCGGGATTAACATAGATCAGCCCCATTTGAACGGCGGCAAGTGGTTGTTCCAATTCTCTGTCGCCGCTATAGCGCTTGTCTGCCAAGAACTCATTTTCAGGTCCCCAGTAGACCATGTCTGGCTCCCAGGCATCTTCACGTCCGCCGGCAAAGCCCAGGGTTTTGAAACCCATCGACTCCATGGCAACAGTACCGGCCAGAACCATCAGGTCGCCCCAGGATATATTGCGACCGTATTTCTGCTTGAGTGGCCAAAGCAGGCGTTGTGCCTTATCCAGGTTGGCATTATCGGGCCAGCTGTTTAAAGGGGCAAAACGTTGCATTCCGCCATAGGCACCGCCGCGCCCATCACTGACGCGATAGGTTCCCGCACTGTGCCATGCCATCCGGATGAATAATGGCCCGTAGTGACCATAGTCAGCAGGCCACCAGTCTTGGGAGGTTTTCATCAGTGTATCCAGATCCTTTTTCACAGCACTCAGGTCAAGACTGTTAAAGGCTTCTGCATAATTGAAGTCTTCACCCATTGGGTTCGACGAGGCAGTATGCTGTCGCAGGGGAGAAAGGTCGAGTTTCTCGGGCCACCAGAACTGATTCGATTTCGGCTCTCCCTGTGCATAGGCAGGGCTGCCCATCAGGAGGGGAGACAGGGCTACCGCTATAGCGGCTAGCAGAGGGATTGTCTGTTTACGCATGGGAGTTACCCCTTATTGGTAGGTACAGGTAAAATATAAGCCTGAATCTTCCGTTTTTGGGGGCAAACGTGATGGAAAATATTGATTGTTGTAATCGGTAAAACCAATCATGCTGGTGGGCAAGTAACCAAGCCAGACACTGCGATAAGTTTTCTGGCCTGGGCAAAATGATGAAATTGTTTAAGCTCTGGGAAGTTGCAGCTTACCCAACCTGCTTGCCATAACTGATAATGCTGTCGCGGTAGAGGGCGAGTAGCTCCTTATCATTAACCGCAACACCGACCTTTTGATCCGGCATTTCTGCCCAGTCATCCATCTGGTGACGGCGACCATCGAACTTTTGCAAGGTCAGTCCTTCGGCTGGGCCGTCAGTAACGACACGAATAGGCCCCTCTCGCAGAGTAAACAATTCTGGTTTGATGACATAGGCAATGGCGGATGGGTCATGGACATGGCAGCCCTCTAGTCCCAGTTTGTTGGCATAGAAACGCAGGTAGTAACGGCTTACGTCCCAGATAAACTCACCAACTTTACCGCCTTCGGCTTTAAGGCCGTCGATGTAATCTGCTGAGAAAAAGCTCTCTTCCGTGACATCCAAACCGACGATGACCACCGGCCAGTCGGCAGTAAACACCTTGTCTGCCGCGTGGGGGTCATCATGGATATTGGCTTCAGCATAAGGAGTTACATTACCACGGTGGCCGTTCATCCCAAAAGCGCCACCCATTACAACGACTTCCTTCACCAGACTTGTGATTTCAGGGGCAGCATCAAGAACCAGGGCGATATTGGTCAGCGGTCCGACAGTCACCAGCGTGATCTCGCCGGGATTGGCTTTGACCGTATCAATAATGTACTGGTAGGCAGGACGAGGGTCGGCACTGGCATGCTCAGGCTCGCTGCTGTGGAGGTCGCCAAATCCTGTCTCGCCGTGTACAA
This sequence comes from Photobacterium proteolyticum, assembly GCF_001939735.1. Lineage (GTDB taxonomy): Bacteria > Pseudomonadota > Gammaproteobacteria > Enterobacterales > Vibrionaceae > Photobacterium > Photobacterium proteolyticum. The sequence continues at coordinate 333,174 of NZ_MJIL01000090.1, forward strand.
CGACAGTGGCACCAACCGGAGGACGCTGGATTGGTTTGTCAGTTCCTTTGGCAACGTCGCAGCTGAAGCTGAATTTCTCTTTTAGGTAGAGTGCGTTACGCGTGCCATTCTCAATAGTGGCATTGCCATACACCGTAGTGATCCCGACAAGGTCGATATCCGGATGGGCCTGTGCAAATAAAATAGCCATTGCATCATCGATACCCGGATCGGTATCAAGAATAATCTTCTTACGCATAGAGAAAGTATCCAACAATTGAGGTTATTTTATATTCAAGCTACCCCAAGATGCAGGATTCAGAGTGAGACCAGCGAGCTCAGTTCAAGGAAAATGACGGTAGGAATGGTATTCCCTTTCAACGTTATTTGACACAGAAATGGGCGTCGGAATACCGAACCAACTGGCTCACTTCCAAAGGGCGAGTTCCAGTTCTTTTAAGTCGATAGGGGCTTCTATGCGTTGTTACCGATTATTAATTTAGAGCCACTAGATTTTCTAATCGGTGCCTAGCCTGCGCGGCCCGGCCACAACCCAAGTAATTTTCGCTGAAACGAGCATCTTGAGGTAATTTGGGTATATTTTAGCGTCAATTAGCACAATAGCCTGTGATTGCCTTCACGGAGATATGAAAGCTCTTATTTGAATAGCTGTGATAGTTTCTGTCAACTGCTCTTATGATCATGAGTCTTTGCAACTGAGCTTGGAGCCGAGCTAGGGCCGTGATCGAAGCCTGAGCCAGTCATTCCGGCAGTCAGCGTAAAGCGCATCGCTTCTTCGATTGTCATATCAAGAGGACGGATTGCACTGCGGGGGATCAGTACGGCATAGCCACCGATCATGTAGCTCAGCGGCAGGTAGACAAGTACACTGTCTTCCTCGCGCAAAGACTCGGGCATTCGTTCAGATAAGGGCTGGGTAACAAAGCCGATCACCTGCATGCCGGTTTCACCCAAGGTGACGGCAACGACCTGTTCGAACTCTTTTCGGGTTGCCGGGGAAAAATAGTCAAAGAAATCTCGAATTGTCGGATAGACGCTGCGAACTAAGGGCATGTGATAGAACACCTGTTCACTTTTGGCAAACAGTCGTTGTACCACATAGGCATTCATCATCAGCCCGGCGATAAAAAAGACTAGCAGTCCGGCTACAAGCCCCATACCGGGCCAGTACCATTCTGTCGGTATAATCGTTTGGATGAGGCTTCCTAGTACTGACTCTATAGAAACAGCAAACCAGTAGAGCAGGTAGAGCGTGAGTACTACAGGCAATATTGTTACCAGTCCGGTAATGATATTTTTGCTGATAAAGCCAAACATGATTATGCTCCCATGCAAGCGTGTAAAGACACCCAAGCTACTATGTCTATATAAATCTACTATGTCTATATAAAGCATAGGCTTCCTTGAAGGAGTATACACAGAGGGACTGTAGTGGGTGTGATTATGCAGGTATAAATATAAGTTGTAGGTAATAACATGAAAGTAATGAAGATTGGTTGGGCTGATGTCTGTGGTTACGGGGACTGGCTGACACCACAGGCCGCGCTCAGATTCGTTCAGGGTGGCTATACGCATGTCGAGTTTCAGGGAGAAACCATACCGAGCGAACTGAGCTATTCTGATGACGGTGAGCCAATGGTTGGGTTAGGCAAACAGGAAGAGATCTAAATCCGCCAGCTCAAATGGGTGCTTTGAGGGGCGGGGATAGGTTTCATGTTTTCTCGCCGCTTGATTTGTTAAAGGGGGCTCGCCTTCTTCTGAGCACCAAACCGGTCGGCATCAACCCCTTTTTTCCAATAACCAGTGACAGTAATATTCTGGCGGTGAATGCCGACTTCTTCCTGTAACAATCCTTTTAGTGTGCGGACATTTCGCGCTTCCAAACCGAGAAAGACTTCAGTGTTCGCTGGTAACTTATCGGCAATTGCCATAATAGCTTCAGACAAGCTGTTTGCTTCATCTTCCTTGTCGATGACCCAGTGTACGGACACATTGGTGCCAACATCGAGAGCAATAATGTCTTCTTTAGTTGGAACAGATATAACGGCCTCGACAGCGGATTGGGAGGAAACTGCCAGTGCATAGCCATTGATGGCGTTCACCGACGTCAGATCACCGACCAAAAGGTAACTCTCAGCATTGAAGTCTGTCAGTTTCATTGGCCCCGGCCCGGCAATGCCCAGATAGTCCCCCTTCTTTGCTTTTGCCGCCCAGTCAGTTGCCGGTCCCTTGTGACGATTGATAACAAAATCCAGTGACAGACGATTAGTCTCTTGGTCGTATTCCCTGATAGTGTAGGATCGCATTACAGGACGATGGCTTCCGCGGATATCCAAGTTTGGTATTTCTTCTCCTTCACTCGGCAGTATCACTTTGACATGTGCCCCTTCTTTGCCGGTTGGAAAGCCTATCAGCCCTTCGCCGGATAAGACAATCCGCTTTAAGTGGGGGCTTAATTCAATGGTGTCAGCGACTTGAGTTAATCGTACTGTTGGTTTCATTCAGTAGCCCTTATTGATGTGGAGTTGGGTGGTGTTTGCATGGTCAATGGTTGCCCATCGACAACTTGGTTGATAAAATCAACTATAATTCATTCGTTGACATTGTCAACTATGTTGTGCGGAAGATGAACATGACGATAAGCAAGAACGTACCTGAAACGATATTTTCGCTGACACGGAGTTATCGTGGAGCAATAAAAAAAGCCATTAACGCTAATGAGTTAGGCTTGAATGGGATGATTGTTCGTTGCCTGCACATCATTCAGGACTCACCGCAATGCACGGCGAACACTATCGTGACCAGGATGGGGCGAGATAAAGCCCAAATTGCCCGGTTGGTGAAAGAGATGATTGCCTCGGGCCTGATCAGCAAGCATCCAAACCCGGAAGATAAGCGTAGCCAGTTACTAGCACTGTCTTTGCAAGGCAAAAGCCTGATGGAACAGATTAAAGTGGCCGAAACGGAGATTGACCTGCAAATGCGAGCGGGCTTGACTGATGAAGAGGTGGAGACTTTTCAGCGTGTTGCTTCGGTGATGGCAAATAACTTAAGAAATACAGATTAGTAGTGACGATACAAGATGTTAGCGGATTTTCGTTAGTTGCATGCTTTGATTTCTTGATGAAACGCGCCCCATCTCAAGAGTGTGGGGCGCAGGTAAAAGCCGACGCCATATCGGAGCTTGGTTGGTTTGTTATTGTAGGGCGAGGCGCAGTTTCTCAACGCGGCTGATCAGCAGCCAGTCGAGGCAGAGTACGGCTGCAATTGTCGCGCCCGCCAATGGAAAGGCGACACCAATCACGGTCAGGGTTAGCAGGCCTGTTTTCCAGACGTGAGTATTTTCAAATTGTGGCGGCACGCCCAGGCGCTTCTGTCCAGATGGACGACGGATCCACCACATCACGACACCAGTGATCGATACCAAAATAAAGGAGAGACAAAACAGTACATTGGCTATTTTGTTGAGGATGCTGATATCGCCTTGGTGAAGGGCAATACCGGCGGCCATCATTTTGGCTACCAGGTTATAATCATTCCAGGTTACATCAGCCAGCAATTGTCCTGAGTACTGATCGAAGTGGCTGGTCCGGTCTTGTGTTGGATCGGTAATATCACCACTCATCGTATTGGCTGACAGGGTAAATACGCCGGTATCAGAGCGTGGAAAGTTGAGTTTGTATTGGCTGAATCCCAGTTGCTTGGCTTTTTCCACCATCTCATCAATCCCAAAGGTAAAGCTTGATGTATGGTTGTGAGCACTTGCTTGCATCTTGCTGTGGTCATGGGATTGAGGAAGCGGTGTTTGTTCCAGGTTCCACGGCAGTTCTTCTTCAGAACCATGGTTGAGACTAGCATGAGTGAGCGTTGACAGCGGTACATCGTCCCACTTTTGGGCTGGAAACGTGCTCCAGGCCTGAACATATTTTCCGCCCCAGATACCCGCCCAGGATAAACCGGAAATAAGGAAAAACAGCAGGACGATCGAAAGTCCTCCGCCGATGTTGGCGTGAAGATCGCGAAGCAATACGCGTGTCCCGCTGGTGAAACGTACCCTTAAAAAACCGGTTCTACTGGCATTGTCCCGGGGTAACCACAAGTATATCCCGCTCACTAGCAGCAAAATCCCGAGGCTGGCTGAAATCTCGATCAGGTAGTCTCCCCAGTCGCCTATCAGCAAGGTGCCATGAATATCATTGGCCAGTTGGTACCAGCTGTCGCTTCGATCTATGGTTCCCAGAATTGATGAGCTATAAGGGTCGACAGTTACAAATATCGATATGCCTTCTTCAGAGCGAATAGAGAACCGATTCGCTAGGGTCAGCGCTTTGGCCGGAATAAATTGGGTCACAGTATGCGACGGATAAGCCTGTTGGACGGCCAGCAACTGCTGAGAAACCGGGACCGTTTCAGGTTGAGGCTGCACTTGCAAAATGGATTGGTAGCGAGCCATTTCTATCTCGTCATCGAACAGCATAACCAGACCGGTAATGCTGAGCATAATCATGAAGGGCACGACGAACAGCCCGGCGTAGAAATGCCAGCGCCAAGTGAGGAAGTAGAGGGATCTGGCGCGTGTTGCTTCCTTTGGTTGAGGTACTGAAGCTTTTCTCAACATTATTATTTCCTTTTCAAACACGCAAAATATCACCGCCCTAGAGTATTAAAGGGAGTGAAATTGAGCGTTAGACTTTACGTATTAGATTGAGGTTTGTATTTATTGTTTTGAGGTATCAGGAATAACGTCGAGAAGGTGGGGCGCGTGGAACTTGTCTTTCAAATCGGACACTTAGAGCCAAATAAGTGTAGCTGTCTGAAATAACATAGCTCAATACTTCAAAGAGAGGTGCAGTTGGAAGTCGGTCATAATGGAAGGTAGAAAAGTGACTGAACGGACAGGGCTTTCCTGCATGTGTGTCCGGTTTGCCTTCCTCGATAAGAATGCGTTCAAAGCCGTTGACGGTACATAGTGTTGCCCATACGCCTGCATTTGCCCCATGCGCATTGATGACAGGCATCATAGTTACCAGCACCCAGCTCAGGGCACTGACAAGCAGCATGGTTTTATTGAAGTCAGAGAAGCGCATTATTGGCAAGTTTAATATAATTTACATCGGACTATAGCTGCTGTAATTAATCATGTCAGTGAGTTAGCTCTGGTTTTTATCTGTCTGGTAACTATTTTTTAACCGAGTGTTTGCGATTAAGTTGCAATTTACGGTGTGTGCTCAGGCTGGTTCAAAAAGAAATAACGCCCAGTATACGTGATGGGAGGTAGCGTATGCTGGGCGTCAGGTTTGTGTTATTTGGCTACCAGATTACAGGCTTTTGTATAAACTTACCCGCTCATTTCGGTAATAACCTGAAATCATCACAGCTTTAACACCATTGGCAGTTGTAGCATCGGCTGGTAACCATTCCAGGTCGATGTTGTTAAATTCCTGGCTGATATCAGCGCTTTCGCCCACGGACTGTAGCACGTAGCTAAGTGTCGTTGAGCTGAATGAGTTATTGGAGGCCGACGCCCACTTATTGACCAGCTCTCTGTTGACCAATTGGTAGCCAACTTTTATTGGCGAGCCGATCAGATTACCAAACTGCATGTAATCAATAGATTTAGAGCGCGAGATGATAATCTTGTCGCTTAGCATATTTATGCCATAGACCATACTTTTCTCATAAGGCTCTGACTTAATAATACTTCTTGTCTGGTTATTGATGAGATGTATGTGATTGCTGGTCTGTACAGCACTAAAGAGGCCGCTAGGATCCGATACCAGCCTAATAATATTATCGTCCAATACCAGTGTTGCAGGTGGGTTGCCAGGGTTGGCAACATTGAACCAGCTTAGTGTTTTGCCACCGTCACTGACGACTAATTCACTGTCGTTATTGGCAAATACTGCAGACTGAATATTGCTCTTATTGATGTTGGCTTTTGGGGAGAGTGTGCTGCTATCAAGGATCACTGCCTGAGAGCTGTTTGTTTCTACAACTACTAACTGTGACTGGCTTTTATTGGCAATAACCAATGGTTTAGTTGATGAGAGCGGATAACGCTTTCCGAGTTGTTTGAGTTCCGTGCTCGATAGTAGCTGAAGTTCAGAGTTATAGCTGGAACCATTGGTAAACACCGCAGCGATCAGGCTTTTTTTATAAAGTGGTGTTAATCCGTTGATATGGTTGTTTAGACATTCTACCTCCGCAACTGGCGAGGTAGCTGGACCAGAAACGGGTGGCGTTATTGGGGGGATAGTCGTGCCGCCTGAAGCGCCGCCGTATGCGTCAATTTTCGTTGATGCCGTCAGCTTGGTAGTTTGGTTGTTTTTGCCGATTTCAGATAGGAAAATGCCATTGGTGCTTGTGGCATTACAGGTGTTACTGATCGAACTATCACCGACAATGCTTGGTTGATAGAGCAGGTACGCCTCGCGGTCATCCTTGCCCTGAGTGGCATGGGTGAGGATAGAAGGGTTTTGAGGCGGAAGAACGATACCACCACCGCCGTGATGGTCATCATCATCATCGTCATCATCATCGTGATGGCTGTCGTAACTAGCGAGTTTGGCCGTTTTTTGACCTGGTTCCGTTGTGACTGTAGGTGAGAATGAAGAATATGATCCTGAAGCTGAATTTACTTGTAATAACTTCTTATCACTAAGCAATGCCAGAAGCATACCTGTGCCTTCATTCATTGTTATTGAATCGGGCAAAAACAACGAGTTAACTGGGTAAGAGCCTGAAAGAAGGTAACGGTTGTTTAGGTTGACATAGCTGGTGTCTAAATCAGACTGTGTCAGTGATTGAGTGATATCAAAGCTCTTTTCACTGATCATCTTATCGACAGCAGCTGAAATCTTGAGATAACTCGAGCCTCCCTGAAGCGATAGGGCATGTCTGAAGGAGGCAAGCAGCATTTCTGTTTCAGCTTTTGGACCATGCATAGAAGCCAGCTGATTGAAGTCAATACCGTACTTTTCGCCGAAGATAGCCTGTAATTGTTGCTGAGCAAGCTTAGTATCACCGGCAACGAGCGGATTATACAGCACTTCATTTTGAATAAGGGTGGTAAACGGGGTAACTACCGTCGCAGATGCCGGGGCCGTCAGAAAATAACCTGCCTCATTAATCAGGTACGGTGCCTGATTGGTATCAGATGTTCTGCTTACTTTTCTAACTTTTTGTTCGAGTTCGCCACAGAAACCGTCAAGGTCGGCATCAATGCAAACGGAAAGTTTGCTATAGGCGTAAGATTCCACGTTAGGTGTGCTTGATGCATCGTCACTGCCGCAACCGACAAGAAAGCTGCAACCAGCTAAAAATGTCGCAATTCTTGATAGCTTAAAATTTCCATTCATAAAAATAATACTTAACCGATAGAAATGTCATGTGCCAAAACTGACCGATTTGTCAGCCTTTTTGAGTGATTTGTAGATCTTTTTTAGAGTAAAGGCTCAAATATAATTGATAATCAGTATCATTTCCATTAGCATGCGTCAAAAAATTGCTTCTATCAATTTCACATATGAATGGTTTTAAACGGTTTTAGGAAGGTTAGTGGTATGGTGCTAGAAGGGAAAAAAACATCGTTTGCGCTCACAGTGATTGCAAGCTCATTATTGATTGGTTGTAACGGCTCAGGTTCGGATTCTAAGCTTGATTCTAAGCCGGGCAATTCAGCGGCGGCATCTGCGATCTCGGGGGTGGCGCTGGATGGCTATCTGAAAAATGCCAAAGTGTGTTTGGATCTAAACCATAACTTGACGTGTGATGAGAGTGACGGTGACGCGGTATGGACTGATAGCCAGGGTGCCTATTCCCTTGCTCGAACTGACGCTGATTTGTCCCAGTACAATGTATTGGTCGAAGCCATTGCCAATAAAACTGTCGACATGGATTTTCCGCAATCAGCTCTCCAGGAAGGTTTTTCGCTGAGTGCCCCAGCTACTTTGCCAGCTGTTGTAAGCCCGCTAACTACCTTAACCTCGGTGGTCGCAACCCAGCAAGATGTTGATTTCAAAGCAGCAAGAGACATGCTGGCAACTAGCCTCGGTATCGACAGCCAGCGATTGACTTCAGATTTCCTGGCAGGTGCACATGAACAGGACAAACAGCTTCATGCTTTGGCTCAGGGACTGACTTCTTTGATGCAGGAAGCGGAGAAGGCGGCGGCTTCTGACGGTGTGACTCAAAGTGATGCGCGTTCTGGTTCTCGCATTAAGTTGGCTTTGATTGATTTACCTGCGCTGAAAACAGAAACCGACAAACTGGTGGGTACAGTAAACAATACGCCGGTACATGTTCAGGAAACGATAAAAGACTTCATTTCCGATATGACAGTGTCACGTGATGATGTGGTTGGTAATACTGTTCAGGTACAGCCACAGGCACCTAAACAAGGCCAGCTAAACGTAGCTGCGCGTACCTTCGATTGGAATTGGGTAGGTATGCTGACTTCTGCTGCGCAGTATGAATACTCAACCGATGCCGGACAAACCTGGCAGCCAGTAACGGCCAAGCCGATTCATCTTGGGCTAAATGCCTATGCGGCGGGTGATATTCAGGTTCGTGTCACTGCTAATCTGGCCAAGAACATGAAAGCGGGCAAGGTGGTTAAAAATACCCAGCCGTTGACTGAATCACAAACCCCTGCAGCTCCAGCTTCTATCTCAGTAAATGATGCAACTAACCAGTTTGACTGGGATCTGGTAGCAGGTTACAACGATGCTAACAACTACGAATATTCTGTCGATGGCGGAAAAACCTGGCAGACAGCGACACACAAGCCAATCATTGTTGGTGATGTTGCGATTGCCGCCGGCGATCTGAAAGTCCGTGTCGCTGCTGATGATTCAGGCGCAGAGTCAAAACCTGCTGGCCGTGAAGTAGCATCGACAAAAGCATTTACCACCACGCCAGCACAGCCGGTAAAACCAACCATTACATCGGTGAGTGACGAAACAGACTCTGTCGATTGGGACTATGTCGCGGGCTTCACTCAGCACGGTTTGTATGAAGCAAGCCTGGATAATGGCAAAACGTGGAACGCAGTAACGGCAAAACCGCTTTCGGTGGGTAACGTCGACATTGATGCTGGTTGGGTGCAGCTACGTGTTGCGGCAAACTCGACCAACGGCATGCCTGCAGGCGAAGCTGCTCAGGTAACACAGGCGTTCACTGCACAAACAGGCAAGCCTGCAGCGCCGACTAATCTGCTTATTGATGATACCGCCAATACCATTGACTGGGATTTTGTTACTGGCTATGCAGATACTTCTTCCTATGAAATCTCACTGAAAGGAAACAGTGCCAACGCAGGTGACTGGACCCCGGCAGGTAACAAGCCTGCATCGGTTGGCGATCTGAACATTGCCAAAGGTGATGTTTGTCTGCGTGTTAAAGCCAATGTGAAAGATAGTAATGTTGCCGGTATCGCAGCTTGTTCGGATGCGTACTTTACCTCCAAGCCAGAAGCACCGACGGCGCCGGTTATCGATGATACCAACAACACATTTGGCTGGACGCTGGTGGCTGGATACCCTCAGTTAACAAGTTATGAAATCAAGGTTGAAACGGCTGACTGGAAAGCTGTTGGTCTAAATAACAACCCTTATCAGCTAGCTGATAAAGCGTATGAAGTCGGCAGTATTCAGGTTCGTGTTGGTGCGGATGCAGTAACAGGTCGCGTTGCCGGTGATGTTCTTGTCAATGATCAGGCGTACACTCAAAGTGCACCAGCTTCAGATTATACGCTGCTAACCGCTGCGGGTGTTGTAACCCAAAACCGTGCCGAAGCGGCTTGTGCAAGAGCAAAAGACGGTAAGGTGTGGCAGTTGTTTAATACTGCAGATGCTGGACAGCGCTTTAAAATCGGAAAGGACATTTATGCTGAACTTGATTCATTCTCTGTTTGTGGATTAACCACATGGAGGATGCCGACAACAGCTGAGCTGCAAGGTTTGTTCTCTGAAAACCCAGAACAACCTGAAGAAAAAATCTTTGATGCAAACATTTTTTCGCATATGGATGTTTCAGGAAGCAGTCTGAATAATGATAAGAGCTGTTACTTATCTTCCAATGACAGTACTGCAACTACTGGAAATAAGGACTGCCTAGATATATCTAATATTAAGAAGCCTAGAGTGACAGACGTTAAGGATCTTTGCACAATGTTCTGCTTTAGCGAGCCGAAGCCATTGTATCGATTCATCGCTCAATAATAGTTAAACCCAATGCAGCCAGCCTTGGGGCTGGCTGCTTTTTGCGTAAAAATGGAAATTAAAATGAAAATTAGAAATAACAAGAATAAACAGCGTGGTGCTGCTGCGATTGAATACGCTATTTTGGCTGCTGCAATGTCATTAATTATGCTGAACTTTTTAGGTGATGACGGTGATCTGACAAAGGCCATTAACGAAACCTACGAGGAAGTGATTAACAGACTCGAGAGCGTTCAGAATAAAGGTTAATTTTCCTTGGTATGGAAATAGTATTTCCAAAATAAATAGAATTAATAATGAAAGCAAAACGTTTAGTTTACTTATCTGTATTTATTTCGCTGGCCGGACTGGTTTGGTTATATCTTAACTTATCTCAGCCAAAAGCTGTGATTGCGGAACCACAAGCCGAGATCAAAACACTTGAGGTACTGGTGACCTCGGTACCGGTAAAAGCCGGTCGCCACTATAGCGCTTCATTGTTTGAATGGAAAACGGTCAATGAAAGCGAGGTAAGCCATCGTCTCGACTATATCGACAAGGCAATTTTCGATACAGCAAGGCTGACCGAAACGGTCGTGGCGGGTGATTATCCGGCAGGGCAGATCTTGAGTGTGTCCGACTTTTTGAACCCGGAATCGGGTGGTGTGCTGTCAGTCATGCTGCGCCCTGGCTATCGCGCTGTATCGGTGCCGGTTGATCAGGTCACGGCTAATTCAGGCCTTGTTGGGCCGGGTGACTATGTCGATGTCTTGTTGTTGGCCTCGAAAGAGCAGGAACTGCGTACTCGCGGCAATGAAACCCAAAGCCTGTATGTAAAAACCATTGCCCAGAATGTCAGGATATTAGCGTTTAATGACGCGGTTCAGGCCGACCGCTATATCGAAGCGCAGAAAAAATACAAAGGCTTTATTCCGGACAACAGTGCAGTGACGCTGGAAGTTTCACCAGTACAAGCGAATAAAGTCATTTTGGCGAACCAGTTAGGCACATTGTCAATGGTGCTGCGTAGCCAAAATAACTCGGAAACAGATATTGCCGATATTAAGCAAATTAATATTGATGATATTTTTCCTGACATCAAACAGGTTCAACCAGATATTGGGCTGGTGGAGTTTCGTGCCAAAGAAAAGCGCGTCATGAACAATGCAGGAACACAAGATGATTAATAAAATAATCGGCGGATTTATTCTGCTGTGCATGAGTTTTACCCTGCAGGCAAAAGTACTAAATGTGGTATTGGATAAAGCCAAACTGGTTAACTTGCCACATAATGCGAAATCAATCTTTATTTCCAGCAACGAAGTGGCTGACTACCAGGCATTAACCAATACCAAGATAATGGTATTTGGTAAAAAGGCCGGAGCGACATCGTTATATGTACTCGATGCCAACGAAAAGGTTATTTATTCGGCCACTGTGAAAGTTAGCCATAATGTGGTGGAACTAAATGAACTTGTTGCCAAAGAGTTTCCTGATGCACTAGTGAACGCCGAATCTACAGCTGGAAAGCTATTCCTGAAAGGTCAGGTACCGACGCCGACAATGGCTGAAAAGATTGTTCGTCTTGCAGAAGGCTATGTATCGCCTCAGCAAATGACAGTTACTCCGGCAGAAAGTGGGAAAAATCAGCAAAATAGCACTGAAAATTCTGCATCTGCCGAGCAGCCTGTCGCTCAGGAAAAAGACGAGCTAATCAACCAGCTTGTCGTGACAATGCCGACGCAGGTTAACCTGCGCATTCGCATTGCCGAGGTATCCCGTAAGGTTTCCAACAAGCTGGGAATCAAGTGGGGATCGCAAGGCACTGGGCTGGGAGCGGGTACCTTCGCCTTCCTGGATAACTATGGCGGGGTTCCGGGGGGCACAAACCCGGCATCATGGGCGGATCTGTCTGTTATCGTGGATGCATTGGCGACCAACGGCATGATGTCGGTACTGGCCGAGCCGAACCTGACTGCACTTAGCGGTGAGAGAGCGTCATTCCTCGTGGGTGGTGAAGTGCCTCTGCCTTTGGTGTATTCCGATAACGCCACGGTGGAATACAAGCCGTTTGGGGTTCGACTGGATTTCAAACCGACGGTATTGAGTGCGAATCGAATCAGCCTCCAGGTTGAGCCTGAAGTGAGCACGGTATCTACCGAAACCAATGTCCAAATTGGCGGCCCTCAGGGTAGCTCGTCTTTCCCGACATTTGTGACACGCAGAGCATCAACAACCATTGAACTGGCTAGCGGGCAAAGTTTTGCATTGGGTGGCCTTCTGCAGTCAAAAGAGATCGAACAGCTGCAAAAAACGCCTTTCATTGGTGATATTCCAATCCTTGGCAGCCTGTTCCGTTCCAATGAGTTCCAGCGTGAAGAAACCGAGCTGATCATCATCGCCACGGCCTATCTGGTACAGCCAACTCGTGCCGATACCTTACCGTTACCGACAGATGGCTTGATCCCATTGAGTGATGTCGAGCGTCTGCTGGGGGCGAAAAAACCAAAAACTCATTCAGAAACCGATAATGAAACTATTCGCTCTGATAACCGCCAGCCGCGTCTGCTGGGTGATAACGGATTCTATTACTGAGGTAATTTATGCGCATATTTTTGATGCTTTTTATCAGCGTACTGATAAGTGCGTGTGCCGGTGATCCAATCCAGCGCCAGCCAGAAATACAAGTCGAAGTAGTGACTCACAAGATGTCGGTTCAACTGCAAGGCAAAACCCTTAGCAGCAAGGATAAAGCAGCGGTGACTGACTTTATCTATCGACTGGGTAACCCATCGGCAATGCGGGTTCGTATTGATACCCACACCCGCCGAGGTGCCAAGGTTGTGCCGGATTTGAAGGTTCAACTGAAACAACAGGCTGTATATCCGTCTCAGGTCAATGCGCAATATGCGGCGTTGCCTGCATCGAAAGCGGACTTGACTTTAATTGTCGAGACTTACCGCAGTGTGGCTCAGCGTTGTCAGGCAGGAAAAGCGCCAACTACCATTGGCAATAGCTTCAAAAACTCCCCGAATTTTGGCTGTGCCAACGCCAATGCATTGGCGCAAATGGTAGCGAACCCACGTGACCTGATTGTCGGTGAATCCCTGGGGGCGACAGAAGGACGTAAAGCGGTATCGACGCTTGATAGCTACTACAACTCCGGCACGTACAAAACAAGTCCGACATCTCCGAAAGATGGCGTGATGGCAGGGCAGGGTAAGTAATCATGGACATGCAAAATACAACACATACTGGATCAGCTTTTCATCAACAGCAGCGTGGTAAGCGAATAGCGGTTGCCAGCGCGAAAGGCGGTGCAGGTACGACATCTTTGGTTGCCAATATTGCATGGGGCCTGGCAAAGCGTCCGGATGCGAATGTAGCCTGCGCCGATCTTGATTTCATTACCGGTGATCTGGACCTTCAGCTGTCCTTCAAATCCAACAATGCCCTGCTGGAAATGCTGCAATACCCTGAGCGTCTTGAGCCAGTGGTGTATGAACGTAGCGGCGTGAAGGTTACCGGAAACCTGTCCGCATTTACCGGTTATCAGGCCAAACTGGAGCAGGCATTTTGGCCTGAGCTGAATGAGTTTGAACACTTCTCTGCATTTTGTCAGCAGCAGGCTGCGTATTTGGTGTGGGATATTCCTGCATTTTGCTTAAGGGATCAGGTCGGCTTTGGTGCCCTGCGTTCCAGTGATATTCGAGTTGTCATTGTCGAACCGACACTGGCTTCGATTCGTCGTACCAACCTATTGTTGGCCGAGCTGGACAATACGGCCGGGCAACAAACGTTGCTTGTTCTGAACCATACCAAGCCTGAATCAGCATCTTTGATCACTGTAGAAGATGTGGCAAAAGCCGTCGGCAGAAAACCTGATGTTGAAATCCCTTACACGCCGGATCATATGGTTGCCAGTACAACGCTGGGTCAGTTGGCGATTGCACAGAAAAGCCGTGCGGCGAAGGCTTTGAATCAGCTTGTTGGCCTGATCCAGGGTGAGCAGGCAGGCAAGCGCTCCGGGTTGTTCGGTTGGCTTAAGGGGGCATAATGTTCGGACGCAAGACGAAGCCCCTTCATCGGGCGCAGCCGGATGACATGAGCGGTGTGGCGCAGCAATCGGCTGGAAGCAAGCACCAAAGCTACGACCATAACCATGATCGATTTACTGCGATCCACCAGGAAGTAATGGCGGCTATCGAGCCTGCCGTTGTGGTTCAGTTATCGCGAGAGGAGCTGGAAGCCCGTACGTTTGAAGCGGTTGGCGAAATTGTAAAGCGCCTGCAGTTTCCGATTGGTGACAACGAGCAGCAGCAAATCACACAGCGTCTGGTCGATGAACTGTTGGGGCTGGGGCCTATTCAGTGTCTGATGGATGATCCTGATGTCACCGATATTATGGTGAACGGTCATGATGAAGTCTTCATCGAGACACAGGGCAAAGTGAAGCGGGCCAATGTCTCCTTCCGTGACGAGGAGCATGTGCTGAATCTGGCTCGACGTATCGTGAGCCGGGTTGGCCGCCGTGTGGATGAAACCAATCCGATGGTGGATGCTCGCCTGCCTGACGGTAGCCGTGTGAATGTGTTGATCCCACCCTTGGCGCTTGATGGCACCTGCATTTCTATCCGTAAGTTCAGTGATCAGAAGCGTAGTCTGCATCAGCTTACCGAGATGGGGGCGATGTCGTCGGAGATGGCAACCTTGCTCGACATCATTGCCCGTACCCGGGTCAATGTGCTGATTTCAGGAGGAACCGGTGCAGGTAAAACAACCTTGCTCAATGCGATGTCGTTTGGCATTTCGCCGGAAGAGCGAATTATTACGATTGAAGATGCCGCCGAACTGAAACTGCAACAGCCGCACGTGGTGAGAGTAGAAACTCGCCCGGCGAATGCAGAAGGTACAGCTGCGATCGATCAGCGTAGTTTGCTGCGAAATGCCCTGCGTATGAGACCAGATCGTATCATTTTGGGTGAGGTGCGTGGTGCCGAGGCGTTTGACATGATGCAGGCGATGAACACCGGCCATGAAGGCTCCATGTGTACCTTGCACGCCAATTCGCCGACAGATGCGCTGATCCGTCTCGAAAATATGTTGTTGATGGCAGAAGCGCGTTTGCCGTTGTCGGCCATTCGCCGTCAGGTTGCCAGCACGCTGGATGTAGTCATTCAGATCGAGCGAATGCGTGATGGTCGTCGTCGCGTGGTCAATATTGCTGAAATCGTTGGTCTTGAAGGCGAGCAATACCTTACTCATGACTTGTTCCGCTTCAATTATGAAGATCAGGATGCTCAGGGGAATCTGCTTGGCCAGTTTGTGTCGGCGAAAACCTTGCCGAGATTTGGCCATAAAGCGCGTTATTACCAGCTTGAAACCCAGCTCAAGCGTGTGATGGGAGTGCAGTAATGCAGAGCCTGATCCTGATGCTGATTCTTGCTGCTGTTTTTTCGCTAAGTAGCTTAAAGGCACTGCAATTGCTGCGTAGCCGCCGACAGGTTAAGCGCCGTCTTGAATTGGTGACGGTCAATGCAGCACAGAGCCGTGAAAAGAAGGCGCTGTTTGATTGGGAGCAAGGTACTGGCCCGCTTCTGACTCGCTGGTATCGCGTACAGTCCCGAATCGATGCCTTGTTTGGTCGCAAGGGCAAACTATGGTTGTTGCTCGGCCTGGTTACTCTTGCTCTGGCGGTATGGTTTGCCGGTACTTTTTTACCCTTGGTTGTTCGTGCAGTAAGTACCGCTGGGGCTGTCGTAGTTGCGGCCTTGGCATCGTACTGGGTGATGCGGATCCGTCAGCGGAAAGAGTTCGAAGAAGCCTTTCCACAGGTACTGGGACAAATTTCCCGCGCCGTCGCTGCCGGTATTTCGGTGCCCCAGGCTATTGCTCAGGTTGCTGATTATCAGAAGGGAATGTTGGGCCATGAATTTGTGTTGATTCGCGATCAGCTGGAAATTGGTATCAGCCTGAAACAGGCACTTCGGGAAGCCAGCTACCGCCTGCCGTACTCTGGTTTTCACTTTTTCGTGGTGGCTTTGGTGCTCAACGAAGAAAACGGTGGCCAGCTACGTGAGGTGCTTCATGGCCTTAGTCGTACCTTGCACGACAACGTTGCCATCAAGATGAAAATCAAGAGCCTGACGGCAGAGCCAAGAATGACTGCGATGATTTTGGCTTCTCTGCCGGTATTGCTGATCAGCATTATGTTTTTCAAAAATCCAACCGCTTTTCTTAACCTGACTAATACCGATACCGGGCAGTTCGTGCTGGCCTATGTGGTCGGCAGCATGGCGTTGGGGCTGGGAATTATTCATATGCTAACCAAGGTGAGGTCCTGATGTCTGTCTCTCTATGGATAGCTGTGGCCTTGTTGGTCACAGGTGGTTGCATGGCTTTGTTGTTCAATGCCAGAGCTCAGCGTCGTGATCGCGTGGTTGAGCGACTGGGGTTGGTTTCTCATCATTTCCGTCTGGCCCGGCACCATTCATTACCCGGTTTGCCAACGTTTTCGGTGAGCCGTGATGTAAAGGTACTCCTTGGTAAAGCGGGTTTTCATTCGCCGCAGGCTGCCAGTTGGTTCGTTGTTGTCAAGCTGTTTGTCATGGCGTCGAGCATGATGGTCTGGTTGGCCTATATCGACTTTGAGCTAGGCAGTATCCAACTGGCTAAAGGCCTTGTGTTTGCAATTGCCAGCGGTCTGTTGGTTGAGCAGTGGTTGAAGTGGCGGGCTCATGAAGTGAGTCAGCGGATCGCCCATGCTGTGCCTGATGCGCTTGATCTGATGGTGGTCTGTGTTGAGTCAGGGCTGACGCTGGAAGCGATCTTCGGCCGGGTTGGCAAGGGAATGGCGCAGGTGGCACCTGAGCTATCACGTGAATGGCTGATCACCGAGGCTGAACTGCGGGTACTGGACTCGCGTCTGGAGGCACTTGAAAACTTAACCAAAAGAACCGGCATTGTCGAAATTGAAAATATTGTGATTGCCCTGTCACAGGCAGAAAAGTACGGCAGCCCGATTGCATCGACCATGCGCCTGATTGCCGCTGACAGCCGTCAGTATCAATATCTGAAGCTTGAAGAACGTGTCGGAAAAATCCCGGCCAAAATGTCGATGCCGGTTGTGGTGCTGATCATGCTGCCGGTTGTGGTGCTGATTGTTGCGCCGACTATTATTGCGCTACTTGAGAGTCTGGGGACACTATGACGCAACAACTAACACGCTTGAGCCTGTTCATTGTCGCAATGTTGGTACTCACTGGCGCTCTGACAGGATGCGCCAGCCAATCTTCTGCGCAATCTGAAGAACAAGCAGCCCGATTGAAAAGTGATCGCGAACTGGCAGAAGTGGCTTTGGTCGGCGGTCGTCCCGATAGTGCTATTGAGATTTACCGCCAGCAACTGGAAAACCGACCTGATGATGTTGAATTGCTCTATTTGCTTGGAGTGGCTTACAACCAGACCGGTGAGTTTGAACTGGCGCTGCACTTTCTGAATAAGGCGAAAGTGCAAGATCAAGCGGCAGAGCAGCAGGTTCGTGGTGATATCTTGCGTGAACTGGGCCGGGCGAAACTGGCTATGGGCGATATCCGTCAGGCGCAGCTTGATTTGGAGTCAGCCGCGAAGCAGCTTCCACAAAGTGCCGAAACCATGAACAGTCTCGGGGTGAGTTATGCCCTGCAGCAAGAGTACAGTATGGCCCGCGAGGCATTCATCGCTGCCTTGGCGGTAGAGCCGGGAAGCCTTGAGTATCGCAACAACCTTGCGCTGGGGTGGATCCTGGCCGATCACCCGCAAAAAGGGATCGATATTCTGTATCCGAGCTACCTTCGTGGCAACAGTACCACCAAGACGCGTCAGAATCTTGCGCTGGCTTTCGCGATGAAAGGGGATATCGAGGCGGCGAAGACCATTGCCAAGCAGGACTTGACTCATGCTGAGCTTGAGAAAAACCTCGCTTATTACCAGCAGTGGGAGCAGACGTTGTGATGGCTCGTCAGCAGGGAAATATAACTATAGAGTTTGCTGTTACCTTCCTGCCTTTTTTCGTCATGGTGCTGGTGGTGATTGAAACTTGCCGTTTCATGATGACCGGCAACATGCTGGATGTCGCCCTTGCGACAGCAACTCGCAAGACTGTTCACGTTAACGATCATGAGAATGTTGTCAGGTCGATGGAGGCCGTTCTGGCTAAACAAGATTTTCCGATGGCAGATGGCAGCCGTCTCCAGATTGAAGCGACGTATTACGATTCGCTGGAGGCGCTGAAAAATAATGTGGGCTCATCGACCTATACTCGACAGCCATTTGCCGAGTACAGGGTGAGCTATCCCTATCAGGTGTTGTTTATCGACGGTTGGGCTGAAGGCTTTGATCGTTTGACGACGTTTGAGCGAAAGATCTTGGTGGCTCATGAAAGAAGTTAAAACCATGCCCACTCGTTCAACGGCTTCCTTGGGTAAACAGCGTGGCAGCAGTGTGATTGAGTTGCCTGTGATTGCACTCATTTTGATGGCACTGGTTGTGTTTGCGGTAAAAATCGGCCACGGTTTGAGCCTGAAAACCAAGCTGGATCAGCTTGCCTACTCACTGACATCTGTTGTGGCCAGTGAACGTCTAGAGTTCGACCTGTCCGGCTCTGCTGGCATCATCACGCCTCAGATTGCTGATGCTTTGCGTGTTGTTGCCGAACGACACTTTCACTCTGGTGCGAATTCGTCCTCAGTAGAAGTCGGTATTCAGTTGGAGCAGTTAAAACAGGGCAGTGCCGGTGCTTTGTATTTTTCAGAAAGAGCCGGTGCATCTTGTCAGGCTCAACAGAAGCTAACTCAATTAGCCTCATTGGCACCGGTTGGCACGGTTTCGGGTTTGAACAATGGCCTCCGTCCGGATTTGTTTCAGGTGTCAGTATGCCTGACATCGCTGCCGTCGCTGACGGGAAGTGTTTATCCGGTTTTCGTTCGAGACTTTGCCGAACGCTATTACAACAGTTCGGCAGTATTGATCGGGAGGCAGTATGACTAGTCGCCTTGGTAGACGCGCGGAATTTTTTGTGCTTTCGAAGCAGCGTGGTGCCATCTCGTTGACGTTTGTGATGTTGTTGCCCGTTATGTTGATAATGCTTGCAGCAATGACAGCATTTTCAATGTATGTGCAGTCGGCACTTCGTGTGAGTCAGGCTTCTGATGCGGCCTCGCTGGCTTGTGCATACAGCCAGCGGGCGGATCAGACAGTAATTCAGGGTTTGCTTGATTACTATCGCCCGAACTTTGTACCAACAGCGCTGCACCGCAAGAGCCAGTTAACAATAGATAAACGTTGTAATGTGGCGGCAGGTTATGCCTTTAAACCGGTTTTGGCTCCTTTAATGTCTGCCGAGAATAACCATGAATTAAGCTCAAATAGTACGGCGAAAGCTAGGTTGATAACGGGTACAAGTATTAATCCTATTGATTTTGCTCTATCGCTAGATATTTCCGATTCAATGACAACTCAGATTAAGCTCCCTCGATTAAAAGAAATTATTAAGATGGCAATAGAGGAGGTATCTTACGCGGCTTCAATAGGTACTGTTCGATTTTCGATGGTAACTTTCCAAAAACAGGTGGGCTTTAAAGATGCACCTTGGTTGCCTGAATCCAAGGGTAAAGTCGTTTGTGTCGATGGTCTGCCATATTTTCGACCAGGTTATCCGGGATACGGTTTTGATGTTGACAAAACCATTGCTGAGTTAGGCATGCCAGCGTCAAGTGTGACAAAAAGACTTTCGCCGCCAACCGAAATTGCTTGGCGTCCCACGTGCTCTTCTAGCGAGCCTATGCTTCCTTTGACCTCTGATCTTAATCTTATTAAGGATAGAGTCGATAACTTTGTTGCAACAGGTCGTTCAAATGTGTTTCAAGGCTTATATTGGGGCGGGCGCTCTTTGATCCCGCAATGGCAACGTGATTGGCATATTGAACCTGTAACCGCTCCCGGTCTAATGCAGCGTTTAGTTGTGTTCACCGATGGTGGTATAGAACATAGTCACGATCAGATGATTGCTGATTATCATGTTCCAATATGTCAGGCGTTCGAGGATAAGTTTGATATAGAAATTGTATTTGTTGGATTCCAAATACCCGATGGAAATATTGAACAAATAAAAAGGTGTGCGGGCAGTGAAGACGCAGTTTATAACGCACAAGATGAAGCTCAGCTAGAAGCTTATTTTAGACAAGCTTTAAAAGTAGAAAGCAAAGGAATGAAGCTGATACTTGAAAATTAATTTGAATTTAAATGTAAAGCAAAACTATTCCTATTTTTAAAATCAGAGGTGTTTATGTTTAAAAAATGGTTGGTTGCTTTGGCAATCTTGCTTTCGGCAAATGCTCAGGCCTACCAGCAAGGCGATTCGTTGTCGCCATTTGCTCAACAACAATTAGGGCTAAACCCGGAAGCCGTGACGATTATCGATTTCTTTGCCGAGTGGTGTGTGTCATGCCGTGAAGAGCTTCCTGAAGTTAACCAGCTAGCTCAGCAGCTTGATGCCAGCCAGGTGACGGTATTGGGCGTCGATGTCGATGAAGACGTCGAAGTGGCCAAGGCTTTTCAGCAGGAGCTAGGGCTGACATTTCCTGTTGTTAACGATCCTGAGCAAACTCTGGTGGAAGATTTCCAGCCGATCGGCATGCCTGCACTTTACTACGTGTATCAAGGCAAGGTGTTGAAGGTTCGATACGGCGCCATCAACCATATCGGCCAGGTCATCATGGATGATCTTAAGGAACTAGGACTGGCGCTATGATCAAGCAATCCTGTTACGTATTGGCGATAGGAACCGCGGCAATGGCCTGCATGAATATCCATGCGGCTGATGCTGAATCTTCTTTGTATCAACAGTCTGAGTCGGTGTCATCGACGGTATATAGCAGCCAGGAATATGGCGTCGGACTGCGCCGGAATATTGAGCTGGTGAAACCATCAGCGGATACGTTGACGTTAGAACCTGTGACCAAGCCTGTAGTAGCGGCTGCTACGCCGAAATCTATACCAAAGTCTACATCGAAGCTTACACCGAAACCTCTACCAAAAACGACACCGAGTTCACCGGTAGCTAAACTCAAGCCGCCTGTTGAACAAGTTGTGGTTGCGAGCAAACCTAAGCCTAAAACAGCGTTGCCGGTTGTTAAAGCCGAGCCAATGTTTGCCCCGGCTGCTGCGGCAAGCACTCCAATAGTGGCATTGCCTGCCGCCAAGTCAAAGGTGCCTGTTGAGCCAGTGATTGCGGCAACTAAACCGCAACCCAAGAAAATTGCGCCGATCGTCAAGGCATCAGCTAAATCCAAGGCGAAAGAAGAGGATGAGTCGCTGCTGTCATTCATAGATGACTGGCTGGGCATTAAGCCGGTTAAGCCATGGCAAAAAGGCACACTGGCGAAAAAAGAAATGAAACCCGGTGGTGTGGTGCCTGAGTTTGATGTGTTTTCAGAAAAAGTATTTTCATACAAGCAGGGATCTGTCGGCGGCAATGGTGTCGGCGGCGGTGGTTGTGGCTGTAACTAATAATAAGCAAGAAAAATAATGAAGAAAAAATTACCTTTGACGCTGCTTGGGACTGTTGCGATGGCAGGCTCGGCAGCGGCTGCTGACCATATTTCGGTCCATCACATGAACTTCGAAGAGTATGGCGATAAAGTCAAGGCTGCCGATAACATAGTCTCTTTTGAGAAGAATTTCGGGCTGGACTGGACTCTGAATGGCGAAGTTGGTTATGACTCAGTTTCCGGCGCTTCTCCGGCCTGGGGACCGACTACACCGAGTGCCGGGAACGAGGACTTGATCGAGCGTAATCGCCGGACGGAAGCGGCGCAGGCAGCAACAACCGAAGTCATTAGGGCTGGTTATGATCCTTATCGGGATGCCTATGCAATTCAGCCTTTTGAGCTTGAAGATAAGCGTAAATCCGCAGCAGCAAGCCTGACCTACCGAGACAGCAAGCGTAACGAGTGGACATTCGGTGCCAACTTCTCAACGGAAGAAGACTATGAAAGCGTCGGTACTAATGCCCAGGTGCTTTTCTATGCCGATAGCCGGAAAAACCGTTCCTATACATTAGGCGGCTCTGTACTGTTTGATAAAACGCTGGCCTTTCAGGAATACAGCAATTTTCGCAATACACAGGAATGGGAAGATATCTTTACCGGTAGCTTTGAAGCGGGATTATCTCAGGTCTTTACGCCGAACTTTTACACCACCTTTACCCTGTATTCAGGCTATCGAAGCGGTTATCTGAGCAATCATTACCTGACGGTTTTGCGAGAGGTCGATATTAACGGTGACGGTCAAATCGGTGATGATGAAGTCTTCCTTGGTCAGGATTCCCGCCCGGATACCCGGCTTTCCGGCGGGTTAAACGTGCAGGCATTTTATAATGTCAATTCGCGCATTGTTGTGCGCCCGCGTTATAAGTTTTTCGTTGATGACTGGGGAGTCAGCTCCCATCAGATCGGCGGCAAGATGAACATCAAGATCACTGAGTGGCTGACCTTGGCACCGGGATACTTTTGGTATAACCAGCAAGGATCCGACTTCTACCGCGATCCGTCCGAGAAGGATCCGACATTTGCCGCTTCGGGCTATGCGACCTCGGATCTTCGCTTGGGTGATTTTACTGCCAATGCCTATGAGCTTGGCCTAAGCCTCAAAGTCTCTTCGCAGTGGCGCCTAAATGCACTTGCCGCCTATTACGAGCAGAGTAATGGCTATGAGAGCCGCTGGTGGGTACTGGGTGCAACCTATGAGTACTAACCAGCCTTTTAGTCACCGTTTTATGGCGATGACAGTACCCTGTGAAGTGATGATTTTTGCGCCGGAACCGGCGCAAATCGCGCAGGTCATTGAAGTCAATACCCGCCGTTTGGAAAGTAAGTTCAACTTCTACGATTCTGATTCAGTGCTGTCTGTCCAGATCAATCAACGCAAGGCTGATAGCGTTGAAATTGATGACGAGATGTTGAAGGTGCTCACTAAGGTTCGTGAACACAGCATCGCGACCAATGGCATCTTTGATATCACGATCGGAACCGTGAAGGCTTTTCAGCAGCCAGGCGGTTCAGTAAGCCGGGAAAAGGCCTACCAATTTGCCCAACCTTATATGGGACTATCATCCTGGAGCCTGGAAGAGAGCAAGCTTAACTTTGCCTGTTCACAAACCCGTATCGACTTGGGTGGGGTGATAAAGGAAGTGGCTGTTGATCAGGCTATCGACATTGCGACTAAGCATAATGCGAGCGGTGTACTGATCAACTTTGGTGGTGATATTCGCGTATCAGGCGTAAAGCCTGATGGCAGTGACTTTGTTGTGGCCGTGCTCAATCCCAAAGACCCGTCACGGCCAATTTTCGCCCTACCGTTGCGGGATCAGGCCCTGACGACCTCGGCGCACTATGCCCGACGCTATCAGTTCAGTGATCAGGAAACATCACATATTCTTTCTGAGCAAGGAACACACCGTCGCATTCTGTCGTCGACAGTGGTGGCTGAAACCGCCCTTCAGGCCGGTATTTTCAGTACTTCGCTGACGATTGATCCAAGAATATCAGCGCCAGAATCAGTGGGTTTCGCATTGGTCGATGACCAGCTTACCGTTCACCAAGACATAGAATTTCTAAATCAATGAAGCATATTTCCCAATTGATCCCGCGAGCTTTTCGGTTGTTTGCGGGAATAGTATTTGCCTTGTGCATGAGCTTCGCCGTGCAGGCTGGCGAAGAGAAATCCTTCCTGCCCGTTGAACAGGCTTTTCCCTTTTCATATCAGCTTGTCTCTGGTGCTGACACTGGTGCTGATGCTAGTGTAGATGGAACGGCACTGAAAGTAACCTTCGATACAGAAGAGGGCTACTATCTTTATCACAAACGCTTTTCGTTTAAGACCAATAGCGATTCGCTGGTAATGGGGGAGCCTCGCTACTCAATTGCCGCCGAGCAAAAACAGGATCCCAATTTTGGCGATGTAAAAGTGTATCATCGCCCGCTGACCATTACCGTGCCATATACGGGGCAGGGGGAAGCCAAAATCAGGTTTCAGGGCTGTGCTGATGACGGCTTGTGTTACCTGCCTCAGACTAAGAAGCTTGATTTGGCAGCGGCTCAATCTGTTGAGCCGTCAAAACCTGCTTTAGTATCACTGAATTCCTCATTGGCAAGCGATACACAGGGGCTTTCTGAGCTATTGAAAAATGCCAGCCTGCTACAGGCGCTGGGTCTGTTTTTCCTTCTGGGGCTGGGTCTGTCACTAACGCCTTGTGTACTGCCAATGATCCCGATCCTGTCCAGTATTATTGGTGGTCAGGGTGAAGGCATGACAGGCTGGAAAGGCTTTCGTATTTCGCTGGCCTATGTCTTGGGGATGGCGACCAGTTATGCCTTGGCGGGTGTTTTGACTGCCTCGTTGGGGCAGGGGCTTAACCTGCAGGTCGCGATGCAGCAGACCTGGGTACTGACCTTGTTTGCAGCCTTGTTCGTGTTGCTCGCCCTGTCGATGTTCGGTTTTTACGAGCTGCAGCTGCCTTCGCGTATTCAGGTTGCGCTTAACAGTCAGTCTCAGCGATTGACTGGCGGCAAGGTGATCACCGTATTTGTTATGGGGGCCGTGTCTGCACTGGTGGTATCGCCGTGTATTTCGGCACCGCTGGCAGGCGCACTCCTGTATGTATCTACGACGCAGGACTGGGTCCTCGGAGGAGCGACACTCTTTACGCTTGCGCTTGGGATGGGCGTGCCTTTGGTGGTAATTGGTACCTCGGGCGGTAAGTTCCTGCCAAGAAGCGGGCCATGGATGATCAAGGTGAAGCAGTGCTTCGGTGTGATGCTGCTGGCGGTTGCCATTTTGCTGGTGAGTCGCTTTGCAGCTCCTTGGGCAACGCTTGGACTTTGGGCATTGCTTCTGATTGGTAGCGCGATTCACTTTGGGGCGCTGGAAGCGGCGCAAAGTGGCTTCCAGCGAACCACCAAGTCTCTGTCCTTTATCTCGTTGGTATATGGCGTGATCCTGCTGGTGGGTATGCTGACCGGAGCGGATGATCCACTTGATCCGCTAGGCCCATTAAGTCGGGGTGTTCCGGCACCTCAAGCGGCTCCTGCAAGCCTGTTCGCCAAAGTCACTGCTGTCGCAGAGCTGGAACGCGGCATAGAGAACTTGGATCGTCGACAATCGGTCACCATGGTCGATCTTTATGCTGACTGGTGCGCGTCATGTAAAGTCATGGACAAGAACGTCTTTCAAGACAGTGAAGTGATGGCGAAGATGGCGAACTTTAATAGCCTGAAGTTTGATGTGACAGCCAATACCGACGAGCAGGCTGCATGGTTATCTGCCAGAGACTTATTCGGCCCTCCGGGAATCCTGTTCTTCGATAGCCAAGGTAACGAGATTAAAACACTCAGAGTGATTGGCGAGCTTGATAAACAGCAGTTCCTGGCTCACATCGCTAAAATCCGTCAACAGGGTTAAATGCAATAAGTCATTTATATAAGTGCTAAAAATGATACAAGCCTAGTCACATTGCATTGTGGCTAGGCTTGTTTGTTTTTGCTTTTTATTTTGTTGATTCGATCAGTTCTGCTTGGCTCTGGCTTTCTCCCGAGCGAAATACTCCTTGGTCAGCTTAAACACGACAGGGCTAAGCAGCAGCAGTGCGATCAAGTTAGGGATTGCCATCATGGCATTCAATGTATCGGCCAGTAGCCAGATAAATTCGAGTGAGCTGGTTGCACCGATAGGCACCGCGATGATCCACAGTACACGGAAAGGAATAATCGCCTTCACGCCAAACAGGTACTGGATACATTTTTCGCTGTAGAAACTCCAGCCAAGAATCGTGGTAAAGGCGAAGATTGAGAGCGCTATAGCGACGATATAATTGCCAAGCCCCGGTAGTGAGGATGCAAATGCTGCCGAGGTCAGTGCTGCGCCCGTTTCACCGGTAAGCCAGGCACCCGAGACTACAATCGAGAGGCCTGTGATACTACATACCACAATGGTATCGATAAATGTCCCAAGCATTGCTACGAGCCCCTGTGCGACAGGATTCTTTGTTTGCGCTGCTGCGTGGGCAATCGGAGCACTCCCCAGACCGGCTTCATTGGAAAAGATCCCCCGGGCCACACCAAATCGGATGGCGGCCCAGACAGCAGCTCCGGCAAACCCGCCTTGGGCGGCAACCGGTGTAAATGCGCTGCTGACGATTAAGCTAAAAGCGGCTGGGATTTCAGAGGCGTTCATGCCCAGTATTAGCAGTCCTGAAGCAATATAGAAGGCGGCCATTAGCGGAACCAGCTTACCGGCGACATCCGCAATACGCTTGATGCCCCCCATGAGTACAAGCCCTACCAGTATCATCATGACCAGGCCTGACACCATTGGAGGGATACCAAAGTTCGCATCGACTGCTGCAGCGACGGAATTTGACTGGACGGTATTACCGATACCAAAGCCGGCAATAGAACCAAAAATGGCAAAGGCCGTACCCAGCCATGCCCATTTGCTGCTCAGTCCGTTTTTGATGTAGTACATCGGGCCGCCGACATGGTTGCCGTCCTCATCGGTTTCGCGATACTGAACAGCACATACGGCTTCTGCAAACTTTGTTGCCATACCGACAAGAGCTGTACACCACATCCAGAACAGTGCGCCCGGACCACCGAGGAAAATTGCTGTTGCCACACCGGCTATGTTACCTGTACCTATAGTTGCAGAAAGAGAAGTCATTAGCGCATTAAACGGGCTGATTTCACCCTTGCTATCGTCATCTTTCTCAGGGATACGGCCTGACCAAAGCAGTTTAAAGCCGGAACCCAGTTTGACAATCGGCATAAATTTCAGGCCGACAGTCAGGAAAATGCCGACACCGAGGATCATCACCAGCATGGGGACACCCCATACCAGGCTGTTTATTGCAGAGATAAGGCTGGCTAAAGACTCCATAGGGTATGCCCTTCAAGTTTTTATAATATATGCAAAAACATAGGTGCTGTTTGTAATAAATACAAACATCATTAACGTGAAATGAGGGGCTGTTGCTATCTCAAGTGTTTGGTTGAAGCGCGTTATAAAACGGTAGTGAGGTGGCTTGGTCCGGTTATAAGCTCTGTTACTGGCATGAAACTAAAGTGAAACGGAAAAATCATGATAGCAAACTAGGGAGTGAGTACACTTAATAGTGGCGTCCAGCACTTTTCCCTTGCGAGCTTCCATATCGGGCATAGGTACGTAATAGTGAGAGGAATGCGGGTGGACGTAACCCTATAGTGAAGATTTTGAAGCAAACGGAGAGTAAGGAATGGGTTATGCGTCATTGGAGCAGGAAGAACAAGCAGCGACTGACCAGACAGTATAAAGTGGAGCATATGGCCGCTAAGCTGATCAATGAAATGTTGGCTAAAAAAGTCACTGCAAGGTCAATTTCCACGACTGAACGGCTGTGACTTACAATCGAGAGCACTTTTTATATTTTTGGGCCGTGTATCACGGTCTTTTTACTGAACTGACTTTTTCAATGTATATCATTGAAGAAAATGGTTCAGGGGTTTTATATAGCTCTAATTTTTGTCTATTGGGATTTGATCGGTCCTGATTAGTTTGTTAATACTAAATCCAGATTTTAATTAAGATTTAAATAATTAATTGTATTAGCAGTTTCTCGATTAGATAAGAGGTGTTGATGATTAGGCAGTATGCGGTATTTTCGAATGCGTACCCAAGAGTTCATTGGTTTTTTGTTGCAATGTTGGTTCTTGTTCATGTCATAAGCAGTTATTTTATACTTGAAAGCAATGAGCTGATATTTGCCTGGGGCGTGTGCTTGCCCGCTCTACCAATCATTTTCTTTGCCACAGTTTCTAGCTACAAGAAAAAGTACCTACACAGGTAGTATGATAGATACTCAACATAACAAGGAGTTGAGTATTGTACCTAAGGGATATTTAATAAGAATTATTACCATTACGTAAGTTACTGTTATTAGCGGTATGGCACACTCGCAGACTGCTATCCCTAATAGCATAAGCCTAAAGATACGGATGTCGACCAGTGTATTTGTAAAATAGCTATGTGATACATTGCATGTTGTTATGCTGATCGTCCAATCCTTGTCCATTAAGGATTTAAGTATCTTATTTCTGTTATTTTGCTCGCATTTTTAAATAAACATGAACGTAAATCTTATTAACCAATAATGATTTCTTCTTGATGGTTTATTTAAAGAGTCATTGCAATAATGCAGACGGCGGTTATTTATATATTTATTTTGGCCATTTATTTGACTGTTAGCGTCAAATAATCATCTGCCTTACATTATTTGTTATCGATATTTGAATAATCAGCCTGTACATTAATTGATGCCGGTTCCAAATTTATATTGATTTAATTATTAACTATTCTTTCGAAGAATATGCGCATATATGAGTAGGTGTATCTAGCGTTATGCCGTACCTCTCTTTTTGCTTGTTATTACAATCTACCTCTTTATAGGTGGCTATTTCGTTGCGTGCCTATCCCGAGCACTAAAAATAAAAAATGGTGATAACGAAGCCTAGAGGAACTTTCGTTATCACCAAAATAGGCACAAGTGCCTTGAAAGAGAGGTGGTGTTCAATGTTCATTAGTGAGTATAGGCGCTCTTTGAGAAACTAGGACTTTTTTGTTGTACATTTTTTCTGTGCAATTTGTCATGGCTCGATAGTCTCGCTCAATTCAAGCTCTTAGCCTGCTATAAGCAGGCACAAAAAAGGCCACTAGAAAGTGGCCTCTAGGTATTGTTGAAACAACCATAAAGTGATATTCAATTTTTCATGATTTTTAGATAGTTACCAAAAAACAACCATAAGTTGATATTAGATAAAACAACCATATGTTGATATTTTTGTGAGACGTACCATGAGTACTGCTCGTGGGTGTAAGAAAATTTCTTGCAGCCTTTAGGGCTATTTGGAGATGAGCGTAGGTATCATTTCTCATCGCTAGAGCATAGGCAATCACTAGTTCTGCTTTGAACATGCATGTTAAACACCAACACACATCACAATTCTTAAAGAACAAAATCTATGGGCTTGTTGAAAGCACTTAAACCGCCTAGTTTTTATCGGAGGTGCCAATGTTTCTTCAGCGACCCACACCACATGCCGATGAGTCTCTAGAGAGCTTTCTTATTCGTGTTGCTAATGCGAATGGGTACAGTGATGTGTACCGTTTTTTGGTGGCTACCAAGAGGTACCTTGAAGATATCGACAGCTCGAAGTATCAGACATTTCCTACTGACATTCGTCGTATTAACCCTTGCTCATCTAAGGTCAATTCAGGTCCTCGTTCAGAAGCCTTGCTCAAGATAAGCCAAATGACCTTTAATGAGACAGGCTTGCTGCTTGGCTTAGCGATTAATCGAACCTCAATGAAGTTCTCACCTTCAACGAGTGGATTAGTCCGTGGTGCAGAGGTTATGCCACGCTCACTTCTGCGTAGCGAAGTTGTACCAAGTTGCCCACTATGCCTAGCCGAAGATGGCTATGCATCATATCGATGGCATTTTGAAGGCTATGACTATTGCCACAAGCATAAGCAAAAGCTGATTGATAAGTGCTGCTGTGGGGCTATCTATGACTACCGTGAGTCAGGTGTCAATGGCCTATGTAGCGAATGTGGTAATGCGATAGAACATGATGCATTAGGGTACGATACTGAAGGCGTTAAGGTTGCATATTGGCTCGCAGGGGAAGTTTTAGAGCCATTACCAGACTTACCGCAGAGCTATCGTTGGGGATTGGTACATTGGTGGGTACAGATCTCGTCGGTTTCATTTGACGCAATTAGTTTTATTCAGTTTTGGCGAGAGTGGCCTAGCTCGTTTCATTCAATGATCGATAAAACTATTGATTTTAAAATTGCGTATGCAGTTGTTGCCACAGAAGAGTTAAGATTAAAGGATGTGCTTGATGAGATCCTCTTCAAGGCTATTCGACTGCCTGAGCGAAACCTTAGATATAACTTTATTTTGCGAGAAATCTTTCGGTATCTTGAAGATAACTTATGGCTGAATGGAGGGAGGCTGGCAAATCTCAGGATGAATGCCCTCGAAGTGGCTTTGCTGCTGAATTGTTCCCTTGATCAAGTAGCTTCAGTGGTTGAGCAGCGTATGCTTAAAACCAATCGACGTTTGAAGCTAGACAGACCTTTCGATAATACAGATTACTTGTTTTATCTGGGAGATGTATATTGCCTATGGCTTGCTGAATTTCAAACAGATGACTTCAATCGCTCGTTTTATACATCGAGGTGGTAAGTGGTCACGTTGAGGGAGGTATTGAAATCTGAAACTGACGATTTAAATGCGAATTTACGTCGTGTATTCCGTCCACTGAGCCCGCCAATAGACATATCTGAATCAATATTAGATGCAATCACTATTCTTGTTAACCTAACAGAGCCTGTGGCGGATCAACGAGATCTGCTTGACAGAAAAAAATGCAAGGAAAAGCTTCGTGATGACAAGTGGTGGGCAGCCTGCACAAGGACAGTCAGCTATAGGCATAGTCATAACGTTAAGTTCCCTGATGTTCGTGCTGCTGGAACGATCCGAGCTCAACCTTTAGGGCAATTGCCAGACTATCTGTTTTCATCATCAATAGTTTCTGCTGATGATTGGAGTTACTCTCGAGATTCAAAGGGGGTTAATAAGGCTTCATTTCTTACTAGTGAGTTTATCTGGCAAGGAGAACGGTCATGCTTGGGGATATTACTTGCTGACACTGAGCATCCGTTATGGGACCAGTTGAAAGTGCTAGGCTGTTACCAGAAGACGTGCAAGGCTGTTTCAAAGCAGTTAGCTCAGATACCAGAGCATATCATCGATGTTAAGCTTGCCCCCAATTACTTGCCGCAAATCTCGCTACCAGATGGTAGAGGCTCATACATATCACTTTCACCAGTCGCCTCCCAGTCTATTCAAAGTCATTGTTATCAGGCTTTAGAAGAGCATTATCGTTGGACTGCACTAACTCGATATAGCCGAGCAACTAATATGGGGGTGTTGGCAATGAGTTGTGGTGGAGCTTTTAGAATGTTGCGCTCTCTTCCTCAGTTTCACCGCTTTAAGCATCAACTACTTGATACAAGAACTCAGTGGTTAACGAAAGCATCAGTAAAAGCCATGCGGCAGTATTTATCATCAGAAAAATGGTTGTTGCCAGCTAATCAACTGAGCTTTAAGCGCCAAATGCTTCGCAAACAGATCACAAAGATGATTATTGCTTGGTTAGATAATCAGGATGCTCAGTATTCAGCGCAGCAACTGACAGAACAGTTTAATGATGAGTTGTCACGAACTCGTTCAGCCAGTCGATTTGCATATGATGTCAAGCTAACAAAACTGATTTATCAAATCATTTGGAAGTGTAAAGAAAATAATGAATTACAACTTGATGATACTGGTATAGCCCACAGTGAAGATACAACATACCTGCTTGTGCCAAATCTTAAAGTTGCTGGTGCATCAGCTATGCATACTCATTTCAGTATTGGTTTGCCCTCAATGATGGCAGTTTATGGCTTTGTACATGCCCTCGAGCGGAATATACAAAATTATGAACCAAAATTTAGAATGGATAGCTTTGCCGTATGCATTCACTCTGTTCACTTGGAAATGCGAGGATTGACGAGGGAGGTGGTAGAAAAAACAGATGGCTCATTGTCTCCACCGGCAGTAAGAGATGATTGGCACTGTGACCTGCATTTAAGTCTTGTGCTGAGGTATGGCAGTGCGTCGAGATTAGCTCTTGAGAGCATTGTTCGTCATCTCCCTAAGCGATTTGCAAGAGGTATCTGTCTTATATCGATTTCTGATATCAATCGAATTCAGACATATACAAAACTTAAAGATGCAATATTAGCCATCCCAGAGTCTTCAGGGCAGTGGCTAACCCTCAATAATGAAGAATGCATTCATAGTATTAAGGATGTCATATCTGCACTGGATAACAGAATGTTGACCCCTTGTTGTATTGGTTATCACTTTTTAGAGAAACTTAGCGAAAAGCGATACTCATTAAGAGGATATCCTCATGCATTTTGTGAAAGCATTATGGGGTTACTTGAACTTGTAACGATCCAGGTTGAGGCAGATTTCGACAAGGTTTTTTGGCGATATGAGATAACTAGTTCATATCTGTGTATAAAGCCAAAGAAGGAGTGAAATAGTGGAACTACCTGTACAGTTAGCTTATGAAGGTTCAATCACGCCAGGGGATGTTTGTTTTTTTGCCGTTTGGCCAGATCAAAGTAAGAGTCCGCTAAGGTATAACTCACGTATTGCGCTAGGTTTAAAAGAGGGGGCTGCAGCTGTATATACGGCTGAAGGTGAAATAGTAAAAAAGGCTACGCCAGATGCACTTGCTCAAGGAAATCCACATCAAGTTGATTATTGCCATGTGCCATATGGCGCTAATGGAGTACAGTGCGAAACTTCTATTACATTTACCTCTGACTTACGGAAACCTTTAAAATGTTGCGATCCCGGTGTTAAGAGAACTTTAAAAAAGCTCGTTGAGCTTTATGAATCAAAGATAACCTGGAATGAGCTTGCGACGCGTTATTTGCTTAATATCTGTAATGGGCAGTGGCTTTGGCATAACACAAAAAAAGCTTATTGGGTAAATGTTGAGATCACGCCGTGGCCTTGGGAAGGTGGCGCTGTATCATTTGAAAATGTTGTACGGGGTTATTCTGGTAGAGCAAGCTTTCAACAACATAAGTCATGGGTACCATTGCTGCAGTTAATTTGTGACGCATTTTCTCAGCCTCAGGGTTTAGCTATTTTTGAGTTAAAGGTATCAATAAAGCTGCCAACCAATGCTCCAATTAGGCCAAGCCAAGAATTTACCGAGAAGCCGAAAAATTCAAACAAATCGGATCGTCGAGATAATAGCCGTGTTTATCAACATACTCTAATTGATGGAGATAAGTCCCCCATCATAGGGTGTTATAAGGTAGGGGCTGCGATTGCAATGATCGATGATTGGTATCCTGGTGCTGAAGAAGCTGTTCGTGTGGGGCACTATGGGGTGCATAAGGAGGATGTGACCAGTTATCGTCATCCTTCTACAGGTAAAGATTTCTTCAGTCTTTTGAAAAGAGCTGATGAATTTGTTGAGTTGTTAGAGAATGAGGTGAAGCTATCAGAAGAGACGGTTAATGATCTGCACTATTTGATCGCTAACTTAATCAAAGGTGGTATGTTCCAGCGAACAGGAAGTAACTGATGGCATGGTTCTATAAAACGATAAGATTTCTTCCTGAAAGGCGGAACAATGAAGCACTCGTTAGTAAATGCCTGCGGGTGTTACATAGCTTTAACTATGAATATGAGACAAGAAATATTGGTGTGTCCTTTCCTATGTGGTGTGAGCAGACTATCGGTAATCAGTTGACTTTCGTTAGTATGGATAGAATGCAATTAGATTATCTGTTGCGGTGGCACAGCTACTTTGATGAAATGGTTCGACTCGGATATTTTGCAGTATCAAATACGCAGGAAGTGCCTGAAAGTATTAACTATGTTGCTTTTGAAAGAAATTGTAGCATAGATAGGTTAACTCCAGTTGGGCATGCGAAAAAGCTCAAACGTTTGAAGGAGAGGGCCGAGGCTCGAGGTGAAGTGTTTGAGCCGAAGAAGTACTATTCTAGAACCTCTATCAGTGTTGATGGGCATTATCATTCGATTGAGAATGTGAGCAATAAGAAGTTTCGATTAAATATTGTTCGAGTAGAAACACCTGAGCGAGCAACAACTGGTTACTTTAGCAGCTATGGATTAGCAAATTCAGAAAATAATTATCAAACAGTTCCCGAGATATAACCTAAATTTGAATGCTTGCTGTAACAGCTTGATTTTTAATTATTTAAAATATTGGTTTTGAAAAGGGTAAAACTCAATGTTTTATTCTAATTTATTGTATTTCATAAACTATACTGAGTGTTAGCACAGCGTACGGTCGCACAGACCGCTGATAATTTAGCAAGAACAATTCAAGCACTCATGCTTCCGCGTACGGTCGCACAGACCGCTGATAATTGAATGCTCACCAAGACCATGTATAAAAACATGCGTACGGTCGCATAGGCCGAATAGAGTAAACGAACATCATTTTACTGTAGTTTTACAAACAGCTATTTGGCTGTTTGTTTTGAGCTGTGATGAGGACTATAATCCTTATTACTACTGCGAAGTAGTTGATAAAAAACGAACCACATTTATTCGAATTCAAGAACACTCTACTGTTGAGCAAGCAGATTTTTTAGGGAAGTAATTCTCTGACATCACACTCAAGCACCTCAGCCAACTGGTAGGCTTTTTCGAGTGTGATGTTCACTTCTCCGCGCTCAATGCGACCTACGTAACTTCTATCGATATCAGCAAGCAGCGCTAATTTGTCTTGAGAAATCCCTTTATCACGTCGAGTACCGCGTAAATTATGACCGAACTTTTTTGCTAAGTCTTTCATTCGTTAAAGCTCGTTAAATGAAAGACTATCTACACTTGATGCAAATAATGCCACGGATTATAATCCTCATAAATTTCAAATATTAGAGCATCATGACGTTTAAACATTGAATCAACAGTGATATTTACCACATCCTTTACAGCCTGAGTTAAAAGAGTTTGGGGTTATAGACATCAGGAATCGACCTCCCCCTGTGTCAGGATAGTTGTCGCCTAATCTAAATCCGTAAATTAGACAGGGGGTGGTGAGCAGAAAATATGTCCCGCT
>NZ_MJIL01000091.1 GCF_001939735.1 Photobacterium proteolyticum
CATGTCGCTGCCGCTCGACTTGCATGTGTTAGGCCTGCCGCCAGCGTTCAATCTGAGCCATGATCAAACTCTTCAATTTAAGATTTTGGTCGGCTCAACGAATACTGATAAACATTACTACGTAATGTTGAATTGACTGTGCTGATACCGAAGTATCAATTGGTCACTCAGTTCATTGATGCCATATTTGCTTTCACTTTTTAAAAGTGAAGACAAAAGGTTTGACTAATCATTTCACGAGTGCCCACACAGATTGCATGGTCAAATTGTTAAAGAACAAATCCGATACGTTGTTGGCTTAAGTCGCCGTGCTCCGTGTCGGTGAGGCGGCATTATAGAGACTTCAATTCCGTTGGCAAGGCTATTTTTGAAATAAATCACTAAAAATAGCCCAAGCGAACAACAAATAAACAACAAGCCGTAATCTGCGCAATTTTGACTCAGGAAACAGCTTTGTTTATCTTTGCAATGCTTTTCCTCGTAACGCCTAGTCTTGATTTTCTTTAGCAATCGCAAAGCGAATGGCCAACGCACCAATTCCAAACAGCACAAAAGGAATCGCTGCTGCGGTATATTCCACCCAAACCTGCTCTGCCAAACTTTTAGCCAGTAATAAGTGCCCAAGCACTAACAACGCGGCGCATACAACAGATACAGCAAGCAATTTGATTTCAGGGTTAACAATTCGGTTTAGCATGATCCCCAGCTCCTTGTTCGGTAGAGCCGTAATAGGAACACAGTGACAATTAGGTGACGTAGAACAGTTAAGGCTATAAACAGTTAGAACAGTGACTTTTTTAGTTTTGATCACACAGCTCAGTTAAGTACTGCGCCAATTGACACAAAGCGGCTCTATTTTGTTCATTCCACGGGTAGGCACAATTAATTCTCATGCAGTGCTTATATCGCTGATCCCCAGAAAATAATGTTCCCGGTGCAATACTGATTCGATAGTTATCCAGTAATTCAGTTAATATCGCGGAGGTATCAATGTTCTCCGGCAGCTCCACCCATAAAAAATATCCACCTTCAGGCCTTGTCACTTTTGTCCCAGCAGGAAAAAACTGTTCGATAGCCCCCAGCATTTGTTGCTGCCGTTGCTCAAGAGTACGCCGAAGCCGACGGAGATGATTATCGTACCCCCCATGTTGAATGTACTGAGTCAATGCAAACTGGTTGGGAGCCCCCACAGACAGAGTCGACATAAACTGGAGCTCTTCAACCTGTCTGGCATACCGTCCGGCGGCAACCCAACCGACTCGAAATCCGGGTGCCAGGCATTTAGAGAAAGAGGAGCTGTGCAATACCACCCCCTTTTCATCCAGTGCCTTAATTGGCAAAGGCTTCGTTTTGCCGAAATACAGCTCGGCATAGACATCATCTTCGATAAGGGGGATATCATTTTTAGCCAGCAAGTCGTAAATCGCTTGTTTCTGCTCAGCAGCCATCGTCGCCCCAAGGGGATTTTGAAACTTACTCATCAGCCAGCACGCTTTAACATCATTGGTTTCGATAGCAGCCTCCAAGGCTTCAACCGACATACCTTTCCGGGGATGGGTAGGGATTTCAACGGCTTTCAGCCTTAACCTTTCAATTGCCTGAAGGGCGCCATAGAAAGCAGGAGATTCAACCGCTACCGTATCTCCCGGTTGAGTTACGGCTGCCAAACTCAACCCCAAAGACTCCATCGCGCCTGATGTAATGACGATATCATCGAGGGACACCTGTATCCCATCTCTCAAATAGCGCTGAGCGATAACACGTCTTAGCTCCAGGCTACCCGGTGGTAAATCTATGATGCCACTATTAGTCGGCATGGTTTTAATTGTCTGAGCCAACGTTCGCCCCAATTGCTGGAGCGGAAACAATTCAGGATCAGGAAAAGCCGATCCGAAAGGGATCACATCAGGCCGCTTACAGGCCCGAAGCACTTCAAAAACATGCCGATTGATGTGTATAGACCGATTCACAACCTGCGGTGTCGCCTGTTCTGGCTCAGACAATCGATTAAAGTGGGCTGCAACGTAATAACCTGCTTTTGCCTTAGCGTATATCCAGCCTTCGGCCTCCAAATGCTCATACGCTTTCAGTACGGTCATCACACTGACAGACTGGGCCTTGCTCATCACTCGAACAGACGGTATACGCTCACCGGGCAACCAAATCTTTTGCCGGATCTGCTCTTTGACATTTTCAATTATGACGCCATATCGGCTATTGGCTGATC
This sequence comes from Photobacterium proteolyticum, assembly GCF_001939735.1. Taxonomy (GTDB): domain Bacteria; phylum Pseudomonadota; class Gammaproteobacteria; order Enterobacterales; family Vibrionaceae; genus Photobacterium; species Photobacterium proteolyticum. Next base: position 2,228 of record NZ_MJIL01000091.1, read on the forward strand.
GCGATGACAAAATCCCTATTCTCTCTTTAATTTCGTTGAGTGCTGCAACGCAAATACTAGCGGCTTACCGTGCGGCTGTCAGAACCTTACGGATAATTTATCTATTAACTGTGATGAACGATGAAAATCACCTGTTATTTCTTATAGAGGACACTCTTAACATAAATATTAACACCCTTAAAATACGTATATATTCCAATTCAGAGCAAAGATTATCAACCACCTCCGACCAGTGATATATAATGCTATAATTGAACTACTCAACAGCTATTGCACCCACCCAGACCCTGCTCCACAGATATAGATATCGACAAACATTAATTTCACGAAATTCATAGCTTTACACAAAACCCATACCGGTTTCACCATTTAATACCGGACGAATAATTACATGATACTTTTGCAATAGCGTTTTATTGCTACCAGCGTGTGAATTAGTATTGATTCCCTCTAATCATAAGAAGACTACGTATATTTCATGTGGCAACTCGGATCGCCATATCGAAATTCGCACAGGGAATGGGGCAAGTCATGAAGTTTAACTTGATGCTATTTAGTATGGTATCTGTATTGATATCCAATGGCATACATGCTGAAGAACAGGTTCAGGATGTTCCCTCACAACAAAAAAAATGGGGAGCGTCTATTGGTATTGATTACAGCAGAAATGGTTACGATGACGACCACTATTTAGCCGACCGTAATCTGGCACTTACCGCTACGATTAAGTACTACCTAAATGCCAGTACAAAATTCACAGCCATTGTCTCTGGCCGACACAGCTATGACGGTGAAAGAGGTGAGTTTTGGAGCGATATTTGGTTAACAGCGACAAGATATAATATTTGGAATCCGACTGACCATCTTGCGATGTCAGCAGGTTCACGCATTCTTATTCCAGTATCAGATGAGTCAATAAAAAACGACCTTAATACTGCAATACGCGGCAATATTAAATTCTCTTATTCACTAGACCATATTATCGAAGGGCTTCTGGTTAGCGATTCTATTCGTTTACGTAAAAACTTCCACCAATACACAACTGCCGGCGGCCATCCACTCGAAGAGTATCGAATCAGTAATTTATTGTCTGTCGATTACATGCCGAACAAATGGTTTTTCAGCACTAACTTTGTGAGCTCAAAATCATGGAGCTATCGTGGAACAAGTTATTCGCCAGAACTGACGTACTCAGCCGAATTGGGATATCAGTTTAACGATGAATTTAGCCTTGCGACAGGCATGACAAATAGTGCGTCATATTACGACCCAGACAGGGGTCCGAATCCAATCGAAAACCTATTCGATCTCGAAAAACCCACCTACTACATCACATTAAATTACGACCTTTAATCATAATAATTTGGTGAGCACAACATGTATAAGAAATTAGCCATTGCAGCTATGGTGAGCATTGCGCTCTACGGCTGCGGCGCTGAGGAAAGGAGCTATGACACTCTTCCTCGCGCACAAGAACAAATAGCCAAAAACACCTTAGATACAGAATCTCTCTGGCTATATATGCCATCTACAGGCGCAGCCCCTCGTTATGCCATCACCCAGCGTGGTTTCTTTCAAGGCACGCCAAAACTTGTCAAACTCCGTTTTGATAAAACCAATGGTATTGTCGCTGAAGAAGTCGATCGCGATACTGTCGAACCCGGCAAGGACAGCCGCTACGCGTCAGTCATCAACCAGGCACCAGTTCTTAAGATTCCGGGCACTTTCCAGCAATATCGTTGTGCTGAAGATAATTATGATGAGTGCACCAACAAAGAAGAACTCAATGAAGATGCCGACCTGAACTGGGAAGAAACAACTCACTTCACTCCAGATTATGCCGGCATTAAACCCTTGGCTGTCGACAGAACTGACTTTGCCTATTCCGCATACAATGTTGAAGAAACAGCAGAACCACGCCTTATCCACTGGGAGTATGATGCTGAGCAAGGCACTATCAATGTAGAGGTTGAACGCAGCTTCACCGCAAACATTGAAGATTACGGTCAATTTGGTGATAGTTTGGAAAACCTGTCCTTTAAAACACGTTTTTTCTACTCTCTGGTTAAATTGGACAAACTTGCCAGCAGCGATTATGAGACAATTCAATATCCTGGTCGTGATGTTTCGAGATTTGGTTTTTTCAAAGATGAGAAGGAACAACGCTCATTAACAGGCCAAGCTGGTTTACAGGGACAGAGATTTAATTATCTCAATCGTTTTAATCCGAATAAAAAGTCGATCGACTATTATCTAAGCGACAGTTATTTTGAAAAAGAGGGTAAGTTCTATCGTGACATTACGCTCGAAACGATTGAACAAATGAATAAAACATTGGCTGGTACTGGTGTTCCACCGATTAAAATCGTAAACCCAACAAAAAAAGCAGGCGTTCATACTGGCGATTTACGCTACAACGTACTCAACCTAATCACCGATCCAGCAGACAATGGCCTTTTGGGTTATGGCCCTTCTGCTACCAACCCACTTACCGGTGAAATTGTTCACGCCCATGTCAACCAATATGCTGGCGTGATCCGCTCGACCTCACGCAGAATGTGGAATGAGCTTGCCAAATATTATAATCGCGGCGAAATCGAGCGTCCTGACTCATTTGTACCTGAAGATAATTCAGATAGCGATTCATCCTCGAGTGCTGATAGCGGTTCCACTTCAACTGGATTTAGCGGCCTGGAAAGCAGCTTAGTCAACAACAGCCTGAACTTGCCACCAGCCACCAGTCAACAGGTTCCCGTTCAGCATGAGCCTCAGTTTATAAATGACGTTCCGCGTTGGCTTTCACCCGATGAGCAAGACTCAAAAAGCTTCAGCAAAGGGGTGGCCAACTATCAGCAGAAACTCAACCATATGGCAGAACACAATATGTATGCTGCTGAGTTTATGTGGGTAAGCACTAAATCCAAAGGATTAATCAAGGGCATCGATTACCTTGCTGGCGGATACTTTGATAATAGTGGCCTTGATCAAAGTGCACCGGACTACGCAGACAATGCCAATAAGAAGCTGAAAAAATGGGACCAGTTGTCACAGGCTCAACAGCAAAAGGCCAGTGATGCCATTAGTGCACACATGTTTAAGTCAACGCTGGTTCACGAATTCGGACACAACCTTGGCCTTCGCCATAACTTTATGGGCTCTGTCGATAAAGATAACTTCTATCATCAAGATGAAGCCGTCAAATTTGGTAGTGAAAAAGTACCGGCCTACAGTTCTATTATGGATTACGGCGCAACAATCTTTGATGAACTGCCAGTTTACGGTAAATATGACATCGCTGCGCTGAAGTTCGGCTATGGTCGCCAAGTCGAAGTCAATCAGCCAAGTTCAGGGCAAGAAAAAACCGCATCTCAATTCATCAGCCTTCGTGATATTGATGAAACCCTACGTCACAATCATCAGGCCTACCCTCTGGGCGCCCTTGATCAATTAAAGAAAAACTTAGCAACGACTTCGCCTGAAACAACAGTTAAAAATTACATCTATTGCACCGACGAACATGTAGAAAGCACAACAACCTGTAACCGTTTTGACGAAGGCACTAATATTCTGGAACTCACTCAGTTCCGGATTCAAAAATATTGGGATAATTACGATCTGGTCAACCGCCGAGACGGAAAATACAAGTTCTATGACTATCAACTACAAGACTACACTTTCGGACGCTGGAACCAATTCAACCAAATTCGTAAGGTCGTTGAAGATCTTGGCGAAATTGACTATCAGCTAGGTCAGTTAAGAGGAGCTGAAGACAGCTACGGCCAAAATGTTGCCAATTACTATACCGACAACTGTACTCGCTCTTCTACCCGAAAGAACTTGCCTAAAGGAGCTCAGCAGGTTTGTGATACTTTTGATGCTGCTCTTGAGGCAGCCAACTTCTTCGTTAAGGTCATGAGTACTCCGGACCAAGTTTGTGAGCTTGAAGTCACGCCATCAGGGCAAGCTCCGATCAACCGATTTGTTGCACTGTCAGATCTTTGGAGTGCTTACGGTCCAGGGATCCAGCATAAGACAACGCTACCAACATCGTGTTTTGACCCAGATCTAGTCAATGCCATGTCAAGTGGATACGATAACATCAAAGTCCTTTCCGAAACTCGGGACGGTCGCTCACATGCCAACATGCGCGCCAACAACCCGTACCAAACTTCATCAAATGCCATCGATCTAATGGGGATCTGGCCAGATAAGTTACTCGCCGCCCAAATGCTGGTAAAACGTAGCGATCATACGCTCAGCCGAGATAAGTCCAACATCGCACTTCTTGATGTATCAGACCCTCGTAGCGGCACTCAAGGGACGCCTCAGAAAGTACAGGCTTATTTGGGACATCTTGGTTTCGGCTATGATGCTTATCCGGCCCCAATCTTTGTTGATCAAGATGGAAACACCAAAAAGACGATCAAACCATATCGTCCGGATATCAAGCGAGCGATTGATGTGCCGTCCTACCTGTCCTGGCTACGATATTACTTCCAAATGTCGCAGACGACAGTAACACCTACGTACTCGGCATTGATACATAACTTGGTTGCATTTGGCTATGCCGATGAATATGGCCTGTCAGACAGTTCCAAGTTCCTAATCGACGCGATTACCCTAACTCGTCCCGGCTATGGTGTAGATACAGAAAATGGCTATGAGTTTAGCCTCAAAGCCCGAAACTACGTAGTAACACGTCGTAACCGACTTGGTTTCCGTATGGCTGAAAAAGCCCTGCTAATCAACGGGAAAAAAGAAGAGCTAGAGAAGCTGGAAAACGCCTCTTCAGTTACCAAACAAAACCTGAAAACATACGGGATTCGAAACCTGAATGATTTCACCCTGTTTATGTTACGTGATACTGAAGCAGTGAGTCTTCTGAAAAAGACACCGTACTTCGAGTCGTTGTTCAGAGCGAGCATATTCACTCCTGCTAAGTTCAGTTTCGATAAGGAAAACGACTGTTACACACCAGCATCAAACAGCACCCGTTGTCATACAAAAGATAACCTTCTTGCTGCCTGGAATGCTATCCGTAGCTACAAGGATGATGACCCTGAGTATCTGGAGGCCTTATTAACCAGTGCTGACAGCTATGCGACAGGTATCGACGAGGCCCTGAACGCGATTAAAGACGAAGAGTCCAGAAAGAAAGAGGCGGCCGTTTATGATGTCGACCCTGAAATCATCTGGCTGTGGAGTACAAGGGAATACATCCAGTATCGTTATGCGCTAGAGCAGCTTCCGGTACTACAAACCTACTACTAAGCAATTCTCGACAATCCCCTGGTATCAATGATACCCGGGGATTTCGACTCACCGCGACTGAACAAATACAGGCCATATCACGGATGCATGACCGACCATGAATAACTCCAAACAACTTACGTTAAAGATGCAAAGGAGCTTCCCTTGCTAGCCTACTTTAGCCGACGACTGCTACTGATAATCCCTACCTTTATTGGCGTCACCCTGCTTGTTTTTGCCCTGACCCGCTTTGTTCCCGGCGGCCCGGTTGAGCGGATGATTGCTCAGATGCAATCCCAGTCAATGGAAAGCGGGGGAGGAAACCAACAAGGTTCACAAACACTGTCAGATGAACAAATTGCCGAACTGAATGCCTTCTATGGTTTGGACAAGCCGATATTCGAGGCCTATACCGAGTGGCTGGGTAAACTGGTGCAACTTGATTTAGGCGAATCTACCCGCTATTACGAGCCGGTATGGGGCATGATAAAAGAGCGGCTGCCCGTCTCCTTGTTCTACGGTTTAATGACCTTTCTGATCAGCTACCTGATATCAATTCCGCTCGGGATCATCAAGGCGATGAAACACGGTTCCCGGTTCGATAATGTCAGCTCGGTGATGGTGTTTATCGGTTATGCCCTGCCGAACTACGTCGTCGGGGTGTTTCTGATTTCTTTCTTTGCATTCCATCTCGACTGGTTCCCGATGGGCGACTTCGTCAGCGATGATTTTGACGACTTACTGTGGCCGGACAAAATAACGGACCTGTTCTCTCATGCTGTTCTTCCCCTGTTCTGTTACATCATCGGGGACTTCGCCATCCTCACCATGACAATGAAAAACAACCTGTTGGAAAACCTGGCAGCAGATTACGTCAAAACGGCCATTGCCAAAGGGCTTCCCTTCCGACATGCCGTGCGTAGACACGCCCTGCGCAACAGCCTGATCCCGATTGCCAGCCATCTGGGCAATGTTGTCTCGGTATTTGTTGCCGGTTCATTCCTTATCGAGGTGGTCTTTAATATCGACGGTATCGGCCTGCTGGGGTACGAATCGATCATCGAGCGCGATTACCCGGTTGTCATGGGGATCCTGGCTATGTCTTCCCTGCTGTTGATGTTCGGTAACATCCTCTCGGATATGTGTGTTGCCATTGTCGACCCTCGGGTTAAATTCGGGAGCTAAACCATGCCGTTAAATCCACTAACCAAAAAGAAACTTAACCGCTTCCGCTCCATCAAGCGAAGCTACTATTCCTTCGTGCTCCTGACGACCCTGGTGCTGCTCTCCTGTGTTGCCGAGCTTCTGGTTAACAGCCGGGCTCTGGTTGTCTCCTACCAAGGCGAGCTGCACTTTCCGACCTACTCTGAGGTAAAAACCGGTGAGATGTTCGGCCTTGATTACGGCTACGAAGTGAATTACCGCCAGCTGAAAAAATCCTTTGCCGAAGAAGGACAAGGGAACTGGGTACTGATGCCCGTTATTCCCTGGAATCCGTACGAGCAGGACTTCGATGGCATGCACTACCCACCGAATCCGCCTTCACTGGAAAGCCAGCACTACCTGGGCACCGATGAGTCAGGGCGTGATGTGCTCGCCCGCCTGATTTACGGTTTCCGGATCGCTATCTGGTTCGCCATACTGACCCTGACACTCTGCTACACCATTGGCGTGCTAATTGGCTCACTGATGGGCTACCTCGGCGGCAAATTCGATCTAGTAATGCAGCGGGTCATTGAGGTGTGGTCGATGGTACCCTTCCTCTACGTCATCATGATCATGGTCTCGATTATCCAGCCAAGCTTTTTACTGTTCGTTCTGATTAACGTTATGTTCGGCTGGATCAGCATTACCTGGTACATGAGAACCATGACCTATAAAGAAAAAGCCCGGGAATACGTTATGGCAGCCCGGGCTCAGGGAGCAGGCCTGTGGCGGGTGATCGTCAAACACATCCTGCCTAATACCATGGTCATGGTGATCACCCTGGCACCGTTCGGCATTGTTGCCAATATCACCACGCTAACCGCGCTGGACTACCTCGGGCTAGGGCTAATGCCGCCAACCCCGAGCTGGGGTGACTTGTTGCAACAGGGTAAATCAAACCTGGATGCCTACTGGATCATCGGCTCGGTTGTGATGGCTATTGTGTCGGTACTGACCATGGTGACCTTTATTGGTGAAGGCGTCAGGGAAGCCTTCGACCCGAAAAAATACACCCGCTACATCTGATAGCTGAGCGCACTATGCTCATGACAGATAACGGTTCATACAAACCACAACATTAAAACGGTAGCAAGGCAGCCACCGAGAACATAAATGTATGGAGAAACAATGAGACAATTTTGGATGGCCTCTCTGCTCGCAGTCGTTACGGTACTGTGCCAGGGCAAGGGGCTGACAGCAGAGCTCCCGTCGGGCCTGAACTGGATTTCTAATCCGGAGCAGCCGCTGTTTGCCGACAGCCGGGCCAAAGCAGGCGGCACTTACCGGTTACATATTTCAAGCTTTCCGCTGACGTTGCGCACTATCGGCCCTGATTCTAACGGAAGCTTTCGGGCCTTTTTGCTCGATGGCAACCCGGCTCTGCTCCAGCAGCAGCCGAACACCCGACAGTTTCTGCCAGCTATTGCAAAGGAGTGGGCCTTTGGTGACGACCACAAAACCCTCTACTTTCGGATCGATGAAAAGGCACGCTGGACCGACGGCGAGCCAATCACCAGCCGGGATTTCGCCTTTGTATTCGACTACATGAGAAGCGAGAATGCCAAGGCGCCATGGTACAAAGATTACTTCACCAACAAGGTGGCGGGGATCACTGTCTATGACAACTACACCTTTGCCCTCCACTCCGCCGATCAACTGGCTGACGATGAGCTGATCATGCGGCTAAACATCATGCCTAAACCGGCGCACTTCTATCCGGGCGGTCAGCTTCCGAACGATTTCATCCGTCGCTATAACTGGAAAGCCGAGCCGACTACCGGACCGTACAAAGTTGGTAAAATTCGCAAAGGCCGGGCCGTTCACCTAGTGAAGGTTGATAACTGGTGGGGATACACCAACCGCTACTACCAGCATCGCTACAACGTTGACAAGATCATCATCAAGGTGATCCGTGATACTGATATTGCCCTTAAGTATTTCGAGCGTGGCAAGCTGGATGCTTATTACATGGTCTTTCCGTCCCTGTGGCACAACAAAGCCAAGGGGCCGCTCTATGATAAGGGCTACATTCAGAAGTCATGGTTTTACAACCAGTCCCCTCAAGGTGCGGCCGGAGTATGGCTGAACCTTCAGGCTCCGCTGATGGATAATGCCGATATCCGCCAGGGTATTGCCCACTCTCTGAATGTCGGAAAAATGATTGATGTCGCCCTGCGCGGAGATTATGCCCACCAGCAAAGCTTCGGCTCTGGTTATGGCGACTACGATAACCCGGACATCAAAGCCAAGAAGTTTGATCCGGCACTGGCCGCCGAATATTTCGAAAAGGCCGGGTTCGACCGTCTGGACAGCGACGGTACCCGTATCAATAACAAGGGCGAGCGCCTTGCCATCACTCTGACCTATCTGACCAAAATGCACACAGCCCGGGTTGTGGTACTGAAGGAAGAAGCAAAAAAAGCCGGTCTGGATCTTGAACTCAAATTGGTTGACGGTGCTACCGGCTTCAAGTCACTTCTTGAGAAAAAACATCAGGCAGCCTTCCTGGGTATGGGTACGAGCGCACTGCCTGTTTACTGGCAGTACTTCCACTCATCAAATGCACATCCGCAAACCAATAACTTCACCAACTATGCCAACCCGGAGATGGACAAGTTAATTGAAGCATTTGACACTGAATTTGATGTCAGCAAAAAGGCTGAGATATCACGGCAAATCCAGCAAAAAATCGCTGACTGCAACTGCGTGATACCAACCTATTCGGTGCCGTTCTCGCGAGGTTCCCACTGGCGTTATGTCAAGCTGCCTCAAGGACTGGGCACTGCATTGTCCCGCGATATTCTCGATGCCAGTAAAATGGAATTCGGTCTGTTCTGGATTGACCTTGACGAGAAAAGAGCAACCAAGGAAGCCCTGGATGACGACAAGTTCTTTGAGCCTGTCACCCTCATCGACAAACGTTTCGTTCAGGGATAAGGAAATGCCACACAATGAGTAGTAACAATAACGATATCCTGACTATCAAGGATCTGGAAACCACCTTCTCAACCGATGAAGGGGAAATTAAAGTACTGGACGGCGTCTCATTCAGTGTCGCCAAAGGCAAAACCATCGGGGTTGTCGGTGAGTCTGGTTGTGGTAAAAGCGTCACCGCAGCTTCGATTATGGGGCTGCTACCCCGACCTTACGGCAAAGTGACCGCGGGCTCCATTACCTATAATGACACCGATCTTGTCAGCATGGCCCCGGAAGATCTCTACCGCACTCGCGGAGCGCGGATCTCAATGATTTTCCAGGATCCGATGACAGCCCTGAACCCCGTCCACTCAGTGGGACGCCAACTGTGTGAGGTCTATGAGCTGCATCGGCCGGAATATTCCAAAACTGAACGAAAACAGGCAGCTATTGATATGCTGCAGCGGGTAGGTATTCCAGCAGCCGAACAACGCTTCAATGTCTACCCTCATGAACTTTCTGGCGGGATGCGCCAACGGGTAATGATTGCCATGGCTCTGGCCTGCAAACCGGACATCTTGATAGCTGATGAACCGACCACGGCTTTAGATGTGACTGTTCAGGCCCAGATCCTTGAACTGATGCGCTCCATCCAGGAAGAAAATGACATGGCCATCATCTTCATTACCCATGATCTGGGCGTTGTTGCCGAAATGTGTGATGAGGTAGTGGTGATGTATGCCGGCCGGGTGGTGGAACGGGCGGATGTGTTCACCCTGTTCGAATCTCCCAAGCACCCTTATACGCAGGGGCTACTGCGCTCGATTCCGCGTATCGAGGGTAAACCGAAAACCAAGCTGGATACCATCCCGGGCTCAGTTCCCCACCTTAAAGAGATGCCATCTGGCTGCCGGTTCCGTAACCGCTGTCACTACCAGAGCGAACATTGTGGCGAAACCGTACCACAGCCGCAGGCGATATCACCGAGGCACTTCGTCAGTTGCCTGAAGATAAACGAGGTCAACCATGCCTGAGACGATCCTTAAATTAGTCGACTTGAAGCAACACTACGCACTGCGAGGTTCACTGTTTCGCAAGCCCAAATACGTCTATGCTGTCGACGGTGTATCATTCGATGTCAAGGCAGGAGAGACTCTTGGCCTGGTCGGTGAATCGGGCTGCGGAAAAAGTTCAGTGGGCCGCACCCTACTCAAACTGCATGAGCCGACAGCCGGGCAGATCTTCTATAACGGACAAGATATTACCAATCTGAGTCCGTCGGAAATGGTATCTCTGCGCAAAGAGATGCAAATCATCTTTCAAGATCCTATGGAGAGCCTTAACGGCCGCCATACCATAGGTACCATTCTTGCCGAGCCGTATGAAATCCACAGTATCGGCCTGCCGGAAGAACGCGAAGTCTGGATCAAAGAGCTGCTACAAAAAGTCGGACTACCCGCCTCTGCTGCCAACCGTTACCCGCATGAATTCTCCGGCGGACAACGCCAACGGATCGGCATCGCACGGGCAATCGCACTCAACCCGAAACTGATTGTTTGCGACGAAGCGGTATCCGCTCTGGATGTTTCTGTACAATCACAAATCATCAACCTGCTGCTTGATCTGCAAAAGCAGATGAACCTGGCCTTGATCTTCATTGCTCACGACCTATCGGTGGTCCGTCATATCTCAGACAAGATCGCCGTAATGTATCTGGGGCGGATTGTCGAGCTCAGCGATACAGAAACACTGTTTAGCAACCCGCAACACCCTTACACCAAAGCGCTGATCTCAGCGATCCCTATCCCGGATCCGCGTCAGCGCGGCAAGCGTGTCATGCTGGAAGGCGATGTCCCATCCCCCATGGCCCCTCCACCAGGGTGTCACTTTGCATCAAGGTGCCCACAAGCCGACAGTCTGTGCCAAAACACTTACCCGACTTTGACGCAGAACAACGAGCAGCATCTCGTCGCCTGTCATCAGGCAGTATCAACCTGAGGAGGCCTGCCTTCACGCATTCAGAGGGAGTATTTATGCTCCCTGCTCTTCAAAATTCGCAATAGCAGCTTTGACGTCCTGAAGAAAAGAATTGGGTAACGAAGCTATCCCCTCGGAGAAGGCTAACGGCTGGTGCTGGGTTACGAACAACAGCACATTACGGAGCAATTCCTGACTGGTGGCATCATTTTGCATATTCTCGCTATGGTACTTAAGCACCTCTTTTGCCAAAAGTTTGTTCAAGGCCTCCAATTGCTCTTCTTTCAGGTACATACGTGAAAACCCGACCCTGACGCAATTGGGGTTTTCCAACGCCTGCTCCTTGAGAATTTCCTTGTACTTCTGACTTAACTTGGAATCATCTGAAAAGCGGTAATAGTAGGGACCAATCAGCTGAATCTTATTGTCATCGGCAAGCTTGACCAGCCCCAACATTTCCAGCGCCCGCAGGTAGGCATATGTCGATGAATTATCCAGACCATATTTTTGCTGCATATGCTCGTAACTATCTTGGTGTCGCAGATGCCGAAGCTCACGGTAGAAGTCATAGAGTTGAGGAAACTGATAAAAAACCTCATCCTGGGTATGGCTGAAAAAGCTATCATTATCGTGCTGCAGCTTAATCGCCAGCTTCTGCAACTCTTCCAGAGTCGTATCAGCCTCCAGGCAATAATCAAGCAACTTCTCAAGAGTAATACTCGGGCTATACAAATGACGTTTAAACGTGGACAGAGGAACCCCAAGCCGATCGGCCAACTCCTTATAGGTTAGACCCTTTGCCTTAATGACTCCCCGCAATGCCGCCAGTAAATACTCAGGATTTGCTGCTCGCATACTACTACACTCCTGTATTGTTATTTTGCATATCCTGTTATTAGTAAAGGATGTTTCAGGTTTGGCAAGCGGATTCTGTAAATTTTTCTCTTCCAGGCGCGATTTTCGCCCCTCAAAAGCGTGATCAAAGCCACAAAAATAAGAAGAAATATGAAGGTTACGGCATCAACGGTGTGAGGAAAATGAAGAGTCATTGAGCAAATCACTCTTACTCTCGCTCACCTTTCAGCTGATTGAGCTTTTCCACTTCCAGCTCACGCATCCGGAATTTCTGCAGCTTTCCGGTCACAGTCATCGGAAAACGGTCCACAAAGCGAATGTAAGCCGGAATTTTGAAATGAGCTAACTGCCCTTCGCAATAAGCTCGAAGTTCCCTGTCTGTCAGCGCTTCTCCGGATTGAAGCTGGATCCATGCGACAACCTGCTCTCCGTAATACTCATCGGGAACCCCAAACACTGCCACTTGCTGAATTTTCGGGTGAGCAAATAAAAATGATTCAATTTCAAGCGGGTAAATATTCTCTCCACCACGGATGATCATCTCCTTCATTCGCCCGGTGATCTTCACGTACCCCTCCGCATCCATCGAGCCCAGATCGCCCGAATGCAGCCAGCCATGTTCATCAATTGCCGCCCGGGTTCCTGGCTCATTGCCATAATACTCGTGCATCAGGTGGTAACCTCGAAAGCAAATTTCACCGACGACGCCTAACGGCACCGTTGCCCCGCCGTTCAGTTCAACAACCTTAACCTCTTGGTGTGGAAGGTTTTTCCCGACCGTTTCGGTTCGCCGCTCCAGACTGTCATCTCGCGAGGTGAGGTGCGTCAACGGTGAGGCCTCGGTCTCCCCGTAACCAATCAGAATTTCCCGGCAGTGCATCTCTTCCATCACCCTCCTCATAAGCGGCGGCGGGCAAGGCGCTCCCGCCATAATACCAGTACGCAGGGAGCTCATGTCGTAGTCGGCAAAATCCTGAGATTCCAGCTCAGCAATAAACATGGTCGGCACGCCGTGGATTGCGGTGCACTTTTCATTATCAATCGCTTTCAGTACTGCTTGCGGATCAAAGTGCTCTGCCGGGATCACAATGCAGGCACCAACTGAAAGACACAGCAAATTTGCCAGCACCATCCCGAAGCAGTGATAAAACGGCACAGGCACACACAGCCTATCCTGCTCAGTAAAATGCATCGCCTTCGCAGAAAAGTAGGCATTATTGAGGATGTTGTGATGTGTCAGCACGACCGCTTTCGGAAACCCGGTCGTACCGGATGTATATTGAATATTAATCGGCTCATCGCAATCCAGACTACTCGTCATCGCCTCGAGTACCGGCTCCGATACCGCTTCACCCGCCTTGATGATCTCTGACCAGAGTGTAAAGCCGGGTGCTGGCCGGGCTGTTGTTTCCGGTGCGGCCGGATCATATACCACCACAGTTCGTAAAAACGGCAGCGCCTGATTATTGAGTACAGAAAGCGGTTTGCCGGTTAGCAACTCAGGCACCAGGGAGGTCAGCATCGAAAGATAATCACTATCACGAAAAGATGGGATCACAAACAGCCCCTGTACCTCAGAGCATTGCAGCGCATATGCCAGCTCCCGCTGACGATAAGCCGGGTTGATATTGACCAATACGACACCAATGCGGGCTGTCGCTATCTGCAACAACAGCCACTCCAGGTTATCCGTCGCCCAGACTCCGACCCGCTCCCCTTTCTTAAACCCAGCCCCCAGCAAGCCTTTTGCCAGTTTTGTTATTTCTTTGTCTAATTCTCCGTAGCTCAGCCTCCGGTTTTGAGCAACAGCGACCACCGCTTCCCGCTCAGGGTAACAGCTGACGATGTCGGAAAAATGCTCAGGAATCGTTTTGCCAAGCAAAGGTTCCATGCCGCCGCGGTGAAAATAGCTTTTTACTGCCCTGATCATACGAGTTCCCCGCTTTAACTATTAGCTCAAAGGAAGTGTGGCGCAGTCGAAAACAATGAGTAGCGCCGGTAAGCCATCGCCTTTTTCAAACGCTCTTTGGCCAGCGCTATCGCTGCTTCGCGGGGTGAAACAGATTGTGTTGTTATCCGGCAGAGCACCTCTTCGGTGTTGCGTTGCACCTTCTCTTGAATCGCATCAAAAGCGGCTGCTTGTGTCGCGCCATGATATTCCATCGAAGCGCAGATAACCCCGCCGGCATTGGCGATAAAATCAGGCAAGCACAATATGCCCTGCTGATGAAGATAAGCCTCGGCCTCTTTGCTACAGGGGATATTTGCTCCCTGGATCACCGCTCTGGTATTGAGCCGCTGAACATTCCCTTCATGAATAACATCCGGACGGGCGGCCGGAATCCAGAGGTCACATTCCTGCTCAATCAAATCATCCGCTGACACCATCGTCGCATCAGGGTATTCAGTCACTGACTTTCCCTGTGCCTTCAGCTCAATCAGAGCATCGATATCAAAACCGTTTTCATCGCAAATAGCTCCCCGGGAATCCGCCACACCGACTAATCGGGCCCCCTTTTCAACCAGAAATCGGCTGACATGCTTACCGACAGCCCCGAAGCCTTGCACCACAAACCGGGCACCTTGAATCGAGATCCCATATTTCTCAGCAACCACATCAACAGCATGACTCAGCCCCCAGCCAGTAGCCCCCAACGCATCAAGCGGAATGCCTCCCAACTCACGAGGCAAGCCGACAACTCGTCCGATTTCGTCCCGGATCCAGGCCATACACTCTTCGTCCATGCCCATATCCGGCGCAAAAATATAACTCTCCTCATTACGTAGCCCCTGGCAGAATGCCCGAACAACCGCCTGTTTTTCCGCTTTTGGCATTTTTGGATCAGCACAAATGACCGCCTTGCCACCGCCGTGAGGCAGCCCGGCCGCCGCATTTTTGAAGGTCATCGCCCGTGCCAGCCGGAAACATTCATCAATCGTGACATCCGGCGCCATTCGAATGCCACCGATTGAAGGTCCCAGCGCTACATTATCAACTACCAAAGCAGCTTTCAGAGACAGAGAAGGCTCATGCAGCTGAATCACCTTAAATGGGCCAAACTCATCTGCATATTTGAAACTTACATCCATATCCACCCTCGCCAGTGACAATTGCTGTACTTAAAAGGTAGCTACAAAAACACAACGCGAAGGAACAATATTAGGAATGACTTGAGCAAACAAAAAGGAGGGCCAGATACAACAAAGCCCCGACTGAAGTCGAGGCTTTGTCATATGAGATATGGTGCCCGAGGACGGACTTGAACCGTCACTCCCGAAGGAAACGGATTTTGAATCCGTCGTGTATACCAATTTCACCACTCGGGCAGGTGGCACTATTATACGTATACACAATTGATACACAATTACTTTTCTTCAATATTTGTTCAAAGAAAATGGGGAGCGGTCAAGCCGAAGTCACTCCTCTGTCGTAACACAGGAGCCATACGAATACCACCGATCGACGATCCAAGGGTGATATTGAAAGTAATTCAGAAGCTGGGTTATCCGCTCACAAACTCACGTCTATTCACACTGTTACGAATGCGTAATTCCGGCTCGAAATGCCGCTGTATACAGGCATCCTGTTGATTGATTTGACTCATTAGCAACCCAACAGCAACCTGTGCCATGTCACTGATAGGAAAGTGGACGGACGAAACGAAAGGGTACATAGTCGCACATAAATCGATACTATCGAAACTGATCAGTGAAAGCTGGCGCGGGATCTCGACATGGTGCTCATGGAAAAACTGCAGTGCCCCTTGCATCATTTCTTCACTGCAAGAAAACAGCGCCGTCATCTCCGGCGCCGTATGATATAGCTTTTGTGCGGCAAGATAACCACTTTCACGGCCATAGTTACCCTCAACCGTTAGCCGAGGATCAAGTGCTAATCCTGCATTTTTAAGCGCCTGTACATAGCCTTGATATCGTTGATTACAACTGGCGCGATTGCGCGGACCTGAAATACAGGCAATGTCGCTGTGCCCTTGCTCAACCAGGTAATCAACGGCCATCTTTGCAGCCAGGCTATGATCAAAAGTGATACACCGCGACTCCAACCCTTCGACGACACGATCGAGCAGGACAAACGGGGTAGGCTCTTGCGCCAGCTCCCGAAGTTCATCGTCACTTAAGTAACGGCTATTCAGGATGTAACCTTCACAACGGAGATCATGAAAGCGACGTATCGCTTCACGTTCGCCATCTGCACGCCGATGCCCCTGGGCGGTGATCAGAAATTTATCATGTTGATCCAGCTCAGCCTGGACCTGCTCCATCATTTCACCAAAAAAACCACCAGTGTAGTAGGTTACCAGCAAACCAGTCATATTTGATGAAGCTGTGGCCAATGAGCGGGCAATCGCACTCGGGCGATAATTTAGCTCGGCCATTGCGCGCTCTACTTTCCGCTTGGTGTCCGAGCGGAATTTCCCCTCGCCGTTAATGATCCTCGAAACCGTTGAACGGTGAACCCCCGCCAGGGATGCCACATCTTTAATACTTGCCATGGTTACTGCACTACCTCTAAAACCTGCTGAGTAACATAATGCTCGAGAATCAATTTCACTCTCACCACTATACCCCTCGACTATAGTACCAAGCCAAATTCACATAAAGCTGCTGACAATAGGTTTGATCACAATAATCTTAACTTACGAAGACAAAATGGAATAATCACTCACTGTAACGCCAAGTTCGTCTAATGCTTCAGACAAGTTACTATCGGTCAGGATATCAAGCTCTTTGGCCCGATAGGTATTGTAAGAGCTAACATCCATAAGAGCCTGATCAACATACGCCGGGTGGACCATGATTTCCAAAACATCACAGTTACCGCGGTGCCTGTTGATTATCTGCAGCACCTTATCCTGAGATATATTCTCGCCATAGAAGCTGTCATCAAAAGCATAGCGGCAATCATTCTGCGTTTTGCCATAAAACCCCGTCGCTCTCAACGGAACCTGGCAGTCACGCGCGATTTCTTGCACAACAGGCAAGATTTGCGGATGCATATGCGCATGGTGATGACTGTCGATATGACTGAGACTAAGTCCGGTCTCATTAAAGCGGGAAATTTGTGCAATGACCTCATCGGCAATCAGTTGCTGCGAGAAATTACGTTTTCGCCAAAACCCTTCCTTCATCTCGAACAATCCATCATCGCCGACCAGAAAGGGAATATCGGTTAGCGGCGCTCCGGCTGTGAAGCGTAAGTGAAGCCCAACCTTCAGCGCTGGCGATGAGGAGACCAAATCAACTGCATGCTTCTCTGCCTCCATACCGACCATTAGCGTTGTTGAACGCACAACACCAGACTGGCACGCATCAACAATTCCCAGGTTGACCCCAGGTGTCAAACCAAAATCATCGGCATTAAAAATAACATGCATAACAACCACCTAAAAAGAAGAGCAGCCGCCTGGTTTTCACCTGGCACACTGCTCTTTAGTTTCATACTACTGATTAAATTGCGGCAGATAATCGTGATTCGTTTTCAAAATATCGTCAAAAATTGCTTTCGCTTTGCTGATATCAGGAACCAAAGGGTTATTCGCCAACGCCATGAGCCCCTTGTCATAATCACCCAAAACGGCAGCCTCAACGGTAAGTTGCTCATAGGCTTTCACCTGACCAATCAAACCAATCACAGACGGACTCAGCTCTCCAATCATCAGTGGCCTGGCACCCCAGCTTCCAATCACGGAGCTGCACTCAATCACGGCATCATCAGGCAACGTCGCAATGGTTCCGTTATTACGTACGTTCACTACATGGATCGTCTTTAGATCGTTATAGATCGCATCAACCAGATTCAGTGATGCATCAGAATAGTAAGCACCACCTCGTTTTTCCAATTGCTCTGGTTTTTCTGCAAGATTTTCATTTTGATACAGATCAAACAGCTCTTGTTCCGTTTTCATCACCTGTTCTGCACGAGTTCCCTCGTTTTGGGAAGATTCCTTTTCTTCCGCCAGCATCGCATCAGTCTGATAGAAATAACGGTGGTAAGGGCATGGGATAGCCCCCAAGGCTTTCAGAAATGCCGGATCCCAAGGCTCTTCAAAAATATTCTTCATGCTGAAATTGGCACCATCACCGACTTTTTTCAGCACTTCTGCAGTAATATCCTTGCCATCAAGCCATGCGCGGTGGGCCCATACCAAATGGTTCAACCCTGCACACTCAAGCGACAGCTCTTCCGGCAAGCAATCCATCATCTCGGCAATCATCATCTTCATTGAGACGGGGACATTACACAATCCGATAGTTTTTACTTTGCTGTATTTCTGAACCGCTTCAGTCACCAGCCCTGCCGGATTGGTGAAATTAAGCATCCAGGCATTCGGGGCAAGTTCCTCGATATCCTTACAGATATCCAAGATAACAGGAATAGTCCGAAGCGCTTTGGCAAATCCACCTGGTCCCGTCGTCTCCTGGCCAATCACGTCATATTTTAATGGGATACGCTCATCATTCGCGCGAGCCTGTAGCCCACCGACACGAAACTGAGTCATGACAAAATCAGCATTTTCTATTGCAGCTCGGCGATCCAGCGAAGCTTTAATCGTGATATCAGCCCCCGCCTTTTCAACCATCCTCCGGGTCAGTGCCTCAATAATCTCGAGCTTATCCTGTCCAGCCTCGACATCGACAAAATGCATTTCTTTGACTGGCACACGGTCAAGCCTTTTCAAAACACCCTCAACCAACTCCGGCGTATAGCTGCTGCCACCGCCGATGATGGCCAGTTTTAGAGGTGATTTAGTCATAATCCATCCCTATTTATTTAGACATGTTTTCGTACATAGATACCATTTCATTGGTTAGCTCATGCGCCAAGATAGTCGTCATCAAGTGATCCTGGGCATGTACCATCACTAATGTCATCTTCACCTTACCTTCTCCCTGATCAGCTTCAATCAACTGAGTCTGGGTTAGGTGGGCACGGTTCAGACAATCTTTGGCTTGCTGTAGCAGCTCTCTGGCCTGTTCCAGTTCCTGCTTCTTCGCCTTGGCCAATGCCTCAAAACACAAGCTGCGTGCTTCACCGGCATTGACAATGATTTCCATAACAACTGCTTCCTGGTCCATTTTTCTCTCCTCGTGTAGGTAAAAAAGGGGCTACGGATAAACCCGTAGCCCAAGTACTAAATTATGCTGTCGCTGGAGTGCCTTCAGCGGCTTCCTCTTTAGAGCTATCAGCAACTTTCTTCTCATCTTCAAGCAACTGCTTCTCGAACATCTTGAAGAATGGTAGGTAAATAAGCAGGTCAATAACCAGAAGAGCCACAACCAGGAACACAGGTGCCAGTGTCCAGCCCGTACCCCAAGATGCGCCGATAATTGCTGGCGTTGTCCATGGTGTTGTTGCTACGCCCATACCGACAAGCCCCATCTTGACAGCTGTGAAGGCAATGATTGCATTCACAATTGGAGCTAGTAGGAAAGGAACAAATAGCATTGGGTTCATTACGATTGGCGCACCGAAAATGATTGGTTCGTTAATCTGGAAGAATCCAGGAACCGCACTCATGCGTCCCAAGCTGCGCAGGTGAACTGAGCGGCTGAATACCATCAAAATAGCCAAGGCCAAGGTTGCACCCGAACCACCAATGAAGATATAGAAGTCCCAGAACGGCTGAGTCAGTAGGTTTGGAATAGGCTCGCCTGCAACAAACGCTGCAGTGTTAGCGCCGATATTGGTCAGGAAGATTGGTGACAGCAGACCAACAACGATTGCAGCACCATGAATACCAGCAAACCATAGTAGCTGTGACAGTAGAAGCGCACCGATAATGGCAGGCAAAGTATTTGATGCACTAACTAGCGGTCTGAACAGATCCATCACCACATCAGGAATCAGCATACCTGACTGAGCCTGAACAAATAGGCTTAACGGGTACAGCGTCATGAACACAATCAAGACAGGGATAAGCATCTCAAAACAACGGGCAATTGCCGGTGGAACCTGTTCTGGCATTTTGATCGTGATGTTGTGTTTCTGCAGGAAGCGAACTAGTTCGACAGCAAAGAAAGCTGTCAATACTGCAGTAAAGATACCCGTTCCGCCCATGTGGTTTGCAGGTAGGGCACCATCGGTAACAGGTGCACAAATCAGCAAGAAGCTCATTAGCGACAAACATGCACAGGTAATACCGTCCATCATATAGGCGCGCGCCAAACTATAGGCAACACCCAAAGAGACGAATATCGTCATAATGCCCATCGACATATTGTAAGGCATCATAATTGCGTCAAAATTATTAGTCGCAAAATCTAGCCAAGCTCGACCGAATCCATTCGTTGTATCTTCAGCAAACGGGGGAAAAGCAAATATAAGAATAAAACTACCCACAATAATAAATGGCATTGCGGTAATAAAACCATCACGCATTGCCCGCACATGTATTTGTGAGCCGACTTTCGCCGCCAATGGGGCGATTGTATTTTCTACGACATTCATTAACTTATCGTAAAGCTTCATATGAACAATCCTTTTTAAAAAGATAAAGAATTCCACCCCATACTAATAATGCAGAGGAATAAAACTTTCCTTATTGAATATAAAAAGAATCAACCATCAGCGATGGTTGATTCAAATCAATTTATTTGGCCATTAATGAGAGAGCCTGATCCAGTACTTCGTCTCCTTTCATCATTCCATAAGCCATAGGAGAGATAGCATCAATTTTCTTTCCGTACTGACTCGCAATCTTTCTCAGGTCTTCAAGCTGGAAACGCACCTGAGGGCCAAGCAGACAGACATCAAACTCTTGAATAGCCTTGTCAAATGAACTCACAGACTGCGCTTCAATCTGACAATCAATGCCACGGGTTTTGGCTGACTGAACCATTTTCTGAACCAGCATGCTGGTTGACATGCCAGCACTACAACATAACAAAATCTTTTTCATCCCACTCTCCAGTTTTATTTTTACGCTGTCTAAGCGATATGAAAATTGTAACCAAATAAAAAAAAAGTAAAAGCGCAACCGGTTGCATTAACGTGAAGAGCTTCTCATTTTATAAAGTAATTAATCAATGCAAAATTTCAAAGAAATGAAAGGAAATATATTTTCAACAAACCATTCCAACCACTTTAATTGAAAATGTCCCGAAAGTGGGATGTGACTCGAAATATTAATGCGATAAAAGTATGGCTAGAGTAATTCAATGCATAGTGACGCGCAGATAGAGAATAACACTATGGATTATATCAATAAAAATCAGTGGTAATAATACTAGGCAATACAGGGCTAACTAATAGTATCGAGCCAGAGAATAATCTTATTTACCAACCAACCAATATGGAATATCGAAATGAAAAAGACACTTTTGTCCGTACTATGTACCGGTGCAATCCTTGCTACATCTGCGGCTGCACAGGCTGCGCCTAAAGGCACTATTTATCTAACCTTCGATGATGGCCCGGTCAACGCTTCAATTCCAGTTGTTGATGTACTAAACAAAGCCGGCATCAAAGCAACCTTCTATGTAAACTCCTGGCACCTGGACGGCATCGGTGACGAAAACGAAGACAAAGCCGTCGAAGCTCTGAAGTACATGCTTGATACTGGCCATGTTATCGCTAACCACAGTTATAACCACATGGTACATAACTGTGTCGAAGAGTTTGGTCCAAACAGTGCCGCTGAATGTAACGCGACAGGTGATCACCAGATCAACTCCTATCAGGATCCTGTTTTCGATGCATCAATGTTTGATGACAACCTGACTGTTATCGAAAAGCATCTTCCAACTGTTAACAGCTATCCAAATTACAAGGGTACAAGCCTGGCTCGACTACCGTACACCAACGGCTGGCGTGTCGCGAAAGACTTTAAAGCCGACGGCTTATGTGCAACCTCTGACGACCTGAAACCTTGGGAGCCTGGATACGTATGTGATACTGCTAACCCATCAAATAGCGTCAAAGCCAGCATTCAGGTTCAAGACATTCTAACCAATAAAGGGTATCAGACTCATGGTTGGGATCTGGACTGGGCACCTGAAAACTGGGGTATTCCTATGCCAGCCAACAGCCTGACAGAAGCCGATGCATTCTTGGGCTATGTTGATGCAGCACTTAATGCCTGTGCACCAACAACGATTGAGCCTATTAACTCAAAAGCTCAGGAGTTCCCATGTGGCACACCGCTTCATGCAGACAAAGTTATCGTACTTACCCATGACTTCCTATTCGAAGATGGCAAGCGTGGTATGGGCGCAACCAAAAACCTGCCTAAGCTAGAGAAGTTCCTACGTATCGCACAAGAAGCGGGCTATGTGTTTGACACCATGGATAACTACACACCGCTATGGGCTGTTGGCGCATCTTATGCCGAAGGTGACTATGTTGAGCACAATGGCATGGTTTACAAATCAGTGGCAGCTCACGTTGCACAAGATGACTGGGCACCGTCTGTAACTTCAACACTATGGACTAACGCAGAACCATCAACTATCTGGGCTGCTAACGTAAGCTACGTTGAGGGTGATGTTGTTGACTATATGGGCGCACGCTATCAGGTACTGACGGCACACGTATCACAGACAGACTGGACACCAGTCGCAGAGCCAACACTGTTCGTTAAGCTATAATCGCACCTAGCTAACAGAACAACTTCAATTCGCAGCGTGTATGTCTATGGCATACGCGCTGTTTCTGCTTGGAGTTGGAGTATATGTTTTATTATCGTCTTGAATAGCAAACAGCAGAAACAAAAAAGCCCCAGCGTTAGCTGAGGCTTTTTTGTTAAATCTTGGTGCCCGAGGACGGACTTGAACCGTCACTCCCGAAGGAAACGGATTTTGAATCCGTCGTGTATACCAATTTCACCACTCGGGCAGATGCAGCTCATTATACGTATCGAACCTTGGGGCGCAAGTATTTATTCAATACGGACAGTGTATTGATGTCTGCATGCTTTATATTTGACCAACNATGCAGCTCATTATACGTATCGAACCTTGGGGCGCAAGTATTTATTCAATACGGACAGTGTATTGATGTCTGCATGCTTTATATTTGACCAACAACCACTTAGCAAGGCTAAACCTTATACAACATGGTACTTACCTAAAATAGCAACGCAGTAAACCAACACTGTTGCGCAACCAGAGCTTTTTATTGCCCAAGGTAAATTGGTGCGGCCATACTGATGACAGGAAACCATCACGTCGGCTGATTTGCAAGACGGTATCCTCACCAATCTTAATCACAATAGACGGACAGATCACGGTTAAGTGGGACAAAGAAACCTTGGTATGAATAGTCCGTGGCAACTGCGACAGTACACGGGCAACGGCTGCCAATGTTGTGAGCCGTCTCAAAGTCAATAGAAGACCATCAGCCCGGGCTTCGAGGTGGACAGGCTCACCATCCACCTCGATATCCATCTCGCCCTGAATATACAATTGCATAGGGCTAATCCAGATTTCGTCCCCGGATGCTGATACTGCCATTGAACTTCCATACCGAGTGATCTGGTTTGTCGCCCGCTCCGCTGGGAACACTGACCTCGACATTATGAAAATCATACGTCAACTCCGCATGGCGCTCAGTCAACTTGTCATAAAGCGCTCCGGCCAAATCCGGCCAGTTGGTCGTATTCTTCACTTCTTCTGCCATCATGTTTCTCCTTATTAACTCACAGGGGCCTGAAAATTAAGGATAGCTGCAAAACGTCAATCCAGCGGCTTTTCCCCTCTCATTTCCGACAGTGCGGAGATTCCCGTTAACAGCGTTAGTTGTTACACTCCGTTCAGGAGACTGCTCTGCCGAAATCACCTTGCGAGGTACTCGCCAACTAGTAACAGCTTCCTAAATAACGATACAACAGCGCTGACAACCCATTGAGACGTGGTGAATTGATGAAACAGAAGAAACAACAGGACGTTAAACTGGCCAAGCAATATCCGGGGCTTTTGCGTCGCCTGGGGGCATGGCTTTATGACTCACTGGTCGTGGCTGCCGTACTGATGCTAGCTGGCGGCACAGCGATGGCATGTGTCGCTATCTTGCTCAACCTCGGCATACTCAATCTCGGCGACTATCAGGACGCAAGTGCCTATCTCACGGAACACCCTGTTGTTAGCATACTGTATACGGCGTATCTGGCCTTCGTCATCATTGGCTTTTTCACCTACTTCTGGTGCCGTGGCGGGCAGACAATCGGCATGCGGGCCTGGAAATTGCGACTGCAAAACAAAGACGGAAGCAACATTCGCCTGACTCAGGCGATGATCAGAATGGGCACCTCGGCTTTTGGCCTCGGCAACCTACTGGCTCCTTTTAACAAAGAAAAGCAGTCCTTTCAGGATATGATGGCCGAATGCGAAATGATCGTCCTGCCCAAGCCAAACTAACAGACCGCATCTGCTGCATCAAAAAAGGAGCCGATTGGCTCCTTTTTTGTCTGTTACAGCTTACGCCTTAGCAGGTAGACGGTAATAAACAGGAATACCAGGCTCGGACCAAGCGCCCCGATCATCGGGTGAAGCCGGTAAACTATACTCATCGGGCCGAACACTTCGTTGGATATATAGAAGGCAAAGCCAAATATCACCCCGGATAATACCCTGGCCCCCATCGTTACCGAACGCAACGGCCCAAAGACAAAAGACAGTGCCAGCAGCATCATAACGGCAATCGAGACCGGTTGCAGCGCCTTACGCCAGAAGGCCAGCTCATAGCGCGCCGCATCCTGTTTTGACTCTTTCAGATATGAAACATATTCATATACCCCGGATAAGGCCAGCTCCTCCGGTTTTACGGTAACCACTGCCAGCTTATCTGGCGTCAGTGTCGTCTTCCAGGGCAGAGTGGCATACTCCGTGTTCGATTGCTGAACATCAGTAATATCGGTAATGGTTACGTCTTCCAGCAACCACCCTTCCTGCTCATGATAGGAAGCACTCTTGGCAAACCACGTTTGGGCCAGCTCATTGTTGTCATCAAACTGCCAGACATTTACCGCATTCAAGTTGCTCTTCTCATGAACCTGGCCGATATAGATATAGTCATTAGCATCTTTGGCCCATACGCCCCGCTGGACAGACAGCATGCTTCCGCCCGATGTCCACAAAGCGCGTAGCTCACGGGCCGCCTTCTGCGCTTCGGGCGCGCCCCACTGACCCAGTAACGTCACAATCAGCATCAGCGGTACCGCCGTTTTTAGCACCGATAGCCCGATATCCAGCTTGGAATACCCAGCCGCCTGCATCACAACCAGCTCGGAGCTGGACGCCAATGTCCCCAGACCAATCAACGCGCCAAGCAATACGGCCATCGGGAAAAACATCTCGATATCACGCGGGGCACTGAGCAAGACGAAAGCCAGCGCCTTCCAGAGATCATAGGTGCCCTCACCGACCTTGCGCAGCTGCTCAACATATTTAATGATCGCCGACAGCCCCACCAAAGTTGACAGCGTCAGCGTCGTGGTCGCGATGATCGTTCGGCCAATGTACAAATCCAAAATCTTAAACATTAGCCACGTCTCCTTAATTTCTCTCTCAGCTGTCTAACCGGCAATGTATCCCAGACGTTTAACCCCACAGCAATAAGAAATATCATTAAGTTAATACTCCACAGGCCAATAGCCGGCGGTAGCGCCCCGTCTTCAAGCGAAGACTTACCGGCACTGATTGACAAAAAGTAAGTCAGGTAAATCAACACCGCCGGGAACAATTTGGCGAAACGTCCCTGCCGCGGGTTCACTGCAGACAGCGGGACCACCACCATCGTCAGCAAAGGAATACACAGGAACAACGACACCCGCCACTGGAACTCGGCCTGTGCCGCCAGCTCAGGGCGCTGCATCAACTCCAATGTCGGCAGGGCATCCCAGTCGCGGCTTTTTTCGCGTACCGCACGCTGGCCAATCAGCGCCTGATAGCCATCAAACTCCGTTACCGAATAATCAAGGCGAGTCGGAAAACCTTCATAGCGTGTGCCTTCCTGAAGATCCAAGACCTGACGACCATCTTCCAGCTCACTGACATAGCCTCGCTCTGCCACCATGACACTCGGCCGCATAGTATCCCGCGCGGTAATCTGGGCCACAAAAACGTTATGCAGGCGTGTTCCACTCTCGGTGATGTCATCAACAAACACCACGCCTTTTCCGTCAGGCGCAGCCTGAAACTGCCCCTTAACCAGCAGCTCAAGACCAGAATCGGCTTCGACCTGTTCCATCACCTTAGTTTCCTGCTCGACAGACCACGGCGCCAGCCACAACGAGTTAAAGGCTGCAAACGATCCGGTGATCACCGCCAGCCATAACGCTGCCTGGATCAGAAATTTGTTGCCAATACCCGTCGCATTCATCACGGTAATTTCACTCTCGGCATACAAACGGCCAAAAGTCAGCAAAATCCCGATATAGAGACTGAGTGGTAACATCAACAATGCCATTGACGGCATATACAGCCCCATCAAGGTCAAGATCAAATCACTGGGAATTGATCCCTCTGTGGCTGAAGCCAAAACTCGAATAAATTTTTGGCTGATAAAGACAAGAAAAAGTACAAAAAGAACCGCAAATTGGCTCTTTAATGTCTCACGTGTCAAATACCGAACAATAATCACGCTTTATATACCCATAGAAAACTTGTTTTTTTGCTGGAATCACTATAGTTTTTCGGTTAAGTAGTTATTTTTTAATCTTTCGGCTAAATGTTAACCTGCACTTTAATCCTATACCGAAACGGTAGTCCAGCAAGTAAGTGCGGTATTATCTAACATTTGGCTCTAATTGTCTTTATAGGATGTAGGAGTACGCATGGAGTTCAGTGTAAAAAGTGGTAGCCCCGAGAAACAGCGAAGTGCCTGTATTGTCGTCGGCGTCTTCGAACCACGTCGCCTCTCTCCGATTGCCGAGCAACTCGATAAAATCAGCGACGGCTATATCAGCTCCCTGCTGCGTCGTGGCGATTTAGAGGGTAAGCCGGGTCAGATGCTGCTGCTTCACCATGTACCAAACGTATTATCAGAGCGTGTATTACTGGTTGGTTGTGGTAAAGAGCGTGAACTTGATGAGCGTCAATACAAGCAAATCATCAAGAAAACTATCAGCACCCTAAATGAAACTGGTTCGATGGAAGCCGTTTGCTTCCTGACAGAATTACACGTCAAAGGCCGCGATACCTACTGGAAGGTACGCCAGGCTGTCGAAACGACCAAAGACAGCCTCTACACCTTTAACCAATTCAAGAGCAACAAGCCGGAAACTCGCCGTCCGCTGCGCAAGCTGGTCTTCAATGTCCCGACCCGCCGCGAGCTGTCGCTGGGCGAACGTGCTATTGCCCATGGCCTGGCCGTTGCCTCAGGTGTGAAAGCCGGTAAAGATCTTGGCAATATGCCACCAAATGTGGCAAACCCTGCCTATCTGGCTTCCCAGGCACGCCGCCTGGCGGATGACTTTGAAACAGTCAGCACCAAGATCATCGGTGAGCAAGAAATGAAAGAGCTGGGTATGACATCTTACCTGGCGGTTGGCCAAGGCTCGAAAAACGAAGCCATGATGTCAGTGATCGAATACAAAGGCAGCCCGGATCCTGATGCCAAGCCTATTGTTCTGGTCGGTAAAGGCCTGACTTTTGACTCCGGTGGTATTTCTATCAAGCCATCAGCCCAGATGGACGAGATGAAGTACGACATGTGCGGTGCTGCTACCGTCTTCGGTGCGATGAAGTCACTGGCCAAACTGAACTTGCCTATTAACGTCGTCGGTATCCTGGCTGGCTGTGAAAACATGCCGGGAGGCAGTGCCTACCGTCCGGGCGACATTCTGACAACCATGTCAGGCCAGACTGTTGAAGTATTAAATACCGATGCCGAAGGCCGACTGGTACTATGCGATGCACTGACCTATGTCGAGCGCTTCGAGCCAGAGTGTGTTGTCGATGTAGCCACCCTGACCGGTGCCTGTGTTGTTGCCCTAGGCAACCACATCAGCGGTTTGATTGCCAACCACAATCCACTCGCTCACGAGCTGATCAATGCTTCCGAGCAGGCGGGCGACCGCGCCTGGCGTCTGCCGATGTCAGATGAGTACCAGGAGCAGCTGAACAGCCCGTTTGCCGATATGGCGAACCTCGGCTCGCCAGGTGCCGGTACTATTACAGCTGGCTGCTTCCTGTCCCGCTTCACCAAGAAGTACAACTGGGCGCACCTGGATATCGCAGGAACGGCCTGGGTCGGCGGCAAGAACAAAGGCTCGACAGGACGACCTGTCCCATTACTGGTCCAGTTCCTACTCAACCGTGCCGGCCAGGAAAACGTCGAATAAATCAGACAACAAAGGGGCCGCAAGGCCCCTTTCTTTTTGAGAACAATCACCATGACTCATGCTACTTTTTATATTATCGATGACAAGCAAGTTGAAGCCGATAGCGACTATCAGCTTCACTTTGCCTGCCATCAGGCAGCATTGAGTTACAAGCAGGGACAAAAGGTCTACCTGTTAGCTGGTAGCAAAGAGCAAGCTGAACAGATAGATGAATACCTGTGGCAGCAAGAGCCGGACAACTTCGTTCCGCACAATCTCATTGGTGAAGGCCCCCGCGGTGGTTCGCCGGTCGAGATCGGCTGGCCGGGGTTACGCCACAGCGGGCGCCGGGGTATTCTGATTAATTTGAGTCAGGAAGCACCAAATTTTGCTGTTACCTTCTCACAAGTGGTAGACTTCGTTCCTTGCGATGAAAAACTCAAGCAGTTGGCCCGAGAGCGCTACAAGGCATATCGCCTTGCCGGCATTCAGTTACAGACCGCCACTGCCCCTGAGACGCCCTAATTCCCATATAGATCCTTCTAAGAGCGCTATGGAAAAGACATACAACCCACAATCAATCGAACAGGCGCTGTACCAGCGCTGGGAAGAGGCTGGTTACTTCAAGCCTCATGGTGACACATCTAAAGATGCCTACAGCATCATGATCCCGCCACCAAACGTCACAGGCAGCCTGCACATGGGCCACGCGTTTCAGGATACCATCATGGATACCCTGATCCGCTGTGAGCGCATGAAAGGCAAAAACACCCTTTGGCAAGTCGGTACTGACCACGCAGGTATCGCAACCCAAATGGTTGTGGAGCGTAAAATTGCAGCCGAAGAAGGCAAGACCAAGCACGATTACGGTCGTGATGCGTTCATCGACAAAATCTGGGAATGGAAGGGCGAATCAGGTGGCACTATCACCAAACAGCTTCGTCGCCTAGGTGCTTCTGTCGACTGGGACCGCGAGCGCTTTACCATGGACGACGGTCTGTCTAATGCCGTTCAGGAAGTATTTGTTCGTCTATACGAAGAAGACCTGATCTACCGCGGAAAGCGTCTGGTCAACTGGGATCCGAAGCTACACACCGCGATTTCGGATCTGGAAGTTGAAAACAAAGACAAGAAAGGCCACATGTGGCACTTCCGCTACCCGCTGGCGGATGGCGTGAAAACGGCCGAAGGCAAAGATTACATCGTTGTCGCAACCACGCGTCCGGAAACCATGCTGGGTGATACCGGTGTAGCAGTAAACCCTGAAGATCCTCGCTATAAAGATCTGATCGGCAAAGAAATCATTCTTCCTGTCGTAGACCGTCGCATCCCTATCGTGGGCGATGAGCACGCCGATATGGAAAAAGGCACGGGTTGTGTGAAAATCACCCCGGCACACGACTTTAATGACTACGAAGTAGGCAAGCGCCACAGCCTGCCAATGATCAACATCCTGACCTTCAATGCTGACATCCGTGACAGCGCTGAAGTCTTCACCACCAACGGTGAACCAAGCGATGCCTACAACACTGAGCTTCCTGCTAAATACCACGGTATGGAGCGTTTCGCTGCACGTAAGGCAATCGTCGCTGAGTTCGATGAACTAGGCCTGCTTGAAGAAATCAAAGATCACGACCTAACCGTCCCTTACGGTGACCGTGGTGGTGTGGTGATCGAGCCGATGCTGACCGACCAGTGGTACGTACGTGCGGCTCCGCTTGCAGAAACAGCCACCAAAGCCGTTGAAGACGGCGAAATCCAGTTCGTACCGAAGCAATACGAGAACATGTACTTCTCTTGGATGCGCGATATTCAGGACTGGTGTATCTCTCGTCAACTATGGTGGGGCCACCGTATCCCGGCCTGGTATGACAACGACGGTAACGTCTACGTTGGCCGTACCGAAGAAGAAGTTCGTGAGAACAACAATCTGGCTCCTGTTGTCGTACTGCGTCAGGACGACGACGTACTGGATACCTGGTTCTCTTCAGCGCTATGGACATTCGGTACCCAAGGCTGGCCTGAGCAGACAGAAGATCTGAAAACATTCCACCCTTCAGATGTACTAGTTACCGGCTTTGATATTATCTTCTTCTGGGTTGCCCGCATGATCATGATGACCATGCACTTCTGTAAAGATGAAAACGGCAAGCCTCAAGTACCGTTCAAGACAGTATACGTAACGGGCCTTATCCGTGACGAGAACGGCGACAAGATGTCGAAATCCAAGGGTAACGTTATCGACCCAATCGACATGATCGACGGTATCGGCCTTGAAGAACTGGTTGAGAAACGTTGTGGCAACATGATGCAGCCTCAGTTGGCAGCAAAAATCGAGAAGAACACCCGCAAGACCTTCGAGAACGGTATCGAAGCTTACGGTACCGATGCCCTACGCTTTACTCTGGCGGCAATGGCATCAACCGGCCGTGACATCAACTGGGACATGAAGCGCCTGGAAGGTTACCGTAACTTCTGTAACAAGCTATGGAACGCAAGTCGTTACGTACTGATGAATACAGAAGACCAAGATTGCGGCATGAAGGGCGGTGAGATGGAATTCTCATTGGCTGACAAGTGGATCGAATCTCAGTTCGAGCTGGCAGCGAAAGATTTCAACACTCATGTTGAAAACTACCGTCTGGATATGGCAGCAGGTACGATTTATGAGTTCATCTGGAACCAGTTCTGTGACTGGTACCTGGAGCTGACCAAGCCTGTACTGTGGAAAGGTACCGAAGCACAACAGCGTGCAACTCGTCATACGCTAATCACCGTGCTTGAGAAGACACTGCGTCTTGCTCACCCGGTTCTACCTTACATCACTGAATCTATCTGGCAGAGCGTGAAGCCGCTAGTAGACGGTGTTGAGGGTGAAACCATCATGACTCAGGCACTACCGCAGTTTAACGAGGCTAACTTCAACGAAGCAGCTATCGCTGACATCGAGTGGGTGAAAGCCTTTATCACCAGTATCCGTAACCTGCGTGCCGAGTACGATATCGCCCCGAGCAAGCCGCTTGATGTGATGCTAAAAGCAGCTGACGAAAACGATGCAGCTCGCCTGGAAGCAAACCGTACCGTACTGATGTCACTGGCCAAGCTGGAAGGTATCAAAGTACTGGCAGAGGGAGAAGAAACACCAGCGTGTGCAACCGCACTGGTTAGCACGTCTGAACTGATGATCCCGATGGCAGGTCTTATCGACAAAGATGCCGAGCTTGCTCGTCTTGCTGGCGAAGTGAAGAAGACCCAGGGCGAAATCAAACGCATCGAAGGCAAACTAGGTAACCAGGGTTTTGTTGCGAAAGCACCAGAAGCCGTTGTTGCCAAAGAGCGCGAGAAGCTTGAAAGCTACAAAGAAACGCTGATTAAGCTAGAAGAGCAGCAGACAACAATCGCTGCGCTGTAATCTCCAGCCTTAATATTAGAAGCGAAAGCCGACGAGCAATCGTCGGCTTTTTTATTTTCTGGCACCTGTAATACCAATCTGTACAACCAGCAACTCATCCCCCTTTTCAAGGGGGAGGTTGGGAGGGTAATTACTGCCTCCTCACCAACCTCCCCTTCAATAGCTTCCACCTATCAATTCAATAACAACAATTGATTTTTGTTATTGATAATTATTCGCAATAATAACGATATCAAGAGAGAGGAAGCCATCATGAAAAAGACCCTGAGCTTTGCCGTTATCCATTTTACAGTTGCCTTTAGCGTCGCATACCTTCTTACCGGTGATCTCCTGATAGGTAGTGTTATGGCGATGATAGAGCCTGCCATCAACACCATTGCGTATTACTTTCACGAACGGGTTTGGCAACATCGAGCGCATCGCCTCAATCAGGTACAGAGCCGAGAACACAATAACATTTTCAGGCTCATCAACTGCCAACACTCAATCACCTAAATGTGAGGCAAAGAAACACAGGACTTGACTTTGTTGCGCACCGCAATTAAATATAGTTGTACATCGCAACAACACAGGTTTAGCCACATGGATGCCAAAACATTAAGACAACTTTCTCGCCAGCTGGTCCGCCAACTCGGTATGCTAGACAACCACTGTGGCAGCATGGCCCTTACCCCGGTTCAGGCTCACACGCTTATCGAACTTGAGCACAGAGCTGCCACCGTCAATGAAATGGCCCACCGGCTTAATGTCGACAAATCCAATGCCAGCCGGACCTTGGCTATTTTACTCAATCAGGGACTGGTGCAATCTGTCCCCAACCCACTCGATAAACGCAGCCAGATCTTTGAGCTCACAACGCCAGGTAGAGACAAACTCACCGCCCTCCACCAGCAACTCAACACACAGGTCGATAACTGGCTGGATCAGATGGATACCGATGAGATCGACCGGCTCGGAGCCAGCCTAAAGCGATACACCAAATCCATGCAGGCCACCTCCCGACAAGAAGGGTATGAGATCCGGCAACTAAACCCGCTCGACAACGCGGCTGTGGCTGCGGTGATCCGCCGCGTCTCGGCAGAGTACGGCCTGACAGCAGATAAAGGCTACGGCGTTGCCGACCCAACCCTGGACACCATGAGCGAGGTGTATCAGCATGACGGCAGCCGATATTGGGTGATTGAGCACAATAACCGCATTTTAGGTGGCGGCGGAGTTGCTCCACTGGCAGGAGAAGATAAGATTTGCGAGCTGCAGAAAATGTATTTTCTCCCCGAACTAAGAGGCCGGGGGCTGGCTCGCAAACTGGCGGTTACAGCCCTCAGGTTTGCACGCGAGCAGGGCTACCAGGGCTGCTACCTCGAAACGACCGCCAATCTCACCGAGGCCATCGCGCTCTACCAGTCACTTGGGTTTGTCAAAATCTCCCACCCGATGGGCAACACCGGTCATGATGCCTGTGAGGTACGGATGTTGAAGACATTCTAAGCACAATAAAAAAGCTGGCGAAAGCCAGCTTTGAGGTAACGAGTTCAAGAGATACTTCGTTGATAGCGCCTTATTGCGACAACCCTTCTATCCGTGACTCCAGCTCAGGGTGAGTGCTGAGCCACTCCGGCAGCTCGCCACTGCCCGCTGTCTCATTGAGCAACTCAAACATCTGCCGCATCGGAACGACCGAGCCATATAGGCGCACCATCTGCCCGGCGGCATATTCATCAGCTTCTTCTTCCGCAGTGCGCGAATAGCCCTGAGTCACCAGAAACACACCGATACCACTGAACGTGTCAATCAGACCTGTACTTTCCCCGGTCACTACTGCAACAGCAGCAGAAAGAAGCGTAGAGCGCACCAGAGACTTCATCACATGCTGGTTCTGAATATGCCCTAGCTCATGCAATATAATACTGTCGAGTTGCTCTGAAGTCTCGGCCAGTTCAACTAAAGAATCAAAGACGATAACCGAACCATCACTGAGTGCCATCGCATTCGGCCCATTTCCCCAACGGCGAAAAACCAGCTTGGGCTGTACGGGTAGCGGCGGCAGGTTGGTATTCATCCGGGAGAAACGATCACTGATCGCGGTTTGCTGGCTCACCGTGAGCGCACTGGGCTCCAGCATATGCTCATCCAATGTTGCCAGCACATGCTCCCCGACAAGCTGCGGCACTTGTTCAGGCATCACCCTCACCAAGGCGCCGGTTAACCAAGGCACTCC
The DNA here is from genome assembly GCF_001939735.1 of Photobacterium proteolyticum. Classification (GTDB taxonomy): domain Bacteria; phylum Pseudomonadota; class Gammaproteobacteria; order Enterobacterales; family Vibrionaceae; genus Photobacterium; species Photobacterium proteolyticum. Next base: position 36,342 of record NZ_MJIL01000091.1, read on the forward strand.
ATGGGTAAACATCAGCACGAACACCACCAACATGGCTGCCAGGCTGGCTGCTATCATAGGGATATTTCGTTCAACCCGGTGCAACCTCGATGACTTACCCGCCCCCAGCATACGCTCTAGCGACCGTGAATCATGAGCAATGAACTGCATCCCACCGGGAAAGGTCACCTTTATCGGCAAATTTCCCAATGGCTTACTGATCTCAAGTTCAGTCAATGACCACTCTTGCTGCCCCAGTTCTGTCACCAGCTGCAGTTGACCAGAAGGTAACAGCTGCACACTGGCGTCACGCTTCTCCGAGCTCCGCGGGGGATGACAAATGCCACTAACGATCATCCGATACCTATATTCAGATCAAAGGCATTGGCAACCTCGTCAGCGACTGCAGAGTCTGTGTCAGCATCGTTGCCTTCGACAACCAGTTTATCCAGGTCACCATTAACCACAGTCACATCAGCAATATAACGAGCCGTTCTGACTTTCACCCATGGACGAGCAAAGCCCAATGTGACAACAGTCAGCAGGAAGTTAGTCACCATCAATGACACCAAGCCCCAGGTTGTCATTCTGGAGCCCAGGCCATACTCCGGCTCACCATCAGATTTAATTTTTCCAAACAAATAGTTACGCAATCTGGCCTGTACAAAGCCCATAACAACAAGCATCGTCAGAACCATACCGGCATACGTCGCCATCATAATTACAATCATCCCGATAGATGGACCCTGATCGCTAATCTGACCGACGGCATCTAGCTCAGCCAGTAAAGAAGCCCCTCCGAAGACGACCCCGAGGATCAACCAAACCACGCAGATCCCTATCCCTAGCAAACCGCCGAGCAAATAGGTTTTAATATAAACCTTAAGCTCGACCTCCCCGCTAAACGCCCTGTCACCATAACGATAGCCATTAATAAAATACGACGCGACCTGAGCCGAGATCCATGCGTAAAGCACAAAACCCAGAACAAAGGTCAATAATCCCAGCACTACGCCACCTATCGGATAACTCATCCCAACCGAAGTTGTGAAAAAGAAGCACAATCCAATCAACAGATAGCAAAGCAAAGGCCAGCCGAGAAAAACACCGTAGGCGCCTTTCAGCGTCCCGACAAAATCAAAATGAACATTACGATAGCTCGTCACTCTGGCATCAAAGCGCGTATTGCCATGCACCAACCATGGCATTACCAGCATAAACGCCAGGAATAAGACAAGTGAAAACACCGGAAAGAAACTATTCGATACCAACCAGGCAATCACACCCAGCATGGCGACGATACGCCCTTTCAGGATTTGCATCGGCTTGGCATGGTAGTCAAACCTGTCACCCGCCAAATCGGTATTTCCGTAAAAGTACTTTTTGGTCCTGACCTTCGCCCAGGCGGAGTAAACCCCGAGGGTCACAATGCTGAGCAGAAGGTTAACAATCCAGATGCCGAAGAACTCGCGTCCCCGGCCGTAAAACCTAACCTGATTTTCCATTTTCTAAATTCCATTATTATTTTTAATTTTATTGACGATAAAACCCGTCCAACAAGATGCTGTATCAACAATTAATACATTCACCTAGGCAAACTAAGAACAACAAAGAATATCACAGCAATAAGCAACAGATATACCACAAACAAATATCATATTAGTGACTTATTTCTCAGTTATGGGCAAGCTCTCCTTGGCAGGAATAATCTATAAAATCAATCAATAAGATTTAGTTAAACAGGAGGAAAGGGGCAGAAGGATGGGGATGAAAAACAAAGCAACGCTGTAAACAAGGCACAAAAAAAGCTGGCCACTGCCAGCTTTCTCTTGGATGAGTCAAGGCTTACTCTTCACCTTCGATCTCTTCCTCATCGTCTTCACCCGACTCAAAGTATGTGCCCCAGCCGTCATAATCGATATTGTGCTTTTCAGCCAACTTGATCAGCTTTTCTGCTTGCTCATCAATCAGTTCAGCCTTCAGCGCAGACTCCATAACCGCATCAAAGCATACCACCTTGCCGCCGCCGTCTTCCGGAGCCAGTTCCAGTTCTTCGGCCTCTAGTACTTCAAAACCCATCTTAAAGGCTTCAACCGCGGCACCTTCTAGTTCCTCAAAGGTATCGGCAGAAAAATGATGTTCAATAGAATACAGAGAATCAGGATCGCTGCCGTCTTCCATCAATGCCGCAATAATATCGCGGGTTTCTTCTTTCTGCTCTTCAATCAGTTCTGCGTAAGACATGGGGTAACTCCAGCTGTGGAATAAAATTTCACGCAAATATCGCATGGATCGCGCACAAATACCATGCTGCTAATAAAAATTGATATTTATCAAACTAAGCGTCGATTCTGCTCATTCGGTAACCGCGACAGAAACTGCATAATATTCCCGTTTATGCGCCTCCACTGAATGAAACAAATGCGACTTTATATAGATAAAAGCGCATAACAAAACAGCGGACAGGGGCTAAAACCGCGCTTAGAGACCATTATTTATAGGATTATTAAGTCAAGCCGGGCAGCCTTATGCATAAACATCTTCCATGATTTTAATGCCTATAAGCATATTCACCCATTTATTGGCGAAAAATACCCTCATTACCGGATTTGATGATTCTCTTGCTGCATAATCGCCCACGAAAAATGTGAACGAAACCAAAGTTAAACCCTTCCGGGAAGCATAAAATCATCTCGCAAAACAAAAAAACAGACTCGCGGCACAGACTGTAGAGCGAATAAAATACGAGAGATACGATCATGAGTAAGTTCTATCCCGGCTCCGAGCCAGGGCGCCGACGGCGCACCTTGCAACGCCGCCTCAGAGGAGCGCTCACCTATCAGACCTTGGCAAACGGTGATACCAGCCAAAGCGAAATGCTAACGGCCCATCACCGCCATAGGCCAGATACGGGAAGCGACTTCCTGACGCCAAATCCATACCACTCTTTAGCGACGACATCCTGCCAGCAAACCCTGTAGGGCGAGGATGATCAAAGCGCAGTCAGCAACTGTTATCGATAGCTAACTGCACAAACCGCTGATACCACTTTTCACTGAACAGCTTGTTCAGGGAGCACCGTCATGCCAAGCAAAAGTTTGGCACACAGAATGACCCTTTGTGCTGGCAACAGCCATAAAGGCAAGGAGACAACAATGACGACGCAAACCGTAAACAAAGAAGAAAAAGGTGGCTTCTTTGCCAACTTTAAATTCCCTTCGGCCTATACCATTCTATTTGGCCTGATAGCCCTTGTGGCACTGATGACCTGGATCGTTCCAGCCGGCCAGTATGACCGCGTGATGAACGAAGAGCTAGGTAAAGAAGTACCTGTTACTGGAACATACAAAGCCGTAGAGAGTAACCCTCAAGGTGTTGTTGATGTCCTGCTGGCACCGATTGATGGCTTCTACGACCATAACTCGTACGAAGCTGCAGCGATTGATGTTTCGCTATTCATCCTCGTCATTGGTGGCTTCCTTGGTCTTGTTACCAAAACCGGTGCAATCGACGCCGGTATCGAACGGGTAACAGCACGACTGAAAGGCCGTGAAGAAATGATGATACCGATCCTGATGGCACTTTTTGCCGCAGGCGGTACGATTTACGGGATGGCAGAAGAATCACTACCTTTCTACACCTTACTTGTTCCTGTAATGATGGCAGCGCGCTTCGACCCTGTTGTCGCTGCAGCAACCGTTCTTCTCGGTGCGGGTATCGGTACCCTGGGCTCAACGATTAACCCATTCGCAACAGTAATCGCAGCAAATGCCGCAGGTATTCCGTTTACTGACGGCATCATGCTGCGTGTCGCGATGCTAGTAGTAGGTTGGCTAATCTGTGTTGCCTACGTCATGCGTTACGCAAAAATGGTACGTGCCGACCAGAGCAAGTCTCTTGTATACGACAAATACGAAGAGAACAAAGCACACTTCCTTGGCAATCAGTCAGGCGAAATGTTGGAGTTCACGACGACACGTAAAATCATCCTTGCTATCTTCGCCGCATCTTTCGGTATCATGATCTACGGCGTTGCGGTTGCAGGTTGGTGGATGGCTGAAATCTCAGGTATGTTCCTGGCATCCACTATCATCATCGGCCTGATTGCTCGCATGAGTGAAGAAGAGCTAACATCCAGCTTTATCGACGGTGCCCGTGACCTACTGGGTGTGGCACTGATCATCGGTATTGCACGTGGTATCGTGGTAATTATGGACCGCGGTATGATCACCGATACTATCCTGAACACAGCAGAGCATGCGGTTACAGGTCTGTCTTCTATCGTGTTCATCAACGTGATGTACTGGTTAGAAATCTTACTGTCTTTCCTAGTTCCTTCATCTTCAGGCCTGGCTGTACTGACGATGCCTATCATGGCTCCGCTTGCTGACTTTGCTGGTGTAAGCCGTGATCTCGTCGTAACTGCCTACCAGTCAGCATCAGGTATTGTTAACCTCATGACACCAACATCAGCGGTTGTTATGGGTGGTCTGGCTATCGCTCGCGTCCCTTACGTACGCTGGGTGAAATGGGTGGCGCCACTGCTAGGTATTTTGACTGTACTTATCATGGCAATGCTCAGTGTCGGTGCAATGATGTAATTTGCCTCTCGGCATCCTTACAATCTCGACGAAAACCGCCTTCGGGCGGTTTTTTTATTGGTGATTGCCGACTGCCTGTTGCCTTCTCGCAAGCACCTTCCTGAAATTTCCCGACTCGTAGCCGTCCCCTGCTCTGTTCAAACATGGCGAGCTTGCCTTTATCTTGCCAGGTCTTTGTCTTGTCAGGGCTTTCCACCTCCCCCCCCAAAAAAGCATGACGGCCAGAAAAGCGCCCTAATTGAGCTCATAGCACCGGACATAGCGTTGAAAGGAAGTAGCTATTCCTACCGTGATTTTCCTTGAGCTGAGCTTGCAGGTCTCACACTGAATCCTGCATCTTAAGGTAGCTTGGGTATATTTGATTTATTCATTTAAATTATCAGCAAAAATTAATTTGTTATCAGATATAAAATAAAACCTGAAATAAAAACGTTTTACGAAACATAAAAAAACGAGAAAAACGCCTTCCTGAAAAAGCACTAAATCGTCACTAAAACTTAATAAATGCAATTAATACCAACCTGTATTAAAACTACAAAACAGACATTTTTAAAAATAAAAGGAAAAATATTTGTTACCGCGACAGTAACAAACACGATTATTTTAGATAGACAACCATATTAAGTGCATAAGATCGGTATTTCTATATGTCACCCCGATGAAAAGAAACTGCATAAACTTCCCAACCAAAAACAAAAACCAATTAAAAACAACAATATAAAGAAACAAAAACCATGCATAACCCACAAAGCACACATAAAAACCCAACCTTGAAAAGAAGCTACAAATGCATGAATTATGTTAATAAAACTGGGCAGTTAAGTTGCCCTATTAATAATTAAAGTGTGACGAAGGTCTAAGACTGCAATTAACGAAAGAGTAGAATTAATTACAGAAACGACGCGATAGATTAAATAATCAATTTAATTACCATCGCCAAAAAACAAATAAGCCGGTGATATTACACTGGCATAAAAATAGAGAGATACGATCATGAGTAAGTTCTATGTAGGTTCTGAAGTAGGTCAATTACGTCGCGTACTTCTTCATCGTCCAGAGCGTGCGTTAACTCACCTAACGCCTTCAAACTGCCATGAGTTATTGTTTGATGATGTATTGGCTGTTGAGCGTGCCGGTGAAGAGCATGACGTATTTGCCAATACGCTTCGCGAACAAGGCGTTGAAGTCTTCCTGCTTCGTGACATGCTTGCTGAAACACTTGCGGTACCAGAAGCAAAAGACTGGCTGCTAGGTACTCAAATCTCTGATTACCGTTTCGGTCCGGCTTTCGCCAACGATGTTCGCTGCTTCCTGGCTGACCTTCCTAACCAAGAACTAGCCTCTATTCTACTTGGCGGCCTAAGCTACTCAGAGCTTCCAATCAAATCATCTTCAATGATGCAAGGTATGCACGAGCCTACAGACTTCATCATTGAACCATTGCCAAACCACCTATTTACTCGCGATACATCTTGCTGGGTATACGGCGGCGTGTCTATCAACCCAATGGCTAAACCTGCTCGCCAACGTGAAACCAACCACGTTCGTGCAATCTACCGCTGGCACCCAACCTTCGCAGGCCAAGACTTCATTAAGTACTTCGGTGACGAAGAGAAAATGTACGACAACTCGACTATCGAAGGCGGCGACGTACTGGTTATCGGTAAAGGCGCGGTACTTATCGGCATGTCCGAGCGCACTACCCCACAAGGTGTTGAGCAGCTAGCTTCTAGCCTGTTCAAGCACGGCGAAGCGAAGCAAGTTATCGCTATGCAGCTACCTAAGCACCGCTCTTGCATGCACCTGGATACAGTAATGACGCATATGCGTGAAGATACCTTCTCTGTTTACCCAGAAGTTGTGCGTAAAGACGTACAGTGCTGGAGCCTGACAGGTGATGAATCTGGCGCAGTCAGCGTAAAAGAAGAAGGCTACTTCGTAACTGCTATCGAAAAAGCACTGGGTGTGGGTCAGCTTAACCTTATCACCACAGGTGGCGACAGCTTCGAAGCTGAACGTGAGCAGTGGAACGATGCGAACAACGTACTGACTGTGAAACCAGGCGTGGTTATTGGCTACGAGCGTAACGTCTACACCAACGAGAAGTACGACAAAGCTGGTATCACCGTTCTTCCAATCCCAGGTGACGAGCTAGGCCGCGGCCGTGGTGGCGCACGCTGCATGAGCTGCCCAATCGAACGTGACGGTATCTAAGCCGAACGATAAATCCTGAGCAACATAGCTCGGGGGCTAAGCGAAAACGCTAAGCAAAAATAATATGGCCGGTACCAATGAATACCGGCCAACAAAGCACAAAACCAAGAGAGACGATCCCATGACCAAGCAAACTGTTGTTGTTGCACTTGGTGGTAACGCCCTACTACGTCGCGGCGAGCCACTAGAAGCAGATATCCAGCGCCAGAACATTGCTACGGCAGCAAAAACCATCGCGGAAATCGCGGAAGAATATAACGTCGTGCTGGTACACGGAAACGGCCCGCAAGTTGGCCTACTGGCACTACAAGGTCTGGAATACAAGAAAGTAAATCCATACCCACTGGATGTACTGGGTTCAGAAACCCAAGGCATGATCGGCTACATCCTAATGCAAGAACTGAAAAACCTGCTTCCTGAGCAGAACGTTTCCTGCATGCTTACGCAAATGAGCGTGGATCCGAATGACCCAGCATTTGCAGACCCAACAAAACCTATCGGTCCTGTTTACCAAGAAGCTGAAGCGCGTGAACTGGCTGAAAAATACCACTGGACAGTGAAGCCGGACGGCCAGTACTTCCGCCGTGTTGTACCAAGCCCACAGCCTACCGGCATTATCGAAGACGAAGCGATTGCAGCACTGATCAAACAGCAACACCTGGTGATCTGTACTGGTGGCGGCGGTATCCCAGTGAAGAAAGAAGACGGCAAGCTGGTTGGTGTCGAAGCGGTTATCGACAAAGACATGTCAGCAGCGTTCCTGGCCAAGCAACTTAATGCCGACGCACTGCTAATCCTGACCGATGCTGACGCTGTGTTCCTTGACTGGGGCAAACCAACCCAGAAAGCCCTGCGCAGCACGACACCACGTGAGCTATCACAATACGCCTTTGACGCAGGCTCTATGGGACCAAAAATTGATGCCTCTTGCGAGTTCATCAAGCAAGGCGGCAAATTGGTTGGTATCGGCTCACTGGAAGCGGGTCTACGCATCCTGAAAGGTGAAGCCGGAACAAATATTGTTGCAGAATAACAGAATAGTTATTCACAAAAGCATCATAATACGATAAACAATACATAATACAGGCTGGCACACTGCCAAACATAACCAAAGGCAGTGTCAGCTGGCCAGAGAGATACAGATTCTTAAGAGGAAAACATCATGGCTTTTAATCTTCGCAACCGTAACTTCCTTAAACTACTAGACTTCACTCCTCGTGAAATTCAGCACATGCTAGAGCTATCAGCTGAGCTGAAAAAAGCCAAGTACAACGGTTACGAGCAGCCACGCCTAACAGGTAAGAACATTGCACTGATCTTCGAGAAAACATCTACTCGTACTCGCTGTGCGTTCGAAGTAGCAGCCTACGACCAGGGCGCTAAAGTTTCTTACCTAGGCCCATCAGGCTCTCAAATTGGCCACAAAGAATCTATGAAAGATACTGCGCGTGTTCTTGGTCGCATGTATGACGGCATCGAATACCGTGGTTTCGGTCAGGAAATCGTTGAAGAGCTAGGTGCTTACGCTGGTGTTCCAGTATGGAACGGCCTGACAGACGAATTCCACCCAACGCAAATCCTGGCTGACTTCCTGACTATGCAAGAGCATGGCCGTGGCAAGCAGCTACACGAAATGACTTTCGCTTACCTGGGTGATGCTCGCAACAACATGGGTAACTCACTAATGGTTGGCGCTGCGAAAATGGGCATGGACATCCGCCTGGTAGCTCCAAAAGCCTTCTGGCCTGAAGAAGAGCTAGTCGCTCAGTGCCTAGAAATCGCTGAAGAAACAGGCGCGAAAATCACCATGACTGAAGACGTACAAGAAGGCGTTCAAGGTTGTGACTTCCTATACACTGATGTTTGGGTATCAATGGGTGAAGCGAAAGAAGCGTGGGCTGAGCGTATCAACCTAATGCTTCCTTACCAGGTCAACATGGACATGCTTAAAGCAACAGGCAACCCACATGTGAAATTCATGCACTGCCTACCTGCTTTCCATGGCGAAGATACAACAGTTGGTAAAGAGCTAGCGAAAGAATACCCAGTACTGGCTAACGGTGTGGAAGTAACTGACGAAGTGGTTGAGTCTAAGCACTCTATCGTATTCGACGAAGCTGAAAACCGCATGCACACCATCAAAGCAGTAATGGTGGCAACACTGGGTCAGTAATCGGCTCTCTTGAGTTTTAAAGATTCGACGTAGAAAACCTTAAAGCTCTTATAATTAATGCCGTCCCTCGGGGCGGCATTTGCATTTTCCTTCATTTCCCTACTGATAGAACGCCTCATAAAGCCCTTCCTTTTCAGCGGGTTATTCCGAATTTATCGCACCGGTTCAGCAGCGTAATATCTGCATAAAATCCCACAAAATGAATACTTTACGCAAACGCTTGCGCTCACAAAAAATGGGCGTATAATCCTTCGCAATTTGTCAGAACAGAGTCGGAAAATGAACCAGCCAGTTAAGCACAACTTGACGCACTACCGCCGAAAATCGGCACTGGTCTCGTTTTTCTGTTTTTTCAATTTTTTAAAAAAAGCCTCCTTTATTTAGGGGGCTTTTTTTTGTCTGTTTTTTGCGTGAGAGCAGACAAATTTAAACAGATCTCTGGCAGCAGCTTCATTCGATGAATACATTGGATGAAAGGGCACCAGAGAAAGTTTAGATATATTCATCAGTTATCTATCATAGGGAAGAGAAGCCATGGCGAACTCGTTGTTTCAAAAGCACATCATCTCCATTCCGGAACTAAACCGAAGTGAACTTGAACTTATTGTTGAAACTGCTGGAAAACTAAAAGCAGAGCCAAATCCGACACTACTTAAGAACAAGGTAGTGGCAAGCTGCTTCTTTGAGCCTTCAACACGTACTCGCCTGTCGTTTGAAACGGCTGTTCAACGCCTGGGAGGCACAGTGATTGGCTTTGACAATGGCGGCAACACGTCACTGGCGAAAAAAGGCGAAACCCTGGCGGACTCGGTTCAAGTTATCTCATCATATGTCGACGCCTTTGTGATGCGCCACCCTCAGGAAGGTGCGGCTCGTCTGGCGTCTGAATTCTCTAACGGTGTACCGGTCGTCAACGGCGGTGACGGTGCCAACCAGCACCCAACCCAGACACTGCTGGATCTATTCAGTATCTTCGAAACACAGGGCCATTTGGATAACCTGAATGTAGCGTTTGTCGGCGACTTGAAATACGGCCGAACCGTTCACTCGCTCACGCAGGCACTGTCTAAATTCAACAACATCAACTTCTTCTTCATCGCACCTGAAATTCTGGCGATGCCTGACTACATCTGCGAAGAACTGGACGACGCCGGTATCAACTACAGCCTGCATACCAGCATGGAAGAGGTGATACCTCAGCTGGATGTCCTGTATATGACACGTGTCCAGAAAGAGCGCTTTGACGAGTCTGAGTATGCCCACATGAAAGCCGCCTATATCCTGACGGCGGACATGCTGGCCGAAGCCCGCGACAACCTGAAAGTACTGCATCCACTGCCACGTGTCGATGAAATCACTGTCGATGTCGACAAGACCAAGCACGCCTATTACTTCCAGCAGGCAGAAAATGGTGTGTATGCACGTGAAGCCCTACTAGCCCTTGTACTAAACGAAGAACTTTAAGCAGGAGATGACAGCTATGACTAAGGAAACTCAACTACAGGTTGAAGCAATTAAGAACGGTTCTGTTATCGACCACATTCCGGCGAATGTAGGGATCAAGGTGCTGAAACTGTTCAAGATGCACAAAACCAACCAGCGCGTTACCGTCGGCCTGAACCTGCCATCATCGGCACTGGGCGCCAAGGACCTGATTAAAATTGAAAACACGTTCATCAGTGAAGACCAGGCCAACCAGTTGGCACTGTATGCCCCTAAGGCGACAGTCAACCAGATCGAAAACTATGAGGTTGTTAAGAAACTGACTCTGTCGCTGCCCGATCAGATCAACGCTATTTTCAAATGCCCGAACACCAACTGCATTACCCATGGCGAGCCGGTCGACAGCAGCTTCAGCGTTCTAACCAAGAAAGACGATGTACAGCTGAAATGTAAATATTGTGAGAAAGTCTTCTCACGCGAAATCGTTACCGAGCATAACTAACTGCCTCAGAAACGACTTTTCCTGCATCAAGACTAAGAATACCGGCTCACCCCTGAGCCGGTTTTTTTATTCTCATTTCTAGAGCGCTCGGCCCCCACTAATGCCTCTACCTTTGAAAAATCACAACTAAAAACCGACAGGGCTACTCCTTTTATCGATCTCTATCGATGCCACTGCCGGACTCATCGACTTTCAAAGGGCAGCGGCATGAAGTGTGTTATAGATTTTGGTTGGCATTCCAATTCTCTATTCTCCAGGCTTAGTGGAGGTGCACTGGCGCTGGCTTTGATGTCAGGCTGTATCATGAGCAATGGCCCGATCAGCCAGGCGCCGGGCAACCAGGCCAACCAGATGGTCATGATTGGGATCCCGCTCCTGCTCGGCGGTTTTGGCTCTGCCGTTCCGGTCAACAACGAGTATATGATCACCGCCAAGCATGTTGCCCGGTTGTCCTGGGACTTCGGTGTCATTCATCACCCCTATTGCGATCTCGCCCTGATCCGCCGTTCATCAGTCCGTATTCCGACCTGGGGGCTGATCTATCCGGACCAGCCCGTGTCCCACCACGGGCATTCGCTAGTCGGCAACAGTATCAAAGGGGACGGCAAGTACCTCCAGGATGTCATCGACACCAATACCGATTGCCTCTACTCGCTCAGTGATGCTCCTGTGATGTCGGGAATGAGCGGAGGCCCTGTCTTTAACCCCGACGGCGAGATTGCCGGGATCACGGTGGCCATCGTCCATAACCCGGAAGATTTGCGCAACCTGCGCCCGGCCGTCCGCTACAGCCAGTTTGTCCCTGCCACCCTTATTTTCGACTGGCTTGATGCGCTGGGTATTGCTACCGCCTCGGCCAGTCCGGCGCTTGCCTCTATTCAGGTATCCCAATATGTCACCGACCTCAATCGTCCCAACCGTCCTGTCATCGACATTGCCAGCGTGACTGACACACCGGACAGACTCCAGGAAACAGATATCAAGCAGTTAACGCCTGTCGATAGCGAAATCAATACGGCTGCAGCGAGCTCATCGCCGTTCGAAACCTACCGGACACCCATTTCCTCAACCTTCCAACCGCCGGCCCAAAGGACAGCCCCGGATAACAGCGCCGAGGCACTTTCCGGGCTCAGAAGCGATCCGGAAGCCGGCACCCAGCTAACCTCACAGCCACAGAAAAAAGTTCCTCAAAATCCGTAACTGACACCGAATATGGCGGAATAAAATTCGTCATATAGCAGAAAAAATCGGCTTTTTATTTTGGTGATTAGGGTCAATAAAACATAATCACATTATTGTTATGATGCTTATGCAAGATTATGCAATGGCTATATTATAACTTGCGTTATGCCTGCCCCCGAAGACCATCGTGCAGATGGCTGCCGAAGTACGCACTTCCTTGTCGGAACATGGCGGGCAATACAGAGAGATACGATCTTAATACCCTATAGAATAACAAGGAGTTGCCCGTGAATGTATCCAATGTACACGGCGCGATTGATGCACTTTCATCTGATGAGAACATCACTACAGCCTGCAAACGTCTGCTTCAGCAGCAAAGCTTTTCGACCCAGGACGACATCCGCCAGCGTTTGATTGACATGGGATATGATGATGTCAGTCAGTCGACGGTTTCCCGTCTGCTCTCACGACTTGGCGTTGCCAAGGTACCCAATGCCTACGGTAAAAAGGTCTATTGCCTAACGGTTGAAAATGAGCCGGTGCAGGTTGGTTCATCCATTTCCTCGCAGATCGAATTCATTACCCACAACCAGCTCGTGGTCGTGGTCAAGACCCATCCCGGCGGCGCGCAACTTGTTGCCCGTCTGATTGATATCCAGCCTCATGCCGAGATTCTGGGAACCGTGGGTGGAAATGATACGGTAATGGTTGCGCCGAAGGACATTAACCGCATTGAACAATGCGAGCGTGTGGTTAAAGCACGATTAGGGATCCCGGCCTAACCTTACTTACGTGCTACAAGTAACAGGAAATACTTTGACCTAAATTGTTTTGGGCTGCAAACTAGTGCCCTAAACATAGGTTCTGAATGACTTAGTAAGGACAATCAATGACTCAAGTACTACACACAGATCAGGCTCCAGCAGCTATCGGCCCTTATGTACAAGGTGTTGACCTAGGCAACATGATTCTGACTTCAGGTCAGATCCCTGTAAACCCGGTTACAGGCGAAGTGTCTGAGGATATTGCCGAGCAGGCACGTCAGTCACTGGATAATGTCAAAGCTGTTGTTGAATCTTCCGGCCTGAAAGTTGCGGATATTGTCAAGATGACGGTTTTTGTAAAAGATTTGAATGACTTCGCCACCGTCAATGAAGTGTACGGCAAGTTCTTTGACGAACACAACGCCCCTTATCCTGCGCGTTCATGTGTTGAAGTAGCACGTCTGCCAAAAGATGTGAAAATTGAAATCGAAGCTATCGCGGTACGTAAGTAACGGCGCTGGCGACTAAAAGACATTGATGCAAAAAAGCTGTCTGACGACAGCTTTTTTTATACCCGTTACACCGGCAGAAGTAATGCGCTTGCTGAAGAAACCCTCAGCGAACCAGTGTCCGTGCCAAAACCTGCGGGAACCAGGCCGTAAACTGCTCGGGGTCAGAATCAACCGCCTGTACCAGCTCGAGCTGCGGCCACCAACGGTAACCCATCACCTCGCTGCTATTTGGCTCAATCCCCAACTCGGAGACACAAGCCACCAGGATATGGTCCAGCTCGTGTTCAACCAGCTGGTTATCCAGCTCGGCACGATAGAGAAACGTCGCAATATCTTCGAGCTTGCTTACACCGGAAATACCCATCTCTTCGCCAAGGCGGCGTATACCGGCCTGCTCCATCGATTCCCCCTGACGCGGGTGAGAACAACAGGTATTGGTCCACAAACCGCCACTGTGGTACTTGCCCAGCGCCCGCTGCTGCATCAGAAACTCCCTGCCATTATCGGTATCCCGGTACAGCAACACGGAAAAGGCCAGGTGCAGTGCCCCGTCCCGGTGGGCCTGCATTTTTTCCTGTAGTCCCAGCTCCCGGCCTTGAGGATCCACTAAAACAACCTGTTCTTCGATCATGATATCTACATCTATATCTATAAAAGCAAAAAGGACACGCCAGGCATGTCCTTAGTATTATCCAGCTCTGTACTACAGAGGCTATATTATGCCATTTCTATTTTGCAGAACGCTGAACGGCTTCGGCATTGAGCTCGGCCAGTTTATTTTCCATGATTGTACGACACTGGTTAGATAACTGGCGAACATCTTCCTTGGTATACCCTTCAGTCACGACTGGCGGCATTACCTCAACAATCACCACGCCGTTATCCCAGCGGTTCATGTTTACATGTTCAGTTGAGCTGCAGACAATAGGCACAACAGGTACGCCGGCGCCAATGGCGGCATGAAACGCACCGGTCTTGAACGGCAACAGGCCACGACCACGTGAGCGAGTTCCTTCCGGGAACATCCATACCGATACCTGAAGCTGCTTAATTTTCTCGACAATCTGGCTGATTGTCCCGGCAGCCCGACTGCGGTTTGCACGGTCGATCAGAATGTTACCCGTCAGCCAGTACAGCTGGCCGAACAACGGCATCCAGACAAGGCTTTTCTTACCGACGGTAACCGTACGGGGCATGATAGCACCAGATACCGTGAACAAGTCATAGTTGTTCTGGTGGTTGGCAATATAAATACTGGCACCGACATCGTCGGCCCCTTCGGCATAGCGGAGTTCCAGTTTAATCCCAAAAATCCGGGCCATTTTACAAAAATGGCGACCCACATTATGAACATTTTTCGGGTTGCGCGGGCTCAACAAACAGTAGCCACAGCCAAATACAAACATGACAACTGCAAAAATTGCGACAGCGACCATGCGCAATAAAAATATCATGGAACTCTCCTCAGCGTACAAGCGTTCGCTAGTATACTCAGGCAACGGGAAATTACACCCTCTAAGTACACAAATTATTGTCTATGGCTTCAATATTATGAAAAAAGCCCTCAATTTTGAGGGCTTTTGATATCGATGACAACGGTGACTGCTATTCGCCAACCGGCACGTCAGGCTGTTCAATTTCCATCCGGGTTACACGTTGCAGTCCCCGTGGAAGCAACGAGCCACGTCGACCACGCTCACCGCGGAAGTTATCGAGATCCGATGGCTTCAGCCCCAGCTTACGCTTACCCGCATAAATCGTGACATGCCCGCTCGCAGGCAGAACAACAAGCTGGGAAAGAAACTCTTCCCGTGCCTTGGAGCGAGCCGCCGGAATATTGATGATCTTATTCCCTTTACCTTTACCTAATTGCGGCAAATCTTTAATCGGGAACAGCAGCATCCGCCCTTCATTGGTAATAGCCAGGATTTCATCACTGTCAATATTATTAATCGGCTGAGGGGCCATCACCTCGGCATTCTCGGGAACCGTCAGCAGCGCCTTGCCACTCTTGTTCTTCGAGACCATATCGGTTGTCTTGCAGATAAAGCCGTAACCGGCGTCCGATCCCATCAGCCATAGCTGATCATCGTCCGCCATCATTACCTGGCGCATACTCGAGCCCGGTGTCAGGTTAAGACGACCGGTAATCGGCTCGCCCTGGCTTCGTGCCGATGGCAGGCTATGGGACTCCAGCGCATAACTGCGGCCATCCGTGCCGAGGAAAATCGCCGGCAAGTTACTCTTGCCGCGGGCATGAGCCAGATAGCCGTCACCGGATTTATAGCTCAGCGAGGTCGGGTCCACCTCATGGCCCTTGGCATGACGGATCCAGCCTTTCTCCGACAACACCACCGTGATGGCTTCGCTTGGTACCAGATCGCGCTCGGTCAGCGCCTTGGCCTCGGCACGTTCAACCAGCGGCGAACGACGATCATCACCATATTTCTCGGCATCGGCCAGCAACTCTTTCTTAATCAAAGTATTGAGACGACGCTCAGATCCCAGCAGCTTTTCAAGCTTCTCACGCTCTTTTGATAGCTCGTCCTGCTCGCCACGGATCTTGATTTCTTCTAACTTCGCCAACTGGCGCAGCTTGATTTCCAGAATCGCATCAGCCTGAGTTGCACTTAAGTCAAAGCGCGACATCAGCTCGGCTTTAGGATCATCCTCGGTACGGATGATCTCAATCACCTCGTCAATGTTAAGGTACGCAGCCAGCAAACCTTCGAGAATATGCAGGCGAGCTATCACTTTATCCAAACGGAACTGGAGGCGACGGCGAACCGTGTCACGACGAAACGCTAGCCACTCGGTGACAATCTGAACCAGCCCCTTCACCTGCGGACGCCCGTCAAGGCCCAGCATATTGAGGTTAACCCTGAAGCTCTTCTCCAAATCCGTCGAGGCAAACAGGTGATTCATCAGCTGTTCGCAGTCAATACGGTTTGAACGCGGAACAACCACGATACGGGTCGGGTTCTCGTGATCGGACTCATCACGCAGATCATCGACCATCGGTAGCTTCTTGGCCCGCATTTGTGCGGCAATCTGCTCAAGCAGCTTCGAGCCGGAAACCTGATGCGGCAACGCCGTGATCACGATATCACCATTTTCCTTGTGCCAGACAGCACGCATCTTAATGCTGCCGCGGCCGGTACGATAGACTTTCTTAAGATCAGTCTTAGGCGTAATGATCTCTGCTTCTGTCGGATAGTCCGGCCCCTGGACAAACATCATCAACTCATCCAGCTCGGCTTTCGGGTTCTCGATCAGATGCACGGCCGCATTGGCCACCTCACGGGCATTGTGCGGCGGGATATCCGTCGCCATACCAACGGCGATACCGGTCACCCCGTTCAACAGGATATGCGGCAAGCGGGCCGGCAGCATCTTCGGCTCTTTCATCGTGCCGTCGAAGTTAGGTACCCAGTCGGCCGTCCCCTGTCCCAGTTCACCAAGCAACACCTCGGAGAAACGAGACAGGCGCGATTCGGTATAACGCATTGCCGCGAACGATTTCGGATCATCCGGAGCACCCCAGTTCCCCTGCCCGTCCACCAGCGGGTAGCGGTAGGAGAACGGCTGCGCCATCAGTACCATGGCTTCGTAACAGGCTGAATCACCATGAGGGTGGTACTTACCCAGTACGTCACCGACAGTACGGGCCGACTTCTTGTATTTCGCCGTTGCTGACAGGCCAAGCTCTGACATTGCGTAGATAATACGGCGCTGTACAGGTTTCAGGCCGTCACCAATAAACGGCAGGGCACGATCCATGATTACGTACATGGAGTAATTGAGATAAGCGTCTTCGGTAAACTTCCTCAGCGGGAGCTGTTCAACGCCGTCCATTGAGACATCAGTCATCGTTGGGTATTCCGTTCAATCATTCTTTGCTACCGCCGGCCATCGGCAGGCAGTAGCCATCATATTTTGAGAAGGTCAAGGCTTTACGGCCTAGATAACCAGGCTTACACCTCAGCCATATCGCCTTTATCCTGCAGCCAGTAACGACGGTCTTCCGCACGCTTCTTACCCAGCAGCATGTCCATCATTTCATTGGTCTGCTGATCATCATCAATGGTTAGCTGAACCAGACGGCGAGTATTCGGATCCATGGTGGTTTCACGCAGCTGAAGCGGGTTCATCTCACCCAGACCTTTGAATCGCTGGACATTAATCTTGCCTCGCTTGCTGCTCAGGCGGTCGATAATGCCATCTTTTTCGGCCTCATCCAGTGCGTAATAAACCTCCTTGGCCAAATCAATCCGGTATAGCGGCGGCATGGCAATATAGACATGTCCTGCACGCACCAGTGCCTCAAAGTGCTTCATAAACAGCGCACACAGCAAGGTTGCAATGTGCAAACCATCGGAGTCCGCATCCGCGAGGACGCAGATTTTACCGTAGCGCAGCCCACTGAGATCATCACTGTCAGGGTCAATACCCAGCGCGACAGAGATATCATGGACCTCTTGTGAGGCCAGTACCTGATCGGCCGAGACTTCCCAGGTATTCAGGATCTTACCGCGCAACGGCATAATTGCCTGAAACTCACGGTCACGGGCCTGTTTGGCCGATCCGCCCGCCGAATCACCCTCGACCAAAAACAGCTCGGTCCGGCTGAGATCCTGCTGGGAGCAATCCGCCAGCTTACCCGGCAGGGCTGGCCCGGACGCCACTTTCTTACGTACCACCTTCTTGCTGGCACGCATACGACGGTGGGCATTGGCAATACACACCTCAGCAAGCTGTTCGGCCAGTTGAGGACGCTCGTTCAGCCACAGGCTAAAGGCATCTTTCACCACCCCGGAAACAAACGCCGCGCACTGGCGCGAGGACAGACGCTCTTTGGTCTGGCCGGCAAACTGCGGATCCTGCATTTTCACCGACAGTACGTAGGCACAACGCTCCCAGATATCATCTGCCGTCAGCTTGACACCGCGTGGCAGCATATTACGGAACTCACAGAATTCTCGCATCGCATCCAGCAGGCCTTGGCGCAGGCCGTTGACGTGAGTACCACCTTGCGCTGTCGGGATCAGGTTAACGTAGCTTTCGGTGATCAGCTCGCCGCCTTCCGGCAGCCACAGCAATGCCCAGTCAGCCGCTTCAGTCTGACCGCTAAACACTCCGGTAAACGGCTCTTCCGGAAGTAAGGTGTAGCCCTTTACGCCTTCGGCAAGATAGTCTTTCAAGCCATCTTCGTAGCACCAGCGCAGGGTTTCATCGGTGTTCTTATCCGTAAAGACGATCTCAAGCCCCGGGCATAAGACCGCTTTGGCTTTTAAATTGCTTTTTAAGCGGGATACCGAGAATTTCGGGCTATCAAAATATGTCGCGTTCGGCCAGAAATGTACCCGTGTTCCCTTGGCACGACGGCCGCAAGTACCTATCACCTCAAGCTCGGACACCTTGTCGCCGTTTTCGAACGCAATTTGGTACATCTGACCATCACGCTTCACGGTTACTTCGACACGTGTCGACAGGGCATTCACCACCGAAATACCAACCCCGTGCAAACCACCGGAGAACTGGTAGTTCTTGCCGGAGAACTTACCACCGGCATGCAGCTTACAGAGGATCAGCTCAACGCCTGATACCCCTTCTTCCGGGTGGATGTCCACCGGCATACCACGGCCGTCATCAATGACCTCTAGGGACTGATCCGCATGGAGGATGACTTCAACTTTGCGGGCATGGCCGGCCAATGCTTCATCGACACTGTTATCGATAACCTCTTGACCGAGGTGGTTAGGCCTGACCGTATCGGTGTACATGCCGGGACGTCGGCGTACTGGCTCAAGGCCATTGAGAACCTCAATGGCTCCAGCGTTATAGCTTTGATCTGTCATATTACGGAAGTTTACGAGAAAATTTTTGCCACAATAGTCAGTAACCCCAGCCCGGTTGTCAAGCTGAGGTCGAGGATAATGCCCACAATTGTGAGTCCGGCTCCATCACCCGTCACTCGGCGATTGCCCGCCTGGCAACGGTTTAGAGCCCTAAAAACTTAATGATTTCAGCGGGGAAACGGTCAAAACCGATAAAACTGTGATCGCCTTCGGGCTCCACGGTTTGCTTACAGGCGGCATATTTAGCCACGGCCTGACGGTAATCGAGAACTTCATCACCTTCTTGCTGCATCAGCCAAAACAGCTCTGGTGTCACTATTTCCGGCACATCCATCTGCTTTAGCTCTTCCATATGCCTGGCCTCAAGCAGGTAACGCTCGCCAGTATAGGGATTTTCCTGTTCCCCCAGGTAATCTACCAATAACTCATACGGCTTGACGGCAGGATTAACGACTACGGCCGGGAGTTGGTAGCGATGATTGAGCCAGGTTGAAATGTAGCCCCCCAGCGAGCTGCCGACTAACCCAATCTGGTGATCCTGCCGCAGCGAGCAAACAAGATCATCAATAAAAGTTGCCGCCTCGGCCGGATAGCACGGCATTTGCGGGATCTCTACGCGAATATCCGGACGGTGCTGACGACAATACTCCGCCATCTCCGTCGCTTTCAATGATTTCGGAGAGCTATTAAAGCCATGGATATAAAGCAATAGCGGTTTCATCTAGTAACCGCCTGCATCGAACTGGGGGGCAAAACACTCTCCCTGCAACCGGGAAACCGAGGTTACCACCCGGCCATCGGCCATGAGCTCAAGGTAACGCCAGCCCGGATTAAGCTTGTCCAGCGCAAAGTCGTTGGAATCAGGCTGAAACTGAATACAGGTCGACGGTGTCGCCAGTACCCGTACCCCGTGGTAGAGGCGATCCAGTTCCTGATGAATATGGCCGCACAATACAGCCTTTACCTGCTGCGGATATTTGTCCACAACCTGCCAGAATGCATCGGCATTATGCAATTTATGCTGATCCAGCCAGGCACTGCCAGCCTCCAGCGGGTGATGATGCAACAATACCAGTGCATGACGCTGAGGCTGGGATGCCAGCGCCTCATCCAGCATCGCTAGCTGCGCATCGCTCAGCTCCCCGTGCGGGACGCCCTGGACCTGGCTGTCTAGCAGGATCACCTGCCAGTGCTCGCCAGCCAGTACCTGCTGGCAAGGCTTGATTTGCGGAGACGGCAACACCGAGGACATGCTCGGCTGATAGTCATGATTGCCCGGCAGCCAGAAACAGGGCTGCGACCAACGCGAGATACCGTCGCTGAAACGCTGGTAAGACCGTTCGCTATGGTCCTGAGAGATATCACCGGTTGCAACCACAGCATCAAACGGACGCGCAGCCGCATCGACAGCATCCATTACGGCATGGAAGCTGTCTTTGGTCGCGACACCCAGCAGGCTACCTGCCTCGTTGGCAAATAGATGGGTATCGGTAATTTGGAGGAGAACCACACTGTCTGGGTTCGTCTGAGGCAGAGAATACATCTGCAAAACGTCAAAAACCTTGTTTATCTAATACTGTTAACAAACCGATTGTTTGCTGATCCCATTTTTCAGGCAATAGGCCAGCCAGTCACCCAAAAAGCGGTTCACTTGATGCTTTTCATCTTTCTGGTGCATCCGCAAATTTGGGTAATCATACCTCGGCTTAAGCCGAGAAATCTGCTGAGCGGAACACACTTCTGCCACTCTGGCATCGTGGTATAACCGCACTGTCAGTCGGGGGATCAGATAATCCGGAAGCTCCCCGTCAGCACGCTGCCACAGCTCGATCACTGTGGTATAGCGGGTCGACTCCGTGATTCGCAACTGGTACTCGTGCTCGAAAACCTTATATACGCACTCGTCTCCCACCGTATCTGTTTTTGGCAGTAATGGGAGCAGCTTCGCATAGTTGGTTTCATACAAACGCATGATTCCTGCAAAATCAACGGTGTATCTTTTATTCAATCGGTGTCCTTAAACCAATGGACTGGTTATTGAGCCTGAGCCTGTAATCTTAAATAGTTTAGCTGCAACCATTGTAGCGCAATGATTGAGGCTGCATTCTCAATTTTACCAGATTCAATCCACCGGTATGCTTCCTGTCGAGAAACCACATGTACCCGAATGTCTTCCCCTTCATGAGCCAAGCCATGAATCCCCTTGGCCTTGGTGCTATCAACGCGACCGACAAAGACATCAAGCATTTCGGAACAACCACCGGAGCTCGACAGATAGCGAGTAATTTTTTCCAGTTGGGTCACTGTCACGCCAGCTTCCTCTACAGCCTCGCGACTCACCACACTCTCGGCGGTCTCGTTCGGCTCGATAATGCCGGCCACAATTTCCAGCTGCCAGGGCGAGCAATCTGCCGCCATGGCGCCGACTCGAAACTGTTCGACCAACACAACATTATCTTCAACTGGATCATAAGGTAACAAAGCAGCGGCATGCCCTCGCTCGAACAATTCCCGTTCAAGCGGCTCGCTCCAGCCTCCGGCAAAAAGTTTATGGCGAAAACGATATTTCACCATGCTGAAATATCCCTGATACAGCGTCTCCGTCGACAAAACTTTAACATCATCTTTGCTATAAACATCCGGCGCAGAGCCTGAAGGCAACTCGTTACTCATTATGTTTTCTCCCTTTGCTCTATATCTTTTCATTCAAAATGGCTGGCAGCAATGATTTAATTCAACATTTATGACAAATATTATGATTTTATTTAAGTCCAATTTTGTAGTTGGATAGATTACAATCACATATGATTAAGTAAACAGCGTAAAACTAAGTAAAAATGAACAATGATCAGTTTCAGGCAAGGTTTCTTCGGATAGACTGATTGCTTTGATCTCTTTTTTTTTTTGTCAGGACCAGGAAAGGCATCCATGAAAAAATTGCTTCCGCTTATTATTAGCGTTGCGCTTGGCAGTTTCAGCCAGGCAGCACTGGCTGATGATTTAGCCGATATCTACCAACAAGCCAAACAAAATGATCCTCAGCTGCTTCGTGCTGCAGCCGATAAAGACGCAGCATTTGAAGCGATTAATTCATCCCGTAGTGCACTGTTGCCTCAAATTGACCTGGCCGCAGGCTACAACGTATCACGCATGGACGGTGATACCGATGGCTTCAATGGTGGCCTGACGCTAAGCCAGTCACTTTATAATCGCTCCAGTTGGGTAAGCCTAGACATCACCGAGAAACAGGCTCGCCAGCGAGATGCCGCATACGCGACCACTCAACAAGCGTTGATCCTGCGTGTTTCCGATGCCTACTTTGCCGTATTGCGCGCCATGGATGACCTTGAATTTGTCCGTGCCGAAAAAGCCGCGGTTGGTCGTCAGCTTGAGCAGACCAAGCAGCGCTTCGAAGTTGGCCTGTCGGCAATCACCGATGTGCACGATGCTCAGGCTCAGTACGATAGCGTACTGGCCGATGAGATCCTGAAAGAAAATGAACTAACCAACAGCTATGAAGGGCTGCGTGAGATCACTGGCCAGGAGCATACCGATCTGAGCATCCTGGATACCGGTCGCTTCTCGGCCAGCCGCCCGCAAGGTAAGGTTCTGGAACTAATTAAAGATGCCGAAACCGAAAACCTCAGCTTGCTGACCTCGCGCATTGCACAAGACATCGCCCGCGATCAGATTTCACTTGCTGAGTCCGGCCACCTGCCAACGTTATCGTTCGATGCCGGCTACAACTACGATGACAAGGTTCCAACCACTGATGACGGTACGCTAAATGCCGGTATCAACCTGAAACTGCCGCTCTACACCGGTGGCCGTGTAACCTCTGAAGTCAAGCAGGCGCAGTTCTCCTACGTCTCTTCCAGCGAACAGCTGGAAGAAGACTACCGTAGCGTAGTCAAGGACGTCCGCGCCTTCTACAACAACATCAACGCCTCTATCGGTGCCCTTCGTGCTTACCAGCAGTCAGTGATTTCTGCCAAGTCTGCACTTGAAGCGACCGAAGCCGGTTTTGATGTCGGTACCCGTACTATCGTTGACGTGCTGGATGCAACCCGCCGCCTGTACGATGCCAACCGTCAGCTTGCCAATGCTCGCTATGACTACATCCTTAACCAGCTAAGACTGAAACAGGCTGTCGGCTCCCTCAACGAGCAAGACGTTGTGGACGTCAATACCGGCCTGATGGCGGCCAAATAACCGGCTCAATCATCGGTATAGCTACATTAAAAAAGCGCCATCCGAGGATGGCGCTTTTTGTTATCTAGATGTGCCGTCCTGAGATAAGTTGACACTTTGGAGACTTATCAATGAACTCTTCAAATAAAACAGTCGCAAAGCGCTCTCA
>NZ_MJIL01000092.1 GCF_001939735.1 Photobacterium proteolyticum
TCAACGTCTGCCGTGACGGATGAAGAGACTAGTACGCTTGTCATTACGATAGTCAAATTCAACGTATGCTTGTTCATTTTTTAGCGCTCCACCAATAGATTGTTGTGTTTTTTTATTGTTCTTTTTTATGTTTATAAGCATAGCTAAGCTTGGCTCACCAACCATCCCATCCCATGAATAATTGGCTCTTTGTTCTTGTTAACTTGCAAATGAGACAAAGTATTGTTTTTGATATTCTTGAAATAGCCAAAGTAAAGTAGAAATACTTATATACCCGTTAAATAGTTAATACAGATTTAGAGCTGATTTTCAGGTGGGGCATAGGTCTATGGGCCCTTTATTTAAAAATGGAAATCATAAGGGTAGTGATTGGCTAAACTTATACAAGAACCCTGAGCAGGGGAGTAATTATGAGTTATAAGCACATTTTAGTAACGGTAGATCTCTCCGTTGAAAGCAGGCTGTTATTTGAAAAAGCGGTTAGCCTTGCTCGTGATTTAAATGCGAAACTGTCTCTTTTTTATGATGGAGAACTTTGTCATGAAGAATACACCTATACGGCTTTTGACCCTAGGTATGCTATGCCCAATAAAGTGTATGAGGATAATACACCTGAGAGGCATCTGAAGGAGTTACTGGACGGTGCGCAATTTTCTATTCAGAGTACCTTTGTTGGTAGCGGTAATCTTATTGAAGAAATAGAGCGTGCTATTAAAGAATTAGATATAGATCTTGTGGTCTGTGGCCATCACCACAGTTTCTGGCATCAAGTCTCCTCGTCAGCTAAACAGTTACTCAAATCCTCTTCAGTCGATCTTCTGGTTGTGCCTTTGAAATAGAAGAGCCTACTCCTGCCATGGAGCAGGAGTGGATAGTCTGCATTGTAGTTTGCTCGCTATATCTTTGGCTTCAGAAAGGAGGGGGATGATAACTGAGGCTATAGAGCTGTGTCGTGAGCGTTATCGATTAAGCGAAATAGAGCCTATAGCGTAAGGGCCATGAGCGTCAGGGTCTTCTTCGTTGTGCAAAGTGAGCCAATATCCTTCTGCTGGGCCGGACCGTGGCATATGGATAACAGCCGTTCCAATCCACATCTCTGAGCGTGCTTCATCGGTTATCTCGTAAACGATGGCCACGGTATCACCGACATGTTTGCCTGACGCCAGAAATAGAGCCTGTTGATGCTTTTCTCCCTCTTGTTTGAGATGTGACCAGAAGATATCGCCTGCCAGCGTTATATCTTCACCGACAGTATGGGTTTTCAGGTTTTTAAGTTCATAGTTATAGAGTTTGGAATGGAAGTTCAATGCCTGGCTTACGTCTTCGGCGTTTAGGTCAATTGCAGTACCGTGGTAAAGCGCTGAATAGGTAGGAGGCGGCTTTATAGTAGGTTGCTGGCTGTTTGATGATAGGAAAAAATACCCAAGGAGCAACACGATAGGCACTAGAAGCAAGGCCGTTAATGGTTTTTGTTTGATATGGGCTGATGTCGGTGAGTTCGATGCGTCTGTGGTAGTTTGTTCTGCCGATATAGCTCTATTTTCTCTATTAGAGAGGTATTTGGGCTCTGTAACCGGTGTGCTCTCGCCGGGTTCAAATTCTTGTGACCACTGCGCTGCCGTGGTGATATCTATTTGCAGTAACTTGGCTATGTTGGCTATTTCATCTTCTTGAAAAGTCACTGGTTTTGTCCACCTCAGATACAGCGTCGATTCGGCGAACCCAACCATTCCGGCTAATTCTTTGATGGAAATCTTACGGTTCTTGCCGTTTTTCTCTCCATCAAGACGGAATTGATTTATCTCGATTTCAAGCTTAGATCTAAGCCTGGCCATATTATCCATATCCTTATAATTCATGTATTTAGAGACTCTAAGAGCTTCATACTACGCCTTTGTCAGGGTTAATTGCAAATCATACATCGCTCACTAAGATGACTCGGAGTTATCAATGTTCGGATAGTTCGCGGCTACCCAATGAATTGCCGTACTTCGTTTGTTGCCCCAGTTTTTTTCGAATAACTTTTTAAAATGGAATTAGTAGCAATGGCTCAATATAAGACTTCTCTTTCTTTACTGGTAACAGTACTCGCATTGTCTGCATGTGGCGGTGGTGGTGACTCTTCTCCAATACAAACGTCAGATGTAACTCCGACGACAACCCCCGCGTCTTATCGTTTAGCGGAAACGTACCAACTGCCTTATAAATATCACATAGGTAACAGTGTCTTTGTTGATGGAAATAAGCTGTTATTCGCTGGTGGTGAATCCGGTGAGCCGAATGGAGCTCGTCATGACGGTCACCCTGCATATGCAACCAGCGCTTATATTCTTGATCTGGATACCGATACACTCACTGAGTACCAGACTAAAGGGAAATCAGGACATGCTATGAGTAGTGGTGCGATTGCCAGCGGTATTGATGAGCCGAAAGTGATAAAACTGGCTCCTAACAAATACGCGATTACGGGCGGCTTTCAGTACACCACAACAGCCTTTGTGCTTGACCATAATAATAAGTCGATTCAAAGCTACGATACCGATATTCAGGTGACAGACAATAGCGGTTTAAATACCACCTCTTTCTTTGCCGATTCGGCAGGTGTTGCTGCACTAGATAATGGTGATTTTGCTCTATTCGGGTTTAATAATGGCCTATTTGGTATGGATACTATCGCCCGCTTTGATGCTAATAACTCGCTTAGTTTTAGTCAGGCCAATGCGGTGCTAACCAAAGCGCGTGGAAAAGCAGATGCATACGCGTTGACAGATGGTCGTATATTACTGGTTGGCGGCTGGGATGGTTCGGCTGATCTCAGTGAAGGCAGTGCGACTCGTCGAGCCGAAATCTATGATCCGGCCGCAGATACTATTCAGAGGGTTGCTGATTATCCTATTCCTAAATTCCAGGGGCAGCACTCAGGTTCCTCGCCGATCAGTGATGGGAAAGTGTGTGTCGGCGAATACACTTACCTGATCGCTGAGGATCGCTGGGAAAAAGGATGTGAAGCTACCCAAACACTTCAAACGGATTTTCACCCTGATGGATATAAGGCCATGCTGATTGCCGAAACAACAGATGGACGACTGGTTTATCAGGAGATAACTTCAGAAACCGATCCGTATGATGATGCATGCAAGTGCAAACCATACAAGACAGGTACCGAAGTATATGTATTTGAAAAGAATAAAAGTTAAACGCAAAGGGACCATGACTGTTTCAGCTTAGGGTTAATTCAAACGCTATAACTCTGTAACTGGCAATACCCGAGTAAATTTATTTTGCTCGGGTATCTTTTCTGAAAGTTATCAGATTTGCACTAGTGGCTCACAGTTAAAAGCGGGTAGCCCGAACCCCCGCAACGCATCGATATAGCAGTTGCGTCGCACTCTGCCGGTTGGTGTGTCGGAGTTGGATAGACCGTCTTTGACGGCGAGGTGGTTGAATGAAATAGGGGAGAGGTTGCTTTCACATTGCAGGGTTTCAAACAGGATCTTAGAGCGGTGAACATGGATTGATGCGCTGATAAGTGTTGCGGATTGTATGTGGTATTGTTTGAGTAACTCCAGGCTCAATCTGGCATTATCTATGGTATTTGTGGCTTTATTCTCTTCAATGATCCTGTCAGGGCAAACACCATTTTGAACTAGCCAGTGTTTCATTTGCTGTGACTCTGTTTTTCCTCGCTTGGCGAGCCCTCCGGTAACAATAACTTGGCTTTCAGTTAGCTGGTTGGCAAGGCGTAGCGTCAGCTCAAGCCGCTGGATAAGTTGAGGAGCCATTGAACCATCATCATTGAGCACATAGCCGAGGGTAATGATTGCATGCTTATTGATCGCATGGTCATCGATGGGGACACGAGAGTGTGTAAAGTTGGAGAGAGTGTCGATTATTGGCGTTGACAGTATCTTGTCGAGTATAGCCAGAAGCCCTCTGACATTAGCCTCGGAGGCCTTATCGATAAGGTGTAGTTGATGAAGGTAAAATTCGACGTGACGCTCATCTCCCTCATGGTGAGACCAAACTGCCAAGTAGGTTAGTATTTGGCATCGTTCAGAGTCCGAATTGGCATTCATTAAGCAATGCTGGTAACGGTTTAGGGCGTAGGTAATCTCCCCGCGGAAAGTCAGCATATTGGCGATAGTGACAGGTAAGCCCAAATGAGCAGGTAACTTCGGTATGGCCTTGGCAAGATAGTACTCTACGGCTTCAAGGTTGGTGACAAGGTTGCCATTCAATGGATACTGCGTGCGGTTTGAACTGTTATAGGCATCTAAAGCCTGCTGTAGATTGGTTATCGCCATTTCCCTTCTGCCTAATACCAAACCCAGTTTTATATTTATTAATCAGGATGCTACAGATGGTTTATAAATTCAAGCAAACGTGCTGCTGTTAAAATTAAATGAAAAATGGGACAAAGAAACAGGAAGCCTGACGAATTCGGCTACTGTTAACTGTACAGAAACGTCATTGTTTTTGAGCAGTGTTATCAAACAGAAGGAGCGAATAATGGACACGAGATTCAAGCAGCACGGGGCATTTAGCTGGTCAGAGCTTGTGACGGATGATCCGGAGAAAGCCATTGCGTATTACAAGGAAGTGATTGGTTGGGAAGTAGAAGCAATGCCGATGCCAGAAGGGGTCTACCATGTGTTGAAAGTGGATGGAGAGCCTGTCGCTGGCATTATGGCCAAACCGGCAGAATACAGCGAAATGCCAAATTGCTGGGGAACCTATATTACCGTTGATGATGTTGATGCCACGCTGGCAAAAGCGGAATCAGCCGGGGGTAAGGCTGTTTATCCGCCAATGGATGTACCTGGCGTCGGCCGAATGTGCGCAATTGCCGATGTAGGTGGTGCCGTTGTTTCGATTATTACTTATGAAGACAGCGAATGTGAATAGAAAAACCGCCTGAGCAATCAGGCGGTTTTAGTATTACTTGCAGTAGTGTTTAGCCAATTAGCCTATTTCTTGCGTGACTACTCTTCCCACTGAACCAGCTTGTCTTTTGGCCAGTTTGCACCTACATCGTGATATTTCTTCTCAAGTAGGTGACGTTTGATTTTAAGCGTTGGTGTCAGAATGCCGTTCTCGATGCTCCACGGCTCTTTAATCATCAGCACACCTTTAATTTTGGCATGAGACTCCAGTTCTTTGTTGATAGTCTCGATAACCTGGTGGGCTTTACGTTCGTAACGCGCATGGTCGAAATCAGGGAATTCATGTGGAACTGCCAGCAAGATAGGGCCGGGCATTCCCGAGCCGACGACACACATCATCTCGATGTTGCTCAGCTCAAACAGGCGCTTTTCAATTGGCACCGGTGCAACGAACTTCCCTTTGGCAGTTTTGAAGGTATCGTTCTTACGGCCCTGAATAGACAGGTAGCCTTCGTCATCAATAAAGCCGATATCGCCAGTATGTAGCCAGCCGTCTTTGTCGAAGGAGGCTTTACTGGCTTCTTCGTTTTTATAGTAGCCGGAGAACATGCCCTCTCCGCGAACCAGAATCTCTTCATCAGCGGCGATCTTAATCTCAATACCAGGGCCGGCATTACCGACTGTACCGATCTTATCGCTGCGGAATGGATGGTTGATGGTGCTGTAGGCGAAGGATTCTGTCATTCCCCACGCTTCAGTGATATTCAGGCCGATGTTTTCGTACCAGCGCAGCAGGGCAGGTGAAACCGGCGCAGAGCCACAGCCAAGTACACGGGCTTTGTCCAGACCCAGACCATCAGCAAGTTTACGTTTGATAACTCCCGATATGAACGGGATTTTGAGTAAGATGTTGAGCCTGGCTTGCGGCAGCTTCTCAAGAATTCGCTGTTGGAACAGGGTCCATAGGCGTGGAACGGAAATAAACAGCGTCGGGCGGTGCATCTTCATATCTTCGATAAAGGTATCCAGTGATTCTGGGAAGGCAACCTGAATACCGGCCATTACGGAAGAGCCGAAGATATAGACACGTTCTGTGATGTGAGCCAGCGGCAGGTAAGAAAACAGCCTTTCACCTTCTTTCATACCTATATGGTCGAGGATTCTCTGTGCCGACCAGGCAAAAGCACCGTAGGTTAGCATGGCACCTTTTGGTAGTCCGGACGTACCCGATGTATACACAATCGACATCAGGTCTTCAGGTTTATGTTCCGGACGCTCTTCAGAAGGCTTGCTGTCTGCGACCAGGGTGTCAAATTCAAACTTACATTTCGGCGCACTCGGGTAAGAGAAGGAAATAGTCGGTAAATCCGGATGGTCGGCCAATACAGAGCTGATTGCTTTATCGTCATCCAGTTTACCGATAAGCAGCGCTTTGGATTCACTGTGAGTAATACAGTGATTAACTGTTTCTGCCCCTGCTGTCGGGAAAATAGGGACACTGATGTAGCTACCCAGCATTAGGGCAAGGTCGGTGATGAACCACTCGGCGCAGTTCTTGGACATTAGCGCAACACGATCGCCCGGCTGAATCCCCATACTTCTTAGTGCACTGACTAGGGATAATGCCTTGTCAGCAACTTCAGCAAAGGTGTAGTCGACAAACTTGCGATCAATAATTTGGCGCAGGAAAACTTCGTCCGGGCGCTCTTCTGCCCACTTCAAAATCATTTCATTAGGTAGAGGCTGCGTCATGAGTGTATCCCTTAAGCGATCCGTGGGCAGAGGTAAAGTCATAGTCTCGTCCTTGTAGATGTTATCGCAATGTTAAAATAAATGGTTTCCTACTGGTCCGTCAAGTGTCTATTTTTCATTAAACTCCTGTAATTAAGTATGAAAAAAGACACTAACTTGTCAAATAAAAGCGATAGTTCAGAAAAAATTTAAGCACAAAATTTAAACATGTGTATGATTTTTTTGCGGTTGAAAGAATGCAACAGAATGAGTAGTGGCGTAACTATTTGTTTTTTAATATTATTGATGGTCGTCGTGTTGTTTTAGGCACAGATTACAAATTGTTATTACTTATGCATATAAGTGAATTACACCGTGATGACATGTGCTACATGACGTGATATGTGACATGGTTTGGTATTTAGTTCTGAGTTTTTTATTAGAGCTTGAAAAATATATAAAACTAGGAAGAATACTAGTTAACGGGATAGCATTTTGTAATACTGCTAACATATTAACAACCAAAGCCGTTACAACATGCCATCGGGAGGTGTCCGGTGGACTTTTTGTTGATGTGAAAAATATAGAGTCAACTCATTATGCCAAAGCGTAGTAAAGAAGATACAGAGATTACAATCCAGACGATCATGGATGCCGTGGTTGATCAAATATTGACCCTGGGCTACGACAAGATGTCGTACACGACCCTGAGTAAGCAAACTGGCATCTCTCGTACCGGGATTAGTCATCATTTTCCGAAAAAGCAAGATTTTGCCAACGCGTTAGATGGCAGAATTTTTCGTCTGTTTGTCGAAAAGCTTGATTTAGATAACGGCATGGATGGGTTCGTAAAGAGCTGGCTAGCTGCGCTTGATGATGAAAAATTCCAGGCAACCTTGCGTTTGCTTTTCCATCATATTGCCTCTTCCGAGTTAACGAATGACTTTGCCAAGCATGGGATCGAACGTCTGTATGCGCTGTGTAAAGAGCGCTTTGGTGATGAAAGCGCGAAAGAGCTAGAGTGGCTGCTAGGAAAATCACTAATTAGCCTGGTTAAGTAATGATCGAGTTTATATCGAACGAGTGAGATAAATATATGTTGAAATATATCATGTTAGCTTTGGTCGGCATCGGTATCTATATCGGTGTGACCTATAAAGACCAGATTGAAGATGCTGTGAACTCACGTCCGATGGAAGAAGTACAGGATATGCTTGAATCAGCGTCGGATCAGGTTTCAGATAAGGCGAGTGAGCTCTCAGAGCAGCTGGAAGAGCTAAGTAACTAGAAGCAACTAATACCAATCTACATAAGTATTTGATCATTCTTGCTGGTTAAAATCACTTTTAACTGCGTTATGAATTTTGTAATTAGAGTAACTAGTTAGCTGCAATTCATGCCTTGTTCTAAGTGATTTTTCCTGCGCAACTATCTGAACAACTACTTATCCAGATTGGTATAATGCTTGGTCAAAGAAGAAAATCGAATACAAAAGAGGCAGCCCAAAGGCTGCCTCTTTTCATTACGGTTGCAGAAAGAGTCGCTTATGATTTCACTGTTTCAGCATTTNGCTTGGTCAAAGAAGAAAATCGAATACAAAAGAGGCAGCCCAAAGGCTGCCTCTTTTCATTACGGTTGCAGAAAGAGTCGCTTATGATTTCACTGTTTCAGCATTTGCAACCTTCGCTTCTTCTGCCTTGCAAGCTGCGGCAGTAAAGATAACGTCAGTTGAGCTGTTCAGGGCAGTTTCTGCTGAATCCTGAATTACACCAATGATGAAGCCAACAGCAACAACCTGCATCGCGATATCGTTAGGGATACCAAACAGGCTACATGCAAGCGGGATCAGAAGTAGGGAACCACCGGCTACACCCGAAGCACCACAAGCTGAAACGGCTGCAACCACACTTAGCAGTACTGCTGTTGCGATATCCACTTCAATACCCATGGTGTGTACTGCTGCAAGCGTCAGAACGGTAATCGTGATCGCAGCACCAGCCATGTTGATAGTTGCACCCAGAGGGATCGATACGGAATATGTATCTTCGTGAAGGTCCAGATTCTTACATAGCTGCATGTTTACAGGGATGTTAGCCGCAGAACTACGTGTGAAGAAGGCTGTAATACCACTTTCGCGGATACAACGCAGAACCAGCGGGTATGGGTTTTCTTTGGTCTTATAGAAAACAATCAGCGGGTTAACTACCAGCGCAATGATTAGCATTGAGCCTAGTAGTACGGCAAGAAGGTGACCGTAACCAGCAAGGGCCGCGAAGCCTGTTTCTGCAAAGGTGTTGGCAACCAGGCCGAAGATACCGATTGGTGCAAGGCGGATCACGAAGCGAACAATCAGGGTGATGCCGTTAGATACGTCGTGGAAAACCTGCTTGGTTGCATCACTTGCCTGGTGCAGTGCGAAACCAAGAGCGATAGCCCAGGCAAGAATACCGATGAAGTTACCTGACATCAGTGCATTTACAGGGTTATCAACAATCTTGAATAGCAGTGTATTCAATACTTCAGTAATGCCTTCAGGTGGTGTTGCACCTGTTGCACTTGCTACCAGAGTTAAAGTGGTCGGGAAAAGAAAACTCATAGTAACCGCAGTAAGTGCAGCCATTAGCGTACCGAACAGGTACAGGATAATGATTGGTCTCATGTTGGTGTGAGCGCCTTTCTTCTGGTTGGCGATAGAAGAGGCGACCAGAATAAAGACAAGGATAGGGGCGACTGCTTTCAGGGCACTGACGAACAGTCCTCCAAGAAAGCCAACTTTGACAGCAGCTTCAGGAGATACGGAGGCGAGAAGGATACCGGCAACGATACCGATGAGGATCTGGATCACCAGGCTCCCACTTGCGACTCGGGCTAAAAAGGGTTGTGTCTGATTCATATTACGTCCTGCATAATTTTTTTATATGTTAGGAAGGATTATATATTGCTTCCGAAACATTTTTTAACAGGAAATACGATAATTTTCCACCTTTCTTTTGATAAACTTTCGGTTAACTCACTATTAACATTCTTTTGGCCTGATGCGGTATGTCAGGTTTAGAGCAGGGCTGATTCGATCTGGCTCTTTAACAAATCCCCAAATAGGCAGTCGAAAATGTTAAAAAATAGCTCGCACTAGTGCGAGCTACTCTCATTCATGTATCGATTATGTAAAGCGCTGTTGCCTATTTTTCTGGTACCAAAGGTGCCAGCGCCGAGGTAGTGGTGCTATTTTTTGTTGTTGTTTTTTCTGACTGACCGATTGACTGGATAAGTTGTAGCAGCTTGGCACTATCCCACTTCTCAGGCTGCTTGCTGAAATGTGCCGTCATCATTGCGTGCACGGCCTGGCGCAGTTGTTCCTGCTGCGGGTTGTCAGGGTTATTCTGCGACCATTGCCGATAGTAGGCCTGAACCTTGATAGGGCTGTTGTCTTTGACAGCCTGCTTCATCCCCGCAAGCGGTGCAACGTTCATGACTGGCTGCTTCATCGCGGCAGCCGCTACAATCTGCCGCGAAGCTGCTCTGGCTTTCAGCCATAAGATCGTCGTGATGAGCCATAACCCGGCAAACAAGGCTGTTAACCACGGCCAGTAACCCGAGTCATTGACAACTTGTATGTTGCCAGCTCCGGTTTCCTTGGCAATTGGCGTTGCAGAAGAGGGCTCGGAGCGCAAGGGTAGGTTGAGGCTGTTATTGATGTTGTCGCCCGGCAGTACGGTAATTGCTAGCCCGTCAACCTGGCTTGTCTCCTGTTGGCTGGTTTCTGTGTTCCACCAGTTGATTGATAGCGGCGGCAGCTCAAGCTCGCCTCGCTCCCGAGGGAGTATCACTTGCTTGAGGGTCATGACGGTATAACCATTGACCGTACTGTAAACCGGCTTCTCGTTATAGACCTTAACCTTGTCGGGATATTGAAGGGCAAGGTTAGGCATGCTGCTCTGCTCTGCGTTTTTGATCCGCAAGGTAATGGTTCGGGTAAGGGGATCGCCGACTCGAATTTCCAGGTTATCGGGTTGCCACTGTTGTTCCAGTTGCAGGTCTTGAGTCGGCAGCCATAGCCCCTGATAACTAGCAGGTTTGTCCTTGATGGTAAGCTCAAGGTTGTCGGTTTGCTTTTCTACCGGGATTCTAAGGGTTGAGCCAAAACCCCGGCCACTTTTGACCACATTTCCCCTGAATTCGGCGCCACGAAGCAGAATAGTGCCTGGTTTGGAAGCGGTAATTTGATAGTCTCGGGTGATCACAAGATAGCGGCGACCATTCAGTACCGGCTCGGCCTGACGGTCATCGCCGATCTGCTTCACGTCCAGCCCGTCGCCGGATGGCGCGATTAACGTTGCCTTGCTCATTTGCTCACCGATACGGATCCGGACGGTGTAGCGAATACTCTCACCGACATAGAGTTGGTTTTTATCGATATCGTGATCGACCGTAATATCCGGCTGAGCGGTACTTTGGCTGTTGGCATTGCTGCTTTTTAGCGAGGTGATGGTGATCGGCTCTGTCGTCGTGGCACCAATCCGAAAGCTAGGGATAGTAAACTCCCCGATTTCTTTCGCTGCCAGTGCAACCCGCCATTCGGTGCTGCGTGTGACCGCACCGTTTATCATCGTTGTCCCACTGCTGACGCTGGGTCGTCCGTAGCTGAAGTGCTCTTCGAGCGGCGATAAGTCCAGTGCGCTGGTATTGACATTGTCATCAATTGAAATGGTTAGCTGGAAGACTTCATTGACTGCAACGATGTTCTTGGAAACGGTAGCAACGGCCTGGGCGGCACTGACAAATGACGCCTGCGTGAGTGCGACTATTGCCAGCAGCCTCCAGAGAAACGGTAGGATACGCTTGTTATAGCCAGAGCGGGGAGTGTAGTTGTTCTTCATCATATTCATCTTAGTCTTACCATGAATTCTCTGTCGCGTGAGGCGCCTGCTTCTGACGAGCCTGAAGCAACAGCTGGGCACGGATCAAGGCACTGGTATCATCAGGTACTTGCTCTAGTTTCTTTAGTACCGGATCGCTGGCCGATAACGCACCTTGTGTCTGCTTGTCGAGTGATTGTTCTGCCTGCTGAGGCTCCTCAGGTTGTTCTTCAGTTTCATCCTGTGGCTGACCTGAAGATGCCTGCTGGACATCATTTAGTTCATCACTCTCCTGGTTCTCTCCATGTGGCTGGGAGTCAGGTTGCTGATCGGGCTGATTTTGGGCGCTCTTTTCCGTTTCTGATTGCTGCTCGCTTGCTTGTTGGCTGTCATCAGATTGTTGAGAGTCGCTGTTCTCGCTGCCATCATCATTCTGCTGATTCTGCTGATTCTGCTGATTCTGCTGATTCTGCTGATTCTGCTGATTATCTTGTTGCTCGGTAGAAGATGACTCCTGGTTCTGGTCATTATTTTCATCAGACTGCTGTTGCTGTTGCTGTTGCTGTTGCTGTTGCTGTTGCTGTTGCTCTAGTGCCTGTTTAACTATCTCGAGGTTTTTCCGGGCATCGGCATGCAGGCTGTCTTGATCGAGAACGGATTGATAGCTCTCGAGTGCTTTCTCAAACTCACCGGCTCTGGCGTAGGCATTGCCGAGGTTATAGCGGGATGTGATATCGCCCAGAGGCTTTAGCGTATCGATAGCCTGCTCGTAGTTACCGGCCTTATACTGCGCGACCCCTTTCCATTGGGGGGATGAAAACTGCTCGGCAGCTGACGCATAGCTTTCCTGCTGGTAAGCATCGTAACCAAGCTGATCCCGGTTTTTCCAAGGGGAGGCGAAAGCCTGGTCGACGGGCATAAAGACAAGTACAGCGGCAAGAACAATACCGCGGCGAAACCCGAACAAGGACAGAATGACCAAAGGAATGAGCAGCCAGAACCCGTTGTTCACCCGTTCCACCAGCTCTTTCTCTTTTTCCTTGTCTGCATTGTCCATTGGCTTGGCCGTTGCCGCGACAAGACTGTCAACGTCCCGGTTGGTTGACTGAGTGAGCTGTAACTGGCCGCCAGTTTGTTTAACCAGGGGAAGCAATGTATCAAGCTCGACTTTGGCAACAACTGTGTCGCCCTGGCTATTGGTCAGCAATCTGCCATCAGGCATGCGCACTGGTGCGCCCTGACGGCTGCCGACTGCTAGTATAGAAAGTCGAAAGCGCGTATCAGCCAATAAGTCCTGGGTGGTCGAGGACTCTTGTTCAGACAAACCGTCAGTGATCAGGATAATGTCTCCCTGCTGGTGGCCGGCCTGTTTGAGCAGGGTAATAGCTTCCTCGACGCCTGCAGCGGCATTGCTGCCCTGAAGCGGCATGATTTCCGGCGACAGGTGGGGGATAAGGCTCGATAGCGTGCTGCTGTCTTGAGTCAGGGGGCTTACAACATAACCGTCAGCCGCATAGGTTACCAGTCCGGTACTGCCTTCTTTCCAGCCAGGTAACATATCCAGCGCCTTGTAACGGGCCTGAGTCAGGCGGTTTGGTGTTATGTCGGTTGCGTACATAGAGCGGGACATATCCATCACCAGCACACGGGCTCCCGAAATACTGTAGGCGGGTAGGGTAGCTTTTTCCCAGCTCGGGCCTGCCAGTGCCAGAACGCTGAGTAACCAGCATAAACCCAGCAGTGGAACAAAAGCCGTTGCGGCTTGCTTCTGGTCGAGACCGAGTTTTTCGGCAAGGTGCGCTGCTATCAGCCCGTTGCTGTGCTGCTTGCCCTTTAGCCAGGGGAGTAACAGGCCCAGGGGCAGCAGGGCGATTAACCAGACCGGATGAAGAAAAGTAAAATCAGCCATGACGCCTCCTCATTATTGCAATGATCAGCGAGAAGAGCAGGGCAATAGCCAATGGGTATCGGAACAGTTCCTGTCGTGGGCGCCAGGTCTGCTGCGCAGTGTTGATAGGTTCCATTTGATCAATTAGCTGGTAAATATTCTCAAGTTCCTGAGGATTTCGAGCCCGAAAGTACTGGCCGCCGGTCATATTGGCGATATTAGTCAGCATCTTTTCGTCCAAATCCTGAGAGGGATTAATGGTACGGGTTGAGAAAAAAGAGCGCTGCTGCATCTCTTCAGCACCGATACCAACGGTATAGATAGTGACATTGCTTCGAGCTGCCAGCTCGGCAGCCTCTACCGGATCGATCACTCCGGCAGTATTGGCCCCGTCGCTGAGCAAAATGATCACTCGCTGCGGTGCTTCGCTGTCTATGAAGGTTTTGGTTGCGATACCCAGGCCTTCACCGATTGCTGTACTTTGACCGATCAGGCCAAGTACTGTGCGGCCGAGCTGCTCCTGAACAGTATTGCGATCGAACGTCAGCGGTGTCTGCAGATAGGCATGATTGGCAAACAGCACCAAACCGAGGCGATCGCCTTTACGCTTACCGATAAAGTCATTCAATACCTGTTTGACGGCGGTCAGTCGGTCGATATTGTCGCCGCCGGATGTCACCATGTCCTCGATCGACATGGATCCGGACAGATCGACAGCAAGCAACATATCACGGTGGTCCGGGTTGATTTCGATAGGATCGCCATACCAAACTGGTCGTGCCAGGGCTCCTAGCAGGCAGCACCATGCAATAGCCATGATTGTTTTACGCCAGCGAGTATCGGGTTGTTGCTGTCCGATACCATCGGGTAGCTTGGGCAGGCGGATCGCGACAGGCTGTACAGCAGGCTTAGAAAAGCGATAGACCAGAAAAGGCAGCGGTAGCAGCAGCCATGCCCATAGCCAAGAGAACTCAAACATCTGCGACCTCCGCCTTGGCTGGAAGGTGCTGACTATCCGCGGGTAGACGGGCCTTGCTTAGCCAGAGCTTTGCTTGCTGGTAGCATTGGTTGAAGGCAAATTGTTCGATGCCTTTTCCTGAGAACAAGCCATGTTGCCATTCGGCTGATAGGGCGATAAAGCCACGGTGTTTCTCGGCCAACTGCTGGTCGAGGAATAACAGCCATTGCTCGCCGGTCAGGCTGGCTACATAACGGCGAGAGAAGTAGGTCATTGCCGTTTGGCGCAGTAGCAGGTTGATGTCGCTGAACTGCTCGGGGCTATTGAGGCTTTTTAACAGCCTCAAGGCCTCTTTACGTGCTTTTTGCTGCTTTAGGTGTTGCCTGAGTTTCAGGGCAAGCAGTATCAGAACAACAATCGCCGCAGCAATGCATAACCACCATCCCCATGCGAGCGGCCAGATACCGGGCGCAGGTGACAGGTGGACATCGGCCAGTGGCAGTGATGCTGCGATATCGTTAGGCGTCATTGGATCAGCCATGGTGTTTCTTTATACCTCCGAGTTGCTGCATCAGCGGTTCGGCAGCCGAAATCTGATGAAGTGGAATTGCCAGACTCAAAGCCATATCGTGAATGAAATGCTGGTGGCCGAGGTATTGCTCGTTCAGCTTTTCACGGGTTTTCTTGGCAGAGAAGTCGAGCCAGACAGATTGCCTGCTGTCTGCGACATGTTCCGTCCCTTTAAAGCTGGTTTGTCCTTGTTCAAGCGGGTCATGAACCTGAACAAACTGGATGCGGTTATGCTGTCGCAGCTGGCTCAGGCGGCGTTTGTCTGTTTCGGCGAGCTGGTAGAAATCACTCAGCACAACAATTTCGCTCCCTTTGGGACACAAGTGGTGGAGGTGCTTCAACGCTGCAGAGAAAGGTAGATTATCGCTTTCGTCACTGTGGCTCTGGTGGGCATCAATCAGGGCATTGATGAGCCGAAGCGGCCCTTGCTGTCGGGCTGTCGGCTTACACTCGATTAACTGAGTGCCGGTATAGATAATGGCACCGATCCTGTCTTGCTCGTTGACGGCCAGCCAGCTTAGCAGGCTGGCAAAATGCGCAGCCTGAACGGATTTCAGCATTAGCTGGGAGCCGAACTTCATACTGGCACCAAGATCAACCAGTAACATCACA
Source organism: Photobacterium proteolyticum (assembly GCF_001939735.1). Lineage (GTDB taxonomy): Bacteria > Pseudomonadota > Gammaproteobacteria > Enterobacterales > Vibrionaceae > Photobacterium > Photobacterium proteolyticum. Next base: position 15,499 of record NZ_MJIL01000092.1, read on the forward strand.
GGTTGTTCACGCTCTTCGGTAAACAGCTTGGTATGGGTTTTTCCCGTCCTGGCCGTCACTCGCCAGTCAATGGCACGAATATCATCCCCAGCCTGATAGGGGCGAACCTCCGAAAAGTTCATCCCCCGGCCTTTTTTCCGGCTCATATGCTGGCCGTTTAGTTGCGACCACACACTTTGCGCCGGTGGTAGCCAGCGAACAGACTGATTCTTGTATTGCAGCAGTTCTGCCAGGCACAGGTTAACCCCGTCACTGTGCGGCGGCAGAGATGCTGTTACGGGTGTATCTGTCATGCGCAGGCTACCTGGGCAATCAACTGGCTGACAATGGTATCAGCGGCAATGCCCTCGGCCTGTGCCTCGTAGCTTAGTAGCAGGCGATGGCGCAGAACCGGGTAGGCCATTTGCTGGACATCTTCCGGGGTAACGAAGTCACGGCCGCAAAGCCAGGCATGGGCACGGGCACAGCGATCCAGAGCCAGGGTTGCACGAGGTGAGACGCCGAGCTGCAGCCAACCATCAAGCTGATCGCTGTAGCGCTCCGGCTGGCGGGTGGCCATCGTCAGGCGAATAATATAGTGCTCGACTTCTTCTGCCATATGGATTTTCAGCACTTCCTGCCGAGCCGAGAAAATCTCGCGCTGGCTGATTTGTACTGCTTCCGGCTTGTCAATGCCCATGGCTTCGCCGCGGTTAAGGCGCAGAATTTCCAGTTCACTGGCTTCATCCGGGTAGTCTACGTTCAGCTGCAGCAGGAAGCGGTCAAGTTGTGCCTCGGGAAGCGGATAGGTTCCTTCCTGTTCGATAGGGTTCTGGGTTGCCATCACCAGAAAAAGCTCTGGCAGGGAATAGGTTTCCCGGCCTGCGGTAATTTGCTTTTCTGCCATTGCTTCAAGCATGGCGGCCTGTACTTTTGCTGGTGCTCGGTTGATTTCATCAGCCAGTACCAGAGCGTTGAAAATAGGCCCGGGCTGGAAGGTAAACTCGCCGGTTTCCGGACGGAAGATATCGGTGCCGGTCAGATCAGCCGGGAGCAGATCGGGCGTAAACTGTATACGGTGAAAACTGCCTTCGATACAGTCGGACAACACTTTAACTGCACGAGTCTTGGCAAGCCCCGGTGGTCCTTCTACCAAAATATGCCCATCTGCAAGCAGGGCAATTAATAGCTGTTTAACGAGATCAGGCTGACCAATAACCTGGCTGTCCAGGTAAGTATTAAGGCGTTGGAAAGTCGACGTTAGCATAGATTGGTAATGTCCTTGTGAAACAAACAGTCAAACAATAAGTAATGAATTGTCTGACTTAAAAAAATTGTTTTAGTTCATATCGCGGTTTTGACCGCTTATTCATTGTACAGCCAGTCCTGCCGGGAGCCTTTCTAGCGCACTGATGTGAATTATAGCGTATTCAGGGAGTTACATTTCTCCTCTAGTTGCTATTCCGGATGAAAGTACCAACATGGTGCACAAGAGAAGGGGCATTGCACCATACTAACATGTGTTTAGTGCACCAAATTGTATCATGACAAAACCCAGCTTATTTTAACTTGTTGATTTGTTAAGATTATATTGCCACTTTGAAAGTGGGTGCCCTTTTGGCCTGATGCTTGCTTTTTGTTGAATGGTTATTCACAAGGAGCTATTTAATATGTCAACCAAGATGTTTAAGAGTACATTCGCAGGTGTTGCAGTATCACTGGCCCTGTCATTCAATGCCACTGCGGCACAAGAAACGATTAAGGTTGGGGTGCTGCATTCCCTGTCGGGTACGATGGCAATCAGTGAAACCACGCTGAAAGATACGATTTTGATGCTGGTTGAAGAGCAGAACAAGAAAGGGGGCGTGCTGGGCAAGAAGCTGGAAGCAGTAGTCGTCGATCCTGCATCAAATTGGCCTCTGTTTGCAGAAAAAGCCCGTGAGTTAATAGAAAAAGAAAAAGTGGACGTGGTGTTCGGAGGCTGGACGTCTGTATCACGCAAGTCGATGTTGCCGGTATTCGAAGAGCTCAATAGTCTGCTGTTTTACCCAGTGCAATATGAAGGTGAAGAGTCCTCAAAAAATGTCTTCTATACCGGCGCAGCGCCTAACCAGCAGGCCATACCGGCTGTTGACTACCTGATGAATGAGTTGGAGGTTGAACGCTGGGTATTGGCCGGGACCGACTATGTCTATCCGCGAACCACTAATAAAATCCTTGAAGCCTATCTTGAATCGAAAGGTGTTGCCAAAAGCGACATCATGATCAATTACACCCCTTTTGGCCACTCTGACTGGCAGTCCATTGTATCCGATATCAAGAAATTCGGCTCGCAAGGCAAGAAAACAGCGGTGGTATCCACAATTAACGGTGATGCCAATGTGCCGTTTTACAAAGAGCTAGGTTCTCAAGGTGTGTCTGCTGAAGATATTCCCGTGGTTGCCTTCTCTGTTGGTGAGGAAGAGTTGTCGGGAATGGATACCTCACCTTTGGTGGGGCATCTGGCGGCATGGAACTATTTCATGAGCGTTGATACTGATGAAAATGCCGAGTTTGTGGAACAGTGGCAGCAATTCATCAAAGACGACGATCGCGTATCTAACGATCCGATGGAAGCCAGTTATATCGGTTTCAATATGTGGGTAGAGGCGGCTGAAAAAGCAGGGACGACCGACTCTGAAGCTATCCAGGAAGCCATTATTGGCGTGACTGTACCTAACCTGTCCGGCGGCTACGCGACAATGATGCCAAACCACCATATTACGAAACCTGTGTTGCTGGGCGAGATCCAGGACGACGGCCAATTCGAAGTGGTATGGGAAACCACAGGCTTAGTGGCCGGTGATGCCTGGTCAAACTTCCTCCCTGGCTCCAAAGACCTCTATGCCAGCTGGCTCAAACCCCTTGAGTGCGGCAGCTTCAACGTCGTTACCGGCAAGTGTGCCGGCGCTAAGCAATAACCGGTTTGACACATTAGTTCATTCCGGGCTCTGCACTTGTGGCTAGGCGAGTGCAGAGGCGTGTTTAACGGGTTTCTGGATGAGTACCATGATGACAATAAATAGATGGCGGCTGCCGATACAGGCAACGCCTTTATACCGATTTGTGCCCGCGACGTTGCTGGGCTTCGTATTAATGATTTTCTCCGCTATTTCAATTGCTGCAGGCAGTAGCCATGTAGCGTCATTTTCTGATGTCGAGGCTCAGTTGTCACAACGTAACTTCGCCAAAAAACAACAAGCCATCGAGTGGCTGGCTGAAACTCGTCACCCTGCGGCCAAGAAGATGCTAACCGGCTTGCTTGACGGCCAGGTTTTCTATCAGAAAAAGAGCAGGCAGTTGTTTTTGATCCCCGAGATGGCCGTAGGTAAGCAAGCAGTATCTATTGCTGATGAGCTAGAAGGCGAAGGGGCTGACGCTCAGGTGATCAGCAATAAGCGTGACTACAAGAAAGTTGCGCTGAATAACCGGCTGAGAAAAGCGATCCGTTTGGGTATAGCCCAGTTGGATTTAAGTGCTGACAGTGAGGAATTAAGACGGCAGGCAGCAAAAAGCCTGCAGGGAAATACAACCGATAGTGTGCAGAGTCTTGCAAGAAGTGCCTACCAGAGTGAATCATCACCAAAGGTGAAAGAGGAGTTGGCACTGGTGCTGGCAGTTGCCGATATCAACGCGACGGATCACGAAGATCGCGAGGCTGCGTTGGCTCTCCTGAGCAATTCTTTGGAGCCGGTGGTTTTTCAGGCCTTAAGTCATGCGCTTGATGTTGAGCTGGCTAAAGACAAGGGTAATGCCGAATTCATCGCCGGAATTGAGCGTGCATTAGATGACTATCAGCAGAGCCAGCGGATTTATAACACGGCAGAGACACTCTACTTTGGCTTGAGCTTGGGATCTGTATTGGTGCTGGCAGGGATTGGGTTGGCAATCACCTTTGGTGTGATGGGGGTGATCAACATGGCCCATGGCGAGTTGATCATGCTGGGGGCATATACCACCTACGTGATGCAGCAATTGATGCCGAACAATATTGGTTTGTCGCTGATCTTGTCGATCCCAGCGGCATTTGTCGTTTCCGGCCTGGTAGGCATTGTCATTGAGCGTGGCGTTATCCGCTTTTTGTACGGCAGGCCGCTGGAAACCTTGCTGGCTACATTCGGTATCAGCCTTATTCTGCAGCAGGCTGTTCGCAGTATTTTTTCCCCTCTAAACCGATCAGTTGCTACACCGGACTGGATGAGCGGGATGCTTGAAATCAATCCGATGCTCTCTCTTACCTATAACCGCCTGTATATCATTATTTTCTGTTTGCTGGTGTTTACTGCTTTGGTGTTTGTTCTCAAGAAGACGCCGCTCGGGCTTCAGGTGCGTGCTGTCTCCCAGAACCGGGCAATGGCACGGGCAATGGGAGTGCGTTCCGAATGGGTCGATGCCATGACATTCGGTCTTGGCTCAGGTGTTGCGGGCGTAGCTGGCGTGGCGCTGTCTCAGCTAACCAATGTCGGACCTAACATGGGGCAGAGCTACATTATCGATTCCTTCATGGTGGTGGTATTCGGTGGTGTCGGAAATTTATGGGGCACTTTGGTCGCAGGGGTAAGTCTCGGTATTTTCAACAAGGTACTGGAACCATGGGCCGGGGCGGTGCTGGCAAAAATACTGGTGCTGGTTTTCATCATTCTGTTTATCCAAAAACGACCGCGGGGCCTGTTTCCTCAGCGTGGCCGAGCGGTGGAGGGATAAGACATGCTTAAAACAATCTTAAAGGACGATCGCGGTGGGCAGTTGCTACTGAGCATGCTGCTGGTTGCTGGTTGCTGGATTCGTTATTCCGGCTCTAAATTTATTGGTGCCGCAGGGCCACTTTCTTCATGTCGAGACATACACAGTCACGCTGCTTGGCAAATACCTGACTTACGCCTTGCTGGCACTGGCTGTGGATCTGGTTTGGGGTTACCTCGGTATTTTGAGCCTTGGACACGGAGCTTTCTTTGCACTTGGCGGTTATGCCATGGGCATGTATCTGATGCGTCAGATTGGCGACCGCGGTGTCTATGGCGATCCTGTGTTGCCGGATTTCATGGTTTTCCTCAACTGGAAAGAATTGCCCTGGTTCTGGCATGGCTTTGATTTGTTCTGGTTTGCCTGCCTGATGGTGGTATTGGTTCCGGGTGTATTGGCGTGGGTGTTCGGTTATCTGGCTTTTCGTTCCCGGGTCTCGGGTGTGTACCTGTCAATCATGACTCAGGCACTGACGTTTGCTTTGATGCTGGCTTTTTTCCGCAATGAAATGGGGTTTGGCGGTAACAACGGCCTGACAGATTTCAAGGATCTTCTTGGCTTTAGCCTCCAGGCGGACAGCACTCGGATTGCTTTGTTTATTGCCTCGGTAGCCGCACTAATCGCGGGCTATCTAATTTGTCGGGCGGTGATATCCAGCCGACTGGGTAAAGTTGCCGTTGCAACCCGGGATGCCGAGTCACGGGTACGTTTTATTGGGTACAACGTCGATCAATTCAAGCTGTGGATCTTTGTGCTGTCAGCAGTACTGGCCGGTATTGCCGGTGCCTTGTATGTGCCGCAGGTTGGCATTATCAACCCCGGGGAGTTTGCGCCACTCAACTCGATTGAAATCGTCGTGTGGGTAGCGCTGGGTGGTCGGGCAACCTTGTTCGGCGCCATCGTCGGTGCCTTGCTTATCAACTATGCCAAGAGCTGGTTCACCATCGAATTCCCCGAAGTCTGGCTATTTGCGTTAGGTAGCTTGTTTGTACTGGCGACACTGTTTTTGCCTAAAGGCGTTACCGGATTTTTCTCTGATTCATTCGCTCGCAAGTCCTCTCGCTCTTCGTCTCGCAAGGAGGCCGCATTATGACCACGATTCCTCAACAGCTTTCGCCCGAGAAGCTGGATCAGTCTCATTGGTTGCCGGTGCAGTTTCGTAATTCGGTAAAGAACTTTGTTCGCCGGGATCAGGTTTTTGATTTTCTCAAACCGCAACAGCATCCCTTGCTCGATACCCGCCACAACATCTTGTTGTATCTCGAAGGGGTAACCAAGTCATTTGACGGGTTCAAGGCGATCAACGATCTGAACCTGTATATCAAGGAAGGAGAGCTGCGCTGCATTATCGGCCCGAATGGTGCCGGGAAGACCACCATGATGGACATCATTACCGGTAAGACCCAGCCTGATGAAGGGCAGGTCTGGCTGGGCTCCAATATCAACCTGCTGCAAATGGACGAAGCCGAGATAGCCAATGCCGGTGTCGGCCGGAAGTTCCAGAAACCGACAGTGTTTGAGTGCCTGTCGGTGTGGCAAAACCTGGAACTGGCGATGGCCGGGGAGCGTAGTGTATGGCGTGTATTTCGAGCCAGTCTGAACGGGGAGCAGCGCGACGAGCTAAACCGGGTATTGACTCTCATTGGCCTTGAAGATCATGCCAACCTGTTGGCAGGTAACTTGTTCCACGGTCAGAAGCAGTGGCTGGAGATCGGTATGTTGCTGATGCAGAAACCTAAGCTGTTGCTGGTGGATGAACCTGTCGCGGGGATGACCCATCAGGAAATGGATCGAACGGCAGAGTTGCTGACATCACTGGCCGGGGCTCATTCGGTGGTGGTGGTTGAGCATGATATGGATTTTGTGCGCTCCATTGCCAGTAGGGTGTCTGTTTTGCATCAGGGCCACATGCTGGCCGAAGGCTCGATGAGCGAGGTGCAGTCTGATCCACGTGTCAAAGAAGTCTATTTGGGAGAGTCGTGATGCTGGAAATCAAAGGACTGAATCAATTTTACGGCGAGAGCCATACCTTGTGGGATTTGGATATCAGCATTCCCGAGGGGAAGTGCACGGTACTGATGGGACGCAACGGGGTAGGGAAAACGACCTTGCTACAGTGTGTGATGGGGTTGTTGCCGGTCAAGAGCGGTGAGATCGTGCTGCAGGGGAAAGATATCAGCAAATTGTCGGCAGAAAGTCGTCCCCGTCATGGTATTGGGTATGTACCTCAGGGGCGACAGATTTTTCCGTTGCTGAGTGTTGAAGAGAACCTGCAGATCGGCCTGCCTATTCGTGCCAAGGGCGATCGCAAAATTCCCGAGTTTATCTACGAGCTTTTCCCGGTGCTGAAAGAGATGCTCCATCGTCGCGGTGGAGACTTGAGCGGGGGACAGCAACAGCAATTGGCTATCGCCCGGGCACTGGTCGTCAACCCGAGCTTGCTGATACTGGACGAACCGACTGAGGGGATCCAGCCCAATATCGTCCAGGAAATTGGCGACATTATTCGCCGGTTAAATCACGAGTTGGGACTCACAGTTTTGCTGGTTGAACAAAAGCTGCCTTTTGCACGAAAAGTCGGTGACAACTTTTGTTTGCTTGATCGTGGGCGGGCTGTTGCCAAGGGAGAAATGGCCAGCCTTAACGACAAACTGATCAAGGAGTATCTGACTGTATGACGGCAATCCATAACAGCATAGAGATAAAGTCTCCGTTAACCAATATTGCTTCAATCACACCCAAACCTTTGCCTGACGATCTTGAATCGCAGCAGGGGTGGCGGGCGCGGTTGGAACTGGGCTTTTCGGCAAGTGCCACCAGAACGGTATTGAAGCACCGCAAGCAGGTCGGTCCGCTCGCTGTTCAGCGCCCGCTATATCCTGAAGGCGATGTTTGTCACACGTACTTGCTTCATCCCCCCGGCGGTGTTGTCGGTGGAGACAAGCTTTCAATTTCTGCCCGTTCAGAGATTGATGCCAAGGCATTAATCACCACGCCCGGCGCGACCAAGTTTTATCGCTCTTCGGGAAAATACGCCTATCAGCGTCAGCATCTCTCGGTAGAAGCCGGCGCCATGCTTGAGTGGCTGCCGCAGGAGAATATCTATTTTCCGGAAGCGCGAGTCAGGCTGGATACCGAAATCGACGTAGAGCCCGGAGGCCGATTTATTGGCTGGGAAATGCACTGTTTTGGGCGACCTGCACTAAAAGAGGGCTTTACCAGTGGGAGTGTCGTTGGTTGTACTCAGTTCAGGATTGGAAATGAGCTGATTATTGCAGAGCAACTGAATGTACAGGGCGCTGATCAGCACCAGCAAAGTGCAGGCCTGCGGGGCAATCCGATGTTGGGCACCATGATAGTGACTGAATCTGACGAGCCCTTGCTCAATATGGTACAGACCTTGCTTTGTGACTATCAGGAATACTTATTGGAAAACAAGGTAGTAGCTGGTGTGACTGAAGTAACGGACAGCAGCGGTGAGCACAGGGTGATGATCGTCAGGGCGATGGGAGAAGGTACAGAGCCAATGATGGCGCTCTTTACCCGGGTTTGGCTGTCAGTGAGACAGTCTTGGTCAGGTACTACCCCGAGTGCCCCCAGGATTTGGGCGACCTGATCACTTACTCCTTATCTTGATGATACTCAGATGAGTGCTCGGAATATTACCTGGATGACAGTCGGGTTTGCTGGAGGAATAGATGGAATTAACACCCAGAGAAAAGGATAAGTTGCTGATTTTTACTGCAGCGTTATTGGCAGAACGGCGCCGGGATAAAGGGTTGAAGCTCAACTATCCAGAGTCGGTGGCCTTGATCAGTGCTGCGATTATGGAAGGTGCCAGAGAAGGAAGAACCGTTGCTGAGCTGATGGATTTAGGCCGGACGATATTGTCTTCAGGCGAGGTGATGGAAGGTGTCGCAGCAATGATCAACGACGTTCAGGTAGAAGCGACGTTTCCTGACGGTACCAAGCTGGTAACCGTCCATGATCCGATTGTGTGAGGTGAGTGATGTCAGACAATCAACAAGACGTGTCCCGCGCGTTGATCCCCGGCGAACTCCAATGTGCCGAGGGCGAGATCGAACTGAATGTGGGTAAACCTGTACTGACGGTGTCGGTGGCTAACTTGGGGGATCGACCGATACAGATTGGTTCCCATTACCATTTCTTTGAAGCCAATGAGGCGCTGGAATTTGAGCGCGAGGCTACGCTGGGTTACCGACTCAATATTGCTGCAGGTACGGCTACCCGTTTTGAACCCGGGCAGTCACGAACGGTAGAGCTGGTGAGTTTTGGCGGCACCCAGACTATTTACGGCTTTCAGGGCAAGGTCATGGGATCTGTTGGGCAGCCCGCCTTGGTTATAGAACCTGACTGCAGGGAGGCAGAGGAATAAATGGCGAGGATTTCAAGGCAAGCCTACGGTGAAATGTTTGGCCCGACTGTTGGTGATAGGTTGCGTCTGGCTGATACCGAGCTATGGCTGGAGGTTGAGAAAGACTATACCCGTTACGGCGATGAGGTGAAGTTTGGTGGTGGTAAAGTCATCCGTGACGGAATGGGGCAGAGTCAACTGCCGTCGTCGTTCACACCAGATTTAGTGATCACCAACGCCGTTATTCTCGATTATTGGGGGATAGTCAAAGCCGATGTGGCAGTCAAAGATGGCCGTATCAGCGCCATTGGCAAGGCGGGAAACCCGGATGTTCAGTCTGGCGTCGATATCGTGATTGGCCCGGGTACAGAAATCCTGGCGGGTGAGGGCGCTATTCTGACTGCCGGAGGCATCGATTCCCATATTCACTTTATCTGCCCACAGCAGATTGAAGAGGCTCTATGTTCGGGGATCACCACCATGCTCGGTGGTGGCACAGGACCGGCGACAGGCACCAATGCCACGACCTGTACACCAGGTCCGTGGAATATTCACCGGATGCTTGAAGCGCTGGATACTTTTCCTATGAACTTTGGCCTGCTCGGCAAAGGGAATGCCAGCCTGCCTGAAGCGCTGCATGAACAGGTTGAGGCCGGAGCTATCGGCCTGAAGCTCCATGAAGACTGGGGAACTACGCCAGCTTCGATTGATAATTGCATGACGGTAGCCGAAGATACAGACGTTCAGGTTGCTATCCATACCGACACGTTAAACGAATCTGGCTTTGTCGAGTCAACCTTGGCTGCGATCGGTGAGCGAGTGATCCATACCTACCATACCGAAGGTGCCGGTGGCGGTCATGCGCCTGATATTATCCGCGCCTGCGGTGAATCAAATGTTCTGCCTTCATCGACCAACCCGACCCGGCCCTATACGGTCAATACCGTTGATGAGCATCTGGACATGCTGATGGTCTGCCACCACCTTTCGCCTTCGATTGCAGAAGATGTTGCCTTTGCCGAATCCCGGATCCGGCGGGAGACCATTGCTGCCGAAGATATTCTTCATGATTTGGGGGCGTTCTCGATGATTGCTTCCGATTCTCAGGCGATGGGACGAGTCGGCGAGGTGATCACGCGTACCTGGCAGACGGCTCATAAGATGAAAGTTCAGCGTGGCAGCCTGTCGCAGGATACAAGCTATAGCGACAATTATCGCCTCAAACGCTATATCGCCAAATACACCATTAACCCGGCAATTACCCACGGTATCGCTCATGAAGTCGGCTCCATCGAGATAGGAAAGCTTGCCGATTTAGTGCTTTGGAAGCCTGCTTTTTTCGGAATAAAGCCAAGCACCATCATCAAGGGTGGCATGATTGCTGCCGCCCCAATGGGCGATCCGAATGCGTCGATCCCAACGCCACAGCCTGTGCATTATCGGTCGATGTTTGGCAGCTACGGCAAAGCCAGCCAAAACACGTCGATGCTGTTTGTTTCGGCATCGGCGAAGTCAGCTGGCATTGATGAACAGCTTGGTTTGCAAAGTTTGATTGGCATCGCCAAAGGGTGTCGCACCATAACCAAGAGCGACATGGTGCTGAATGACTGGCAACCCAATATTGAGGTTGATTCACAGACCTACCAGGTACGTGCCGACGGTGAGCTGCTGGTGTGTGAGCCAGCAGAGGTATTGCCGATGGCGCAGCGTTATTTTTTATTTTGAGGATCACTGATGATTGTTCTAACTCAGATTTTGACAGCACAGGAGTCAGCATCATTAACCGGTAGCATAACGCTTAGCCTGCCAATTGACTCAAGGATTAAAAGCCGTCTGAAGGTCAAGCTGGACGATGGCAGAGAAGCCGGGCTGTTTTTACCACGCGGCAAGATCCTGCGAAACGGCGATTTGTTGCGAAGCGAGCAGGGAGTGTTGGTCAGGGTACTGGCAGCCGAAGAGGCCGTATCTACTGTCTACTGTTCCGACCCGCATCTTATGGCGCGGGTTTGCTATCACCTGGGTAACCGCCACGTTCCGCTTCAGATAGAGCCTGACTGGGTGCGATATCAGCATGACCATGTGCTGGACGAGATGGTCGTAGGATTGGGGGCCGAAGTGACGGCGGAAACGGCTCCGTTCGAGCCCGAGGCCGGTGCCTATGGTGGTGCAAGTAGTGGGCACTCACATGCTGAACATAGCCATGGACACCAACACTCTGATGAACACCGCCACCATAGCCATTAAACCGATAGTGGCTAAGGCAAGATATCAATAACAGATAAAGCATGAAGCTTGATAACAATAGCGAAAGGAAAAGATATGGTTAAATTAATTCATACCCGCTCACTAGTATCATCTGGATCTGCAGCACTATTGCTGGCCTCTGGTTCGGCTATGGCTCACAGCGGTCATGGCACACTAGAAAGCGGGCTGTTCTCTTCTTTTGTCTCCGGCATCACCCACCCGATCACCGGATTAGATCATCTGGTAATGTTAGTGGGGGTGGGGCTGATTGCCGCCCAGTATAAACAGAGACACCAACAAGTGCGTATCGTGCTGGCAGCACTGTTCAGTATGCTGCTCGGTCTTGGTTTTGGAGCGCTGTCGGGCTTTGCAACAGGTATTGAAACGATGATTCTGGCTTCCGTGTTTGTTGGATCTGTTGCCGTGTATAGCCGTCAGCGAGCAGGGAGTAATAGCTGGTCAGTCGTACTGTCTGTACTGGCAGTTGTTGCTGTGATGTTCCATGGCTGGGCACATGGACTTGAGGCTTCAGCTTCCGGCTTGGCTGCTTTTGCTCCCGGCATGCTGGTAGGCGCCGGCCTGTTAGCCATGAGTGGTTACAAGCTAGGCCAGTACCTTAACCCTAAGTGGCAGAGTGCCCTGCTGGCGATGAGCGGTGCTTTACTGGCACTTGCTAGCTAATTTGCATGGCAGGTGATTATGCCCAATACCAGACATCTATTACCGGACTTTCGCCTTTATCAGCTAATGAGCCCCTCATTACCGATTGGTGCATTTACCTATTCGCAGGGGCTTGAATGGGCAATAGAGAAAGGTTGGGTGACCAATCAGGAAAGCCTCCAGCTCTGGCTGGCAGATGTACTTCACCATAGCCTGGTAACACTGGAACTGCCTATCTTATCTCGTTTGTACATAGCCTATGAACAGCATGATCTACCCGCAGTAACCCACTGGAATCATTGGTTATATGTTAATCGTGAAACCAAGGAGTTACGTCTGGAAGAGCAGCAGAGAGGGAAGGCGACAGCAAGATTACTCGCGCAACTGGGCGAGCCGTTTCCTGCCCATGATCTGACCTGTGCCGAGGCTAGCCAGCTGGCGGGCTTTGCGTTGGCGGCGAACCACTGGGGGATTGAATCTGCAGCGTTAAATGCCGGTTATCTCTGGAGCTGGCTCGAAAATGCGACGATGGCCGGGGTGAAGCTTATCCCGCTGGGCCAGAGTGCCGGACAACAGATATTGCTGTCGATGTCCCAGTTGCTGCCAGAAGCCCTGATAGCCTCACAACAGGTCCTGGACCATGAAATTGGTAGTTTTACACCGGCGCAGGCGATAGCCAGCAGCCAGCATGAGACTCAATACACCAGACTTTACCGATCTTAGGGAAATAACCATGACAGAATACAAATCACCATTACGGATTGGCGTAGGCGGCCCGGTAGGGTCGGGAAAGACAGCATTATTAGAGATACTGTGTAAAACCATTCGGGATAAGTACAACATCGCCGTGGTGACTAATGATATCTACACCCAGGAAGATGCCAAGATCCTGACCCGTGCGGAGGCACTGGATGCAGACCGAATCATAGGTGTCGAGACTGGCGGCTGTCCTCATACGGCAATTCGGGAAGATGCCTCGATGAACTTGGCGGCGGTCGAAGAGCTGGCAGTAAGGCACAAGAGCCTTGATGTGGTCTTTATCGAGAGCGGCGGCGATAACCTGAGTGCGACTTTCAGCCCTGAGCTGGCCGATTTGACGATTTATGTCATTGATGTCGCCGAAGGGGAGAAGATTCCGAGAAAAGGAGGCCCGGGTATTACCCGGTCGGACTTGCTCGTAATAAACAAGATCGATTTGGCTCCGTATGTTGGTGCGTCGCTGGAAGTCATGGATCAAGATACGAAGCGAATGCGGCCTAATAAGCCCTATGTATTCACTAATTTAAAAGAAGGGAAAGGATTGCCGGAAATAATCGACTTCATAGTGACACAAGGCATGCTTGATAATTGTTCGTAAAACAGAGTAATGACAGAATAAAAAGCTGGGGGAATTTCGCCCGGCTTTTTATTTTTTTATAGAGATCTAAAATTTTTTTGAAATGATAGTTGCCAGAAATGTAATTAACAATTTAATTGGTAATCGATATTATTTAAATACCCATCAATAATCGCTATTTTATGCTGCCCGTTATTGTGCAGTTATGCATATAAGTAGTGCAACTTTTCAATTATTTCATTTCGTTTGTTACTCAATTCTATTATTTAAAGCTAAATAGAACCTTTCTATCTACTTGGCATTGTTAATGCATCATATATGTAACATATCAACAATATTTATCGCTGAAATGGTTACATCGGTCAAGTGTGATTCTATGCAGGAATATTGGTACGACCATTGATGCAGTGTGTTGATATTGCTATGTGCGTGTGTTCTTATAATATTCATGCAACATAAAGGTCACGGAACTGTCGTTTTCGACCGCTACGATGCAACAACAGATTTGGAAAGAAAAACTGAGAATCAGTTTGGTTGGTTAGTGCCCTTGTTTAGATTTTGATAATTATATCATTTAATTCAAGGTTATATGGCAGCATCAATGATGGAATGGAGTCTTCTGTAATGAGTAAAAAAGCATTAGTAACTGGTGCGAAAGGTGGTATTGGTTCTTCAATTACAACTGCTTTGGTTGAAGCGGGGTATCGAGTAATTGCAACATACTTCCCGAACGGAGAAACCAAAGCGAAAGAATGGTTCAAAGAGAATAATTATTCAGAAGATCAGGTTAGGCTATACCCTCTAGATGTTACGGATACGGCATACTGCGAAGAGGCTTTGGCAACATTGCTGAAAGAAGAGGGTAACATTGATGTGTTGGTTAATAATGCTGGTATAACGCGTGATACGACATTTAAGCGAATGACAGCAGAACAATGGAATGAAGTTATTTCAACAAACTTAAATAGCTTGTTTAATGTAACTCACCCATTATTTGCTTCAATGTGTGAGCACGGCAATGCCCGTATTATTAATATCTCTTCAGTTAATGGGTTGAAAGGTCAGTTTGGTCAGACAAATTATTCAGCAGCGAAAGCGGGAATGATTGGTTTTACTAAAGCGCTGGCTGCTGAAGGTGCACGTTCTGGTGTAACTGTAAATGCCATTGCCCCGGGTTATACCGGCACACCAATGGTGGAAGCAATTAAGCCGGAAGTACTCGATGCTATTAAAGCTGAAATTCCAATGAAGCGTCTTGCTGCACCTGGCGAAGTGGCTGCAGCGGTAACCTTCCTCGCAAGTGATGCTGCAGCATATATTACAGGCGAGACATTGTCTGTGAACGGCGGTTTGTACATGCATTAACGGTTGGTTTAGATTTTTTTTAATAAGGACGCTTAAAAAATGACTAAAGTTTTTATTGTAGCTGCAAAACGTACTCCTCTTGGTAGCTTTAATGGCGCACTAAAATCAGTGCCGGCTGCTCAGCTTGCTGCTGTCGCGATCAAAGCGGCTATCAAGGATGCCAAGGTTGATCCTGCCCATCTGGATGAAGTGATTCTTGGCAATGTGGTAGGAGCGGGCCAGGGCATGGGGCCCGGGCGTCAGGCTGCGATATACGCCGATATTCCACAGGAAGTTCCGGCTTACAGCCTGAATATGGTTTGTGGTAGTGGTATGAAAGCGGTAATGGATGCAGCTTCTCACATCAAAGCCGGCGATGCCGACCTTGTTGTCGCGGCAGGTGCGGAAAACATGTCACAAATTCCATTCTGTCTACCAGCGAAAATTCGTGATGGCCAGAAAATGGGTGGTCTTGAAATGTCTGACCTGCTGATTTCTGATGGCCTGACAGATGTCTTCAATAATTACCACATGGGTGTAACGGCCGAGAACGTTGTTGCAAAAGTTGGCCTGAACCGTGAGCAACAAGATAACTTTGCACTTGCCAGCCAGCAGAAGGCGGTAGCAGCCATTGAGCAGGGCAAGTTTGCCGAAGAGATTATACCTGTAGAAGTCACTGTCCGTCGTAAGACAAATGTTGTCGATACCGACGAATACCCTAAAGCCGATGCCACTATCGAAGGGTTGGCTAAACTGCGCGCCGCATTCAAGAAAGAAGGTGGCTCGGTGACTGCCGGTAATGCCTCGGGGATTAATGATGGTGCCAGCGCCATTATTGTTGCCTCGGAAGCGGCTGTTGAGAAATATGGCCTGACTCCACTGGCTGAAATCGAAAGCTATGCCCAGGCTGGTGTTGCACCGGAAATCATGGGTCTCGGTCCGGTACCGGCAGTCGTGAAAGCACTGGACAAGGCCGAGCTGAAAATCGGCGATGTCGGTTTATTCGAATTCAATGAAGCGTTCGCTGGTCAGGCACTGGGTGTGCTGCACGAGCTGGCGGACGAGTTGGATACTCAGGTTGAAGATTTAGCTGAGCGTTCAAACGTAAATGGTGGTGCGATTGCACTGGGTCACCCGCTGGGTGCATCAGGTAACCGTATCATTGTTAGCCTTCTACATGAAATGCGCCGTCGTGGTACAGAGCATGGCCTTGCCACGTTGTGTGTCGGTGGTGGTATGGGTACGGCAATCGTACTGAAGAGCGTTTAACTGAAAGTGTTTCGGATTGTACCCGGATACAGCATGGCCCGGGTACGTCACTCATTACTTTGTTTAATTGAAGGAAATAGCTATGTATACGGAAATGTTTAAATCTTTCTCCGAGCAGACTGAAAAATCTTTTGCACCATATGTAAAGTTCAACAAGCTGTTCACCAAGAACGTTGAAGAGCTAACTGAGCTTCAGCTAGCAGCTGTTCGTGCCTATAGCGAACTGGGTCTTTCTCAGCTCAAAGCTGTTAGCGAAGTTAAAGACGTACAGTCTTTCGCTGCATTCAACAGCCAGCAGCTTGAAACGCTGACTAAGCTTTCTCAGCAGCTAATCGACGATAGCAACAAGTTCAATGCTGTTGCTCAAACGTTCAAGACTGAAGTTGAAGAGCTAGTGGCTGAAAATGTTAAGCAGGCTACGCCAGTATAAGTGAAATGACCACTCAGCCGCCCCTCTCGTGGGCGGCTTTTTAGTCCAAATACAGAGGTCATTGTAATGAACTATAACTTCTTTACGGACTACTTTGCCAAGCTCCAGGATATGAACCAGATGTGGTGGAAAGAGCTGGATTCCGGCAAAGCAGCCATAAATACTCCCCTTAATAAAGCGCTCAATGAATTAAACTTGGACGATACTGCCGAGTTAATCGAAAAAGCCGCAGCGCAACCAGCCGTGCTTGCCAAAGTGCAGCTAGACTGGTGGGAAAACCAAATGAAGATCTGGCAGAACGTCACCATGAAAACCGGTGATGAGTCCGATCTTGTTAAGCCCGAAAAAGATGACAAGCGTTTCAGTGATCCTGCCTGGGAAAATGAAGCGTTTTATAATTATATCAAGCAGTCCTATTTGCTCTTTAGCAATACGATGAAAGACACCATCGACTCGATAGAAGGACTGGATGAAAAAGCCAAAGAACGCCTTGGCTTTTTCTCGCGTCAGGCCATCAATGCCTTGTCGCCAACCAACTTTATTACCACCAACCCAGAGCTTGCCAAGCTAACGGTTGAAACGAACGGGGAAAACCTCGTTAAGGGTATGGAGTTGCTTCAGGAAGACATGCAGGCCAGTGCCGACGTGTTGAAAATCCGCATGACGAACGATAATGCTTTCCAGCTGGGCGAGAATGTTGCCAATACAGCTGGTGATGTTGTGTTCAAGAATGACTTGTTTGAACTGATTCAATACAAGCCGTTGACGGAAAAAGTGAATGCGACGCCGCTTCTGATCGTTCCGCCGTTTATCAACAAGTACTATATTCTGGATCTTCGCGAGAAGAACTCCATGGTACGTTGGCTGGTTGAGCAGGGGCATACTGTATTCATGATGTCCTGGCGTAATCCTGATGCCAGCATGGTCGATGTCGATTTCGAAAACTACGTGCTCGATGGCGTAGTGAAAGCTGTGGATGTGGTAGAAGATATCAGCGGTGAGAAGCAGATTAACGTTGCCGGTTATTGTATCGGCGGTACTTTGCTGGCCGTTGCCTTGGCGTATTATTCGGCCAAGCGGATGCGTAACCGTATCAAGTCTGCTTCCTTCTTCACGACATTGCTGGATTTCTCTCAGCCGGGTGAAATCGGGGCATATATTAACGATCCGATCATCTCTGCGATAGAAGCTCAGAATGAAGCGAAAGGGTACATGGATGGGCGCTCGTTGAGTGTTACTTTCAGTCTGCTGCGTGAAAACAGTCTGTACTGGAACTACTACATCAATAATTACCTCAAGGGTAATAGTCCGATCGACTTCGATTTGCTTTACTGGAACGGTGACAGTACCAATGTCGCGGTAGCCTGTCATAGCACTCTGCTGCGTCAGTTCTATCTTGAGAACAAGCTGACCGATCCGAAAGGCTATAAAGTTGGTGGCGTGTACATTGATCTGGCAAAGATCAAGGTGCCGACCTACTTTATCTCGACACAGGAAGATCATATTGCCCTGTGGCAGGGAACCTTCCGTGGGTCGCAGATGCTTAACGGCAAATCAACGTTTGTTCTTGGTGAATCCGGGCACATTGCCGGAATCGTTAACCATCCGGCCAAGAATAAGTATGGTTTCTGGACCAACAGCAAGAAGGTTGCGGATGCAGAGGCATGGCTTGAGTCTGCCAAACGCCAGGATGGCTCCTGGTGGGGACACTGGAATACATGGTTAGCTGATTTCGAGTCGGCAGAGCCGATTGATGCCCGTCAGGCAGGAAGTGCAACCTATCCGGCGATAGCCAATGCACCGGGTAATTATGTGTTGCAGACGTTACCGATTGAGGTATCGAATGCTGTCGAACAGCATCACCAGAAGGCAAGCCAGGAAGCTTAATCCTTCCTTTGCCACAATTAAAAAGCCAGCAGGTTATCTGCTGGCTTTATTCGGTTTTACCGGAAAAATGTGGGTTACAAATCTTCTGGTAGCGCCATCGTGGTTAATGATGGTGAGATAAATAGCGGGGCCTCAGTCGTCGCCTGAATTTCATTAATGGTGGTCTCCGGTGCTATCTCAACAAGCTCCATCCCCCTGTCAGTGAGCTTGATGACCCCAAGCTCGGTGATAATCAAATCGACCTGATTGGTGGCGGTCAGAGGTAAAGAACACTGCTTGAGCAGCTTAGGGTTGCCTTTAACAGTATGCTCCATGGCCACGATGACTTTCTGGGCACCAACTACCAGATCCATTGCTCCCCCCATGCCCGGTACCATCTTGCCCGGAATGATCCAGTTGGCGAGATTACCCTGCTGATCGACCTGAAGGGCACCCAGCACGGTGACATCGACGTGGCCGCCACGAATAATGGTAAAGGAATCGGCGCTGTTGAAGTAGCAGGCTCCTGTGGTTGCCGTAATTGGCTGACCGCCTGCATTGACCAGATCCGGGTCAATATTGTGTTCGTCTGGCATCTCGCCGATTCCGATAAGGCCATTTTCTGCTTGCAGCAGAATCTCAATATCACTGGTAACTTCATTGGCAACCAGCGACGGAAGACCGATACCGAGGTTAACGACATCGCCGTCGTGTAGCTCCTGGGCGACCCGCCAGGCAATCATTCGTCTGATCTGGTGTTTGTCTCGTTGCTTAGCCATGGTTGCTCTCTCCCTGATAGATGTGATCGACGTATAGTCCCGGTGTATGAACAGCTTCTGGCTCTATGTGTCCGGCATCGACCAGCTTTTCCGCTTCGACAATGACGGTATTTGCGGCTGTTGCCATCAGCGGGTTGAAGTTCTGTGTGGTTCGCTTGTAGAAGACATTGCCTTTGGTATCGACAACTGAGCCCCGGATCAGGGCCAGATCGGCACGGATTGGTTTTTCGAGTAGGAAGTCAGTCCCGTCAATATTGATGACCTGCTTGCCTTCGGCAACAAGCGTGCCGAGACCGGTAGGGGTGAGAACACCGCCAAGGCCCGCTCCGCCAGCCCGGATACGTTCGGCCAGGCTGCCTTGTGGTACCAGCTCGACATCCAGTGTGCCAGCATTCATCTGGTTACCTGTTTCGGGGTTCAGACCGATATGGGAGGCGTAGAGCTTGGAAACACGTTTTGCCTTGATTAGTCGCCCGGAGCCTGTTTCAGGCGTACCGGTATCGGTGCTGATCAGCGTGATGTTGCTGATATTGTTTTCAAGTAATAGGTCAATCAGGCCTTCCGGTGCCCCGTTGGCCATAAAGCCACCGATCATGATGGTCATATTGTCATGCAGCAGCTCGGCAATGTCTGACTTTGAAATGGATTTTTTCATTGTCTGATCCTTATATTTCTTTGAGTTAGGGACACAGTTAGGCTTGCTGGCAGCGTTTGATAATTACCGCTGTTCCCATTCCGCCACCGATGCAAAGAGCAGCCAGCCCATATTGAAGATTCTGGCGTTCTAGCTGGTAGAGCAGCGTGGTGAGGATCCGGTTACCCGACGCGCCGAGAGGGTGTCCAAGCGCGATGGCTCCACCGCTCAAATTGGCTCTGTCGGTGATCCATGCCTCGGAGGCGTCATGCTGCTCGGAGAGTTGCTTGATAACGCCAAGTGCTTGTGCGGCAAAGGCTTCATTGAGTTCAAAACAATCGATGTCAGACAGGGACATGTTGGCCTTCTGCAGCGCATTGGCGATAGCCGGAACCGGCCCTAATCCCATGACCTGGGGAGACACGCCTGCCTGTCCGTATTCAATCACTTCAGCAATAGGTTGGAGCTGGTAGCGTTCCACAGCCGCTCTAGAGGCCAAAATAAGTGCCGATGCGCCATCATTAATACCGGAGGCATTACCCGCCGTTACACTGCCGTCTTGTTTGAATGCCGGACGGAGGGCTTGCAGACCTTCCTTGGATGCATTGGCTTTCGGGTATTCATCCAGTTCAACCATGTACTGTTTTCGGCGTGACACAACAGAGACAGGTTCTATTTCATCGCGGAAGAAACCGGCTTCTTGCGCGGCTACCGCTTTTTGTTGACTGGCAAGGGCGAAGTCGTCTTGCTGCTCTCGGGAAATGCCAAGTTGGGTTGCAATGTTTTCGGCGGTGATCCCCATGTGATATTGATTAAACACATCCGTCAGCCCGTCTTTGATGATGCTGTCGTCAAGGTTTAAGTTACCCATTCTGACGCCGGTTCGGACCTTGGACGGAGCAACAAAAGGTGCCTGGGACATACTTTCCATTCCGCAGGCCATTACAATTTCTGCATCGCCTGCACGAATGTGGCTGGCAGCATCCATCACTGTTTTCATGCCACTACCGCAAATCATATTGAGGGTATAGGCAGGTACGGTCTCCGATATGCCTGCTGCAATGGCAGCTTGTCGGCCCGGCCCCATTCCTATACCGGCACTGAGTACATTACCGACAATCACCTCGTCGATAAGGCTGGGGTCAAGTTGACACTGGTTTAATGCCCCGCGCATGGCTGTTGCACCAAGCTCTGGTGCTGAGAGAGGAGAGAGCGAGCCATTAAAGCTACCGATGGGGGTACGCTTGGCAGCAATGATATAGAGAGGTTCCATAGACTTATATCCTGTCAAAGTGCTTTTCAGTATGGATTCAGTCTACGAGTGAGTGAAGTGCGAGCGTTATAGCCAAAGATTCAAAACCGTTTTGCATATATGCAATACCAAGGTGGGCTATGCATCACGTATTTTCTGGGCACTTCATTCTAGGCTATGAATAATTTCTCAGTTTTATGAATGATAAGAAGGGTATACCTATGAGTAACTTAATTGCATGTGCGCCATGCTGCTGGGGGGTAGAGTCTGCCGACAACCCCTATAACCCCTCCTGGATGGATGTGTTGTCTGAAGCCAAGCAGGCACGGTTTGTCGGTACCGAGCTCGGGCCATATGGGTATTTGCCGCTGGAGGCCGATACGCTCAATACTGCTTTGCACCTAAAAGGGCTGGAAGTGTGTGCCGGTACTATTTTTGAGCCGCTGTCAGACGCGGAAAAGCAGGCTGATATTTTAGAAAAAACTGAGCAGCTTTGTACGTTGCTTCAGCAAATTGGTACTGAAAGGCTGGTGGTTATCGACTGCGTGAATGATATTCGCAGCCACTATGCCGGTGTTAGTGACGAAGCTCCGCGTTTGGATGATGCCCGTTGGACGCAGATGATGGAGACGATCCGCAAGATCAGCAACATCGCCAAACAACATCAGATACGGGCTGTCGTGCATCCTCACGCCGGTGGTTATATCGAATATCAGGATGAGATCGAGCGCATGCTGGCGGATCTTTCTCATGATGAAGTCGGATTGTGCCTTGATACCGGTCATCTTTATTATGCCGGTATGGATCCCGCAACCAGTCTGGTGAAATATGCCGAGCGTCTAGATTACGTGCACTTCAAAGATGTCGATGCAGCGAAACTCTATCAGGCCGTCGAGAAAAGAGTTGGGTTCTGGCAGGCCTGTGCAGACGGGGTGATGTGCCCACTTGGAGAGGGGGCGGTTAACTACGATGAAGTCAGTAAGGCTTTGCAGGAAATTGGTTATAAGGGCTGGATTGCCGTTGAGCAGGAAAGGGATCCTCGCCAAGCCGCAACAACCCTGCCTGATTTGAAGAAGAGCCGAAAATTCCTGGTAGACAAAGGTTTTGTCGCGAGCTATTCAGGTAAGTACGAGAACTGATAACAATGATAGTGACCGATCCTTGGTTTTATCTTACTGCCGTACCTGCTGTATTGATATACGGGATCGGTAAGGGTGGCTTGGGCGGCGCTCTGGGGATTATTGCTGTTCCCCTGATGGCGCTGGTCGTTTCGCCTACTCAGGCCGCTGCTATCTTATTGCCCATATTGTGTGTAATGGATTTCTTTGCCGTAAAACAACACTATAGGAACGCAGATTACGCTGTATTAAAAAGAATGCTGCCAGGATCGCTGCTTGGGATCTTATTGGCAGGACTATTTTTGAGCGTGACACCGGAAGCAGGCCTGAAGCTGCTTATCGGTGGTTTGTCGCTGCTGTTTTGCGTTCAGTATATATTGCAGCGTGAGGCGTCTCAGCAATCGGCCGGAGCTGTTGGTGCCTGGTGGTGGAGTTCACTGGGAGGTTTTTCAAGTACGGCAATCCATGCTGGTGGCGGCCCTGCCAGTATTTATCTGCTACCGCTTCGGCTCGACAAGATCACCCTCATCGCTACGATGGCCGTATTGTTTGCCATTATCAACCTGTTTAAGCTTATTCCTTACGCAATGCTCGGAGAGTTCGATACCACAAACCTGATGACCGCGATGGTGTTGGTTCCACTGGCACCTGTCGGCGTATACATGGGGGTCTGGTTGTTACATCGTGTCAGTCAGGAATGGGTGTATCGGCTGTGCTATATATTTCTGTTTGTCTCCGGGGTTAAGCTGTTTGCAGATGGCTATCTGACCCTCTGACCCTCTGACCCTTGGCTATTGCAGTAAATGTTCCTTAAAGTGATTAGCCACGGCTGAAGCACTTGTGACTGGATGATAGTAGAGGTTCAGGCTCCAGATGCTGGTCTCGAACTCATCCAGTAATGGTATTAGCCGTCCGTCAAGAATTTCAGACTCGACAATAAAGGCTGGTAGATACGCAATACCGGCTCCCATCTTTGCGCTTTGCAACAATAAGTCGCTGTCATTGACTTCGAGCGACTTAGGCACTTTGACAATCTGACTCTCACCATTTCGGGTAAAAATCCAGTCATTGCTGCCTGTGAGGGTGGTCGCGAACAGGCATTGGTGTTTGGCCAAATCTGCCGGGACATCAGGGGCTGGGTGTCGCGCCAGGTAAGCCGGGGAGGCAACGACAATAAACGGGCTCTGCATGATTTCGCGGCGCACAAGATGGAGATCTTTTTCCCGGTATCCCTGATAGCAGGCATTGGCACTGATCACCAAGTCACTTTCACCTATATGATCCAGCGCCCAGGGGGTGACGTTGATACTGAAGGTAACGTCGCTGTTTTCGGCCATATACTGGCTGATTTTCTCCATCAGGTAGTGGTTGGCATACACCGGGGTACAGGCAATATTGAGGTGACCTTTGTCGTGGTGCTGAAAGTCTTGCAGGGTACGGCAAAGGTGCTCGGCATTGTCGACCATAGGAGAAAACTCGTCGAATAGCTTTTGCCCGGCCGGTGTGGGAGTCAGCAGGCGGTTACTACGACGGCAAAGTGTCATTCCGAAACTCTGTTCCAGCTCTTGCAGCCAGCGGCTGCCAGCAGAGACTGATACTTTGAACTTGCGCGCAGCGGCTGAGATCGAGCCGGTTCTTACGACATAAACGAAGAAAGCCATTTTATCTAGCATGCCTGTTTCCTCCTGCTGACTGTGTTTAGATAGGGGGGGAGATTGTGCTTAGATTCATGTACGCGATAGTAAATAGGCCTATCATGTTTGATAGGCCTGTATGGGGTGATAGCAAGGAGCGATTAAGCGTTGGCTTCTACAGTTTGAGCAGACACTTTCTTGCCCAGCTTTTTGGCCATTGCCTCTTCCATTTTTTCAAGGCTAACGCCTTTGGTTTCAGGCACGAATTTCACCACAATGACCATACAAATCAGTGAAAGCACGCCGAATAGCCAGAAACTGAACGCACCGTTGAAGTTCTCCTGCAGGAAGGCATTCTCGTTGAGCATAGGGAACGACTGAGTAACGATAAAGCCAGTGAACCATTGTGCGCCAACGGCAATTGCCATTGCGCGGGAACGGATGCTGTTCGGGAAAATCTCTGAAATCATTGTCCAGCATGCACAACCCCACGAGGTTGCGTAAGAGACCACATACAGACATAGCGCGAACAGGGCAGCATAGCCTTCAGTCTGCTGGTACAACACGTACCCGACAATGAACATACCGAAGGCACAGCCAAAGGTACCGTATTTCATCAGTGGCAGACGGCCAACCTTGTCAATCAGGTACATACCCAGCGCGTTACCCAGAATGAAGACCACACCGACAAAGGTAGTCTGGAACAGGGCGTTTTCAGTACCACCGGCAATTGGTTTTAGAATTTCCGGTGTGTAGTACATGATGACGTTGATACCGGTTAGCTGCTGGGCGGCAGCAACAAAAGTACCGATAAGCAAAATCGCGAACAGAAGCGGTGAGCGCAGGCTGACCTTATTTTTGTTGGAAGAGCGGCTCTCTTTGAGTGAATCCTGGATTTCGGTAATCAGGCGATCGGCATGTTCAGCGTTAGAAATGCGGGACAGGGTTTCTTTGGCTTTATCTAGTTTGCCCTTGAGCACCAGCCAGCGAGGTGATTCGGGGATCATGAACAGTAAGGCGGCGAACAATAGTGCAGGAATGATTTCCGAACCGAGCATCCAGCGCCAGCCCAAGTCAACCAGCCACTCTTCGGTCATACCCTTGGCAATCAGGTAGTTGACATAGAACACACCGGTCTGGCCGATAACAGCTGACTGCTGGAACATACTGACCGCACGGCCGCGAAAGTCTTTTGGCGCAACCTCAGACATATACATCGGAGATACCACACAGGCCAAACCGACAGCGACACCGCCTACGATGCGAAGCATAACGTAGATAGTGAAGGTGGGGGCTATTGCAGAGCCAACTGCGGATATCGAGAAAAGGATAGCGGCGATAAAGAGGGTATTGCGGCGACCATATTTCAGGGCGCTCCAGCCGGCGCTGACGGCACCGAGTATACTGCCGAGTACGACGCTGGATACGGCCCAGCCTGTTTGTGCAGGGCTTAAGCCGAAATAATCGCGGATCGGGCCGATGGCACCTGATATAACGGCTGTATCGTAGCCCAGTAAGATCCCTCCTAAGGCTGCAATACAGCAGATCCTGACAATATAGGCGATGTTATGTTTATGGGACAATGCCCCTTGGTTGGGTGACATGTTCTACTCCTTGTTGAGGTACCCGCCTCGTGCCTAACCATCGAATAAGCGTGATTTGGGTGGTATCCGATACCGCTATGACTGTAGGGGATTTGTATCGGAATGTGTCATACGCCGGCTATTTTTTAGTATTTGTAAATGTATATTGAAAAATATTTTCCATTCGGCGTTGAGAGGAATCATAGGGCTTCAAAATCAATCCCGCCACCGTCTAAACCGTCTTTTCCTCAAAAATGTTACCTTGCTCAAATTGTGATAAATATTTTTCAAACTAGATTTTGAGCTTAAGTTGTTGAATTGTAGATAATAATTGTTTTTGTGATCTTGCTCAAAAAATAGCCGCAGACCGCGTATTTCCTCACTTTTTTCAAAAAAATGCTTGTATTTGAAATTGATTTCATTGGTTGAAAAATATTTTTCATTCTCGGTTTGTTCGTTTATATTGATTTCCAGTGAAGCAAAGTGGTGAAGATTGAACGGCTTATTTTGAGGTTGCCCAAGAGACACCGATGAATGGGGCAGAGGAATCAATCTCATCTTCCTAATACTTGATAAGAAATTGTGGAGAACAAACATGAGCAAGGTGCAATACGGAATCAGCCCTTTGACCTGGACTAACGATGACATGCCAGAGCTTGGCGGTGAAATCCCATTGGAAACATGTTTGAGCGAAATGTCAGAAGCCGGTTTTACCGGTACCGAACTAGGGACGAAATACCCGAGAGAGCCAGAGGTATTGATCCCTCTGCTTGAAAAACACGGCCTGGTACTGGCGTCTGGCTGGTTCAGCGGCAACCTGATGACGCTGACGGCTGAAGAAGAAATCGCAGCCATGCAGGACCATATAAAGTTGCTTAAAGCGGCTGGTTGTAAAGCAATGGTCTACGGCGAAGTGAGCAATACCGTTCACGGTGACATCAACACACCGCTTTCGCAGCGTGTGATCCTGACAATGGACGAATGGAAAGCGTATGCCGAGAAGCTCACCAAGGTCGCTGAGTACCTGTTGAACGAGCATGATATCAAGCTTTCGTTTCACCACCATGTCGGCACCATCTGCGAAACAGAAGATGACATCAATTTGCTGATGGAGCTAACCGGTGATGCCGTACATCTTACTCTCGATACCGGCCATATCACTTACGGTGGTGGTAACCCGGTCACAATGATCAAGCGTTGGGGCCACCGTATCGGCCACATGCACTTTAAAGATCTTCGCCTGGACGTGATGAAGGCAGCACGCGATGCAGACAAATCATTCCTTAATGCAGTTCTTGATGGTGTATTTACCGTTCCTGGTACCGGCGACGTTGATTATGACGATGTATTCGCTGCACTGAAAGAGCGTAACTACGAAGGCTGGCTATTGGTTGAAGCCGAGCAGGATCCTGCCAAGGCCCATCCGCTGACGTATGCCAAGACAGCTTACGAGAACATCACAGGCTACGCCAATAAGTACGGC
The DNA here is from genome assembly GCF_001939735.1 of Photobacterium proteolyticum. GTDB lineage: Bacteria > Pseudomonadota > Gammaproteobacteria > Enterobacterales > Vibrionaceae > Photobacterium > Photobacterium proteolyticum. Next base: position 42,267 of record NZ_MJIL01000092.1, read on the forward strand.
CTGTAAGTTCTAACGATTCAGTCCTTCCGGGGGGGGATGCTCCCCGGTTTAAACACTGGCTATGCAATAAAACAGGAAAACACACTGTAGCCAGGGCAAGGAAGCCATTTTTTTCGTGTGTCGAAAATCGAGGAAGAAGATGAAAACTGTACGCCTGACTGTTGCTGAAGCGCTAGCTAAGTACCTTGCAGCACAAATGATAGACATTGATGGTAAGAAAGAGCAGCTGTTCGGTGCCGCCTTTGCCATTTTCGGTCACGGTAATGTGACATGCTTTGGACAGCAATTAAAAAATATCGAAGACAAAATTCCTACCTGGCGCGGTCAGAACGAACAGTCGATGGCGACGGCAGCAATCGCCTATGCCAAAGCAAACCAGCGTCGGCGTATTGGTATCGCAACCAGTTCTATCGGTCCGGGTGCAACTAACATGGTAACTGCGGCAGGTATTGCCCATACCAACCGTCTGCCTTTGCTGTTGATCTCGGGTGATGCGTATGTGAGTCGCCTGCCTGATCCGGTACTGCAGCAGCCAGAGAACTTCGAAGATCCGTCAGTGACGTGTAACGATACCTTTAAGCCATTGACCCGTTACTGGGATCGTATCGTCTCGCCGACCCAGTTGATGCACACACTGCCTCAGGCGATTGATACCATGCTGGATCCGGCCACCTGCGGGCCTGCCTTTATCGGCTTGCCGCAAGACATTCAGGGCGTCGCCTACGATTTCCCGGAAGTTTTCTTTGCCGAAAAAGTACACCGTATTCGTCGTCCGGAGCCTGAAATGGTCGCTCTGGAAGAAGCAAAAGAAATCCTTATCAAAGCCAAGCGTCCGTTGATCATCTCCGGTGGTGGCGTGCACTACTCGCTGGCAACCGACGAGCTGGCCGCATTTGCCGGTAAGCACAACATACCGGTTGTTGAGACCATTGCCGGGCGTGCCACAATGCTGCAGGACAACCCGCTTAACGCCGGGCCAATCGGGGTAACAGGCTCTGATTCTGCCAACTATATGGCTGCCCATGCCGATGTGGTGGTGGCGATTGGTACCCGACTACAAGATTTTACTACGGGCTCGTGGACCGTATTCCGTAATCCGGACATGAAACTCATCAGCGTCAACGTGGCTAGGTTTGATGTGGTGAAGCACATGTCATACCCGGTACTGGGCGATGCCAAAGCCTGCATGACCAAACTATCAGTATTGCTTGGTGACTGGCGCTCTGAGCAGGAGTGGGCAGATACCGCCAAGGCACAGGCTGATGAGTGGAAAGCTGTTGTTCACCGCCGTACCCATCCTCAAGAAGGGGATTTGTTGCCGGGTACATCATCTTATGCAGAAGTCATCGGTAAGCTAAATAAATCAATGGAAAAAGGCGATACCGTGCTGACGGCTGCCGGTGGCCTGCCTGCCGAGCTGGCAATGAACTGGCAGAACTACCAGATTGGCAAGTTCGACATCGAGTTTGGCTTCTCCTGCATGGGTTATGAAATTGCCGGAGGCTGGGGTGCCAAGATTGCCAACCCGGACAACGATGTTGTCGTGCTGGTGGGTGACGGTTCCTACCTGATCCAAAACTCAGATATCTACTCGTCGGTACTGACAGGTCACAAGATGATTCTGGTGGTATGCGATAACGGTGGTTTTGCGGTGATCAACAAGCTGCAGAACAATACCGGTAACGAATCCTTCAACAACCTGCTGTCTGACTGTCGTCGTCCTGACGGCGAACTGGCCCGTGTCGATTTTGCCAAGCATGCCGAGGCACAAGGCGCTATCAGCGAGAAGCTGTCTTCAATCGACGACTTTGATGCCGCCTTTGCCCGTGCCAAGGAAGCCGACCGTACCTACGTGATTGTGGTCGACATCGACCCGGTTTCACCTGCGGCATGGTCCAAGTGCGATTGCTGGTGGGAAGTCGGACTACCTGAAGTTACTGATAACCAGGACACAGCCAAGAAAGTGGCTGAGTGGGAAGAAGGCCGAGCGCACCAGCGCCGCGGAGTATAAGTTCAGGGGCCAAAGACCCTAAAAAATTTCCAATAACTGAAACCGCAGGCACGGCGGGAAGATAACCCGCTGTGCCAGTAAGGGAGCAAAATTATGTTTAATGAAGAACGTCACTTTGAACAACCTATTCGCTGGGCAATGGTCGGCGGTGGCCGCGGTAGCCAGATTGGTTACTCGCACCGTAATGCCGCGCAGCGTGATGGTCTGTTTAAGCTGGTTGCTGGCGCGTTTGACTTAGATCCGCAGCGCTGTCGTGATTTTGGTGTCAACCTGGGTATGGATGCCGAGCGTTGCTACGCCAGCTATGCCGAGATGTTTGAAGCCGAAGCCAAGCGTGAAGACGGTATTCAGGCAGTCTCTATCGCGACACCAAACTCTACCCACTATGAAATCTGCAAGGCGGCACTGGAAGCCAATTTGCACGTTGTATGCGAAAAGCCGATCACTTTCACTACCGAAGAAGCAGAAGAGCTGAAGGCGATAGCGGCAAGTAAGAACCGTGTGATTGGTGTGATGTACGGTTACAGCGGCTTCCCAATGGTTCAGCAGGCGCGTGAAATGGTTCAGCGTGGCGATCTTGGTGAAGTGCGCGTCATCAACATGCAGTTTGCCCACGGTTTCCACAACGAAGAATACGAGAAAAATGATCCGGGCCTGAAGTGGCGTGTAAGCCCTGAGGTGTCTGGTCCTACTTATGTGCTGGGCGATATCGGTACTCATGCATTCTATCTTTGCGAAGTCATGACCGGCCTTGAGGTTGATCGTCTGTCTTGTATGCGCCAGAGCTTTATCAAGTCTCGTACACCGTTGGAAGATAACGCTCACGTGATGATGGAATTTAAGGGCGGTGCGGTAGGTACGCTATGGGCATCGGCGGTGAATGCAGGTTCTATGCACCAGCAGAAGATCCGTATCGTCGGCTCTAAAGCTTCCATCGAATGGTGGGACGAGCATCCGAACCAGCTTCGCTATGAGATTCAGGGCGAGCCGCCACGTATCCTCGACCGCGGTATGGGCTACCTGTATCAAGATGCGGAAGGCGTTGCTGCAAACCGCGTAGGTGGCGGCCATGCGGAAGGTTACTTCGAGTCATGGGCTAACCTGTATCACCGCTTCGCGTTGGCATTTGATGCTGCTGACCGCGACGATCAGGAGACGCTGGAAGGTATCTGGTTCCCGGGTATCGATGCCGGTATCGAAGGCGTACGACTGTGTGAGAAATGTGTTGAGTCTGCAGATCAGAATGCAGCCTGGGTTGAGTACAAGTAATAGGAACACACCATGACAAAGATTGCACTTCAGCAAGATCGTCCGCTGGATGCCATCGTGTTAGGTCGCGCGGGCGTTGATCTTTACGCCCGTGAATCCAACACGGACATGGCAGATATTTCAGGGTTCAATAAATTCGTCGGTGGCTCGGCGGCCAATATCGCAGTCGCGATCAGCAAATTGGGCGCCAAGGCAGGATTTATCGGCTGTGTCGCTGATGATGCATTCGGCGGTTATGTTCGCAGCTATATGTCGGGTCAGGGGATCAACCTTGACGGCATGATGACGGATGCATCCGGCTCGCGCACCTCGGTGGCCTTTACCGAGATGAAGCCGAGTGACTGCACAGTCCTTATCTACCGTAACAAGGCCTCTGATCTGACTATCAAGCCCGAGCAGGTTGACCCAGAGTACATTGCCAGTGCCAAGGTACTGGTGGTGACCGGTACCGCATTGTCTGAAAGCCCGAGCCGCGAGGCAACGCTGATTGCCATGGAACATGCTCGTCGTAGTAATACAGCCGTAGTGCTGGATGTTGATTACCGCCCGTATTCATGGCGTACCGATGTCGATGCATCCATCTATTACGGTATTGCTGCGGGGCTGTCAGATATCGTTATCGGCAACCGCGAAGAATTCGACATGATGGAAACCGTGCTGGCGCCGGGAAACAAAGATGACGATGCCACGGCTGAGCGTTTCCTTCGTGCCAATACCCAGGTCGTCGTGATCAAGGCGGGCGAGTTGGGTTCAAAAGTGTACTGCCGAGACGGACATAAGTTCCAGCAGGGGATTTTCCGGGTTGATGTCCAGAAACCTTTTGGTTCGGGTGATTCATTCGCAGGCGGCCTGATCTGGACGCTGGTTAACGGCGGAGAGCTGGAAGAAGGCGTTAAGTACGGCTCAGCCGCAGCCGCGATTAATGTCAGCGGCAAGAGTTGCACCGAGGCAATGCCGACCCAGGAACAATTGTTCGATTTTATTGAGACCAGAGAGCAAAGCCTGTAGCCCTTCACCGGACGGAGGTGCTATCGGTATTACGGTCAGCCGGGCCGGTATTTAACGAATTTGTTTTTATGAACATTCCGAACGATACATTCCATCGGGGCCCGGCTTTTTTATCTGACTGGTTTTCAGATAACAAGCGACAACAAGAAATAAGAAAATTTAAGAAACCGAATGCTATTGCGATGCGGCTTAGAAGCAGCGTCGCAAGTGAGGAGGAAGCTACAATGGGTAAACATATCCCACCGTTTGATAATAAGAATCAGCCAATCGTTGATATCAACGATGATGTCACGCCGCTTTGTTATTTCAACCAGGTTCGCCTGAGTCAGGGGGAAACACACAGTCATTATGTTGAAGGTTATGAGTCAGTGATTGTGCTGGCTGGCGGTACCTGCAGCATCAAGGTCAGCAAAAAAAGCGCTGAAGCGAGTGAAGAAGCAGTTACTTTCGATAATATCGGCCAGCGTGCTTCAGTTTGGGAAGGTAACCCCGAGTCGGTGTATGTACCGCTGGGTTATACCGCTGACATCGAGTGTGTCAGCGGCAGTGCCGACATCATGATTGCTGGCGGTCGCTTTGAAGAATCGCTGGAGCCTTTCTGTATTCGTCAGGACAACGTTGATATTGTCCAATATGGTTCGGACGATACGAAAACTCACCGCAAAATCAAACACGTACTTGGTCAGTCCAACGCCGACAAGCGTGGCCGCCTGCTGGTAAGCGAACTATTTACTGTCGGTGCCGGTGGCTGGTCAGGTTTCCCGCCACACAAGCATGACGAAGACAGAGTTAAAGAGGACGGTAGCAAGGAAACCTTGTACGAGGAAGTTTATCAGTTTCGTTTCAATCCGGACTTCGGTTTTGGAGCTCAGTTCCTGTATGAACATGAAGACGACTTTGGGCCGGTGTACCACGTTCGTACCGGTTCGGTTATTGCCATCGACAAGGGCTACCACCCGAGCGTTGCTGCACCGGGCTACGAAATGTACTACTTCACCATCATCGTGGGCAAGACATCCAAGTCGCTGATCCAGCACTTCGACCCTCACCATGAATACCAAGTGGAAACCATCCCTGGCATCAAGGACATGATTGCCAAATTCAAATAACAAGGAGCGGTTATGCTGGTTAACTTAAAAGATTTATTACCAGATGCAGCGGCATCCAACTATTCGGTACCTTGCTTCAATGTCTTCGGCTATGAAGATGCCAAAGCGGTAGTTGAAGCTGCCGAGGAAGTGGGCAAGCCAGTTATTCTGGCCTGCAATAAAGATGTGGTCGATTTCTACGGGGTAGATACGGCAGCATCAATGTTCCTCAATCTGGCTCATGAAAGTACTGTACCGGTATGTTTGCATCTGGATCATACTTACGAAGAAGATATCGTTTTCCGCGCCCTGAAAGCCGGTTTTAGCTCAGTCATGTTCGATGGCTCTCAGCTGTCGTTGGACGAGAACATTGCCCGTACTCGCGCTGTGGCGGATGTTGCCCATGCACTTGGCGCGTCGGTAGAAGGCGAGATAGGGTCAGTTCCTTACGAGGAAGGGCGTGACCACATCAAGTCCATTTATACCGAGCCTGAGGATGCGGCGCGTTTTGCCGAGGAGAGCGGAGCAGACTGCGTAGCCATTTCTGTCGGGAATGTTCACCGTCTGACCGAGCCAACCTGCACAATTGATTTCGGACGGTTGGATCAAATTGCGGCGCACGTGTCGATTCCACTGGTGATCCACGGTACAAGCGGAATTCGCGATGAAGATATGCAGAAGCTGAAGCAGAGCAGGGTATCTAAGTTTAATATCGGTACTTGCCTGCGCCAGGCGCTTGGTCATAATCTGCGCGATTACATGAATAACGAGCCGCAAAAGTTTGATCGAATCTACTTTATGCAGAAGGCAATGCCCTATGTAAAGCAAGAAGCGATTCGCAACTTTGAATTATTGTCCTAAAATACCTGCCCCAAGGTAACAGGCCTTGGGGTATTATCTTTTTATTGTTAGCTTTCGAACGGGAGAGCCGCTAGGTATGCAAGTTGAAGAGACCCAACTACAACAAGTGCCGGCCGATCTGGATACACTGAAAGAGCTGATTGTTAAGCGCTATGACAAACTGAGCCATCGCTTACAGCAGGTCGCGGACTATGTGATGGCGCAGCCAATGCTCGTTGCGGTCGAGACAATGGCAACCATTGCCGAACAGGCGGATGTACCGCTGTCGACACTGAGCCGATTTTCAAATGCGATGGGCTTTAGCGGCTTCAGCCAAATGCAGGCATTGTTTCGTGATCAGTATCTGAATCGTCCGAGAGACTATAAAGAGCGGGTACGACAGGCACGTGAGCAAGATAATCTCGGGCCGGAATCACCAATGGCTATTTTCCAGGATTATGGAACAGCCAATGTCGAAGCTATTGAGCAGCTCCAGATATCGGTATCGCCACAGAAGCTGGAACGTGCCATCGCGCTGATGGACAAAGCCGACACTATTTATATTCAGGGAATGCGAAGAGCTTATCCGGTTGCCTTTTATTTATGGTATGCCTTGATGAAATCGGATAATAATGTCGTGTTGCTAGACGATCACGGCGGGATGCTAACCCCGATGACCCGCCGCATGAGTGAAAAAGATGTACTGGTTACTGTTACTTTCAGCCCGTACGCTCCTGAAACCAGCTCGTTGATTGAAAGTGCGTTTGATAAAGGCGTGCCGATTGTTGCCATTACAGACAATCAAATGACGGCCAACGGCAGCAAGATGGATGTCTGTTTCGAAGTTCAGGAAGGGGAAGTCATGGGTTTCCGCTCCTTGAGTAGTTCAATGTATCTGGCGCAGACACTGGCAGTGAGCCTGATGTGCCGTGAAATCAAATAATCGGTAACTAACCAAGAACACAGAAAGAAGCTGGCGAGAGTCAGCTTTTTTCTTACTGCTTACATAAGAAAATACCAAATTAGCCCTGTAGCATACTTATTGGGTTTGGTAATGACTGCTTTGACGATAGAATAGCCAGTCTTTGCAATATCGCCTCTCTTTTACACTTGTCAGGTACATTATGACTTTGGATCGTCGCGCTGATCTTATATTGATCGCTACAACTATGCTGGCGGCTGCCGGATGGATTTTTTCTAAAGAGGCCATTCAGGGCCTGCCACCATTTGGCTTTGTCGGTACACGCTTTGTATTGGCGTCGATGTTTCTGCTGCCATTTTGTTTTTCGGCGTTAAAGAAAGTCAGCCGCGGTGATTTATTCAGGGCAATGGGCGTTGGCTGTTTGCTAGGCAGTGCGCTGCTGCTGTGGATTTTCGCTGTCTCTGTCAGTGATACGCTGGGTGAAGGCGCGTTTATTATGAGCCTCTCCATGCTCTTTGTTCCTCTAGTCGCCTGGCCATTATTCAGACAGCGACCGCCGCGTATGTTCTGGTTCTCTTTGCCGCTGGCTTTCGGTGGCCTGATGCTTCTGTCGCTGGGCGGAGGCTGGCAACAGTCGGCAAGCCAGATATGGTTCGGGCTGGCTGCACTGATGCTGGCTCTGCATTTCAATTTCAACAGCCGCTGCGCCCAGCGTATACCTGCCTTGCTGCTGACATGCATCCAGCTGTTTGTTACCGGGATCATGGGGCTGGTGGCTTCGCTGGCCTTTGAAACCTGGCCGCAGCATGTCGGTATTGATATCTGGGGCTGGTTCGCCATGAGCGTGGTGATTGCAACCAGCTTGCGTTATGTGATGCAAACAACCGGGCAGAAGCACAGTACAGCGGCTAATGCCGCGATTATTATGGTCTTGGAGCCGGTATGGACTGTGTTTCTGAGTATTCTTTGGTATGGCGAGCAGATGCCGATAAACAAGGTACTTGGCTGTACCTTGATTTTGATGTCACTGCTGATTTATCGCGGCGGCGCAAAAATCATGACAAAGCTGAAGGCGGCTTAGTACTTCTTAGATAGTCAACACCTACTGATACAATAATTAATAACGATTATCCTCCAAGAGTTTGAAGGCGTATCTTTTTCCTCGTAAAGAAAATTAAGAGGTGAGTATGTCTTTTGAAAATAGCCGGGCACTAATTGTTGAAGGCGGCGCAATGCGTGGGATCTTTTCCAGCGGTGTTTTGGATGCTTTCATGGAAGAAGGCTACCGGCCCTATGATTTCGCCATCGGTGTTTCTGCTGGTGCGTCAAATTTGGTAGGGTATCTTGCAGAAGCGCCTGGCCGCAGTTACCAGGTGATCACCGAGCTTGCGACCAGCCGGGACTTCTATAACCCTTCCCGTTTCTTGAAAGGCGGCGATCTGGTTGACGTCGAGTGGCTGTGGCAGCAGTCTAATGCACGTTATCCGGTCGATAAGAGTAAGCTTTTCTCGTCAATCCCGCTCTGGACAGCAGTGACCAATGTTGAAACCGGCAAAGCGGACTACTATCGTATCGATGAAAGCAATGCCGACAGCGCTATGGTTGCAACCGCCGCTCTTCCTATTGCGTTCAAGTCCACACCTTGCTTTTCGGGTGGCTGTTTTACTGATGGTGGAGTGGCAGATTCAATTCCAGTGAAAGAGGCCTATCGCCGGGGCTCTCGGGATATCACTGTGATCCTTTCACACCCGCTGAGCTATCAGAAAAACCCGGCAAAGTATCCGTGGCTACTGAAAAAGTTATTTGCCAGTAATCCGGCATTAGCGAATGCTATGGTGGCTCGAACAGAAACTTATAACCAGTCACTGGCATTTATACGTAATCCGCCCAAGGATGCGGTGATCAGAGTGATAGCGCCGCCTGATGAGTTCTCGGTTAAACGCTTGACAATGAACAAAGCCATATTGAACCAAGGCTACGAACTGGGTTTGCAGGCCGGAAAGGAACACATGATGAACCGCCAAGGCTTACATGGCCTGACCGATGAGAACTGCCATTTTTGTGTTTAACTCTCTTCTAGGTGAAGCCTTTATCTTTTAACCATCGTTCCCATTGGTACAGCTTCAAGCGCTTCGCCTTGACTTTAACTTTGATGGCTAGAATGACACCGGTAGTAACACCAAAAAACAAAGCGGCATATAACTGGGTGATATCTAATCCGATAAATTGCCAGACAAACAGCCACATGAAAAAGCCCCAAGATAATGTCCCCAGGACTGTTTCAAGCCAAAATAACTTCATGGGGCTTTCAAATAAACGTGGCTGGGGGGGGGGATAAAATACTTAACAGTAGATACTAACTGCGCTTAGCTAAAGTCACTTCTCCGTTGGTTTCTGAATAGGTTAAGGTGTATGGCGCATCAATAAACTTATACGTACACTTGTTGCCGCCTAAACCATCACCTGAAGCCGTTGGTTTCTCGTAGTCATCTTCAGTCAGGCTGGAAGCTGGTAATAGATTCTCAAGAATATCATCACAGCTTTGCACTGTATCGATGATGCGAGGGTAACCTGTTTCATTAAAATGCAGGTTATATATCGTGTAGCCCCAATCACCTTCTCGACCTTCAGTCACATTAGGATCGGGCTCGCCATCTACCAGCCATTTACTATGAAAAAGCTCAACAGCAGAATGGAATGATCCTTTTAAACTTAAATATGTCGATTCCTTGGCATCATCTTGTACATTAAGAAATCTTGGTGCCGCTGTTACCGAAATGATTGCCAGAAGAACAATAACGACAACTAACTCAATTAACGTAAACCCTTTTTGCAACTGCACCAACTCGCCCTCCTAGCTATATGGACACAAATTATGCAACACGTTGAGTTGTAGTGTCTACTTCATGACAGCTAAGTTGCAGTATTTCCAAGAATATTTCGACAAAAAATACGCTTTAGTAGAGCTTTAACTCTAGTTTTATAAATATCATTAGTTGAGTGGTTAAGTTTAGAAATTTTCTTGATTAGAAATGGCATGAAACTCTTGGGGTTTGAAAGTGATTTGAGCCATGGTTGTATTCGATAAACTACCCACACCAAAGAAGATTCTTCCCCTTGAGCGATGGAGTAACTTGGTTGATAAAGCCAATAGAAGGGGAAGTTAGATGGGGTTGGTGGTGTGAATATTGCGTAACCAACCCCCTCCAGCTCCCCCTTATATGAACAGTTGCTGCCAATTGGCTTTGTCGATGAAGGGGAGGGCTGTTCACGATAGCTTTGACCATTATTGACAGTGTTAGACACTTGGTGCCTGAAAGTAATATGAGCCTTAGTTGTATTCGAAAAATCATCAACACCAAAGAAGGTTCTTCCCCTTGAGTGATGGAGTAACTTGGTTGATACAGGCCAATAGAAGGGGAAGTTAGATGGGGTTGGTATAAGGTAAGCTTGTTTGATTTTGAACCAGTTATAAGCTTCAAGCGCTCCCCCTTCAACAACCAATTTTTGAAAGGAGAGGCTCTTTTTTTAATGAGCTAAAGCGATGTTATGCTTCGTTTAAACATACTAACGGGACTGTGAAATTCTGACTTTTTTCCGCAATAGCAGATGGCGGTATGTTCTTTTGAGATTCAGTGACATGATACGAGATGTTTTGCTCATTTAAGAAAATGCTGAGCATTGATGCTTTGATCGATTCTTTGCCTGTACTTGTAACGATGCCAATGACATCGCCATTTTCTGCGATCACAGGACCACCAACATTACCAGCGTTTATTTCATTTGTGATTCTCATGAAACGAATGTCATTATACTTTCCAGATGCGCGGCTGATGATGCCATCTGTAATTCTTCCTTGATATGAAGGTATTTTTAGGTTGTCCATATCAGACAAGTCATATCCATAAGAATAGGTTCTCTCACCTTGGTAAGTTTTCTTTTTTGAGCTTATTAAAGCATAAGTCTCATTTGAAATGTCAGACTTTAATAGTGATATGTTATTCATCTTATCTGAACGAATAACTGTTAAGTCAACTAGTTTACCATTTCGCTCATAACTAAGTTTGGAACAGTTTCCGATTAGATTTCCAATAGATAATAGATATTTATTATTAATAAAGAAGGCTGAAGCACTTACACTTAAGTCAGGAGTGTAATTTACACCATTAGAGACTATGTTGTAATTATTTACCGTTCTGTAGTTTTTTACAGTTTCGTAGTTCTTTACTTGCGTGTTGTTACTCGTTAAAGGACGTCCATTAACTTCTGTTATGTTGCAGTTTACTCCTCCAGAGTCTATGCAAGTTTGCTGAGCCAGATCCATTGCTTCTTCTTTTGTACTTGCTCCCCATGCAGCTCCGGCGGAACCATTTGTACCTATAGAAAAAGCTTTATGGTTTGGCTTATCTTGATACTGCTTGTATAGATCATTAGTAGATACATTGGCGGCATTAACTACAGAAGAAAAACAGAAAGCAGCTAAAAGACTTGCGTTGCAAAAATTTACGTTCATTTGAACTCGACCACTTGAGATAGCTTTCAATAAGTTCAGATTCACTCTAACTACTTAATGTCATTGCGTTGTTAACATTAGGGGGTAGACGAACTATAACTTATCAATATGTAAATAATGACAAACATTCTACACTTTGAAGTGGCTAAAACTAGGCATAATGCCTCAGGAGTATGTCTTTGATCACACTGATATAGTAATCATAAGATCCTCAATACTGGGCTCTTTATGAATTAATGCCTAATCCAGTCCACTTCTAAGTATCTAACCCCTCAAACTCCTCCCACCTCGAAAGTGTGTACCGCTTTTTGCACCATTCTGCGTGGAAGGCGATATACAGGCAGTAGGTGACGGTCATGACCAGGCAGGACAACAGTATGCGATCAATGGAAGTATCAATCTGGACCCAGTTGATGAGCGTGATGACAATACACCAGGGGATGACGAAGCCGAGCCAGGCAACGGCGATATTCATGAAAAAGGAGTTGTAGGGGAAAGGCCGGATACGGAAGCCCAGACGTCGAATACTTCTTAGGTATGGCGGGTTGTAGCAGGATTCTCGCATGCCTGTTAGTCCGAGCTCTCTGTGAGCGAGTCTCAGTTTATTTTCAAAGCACATAAAATCCCTTTAACATTAGCTTTTAAAGAGAGATATTCTACTCCTGATCTTGTTTTCATCAAGTTGCATATTGTTGAGTTTAGTTTTCAATAATCGTGATACTACCGATCAATACTTTCTGCGATGTTTTTGAACAGGGCAAACTCCTCGGGTCTTCTGCCTCGGGCCAATGGAGCCCAATGATCACCGCTTTCATCGGTGCCGCTGAATTCAGCCCGAAGTTCGTATTTCTTGCTTGTTAAAATGGCAAACAAGGCACCGATAAGCATGAGTACTGGGCCAATAATAGGAAGGAATGCCCAGCCAGCCACAGATACGGCAAGGGAGATACACAGTATCCGGATGATCTGATCTTTAAGGCGCAGTTCTTTGGCTTCTATGGTCAGTATTTTTGAAAGAGGGTACACGTCCTTTTTGACTGTCAGTGTGTTGTCTTTTAAATAAATGTCTTGTTCTTTGTACATCGTTCGTCCTTACTGGAAATATGAAGTTGTTACATACCGTGTGAACAAACCTATCAATATCAAACACTTCGTTATACATATTCACATGGCAAATGAATTGCATCAAGATGAATATGTGTAACGGTTTATGAATGCTAATGAGTTTGTGAACAACAACAGGCTACATGCAGCAGATTTTCGCAGTAGTCATCAGACATTCCACACAAATCACTATTGGTATTATTGGGCTAATGGTTGACTTGGCGTGGTTTTAGTTAGAAACCTCACCATTTGAAGCAAGGGGGACTAGTCGTTGTTTAGGTTGCCTAACGGGATCACTTTCTCGACCACCCAACTTACTAATGAGTAGGTGGTAACGAAGATAGCGAGATTAGAGACTGCGGTGATGAAATTAAAACCTGACGATAAGATGCCGTAGTCTAGGCCAAACACGCTTTTGATTGTAAAGACTAATAGCACCGTTATTACCAGAATAATTGCCGACTTCACGATTGGGTTTTTCCTGTTGCACAGCCTGTAAGGCCAGTGGCAAGGATTGTCGTAAAGAGTAACTTCTTGAACACACTATTTCTCCATATCGGTGTTATTCTTCAACTCTAACTAAGCTTATGATCTTTAAAGCTTTTTCAAAATGGTCCAGTTCATGGGTTTTAATCCACCATGTGGCTGCTTCCATCAATAGTTCCGGGTTATCATTTTTGTTGGCGAAGAATGCATAAAATGACACACCGACACCTTCGCCTTTTTGAGCAATTTTCTTTTGGCAGATCTCGATAACTTTCTTTCTTAGTGACTCACGCATAGCTATTCAATCTCTTCTGGATGAAATAATGGAGAGACGAAACCCTACGCGATAACCGTCATGAACTCAACGAAATACTGTATTTATACACAGTACCTGTAAGGGAGGGAGCATCAACTCCCTACATATGCAGGTGAATAAAGCGTTACGCGCCAAAAAAGCCAATCGTATACAGCCAATGTAGAGGTGCGGCGACTACAATGTATGAGCTCCAAAAACAGGCTATGGTGATACCAAAGACGCGAAAGCTTGAATGGAATGTATATTCCTCCGAGTCCATTATCTCATCTTTGTTGAGGTGGAATTTCTGAGAGAGAAAAAATGCCAAGATCACATACGCAATGGTAAATGTGATGGCCGGGACTTCCTGCGGAACAAAAGGGGCGGCGAAAATGAGGGAGATAATAAATACAATTCCAAGAATAATGGTTGCCTTGGAGTGGTTTTCTTTTTTAAGTATCGAAAAGTTAGCCCAGAGAAAATAAATTAATCCAACGGGCCCGCCAAGTGCACCGCATGCCACTTGTTTGGGTGTATAAATTCTAGTCGTAGCAGAATCTTGAGTATTGCTCATGTCTGAATAAAACCTTTTAAACGTAATAGTAATATAAGCAGAAGTGAAAATAGTTTTAGTACTGATGCTTCTAATATCAACACGTTAAAAGCAGAGTAAAGCAGGGTTTTGTAAGCTTACGGGGCAACTCTCAATAATTCCTTATCAACTGCTATGGTAATAGATAAATTTGGGTCAATTTTATTTACTGTGCTTGTCAGCCCGTGACTAGTAAAAGACCGAGTATCTCTACTCGGTCTTTTAGTCTTTTACTTATAGAATTCGTTTGAGTACGTCATTTTCTTTGTCAAAGAGCCTGTGCTTGATAGCGCCGGCAATATGAGCGACCAATACAGCAATGAAGAGATAAGATGCCCATTTGTGAAGGGCGTTGGTGACCTCAAAGACATCTTTGTTGTCGTCAATCAGCTCTGGCAAATCGATACCGAAGAAGTGGACGCCACTGCTGTATTCGTAAGCGCTAGACTGCAGATAACCGAGTATCGGAATAAGCACCATCAGTATATACAGGGATGCGTGGGCCGCTTTTGCAGCAAGCTTTTCATGTTTTGGCATGCCTTTGGGTAACTGTGGCAGTGAATGACTTCGTCTGTTTACGAGACGAATAATGACGAAAATGAACGCCAGAATGCCGAATGACTTATGCCAAAAATACAAAGATTCGGAATGCTCCATATTGTCCATGTCGAAGGGAGTCATATAAATCCCAAGGACAAGGAGGCCGACGATCAGGGCGGCACTGAGCCAATGAATGGCTCGGATTGAAGTTGGATATTTCATGAGTAGGTCCTGCTGAAATTAAAGAATGTCTGTTATTGGCTCGGTACTGGCAGTCCGCCCCAGGCACGGAAAACCTTACCTGTTGAATTGCCTTCAATGGCATCGATATAAAAACTGGCAACCTGTTCGGCACTCACGAGTCCTCTGCCTGTACGTTCCGGCTCAACAACCGGTGCAGGGCTGACAACATTTAGCCGTAATCCTCGCTCTAACATGGGAGCCGTGTGCTGGACAAACGCATCGATGGCGGCGTTGAATGGGCCGGTGGCGATGCTGTAGCCATTGGGATAATGGCTAAGGAAACCACTGGTTAATGTGATTGAGCCGAATACTGCAATCTTCATGATATTCACCTTGTCATCATTGTTGATAAGGGAAGTGTATGAGGTTTACTTGTTTTCCAGAATGCGATTAAATGCGAAATCATTTTTTCTTAAATGCAAAATTATGGATAAGCTTAAAGCCATGGCGATCTTTGTCGAGATTGCCGAACAGGGCTCAATGTCAGCGGCAGCACGAAAGCTAGGTGTTGTGAACTCGGTAGTCAGTAAGAATCTGACTGAGCTGGAAGTCTGGTTGGGACGGAAACTGGTGTACCGATCAACGCGGAATATGCGCCTGACCCAAGATGGACACAAGCAGCTTGAGCATTTCAGGGAGATCCTGGAGCGAGTCAATGGGCTGGAAGCAGACCCGAATGAAGAAATGGTTCAGGGGCTGGTTAAAATCACAGCCCCAATTTACCTCGGACAGCAATTACTGGTGCCACATATTCCTGAGTTCCATCGCCAGTATCCCTTTGTAAAGCTGCACCTTGAGCTGAGTGATGATTTTGAAAACATGATTGATGAGGGGTTTGATGTTGCACTTAGGGCCTCACAGATGCTGGATTCTAGTTTTATTTCTCGTCGGTTATCGGATGCATCATTAGTCGTTGTCGCGAGCCCTGATTATATCTCTCAATATGGCATCCCTTCTTCTCCCAAGGCGCTGGTAAAACATCATTGTCTGGTTGAAGGGGCGGTTGATAACCAGAGGCGCTGGCGGTTTAAAAATACACGTAATGAACAGATCTCTGTTGCTACTGACGGGGCGATATATACCAATTCGGGAACGAGCATAAAACAGCTTTGTGAGGCCGGATTGGGGATCGCGCAGTTACCAAGTTTTCTTGTTGAAGAGAGTATCGTCAGCGGGAAGCTGGTGGAGCTGCTGCCTGATTATGCACTGAGTAATTTTTATCTCCATTTGCTATATCATCAAAAGGGAACCCGTAATCTAGCCATTAAAGCGGTCGTTGAATATTTCGTCTCTCGGTTATCGGACAAGAGATACTAAGCGGTCTCAAAGCGCCTACTGCTAAATGAACGCATAGACAATAAATGCCCCGAATGTTGCGGCGAGAATACCGCCAATACGACCGTAAGGTTTAGCGAAAGACAGGGCCCATGCCATTAGACGGTGGAAGCTGCGACGGCCGACGGCGGCTAGAGTGAAAGCGGCAATGAGAGATAGCCAGCCGATGATCTCGATGATGAATGGAAACCTCGATACGTCAGATTGAGCGATTAACAAAAAACCTATAATCAACCTGATAACAACGGCCAGGACGTGGATTTGCAGGCTACCGAGGTGTCGTCTCAGATAACCAAACACCATTGTTGGTTTAACGAGAATGACTATCCCGATAAGAAAGATTAGCGTGCCAAAAAGCAGGATGATCGAGGTCATAATCATTGCGCTGTCTACGGGTGCTGGCTGTGTTTGGAATGGTCTTGGTTTTGACTTCGGCTTTTGCTGCTATGTTCAGTGAGGCTTTTCTTTCCCCAGGTGAAGACATAATGTCCGCCACTGATTAATACCAAAGAAATCAGCAGCCACAGACCAATTTCAAAAAAGATTTCGGGTAAAATAGGGTAGACCTGTTGCGTGATTAGCATGAGAGCAAAGGCAATCTGTACAAACGTACTTGCCTTGCCCCAAAAGCTTGGTGCGATTTCGTAGCGGCCAAAAAGGCAGTAATAGGCAATAGCCCCGACGAGAATGATCACATCTCTAACGATGACGATTACGGTAACCCATACAGGGACTAATCCTACGATGGCAAACGCAATAAATGCGCTGATCAGCATCGCTTTATCTGATAGAGGATCGGCGATCGCCCCGAAGCGGCTCATAGCATCAAGTTTGCGAGCAAGCCATCCGTCAAGCCCGTCACTGATTCCGGCTAAGAAGGCAATCCACAATACTGTCGAGTAATTTCTCTCAAGGATCAATAGGCAAATTGGTACCGCCAAAATGAGACGTAATGTCGTCAAGATGTTAGGAATTTGCTTGATCACACGACAGGCCATGATAGGTACCGTTCCCTGCTGATGCCTCTTACACCAGTGTATACCATTCCCCGTGGTATTTTTCTGAATAAAAAAATCCTCCGCTACTGGCAGAGGATTTTTGATAGTAGCAAGAATGTTACGCTTGCTTTTTAACCTTCGTTAGTTGACGGAGAAAGGTAGGCAGCTGTTTCGCTATCATCGGCGCTTGCCGTTGTATTGCTGGCTGACTCTTTCTTCGCTTCGGTCGTTACCTTGCTGGTGGATTGATTAGCAACGATTTCCGTTTCACCACCAAAGTCCTCTTTTAGCCACTTGCTGAAGCCGTAGAGCATGATAAATATCACAATCATCAGCGGAAGTGAGGTCACAATAGCCAGTGTCTGAACGGTGTTTAGCGGAGCATCGATAAACATCATCGCCAGTGGTACGGCTGCCAGAATCAAACACCAGAACAGGCGTAGTGCTGTCGGTGGGTTGGCATTCTCATCCAATTGGTTGGCTGCGGTTGCCGCCAATGTGAAGGATGCCGAATCAAGCGTAGTCGCTAGGAACAGTGTCGACATTATCGCAAAGATAATAATAAACAACGCGCTTGCTGGCAGGGTATTTAGCACCGCGATGACTGTTGCAGAGCCGCCGTTTTCGGTGATAGAACGGGTAACATCAACGATTTCAGTCAGGTGCACGTTCATACTGAAGCTGCCCAGAACACCGAAGAAGATGAAACAGCCGGCGCTGCCGCCAATAACCATGCTGCCGATCACTTCTTTCAGCTTGCGACCTTTAGATACCTTGGTAACAAACAGTGCCATGAACGGTACGTAGGTCATCCAGTATGCCCAGTAGAATACGGTCCATGAAGTCGGGAACGAGCCGCCTTCAACCGGATCTGTCCATAGGCTCATGCGAATGAAGTTTTGTAGCATCAGGCCGTAGCCATTGGTCATCTGGTTGATGATGAAAGAAGTTGGACCCACGATAAGAATAAGCAGAACAAAAATCACTGCCAGCTTGGTGTTCATATCGCTCAGTTTTGCCATGCCTTTTTCAATGCCGACATAAGAGCTGACAGAGAATAGCGCGGTGATAAATAGCATCAGGCCGACGTTCATGGCAAAGCTGTTTTCAACGCCGAGCAAGTAGGCAATACCTTCTGTCACCATAGGGACACTCAGACCCAGTGTGATACCCATAGCACCGACACAGCTGAAGATGAAAATGGTATCAATAACCTTGCCGATCACTGGGTTGTAGAAGCGGCCCATGATGCTTTCACATACTGCACTGAGCTTAAGCTGCGGGTTTTTCTTTACGTGGAAAGAGTAGGCGACTGGTAGCGAGGCAATACAGTATAGTGACCAAGCTGAGATCCCCCAGTGGAACATGTTATAGCTGGTTGCCCATTCTGCGGCCATTGGCGAGTAGGGTTCTACGTCAAATGGTGGTGTCATGTAGTAGTAACCCCACTCGACAAATGCCCAATAGACGGTTGCCGAGCCTAGTCCGGCACAAACCATCATCGCCAGGTAGGTAAACTGGGAGTATTCTGGCTTGTCGTTTCCGAGCTTGATTTCACCGTATTTGCCAAGAGCAATTTTGGCGAGAAAGATGACACTGAAGAAGCCAAAGAAAAGGAAAACCTCACCAAATTGGTTAGTCAGGGTGTTAAAAAGTTGGCTGGCTATCGCATTTCCCTGTTCTGGGAAAAGTGTCAGGCCAACAACCACAAAGAGAATAACCGACAGGCTTATTGCCATTAACGGTTTGTCTATTTTACGTTCACTGTTCATAACTAAAAATCCTTCTACACGTTTCTTATATTCGGTATTTATTGATCACGTCTTCACTCAGTTCGATACCAAGTCCCGGAGAATCCGGTACAGGTACGTGACCTTGTGAAAATGGCAGTCGGTTGCTCACGAGATCTGTAAATAAAGGACTGCTGCTCTGGGAATATTCCATCAGCGTGCCGTGCTCACAGGCGGCTAAAAAGTGGACCGAAGCCGCGAGCAAGATGCCGGTACTGAACCCATGAGGGACGAGTTGGGTACCGTGTAACTGGGCAAGATCGTAAATCTTCTTCATCTCGGTGATACCTCCGCAGCGGGTGATATCTGGCTGGACGATGTCGACTTCAGATTGTTCTAGGAAGGACTTAAATTCATAGCGGGTCGTGAGTGATTCTCCGCCGGCTAGCTTGGATTGGATCTGGCGAGACAGGCGTGAATAGCCGACCATATCATCTGCCAGTACGGGCTCTTCGACCCAGTTTAGGTTGAACGGCTCCAGGCGTTTGCACATCTGCGCGGCATGGCCGGTAGTGCGCCACTTGGAAGCCAGATCAATTTGTACTTCTATTTCATCGCCAACGGCTTCGCGTACGTGGCGAACAATTTGGTAGTCCGTTTCCGGATCGTCGCCGAATACACCGCCGCCGAACTTAATACTGGTAAAGCCCTGGCGAACAAGATTCAGGGCGATCTCGCGGTTATTCTCCGGCTTGCTGTCGGGAATGAAGGTGCCGTAGGCACGGATTTGATCGCGGTATTTTCCGCCCAGCAGGGTATGCACCGGCACGCCATAGAACTGACCGGCAATGTCCCACAGGGCGATATCGATAGCGCTGATGGCGTGAATGCCTGCACCACGGCGACCTACGTAGTTGGATGCCCAGTACATCTTGTTCCACAAACGCTCGATTTCCAGCGGATTCTCGCCAATCAGCAGTTCGCGTAGCCCGTAGCAATACAGGTTTGAATGCGGTGTTTCGATACATGCCTTGACGACGGCAGGGGAGCTGTCTGCCTCACCGATGCCGGTTATGCCCTTGTCGGTATGTACTTTGACAATAACGGCATCTTCACCCCATTCACAGGGCTGATCAGGCTCAGGTACTCGTAAGCAAATGACTTCTATATCTGTAATACGCACTGCTCAGTCCTTGGTTATTGAGGTTCAATACAAATGAGTTTTTCCAGACGCTGATCTTTTTGATACAACGTGCAGTAGGCGAAACCGATATCTTCGATGGCGGTCGCCTCACCCTGAACAATATTTTCCAGAGTGTGAATGATCCGGTCGGCGCAGGAGTGAATGCTGTCGGTTCCCTTCATGATCCCGCTGACATCGACATCAATGTCTTCAGTAATTTGGGCCGCATTACCGCTGACTCGGATCACCGGTACGATCGGGTTGTTGAATCCGGCACCACCTGTGGTCCACAGGATCACCTGGGCACCGAGAGAGGCGAAATGCATACCGGAGCCGCCGCATAAGTGCGTCGTTTCTGATAGGTACATTCCCGGTGTGGTCGGACGCTCGGTCATCTTGGCGTTGATCCTCAGTACATCCTGAATAGGGCGGGTACCGGTTTTATGCAGTGCGCCAAGTGCCTTCTCTTCGAGTGTGGTCAGGCCGCCGACACTGTTGCCGATGCTCATGGTCTCGACATTGGTGCCTTCGATGTGCCAGCGCTTCTCTTCTTCATTGATGAGGCGATCGATCTTGTCGGCGACGTTGGGAGTGACTGCTCGTTCGCGCAGGATGTCCTCACAACCGACAAGCTCGATAAGCTCACCAGCTACACAGGTGGCGCCTTTATCTACCAGCAGATCGGCAACGCGACCGACTGATGGGTTAGAGGCAATACCTGAACTGGTATCAGAACCACCACATTTGATCCCCACAACCAGTTCGCTGAGTGGAACAGGCTCGGGCTGGATTTGATCGGCATAAGCTGTCAGCTCTTTTGCCAGCTCGGTGCCCATTTTGATGGTGCTGCGCGTTCCACGTGATTTGATGATCGACAGTGTCTGTACTGGCTTTCCTGCATTGCGGATAGGATCGGCCAGGATCGCCGGGTCGATACTTCCGCATCCCATGTTCAGCAATAGGGCACCAGCCACATTAGGGTTCAGTGCGGCGCCTACCATAGTGCCGACCAGCTCTTCGTTACCACCGTACATACAAGTGTTGTAGTTGGTTACGACGACAGTGCCTGGCACTTTCTGGCTGATGGCACGGGCAATACCTTCTGCACATTCGTCAATGGCCAGGATGAGTACATGATTTCGGATCCCCGCGCGGCCGTCGGGGCGACGAAAGCCTGATAAAAACTGCATTCGTTACTCCTCGATCTGCATTTGTTCAATGATTTGCTTGATGATCGGCTCTGGGATGTCTACCCGGGTACTGCGGACATTTTGTACATGTACCAACTCGCCGACCGGAATCGCTTTGATGGCAACGCCAATGTCGTAACCCGCTTTTTTAATTGCTTCCTGTGTCGAGATAGCGTTTACCGCGACTTTATTGCCGAACGTGATGGCTTGCTTGCAGGTCACAATGCCTTGTGCCCGGTTGCCGTCATCAATAATTTCAATCTGCTGTCCTTTTTCGACATCAGCGAGCAGGGTCGCCACGTTGTCATTCTGGGAAAGCAAAATTGCCTTGTTCAAAGGTGTGTCCATAAATCCTCATAGATTGTTCATTGTCGGACAATCGACAGTTGGCAATCTTAATGAGTAATTTCAAAATAAATGCGACACAAATCACCTTTTGTTTTATCCATTCAATTTTTGTATGATTGTCTGACAATCGTCACGTTTTATTGATTATGCGAATTGTTGACTAATCCGGTAGAATTAAGGCAACTGCGGTATTCCGCTATCTGTAGATGTATGGAAAGATAATGAAAATCGTAAAACAGAGCTTAGAGGAGCAAGCCGCGGGCTATCTGCGTGAGCTGATCCTCAGTGGAAAATACGGAATGGGCGAAAAGCTGGTGGAGAGTGCACTGGCGAAAGATTTGGAGCTATCGCGCAGTACAGTGCGGATGGCCCTGAACACCTTGGCCCATGAAGGTCTGGTGGTTCAGAAACCCTATGTTGGTTGGCAGGTAATTAATATTACCGAGAATGACCTGTGGGAGCTGTATCACTTACGTGTTGCTCTGGAAACACGTTCAGCCTGGCTGGCGGCTGAGCATATTACCGAAGAGGGCAAAACTCGACTGCATGATTTGATGGATTATTACCTGCAAGTTGGCCGCAGTGAAGGTGTAACTTGCCTGCAAATCAGTAAGCTTGAACTTGAATTGCATACATTAATTATTGAGCTAAGCGGCAATATGCGCTTGCACCAGATTTACCGCAATGTCGCTAACCAGATGCTGATTTATTTTAATATTGACCACGCAAGTTATGATCCGGAGGAGAGCGCTTTAAGTCATCTTCCTTTGGTCGAGGCAATTTGTGCTGGTGAAAGTGGTAAAGCATTAAAACTGGCTGAAGAGAATATTACCGTTTATTCAGTGATCGGGCATAAATTCCGTGAACAACATCTGAAGCGTTATTCAGAACAGCAAGGCGAATCTTGATAGCGCTATCGAAGTAGAAGGTAGTAGCTACCAAGCATAATATTATGGGCGAAGGTGATTTTAATTACCTTCGCCTTTTATTTTTTCTGACGATTATCGCTATAAATCCCCATAAGAACATGGCTTATTATAATTTATTGATATCCGAATTCGTTATAGTCACTATCAATGAATAAAAGTGTGAAGTTCATCAGTTGTATTCATTGCCATGGTATTACGTAATTTTAGTTACCGGTGATGGGCTTTTGTGTCGCCTTGGTTATTGGCTTGTGTTTGGTTGGTGTTTTTCTGGGTGTTGCTTGTAATGATTTGTTTTGAATATGGTGGCTTATGCATTTCATGCACGTTATTCATGACTACTATGCAGTAAATGATTTCAGCGCATAACATTAATGACTATTCATCATTACCTCTTATGGGGTAATTAAATCTACAATTCTGGCACGAGTTAATCGGCACCTTTTTATTCTGTTCAATCAATGAACCGGAACGATTAAATATATAACAATATCTATAAATATAAGTTTTGCTAATGCGGCAAATGAAAATGTTATTTTCTGTTACGCCATAAAGAGCCCATTAGATGTGCTTTTTAATTCCTCTTGCCGCCTATTAGAAAGAGTTTTTTATCTGAAATGGAAGCACATTTATGAGTAATGATAATTGCCAAAAGGTAGATGTTTCACGACGAAAGTTATTGGCTGGTGGCGCTGCTGCAGCAACAGCCATGATGCTTGGCAGTGAGGCAAGTGCCAGTCAAATTAATAATGCCATTAGTTGGGATAAAACGTTTGATGTATTAGTTATTGGTAGTGGGTTTGCTGCTTTGTCAGCTGCGATTGAGGCTCGTCGCAAAGGGCTTGATGTCATGATCGTAGAAAAAATGCGTGTTCCGGGCGGTAACTCCACCATTAATGGTGGGCTGTTCGCTGTTGCAGGCAGTGAGTTACAAAAAGAAGAAGGCGTTGAAGATAGCGTCGAGCTTATGGTTCAGGACATGATGGCAGCAGGCCGCGGGATTAACCACCCTGAACTGACAAGAGCGATCGCTGCTGGTTCACCGGATGCGTTTAAGTTTGTGGTTGAGTGCGGTGCCAAATTTAAGCCTAAGTTATCCTGGCTTGGTGGCCATTCGGTAGCCCGAACTTATCTTACCCATAATGCCTCTGGCTCTGGCATCGTCAGGCCGCTGGTCAAAACCGCCCGTAGAGAAGGTGTTGTTATTCGCACTGAATGCAAAATGCTGAATTTCATTACCAACGATGACAAACGTATTATCGGCATCCAGGTCAAAGACGGCTACCGCTTCCCTGATGAAGAGACGGGCATCGTAAAACACTTTAAAGCCAGACGCGGGGTGGTTCTCGCTTCCGGTGGCTTTAGCCGTGACACCAAGTTTTTATCTGCTCAAGATCCGCGGTTGGGTGGGGTGATAGACAGTACCAACCAGCCGGGAGCAACGGGAGAGGCGCTTCGTGCAGCATTTCGAATCGGTGCTGTACCCGTCCAGTTATCCCTGATTCAGCTTGGCCCATGGGCATCACCCGATGAGCAGGGTTTTGGTGTTGCTTCAATGTTTAACATTCAATCAGGCTTCCGTTACGGGATTATGGTCGAGCGGGCGACAGGGAAACGTTTTGTCAATGAATTGGCAGACAGGAAGACACGTGCCGATGCCATGATCAAAAACGTCAAAGAAAGCGGCGAGCCTGATTACCCAATTATTCTCGTCGACAGTGTGGGTGCCAAGGCATGTCCGACACTGGATCGCTGCCTGGAATATAAGGTTGTGCATGCGTTTGACCGTCTGGAAGATCTTGCCAGTCATTACCAGATCCCAGCAGAGGGACTCATTGAGTCAGTGACTGCCTATAACGAGTATGTCAAAAACAATGACGACTTGGAGCTTGGTAAACCTGTCTCGACAGCAACGCCAATCATCAAGCCGCCATTTTATGCCGTCAGAGGCTGGCCTAAAGTGCACCACTGTATGGGTGGGGTCGAAATTAATCCGA
This sequence comes from Photobacterium proteolyticum, assembly GCF_001939735.1. Classification (GTDB taxonomy): domain Bacteria; phylum Pseudomonadota; class Gammaproteobacteria; order Enterobacterales; family Vibrionaceae; genus Photobacterium; species Photobacterium proteolyticum. The sequence goes on from NZ_MJIL01000092.1 coordinate 66,885, forward strand.
GTGCCCAGGTTTTACATTCCGAAACCTTTGAGCCGATTGCCGGGCTTTATGCAGCAGGAGAGGTAACAGGCGGTCCTCATGGTGCCAGCCGTCTTGGAAGCTGCGCGATTACCGATGGATTGGTGATGGGACGTATCGCAGGCAACAGTGTTGCTCGCAATGACGCTATTTAGTCTTCTCTGATTTGGAATGAAAACAATGAATAACACGAATAAGTTAATTACACCGCTATTAGTATTCGTTCTGCTCTTAGGGTTGGCATTTAATGTTTTTGCCTCAGATACAAATGCTTCACCGAAGAGCAATGCAGAACAAGTGCTGGAACAAAACGCGCTGCACCAGAAAATTTTAGATTATATCGACAACAAAATTTATAACCAGGTACCGGTAAAAAGCTATCACAAGAAGGTCCACCAAAACGGAAATAGCTGTGAGCTTTGCCACGGCTCCAGCGAACCTGTTACGCCTGCAGATACTGCAAATTGCGCTAATTGCCATGGCAGCCCTGAAGCGGTTGCAGAGTTAACCAAAGAGCTTGAGCCCAATCCGCATAACTCTCCGCACTGGGAAACAGAGCTTCCGTGTGATTCATGCCATATGGAGCACAGTGAATCGAAGTCTGTATGTAAACAGTGCCATCAGTTTGGCTTTAAGACACCATAAACTCGCTGAGGTAACAAATGTTAAAAATCAATAGTAAAACATTTGGCATGGTGTTGTTGGCGGCAATGTTTGCTTGCCATACTCAGGCGGGCCCGGCTGGGACTGACAACTTTGGTGATCAGGCCAGAGAACTGAGAGCCCAGACGGCAGAAGAGAATGCGCAATGCCTGTCATGCCATGCCAGTGATACGATTAATGATGAGTGGAAGACAGAGCGGGGCAGAACCTTAGACTTGCATACCGATGTTGTTGGATACAACGACTCGGTACACAAAGGTCAGAGCTGTCTGAATTGTCATGAGGGAGCGAATGACAGTGCGTTTGAGGAAGCGCCTCATCAGTTCCAAGGTGATGTAATAAGCCGCAGTTGTGATAGCTGTCATAACACTGTGTTTCAGGATATCAATCATCAACTGGAAACAAGTCACCATACCAAGACAATCGTTGAGCAATTCGGTCATCAGTTCGAGTGTCAGGAATGCCATAATGCGCATACCTTTAACTTCCCGGGCCGCACTGAGGAGATTGCCCGCAGCATTGAACAGGCTAATGAGCCGTGCTTTGCCTGCCATAATGATCTGCAAGGTTACGAGAAGCTGACAGATAAAAAACTGTTAGATCAGGATATGGCACACTGGTTCTTGCCAGAGAAAAACAAGCATTTCAGTGCCGTTCGATGTGTCGATTGCCATAGCGAAGGGGAGGGTGTGAAACTACATACCATCACTCCGGCTGAGGATGCAGTCAGAGACTGTAAGCTTTGTCACAACGAAGATTCTGCGATAACGACGACCTTGTATAAGTACAGTAATGAGCAGAAAGCTTTTTCTATGTTAGATAAAGGGATCTTTGATGACAGCACCTTGCTTGAGCAAAACGCAGATGCCGTTGCCAAAGAGAAAGGGAAGGCAGACTCACCTTACGGCTTTATGAATGAAAAGCTGCTCGATGACCGCTACCTTATTGGTGCAACTCCAGTAGGGTGGGTTGATGCTATCTTCGGGGTTGCTCTGTTGGTTACGCTGTCACTCTTGGCATTCCATGCTCGCTTAAGAAAGCTTGGTTATCAAGAACAAGGTTATAAAGAGCTTGGCCAGAAAGATCCAGGTCAGCGAGAAAAGGTTGAGTTGGTAAAAACGTCCACTGTGATGTTCCCGGTAGGGGTCAGGTTATGGCATAACACTAACGTTATCGTGTTTATCATTCTGCTGCTTACGGGACTGTCGATGCATTTCTCGGTCGTTGCCTTCGAGTTTGCGCAAAACAGTCACAATATCCTAGGTGCTGTACTGATAGTGCTATGGGGGCTGTATTTGATCTACCTGGTGCTTTCCGGGCAGATAAAGCAGTACTTGCCTCGACCGAATTTTGTCAGAGACAGTATCAAGCAAGCTCAATTTTACTTGAAGGGCATTTTTAGTGGTGATGAGAATCCTGCGGGTCATGATCCGAAAAAACGCCTGAACCCGTTGCAGCAAATGGGGTATTTATCGATTGTATTCGCTGCTTTCCCATTATTAATTTTGTCCGGTATTGCGCTTTTCTTTAATGAGTTATTGCCGAAAGAGATTATTGGCTTTGACGGAAAAACACTGATGGTCATATTACACGTGACAATGTCGCATGTGATGGTGTTGTTTATTGCTGCGCATGTGTATCTATGTACAACAGGGACGACCATATCGGAACATTTTATGAGCATGATTACGGGCCGCTTATTTAAAGTTAAATAGCGAACCGAATCTGTTAATCGAAGCCCTTCATCAACAATTAAGATGAAGGGCTTTTTTGTATGGCTAAAGCAAATAGAAAACAATCTATGCATGTTGTACATGTGAAAAATGAAAACCATTCATTTTACTCATTGATTGATTTGTCATACTATTTTGTCAACGAGATGAGAGGCTTGGAATTCAAGGCTTTAAAACTCTAAATCTCATAATAACTCTTATTGTTAGGTATTAAATATGACAATTCCAACGACTGAAATGCTTCAAGCATGGAAAGGCTTTACAGCTGGTGATTGGCAGGCTGAGGTCAATACTCGTGACTTCATTCAAACCAACTATACACCTTATGAAGGCGATGAATCTTTTCTTACAGATGCTACTGAAGCAACCGCCACACTTTGGAATAGTGTTTTAGAGGGAATTAAAGAAGAAAGCCGGACTCATGCGCCGATTGATTTTGATACTGAGCTGCCATCAACGATTATTTCTCACGATGCCGGCTATATTAACAAAGAGTTGGAAACTATTGTTGGCTTGCAAACTGACAAGCCACTGAAAAGGGCGATTATTGCTAACGGCGGTATTCGTATGGTGAAGAACTCGTGTGAAGTGTATGGCCGCGAGCTGGACTCTGGCGTAGAGAAAACCTTTACCGAATACCGCAAGACACACAACAAGGCTTGTTTTGATCTTTATACCCAAGATATTCTGGCTTGCCGTAAATCCGGGATCATCACAGGTCTGCCGGATGCCTATGGCCGTGGACGAATTATTGGAGATTATCGCCGTCTTGCTCTGTACGGTATTGATTTCCTCAAAGCAGATAAGCAAGCGCAGTTTAAATCTACTCAGGCTTTCCTAGAGCAAGGACAGGATCTTGAGAAAACGCTGCGTCTTCGTGAAGAGCTTGCGGATCAGCTTCAGGCACTGGAAGATATCCGTACTATGGGGCTTAAATATGGCATCGATATGTCTGCTCCGGCAAAATCTGCACAAGAAGCTATTCAGTTTACCTACTTTGGTTATTTGGCTGCTGTGAAGTCACAAAACGGTGCGGCCATGTCGTTAGGACGTACTTCGACATTCTTAGATGTATACATCGAGCGTGACCTCGCGAATGGTGTCATTAACGAGTCACAGGCGCAAGAGCTGGTTGATCACTTCATCATGAAGCTTCGTATGGTCCGTTTCCTTCGTACGCCTGACTACGACTCTCTATTTTCTGGCGATCCTATCTGGGCAACCGAAGCGATGGCCGGTATGGGAGTTGATGGCCGTACACTGGTAAGCAAGACGACGTTCCGCTACTTGCATACACTGCACAACATGGGGCCGGCACCTGAGCCTAATATGACGATTCTTTGGTCTGAGCTGCTACCTGAAGCCTTTAAGAAGTACGCGGCGAAAGTGTCTATTGAAACATCATCAGTTCAGTATGAAAATGATGATCTGATGCGCCCGGATTTCAACAATGATGACTATGCGATTGCTTGTTGTGTTAGTCCGCAGGTTGTTGGTAAAGACATGCAGTTCTTCGGTGCTCGTGCCAACCTGGCAAAAGCACTGCTTTATACCATCAATGGCGGTACTGATGAGAAATCCAAAGTTCAGGTTGGCCCGAAACAAGCGATGATCTCAGATGAAGTGCTGGATTTTGACAGCCTGATGCCACGCTTCGATGAAATGCTGGATTGGCTGGCAACTCAGTATGTAACCGCATTGAATATTATCCATTATTCACATGACCGCTATAGTTATGAAGCCTCCCTGATGGCATTGATGGATCGAGATGTTCACCGAACTATGGCGTGCGGTATTGCAGGCTTGTCGGTGGTTGCTGACTCTCTGGCTGCAATCAAATTTGCCAAAGTGAAGCCGATTCGTGACGAAGATGGTCTGGCAGTTGATTTTGAGATTGACGGCGATTATCCGAAGTTTGGCAACAATGACGCACGTGTTGATGATATTGCCTGTGATCTTGTCGAACGTTTCATGAAGAAGATTCAGAAGATGAGCATGTACCGTGAGGCGATTCCGACTCAGTCTATTCTGACCATCACTTCCAATGTTGTGTATGGCAAAAAGACCGGGAATACACCGGATGGCCGTCGTGCCGGTATGCCGTTTGGCCCGGGTGCAAACCCGATGCACGGGCGTGATCAAAATGGTGCCGTTGCCTCATTAACATCTGTTTCTAAACTGCCGTTTGCTTATGCAAAAGATGGTATTTCGTACACATTCTCTATTGTGCCGAACGCATTGGGTAAAGATATGGATACCCAGAAGCAAAATCTGGCAGCATTAATGGATGGCTATTTCCACCATGAAGCCGATGAAAGTGGCATTGATGTGGAAGGTGGCCAGCATTTGAATGTGAATGTTATGAACCGTGAAATGTTGCTTGATGCAGTAGAAAATCCAGAGAAATACCCGCAGCTGACTATTCGAGTATCTGGTTATGCGGTGCGTTTTAACTCTCTGACAAAAGAACAACAGCAAGACGTTATTGCACGAACCTTTACCGAAAGAATGTAATCGCAATAAGCGTGACCAGATTCGATTAACGCAAACAGCATAGGCGAACGCCTGTGCTGTTTTTAATTGTATTGATTATTGCGATATTAGTTTTCAATAATGTCTTTGGCCCCGTAAATCCTCAGTTTCTCTTCATCCCTCCAAAAAAACATCCTTCAAAATAAGCGTTTTATTACTTATACTCTCGCGGTATGAACAGTGTTCATAATTGTTCAGTATAAAACTTTACCGTCCAAGCGAAGGCGGAGCATTCTAAGAAAAGTATGTAAGGTTCATTCACAATGCGTAAGCTGAATATATCAGTGTTATTCCTTCTTGCCGGTTCGGTGCATGCAATGCCGATGCAAGAAACAAACGCGATGGCGTTTCCTAACAGTCTCAGTTGTAGTGCCGGATCATCGGTTGGTGAAGCCCAGGGGCGAAGTTTACTATCGGATGTGTTGACTCAAGCTGGCAGTATTTGGCAACCGGATGACTTTCAATTTATTGCTCAGGTCGATGGGGTAGATAGCCATCATCTGGTGTTTAATCTTCACCACAATACCATTCCAATCGAAAAGCAGGAGCTGATCTTATCAATCGATAACAATTGTAAGCTATTTCGTTATCAGTATCGGGTGGTTGATTATCGGCCAGGAGAAGATGATAACAATAGCAGTAAAATAAAGAGCATTGATGAAGCAATTAGCTCGCTCAAAACCATCTTAAGTGACCCCAATGAGCCATTAACACTTTCTATCCAGTCTCAGGCGAATAGGTTACGGTTGCTCAATAAAGCCGATCAGGAACAGCTGCCCGCAAGCTATGTTGCCGATGAAATAACAGGTTCACCGTTATATCGGATATCAAATAAAAAGTTGGTGCTTGGTTATCAGCTGAATTTGCCGTCACGTAATCCTGATGGGTTATTAGAGTTGTGGTGGAACAGCCAGTCGTCTAGTCCGTCCGCGTTACCTCGTTTTCCCTATGCAAAACGTAGCGACAAACAAAATATTCCGCCGGTGTCTCCTTGGCAGTGGCAAGGGTATGGTCAGCATCCTCAGCGAACGCTTGGTGCAAATTATTTAGCAAATTTCTGGGAGGTGTGGCCGCCTATTTCTCAGACGTTATCGATAAACACGACGGGTAAACTGCAGACGGCAAATCTTGTTTTTCTAGATAGTTTGGATTTCTCATGGGACTTTGAAGATCGTACGTTCGCACAGCTCTGGAGTGATGCCGATAGCGATTCGGATTCGGCCGCAGAGAAAAAGCGAAAACTGACGAGTATTATCACCAATGTTGCCTATGCGGACAAAGGGATTGGCTACGCTGCCAATACGCTAGGTTATGCGCACTTGCTGCCAAGCAAACCAAGCTTGGTGCTATCAACTACTGCGAGTGGTGGAAGCAGTATTTACAAACCGGCATTCGATATTATTCAGATTGTCGATAATAACTGTAGCGCCTCGCTCTACGATCCCGGTGCCACACTGCACGAACAAGGACACTCTGTTTTTATTCGATTGCAGGGTTTGTCACGCTCCAATCCGGTTAACACTGCAATGAATGAAGGGTTTGCCGACTATTGGGCGGCTGGGTTCTTGCGCCAGGATCCTAACTGGAATGGCAGTCTTAGTGATTTTAGAAGCGGAGCATGCGGCAAAACGAGTGCTGATCGACAGCTTCGCACTCAGCTTTATGATTATTTCGACGGTATGGAGGAGAAAATTTCTTCTTCCCATGGTGGTATCACCGGGCCGGAAGGAAAGGTCTTCTTTGAGCCGATGTTAGCCCAGCCGTTGCTGGCGGCAATGGAAGATCTGATTGTTATTCACGGTGAAGAGAAAGGCAGAAAGCTGGCGGATCACATTGTGCTGGAGACGTTTGCCGGTCTTTCTGTCGATGCCTCATATCGGGAGCTTTCTCAGGCCTTGCTGGCCACGGCACATCGGCTTGATTCAAGCTTGAAAGCCGAACAGATTTATCGTCTGCGGCTTACTAATTCCAACCTATTGCCACGTCAGGTTGAGCCGAAATCACGAGTTGCAATAGCCTCGCTAATGCCTGCAGAAACATCGTTAACGCTGGTCAACTATGATAGTGCCAATAAGGTTGAACGTGTCGAGGTGGCTCTGCCGAATCAGATTGCACAGAATATAGAACTGGCTGCAGGTGAAAAGCGAACGCTAACATTACCAACACCGCAACTCACCTGTGGTGAAGTGAGCTCGCAACCTCTTACGGTTCGCCATTGGCAGGATAATCAGTTGGTACAAGACAAGGCGTATCCGTTCACATTGATCGGCGGTTACCAAGCTGGTCTGGCTGCTTTTGAAAAAGTGAATAATGCCTGGTCGCTTACTCTCAATAAGCCGTTGGCCTGGAAGAGCGATAATGTTCGTCATGTGTTGCGCCTAACAGGGGATAACCAATCTAACTTGCTGCCGAAACTGTCCAACAGCGAAAAGACTATTGAGCTGACCTCATTGGCACGCACTGGTGGAAGTTTGTGGTTAAGCATGGATAACAATACTGAGTTAGCCGACGGAAAATGGCAGCTGACTGACTATTCAAGTTATACCACTGCCGAATTGGTGACGCTGAACTGTGTACCTGCCTTTACCATTGATGGCCCGATATCGGCGTCTGAAAAGTCGACACTGACATTTAAGGCGATGTTAAATGGCTCACCGATTACGGTGCAGTGGCAGGTTGTTGGTGAGGATAGCACGTCTGATAGCGAGACGTTTAGCCTAACGGTACCAGATCTTGCACAATCTAAGCGCTATGAGATAGATGCGGTATACACCTTGAATGGTGAGAAGCGTATTGTTCGTCATACCGTAGAAGTCGATGCAGTTAATCAGCCCGCAACATTTGAGATTAGTGCACCGACTGAGGTTTCAGAAGGGCAGAGTGTCACCTTCGCTATGGACAAATTATCGGATCCGGACAGTGAAGGCTTTGTACAGGCAGATTGGTATGTTGATGGTAAGTGGATCGGGCAGGGCCAGTCTATTCAATGGCAGGCGCCGGCATCGGACCAAGACCGCATAATCGAACTGTCACTGAAAGTCAGAGATAGCCGTCAGACAGCCGAGTCTGCAGTCAGCAAATCGATGTCTATTGCGCTGAAGCATGTGAATGTAGCTCCGACTATCTCCCTAAATGCGCCTTCAGAGGGTCAGGCTGGCAAACTGCTTGAGGTTTCCGCACTGGTTAGCGACAAGGAAACAGCAGCGGATAAGTTGACTGTGAGCTGGAAGATTTCGGGAATTGATTCACCGGCTTTGCCTTCAGGTAAGCAATTATCATGGACTGTACCTGCATCCGTTACGGCAAGTTCGTTGACAGTTACTGCTGAAGTCAGTGATGGTGAAGCAACAGCCACTGCGACACGGGTTATTAACCTAAAACCGGCAAATAAAGCGCCGGTAATAAGCCTGACTGGCTCGACAAATATCCAGGCTGGTCAATCGGCAGAGGTTAGTGCAAATTGGACTGACGAGACGCCGGAAAAGGTTAAGCTCAGCTGGCAAATAAAAGGAGAAAGTATTCCTTTTGAGTTGCTTAGTAACGAGAAAATTCGGTTGAATATTCCCAAGAACCAGGGCGCTGGAACGGTACAAGTTCAGGTAACTGCAGATGATGGAGAAGCATCATCGGTCGCAACACATAGCGTCTCTTGGGGAGCTTATGTCAATCAAGCACCAACTGTTACTATCGCCGGTCCGGTTAAGGCTAATATAGGCGATAAGGTTATACTGACAGCCAATGCGAAAGATCCAGATAATTGGCCTGCAGCACTTCAACTTAAATGGAGCCAGATTTCCGGTCCACTTGTTGTGCCGGTAGCTAACGGCTCAACCTTAGAGTTCACCGTACCCGCAAGTGCATCAGGCGGTGCGCAGACGTTTGAATTTGATGTGTTTGACGGCCAAACCCACACCAAGAAACAGTGGCGTATTGATATCGCTAAGTATGTTATACCAAGCCCGGTTATCACATTGAAAAATGAAGTTGCTGGTGGATACAAACTTGCTGAGTTGAGTGAGCTGGTTTTGGACGCCTCGCCATCGACAGGTGCTGGCAGCGAAGCGCTCGTGTTTAGCTGGAAGCAGCTAAGTGGTCCTGCTTTAGCTGAGCTGCCACCTCAGGGTGAGCAGATTAAAATCAAGTTACCTGAAGTGGGTGCTTCGTCGGATATCGAGCTTGAGCTGACGGTTAGCCAGGGGAGTCGCGTAAGTCGCAAGATAATCCGTGTGGCGGTGGGCGATCTCGGTCCAGCAGCCAAACCGGCCGCTGTCGAGTCAAAACCGGCAGGTGCCAATCTGGTGCTTGATGCAGACAGTGTGGCAGATTTGCAAGGCGGTATCGCTTACCAGTACCGCTGGGAGCAGGTGAAAGGGACAAGTGTGGTTATTGCCAACCCTGATGCCAAGGTCTTGAAAGTTGCATTGCCCTCATCAGCCAAAGAGGAAGAACTTGGTTTTTCACTGACGATTACCACGCCGGGTAAAGGTGTTCGCCATTATCCTGTTAGCTTGAAAGTGGCAGCAGCGCCTGCTCCTGAGCCGACAACTGCTCCGCAGACGCCTCCGTCGTCAGATGGAGGGAGTGGTGGTTCATTTGACTTCTTCGGCGTGTTGGCACTGTTTGGCATGATGCTGTTGAGAAGGTGAGAAGCTAAAAGCAAGAAATAGTCGTTATATTTCAACACAATAGAGAAAACAGCATAGGCGTTAACCTATGCTGTTTTACTTTTAGCGCTTACACATTGGCGACTTGTTCACTGTTTAACGCTTCAGACTGGCGTTTGAGCAACTCTTTGGCAAACTGATCACCGAATTGTTCAAGATACTGACGTTGCAGCAAACATTCGTGGGGAGCATCAACTTCGTACTCGATAAGTGATCCCGAAACGTAAGGGGACCAAAGTGCAGGTTGCTGTTCTTCTGTCCGCAAAATGTCGGTGGTGGCACGGATAAAGAGCAAGTCACCGTTAAAGCGGTCATATCGGCAGTTGGCAAGCAGATCCAGCATCAGTTTGGAATCTTCCACAATGCGGGTAAGGAAGTCATTACCGACGTCATTATTGCCAAGGACTTCATCCATGGCACTTTTCAACCCTTTCATTCCGGCGCGGGGAGTGCCGACAATGGCTCGAGTCATACGTGTAATAACGGTCGCATCATCCAGTTTGAGCGATACCTGTCCGCCTTGCAGCGGATAGCTGTCAAACATACACAGGAAGCTGACTTGATGTCCCTGAGCCTGAAGCATTGCTGCCATGCGAAGTGACAGGTTGCCGCCAACGGACCAGCCTGCCAGCTGATAAGGACCTTCCGGCTGGATAGCCTGTATATTTTGTAAATATTCCTCGGCAAGTTCATCCAATGAACCCACGATACGGTTCGGATCGCGAAGGATAGGAGACTGGATAGCATATACCGGCTGGTCTTCGGGCAGGAAAGGCAAGAGACCGGCATATGGCCAGGCAATTCCACCGCCCGGGTGGATACAGAATAATGGCGGACGTGTACCTTCGACACGCAGCGGCAACATGCTGTCGAAAGGATCGCTGTAACTGATACTTGGATCCAGGCGTTGTACTAACTGACGAGGAGATGAGGCAGCAAGGAAGTCACTGATCCCCAACGTGACGCCAAACGCTTCATTGATACGGTTAATGAGCTGCAGGCCCAGCAGCGAGTGACCGCCGAGCTCGAAGAAGTTCTCGTTGGTGTAGACTTGGTTGCGCTCCAATATAGAGGCAAACAGGCTACACATTGTCTCTTCTTCTGCTGTTGTGGGAAGAAGTTTATCTGTGTTGTCGATAATGGCTGGTGACGGCAGTTGTCTGACGGCGAGTTTGCCGTTTGAAGTTAGCGGGAATTCTTCGACAGTCAATATTACACTGGGGATCATGTGATGGGGCAACTGGCGGCTGAGCGCTTGTTTCAGGCGGTCGCTTTCAAGTGCGGCATCTTTGCAGACCACATAGCCGACAATAGCCGGACCATGGGGTAGTTCACTCAGAAGTGCAACCGCATCTTCCACATCGCTACAGCTGAGCAGTGCGTTTTTGATTTCATCCAACTCAATACGCAGACCACGAAGTTTGATTTGGTTGTCCTGGCGTCCGAGGTAGTGAATGCGCTCCTCGGAGTCAAAATACACCCGATCGCCAACCCGGTACATGGTGGTGCTTTCATCAAGCAAGTCTGGCACAAAGCCTTTTGCCGTTAGCTCCGGCTGGTTGCGGTATCCTTGCGCAACGCCGGGGCCGCCGATAAACAGATCTCCCCATGAACCGGGAGGGAGCAGTTGCTGTTGCTTGTCGACCACATAGAGGCGGGTGTTGGCTGTTGGTGGACCGATTGATAAGTCGTTGGTACCAAACTTAGCATTGATTGAGGTGGCGAATGAGGTTTCAGTCGGGCCATAGACATTGAGCAGTCGACAATGCGAGAAACGTGATAGCAAAGCAGGTGTACATGCTTCGCCACCGAGCAAGAGCCTGGTTCCCTGACGAAAATCTTCTGTTTTGTGGTAGGCCAGCAGGCTGGGTGTCATGACAAGCAGATCGATGTTTTCGCGTTTGACCAGTTTAGCCAGCGGTTTGCCCGGTGTACTTGCAACCTTGTCGGTAACCACAAGGGTGGCCCCGGCCAGCAGAGTCATCATGATTTCAAGCACGGACATATCAAACCCTGCCGCGATGAACTGCAACACTTTCTCGCCGGGCTGAAGATCAGCTGCCTCTATCGCTGTACGGGCGATAGGAACAAGGTTGCGATGGGTGATTTCCACGCCCTTGGGTTTACCGGTAGAGCCGGAGGTGTAAATAAGGTAGGCCTGCGAGTTAGGATCAACGCTATAAACTGATTGCCGGGCCGTTGGCAATTGTTCGAATAATTCAGCTGTTAGGTAAAGTACCTTTTCGGCTGGAATGTTTACATTAAGTCCGCACCCGGGAGAGACAAGAATTTTAGCGGGCGCGGCATCTGAAAGGATGTGTTCGATACGGCCATCGGGTAGTTCCGGGTCGACGGGAACGTAAGCAGCCCCAAGCTTGAACAGGGCCACGGCCGCAACAGCCCATTCGATACTTCGTGATACGACCACCGCGACGCAGTCATTTTGGTTGACGCCTTGCTGTCGCAGATGGTTGGCAAGGCGATCGGCATAGTCATTGAGCATCGAGTAGGAGATCTGACGCTCGCCTTGGGAAAGAGCGAACTTTGATGCGTGCTTATTCACTGAGGTATTGAAAGCATCGGCAAAGACTGGTAATACAGCAGCTTTGCCCGGAAGTGAATACAGCCGTTCGTATTCACCATCGAAAAACAGGTTATAGTCAGCGGCAGGTGTATTAGGCTTTTCGACAAACCGTGCCAGCAAAAGAGTGAGTCGCTGGTAATGCATCTCTAAAGCTTCGTTCGAGAAGAGTTCGGCATTGGCGTTAAAGCCGATCTCCAGACGGCCATCTTTGTTGCGGTCGAAGATATCGATACCCAAGTATGACGCAGGACCGTTGGCGACATTTTGGATCCTTGTTTCACCGCCATCAAAGTTGGCCCCCTGATCATAGGCAACCACATTCAACAATGTTTTGAATAGCGGTTTGTTTCCGCGCTCATCATACAGATCCCGGATCATTTCTTCGAAACGGTAGGTTTGGTGCAGCAGGTGACGTCGTAACTGTCGCTGAATGTTAGAAGCGACGGAAAGCACTGTACTGTTCTCGTCAAAAGACAAATGCAGCGGAAGGATGTTAGCTACCATCGAAGGCACATCGCGAAGGGTTTTGATTTGTCTGGCGGCCACAGGCATACCGACAGCAAGTTCGGATTGGCCTGTCAGGCGATGCAGGTAGGTGGCACAGAGTGCCATCAGAACGGAGGACATTCGCAGTTTATGCTCTGCGGTGACATCTCGTAACTGGTGTAACACAGGGCCGTCGAATACTTTTCTCAGGCGGTTTAATTTGGCTAGGGGAGCATCCCCCGGAACAAGTTGCGTGGGCTCTGGCAGATCTAGGCAATACTTTTGCCAATAAGCCTGATCCTTTACCATCATCTTGCTATTTCGATATTCGTCTTCAGCGGTAAAAATACTGCTTAGAGGCGGCAGATTTTGCGCTTCAACTGTTTCACCCCGGCATAGTTTGTTGTAGTGGGCAGCAATATTGCCGGATAGAATGCCGTGTCCCCAACCATCAACGACCAAGTGGGATGCCAGTTCGATGATTCGGAATTGAGATGGTGCCAATCGAACTACAATATATCGGGCTAGCGGTCCGTTTATAAGGTCCATATCCTGACTGAGCAGGTTGCTAAGAAGCCGTTCGTATTCCTGCTCAGGGTCTTGTGATACCGAGACGTCATGGAAATCGAGTTTTTTCCCTGCTTGAGTGTCAGGTGCATGGATGAATTGTGTGAAGAGCCCTGTTTCTGCCTGTATGTCGAGCGTCGTTCTTAGGGTTTCTGTTTCAGTGAATTGAACCTGAATTGCCTGTTCTAGTTTTGAAAGGTCTAGTTCGCCATGAAATTCAAGTACGTCGCATAAGTGATAGTTGAGATTATGCCCTGATTGGCTGATAGCCAGACAGACTTCTTGTTGGGCTGCACTTAGCGAACAGCTAACTTTATCAAACATCAATGATCCTTTAATACCAGTAGCTTGTTAGTTGAAACTGACAAAGATTTATATAAATGTCTTTGTCAGTTAATAGGGAGGCTCACCAACTTTAAATTAGTGAATGGTTTTATTTTCATCTTTGTTTATAGTTACTTCTGTTTATTTGTTTACCTTATATTCTACAAATCATATTGATTGCTTGGTTAATAGTCTGTTTTGTTATTTGTACTTGTTATGGTTGTGATTTTCGTGATCTATATAAGACAGACGCTTGATAAGCTAATCTGACTATATATTATGTCGATGATTTTATTCTTAAGTTCTAATTTGAGTTGAGAAATAATGGTGAGAGACTGATTTGTTACGATGAACAGTGCGAGTGATAACAAAGTTTAGAATGAATAGATGAAGCTGGGCAGGCCAAAACGGAATGAAGTATTGGGCTTTTATCTGTATTTCTCAATATTGTAATTGTTAAATCACTGAATTGTGTAGTTGCTCATGCTTAGATGGAATGCTCTAATGTTGGAAGTATGGTTATTACTCTAAGGAGGGGTTAGGAAGATGACATTTATAGGTTGTATTTTTATTCATCATGCTATATCTCTTGTGAAATTAGTCGCATTTTTACTAACTTCAAATACGTCAATAGAACAGTGATATATTATCGTCTAATTAAATTACATCGGTGGAGAATGATAAATGACTAACTTTTCAAAACAATTAAAATATTAATTACCAAAATCGAATAAGGAAGCACTATATATGCTTGCATCTGTGCTAAACATTCCCAAGCATCACATCCAAGGTAATTCTGTATTGATTGCACAGTCAATGGCTGGGACGATACTGTATCGAAGTTTAGATGGTCAATCAAAGCAGCAAGTTATGCGATTGATCTCTAGGCTGTCATCTGGGCACTTAAAAAGTGGACTGATAGCAAAATGTACTGATGTGTTAGTAAACCCGCAATGGGGAGAGTGGTCTTTAACTACTAGTGAATTAAAGGAAGTATTACAGTTCCATAATGATTTTAATCGATGGTCAAGTCTTTTAGGTGCTAATCCAGGTGCATACGGAGTCGGTGGTTCAGCGTGGAGTATTATAAAGCAAGGAGCAAGTACTGGAAATGTAGTCGTTCTTATCGTATCAATTGCTCTAATAGGTATTCATGAGTTTTCTTATAATGAAACACAAAAATATTCAGGCGAATTAGAAAGGAGGAAGTAACTCATGAAGTTGAGTTTTTTCTACTTGTTATTTTACAGCTTTCTAATTGTTGCTGGGTTTTATATTAATGATTTGTTTTCGCTTAAGCCAATATATGCAAATAATCTACTGGTGTTAGTTGTTAGTGCATTTGTTGCGAGTAGAGTTTCAGGTGCTGAAAGAGGGTTAACAAAAGAAAAGTATATCCTTAGTATCATATCTGGATTTTCTTACTCACTAACATCATATTTAATTATAGAGCTAAGTCAGTTAACGCCAATTACTGCTTTAGAATTTACTACTGCCTTTTTAGTTGCTTCACTCATGACCGTTTTTCTTTCTCGGTTTAAAGTGATTTGATCTTTCAATTAAACAGCATCTTGACGATGGAGCCAAATTAACTTATTTAATATATTCACGATGAGTAATTGGTGACAGTTTTCACATATATTGAAAAGGAGTAATGCCTGTTTGTTGCTTGAAGAAGCTGATAAAGGCACTGTCACTTGAGAATTCGAGCTGATAGGCAACATCGTTAACTTGTAATCCTTCCGATAATAACTCGATCGACTTTAATAACCGCCACTGCTGCCGCCATGCCTGATAGGCCATTCCTGTTTCTTTGTTAAATATTCGGCTGATGGTCTTGCCGCTGGCACCAACAGACTGACTTAGCTGGTTAAGAGGGGGAGCAATATAGGTCGGTTCATTGAGCTGTTGGACCCAGCTCTGTAAGCGACGATCTGATGGCAAAGGCAATTGCAGCAATTCTTCTTTGGCGCTTGCCAATTCTTCGAAAAACAGAGCCGTAGTGTTTTTTTGTCCACTTTGCGGTTTATCCCACTCCCAAAAGGCCATTCTTTCAATTAATGCTTTAAGCAATGGGTTAACGGCTACGATTTTTAAAGACGAAGGAAGAGACGCATTCAGCGACGGATCAAAATAGAGAGAGCGATATTCGACCACATTGGTCATACGCGCACAGTGCGGGGTGTTGGCTGGAATCCAGGCGGCCCGTGTTGGTGGCAATACACACTTAATCCCATTGAGTGAGATGCTCATGCAGCCTTTAGGTGCATAGAGAAGTTGCCCTTTCTGATGTTGATGCATTCCGGAATCATGCTTGCCGACACGCGTTGCTATGCCTATGACCGCATTTTCCATCTCATCGACATTAAAGATTGTGTGTTCACTGAACTCAGCCATTGTCCCAATTTTGATATTTTCTGTTCTAGTTGTGTTATTTGACCATAAGATAGGCTCGTAAACTAGCTGTCATTCAAATAGAAGTGCATTGCTCGAAAAATATGAGCTTTGCTATACAGTTAGAGGTTTATGAGATGAAAACAAAACCAGCGCTGGGTTTAATGGTGGTACTGATAATGTTCCCGCAAATTGTTGAAACCATTTACAGCCCGGTATTACCGCATATTGCCAACAGGTTTGATGTAAGTGTCAAAGCTGCAAGCCAGACGTTGTCGGTATATTTCTTGGCTTTTGCGTTTGGTGTCATTGTTTGGGGAGTGGTTGCAGATCTATTAGGTCGGCGAAAAACAATGTTACTCGGGCTGTCAGTTTATGCGTTTAGCGCCGCCAGTGCGGTGGTTGCTCCAAGTTTTGAACTGCTTATGGTTGCTCGAGGCTTGAGCGCATTCGGGGTTGCCGTTGGATCTGTTGTTACCCAAACCATGTTGCGTGATAGCTATGACGGACCTGGACTAAGCAAGGTCTACTCGTATATGGGAATGGGGATTTCCCTTAGCCCGGTTATCGGCATGATGTCAGGCGGGTTTCTGGCAGAGTGGGGCGGACATAGCTATGTCTTTGTAACGCTGAGCGGTTTGGCACTGGTGCTGCTGGTGATCAGCGTTGCGACTCTTCCTGAGACGATGCCGGAGACAATGCATGGGACGGCTCCTGAGAGTACGGCGCCCTCAGCATTGGGTAATTTGTTTCGACAGATGATAAGGGATAACGATATATGGCGTAGTGCGCTGTTAGTTGCGCTCTTTAATGTCTTGCTGTTTTCATATTACTTACAAGGACCATTCTTGTTTGAGCAGCTTGGCTATGACTCTATCACGTTTGGCCGAAGTGGTATTGTGCTTGCTATAGGTACATTTGCGGGCAGCCTGTTAAATAAGAGACTGATACAACAGGGCTTTACTCACCAGAGGCTGATGTGCATGGCGACGTTGCTTGGCTTGGTCGGGGCGATTGGAGTATTGCTGTTACAAGGTTCATTATGGTTCCTGCTTCCGATGATTTTTGTTGTGATGGGATTTGGTATCGGTATCCCTAATGTTCTGAGTCAGGCGCTGGTTCACTATCGCTCTCAGGCAGGCAGTGCGGGGGCTGTATTGGGACTTCTGTATTACTTGATGATTGGTGCCGGGCTTGCTGCTGCAGGAACAGTACAAAACCTGGGGGGTGTGCTGGTGGCTTGCGCCATCATTGCGATGGTGACAGTAACCATAAAAGCCAGAAATAGCTGTATAGCCTGATGTAAATGCTTTCAGCCTGTTGAAATTACAAAGTGTGAATCAACAGGCTGAAAGGCAAACTGGTTTGTCTCTTTATGGTTATTTTTCAGTGATAATACCGCGAGACTCAAACACCTCTTTAGCCGCAGTCATGCCATTGATAGCCGCAGGGAACCCGGCATAGACAGACATTTGCAGGATCACTTCGGTGATCGCTTTGGGTGTACAGCCAATGTTAAGCGCACCGCTGATATGTCCTTTGAGCTGTGGCTGGCAATTGCCCAGTGCAGTTAGTGCGGCAATCGTTGCCAGTTCACGGGTCTTAAAATCGAGTCCTTCGCGCTGCAAGACATCCCCGAACGGATATTCAATGGTGTACTTTGCCAAATCCGGGCAGATGTCACGGAAGCTTTCAATCAGTCCTTCTGCTGCATTGGAATCGAGTTCATTGAGTTGCTTCAGCCCTTTTTCGTATCTTTCGCTCATGTCATAACCATGTGGGTGTTATTCGTATTGCGCTGAAAAATAACATTATCAATAACAGGAGCCAACGATAATTTCTGCCTCTCTATATTTCTTCCTATCTATAAGAATGACAACAGGAAAAATACAGCCATGCTGATAACGGCGGTAAGCAGTACACTTTTCAATTTCCAGGCCAGTAACACAGCGACAACCGCTGCAACCAGATAGGGGTTATGCCACGAGACGGAGAGCTCGCCTTCAGGCAGAAAGACTATCGGTGCCCAAATTGCAGTAAGAACGGCAGGGCTGGAGTAGCTCAATAGTTTTTGTGCCTGGGCATTAAGTCGCAGAGGAAGCCTTGGCTCCAGAAACAAGTAGCGACTGGTGAAAACGAGCAGGGCCATTGCCAGAAGAGTTAACCAAATCATGCGTCTTCTCCTTTTTCACTTCCTTTCTCTTTCTCGATAGGACTGGCAACGTATTTATCGTAGCTGTAGCCGGCGACCATCGCAGCCATGCTGGCCAGCATTAAACCGCCTTCAACGTTATAGGCCTGTAGTACAACAGAGAGGATCAGGGCAAAAACCACTGAAACCAATACGGATGCATTCTTGACTGTCGGGACCACAAGGGCAATGAAGGTCGCCGCAATAGCAAAATCTAACCCGAGGCTATCAAGATTGGGGATGAACTTGCCAGCGACGATGCCAGCCAGCGTAGCCAGGTTCCAGCAAATGTAAAACCACAGGCCGGCCCCTAGGGCGTACCAGCGATTGAATACCTTGGGTGACTGGTGGCCGCATAGGGCAAACAGCTCATCGGTAAGTAAAAATCCCAAGCCAATTCGCCATTTCAGCGGCAGCGGACTGATCTTGTCGCGCATTGTGATGCTGTAGAGCAAATGACGCGAGGTAATAAAGAGGGTAGTTAGCAAGATAGTTGCCAGACCCGCTCCCACTTTCAGTAAGCCCGTCGCAACCAGCTGTGCAGAGCCTGCAAAGACAATGGCTGAGAGCGCCTGACTTTGAAACGGGTCTAGGCCGATATCGATTGCGAATGATCCGGCCAGTAATCCCCATGGGATCACCGCAACGCACAGCGGGCTGACGGCTAGTGCTCCTTGCCTGAATAGAGTGCGCTTTTCCTGTGATGTCTGTTGTTGGTTACTGTTATCTGTCATGTTCTGATGAGATGCTTCTGTTCTGTCAGAAGCGCCTCCGTCATTGGTTGTGATGGATGTTTGCATTGCGTGTTTCTTCTTTGTTATCAGTCATGCTTTTCACTTTAAGAATTAACCACGATACAAACTTGTACGTTATTGCTCAATAGAAGGAGCAATAACGATGCAATGTGATGACTAGCGAGCCACTTGCTTGGCAAACTGACCGGGAGTAATACCCATGGCTTTTTTGAAATGTCGGTGGAGGTGGCTTTGATCGTGAAAACCGGATTCTTGCGCAGCGTCCGAGACGGTGTGCCCTCGTCGGATCAATCGTTTTGCCAGACGAAGTCGCGCCTGAATTTGGTAGGCGTGGGGTGGGAACCCATACTCCTTCTGAAATGCTCTCACGAGGTGATACGGGCTGAATGAGGCCAGGTTGGCCAGCTCCTGAAGGGAGATGTCGGCACTCGGGAAATCATCAAGAAACTCTTTGACCAGTTTTAGCTGGCGTTGTGCCTTCGACACATCCTGAGGTGCAGTGGGTCGCTTGCCGTGCTTGCACATTAGCTTGGTTAGTACACCGTAAAGTAAGGTCTCCCGTAGAAGGCGGTTGTCTGATTTTTCCAATGTTTCAAAGACTAGCCGAAGCTGGCTGGCGAGCTCGGGATCATAGACGACCGGAGAAGGAAAGTACGGCGCTCCGTTACTTGATAAACCAGCAGCCAGTTCATGGCTAATGGTTTCAAATTGATCGGGGAGGGGATACATCGCCTTGTATGACCAGCCGCCTTCGGTGGCAGAATGACCGCTATGCACTTCATCAGCATTGACTAAGATGATACTGCCTTGCGGGGCAACATGGTTACCGCCGGTACGATAGAATTGCTGGGCACCGTTTTCAATTACACCAACAGTGTAGCCTTCATGGCTGTGGCGTGAAAAGTTTTGGCGGTGATAATCGGCATCAAGCAGATCAATGCCACCCAGCTCATCGGCAATACTATAGGTAGCCCTTTCCTTTTTAGGCGATTGTTTTTTCTTTGAATCCATGGTCTTGCTTTCTCCATCGCCTGTTGCATTTAACTTCCCATCCCTCGTTTGATTGAGGTTATTACTGAGTATAACGAAGTGATGCCAAATGCGTTTGTACAAAATTGCTCTTTCTTGAGTGGAGAAAGTGTTTAGCAGTTGTCCCCTATGTGGGGGCTTCCAATAACAACAGGGTGGTCATATTTTTGGGGGACTTTATAAGCCAGCCCTCTTCATTGATGGTAATTGGTATGGCTCAATAAGAGCTAAAGCACATGCGGTTTTTTTTAAGCCTCTCTTTCTGAGTTCCCAACTGTTACCGACACATTAATCTGTTTCAGTTCCGAAAATATAGCTTAGGTTGTTTTGAATACTCGCGATTTTTAATTAAATGTGGGAAAAATAGAGCAATTTGTGCCATAAATAAACGAGTTGAAGATAAAAGCCCCTAAAAAAGGGGCCTTTTACTGTTATTTAAAACATACCATTTTCATGAGCCATCTTTTTTGGAATTTCCTGAATAATGTCCCAGTGCTCAACTATTTTACCTTCTTTAATGCGGAACAAGTCGTAGAACGCTTGTGGTTTGCCATTCCACCGGCCTTCGCTTTGCGTTAAGACAAAATTCCCTTCACCAAAAATTCGATGAACTTTATGGTAATCGAACATGTTGTTTTGAGATGCCAAGTAAGCAAGTGCTTCGTTAAGACCGTCTAATCCGTCTTTCACCATCGGGTTATGCTGATCATACTGCTCTGCACTAATATACTCACTGATCTTTTCAGGTGCCCGGCCAAAAAATACATCTTCCATAAAGTTGGCGATCAGTTGCTTGTTCTCTTCGGTTTTGTCTGTATCTGTGACAAGAGTCGGCCCGTCAAACTGTGAGCGACCACTTGCCGTTTCCTTGATAACTGGAGAGATAGCATCCCAATGTTCGGCAACCTGGCCATCGTGCATACGCCAAACATCAAAGGTGACGACTTCTTTGGCACCGAACGCTTCTGCGTTATCGTAGGTATTGTGCATGACGATAAAGTCACCGTCCTCTAGTAGGCGATGAGTTTTATATGTTAACCCTGCCTCTTTTAATGCCGGCAGGAACCCAAGTGCAGGCGCTAGCCCTGTTGGTACATGCGGATTATGCTGAATATAATCTTCACGGAAATATTTTTTCATCTCTTCAGCATTAAAATCTTTAAAAAAGGCGTCTTGGGCCTTCATTGCGGTCTGTTTCATTGGACTATTAACCAGTTGATTATCTGACGTCGCCGCAGTTGTTGTACATGCACTTAGCAATGACACAGTCGTCAGCAGTGCTGCAGTAATGTAAGAGGCTGATTTTTTCATTGTAACGATTCCTGAATATTACGCTTACTCTCAAAGAGCAACGTTGGTAGCGTTGAAAGTGGATAGAGAAGTTCATGTATATAGAGCCGGCTACTCAACAATGACTGAGCCTTAATTAAGCCAGCGATTCTTTGCTATTTGGCATATTGTCTGTATCAAATAGCCCGGCGCTAAAATGAACTCGGAGAGCTAAGATCTTTTATGCAAACAGGGCCTTAACCATCTCGCTAAGTGTTGTTGTAGGGCGACCAATCAACGCACTTAACTCACCCTTCTTGTCAAATAATCCTCCTTTTGCGGCACCAACATCCGAATTGGAAAGCAGTGCCGCGAGTGGCTCAGGCAATCCTGCACCAACAAGTGCTTCTTTGAATTCGTTTTCAGGCAGGTTCACATAAGGTATTTCTTTGTTTGATTCTTGGCTAATTAGAGCTGCAAGATCAGATAGTGTGTAAGGCTCATCACCGGCGAGCTCGTATACTTTTCCTGCTTGGGGCTCTTCTGATGTCATGACCAAAGCTGCAGCTTCTGCATAATCATCTCTCGCAGCCGAGCTTATTTGCCCCGTGCCCGCGCTACCAATAAATGCCCCGTGCTCAATAGAAGGCATTACACTGGCGAGATAGTTTTCCGTATACCAGCCATTGCGAAGTAGTACGTAGGGTATCCCACACTGTTTTAACTCTTTTTCTGTTTCAATGTGATCTCCAGCTAGCCCTAAAGGCGATGTATCTGCATGTAGCAGGCTTGTATAGGCAATGAGAGAGACACCTTCGTTTTTGGCCGCTTCGATAACATTTCTGTGTTGTTCGACCCTTTGCCCCAGTTCACTTGACGAAATAAGAAGAATTTTATCGGCACCTTCGAACGCTGTTTTCAGTGTGTCGGGTTTTGAGTAGTCAGCTTCACGCACTTGTACACCCAGGGCCGATAAATCGCTGGCTTTTTCAGGTGTACGAACCGCAGCAATGATTTGTGACGAGTCGATTTTGCCGATTAAATGTTTAATCACCTGATGGCCAAGCTGGCCTGATGCGCCTGTAACAACAATCATGTTTCTAACTCCATGTGGCTATTTATTGTCTTGTTATAACTATATCGTTTCGCCATTGATTGATAATTACGTGTTAAGTAAACTTATAGTTAAGAGTGGCTAAACAGTGTGTAACAATGATCTCGTTAGATGACATGATGGTGTTTACCAAGGTGGTTGAAACTCAATCATTTACTAAAGCAGCGGAACAGCTAGGGGTTGGTAAAGCGCGAGTTTCCCAGATAGTGACCAAGCTTGAACAAGGATTAAATACTTGCCTGCTGCACCGAACGACCCGATCGTTATCATTGACTGACACTGGCGTGCAGTACTATAAAAAGTGCCAGATGATTCAAGAGCTGGCAATGCAGGCCAACACTGATGCACAAACGTTCAGTAATGAGCCAAGTGGCCTGATACGAATTTCTATGCCGATTGGCAATGCTGCATATTTAAATCTCCTCAGTCAGTTTCTCGGCCAATACCCGCAAATTCAGCTTGATGTGGTGGAAAGTGATAGCTACAGCAACTTGATTGAATCACGTTGTGATGTGGCCATTCGCGCTTCCTCGGCGCTTGAAGATTCCAGCCTATATGCAACTAAAATTGGTGAATTTGACGATATTCTTTGTGCATCACCAGAGTACCTCAAGCGTTTTGACGTGCTCCATTCAGCACAAGACCTGCTCAAGCTAGACTGGGTGAGCCACAATATCGTGCATGGTGACAAAGTGCTGGTGTTAAAGTCGTCGCAAGGAGAGGTAGTTAAGCTAAACAAAAAGCCCAAAGTGCAGGTTCGAACCTCTAATGCCCTGAAAGGCTTCTTGATCAATCATATTGGGTTTGGCGTTTTGCCTGACTTTGCGGTTAAAAATGAGTTGGCGAGTGGTGAGTTGGTTAGGATCCTTCCTGAAGTTCATGATGTTACCATTCCATTGTATGCCGTGTATCAAAATAAGGCATTGATGCCGCTTAGAACGCGCACCCTGATAGATTTCCTCAAGCGAGAAGGGGAGTGCTTTTAGGTCCATAAAGGCATGCCTCGATTCATTAATCACATCCCCTTCATATGTTGAAGCTCAACAATGGATTGAGAAGACTGAAACACATGGCAAGGTGTCTGTATTTGAGGCTATTTAGGATTGGGTTGACATATTCTGGTTGTTACAAAGTGCAGTTCTTAGGCTAACTGCACTTTGCGTAACATGATGGATTTCAGTGGGTTATTGAGTATTCAGCTTCTTAGGTAGAATGTAATGATTTACCAACTTAGTAAACCATTCAGGATAAGCTTCTGGTGTATAAAAGAATGCTGATGCCCATAAAATCACCATAACGGATCCAGATGGGATAGCCCAGGCGACTCCATCAGAATACGTTGGAAGGTGAGTCGCAATAGCGCCACCAACAAGTGCAATACCCATCAGAAGGCCAACTTTGTAAGTGCGGGGGAAAATAATCAATAGTCCGGTGAAGACCTCAGTACAACCGGTAAATTTAAACATGTGAATCATGCCGAATTGAGTGAACTTTGCAACCATTGGAGCCAACCCAATGATTTTGCCAAGTCCGCTCAGCATCAATGTTAAGCCGGCAAGAATTGCAAGGATCCGACCTAAGCGCTTCGTTTTGGTAGGTAGGTCATGAATGTCATGAAACATTCCAAATTTATAGAGCAGCCCGCCTAAAGCTATTGCAGCTAAATAGAAAGCCATAATAGCGGCAGTTGCAGAGAGTGCTTCGTTACCTTGAAATATATGAAATAGATCCACGTTGTAACTCCAGTGTATTTACAAT
Organism: Photobacterium proteolyticum; assembly: GCF_001939735.1. Classification (GTDB taxonomy): domain Bacteria; phylum Pseudomonadota; class Gammaproteobacteria; order Enterobacterales; family Vibrionaceae; genus Photobacterium; species Photobacterium proteolyticum. The sequence continues at coordinate 90,966 of NZ_MJIL01000092.1, forward strand.
ACAGGTTTTGTTATTTGCAGCATAAATGATGCAAGGATATAAAAATAAATAGATTAAATTCCTATGTGAACTATGAGTAACTAAATACTACCTTTATTCACACGACTAGTATTCTATTCATTCGACTCACATTAACAACAAAGTTGGTCGGGACTTTAAGTCCCATTTATTGGTACGATGAGGATATATCTAGAAAAGGGATAGATGTTACAAGTCAATGACTGTTATTTTAAATGAATGCGATGGGGAACCCCCATAAAATAAATAGCAATCTCTTGATATTAAGATGACATGCGTTGTTGTTTTTATGAGCTGTTGCTCTGATTGTTTTAAGGTTACTGTGGCCGTTGGGCTGTACGTATCATGTTGCTAATATTCTATGTTTGCGGTGAAATAAAGAGATATTCAGATAAATACATGTTTACTACTGATTTGATTATGGGCTTTGTAGGGGAGGAGGTGAAGGCGTTAAATGCGAAAAGGAGTTCACTGGGCTAACTGAGGTGCTTACACTGCTGTTAATTATGCTAATGACAATGCCTGATCGTAGGGAATAGCTTTACCGAACAGTCGAAAATCTACACCTGTTTTATTGGCACTGATCTTCAGGTGAATATAGTCATTTTTTAAAGTGATGTGCAGTCGCCGTTGAAAGCACAAATATGCAGAATCTGATGCGGTTTATAAACAGCTTTAACCGGGAACATAAGTCCCGGATTTTGAAACTTAGCCAGCGGAAGCCTGATCAAGTGCTTCCTCAAAATTGTCGGTAATAAAATCAATCAGCAGCCGAAGCCGATATGGAATATAGTCACGGGCCTGATATAGGATATAAATTGGCAAACTGTACCTGTGCTCCTTATCAAACAAAGGCACCAACCGTCCCTTTTTTACCTCAGGTACTGCCTGCAAATCCGGCAGCAGGGCAATCCCCAAACCCTGAAGAGCAAATGTTAATGCGATTTCAGGCGAATCGACAACAGTAGTATGTGCCGCTGAAATATCCAGATAGCGCATCGGATTTTGAAAAGGCCAGCGAACAGCACCGGCCTCTTTCAGCCCTCGAAAGATAATTCGGTGTTTGATCAGCTCTTCAGGGGTACTGGGAGAGCCAAACTGAGCAAGATAATCAGGACTGGCATAGTAGTCTGCGGTAATAGTAGAAACTTTCTTGCCAATCAGATTACTGTCTTCAGGCTGATCTAACTGGAGGACTAAATCAAAACGACGTTTGGGTATATTTCGCTCGACGACATCTTGAGCATATATCTCCAATTCAATTTTAGGGTATTGCTCATAAAACTGTTTTATATTTTTGCTAAAGCATTGAATCAAAGGGGAAAGGCTGAGGATTGTGATTTTTCCCTCAGCAAGATTTTGATTATGGGTTATATCTTTTTCCAGTTCTTCAACATCTTTCACTATATCTTTACTACGACTATGGAAAACCTCTCCGGTTGGTGTCAGTTGAAAATGGCGACTGCTACGGTTGAGCAATTTTGTTCCGAGCATATCTTCCAGATCTTTTATTCTGCGACTGACGGTTGATTTAGGAAGACCAGTAAAGTCAGCAGCAGCCGTGATGCCTCCCTTATCAACAACCACTTGGAAAAGCTTCATATTTTCATATTTCATTAGTCTATGATCTTCTATATTAAACGCTGCAATTATAGCCATATTAAACATCAGTAGCTATTAGAGATTAATTTTAGTTAACCTTTGATATTCATCGACTATTATACACCTCTCCTTCTGGTTAGAAATTACTTTGTCCAGGCCGGATAATGTGGGTTATTGCTGTTGAACAGGAAATTGTATATGGAGCTGATACCTTTATCCGGGAAGGTATAAACAGGTTGTCTTAACAATTACATTCCCGGATATTAGCGATATGACTAGTTGGAGGTAATAACCTGATACCGTTTTATTTCTGCCTTGTTCATCCAATGAATATCCGTTGCAGGTGCGGCATTGAGGGTGAACCAGTAGAATTTCGGATCAATGTCAACGTGGCGGTAGTAGCTAAGGTACATCTGGTGAATAGGATCGGTAGCTGGAACCTGGTTGCCGTTTTCGCCGTCTGCTCCCCCCCAACTGTGAACGCCAATACGGGGTTCGGCATCATCAGCACTTCGCGCTACACCTGCAAGGTACAAATCAACCCCACCACTAGCGATCATGCCCTCTTTGTTTAGGTGTGTACTCATCTTCCTATCATGTATCTGCTTTGACAATTCCAGGTCAACTTCGTCATCTGCGCTGCCCCCAATGACATCGATATCCAGTTTTTTGATATCCGGGTAACGGGCTAACATGTCGTTAAAGGCATCTAACGAACCAGAGCAAATCACACCATCCAGGTTGGCTTCAGTCGGGCTGTTTACGGTAAAGGTGAGGGGTTTATCCCCTTGTAGCTGGAAGTAGCCACAGCGGGATGTAAACTCATTCGGGGCGGTATTGTTCGCACAGGCTGCGACAGCGCAGGATGCGATAACAATTAGAGCGGGTTTGACTAACGGCATGCAGGATTCTCTTTGCTAGTGAATGACTGAGCTCACTAGTTTAGGGCGTGTTTTAGTATCCGTAAGTATCGATATGTAAGCGCAGCCGTTACAGGGGCCGGTAAAGTCGTCACTAAAGGCATTACCGTAAACGGGCTTTATGGCCTTCCAAACGGACTGGGTTGGGGGCGCACAGTAAAATACGGTACAACGGCCATATTTCGATCCCCGGCGAAGTGTCACTATTTCAAGTCGCTATACTCCCTGCAACCATTAAATCATATAGGTAGAGGGAAAAATGATAGCAGTAATTTTTGAAGTTCAGGTAGCTCAAGGTAAGACTTCTGAATACCTAGATATAGCGAATGAAATAAAACCATTATTATCAAAAATAGAAGGTTTCATTTCAGTTGAACGCTTTCAAAGCCTTACCAATGAGGGGAAGGTGCTTTCTTTGTCATTTTGGCGAGATGAAGAGGCCATTCAAGCGTGGCGTGCTTTAGAATCACACCGGTTTGCACAGTCCAAAGGGCGTGGCGGTGTGTTCGTAAACTATCGACTAAGAGTGGCTGGCGTCATTAGAGATTATGGCATGGATAATCGCTCTGAAGCCCCCCAAGACAGCATTGAAGCGCACGGATAACGGGTGTAGTGGTCAACCAATGATGAGCAAGGTATAGTTGTAATTAATAATTTTACCTTGGCTGAGATATGACAACGAGTTAGGCATGAGCACACGAAATAGTTCTTTCACCGAATCAGAAAACTATAGCCAAGAAACAGACATGGCATCACTGGCAGCCGCCATGTCTGAAGCTTCTAGAATGAAGATCTTATGTGCATTAATGGATGGAAGAGCCTGGACAGCAACAGAACTCAGCGCCGTTGCAGGCATTGCGGCATCGACAACCAGCTCTCACTTGTCACGTTTGGTAAAAGCCAACCTGGTGAGCTGTTTATCTCAAGGTCGACACCGATACTTTCGTCTGTATAACAGTCGCATTGCTTCGCTACTGGAAAATATGATGGGTGTAACTTTTCAGGCAAGTAATCCCTCACGTTCGAAAGTACCTAAAGAACTACTGAAGGCAAGGACCTGTTATGACCATTTAGCAGGTGAAGTAGCTGTAAAGCTCTACGAATCCTTGATTACCCATGGCTGGATTGAAAGTGATGGCAATGACCTTACTCTGTTAGGGAAAGAAAAATTTTTACATTTAGGTATCACACTCGATACCAAATCCAAACGTAAGAAGTGTTGCCCGTGTTTGGACTGGAGCGAAAGAAAATTCCACGTTGGCGGTTTCCTGGGAGCATCCCTACTCATCTTCTTTGAAAATAATAACTGGATAGAAAAAGTACCAGGCTACCGAGAAGTCACCATTACACCCAAAGGGTACAAAGCGCTACATCGGCACTTTCTCATTGAGGGCTAGCCTTGCCTATTTGGCCGGGGGCGTCCCCGTGGCATCTGATACCGGGCTGACAGCTTGATATGTTCAACCGTAAGCGCCAAAAGCGGTGGTTTTAGAATGATAAAAAAGGGCATCTTTTGATGCCCTGAATCGGAGTTAATATAGCTGTTTTTTACATGCCGTTGATAACCGTGTTGCGGAAGGCTGTTTCATCATCAATATTATCGTATGTCACGCCGTAAGAGCTCATTACATAATCGAATGCAACATGGAATTTGGACTTACCTGGCTCTGGGTTTGGTGCTAAGGGATCATCCATTGAACCGGAGATAATCTCACCATTCCACATTGTTTCACCAGAGCTATAAGTGCTTGCGTAACCAGTACATGACGTTGACTGAGGGTCTACAGGGTTTACAACTTCACCGTTAGCAACCGCTGCTTGGTGGTCCGCTTTACAGCTTTGCTCGATCTGGTTAATAATTTTAAATACTTCCCATAAATCTTGGATCGAAGCCCCCTGAGTTTGCAGGTAGCGAAGAGCCATGTTGTATGAACCATATTCAGTGCTACCGTCAGACAGTCGCATCATTACCATATCTTGCAATCCATCATGCGTTACCTGAGTCGGGGTAATGCTTACCTGAGAGATGAAGGCATTGAGCTGGGTATCACTGACCGTTTCGTTTGTTGAAAGGCCTGTTGCAACAGCTTCTGCAAACCAAGTATGTGAATCATTTAGTCCGGTCGGGCCAATTAAGCGAGACTGATAGGTGTGTTTCAGCTCATGCTTAACAAGGTTATCCAGATCTGAGCCAGAGCGGTTTGGGCCAACAACAAAGCCTAAATCGTTACCTGCACCATTTGAACCCTCACTTGCGATTACACACACCTCAAGAGGGTTTGAGTAATCCACTTTCAGATCTGACCACGCATTCCAACTGTATGCCGCCAAATCGACATTTAGAGTATTCTGAGCAACACGCGCAATTTCTTGCATTTTTGCATCACTTACAGAGCCTTTTGAGCCGATAATGAAGTGGTCGGTACGAAACTTAGAGTTTGTGTCGAAGCAGTGACCAGTTGTACTCATAGCAGTGCTATCTGTCTTCACTGAAATATGCGAGTAAATGTTGCTTGCCGCAGACGAGTCGCTGCTGCTACCGCCTCCACCATCCTCAGTACAGCCAAACAACCAAGTAGATGATAATAAACACAAGCACAATACTGCTGCATTTGAACGCATAAGCTTCCCTAATTATTAAGGTATCAATAAAGCAAACGGATTCTAGAGCATCAATAGCGAGGGCTTATGATTCAAATCAATCTTGCCACATTTATTTCAACTTTTTCATAAGGTTACTTATAAACTGAACACCCACGCTGTTCATCATGGGAACAACTATTAGTCGCATTACCTTTGCCATGTCATGTTAAGAAAAAAGAGGAGACAGTGGGTTAAAAATTACCATCAACAGCCTGTTAATGAGTTTTAGAACTAAATTTAAATTGGACATGCGATTATGAGGCGCTCCGCGACTCATGCTAGGCCACGCGAAGCGTGAAGTGCGATGAAGGCTGTGAAAGCGATATAGTTACAGCTTCGTAGTAACTCTAAGGCAACCTCACTCCTCCGCCCTGATAAGCAAGCTCCGCAGGGCTATGTAGTGATGTGATGGACGCCGTTGGAGGGGCGTCCATCACATCACTACGTAGAGCATTCCGCTGTGCCAAAGGAATAAATTGATCACAGGCCGTTACACGGTCGCGTCCGTTCGACACAGATTTAACGTAACAGGCATAATGAACTCCCGATTTTGTATGACAAATGTTGTGAATCCGCCTTAAACACCTTGTTGAATTGATTGTTTACGGAACTTATGACGGAAGACAACTCGAGCCATCTTAAGCCCCGCAAATACTGACAATCCAACGACGACTCCAATTAAAGATAACCAATAGGAGTATCCAAGAAAAATACTAACGATTAAATTAACTATTGCCTGCACCGTCACAATCCATGCTGCAAAGTGAAAAAATACTAAGGGCTGACTTAAAGTAAAAGGATTTATGTTCCACGAAGGCTCTATCCAAACTTTACTCGAAAAAGGGTTAACAGCTTGGAATCCAATAACCAGCAACAACATTAAAGAGGAAGCAAGAGCAACAAAAAGTAACGACTTCAATTGTTCGTTCAATGTAATACTTGTGCTTTCTAGTGTAACTGTCGGGTTATAACTTGTAGCAGCAACTATACTCATACCAAAAACAATAGCTATGCGAAAAGTACGCCAATTCATAATTACTCCAAGATGTAGTTAACGACGCATTGATGTGTGAGCAACGCAACCACCTAACCTCATCCTTTGTACCCTAAACACGAACCCAACCTTGAGCTGAAAATGCCAAGCGTTGAGAATCACTCTTAAATGCTTTGTATGAGACTTTACTCGTACATCTTGACTTGTATTATAGTTAACATGATTTTAATAAATGTCTTTAAGTGTATGGTAGGAATTTAAAAACTCACAAAGTTAGAACTATTTGCTCACCTTTAAAGTCTTATTAATTCAACTCCCCATAATTTTCATCTATCAAAATATTTTAACACAACTCCATTAATTATAAATATATACAATGATACCCTAAGAGGTCCAATTACATTCTGTTATAATGTTATTATTAATACTTATTGCTAATTGGATTTTTAATGTTAGCTTTACTTTTATTCAATGGTGTTAAATAATGATATTTCCTACGTGTTTTTATTCTATTTCTCAAAGGATTTCTGTGAATGAATAAGTTCGTTTTTGTAATGTCATTGCTTTTTTCTTCATCTGTAATAGCAGAGATGAGTGCAGGTGTAAGTGATTTTTATCAGGATGTGTATCTTTCGGTAGGAGTCGGATCTCATGACCTTGAGAGACAAAGTAGCACTCAGTTATCAGCTCTGTTTGGAGCCAGAAATTATTATCGGCATAACTATAATTGGTTTATTGGCGGTGAATTTGAATCCTCATATTCCGGTAATGAGGCAAGAACCACAGAAGGAACCTATAGCGTTTCGCTAGATGAAAAGTTTTCTCTCGGTGCAAACATTCCTGTGGGGAAACGCTTTACGTTTTACGACGACTTTTCAATTGATGCTTATGGGGTGTTTGGTTATTCCATGACGCGACTAAAAGCAAGTGCTCGATTTGGTGATTCTAGCGTTAGCGATTCAATAACAGTCCATGGCCCGAAATGGGGAGGGGGGATAGATGCTTCATTTACTGATTACATGATAGGTGCTCGCTGGACGCGAGTCAATCTTGATGGTGGTGATGTCCACGATGCGTTAAGAGAGGAAAATATAACTCTTTTAATTGGTTATAAGTTTTAGTTAACAATTACATTTAATCCAATGTGAAAAATAGTTATTTCTGTTTTATACAATTAGAATTTACATTTGTAAATTAATTTGACAATCATGAATGAAAAATGATCCATTCATATATTAAGTTGTTACTCATAAAGTAAGTGGATTTATTTGAAAGGATTAATATTATTTTATGTTTTAATGGTTGCATTGTTGATATGTATGATAGTTTTTATATGGATTATGTTCTATGTTAGGTGAAAATTCTTTAGCTGCTATTATTCTAGTTGCTTTAACCGGATGCTCATCAGTTGTAGGTGTTGTGAGAGATAAGAATACATTGACCCAGTCTCATCATCAACAGTTACAGTAATACGGACATCAACAACGACAACGACTGATGCTGTTGGCCATTATATATTGTCAGGAATGTTTATTACTGATGATACGATGATGATTAATGCTCCAGGTTATAATATATATACTGGAACATTAAAAAATGGAATTGGAAAAGAATTTATTGATGTGGAATTAGTCCCTAAAAATAAATAGTTATTTACCATAAACACCGAAAACCGAATCAGTAGGAAGGATCTTGTAATCTTTACCTGTAAGAGCATAGTGGCGTAGAGATACGATAATGTTAAGCGCTATCGGCATCATGCCAAAATATCATTCACCATTAATGGAGGTTAAAAATAAATTTATTATGGAGAAAAAATTACTGAGCAAATATTTGGAATACGCTGTAACAGAAGAAGCTCTTGCGGTTCTATTTGTTAAAAATAATCTTAACAAAGCTAAAGGCTACTGGGTCGATATATCAGACTGTCGAAGATATGAGATGTCTGAGGATGATTTGCACTTTAGATTTGTAAATGGTGGCCTTTACAAAAGAAAAATAAAACCTAAGTATCCTCCTAAGTCTGCCTTTACAGTTAATGGTAAATTTAAAGAAAGAGAGTATTACTTAGCAATACGCGCCATTACATGGGAAACAGCTCATAGAGACATAGAGCAGCAGAAACGAAAAAGAGTAAAAGCAGTAAACTTTAAAATTACTGGTGTCAGTTATGATAAAAATCGTGGAAACAAAAATTACTTTAGGTCTGATGCACCACAAGAAATAAAATCACTTGCGGATAACCTTTCTGATCGCACAAACCCTCTATGGGATAGGGCTATGGCCTATGTTAATGAGCCAGAGTTTGTTTACAAAATAAAGCAAATTCAGATTAGCTAATAACACGCGCATAATAAAGTGGTTAAGTCGATTATATTATTGTGACATTTGCTCCAAAATCAAAGGTGATTCATGTGTGCTCAAAAAACAGACAAAAAGAAGTGGCGCTATTAGTTAAGTTCTTTCAGGGAAAGGTTGATCTTAATCTTCTAGTGATAGCTGCTTCTATAAAACAACTAGATTATAAAGCTTGCATTGGAAGTATTGCGATACGACATGAAAAGCCTATTGATTATGTAGTGGATAATGTAAAAACTCTCAGGAATAATGGCTGGGTACGGTTAGGTCGGTACAGAGTATATAGTTATCCATTAAAGTACTCTCAGCGATTACATCTCACTGAGTTTGGTATTAACTCCCTTAATCAACACATTAATTCGTATAAAAAATACAAAAAAGAATTATTAATAAATAACCATCAACTTTGACATAAACTACATTGTTATGGGGTGCTTCTTTAATATAACGATGTCAACCTAACTCAATAGGGGAGCTATTGTGTGTATCTTTTGTGGCTTTGTTGCCTAAATCAAAAATCAAATAGATCTCTGCATTTAATTTAAACGTTAACGAACAGCCTGTGTAACCGGAATACCCAGTCTCGTTAAGTTATTCATTGCTCGAATTTCGGCATATACTTCACACACTTTTGCATTGTAATCCCTTAATATCAGTGATGAATTAATCAACGTCTTATAGCGGAACATCGCCGTTTCTGACAATGAGCGTTTATGATAACAAACCACTTTTTCCAATGATAGTTACTACCGTGAATATGCTGATTGGCGACACCTCGATTACGAGGAGGAATTAAAGGCAGGCTTTTTCTTGGCTGTCTGCTCATAACATCGTCGTATATCGTAAGCACTATTTCCTGATATTTTCTGATTTTTCGTTGTGTCTGTTGTAATAGTTAAGGAAGTACTTCTCCATCGATGACATTAGATAACGACATTTTAGTAGCAATAATCTGCTGTGAATCAGCATCAACGGCAAGATGCAGTTTACGCCAAACACGGCGCTTTTCCTTCCATGCTTTTTCATTTTCCACTCACCTTCACCGAAGACTTTTAGGCCAGTGGAATCAATGGCAAGGTGACGGATTTCACCTCGAATAGGCATTTTGATACTGATGTTAACGGTCTTCGCTCGTTTGCTAATATATGTATAACCAGGAGAGCGAAGGGGTAACTTCATCAGTGAAAATATAGAGTTAAGGAAGCCTTCAGATGATCGGAGTGTCAGTTTAAAGATACTCTTGAACCTCAGCGCAGTTGTGATTGCAGTATCTGAGTTCTGAAATCTTCGCCCACGGTACTCGCTATGTTGAGTACAAAGCCAAGAAGCTATTGCCTCTTCATCGACCCAGAAAGTAATCGAACCACGGTTAACAAGCGCTTAATTGTACTGCTTCCAATTAGAGGTGCTGTACTTAACTTTGGTCATTATGCTTACTTATACGGTTATGAGTAAGATCTGATCCGTAAGTACATAATTGGTTCAAAATGATTTAGGCAACAAAGCCGTTTTTTGTTCAACCTCAACCTTGTGAGTTATAAAAAGTTTAGATTTCGCATCAATAATCATTGATTTTATGTTTTTATGTTTAATGTTAATTAATATCTATGTCAGTATGGTATTTCTTGTTTTAGAGACCTAGCCAAAATTTAGGGCCCACCAGTTGAGCCTGGTTACTTTACTGAGTCGCTTTAGTTTCGGCGGCTTTTTTTGGTCATAGCATCACGGATTTTCGTTACCAATTTAACGTAGCATGCACTTAGCGAATAGAGGACGCAGCTGGGTTTTATGTTTTTTATATTGGTAGTTTTGTACCTTTCTTTTTTCCTTTATGATATATAGTCTTCGTTAATCCTTGTAGGGAGCAGTGGAGGCCGTCTTTTTGTTACAAAAGCTTATGATTCGAACTTTACTAATTATTGATAAGATTAAACACTGCTCATTCTTTTATGCTTTATGGTCTGATGGAGTTATTGAGCAAGTGGTTGTAAAAAATGGTCGCGTTGTTTTTTATCGGTGAACTCCTTTAATTGAACATAACGCCCGTAAACCAAATCGTAGGAAGGTCGCCCAAGGCGGCCTTTATCGTCTCTGTCTGTTACACGATCATGCCAGTTAGATTTAACGTAACAGGTACCGGTTTTTAGAGTATGATGACTTCTGTGTGATGTTACGCCTTTACCGCTGTTTGATAGGCCTGAACGTAATGTGAATTATAGGTTAACTAAACATTAAGCTGTGTTCTGTAAAGTACAGATTAAAAGAAAATAGGAATCAATAGTTAGGGGTGTATATGAACGTTCAAAATTTAGTCGAACAAGTCAAAGAAAAAATCAATAACATTCGGGTGGACAAAAAGAAATCTGTAGCCGCCGTTGCTATTCTTTCTACTTTATTGATTGGTTCCGGTGCAGCACTGGCATCTGATGGCGGTCATGATGGTAAAGATGATAAGGGTGAGTATCATACTGTAACTCAGTCTAGCATTAATTATACGGGACCAATCGATTTGGTCACTATCGCAGAATTGTCAGAAAAAGACAGTTGGTTTGAAGACCAGAGTTTTACGTTAGAAGGTTATATTATTAAGCAAGTCAATGATAAAAAGTTCTTGTTTACAGATGGTGCCGATGAAATTACTGTAAACATTAGAGCTGATAATGTTGAGTCCTTCTCTGATAAGGATAAAGTGAGAATTACTGGTGAGTATGAAAATGAATTTTTCTCAAAACCTCACTTTGATGTCAAACGAATCACCTTATTGTCGATTTAATCTACGTGACAAAAGTAAACAATACAATAAAGACCGCCACTTAGCGGTCTTTTTAATTTGATAGTAGCTCCATGATTAGGGTCATTGAGTGGCCTCTATATTGAAGATAACGGGCCTGCTTGGCCTTCTCTTTGGTATCTTCTGGCATTTCATCACCAAACTTCTTTGATCTCAGTTCTTCCTCGAGTTCAAACCAGTCCACCCCCAGAGCTTCTAAGGCCTGCTCTATCGCAACTGAGTCGAGTCCTTTTTGTTTTAGCTCTCGTTTAATGCGACTTAGTCCATGTCGTTTGCTAACTGTTTTCTGATTTCTTTTTCGATGAGTCTTGAGTCATCTAGGTAATGGTGTGAGACAAGACGATTGGGGAAATATTGCACGATAAGGAAGTAATATATTGATTATATTGATGTTATGTGAGCTTTGTTTAGACGTTGATTGTAATAAAAGGAGTGAGTTGAAAATACTGCAATGCCACTAGGGTACTTTTTGTCCCCTTGGTAGTTAAGGTACGACAGAATCGCTTTGTGATCACAACAAAACCTGGGGCCCTGTAACACGTTTCTGGACACAACTGTGTCAGTGAAATTGCTAATTTAGCAATCTATGAATTATTTCAAGTATGACAAAGTTGTCTTCTCTAATGCCACGTGAGGGCATGAAGAGCTAACCTCCATTTAGGAGGCCAAATTCACCGTACCACTACATTTGCATGGCTCAGTCTTCTTCGTGGATTTGTTTATGTCTGACGACTGATCAGATCGCACAAATTGGACTGAATTCACTTCTTTCTGGTGTTCTACTATTACGAGCAGCTAAGGTTTGAGTATAAGCAGTTATACTAAGAAGTGTAACCTTGAACACGAGTTACGTTTTTTGCTGAAGCCTTCAAATTTTTATGTTTATTTTTACCCTGTAAAGCCCTAATTTAGCATGGTTTTTTCATTTTTTTAAAGGCCCGTAAAATTTGACTGAGACCAAGCGTTTATCTTCGAGTTTTCAAATATCACCTCATTAAATCTAATAAATAAAAATTACAACGATATCTGCGGCAATTCAAATTAAACTTTGTTATGGAATTATAAGGATTTATTATGCAAATATTTCTTAGTGTAAACTTGACGGCTTATATGAAATGGAGTTAAATAATTATAGTTGTTGATATTGTTGACAGGCTATTATTAAAAACAATATCCAACCACCTTGTTATTGATTCTATTTTATTAAAGGTTTTCCTGTAAATGAATAAGTGCGTGTTAGTAATGTTATTACTGATTTCTTCATCGGTAATGGCAGAGATTAATTCCGGTAGAAGTGATTTTTCTCAGGATGTGTATCTTTCGGCAGGATTAGGTTCTCATGACCTAGAGAGACAAAAGAGTACACAGTTATCAGCCCTGTTTGGGGCCAGAAATTATTACCGGCATAACCATAATTGGTTCATTGGTGGTGAATTTGAATCCTCATATCATGGTAATGAAGAACTAACCACAGAAGGAGCCTATAGTATTTCTGTAGAGGAAAAGTTTTCTCTAGGTGCAAACATTCCTGTGGGGAAGCGTTTTTCGTTTTCAGGCGACTTTTCAGTTGATGCTTATGGATTGTTTGGTTATTCCATGACGCGACTAAAAGCCTGTACTCGATTAGGCGGTTCTTGCGTTAGCGATTCAAACACGGTCCATGGTCCGAAATGGGGGTTGGGTGTAGATGCTTCCTTTCCTGATTACATGATAGGTGCTCGCTGGACGCGAGTTAATCTTGATGGCGATTATGTCAACGATGCGTTAAGAGAGGAAAATATTACTCTTTTACTTGGTTACAAGTTCTAGTTAAAAATGTTTTTAATCCAATGTAAAATAGATTTGTTTATGTTTTCTATAATTTGCAATTCCAATTATAGAGTGATTTAAGATTTTTTGTATAAAAGAAGACTTATCCAAACATTTAGTCGTTACTCATTATACAGGTCATTTTATTGAAAAGGATTAACGTTCTATTTTATGGTAATGGTGACATTATTGACATATATGTGATAACTTTCACACGTTGTTTGTTTTATATGGGTTATATTTGATGATAGATAAACGTTTTTTAGCCGCAATAACTCTAGTTGTTCTAAGTGGATGCTCATCAGTTGTAGGTGTTGTAAGAGATAAGAATACATCGACCCCAGTATCATCAGCCACAGTAACAGTAATACGGACATCAACAACAACAACGACTGATGCTGTTGGTCATTATATGTTGTCAGGAATGTTCATTTCTGGTGATACGATAATGATTAATGCTCCTGGTTATAATATATATACCGGAACTTTAAAGAGTGGAGCAGGAAAAGAATTCATTGATGTGGATTTAGTTCCAAAAAATAAATAGTTATTTACCATAATGCCGTATTCTATGCACCATGACAAAAGGTTTGCTACTGTCAGACCTTTTGTTGTGTATCGCTCAGGACCATGGATTAGAAAATGGAGTGCAAATCAACATTAACAGACTGTGAATGAGTCTTAGCACTAAGTCACAATGGGGCAAAGACGTGTTTGCCGAGATCGGCGTCAGCACGTCCTTGGACATTTTCTTGTTAATACTTTTGCTCTAATTTCTCTATTACCTATGAGAAAAGCTGAATAGCCAGCTTCGATGAAGAATAGATCGTTTACGGTTTCAGCGCTGGCCGGAAGGTTTCTAGGACGAAAGTCGCAGCCACTGCATAGATCGCTGCAATGCCCAACTCAAACAGGCGATAGCTCAGGTTTTCAAAACCGGTACCAGAGCCGTAAGGGCTGATCGATGGGCCGAAAATCAGAAGCACTACGCTCATTGCGAAGCTGGCAAGTGGCGCCCAAGGCGCCTCCGATACGACGGCGCGCGCGAAGACGATCATTACCGGCAATGTGAGGGCCACCAGGAATAAAAAGTTCGGAGCTGCCGCCGTCAGCTCAAACATCACTACTGCGACCATTCCGCCAACAATGTTGGCTGCGAGTATTCCCTTGGCGAGACCTGCCGTGCGCGAAAAACCGAGGGTCGAGGCGAATACCGCGATGTAGAGCGGTGTATGCGCGTTGTGCCAGTCAAAAGCCAGGTAAACGAGCTCGTAACCACCAACAATCACCGCTAAGGCAGCCGCGCGCCAATCGGCCTCGGCGGGTGGCAAGACCGGACGCGGCTTCGGCTCCGGCTCACCAGGCAGCGGCGGAAAGAGGACGAAGAGCACGTAGCTTACAATTACACATAGCCCGATATTCCAGAAGAAGGATGCCGAGATATCCCATGTCCCATGAAGTGATAGCTTTGCGGTCAGAGGAGGTAGCACAAGACCAATCAGGACCATCAGGATAATCAATACTGGCCCGCCGCGAAACAGCGAACGAAAAGTCACAAACAACATTGGTATCAAGAGTAGCGCGAAAAGCGGCGATAACAACCTCGACATAGCGGCAAGGTAATAGGACACTAGCATAACAATAAGAACCGCCACAAGCAGTTTGAGAGCCTCCGCTACTCGCAACGGGCGGCCGGCCTGAAGCAACAAAGGTAAGAAGATCGGTGCAAGGTAGGCGAGCGTCCATTGGTATACCATGGCCACCAGGAAGACAACCGTGATGCCAATGCCGAGCCGCAGTGCACGGTGCTCGAGAACACGGCGGGCGTCGCAAGACACCGACGCAGTCGAGTCAGTAGGCATACGAGACCAAACTCATCAGCCGCATCCACATGACCGCAAGCGCGTTCATGAATCGGCTCTCGCCGGTATAGACAACGACGTCAGCCTGTCCGTTCACCATGCGCCGAATATCGTGGCCCTCACTGCCTACCTGATAGTCTGGCATGACGATGCGTACCGGAAAGCGCTGCGGTTCGCGCATCCAGCCATCCACTCTCGGTGCACTGGGTAGGCTGCCCTCTCGCGTATCATCGGAGGCGGCATAGGTTATACTGGCCACTACGCCATCAAATATCCGTCCAGGGTAGAGATCGAGCGAGATTTCGGCGGGGTCGCCAATGTTGATATTGGCGATATTATTTTCCTTCATGTAAGCCTCGACCCAGAGTTCTTCAAAGGACACGAAAGTAAGCAAAGGGCTCCCTGCTCGCGCATAAGCGCCTGAAGTGACAGTAAGATCTACGATAACGCCACGCGCCGGAGCACGCAGTTTGGTCCAGTCAAGTGCCAACTCAGCCTCACCAAGGACGGCGACGGCCTCGCGTATTTGGGGGTTATCCGCGCCTTCTACACCATACTCACGCCGTACCCGATCGAGATCGGCCTCAGAGGCCGCGACCGCGCTTTGCGCTGCCTGCAACGTCGCACGAGCGTTATCCCCCCTCGCTTTC
Source organism: Photobacterium proteolyticum (assembly GCF_001939735.1). Lineage (GTDB taxonomy): Bacteria > Pseudomonadota > Gammaproteobacteria > Enterobacterales > Vibrionaceae > Photobacterium > Photobacterium proteolyticum. The sequence goes on from NZ_MJIL01000092.1 coordinate 106,613, forward strand.
GATACAATACCGCGGCTCTCCAATTCAAGCGTACGCGCTGTCTGCAACTCGGCATTCTCGAGATTAGTGCGTGCGGCGGTAAGGTTCGCAACAGAGACCTCAATGGCGGATGATCCGGCACCAACACTCTGAGTAGCAAGTTCGAGCGCCGCTCGTGCTCGGTCCACCTTGAGCTGATATGGCCGTGGATCGATGCGCGCGAGCAGGTCACCAGCCTCAACGACCTGCCCGTTGTTGACGGCCACCGCAGTGACATGGCCGGATACCTCGGGGACGATGTCGATCACCATTGCTTTCACGCGAACATTTGAAGTGTAAGGTGTGATCCGGTCTGCAACGAGATACCAGATGAAGATCAAGATTGCGAGTATCGCCGAAGTCACCACAGTAGCTTTCATGACGTATCCTTCCCCGCCTGTCCCTTCCAGAACAACCCCGTTAGCCTAAAAACGCTGCCTAGCTTTGTTAACTTCCGTAATTGGCTCATGTCAGTTTAGTTTCCTTCGGATCAGGATGATCAAATAGGTCAAACTACGCCTTCCGTCGTCCCACGTCCGCAGTTGACGAGTATAGGAGGAATAAACGTCCTTTTACGTCCAACCTACTAGCAAATATAGTACCTCAGCCAATTGCTGTCGGGGCGCTTTATCCGTTGTTGCCTGCAAGCCGTGCTGCAAAAATGCCGGAGGCGTGATAGGTCCGCAGCGGCCCATTATCGGCTCAGAATGGGAGATCGGTCTTGAGGTGTACTCGCGACAGTGCAGCCTTCACTACGCGGCGTATGGCCAGCACAAAAGCTGCCGTTCGCATGTCGATCTCATACTCGTTCGCGACCTCCTTTACCGAATGATAAGCTAGCTTCATTTTCTTATCCAATTCCTGGTTGACCCGTTCTTCATCCCATCTGAACTGTTGGATGTTCTGCGCCCACTCGAAATAGCTCACGGTGACGCCACCGGCGTTGGCAAGAATGTCCGGAATGATCAGGATCCCCCTGTCGTTCAGGATTTCGCTGGCTTCGGGCGTTGTCGGCCCATTTGCCCCTTCAACAATAATGCGCGCCTTGACGTCGGCGACGTTGTCCTTGTGAATGGCGTCCTCCAGAGCCGCGGGCACCAGAACGTCCGCGTCCCAGGTGATGATTTCGGAACTATCAAAGGCCTCGCCCAGCGAGAACCCCTTGACACCGCCCTGTTCGGCGACCCAGGCCACTAGGGCAGGTATGTCAAGGCCGGCTTCGGCGCAGACTCCACCGGTATGATCGGCTACGGCAACGATCTTTGCACCCCGCTCCGCGATCAGCCGTGCGGCATTGCTGCCGACGTTGCCGAACCCTTGCACGGCAACCGTAATATCCCCGAAACTCTTACTCTGCTCTGCCAGCGCCTCCGCCAGCACGTCCATGACCCCGCGGCCGGTCGCCGCTTCGCGACCTTCCGAACCAAACAGGTCCAGTGGTTTGCCAGTCACGACGCCGGGCGAGAAACCGGCGTACTTGGAATACTCGTGCATGATCCAGCCCATAACCATGGCGTTGGTATTGACGTCGGGCGCCGGGATATCCGAGGTCGGACCGATGACTTCCTTCATCTGCTCGACGAAGCGGACCGTGATCTGGAACAGGTCCCGCTCGGACAGGGCATGAGGATCGCAGTTGATACCACCTTTGGCACCGCCAAACGGCACGTCCACCACTGCGGCTTTCCAGGTCATCAGGTTGGCCAGCGCGGCAGCGTGTTCCTCATCCATCGACGGATGAAAGCGCAGGCCCCCCTTCATCGGTCCGCGGGCAGAGTTATGCTGTACACGGTAGCCCTCGTAGGACTGCAATTCGCCGTCTTCCCCCTCGATGGCGATGCCCACCTTGACGGTTCGGAGCGGCGTCAACAGAATCGTTCGGGCCTTGTCAGGCAATCCGAGCACATCAGCGGCTTTATGAAAATAAAAATGGCTTTCAGCGAGCATGTTTCCTCCCGGGAATTCCACCGCGGTGTAACATCTTGGTGTCATTAATGGATGGGGCCGCTACTCAATCGGCCCCTCCTGCAAGAAGAACGAAGCATAGGTCCTGGACAACATGCCTCCGGAGATATTCTTCACCTCGAACCCGTTCTGGAGCAGCACGCGCGTAGCATAGTAGGAACGCTGTCCCGAGCGACAGAAGACGTAAATTGTCTGGTTTCGGGGTAGTTCGTCCAGACGGTCCCGCAGTTGCGCAAGGGGAATGTTAACGGCGCCCTCGACGTTCTCCACGGCAAGCTCGAACGGTTCGCGCACGTCGAGGATCACGCCTTCGCCTATTTCGTTCCAATGGCTGAGCGGCATGTCACCCTTGAGCACGTCGGCCGCGATCATCCCCGAAAAGTTCACCGGGTCTTTGGCGCTGCCGTACTGGGGCGCATAGCACAATTCGGATTCCTCGAGGTCGTACACAGTCGCAGCCATCTGGATCAGACTGGCCAGGGCGCTGATGCGTTTGTCCACACCTTCCTCGCCCAGCGCCTGTGCACCGAGCAGCCGCCCGTCGGACTTGCGGAATAGGACTTTCATCGCGATCGGCTTCGCACCGGGGTAATAGCCTGCGTGAGAGTTCGGGTACAGGTAGATCTTCTCATAGTCCTCGTCACCGATACGCTTCAGCGTTTTTTCGCTGGCGCCGGTCCAGGCCGCTGTGCCTTCGAACAGTCCGATGATGGCCGTTCCCTGCGTACCCCGGAATCGTGAGTTACGGCCGGCGATCACGTCCGCGGCAATGCGCCCCTGCCGGTTGGCCGGGCCAGCCAACGCCACCAGGCTCCACCTGCCAGTCACAAAATCCCTGACTTCTACCGCGTCGCCGGCGGCGAAGATGTCAGGTTCGCTGGTGCGCATCTGTTCGTCGGTGCGGATTCCGCCAAGCTCCCCGATTTCTAGCCCGGCCTGTTTCGCCAGCGCCGTGTCAGGGTGCACACCGATGCCGAGCACCACGATATCCGCTGGGTACATCGCTCCTGACTGGGTATGGACTTCCAGCGCGCCGGTGGATGACTGCCGGAAGTCGGTGGCGCCGTCTTTCAGCACGACATTGACGCCATAGCGTTCTAGGTAACCTTCCACGACGCGCGCCATCTCCCGGTCTAACGGGCCCAGTATCTGGTCACCCATCTCCAGCAGCGTTACGTCGAAGCCCCTATGGACAAGGTTTTCCGTCATTTCCAGCCCGATGAATCCGCCGCCTACGACTACCGCGCGGATCTTCGGCCGGACGGCCTGGATTCCGGAATACCGGTTCATCCCGGCTAGAAATGGTGTACCTTTTTCTAACCATTGACGAATTTCCCGGGCGTCCGGCACGGTTCTTACCGAGAAAATGCCCGGCAAGTCTATTCCAGGCAGCGGTGGCCGGATCGACGGCGCTCCGGGTGACAGAACCAGCTTGTCGTAGGATTCGGTGGTAACTTTGCCAGTCGCCAGATCCTTGAGGTCCACGGTCTTTTGTTTTGGCGAAATGGCTATCGCTTCACATCGTGTTCGGGCATCAACCTTGAATAGGGCTTGGAACGTCGCGGCTGTCGCCACCAGCAGTTCTGACTCTTCGGGAATAACACCGCCAACGTGATAGGGCAAACCACAGTTCGCATAGGAAACATAGGGCCCGCGTTCGACCATGATGATTTCGGCATTTTCGTCCAAACGTCGTAGCCGCGCAGCGCAGGAGGCACCACCTGCAACTCCACCAATGATAATGACTTTCATGCTTTCTCCACTAATTAGTCGGAACTTGCCGGGCGAACAGGTGTGCCGCTACCATTGCGACGATCGCCGCGAGCGGAACGACTAGAACGATCATCACGAACAGGCCCGGCGGCGGGTTCGTGATGCCGAAATACGCGGCGATATTGCGCGTGCACATACCAAGCGCCATGCTGCTGCGCTGTTGCTGTTTCAGGCCGAAGCCGATCTTGTATGATATCGTTGTGATCGCGAGTAAGAACAGAATCAGGGCTCCGGGGGCAAAGCTGCCTACGGCCCCGAGCATGTCGCTTCCGTAGAGCACCAGGGTGAGCACCAGAGTGAGTACCAGGAAGATCCCGCCGATCTTCTTGACCACCGGGAAGAGTTTTTCCGCTGCATTCGGGGCCCCCCTTCGAATTGCACCTCCAATCAACAGCGGCAACAGCACCATGATGAGCAGCGGTTTGGCCAGCGACCACACGTCCACAGTCAGCCCCTTGATCATCAGCGGCGCCAGCAAAGGCAGTAACAGCACGGTGCCGAGTGTAGTCAGCAGCATAAATGCGCCTGCGAAGTGCATATCGCCGCGAGCCTTTCGCACCATCAGTGGAAAGAAGGGCGCGGTCGGCGCCAGGCTGATCAGGAGCAACCCGGCCGCGTAAGCTTCCATCAGCGGAATGAGCCTGATAATGAGCCAGGCGAGCACCGGACCGACCACCCAGCCCCAGACGAGGATCAGTGCAATAGCATGGGCGCTCCGCAGCGTTTTCAGCGCCTCGCGCAGATTCAGCTCGAGGCCCATGGCCGCGAGGTTGGCCACCGTAAATACCACGACTATGATATTGAAAACGGTTTGCAGGCTCATGATCCTTTCCCTTCCGAGTTTTTTGCAGCATTGAAGGAGGTGGTATTGCGATAAGTCGCCTGACCAGCCCCAATAAAATATAGTAGCAAGAAACAAGAAGAACAATTCAGCAGGTTCATAATGTTAGTAAACCGAATGCTTACCGAAGCTCTATCATTTGCAGAAATATTGATACCAGACAATTGGGTATAAAACGTAAAGCGTTTTACTTTATCACCTCCCTTTATCCATTTGTTTTATATTCTAATCACTTCATTTAGGATTGCTGCAGTTAAATAATTCTCACTAATAACACTTCCTCCTAATTTTTTCGTGCTAATTTATATTATTCTGGCTATAAATACTTTTTATGCATGCTGATACAAAGGGGATTTGATGGTTAACTTGCTGAGAATAAAGCAGTCATTATTAAACTTTAACCGTTCAGCGCAGTGTAAATAGTTGTGTTTATGCGCCACATTATTACTTTTTTATTCATTGTGAATTTTTTGAGCCAAAGTACCATTGCTGCTGAAGGTGGGTACAGTAACTACATTCCTGGAAGTTATGGTGACTTTGGTATGGCACTTGCGCCGACTGAAACGTGGACCTTGCGCAACGATACATACTATTATGACGCCAGCACCAGCAAAACTGTACAGGGCGGTAATCTCGCAACAGATTTAGATTTACAGTTTCTTATGAATTTCACTACGTTGCTGTATAAACCTGAGTTCAAAATTTTTGGTGCACAGTATACTACTGGTATATTTGTCCCTTTCGTAAATCTGGATACTGAAGCAAGCTTAGAGGTGAAGGAGTGGAATCAGGTATTAAACTCCAAAGATAGTGCTTCGGGGTTGGGTGATGTATCTCTGATACCTTTTGCGCTTTTTTGGAATAAAGGCAACTTCCATAGTTCATTCGCTCACTACATAATCATTCCAAGTGGTGACTACGACGTTAATAATTCGATTAACAGCGGGTTGAACTACTGGAGCTTTGATACCAATTTCGCGATAACTTATCTGAATCCAGAAACAGGTCACGATTTTTCATTCAACCTTGGTCATATTTACAATACTGAAAATGAAGATACCAACTACCAAACTGGCCAAGAAATACACCTTGATTTAGCTCTCAACCAGTTTTTTTCTGATAGTTTTGCTGTTGGCATCCATGGTTTTTACCTCAAGCAAGTTACTGGTGACAGTGGCTCTGGTGCACTCTTGGGGGATTTTAAAGCAGAAGCCGTTGGCGTGGGTCCTGCTTTATTATGGAATACAAAAATATCTAATCAGTATGTTTCGTTTATCGCAAAATGGCTACATGAAGTGAACGCTGAAAACAGGCTTAGGGGTGAACACTTATTCTTAAGTTTTTCCGTTAATTGGTGAAATACATGGCAATTGGTCTCAGTCCGCTATAAAGCGTTTAGTATTATTGTACTCTTAGTGACGTGACATTGTTAATTTGGCCATTGTTTCCGGGTATTCTGTATTAGCAACAGTACTGCAAATATGAACCTTAGTTGCTAACGAGCGCTTAGGTGCCTTAGTGAAGTTTCGAGCTAGAATCTCTCGCGCGACCATCAGGCTCCGAGAGCCGCATTAACTGAAAGATGACAAATTCACATGAACTCCAGCTCTAACACATAAAGGAGCAGAACTTCGTTAGAGCGTAATATCTGAGGCTGCTCTGGGCAGAGAGGTGCAGGCTCTTCCATTCCAAATTCCATGCGCCAGATAAAGCCTGGTACCGAAACTCACAACATTAATTTTTCTTTATTGTACAAACAGTTAAAGGACGGATTAAACAGGGCGGCAAGAATACATAATTCTCTATAACGCACAATAATAATGTTTTGGTGTGATATATTTCACCCAATGCGAGACGGCAGGTATGGCGGTGGGCTGAAAAATGGATAGGGGCCGATATGCAAAAATTACATAAAAGGGTGGAGCGCTATGTTCTTTTTAGTGAAGTGGCCAAACTATTAAGCTTCGCCAAGGCGGCGGACAGCTTAGATATTTCTCGCAGTTATCTTTCGAGCCAGATCAAGCAGCTGGAAAAAGAGCTGGGTACCAGTTTGTTGATCCGCTCAACGCGGCAAGTACGCCTAACACCAGCCGGCTTTAAAGTCTTGGAGAAGATGCAGGAGATTAACGGCTCGATTATCAGTTTGGAGCGCGAGTTGGATCAAAGCAAAAGTGAGATAGGCGGGCTACTTAGGATCACGGCCCCTGAAATGTTTAGCCAATCTTATCTGACTGAGATCTGTCATCAGTTTAAACAAAAACATCAGGACATCGAGTTTGAAATTGATGTCAGCCATAACCTGCATGATCTTACTCAAAGTCGGTTTGATCTGGCTATTCGCGCAACCAATACACCGCCTGAAAATATGGTTGGCAAAAAACTGATGAGTTATCAGCATATTTGCTGTGCATCACCTGAATACCTCGAAAAGTTTGGTCAGCCAGAGCAGCCCCTCGATTTAACGGAACACCACTGTTTATCCAATTCACAGAACAGAACATGGCCTTTTTATGACGGCCAAACTCGGGTTGAGGTTGATATACAAGGTACATTTTCTGCGAATAACCATTTTTTATTGTTGCATGCGGCAATGCAGGGGCAGGGCATAATAAAGGCACCGGATTACTTGGTTCAGCGAGCGTTGAAAACGGGAGCCTTGGTGCAAGTGCTAGACAACTATTTTATTTGTAAAAACGATATGTTCCTCATCTACCCGCAGGTGATCCGCCGCAGCGCCAGTTTGTCCGCGTTTATTGATTTCCTGCAGCAGTGGTTTAGCGCCGACCCCGTCAAGCGCTAGCGTACGCTCCTAATCTAATTATCCCTTTTTCTCTTTTTTGCTGAGCAGGCAAAGGGATCCGTGTGCTCGCTGTTTAGTGAACTTGAGCTTCTATACATTTAATAATGCAGATAGGTTTATGATTATTTATAAAAAAATATTTACTCTCGCGGTTCCCTTGGCATTGCACAGCATGCTGTTTTCCTGTTTGGGGTTTATTGATACCTATATGCTGGCCATGTTAGGTGGGGACACTGTTGCGGCGGCAGGGATCGGAGCGAAAACCTTGTGGTTTGTACTGAACCTGATTATTGGCGTCGGTGGCGGTACGGCAATCTTTTGTGCCCAACATTGGGGCGCAAAAGATCTCACTGAATTTCACAAAACAATCCATATCGGGCTCTTCTATAGTATCTTGACGGCTGCTGTTATCGTGCCTGTGCTCTACTTCTTTGCTCCCTCTATTGCCGGACTGATGACCAATGAAGCGGCGATTGTTGAATTGGCTGCTGGATATTTACAGATCACAGCCCTGACGGTCTTGGTGGGGGCATTTTCTGTGATTTGGAGTGCTGGCATGCGTGCTTTGCAAAAACCGAAAGTGGTGTTGTATCTGTTTTTGGTTGAGTTGGTATTAAATGTCACGTTTAACTATCTACTGATCTTTGGTGTATGGGGGCTGCCTGCGCTTGGTTTAGTGGGAGCGGCCTGGGGAACGCTGGCTGCCCGTTTGCTGTCTACCCTGTTGTTTTTCTTCTATATCTCTCGCCAGCAACCTTATCTGATGCTTTCAGTAACCGTTTGCAAGCAGGCACTTCACTGGCCTGCGCATTCGACGTTTTTAAAGATAAGTTTGCCGATTATTGCCGGGGAGTTTATCTGGAGTGGCGGTGTGTTTTTATACCATGCAATCTACGGAAATATTAGCACGGCAGCCCTGGCGGCTATCTCTATTTTATCGCCTATTGAGGTGATGACTTCCGCATTAAGTTGGGGCTGTGCGGCTGCTGTTGGTATTTTAATTGGTGAAAAAATAGGCGCCGCCCAACAAAAAGAGCTGAACAACTATGTTACTGCTGGGTTTGTTTCTGCCATTTCTGTCGGGCTGATTCTGGTGGGATTGCTTTGGTTTAGCCGACATTATGTGTTGGGACTATTTAGCGCGATTGAAGCAGATGTACAAGCCATGCTCTATACGTTATTCCCCTTTATCTTAGCCAGTATCTTTTTACGCTCCATAACAATGACAGCGATGTCAGGCATTTTAAAAAGTGGCGGCGATACGCAATTTACCATGAAGCTGGATTTCTGCGCACAATGGTTGGGAGCGGTTCCCCTTTCACTGATCTTTGCTTTTTGGTTTCGCTGGCCTGTCGAGATTGTTATTTGTGCTGTGTTGCTGGAAGAAGGTATAAAGCTTATTCCTATCCTTTACCGAATTAAAAGTGGAGCCTGGGTGAAAAAGCTGGCTGAAATCTAAGCAGCCAGATTTATAGCAATATGCCGGTTGCTGATAAATGCTGACTGCTTGGAATGAGTAATTATTGCCAGAAAATTACGGCTTATCTAAGCCATGGTGCCATTCGTTTTAGGACAATATCTTTTCGAGCCACATGATGATAAATCGCAGCTCCTGCGTGCAAAATAATCAGGAACCAACAAACATATGCCCCCGTGTTTTTATGAATGGCATCGACAATCGGCTCAAAGTGTTCCCAATCCGTTTGCAACCACTTCTCGACAACCAGGGGGTATAGGGGGGTGTCATTAAATTTAGGTATATCAAATAGAAAGAAAAAATTCGTGTCTAATTTGGTGCCCATGTAACCCGTTATTGGCAAAATGATCATGACTGCGTACAGGCTCCAATGCATGGCATGCGCTGCCAAGTGTTCGAACTTGCTTCCGCCTGGTACATCATTGGGGGTTTTATTGATTAGTTTCCAAAGTATGCGTAAAGCGACAAATACTGCAATAGTGATCCCAAAAGACAAGTGCAGATAGAGTGCAATCATATTTGAGTTAAGCTCGGTCATGCTAAATCCACCTTCGCTAAACCAATGTCTATAATAGACAGAACCATAAGCACCTAAGAATCCAAATGCGACCAGCCAGTGAATAGCAATAGCAATTAACCCGTAGTTGTCCTTTGTATTTCCCATTTTCATATATTCACTCCGTATTCGATCTTTACATCAGGTACTCAAAGATTGCTTGTATCATTCCATTCACCTCATGACGGAACAATTGCTACAAATTGACTGAGTTGTTCGATTAATTTGATAGACCAGGATGATTTATAGTAAGTGCTTGAAAAATAACATTGCGTGTAACCTGTTGAGGCTGCTCACCACAACCAATATCGGTATGGTATGCAATTTTGCATGCCATGCTGCTACTAAAAGGGGGAGCAGTGCTGAAACCATTGTTTATTGCCACCCGATATAGACTCAAAGTACTTTCGACAAATTCTCCTCATATTCCTTTCTTTCCTCATTCGTCATACCAGCTCGTTCAACATCTCAGCGCTGTAAGTGGTTAGCGGCTGTCGGGTACGTACCTTTTCAACGAAATCCGGGTTGGCGATCAGCGGGCGGCCGATAGCGATCAGATCTGCATCCCCCTTGTGTAGCGCCTCGCGACCCCGCTCAGCATCATAGCCTCCGCACGCGATCACAGTGCCTTGATAAAGACTGCGAATGTACTGGGTAACCGTGCCGGCAAGATGTTCCTGCTCACTGTCTTCAAACATCCCGGTGTGAACATAGGTCAGACCGTAATGATTGAGGCGTTGCAAGACATAATCCGAGACGGCTTTATCGCGATCATCATGTTCCAGGTGTAAATACCCCACCGGTGATACTCGAAGACCGACATGGGGGATCTCCAGCTTCACCGCACCCAGTACTTCAAATAAAATACGGGCCATATTCTCTGCACTGCCGCCCCAGTCATCTGTACGGCGGTTGGTATCCCAGTGCAGAAACTGATCCAGCAGGTAGCCATTGGCAGCGTGGACCTCCACACCATCAAAGCCGGCTTCACGGGCATTGGCTGCCGCCTGGGCGAAGTCCTGAATCATCTGGCGGATTTCTGCCTCGGTCATTTCACGCGGCACAGCATATTGCAGATCGTCAGTGCGCGGCACACGCCCCTTCAAGGCAACGGCCGAAGGCGCGAGAGGCTTTTCACCATTGAGATAGATAGGGTGTGAAACCCTGCCGGTATGCCAGATCTGGGCGAAGATTTTGCCGCCTTTTGCATGGACTTTCCTGACCACCTTTTCCCAGCCTGCTACCTGTGCCGGGGTGAAGATGGCAGGGGTATTGGGGTATCCCTGGGCGCTTGGCGATATCATGAGTGACTCAGTGATAATCAGGCCAGTGTCAGCACGGCGGGCGTAGTAATCAGCCATCGCATCGGTCGGAACTAGATCATCATCGGCCATGCTACGGTTCATGGGGGCCATGACAATACGGTTGCTCAGGGTAAGATCACCGCTGAGATCAAAATGGTTAAACAGGATATCTTGGTTCATACCGCCGGTAATAGCGGCCACTTTGCTTTCAAGTTTCTTCGTCATAACGGTTTCCTTCAATTTACCATCTCGTATCTAACGCTCACTGGCTGGTGACCAACGCTTGGCCATGGATATACCATCGAGCTCTGTGCCGACTAAATGATTGGTGTAATTGCTCATTACTTTTAAAGTGATCAGGGCGATTACTTCCAGTGCGTTTTGCTGGCTGTAACCGGACTTAAAAAAAGCGTCAACCAGCGTCTGTGACATCACCCCGCGCTGTTCGACAAGCTTCAGTGTGAAACTGCGTAGCGTGGCTAATTTGGGATTCCCTATCGGCTGGTCATCGCGAATGGCATTGATCACTGCCATATCCACCCCGTGCGTTTCAGCGTACTGAGTATGACCTGCCATGCAGTATCGACATTCATGAAAGCGATTGACGGTCATCAGTACCACCTGACGTTCGGTCGGGGTTAAGTCTGTTTTACCCGCTTGCTCAGACAGATAGACATAGCTATTGAGCAGAGCCGGTGATTCGGCCATGTAACCGAGCAGGTTCGGTACAAAGCCCATTGAAGCTTTCGCTGCCTCTAGCTGAGCCAGAGAGTCTTGTGGTGCGTTATATTGGCTGTACTTGATAAATTTACTCATTATCTATCCCCCCGGAAAGCCGTGGTTTTGTGATGGGAGAAAGATAACCGACATGTTTATTGAATAGAACGCATGGAATATGAATAGCAACTATTCCAAAACAGAATTTATAGGGTGGGTAAATTGCCCTTATTTGATATTTCACAAAATGGGGAGATCCGGCTCTGTATGCCGGAGAGTATTGTTATTGCCGGCCTGGCAGCCGGCAATTTACTGATAAATCGTTTTATCAGATAACTGTTGTTTCAAGAAGTCGACAAAGCATCGAACTTTAAGCGGCACATAGCGACTTTGAGGGTAAATCGCATTAAAAGGAAGCGGTTTTGCTACATAATCAGACAACACCTGTTTCAGCTCACCCGATTTAAGATGTTCATCGACCATCCAGATCGGGAGCTGGGCAAGCCCCGTTCCATCAAGAACCAGCTTAAGGATCACATCACCGTTATCGCCCTGAAAGTTACCATTAACAGCGACGGAGATATTCTTGTCCTGATGGGAAAAATGCCAAATGTTGACAGTTTTCAGCATCGAGTACACCAGGCAATTATGGCGTCGTAATTCAGTGGGCTCTTTAGGTTCACCGTGTTGAGCCAGGTATTCGGGGGCGGCGACTAACAACATAGGATTGTCGAACAGGTGCCTGGCTATTAGGGATGAATCTTCCAGCTCTCTGGCCCGGATTGCCACATCGACACCTTCGCTGATAAGGTCCACATGCTTGTCACTTAATGCCAAATCAACCTTGATTTCAGGGTAGAGGGATAAAAACTCTGACAGGATTGGCGCGATGACAAGACGGCCAAAAACAACCGGTGCCGTGATCCTGATAATCCCTTTTGGTGAAGCCACCTGGGAGCGAGCACTTGCTTCCGCTTCATCCAGTTCGCCAATGATAGACACACATTTTTCATAATATTCCGCGCCAACCTGGGTCAAAGAGAGCTCACGGCTGCTTCTGGTTAGCAACTTGACACCCAGCATGGTTTCCAGGGCTGCAACTTTTTTGCTGATTGTGGCTTGGGTTGTGTTTTTCTCTCGGGCCGCCGCTGAAAAACTGCCGGTTTGTACTACCCGGATAAAAGCCCGCATTGCACCTAACTGATCCATTCGCCTTCCTTATCAATTCCAATATCGAATAGATGGTATTCATTTTAGCATTCTTATATTCAATTTAGATAGCCCCTATTATTACCTCAACGTTAGGCAGCAGTCATAACCGCCAGTGAGACCTACTGGCTAGAAATGCACTGAAGAATATAAAGCAGCCTACCTGAATGGGCGTGACAGGCCCCTGATTAATAGAAAACATAACGTTTTAAGAGGTAAACCATTATGTCCAAACATCTCGTATTTTATGTCGAGTTTGATGTAAAGCCTGAGTGCGTCGACAAGTTTGTCAAAGGCGCGACCGGTGTCCTTGAGGCGATGTCACACGAAGATACCTTTGTATCGACTTACTTTCACCGCCACGCCGACAACCCTAACAAGTTCACCCTGTACGAGCGCTGGGACGAGCCGTCAATGGATGACTTTATGAAGAACCAGTTGCAAGGCAAATCATACCGCGACGAGTACGAAGCCTACTTGCCGGATCTACTGGCCAGCCCGCGCAAGTTCACCGTACTGGATCCGGTTGATGAATGGGAAAGCAAATAACCCCTGTTTTCGTTAATAGCATAACCCCGCCTCAGGCCTTGGTCAGGGGCGGAAAACCCGAGGAAAGAATCATGGATATGCAACAAAAAATGCAAGAGCTGCTCGATAAGCAGGAAATGACAGAAGTCATGTATAAGTTCGCCCGCGCCCTGGACCGGGTTGACGGTGAACTAATGAAGTCAACCTACTGGGAAGATGCGATTGAAGAACATCAGGACCCTATCTTCCCGGATCTGTTCTTTTATAACGATAACGCTCACGCCTTTGTTGAGCCGGCAATGGAAGGGTTTAAAGCCCTGAAAGTCACTCAGCACCGTATCAGCAATCCGCTGATCGAAATTGATGGCGATATGGCGACAGCCGAGTGCTATGTCTGGGCTTACCATGTTCACGAAGAAGACGGGGTCGACAAAGAGGGTATCTTGGGAGGCCGACATCATTTCCGCTTTGAACGTCGCGACGGCGTCTGGAAGATCAAGCACCGTTCAACTGTATTTGACTGGAACCAGAACCAGAACGCAACAGCGATCTGGGCGGAAAACTACAGCGATAAGTTACGCGGTAAACGTAATAAAGATGATGACAGCTATAACTACATCAGCATCTAGCTGAAGCCATTGTGATTGTTTAGCAGGCACACCATTTTCAAGCGGTTGTGAAGCCATAAATCCACTGCCACGGTTTCACAACTGCCTGATTTGTGCATAACCAGATGCAATTCGTATGCAGACGATGAGAAGGAAAACATTATGACGGCGAACAAATTTAAGGCTGGCGAGCCGTTTCCAGTTATTAAGTTGCCACATTAAACGGTGGCAACATCTCCCTTGGCATGCCACAAACCGGTTTTGACTGGAAAATGGTGGTGGTCTATCGAGGCAAGCATTGCCCGCTTTGTACCCGCTACCTCAATGAGCTTGAAAAGCTCAAAGACGACTTTTTTAAGCTTGGTATCGATATTGTCGCAGTTTCTGCCGATAGCGAGGCACAAGTAACGGCTCATATGGCAGATCTGACGGTAAGTTATCCCGTTGCGTATGGCCTGAGCATAGAGCAGATGCAACAGTTGGGACTCTACATATCCCAGCCCCGATCGGTGCAGGAAACCGATCATCCATTTTCCGAACCTGGCCTTTATGTGATCAACGACAAGGGCCAGGTACAGGTTCTCGATATTTCCAACGGTCCCTTTGCCCGACCTGAATTGGGGATCCTGCTTTCCGGGCTGGCATTTATCCGTGATCCGGACAATAACTACCCAATTCGCGGAACCTATGAATAAACGCCAACTTAAATGACTTATTGCACGAGTCAATGAGGATATGATGAACATGAAATTACCCCAACAGTTATTAGTCACCACCTTACTGTTCAGCGCTATGGCTGGTTGTGCAGCCGAACAGCTGGCAGTCGAGAGTGCGGTTACAGAACTACAGCCATAAAACATCCACTCCCTTCACTTGCCTCTAAGCCAGGTGAAGGGGGGAACCTTGGCTGGAGAACCCCAGGACACAAACGTGTTAGAATAAAGTGTGTCCCCTTCCTTAACCGAAGAAGTCAGATGCCGTCCTCTCCCAAGACATACTATGAAACAGAAATAGACCGCCTCTACAACGAGCTACCTCTACGGCCCAAACAGTATATCCTGATCCGGCAGTCCAAGGCCTTCATGGAGAAGTATTACGCCGAAAGGGTTGAGCTGAACGATTTGGCTGAAGCGGCATTTATGTCTCGCTTTCACTATGTGCGGATATTCAAGCAAATGTATGGGGTAACCCCTAGAAACTACTTGAAAGATATGCGTATTTCAAAAGCCAAACAGCTTCTGAGGCAAGGCTGTTCGATTACTGACACCTGCTTTGAAGTGGGGTATGAAAGCTTAACGACGTTCTCCTCTGTTTTTAAAAAGTGTACGGGTTACTCTCCACGAGAGTTTCAAAAGCGTCATAAAAGCAATCTGGAATAAGTTTTTGCTCGATGCGTTCGTTACCTTGTACATATTCCATAACAGCAAAGGTGCATGCCAGTGATTAGAATCTGCGTAACAAGCGTTTCTGTTGATGATCAGGACAAAGCATTAAACTTCTATACCAACGTTTTAGGGTTTACCAAGAAAACGGAAGTTCCGCTCGGGGAGCACAAATGGTTGACCGTTGTATCGCCACAGGAACAATCGGGCGTTGAGTTACTGCTTGAGCCTATGGCTTTCGAGCCTGCGAAGCTTTACCAAAACTCCCTTAAAGAAGCAGGGATCCCTTGGACATCTTTCGCTGTCGACGATATCCACAAAGAGTACGAAAGGCTTTCAAGCCTGGGGGTGCAATTCTCGATTGCTCCCAGGGAGGCAGGGCCGGTGATGATTGCAGTACTGGACGATACCTGTGGTAACTATATCCAGCTGATGCAAGAGCTATAAAGCGCCTGCCAATGAAAGCCCCGACGCCTTAGAGGCAATAGGCGCAACAGGCAAATCAGGTGGCACGAATGGTGCCACCTGATTGAAATGTGTCTGCCTTTCCCCGAGTGATGCCGTGAATACTCAATCGCCAACAAATAACCCACCAGATATTGATGCCCGGGCGAGGTGTTTTCGTTCTTAGTACAACGTTAAATATGGAATACCAGCTACTGTATGATACGTTTGGCTTGCGTGGCTGCGGGTTCTTTAAATTTGAAGACGGGCTAATTACGTTTCAGCGAGGATATTGGGATAAGCTGAGTTTCTTGAAGGCTCATAATTTGCCTATTCCAAATTAATTTCTAGTTAACATACTGTTCTGCACCGCGGCCGAAAATCGGCCGCCTGTGTTATCACTCGTCTGAGAGATAAGTGATGACACGGCTTATCAGATAATTATCTCAAGCATCAAATCAAAAATAGTATTAACCATTGTTGCGGTGAATAGACGAAAGAGAAGTTTTCAAAGTATGGAGCTAGGCATAGGCGTGGTAATGCTGATACCCAAAGGAGATAACCGAGTGTGTTTATTTGATTTATCACCTCTTCATTTAATACCGATATATCACTAGCTACATTAACTCAATAACTTGTTTTTGTGAGGTAGAGCACTATCAACATGGCTAATACCATAATTATATGCTGTTTGTATGATATGATTTTTCTTCCAGAAATTCATTTAGTTACAGAGATATAGATGTATGAACAAAAAGCTTCTAGCAAGTATCATTGGGCTGTCATTTTGTGCTTCAGCACAAGCTGCGGTGTCGGTTATAAGTGATACTACTAACGCAATCACTTTAAAGGTAACGGAAAGTTATACTCTTGGCGATAATGATACGATGACAAGTGCCAAAGACATTAACTTAGAATCTGCGAAGAAATCAGCATCAGATTATGCTGGTACATATGTTGAGAGCGAATTAGAAGTTTCTGGCAACAAAATAACGAAACAGCAAATTAGAATACTTACTGCGGGCTTTATGGAAGTTAAAGATCGTACTAACTCTCGCTCAATTGATAAATCCGGTAACATTGTTCTCAATACAACAGCCAATATTAGATTATCAAAAGAGTCGATTCGAGATGGCTTGGCAAAACTTAAGTCGGATCCTGAGCGTAAAGCAAAAATTAAGTCATTGGAAGCCGATAATAAGCGACTTCGAGATGAGTTAGTCTCACTGACACGCAAGATTAATTCTGATAACTCTAGTACAGAGTTAATGAAGGCGCGTGAATTGGTGTTAGATGAGTTGGATCGTAACCGCGAAGCTACACGTCAGGCCTTCGAGCAAGGTACCTTGTTTCAGTTAGCAATGCTTGAAGATAATGAATACGATCTCGCACTTGATGACTTAACCATGAACGTGTTGAACGTATTTAAAAATGAAACCAAAGTCACGATGGGTAAGCCTAACTTCGTTAAAAATAAAGATGGTAGTTTTAATGTATCTGTGCCAGTAGATTGGAACCTTCCAACCAAAAGTACGCTACCAACACTTAGTAAGTATTTTAAGATTGACGATTTTTCCCGTCGTTGCCGAAGGATTAAATACTCGGTTTGTCTTTCCTATTACAATAATAATGACGATAGACAAAAGAAACCTTATACAGAAAAGCTTCTTGGGGCGCTCAAATCCAAGGTTATCGCTATCGAAATCGACTCAAAATATGGCAAAGGTTACTTACCAATCAGCGGTGAACTTGGTCATGTTGGTAACGACACATACGGTTTTCAACACGCAAATGACTCGAAAAACAAAAACCTTCTTAGCTATAGTTACAGAAATCCTATTATTATCAGGAATTTATCGGAGTCACAACTTAGATCTATTACGTCACTAAATGCTAAGGTGGTTGTGATGAATAAAGATGACCTTTACAGATGGAAGTATGACTAAATATTTGGCCTTATCAATCATTCTGTTTAGCTTTGGTGTTTCTGCTGATATAGAAGGTAGTGCATGTGTTCCTGATTCTGGTAATAGGTATATCGACGAGATCACAGCAAAAGCCAAAGCTAAGGGGGCGCTCTCTCATGAGCTTGGAGCTACGGTTACCGCAAAGACTCGCTTAGAGACGGTGACAGAAGAGAGTGCCAATAACATCCAAACAAAGGATGTGCTTACAGAAGAGATCAATTTAAAGAGTAAGCATCAGATTACAGGCGTCCAAACCGTGTTTTCTGATTATAAGCTTTTAAATGGTGAACGTTATTATTGTGTTGAACTGACACAGTAAATTCGCTTAATTTGCAAGGACTGTACATGAAAAAAACATTGATTGCTCTTACTTCAGTTAGCCTGTTAACTATTTCTGGTTGCTCATCTGCGCCAACGGCTACTGAATTGGCTGAAGATCAGATAAAAGCTGAGCAAGTTATTGCTGATGCAAAGCAAGAGAAAGCTGAAAAACAATTGAGCAATATTCCTGATTGGGTACTGAATCCACCTCAAAATGATGTTACAGGTGTTTATGGGATTGGTATCGCGGAAAGCTCGAAACTGAATATTGCGATTAAGAAAGCGACGCTTAATGCTCAATTTGAATTAGCAAAAGCATTCAATCAAGAGATGTCCGGTAATGAGAAAAGCTTTATTCAAGAAAGTAACTCCGGAGTAACAGAGCAATATACTCAGCTGATTGATACTATCGTAGATAATGTACCTATGGGCGGCTATGTAACAGTCAGGCAAGAAGCGGTGACCAATGATGGTAAGTTTACTGTATATAAATTGATGAAGCTTACCTACGAGCAAGCGCAAAAAGCAGCTCAAAAGGCTAGTATGCAATCAACAGATGATAAGATAAAAAATGCCTTTAGAGAGCTTGAAGAAAGATTAGATAGTCGGAAAAAAGCTTAAAAATAATGTTAGAGGTCGATAGTAATATCGACCTTTTTTATTTCTGCTAAGACATGGTAATAAGCTTCTTCATACCATCAAGCATTGCGGCTGCGACTTCGTAGTGGTCCGCTTCCCATAACTGGTCATTGAGGAATTCGCCTGAGTAGAAGCCGTTATAACCGGTGCTCTTGATAGCATCGACCCACTCCTGGAGAGGGATTTCACCGTCTCCTAGTAAATAGCCTCTTAGCTCTTTTTCGTCGACCCAGGGAGCGCCGACGTCAGGGCGGGTACCGTCAGAAAGGTGTACGTTATAGATGAGTTGTTTGTCGATTTTTGCCATGTCTTCAGGCGCTGCACCTCGGCAGGCCCAGAAATGCCAGGTGTCGAGCACAAATCCGAAATTGTCACGTCCAACCGCATCATATAACCGGTAGTAGTCTTCGAGGGTCGCTATCGGTGTCCAGGCTGCGCCTTCGTATTGGAAACGAATACCGTGTTCTTTGCCAATATCTGCAATACGCCTGATGTTTTGCGCAGTGATCCGGATATTGTCCTCAACAGAGAGTCCGTTAAGTGCTTCGAAGGCATTTAACTGAATGGTCGGTGCGCCTATTTCGGCAGCAAATCGACATAGCGTGGTGACGTTGTCAAATACGGTCTGTTGGGTCGCCAAGTCGGTGGCTTCAACAGATCCTACGATGTCGATAGCACTAGGCGTAATTTGAGCTTCTTCAAGTCGAGATTTCAGAGCGGAAGCCGTTAATCCTGCCTGAATATAACGCCATAGCTTATCTGTGTGAATTTCCAGCCCCTGATAGCCAGTCTCTCTGGCTAAGCGGATGTCGCTGACGATATTGCTGTGCAGTGAGCACATTCCATGTAATGCGTAGCGCATGATAAATCCCTCGTGAAGTCGTGATCGAACAGGTTGCTCTTAGCTGTTATTGAAGGCTGAGTATAGTTTCAAAAAAGAGGTTGAAAAATATTTTTCGGTTTGTTTTTATATTGAGCCCACAAAAATGATAATAAACACTGCGTACTCACTGTGTTGTTGTCCATATCTAATATTGTGGGGTTATGATTAGGCTGGGCCACATGCTTTTCGGTGAAAAATATTTATCGCGCCATGCTCAATCAGTGAGAACAGTCGTGGAGATTAACTGGCTATGGTGAAGCGGAAGAATTTATGCCAGATACGCAACAAAAGGCGTTTAATTTTTACGCATGTTATCTCGCCCACAAAATGAACGATGCACTAACATTTTATTTTGGAATGTAAGTTTCATGTTGATACTATTTTGAAAAATTAATTCTATAAGCTGAGTATGAAGCCAGCACAACGAGAAAGTGAGGTCAGTAAATGTCAACGTTGCTATCTAAATATCAATCGCCGGATCATCTGGGCAATACTCAACGGATTACTCCTGAATCTGCAGGGTGGGGATATGTTGGGTTTGAGGTGTATCAGCTGGAAGTTGGTCAGAGCCTGACTATGTCAGCATCAGACAATGAGGTATGTCTGGTACTGGTTGGCGGAAAAGCGACGGTTACGACAGATACAGCCTGTTTTGAGAACATTGGCGACAGAATGGGGCCGTTTGAACGTAAGAAACCCTATGCTGTCTATGTTGCAAAAGGTGAGGCATATACCGTTGTCGCCAATACGCCGCTGGAACTTGCAGTATGCCTTGCGCCGGGAAAAGGGAATTATCCGACCCGCTTGATAGGGCCGGAGGATATCGATGCTGAATCTCGCGGTGTTGGTAACAACCGTCGTTATGTTCATAACATTTTGCCGGATTATAAAGAGGCGGACAGTCTGCTGGTGGTTGAAGTGTATACCGACGAAGGCTGTACCAGCTCCTATCCGAGCCACAAGCATGATCACAGTGCCGAACCGGCAGAAACCTACCTCGAAGAAACCTATTATCACCGGCTCAATCCCGAGCAGGGTTTTTGTATGCAGCGTGTCTATACCGACGATCGTGAGTTGGATGAGTGCATGGCGGTATACAACAAAGATGTCGTTCAGGTTCCGAAGGGCTATCACCCGGTGGCAACGATTGCCGGTTATGACAGCTACTACCTGAATGTGATGGCAGGTCCCGTGCGGAAATGGTTGTTTACCTGGGAGCCTGATCATCGATGGATAAACAGTGAAACTTACGCCGAAAAGAATAAATAACAATCAACAACCTAAACCCATTATTTTAATAACGTGAAACCCGCGAGCACTTTGATAAATAGAGAACAGTGCTCGCTAGCTAAGGAGTCAGGCATGTTTAATATCGCGCTATTTGGGGCTGGCCGTATTGGTCAGGTTCATGCTGTCAATATTGCTAATCACCCGGAAACGAATCTCTACTCTGTGATCGACCCTTATTTGGAAGGGGCACAGAAGCTGGCAATTCAGTACGATGCTGTTATTCAGAGCGTGGAAGAAGCGATGGCTGATCCGGCTGTTCATGGAGTATGCATTGGTTCAGCAACTGATACCCATGCCAATTTAATCGAGTTGGCTGCCCAAAATGGCAAAGCAATTTTCTGTGAAAAGCCAATTGACCTTGATCTTAGCCGTGTACGTGACTGTCTGGCAGTTGTGAAGCAGCATAATGCACCTATGATGGTGGGCTTCAACCGCCGCTACGATCCTCAGTTCCGTCAGGTAAGGGAACAGTTAAGTGCGGGGGTGATCGGCAAAGCCGAATCCCTGCTTATCACTTCGCGTGATCCGTCGCCACCGCCAGCGGAATACAGCAAAGTTTCCGGTGGGATGTTCCGGGACATGACAATCCATGATTTGGATATGGCCCGTTTTATCATCGGTGAAGATCCTGTTTCTATCTCCGCCCATGGTAGTTGCATGGTCGATCCGGCCATTGGAGAAGCTGGCGATATCGACACGGCCGTGATCGTGATGAATTTCCCGTCTGGTGCAATTGCCACAATTACCAACAGCCGCCGCTCTGGCTATGGCTACGATCAGCGTATCGAGCTTCACGGTGAGAAGGGTTTGCTTCAGGCCGGAAATGTCAAAGAAAACCTGGTTCAGCACTGGGGTGAGCAAGGTTGTATCAGCGCCAAGCCGCAGCATTTCTTCCTGGAACGCTATCAGGCTGCCTATATTGCAGAATGGCAGCGTTTTGTTGATGTTCTGGCTGGTAAATGCGAGCCGGAATGTAATGGCTATGATGGTGAGCAGGCGCTGGTTCTGGCTGAAGCGGCACTTGAGGCGCTCCATAGTGGCAAGACAGTATCGCTGTAGTGAAATAACTTTGTAATGAAGTAGCAAGGTTACCCCGTGTTCCTAATAAGTGGTTTGTTCAGATAACCTAGATGAGTGAGTAGGGAGCTGAATTCAGCCCGGTATCAACCCCCATTGATACCGCGTTGGCAGATAAAGAGCTTAATTGAATGAATTGCTTAGTTTTAGCCTCGCAACTGCGAGGCTTTTTTAGTTTTGTACTGTTGGTTTTGAACGGCTAGCGGCTAACGTGAAGCTTTTAGCATCAAATTGTGAGAAGGGTTGCTGCAGCAGGCAGGAAAAGCCTAGCGTGTTGCTGTGGTCGATTTGGATTCGCCTTTTGTTTCACCTTGCTTGTACGCCAATGATACGGCCAGTGTCTGAGCCAGGCACAGAGAGGCGGACTGAGAGCGGAATGCATCCACTTGGGCTTCTTTGACAATGAAACAAACATCGCTAAATGAAGCCAATGGGCTGATTTGGCTGTCGGTCATGACGATTTGCTTGGCACCGACCTGAGAGACGATTTCACTGAGCTCGACCGTTTCCTGGGCATAGGGAGTGAAGCTGACTGAAATAACAGCATCATTGGGGCCGATCATGCTCAGCTGTTCCTTGAACATCCCGCCAAGGCCGTCAATCAGGAATGCCCGGCGCTCAAGGTGGCGCAGTGCATAGGTCAGATAGGATGCAACGCTGAACGAGCGACGCAGGCCTATTAGGTAGATGTTGTCGGCATTGGCGAGGATATCGACTGCCTGCTGCAGTTTTTCCGGTGAAGTTTGCGTGGCGAGTTGCTGCATAGCTTGAGCATTGGCGCGGGCAAACTCCTGCAGGATGTCTTCTGGGCGCTCTGGTGGGGTATGGTTACCTTCCAGTTCCTTAAAAAGCCTTGCTCTGTCGGTGTAGCTTGCTGTTTCTTCAACCAGGTTACGACGAAATAGCTGTTTCATTTCATTGAAACCGGTAAAGCCAAAGGCATTGGCAAAGCGGATAAGGGTAGAGGGGGGGACGTCGGCCTGTTTGGCGATCACCGCCACTGTATCGAAAGCGATGCTGTTTGTGTTATCCAGCACGTACTCAGCGACTTGTTGCAGACGCTTGCTCAAATCGCCATAGCGAGAGCGAATCTGATCCTGAAGCTCAGTCAGGTTAGTAGCTGCAGACATCTTTGTCTCCGTTTAAAAGTTCTGACTTAATTGTAGGGTTTTGTGCTTTGAAGTGAAACGTATTTTTCAAATTCAGGTGTTTTAATTCCATGTTGGAATAATCATTTCGAGTGTGGTCACTGTTCGGGTGGATAGAACAACGACTAATTTGGGCTCAATCTAGAAAAAAACGCGAAAAAAAAGCCACGCGTCCTGGGAGAAACGTGGCTACCTCAACCCAAGGGGCCTACAGTCAAACTTGAAGTAATACCAATCACTCATCCAGATTGGTATAAAGAAGAGTGAATCAAATTAATCATATTGTTTGGTCAGTTATTTGCTCTTTTTCTGTCGCTTCATATCGAAGATAACGGCCACAACAATAACCAGACCTTTCACGACCTGCTGCCAATAGGCTGATACGTTGAGCAGATCCAGACCGTTTTGCAGTACACCCATAATCATGGTGCCGATGATGGTGCCCTGAATGGTGCCGATACCACCGGCGTGAGAGACCCCACCGACAGTTGCTGCAGCGATGGCGTCAAGCTCGTACATAACCCCAAGGCCCGGTTGACCTGAGTTAATACGTGCAGCCAGAATTAGGGCTGCGATACCGGCAAGCAGTCCAGCGTAGGTATAAACCAGAATCTTGTATTTTTTAACATTGATGCCTGATACATACGCGGCATTTTCATTACCGCCGATTGCGTAGGCATATTTACCGAAACGGGTGTAGTTAAGCAGGATGTAGGAAACAATTGCCATAATGATGAAAATCAGCACCGGAACAGGTAGCCCGGCAATATTTCCCTGACCAATCCACTGGTAGGAGTCAATCAGGCTACTAACAGGACGGCCGTCTGAATAGAGCAGGGCGGCGCCGCGGGCAATGATCATCATCCCCAGGGTGGCAATAAACGGAGGAACACCGGTAAAGGCAATCAACGCACCGTTGATAAAGCCGCAAAGAGCACCGACAGCAAGGGCTGCAATAATAGGTACAATAACCGGCAGTTCAGGCATGCTCGGGTACATCCGCATTCCCCAGTCCAGCGTTTGCGCCATACTGGCTGATACGACGGCAGCAACGGCAAGTACTGAACCGGAAGAAAGGTCAATGCCTCGGGTGATAATGATGATGGTGACGCCCAGAGCCAGCAGGCCGATACTGGCCATCTGAGTGACAACGTTAAGTAGGTTGGCCACGGTCAGGAAGGCCGGGGATAAAATCGACATCACCACACACATGGCGACAAAGACAACATAAATGGCATATTTCGAGGCAAATCGCTTCATGTTTGCCGAAGAGCTTTCGCCCTCTGTTGTCCGTAGCAGTTTCGCAATCATAACTACATTCCTTGATTTGTTTCATGCTATTTGGGTTTCCGCCGGGCGGATATGACGCTTATTCGTTTGCAAGCGCCAGCTTGGTATCGAGTCTTTATTTGTCTTGATGATCAGGTCAGGGCTACTGACATGATTTTCTCCTGGGTGGCTTCATGGCCATCCATGGCACCTTTGAGCTTGCCTTCATGCATGACCAGGATCCGATCGCTCATTCCCATCACTTCGGGAAGCTCGGATGAAATCATGACCAGGCTTTTGCCCATACCGGTGAGCAAGCGCATTAGCTTGTAGATTTCAGATTTGGCGCCCACGTCGATACCACGAGTCGGTTCGTCGAGGAACAGAATGTCAGGCTTGGTGAGCATCCAGCGTGCCAGCAATACTTTTTGCTGGTTGCCGCCGCTGAGGTTATCGATGGTCTCGTTCATGTGCGGCGTTTTGACCTGAAGCTGCTTACAGTGGTTTTCACTGTCGCTACGCATCTTGCGCACATCCAATACGTTAACCACTTTGTTTCGATAGGCATCCAGATGGGCAATCGAGGTATTAGCAAAAATATCGAGCATCAGGTAAAGACCTGAATGGCGGCGATCTTCGGTTAAAAAGGCCATTTTGTGACTGATTGCGTCCTGAGGTGTGCGGATCTCGACATTCTCACCGTTGATCCAGATCTCTCCGTAATCCTTCTGTCGCACGCCAAACAGGGTTTCGATAAGCTCGGTACGACCGGCACCGACCAGCCCGGCGATACCCAGAATTTCGCCTTCATGTAGTTTGAAGCTGATGTTGCTGAATGCACCGTCGACGGACAGGTTCTTGACTTCGAGCCGGGTTTTGCCCGGTTTGGCTGTAGGAGGCGGGAATACATCGCCGAGATCCCGGCCAACCATCATCTGTACCAGCTCATCGTGATTGGTGTCTTTAGCCTCACGCTCGCCGATGTAGCAGCCATCCCGAAATACGGTAATGTCGTCACAAATACGGAATATCTCATCCATCTTGTGACTGATATAGACAACGGCTACACCACGTGACTTGAGCATTTCGATGATCTCAAACAGGTGGTCGACTTCTTTGTCAGTCAGTGCTGACGTCGGTTCGTCCATGATGATGATTTTTGAGTTGTAGGAGATAGCTTTGGCAATTTCGACCATCTGCATGGTGGCGACCGTTAGTTCGCTCATATGAATACGTGGGTCGAGTTTTAGATCGAGCTTGGCGAGTAACTCCTCTGTATCTCGGTACATCTTGTCATGATCGATAAGCTTCAGCGGGCCTTTAAGCGGTTCCCGGCCGAGCCAGATGTTCTCGGCGATGCTGCGGTGCAGAACAGGCGAGAGTTCCTGATGGATCATTGATATTCCGGCTTCGAGCGACTCTTTGGCACCATGAAACTCAACCAGCTCTCCTTTATAGCGAATGGTTCCACAATCACGTTCGTAGATGCCGAACATCACTTTCATCAGAGTGGATTTACCGGCACCGTTTTCGCCCATGAGTGCCATTACTCGACCTTCCTTCAGAGTGAGCTGAACATTATCCAGCGCCTTGACCCCCGGGAATGTCTTGGTAATACCGCGCATCTCTAGTAATACTTGGCTCATGCCTCTTTTACTCCAGAGTAGGGCTCTGTATGTCGCACCGAAGGATGTTCGATACAGAGCCAAAGTTAGGACTGTTATTGGTTTATCGCTGCTGAATTAGCCTTTTTTTGCTTCGAATGCTGCAAGGTTGTCCTTGGTTACCAGCTCGGCAGGGATCCAGGTGATTTTTTCCTGAGCTTTGTCGGCAACAGCATTGAGAGCTGCATCGATGGCTCCGCGAGCCTGACCGGCACCGTCCTGAAATACTGTGGCATCCAGGGTGCCTTTTTTGATTGCCATCAAGCCATCTGGGGTTGCATCAACACCGACAACAATGGTTTCGTCAAGTTTGCCAGCCGCTTGTAGAGCCTGAATAGCACCTAGCGCCATGTCGTCGTTGTTAGCCAAAATGATGTCTAGCTTGTCACCTGAATTGATCCAGTTCTCCATTACTGTCATGCCCTGAGCGCGCTGCCATAAACCGGTTTGCTTGCGCAGAACATTGAAGTCTGGCTTGTCTTTGAAAAACTCTTCGACACCTTGAGTACGCATGATTGCTGCTTCCTGAGTCAGCATGCCCATCAGGATCCCGATGTTGCCGCTATCAATGGAGTTTGCAGCGAACTGAGCCTGGGTTTCACCGAACTTAAGCTCTTCGGAGCCGACATAGTAAACACCTTCTGGCATGTAGGAAGGGCGACGGTTCAAAAAGACAAGGTCAATGTCGGCCTTGGTGATACGGTCGGTCATTGGTTGGGTGGCATCGGTATTAACCGGAACCAGAATAATGGCGTCCATCTGCTGGACGATAAAGTTTTCGACTTGTCCCAGCTGCTTGGCAGTATCTTCTTTAGCGTCGACGAAGATGAGTTCAACTTTGCCATCAAACTGATCGGCATATTTGTCCATGGCATCTTTCATATACACCATGAATGTGTCATCGAAGTTCGGAATAGCGACACCTATGCGGGTTACATCGCTGTTAGCTTCTTCCCCGCCACAGGCAACAAGTGCCAATAGACCTGTTACGAATAGGCCGGAGCGGATGAGTTTTTTCGGTTTCTCGATTAAGTAGGTTGCAGCAAGTTGTACGCTTTTGGTTAGCAGCGAGGTAAATCCGTTGGTTGCTGATGGCATTGTTGCCTCCTTCATTATTATTCACGGCCAGCGCTAGCACCCTCTGATCAGTGTTTTAAACGCAGTTCAGACGTTTCACTGTTGCTGGTTGTGGTGGCTTCATAATCAATTTAATGACCAGAGCCGAGTCTTCACGTTATTGAAAAATATTTTTTGTGTTGGCGGTGAAAACTATAAGACCAGAATGGAAGTATAACCACAGCCAATGTTGCAAAAATGTATAAACTGTTAACTTGGTCTCATTTAAAATTAATTTTCGAACAAAGGTTTCGAGTTAAGGTGTTGATTTTAAAGGTTTAATAATTGATTGTTTTTTGTGCTTTAATGTAAGTAGTTGATTTTTAGTAAATTACGGAACTTTTATTTCATTAATTTCAAAATTCGCTACATTGGCGAAAAATATTTTTCATTTTATTTTTCGCTAGGTGAGAAAATGAAAATTTGCGTGAAAAATGTCAGGGTGATCACAGTTAGATTTATTTATTTCAAAAGATGTTGATGGTGAAACGTTTATTCCGTATAAACCTAATATCGAAACAGCAATGTTAATTATTTGATACCGAAATATATCTGCACAGTGTCGGTGCGGTGAGAACAAAAGACGTTCGGTCATGGCTCAGGGTTACCTGCCGGGTGGCTCTAGGAAGGAGTAGATAGGATGACGACCAGTGATAAGAAGCTTGATCTTATATGTATGGGGCGCGTAGCAGTCGATCTTTATGGTCAGCAAATTGGTGCCAGATTGGAAGACATGGGGACATTTTCCAAGTATCTCGGTGGTTCGTCGGGAAATGTTGCTTATGGAACAGCGCGGCAGGGACTGAAATCTTCGATGTTGGCTCGGGTCGGCGATGAGCATATGGGGCGCTTTTTGCGTGAAGAGCTGGAGCGAGTTGGCGTCGATACCAGCAATTTGATCACCGATAAGGAACGCCTGACTGCGTTAGTGATTCTGGGAATCAAAGATGAAGAGACGTTCCCGCTGATTTTTTATCGTGATAATTGTGCTGACATGGCGATAACCGCAGATGACGTCGATGAGGATTACATTGCATCGGCACGTTGTTTGGCGATTACCGGAACACACCTCTCTAACCCGAAAACCCGTGATGCCGTACTGACGGCGCTTCGCTATACGCGTAAGCATGGTGTTAAAACCGCACTTGATATTGATTACCGCCCGGTGCTTTGGGGGCTGACAACACTGGGAGACGGTGAAACCCGCTTTGTCGAGTCTGAACAGGTGACAGAGCAGCTTAAAGAGGTGCTTGGCCTGTTTGACTTAATTGTTGGAACAGAAGAAGAGTTTCACATTGCCGGCGGTTCAACCGATACCGTTGAAGCGTTGAAATCGGTTCGTGAAATCACTCAGGCCGAATTAGTCTGCAAGCGTGGCCCGCTTGGATGCTCCGTCTTTAGCGATGTGATCCCCGGCGATTTGGATGAGGGAATAACCGTCCATGGTGTACGGGTTGATGTCCTGAATGTGCTTGGGGCTGGTGATGCCTTTATGTCAGGGCTGCTTCGTGGCTATCTCAATAACGAAGGGTGGGAGAAGGCGTGTGCTTACGCCAATGCGTGCGGTGCATTGGTCGTATCCCGCCATGGCTGTGCACCGGCAATGCCGACCAAAGAAGAGCTGGATGACTACCTGGCGAGGGCTAACGATGTTCCAAGGCCTGATTTGGATGAACACCTTAATCATCTTCACCGTGTGACTACCCGTGATAAATCCTGGCCGGAGTTGTGCGTACTGGCTTTTGATCATCGTATTCAGTTTGTCGAGATGGCGCGAAAAGTCGGGGCAGATCTCTCGCGCATAAGCCCGCTGAAAAAACTGATCTTCAAGGCGAGTCAGGAAGTGGCGCAGGAAGCTGGGCTCCAAGGGAAGGCTGGTTTGTTATGTGACGGCAATATGGGGCAGGACGTGCTCAATGAAGTTACCGGCAAAGGCTGGTGGATTGGCCGCCCGGTTGAGCTACCGGCTTCCCGTCCGCTTGAAATGGAGCACGGCAATATCGGTTCTCAGCTGATTAGCTGGCCGTTGGAGCATGTTGTCAAATGCCTGGTCTTTTTTCATCCCGATGATCACCATGCGCTGAGACTGGAGCAGGAAAAGCAGGTTCAGGAAGTCTATGCAGCTTGTTGTCAGTCCGGTCATGAATTGTTGCTGGAAGTCATTTTGCCAGCCGGAATGGAAAAAACGGATGCCTTGTATCTTCGGGCAATGCAGCGCTTCTACAACCTGGGCGTCAAACCCGACTGGTGGAAATTGCCGCCGATGGCAACAGAGAGCTGGGCTCAGGTAGAAACATTGCTTCAAGAACGTGACAAGCATTGCCGGGGCGTTGTGTTGTTAGGTCTGGATGCGCCGGAAGCTGAATTGCAGGCGGGCTTCAATGCAGCAGCATCGAACTCGGTTGTTAAGGGGTTTGCGGTAGGACGAACCATTTTTGGTCAGCCATCCCGTGACTGGCTTGCCAATAATATCGACGATGCCGAGCTGATTGAGCAAATCAAGCGCAACTATCACAACCTGATCACTCTTTGGCGTCAGCGCGGATAATAAAGGAGCCTAGCAATGACTGCAACTACGATTCGCCTGACGATGGCTCAGGCTCTGGTCAAATATTTACAGGCACAGAAAGTCGATATTGAAGGTGATATTCAGCCACTGTTCGCCGGTGTGTTCGCTATCTTTGGCCATGGCAATGTCGCGGGCTTGGGCGAGGCGTTATATCACGCCAACGATAGCTTGCCGACTTACCGTGCTCATAATGAACAGGCAATGGCGCATAGTGCGATTGCTTTTGCCAAGGCCAATAATCGTCAGCAAATGATGGCGGCAACCACATCGGTAGGGCCGGGGGCATTGAATATGGTAACAGCGGCGGCACTGGCTCATGTCAACCGCTTGCCGGTACTGCTGCTACCGGGGGATACCTTTGCGACTCGTGAACCGGATCCAGTTTTGCAGCAGGTGGAGAACTGGGCCGATCCGACCATAACCCCCAATGACTGCTTCAAGCCGGTCAGCCGCTTCTTTGATCGTATTACTCGTCCTGAGCAGCTATTGAATAGCTTGCCGCAGGCGATGCGAGTGCTGACCGATCCGGTAGAGTGTGGTCCGGCAACTATTGCTATCCCGCAGGATGTTCAGACCATGGCGTTTGATTATCCGGTGCACTTCTTTGCTGAAAAAGTACATAGGATCCGCCGTCCCGGTGCGGATGATACCGAGCTAGAGCAAGCACTGGCGCTGATTAAGGCTGCCAAGCAGCCCTTGGTGGTAGCCGGTGGTGGCTTGCATTACTCGCAAGCACTGGATGAGTTCAAAGCGTTTGTCGAAGCCTATCAGTTACCGGTTGGTGAGACGCAGGCCGGAAAAGGAGCTTTGCCATGGGACCATCCGTCGAACCTGGGTGCTATTGGTGTGACCGGATCGTCTGCCGTGAATACGTTGGCCAGTGAAGCGGATGTTGTTATTGCAGTCGGAACGAGGCTGCAGGATTTCACCTCAAGCTCGAGAGC
Organism: Photobacterium proteolyticum; assembly: GCF_001939735.1. Classification (GTDB taxonomy): domain Bacteria; phylum Pseudomonadota; class Gammaproteobacteria; order Enterobacterales; family Vibrionaceae; genus Photobacterium; species Photobacterium proteolyticum. The sequence goes on from NZ_MJIL01000092.1 coordinate 137,122, forward strand.
GTTGTTCAAGCCCGATGCCAAAATTATCTCGCTTAACGTCAACGGTTATGACGCAACCAAGCACTATGGCATCCCGCTGGTTGCTGATGCAAAACGTACCTTGCCGGCTCTGAATGATGGGCTTGCCAATTGGCAGGTGAGCAGCGGCTGGCTGGAACACGCACGACAGCAGCGAGATAGCTGGAATGAGACAGTGTCTATTGCAATGACAGATCGCGGCACTGAACTGCCGACCGATGCCGAGGTGATTGGTGCGGTGAACCGTAGTGCCGGTGAGAAAGATATCGTTGTCTGCGCCGCAGGCGGCCTGCCGGGTGAGCTGCATAAGCTCTGGCGAACTAGATATGACAAAGGCTATCACCTCGAATACGGCTTTTCATGCATGGGTTACGAAATAGCCGGTGGCCTGGGCGTGAAAATGGCCAAGCCGGACTCGGAAGTCTTTGTGATGGTTGGAGACGGCTCCTATCTGATGCTGAACTCGGAAATTGCCACCTCAGTGATGTTGGGACAAAAACTGATACTGGTGGTGCTGGATAACCGAGGTTACGGCTGTATCAACCGACTACAGCAGGCCTGTGGCGGGGCTGGGTTCAATAACCTGCTGAAAGACTGTAACACCGTCGAGGCAGGGGCTCCCAAGACAGATTTTGCGGCCCATGCAAAATCGCTTGGAGCACAGGCAGAGAAAGTCGGCAACATTGCCGAACTGGAACAGGCTCTGGAGCGTGCCAAGCAAAGTAACAGCACCTACGTGATCACATTGGATACTGATCCGCTAAGCACGACGGAGTCGGGCGGTTCATGGTGGGAAGTGGCTGTGCCGGAAGTATCGGAGCGTGAACAGGTTCGAGAGGCCAGGAAACGTTACGAGTTGGCCAAGCAGCAGCAAGTGATCTAAACGAATAGGCATATAAAGGAGAATAAGCATGGCAGTTCAACTAGGTATCAACCCACTGACATGGACTAATGATGATCTACCGTCCCTTGGTGCAGAAACACCTTTGGAGACTTGTCTGCAGGAAGGTCGTTCGGCAGGCTTTGCAGGCTTCGAACTGGGTAATAAGTTTCCCCATCAGGCGAGCATTCTTGGTCCTATTCTGGTCGATCACGATCTTAAGCTAGTTTCCGGCTGGTACTCCGGTGAGTTATTGACCCGCAGTGTCGAAGAGGAAATCGAAGCAGTTCAGCCGCATCTTACATTGCTGCGTGAACTGGGCGCCAAAGTCATGGTGTTTGCCGAGGTGACCGGTTGTATTCATGGACAGCAGGATACCCCTGTACACCTGCGGCCTGAATTTCCAGCTGACCAATGGCAGGAATACGGCAGGAAGCTGACGGAGTTTGCCCGCTATACCCAAAGTCAGGGAGTGCAGATTGCTTACCACCACCACATGGGAACAGTGATTGAAACGGCACAGGATATCGACGATCTGATGGAGTATACCGGTCCGGAAGTGGGGTTGCTGCTTGATACCGGGCATCTGACTTACGCCGGAGCCGATCCGGTTGCTGTAGCTACTCGGTGGGCTCACCGTATCAATCATGTTCACACCAAGGATATTCGGGCAGATGTATTGGCCGATGTGAAAAATCGTAAAACCAGCTTCCTTGATGCGGTGCTTAGCGGGGTGTTTACCGTACCGGGTGATGGTTGCGTTAATTACCCAGCCTTATTCGATGTACTTAACAAAGTTGGTTATGAAGGCTGGCTGGTGGTCGAGGCCGAGCAGGACCCTGCGGTTGCCCACCCGATGACCTACGCCACGATGGGATACAAGAATTTACAGCAACTCGCTCAAGAAGCCGGGCTGCTTGACTGCAATAAGTAAGAGGAACCAAAAATGGAAACAGTTCAGAACTATATCAATGGGCAGTTGAGCGAGAGTCACAGCGAGCGCCTTGCACCGGTATTTAACCCGGCAACAGGCGAGCAGATCCGCCAGGTTGTTCTAAGCTCGGTTGCGGAAACGGCTGAAGCTATCGCCATCGCTGATCAGGCTTTTACCGCCTGGGCCAAAACCTCTCCGCTTAAGCGGGCACGGGTAATGTTCAAATTCAAGGCATTACTTGAAGAAAATATGGAGAAACTGGCCACGCTGATATCTCAGGAGCACGGTAAGGTGTACTCGGATGCTGTCGGTGAAGTCACCCGTGGGTTGGAGGTGGTGGAATTTGCCTGTGGCATTCCTCATCTGCAAAAAGGCGAGCATTCGGCGAATGTCGGTACAGGGGTAGATAGCCATTCACTGATGCAGCCATTAGGTGTCTGTGCGGGGATCACGCCGTTTAACTTCCCGGCTATGGTTCCGATGTGGATGTTCCCGATTGCCTTGGCGACTGGTAATACTTTCGTCCTCAAGCCTTCTGAGAAAGATCCGTCTCTGGCACTGGTGATGGCAGAACTGCTGAAAGAAGCGGGCTTGCCTGATGGTGTGTTTAACGTAGTCAATGGAGACAAGGAAGCGGTGGATGTACTGCTGACCGACCCGCGTGTACAGGCGGTAAGTTTCGTTGGCTCGACGCCAATTGCCGAATACATTTACAGTACAGCATCAGCTCATGGCAAGCGTTGCCAGGCGTTGGGCGGAGCCAAGAATCATTGTCTGTTGATGCCCGATGCTGATTTGGATATGGCAGCCAATGCGATTATGGGCGCAGCCTATGGTGCTGCGGGTGAGCGTTGCATGGCATTGTCAGTTGCCGTGGTGGTTGGTGACGAAACCGGCGATAAGCTGATTGACAAGTTGACTAAGCACATCAGCGCAATGCGTGTTGGTCCCGGTGTGGTCGAAGGGTCGGAGAATGATATGGGGCCGGTGATCTCTGCTCAGCACAAAGACAAGATCTGTGATTACATCGGTTCGGGTGTCGAGCAAGGAGCATCTTTGGTGGTTGATGGTCGTAGCCTGAGTGTAGCGGGTCATGAGCAGGGTTATTTCGTCGGTCCGACTCTGTTTGACAATGTTTCGCCTGAGATGACTATCTACAAGGAAGAGATTTTTGGCCCGGTATTGTCAGTAGTGCGAGTGCCGGACTACCAGACTGGGCTGGATTTGATTAACCGTCATGAATACGGCAATGGTACGGCCGTCTTTACACGAGATGGCGAGACCGCTCGTCAGTTCAGCGAAGATGTATTGGCTGGTATGGTTGGAGTCAACGTGCCGATCCCGGTTCCGATGGCATTCCATAGTTTCGGTGGCTGGAAGCGTTCGGTCTTTGGTCCGCTAAATGTCCATGGGAATGATGGTGTCCGTTTCTACACTCGGATGAAAACAGTCACCAGTCGCTGGCCAACAAGTGTTCGCCTCGAGCAGCACGCAAGTTCGTTCGTAATGCCGACGATGGATTAAATGCTTATCTGCATTAAAGGTTTACACGATTGAACAAAGCGCCGGACATTGTTCCGGCGCTTGTATTTAGGAGGATTGTTGGGCTATAGCCATTTCTTGCCAAGTTGGTCCAAACCAGAAGAAGCAAGATCTTCTGCTGTCATGGCAATACGAAAACGGCAGTCAGCATTGAAGATCAGGAAGAATGGCTCGGCGTAGCTGGGGATCTGTGATGCATGGTCGATATCTAGAACCAGCATTGCGTTCCGCTTTCCATGTTGCTCGACGAAATAGCAATTTTCTGGTTTCAACTCTTCGAGGATCCGGTTCATGACATCCTCAATTTTCCCCTCTTTTACCAGAGTGTTGAACGGTTCGTGTGGGAAGTTCACATCCAATAACATCTTCATAGTTTTATGCTCGCAACGAAAGTGAACAGCTTTATTTAGCCTTAGTAGATCTTAGCGGCTAAATTGTGATGACGAGCCTTAATTTATTGTCAATAAGCATAGTTATATCGGTTTCAACTGGAAGCGATTAGGACTAAAATGTGCCTTCTCTTCGCCCATACCCTGGGCTGTTTTCCTTATAATGAAAAAGGCGATAGTATGATCGAACGTCTGGAAACCAAGCAACGCATGAGCCGTATTGTTAAGCACAACGGCACGATTTATCTTTGTGGCCAAGTGTGTGCTGATGCCACGCAAGGTATCAAGGAACAAACAGCAACAATGCTGGACAAAGTAGAAGCCTTGCTTGAACAGGCTGGTAGTGACAAAGAGCACATGCTTTCAGCCACTATCTACATCAAAGATATGAAAGACTTCGCTGAAATGAACGAAGTTTGGGACAACTGGGTACCAGAAGGTCACGCCCCAGCTCGCGCATGTGTTGAAGCGAGCATGGCTCGTGACGCACTGTTGGTTGAAATCTCTGTCGTAGCTGCAGAGAAATAAGCATCATTATTTGGTGCATTTGCAGCAGCAACTATTGCTGTTAGCAAGAATGGGCATGTCTGGTTCTCAGACCTGCTCCATTAAAGACCTTTATCCTTTCTTATATCTCTATTCCCTTGCAGTTAATAGCTTCTCCAACAGCATATTGAGTTGTTCCTGCTCCTTGTCCGATAAAACTGAAACGTACTCTTGTTCGTGGTTATGTAACTGCTGAATGATTCTGTCGATCAGCTCTTTTCCCTTTTCCGTCAGTTTGACTAATTTGCTGCGCTTGTCTTCCGGATTGTCGAGTCGCTCAATAAGCCCCAGCGTGGTGACACGACTCAGCACTTTTGTCAGTCCGCCGGAGCTGAAAAGCATAGAACGGTAGAGTTCGGTAGGGGACAAGCAGCAAGGCTCTCCATGTCGGCGTAATGCTGCCAATACGCTGAAATCAGCCCGTTGAAGATCATATTGATCGAGGATTTCGATCAAATCCTGCTGATGATAGTCATGAATGCGGTGGAGGCGAAGGATCGCCGGAGAGCCTTTTTCAGCAGACTGTGGCCAGTTATCTTCTATTTTCTTCAATATGTTAGCGACTGTTTCTTGCTTGCTCATGATTTACCCTCTCCAGTGGAGGTTTAAATATATCTTGCTGGAAAGATAATTGCCAGCTAGTATCTTTCTAGAAAGATAAGTAAGAGGTTTTCATGAATAAAAAAATGCCAACGTCGCTGATCATCTTGCTCGCGGCTGTTTTCGCTATGTCTCCTTTTGCGATAGACAGCTATTTGCCAGCTATTCCTGTAATGGCGGATGATCTACAGATTGATATCTCTATGGTGTCAGTGACGGTTAGTATTTATGTATTGGGTATGGCGATAGGCCAGTTAATAGGCGGTCCGCTATCAGATCGGTTTGGCCGCAGATCGGTGATGGTTGCTGGCTTGCTGATTTTTTCTACAGGCAGCTTGCTGATTGCCACGGTGGAGTCGATGGAAATGCTATGGGCATGGCGAGTGCTTCAGTCTATTGGTGGCGGTATTGCGGTTGTCGGGGTGCCTGCAACCATCCGTGATAATGCAGAAGGAAAAGAGGCGGCTCGGTTATTCTCTCTGGTTGCTCTTATCATGATGTTGGCACCGTCTATTGCACCAACTGTTGGTACTGTGATTCTCAAAACATTAGGCTGGCACTGGATCTTTATTGCGCTTAGTGTCATCGCGGTTTTTGTCTCTCTTTGTGCCGTATTTATTATGCCAAAAGCTGAGAAAACCGTGGGGGCTAAGAAGGTTAAATCCGGCTATCTATCAGTAATCAAAGAGCGACGGGCGCAGGGCTATTTGCTGGCACAGGCATTTGGCTATGCGGTATTGATGACTTTTATTACCAATGCGCCGTTTGCCTATATCGAACATTTCGATGTGAGTGTCGAACTCTTCTCTGGGTTGTTTATCGCCAATGTGACGGGGATTGTGATTGTTAACCGCACCAATAGTTTGTTGCTGAGGGCTTACGAGCCAGCCACTTTGTTAAAAGCCTTTTTGGGTATGCAGGTGATTGGCGGTGTGATTCTTGTCAGTTCTCTGGTTATTGCGCCAGAAAATCTGTGGTTTGCTGCTGCTGGTTTTGTCATTTCAATCGCTGCCAATGGCGGCATCATGTCTAACTCCAGTGCCTGCTTCATGCGGTATTTTTCCCATAATGCCGGTGTTGCGTCGGCGCTGCTTGGGGCTGTGCAGTATGCTGTCGGGGCTGGTGTCAGTGCTTTGGCTGCAATGCTATGTGTAGATACGCTTTGGCCAATGGCATTGGCGATGTTTATCTCAACGCTTATAGCACTGACTGGGGCTGTTATTAGTTCACGCGTAGAGCCGGGCAGTTCGAGTGAGAAGGCCTCCCCTAAGGCTGGGCAGCAAGCGGAATAAAGGGCGTTTCTCTTTGTTAATGCATGACAAACCACATACATGGCTATTCTTAAAGACGTAGAAATTTAATTTCAGTACACATTGATGACTGAGTTAAGACTGTCAGCGGAGCCAATGTATGTCAGAAGAGAACATGCCGAATGTTCAGGCTGAACCCGGTGAGAGAATAGCGCCCAAAGCAGGAAAACCTAAGCGGGTAAAAAAAGAGCGTGTCGAAAAGCCCAAAAAAGACAAACCACCAGTCGATAAGGTCAAACGACTCACCGTAATAGTTTTACTGATCTGTATTGGGCTATTTGTGTTTTATGTGTTGGCTGATCGCTATATTCCGTCAACTGATATGGCAAGGGTGAGGGGCTATGTGATCCCGGTTACGCCTTTGGTTTCCGGTCGGGTAGTTGATGTGATGGTTGAGCCAAATGATGTTGTGCAGGCTGGTGCCCCGTTAGTTCGGATTGACCCGGCTGATTATCAGCTGGCTGTTCAGGAAGCAGAACAAGGCTTGGTGAAAGCTGGTCAGGGGGTAGGGGTGCAAACCGCCTCGGTAGCCTCTGCTCAGGCAAAGTTGTCGGATGCTCTGGCGAATCAGGCGCATGTTCGCACGCAGGCATCGCGTATATTGGCCATGGCGGAAAAAGGCATAATGCCAAAGGCCGAGGCTGATAAATCCCGGGCTGCATTAGCGAGCGCCAAAGCCCAGGTTGAAACGGCGCAGGCCAACCTCGAGCAGGCTAAAAAACAACTGGGGTCAACGGGTAAAGAAAATAGCGCCGTGAAGTCGGCTTTGCTTCAGTTACAAAAAGCGCAGATTGATCTTGAGCGAACGGTACTACGAGCACCGGCAATTGGCGGCGTCTCCAATTTTAGGTTGAATGAGGGCTTTTACGCTCAGTCTGGTCAGCCGTTGTTGACGTTCGTATCAGGTGAAGATGTCTGGATTGATGCCTATTTCCGCGAAAACAGTCTCGGTAATATGATTGTCGGCGATGAGGTTGAAATTGTCCTCGACTTTGCGCCGGGTAGAGTGTTCAAAGGCAAGGTGGCCAGCATCGATTGGGGGATTAGCTGGGGACAGAGTGAGCAGGCAGGACAGTTGGTCTCAGTGACTCCGCAAACGGGCTGGTTGCGGCAAACGCAGCGGTTTCCCGTTGCGATACGGTTTGATGATGATACCGCCCGTGGTTTTCGTCGTGTCGGAGGTCAGGCTGATGTCATTGTGTATACCCAAGACAGCTCGGTACTGAATATGTTTGGCCGGGTGTGGATCCGAATTATGAGCTGGCTATCGTATGTCAGATAATGATGAGCTTATAGGTCAAAATAATAGTAGTTCTAATGATAGGAGCCTGAAGGATAGTAACTCGAAAGCTAATAGATCGGATGAACAGCGGCGTTATTATCGTCGGGTTATCCGCTATGTAGTGGGAGTTGTTGTCGCATGCGGGTTGGCCTTTGGTATCGGCTGGGGGCTGTCATTCATCTTTCCGGTATTCTTGGCAAAATTCTTGGCTGACTATCCAATCTCAAATCGTGAGCGTTTTCTGCAACTATTGCTCGCTATGGTACTGACAGTACTGATTGGGCTCAGTGTCAGCATGGGCGTGACTCATTACCCAATGATCTTATTATTGCTGGTCGGTCTCTTGATGTTCTATGCCTATTATTTGTTTTTGGATCCGCAGTGGAATTTCTTTGCCACTATATTGTTGATCGCTGTTTTGTTATTACCTTATCTTGGCATCACAAATTCAGGGCTGGCGATATATGTCGGTTCTGGGCTCATTTTCTCGGGAGTAATGGCGGTTATTGCCTTTGCTGTTTTACATTTGTTGATGCCAGAAGAGGAGCTACAACAGGCTGCAAATTCCAATTCACCAGAATTACCTAGCCAGCAACAGCGTGTTCAAGAGGCAATTAAAGCGCTCATTGTTGCCTTTCCTGTAGTTGTCTTTTTTTATTATTTCCAGATTAACGGTGCTATTTTGACCATGGTTTTTATTGGCATTCTCTCTCTTCAAATAACTACGGTAAAAAGCATCAAAATCAGCGTGTTCCTGCTGTTAACCAACGGAGTCGGAGGTTTGCTTGCTCTGGTAATGTATGAGCTTATGGTGACAACACCGGAATTTTTGTTTTTATTGGCCCTGATGTCTTTAGTGTGCCTGGTTATTGCTGCTCAGATATACCAACAACCAGAAAAGGCGCCAATATGGGCTGGGGTGATGTCGGCGATGCTGGTGGTTCTGGGAGGTGTAATATCGTCAGATAGTAAATTCATCGATGTCAGCTTTTATGCTCGAATCGTGCAGATCATATTAGCATCTGCCTACATGATACTGGCATCATTTTTGTTTGATTTATGGCGTAGTCGTTTTAAGTGATTTTTTCATCCTCTATATACAGTTGTTGCGGTAATTATGACCTATTGCCAAATCTGGCGTTAAGAATGTACCTATTTGGGTCGCCTTGTAGGAATATACCCAAGCTACCTCAAGGTGCTCGTTTCAGCGAGAATTACTTGGCTTGTAGGCTAGGCACCGATTAGAAAATCTAGTGGCTCTAAATTAATAATCGGTAACAACGCATAGAAGCCAAGTAAACTCGCCCTTTGGGAGTGAGCCAGCGACCCCATTTCTGTGTCAAATAACGTTGAAAGGGAAAGCCATTCCTACCGTCATTTTCCTTGAACTGAGCTCGCTGGTCTCACTCTGAATCCTGCATCTTGAGGTAGCTTGGGTATATATAAGCGTAGATAGCAGAGGGGGCACGAATGAAATTTAGTCATATAAAGAAATGCTTGTGGGTATTATTGCTGCCAATGATGCTAGGTGGGTTCTCTGTTTCGGTGGCGAGCAAAGAGATCACCGTCAAGCATACGCCCGAAATCACCATACAACCTAGAAATGTGGGTAACCGAGTATGCCTATATGAAGGTAAGCATTATTCTCTGGGTGCAATCGTTGTAGTTGAGAACGTGGTATTGGAGTGCGGACCCGAGAACAGCTTTGAAACTAACGGGCGCTTGAAATGGCACAAAGTTGCCAAGGATGGGAAATAGGGCTTTCAAATAATATCAATGAGTTAAAGGCTTTAGCGGATATGAAAAGCGCAGTGCTGTAGCAACACTGCGCTTAAGAATACAGTTTCTATCAACAAGCGAAGTTAGCGGACCATACGACCCGAGTTTGGTGCTAGCTTGCCAGTACCGCCTTTGTGGTGCTCTGTCGTCGCCCCCATCTCTTGCATCAACAACTCTTTCATTGCTGCTGATTCACGAGAGTTGGTTGGCTTCCAGTTTGCAATTACTTTTGCTTTATTACTATTCATTGGACTATTCCTTTTCTTTCATATCATTGAGAACAAAGATATGTGCCATTTGATTCATAATATGCTGTCATTTTCATACAAAATGAGCTGTTTTGCCAGTACTAAATGCGCTTAAAGCATCCATGTGCGCATAGTTTTATACTACTGACAAAAGTATAACTTTGCATATCAGACCAGTTAGTCGGTTAATCATTCGTAATTGTCAGCAAATCAGTCGGTCAGCTGTAAAAATAGTCTGTTTTGATCGTAAAAAAGCCAATTCCGCATAGGAATTGGCTTTTGTGTGAAATTTAGAGTTTTGTATGGAAATTACATTAGCTTAGGCAAATATGTTTCTGCCTATCCATGGATTACCATTACTCTTTATTTAGCGAGTGAGCGACTTTTTAGTTCAAAAATCAGTTTCTCAGCACTGCATTCAAACTGGATACGGGCTACAAGCTCCTGACTGTCTTCAGCAAGCTGCGTTACTTCATGCTTGAAGTTGGCATTAACTTCTTTTGCCAGAGCAAGGTAGTTGTTTAGCTCAGCTTCCAGTGCGTCTTTACCGTTGGCATAGACACGAACTTCAGCGACATCGTCACCTTCTTTGATGATAAAGCCCATTTCTGCTGATACGCCACATGCTTCACAAGCTTGGTATTCTAGATCTTCGTTGGACATGACTTTCTCTTTATTCCCATGGATTTATGTGGGCTATTTTAAAACTTCGTGACCAAGATCGCTATTTAATAATGGTGAAAAGTATGTTTGTCGTATTGCCAGTGTTTTGCAGCATACAGGCCGGCTACTGAATCGTCCTGTTAAAGCCATGAATCATCTTATACTTGGCTTCTGCTTCACTGGTGGCGGTATCGCAGAGATTCATCAGTTCGTCATTGAATGGTTTGCCATTTTTTACCCGTTTCTTTACCTGAATTAGGAATGACCGCTCGGTTGATTCGGCAATCTTTAACATGGTGAGATCATGGTGCCGGTAACTTGTGATGAACTTCAGGGACAATAAGCTTGTTAAGGCGATGAACGAGCTGAGCATCACGATGGTCGGATGAGAAGAGTAGAAGCAAGAAATTAAGATGCTACAGCATAGGATTGTTTTGGCGACAATTTCGGCGATTTTTCTTCTCTTGTTCATATAGCGTTCCTTTTCATGCTTGCTTCAAATGAGCAATAGGTAGTAAGTGAAAAAGCCCATCACCTGGTAGGTGACGGGCTTAATAGTAAAATTGGTGGATTAGTGTTCGATCCAGCCTCTTGAACTGGCAACGGCACGTTTCCAGCCGGAATAGCGGCGTTCTCGTTTCTCCTGATCACCATCAGGGATGAAGAGACGATCTAGCTGCGCTTTTTCTTTCAGCTCGTCTAAGTTGTCCCAGAACCCAACAGCAAGTCCGGCAAGATAGGCGGCACCAAGAGCTGTGACCTCGGTGACGACCGGGCGGTGGACATTGGTATCGAGCAAGTCAGCCTGGAATTGCATCAGGAAGTTATTGGCAACAGCGCCGCCGTCTACTTTCAGGCTGTCGAGGCGAATACCGGAATCTGCCTGCATCGCATCAAGTACGTCGCGGGCCTGATAAGCAATACTTTCTAATGTGGCGCGGATAATGTGGTTGGCATTCACGCCTCGGGTCAGACCAACAATGGTTCCGCGAGCATAGGCATCCCAATACGGCGCGCCAAGGCCTGTAAATGCCGGCACAACATAGGCACCATTTGACGTTGCGACTTTTTCGGCAAAGTATTCCGTATCGCTGGCATCGGTGATCAGTTTTAGCTCATCACGTAGCCACTGGATAGATGCGCCAGCCATAAATACTGCACCTTCCAGTGCGTAGCTGACGTCACCTTCCGGACCGCAAGCCAGTGTAGTCAGCAGACCATTCGCCGAGGTGACTTTTGAATCACCGGTATTCATCAGCAAGAAACAGCCTGTACCATAGGTATTTTTGGCTTCTCCTGAGTGAACACACATCTGACCGAATAGGGCCGCTTGCTGATCACCTGCAATGCCTGCGATTGGAATACGGGTTCCACCTTTACCACCAAGGTTAGCCATGCCATATACTTCTGATGACTTTTTCACTGACGGCATCATGCTGAGCGGAATATCAAATTCTGACAGTAGCTTCTCGTCCCACTCCAGGGTGTTGATGTTGAATAGCATGGTGCGGGAAGCGTTGGTATAGTCGGTAACGTGTACCTTGCCCTGAGTCATTTTCCAGGTCAGCCAGGTGTCGACTGTACCGAACAGGAGCTCTCCAGCTTCGGCTTTTTCTCTTGCACCTTCTACATTATCCAGGATCCATTTCACCTTGGTGCCTGAAAAGTAGGGGTCTAGCACCAGCCCGGTATTTTCCTTGATATAGTCTTCAAGGCCACGAGACTTAAGCTCTTCGCAGATCTCGGCGGTACGGCGGCATTGCCATACAATAGCGTTGTAAACAGGCTTACCGGTTTCTTTATCCCAAACAATGGTGGTTTCACGCTGGTTGGTAATACCGATTGCTGCAACTTCATCGGTTCTGATCTCGGCTTTGGCCAACGCTTCAACGAGTGTAGAGCTTTGCGTGGCATAAATTTCGAGCGGATCATGTTCAACCCATCCGGCTGTAGGATAAATCTGGGTAAATTCTCGCTGTGCAGAGCTGACAACATTGGCATCATGGTCAAGGACGACAGCGCGTGAGCTGGTGGTTCCCTGGTCAAGCGCGACGATATATTTTTTCTCGGTAGTCATAGTGTTCTCCTTGTCTATGATTAGGCTTTGTCAGCAATTTCTGCAGTATTGATGTCAGCGTTAGATTGCGTTTTTTCTGCTTCGCTATTAGCTGCTTCCGGCAGGTAAAGGGCGATGGCTTTAGGGTATAGCCAGGCACCGAACGACGCGCCGATGATTGGGGCGAAGATAGGCACAATGAAGTAAGGGATGTCTTTACCACCAGTCAGGGCAACGTCACCCCAGCCAGCAAGAAAAGCAAAGAACTTAGGACCGAAGTCACGGGCCGGGTTCATGGCAAATCCGGTTAGCGGGCCAAGTGAGCCGCCGATGACTGCAATTAGTACTCCGATTAGCAGAGGTCCCATGGCACCGCGAGGAGCGCCGTTTTTATCGTCAGTAATACCAAGAATGGCAAACATGAGTACTGCTGTGATGACCACCTCGACAGCAAAGGCACCACCGAATGACAAAGCAGAGTGTGGATAGGTCGAGAAGATACCGGCCGTTGCCAGACTTGCTTCTGTGCCCCGAATAATTTGGTTTGTCGCTTCGTATTCAGTAAACAGGTTGCTGTACAGGAAGTAAACTAATGCCGCAGAGCTAAATGCGCCAAGTAGTTGAGCTGCGATATAAGGTCCCACTTTACGCTTGTCAAAGCCATGGAATAAGGCCAGCGCAATTGTGACAGCAGGGTTGATGTGGGCACCAGATACACCAGCGGTACAATAGATAGCGATGGTGACACCTAAGCCCCAGGTGATACTAATTTCCCATTGACCGAAATTGGCTCCAGCCAGCACAAGAGCGGCGACACATCCTACACCAAAAAATATCAGCAATCCGGTGCCGATAAATTCAGCGATGCATTCTCCGGCAAGTGTTTTTCTATCTTGATTACTCATGAGAGTTCCTCTTCATTGACGTATATTCGTCCTTGTTTGTTGTTCAGATGTTTCTCCTTAACATCTGTGCAACGGAATATATGTCAGAACTCGAACAAATGTACACAAACGAACGTATTAATTTTCGTTTTCGAGTTATTTGTGTGAAGGTGATCGCTCATTTGAGCATTTGTGTAATGATTGCGAAGGAAAAAGCAACACTCCTGTTTACAAAGTCGCCATGGTACGGCTATTGGCAAAGGAGCTTATATAGGGAGGTTATGTTATGAAATTAGTAGATAATAGCTGGAGTGGACATCTTAATTAACAGTGCATTTACTTTTTTGACGAGGTTGTGGGAAGAGGAGTTGAATCGCTATGTTGGTCTTTGCTCGATAACGAACATTCTGATCGGTTAAGTTAGGGTTCTTTGTTCTGTTGCCAAGTCTGCTGGCTTGGCAACAAGTGATTCTCAGTGGCAAATTTACACTAAATGTGGGTAGATGTTAGCGACCAGGGTCTGAGTTTGCCGGAAGGGATAGGCTTCCAGTTTGGCGAACCCACTCATCTGGCGGGCTTTTACTTTAGTATTCAGTGGTGATGTCATTCCGCACAAGAAGCGGGTGACGGCAGCAGATGATGGTTGTGAAGCGCACGCCGAGATAAAGGGATCACACCATGCTTTTAATGCGTTCTCAGAAACATCTGATAATTCAACGGTTCCCGGTAGGCTGGCTACATGTCCGCGGCATACCGAGCAATGTCCGCATTGTTGCGGAGCATTGTCATCGGCAAAATAGCCAGCAAGGGTAGAACTCAGGCACTGATCGCTTTCGAAGAAGCCCAACATACGCGTAATGCGCTCGATCTCGCTGTCCTCTTTTTTCCGGAAAAGCTCGTAGAGGCTCGCGGCTTGCTCCCGGATGTCGAAGTGAGGATTTTTGACGCGATAGACATCCGTCATTTGCTTGCTTTCAAGCTCGATCCAGCCTTTTTCACTGAAGTAATCGATGGCCGCTACTGCACGCTTTCGTTCAGTTTGGCTGCTTTGCCATAGAGCATCAAAGTCAACGGTGTGCCAGGTGCGGGCTTTGGGTGAACAGGCAAAAATATGGCTGACGAATTGGCGACGTTCGCCCTGAAATTGGTCGGTGATAAATTGCTGATCTTTGACCATTTTGAAACGGTAATCGGCAAAGTACGTATACTGCGGCTCAATGATCTGGTGCATCTCCAGATACACCAGCAGGGTTTTTAGCGGAAGCAGGCGAATGTTACTGTCTTTTGATAGCCGAGTTAACATCACTTCCCATTGTCCCGGACTGGCCTGTATCTGGCTCAGTACCGTTTCTATCGCTGCCTGATCGGGCGTATCGCCATAGACAAAGTTTTCAAGGACGTTCAGTCCCGACTTATTAGCCAGCAGGGTACAGTTTGAAGGGAGCCCGTCGCGCCCTGCTCGGCCTATTTCCTGACTGTAGTTTTCAATCGATTTGGGTAAATCATAGTGAATAACCTGGCGGATATCGGCTTTATCGATGCCCATTCCAAAGGCTATGGTGGCAATGATGCAGCTATGTTGCCCAGCCATAAAGGCGTGCTGGATTCGCTGCCGTTGTTCCGAGTCCATCCCGGCATGGTAGGCCTGGGCCTGGTACCCTTGTTGATTTAGCCAGCTAGCTAATTGCTCAGCCGTTTTTTGTAAAGTGACATAGACAATTGTTGGCTGGCCGACTTGTTGTTCCAGCTGGCTTAACAGTGCCTGTTGTTTGTTTTCTTCTTCTGTCGGGGTGATGGTCAAGTCGAGGTTGTGGCGGTAGAAACCGGTGACCACGACATTTTGCCTGTCGATAGCAAATTTCTGGCTCATATCTTCAATAACTGCCGGGGTCGCAGTTGCTGTCAGCAACAACACCTGAGGAATATTCAGCCACTGGCGATGGGTGGGCAGCTTGAGGTAGTCCGGGCGGAAGTTATGTCCCCACTCGGAGATACAGTGAGCCTCATCGACAACCAGCAGTGAGATAGGGACCTGTGAGATAAAATGGCGGAAGCGTTCGTTGTTTAGCCTCTCGACAGAGATCATCAGAACCTTTATTTCACCGTTTCTTACCCCCTGCATAACCTGCTGGCTCTCGTCCCAGCTTTGGCTCGAATCGATTGAAGCGGCTGGAATATTCTTGCTATACAGGAAGTCGAGCTGATCTTTCATCAGTGCCAGCAGAGGCGAAATAACCAATGTCAGGTGTGGCAATTGGACAGCAGGCAACTGATAACACAATGACTTTCCGGAACCTGTCGGGAATATCGCACAGGCCGACTCGCCGCTTAAGATCTGCGTGATGACCTCTTCCTGTCCCGGACGAAGGTGATCAAAGCCAAAGTAGTTTTTCAGTGTTTGCTGGTACATAGGTAAAGAGAACTCTTAGCACAAATGAAGGGTGATAATAACGTACCTGGGCGCTGGACAGTACCTAAGGTCGGTAAAAACGCAAAATAATCGGTGGGGATCGTAGGAAGCTGAAAAGTGTTGCTGCCTTAACGCATTAAACTGTGTTAAGGCAGCCGTCGCTGTTATTTTTCCTCGAAGCGTGCTGCCAGAAGGTGGAAGTCATTTACTTTATTCTTCAGGGTCGCGCTGCCTTGCTCTACCTGTTCGACTTCATCAAGGTTTTGCTGTGAGGCATCGGCGATCACATGAATATGCTGGCTAGTTTGCTCTGACAACTGCTCTTGCTCCGAAGCTGATGAGGAAACCTGACCAATCAGTTGGTTGATTTCCTGCATATTCTGTTCGACCAGCTCAAGGCATTGTGCGCCTTTGGCGGCGATATCGACACATTCGTTGGTTTTGTCCCGATTGTTTTCAATAACGGTCTGCCAGTCATTGATGGTTGCCATCATTTGCTCGATGCTGTTCTGGATTTGCTCGGTAGCCGTTTGGGTCCGGGATGACAGAGCACGTACCTCGTCAGCAACTACCGCAAAACCACGGCCATGTTCGCCGGCACGGGCGGCCTCGATGGCGGCGTTAAGCGCAAGCAGGTTGGTCTGATCAGCAATACCGCTGATTTCTGACATGACAGTGCTGACCTTATTGGCTTCGCTGCCGAGCTGGTGGGTTGCAGCCGTTGCCTGTTCAGCCTGGGCTGATAACGTCTGCAGGCTGCTTTGGGTCGAATCAAGCTGTTCACGGGTTTGATCGCAGTGAATGCGCGTCTCATCCAACAGGGTGTTGCTGTCACTGGCATGAGATGCAACCGAGCGCGCAGAGTCGGCAATGTCATTCATTGCGTTGGCAACACGATGAATGTTGGTGTTCTGGGTTGAGATCGCCTGGTTCACCCGGCTGGCCGATTCGCTGAGCTGATCGGCAAGATCATGTAACGGAGCCGCGGAATCCGTCATTCTTCCTAGTACAGTACGAATACGTGCTGAGGCCATTTTTATACGGTAGTCGGCAACGGAAAACTTATCGCTGCCAGAGAAAATGAGTCGGCTGATGCTGTCGTATCGCTTTTGAAGTTCTTTTAGGCGTATCGGGGTATCGAAGATTTCCTGACGGAACAATAGGCCGATAACAGCTAATGGTGTGAACATGAGGGCATTTTGCACGCTGATACCGTCATTGAACAGGTTGGCGGTAGCGGGCAAGACACATGATGCAGCCAGCGCACAGTACTTAAACGAATCAGGAAGAGAAAAGGCGGCTTTACGCCCACGCTGCTCCGCTTTCAATAATTGCTTATAGGCTGTAGTGGCAACCTTAACCCATTGAGATTTAGGTTTAACGCGGACTGATTGATAGCCTGTTACCTGGCCATTCTCATAAATTGGTGTGACGTAGGCATCTACCCAGTAAAAGTTGCCACTTTTTGCTTGGTTTTTGACAATACCGCGCCAGGCCTTGCCGTCCCGCAGGCATGACCATAAATCGGCAAAAGCGGCTTTAGGCATATCCGGGTGGCGAATAATATTGTGGTTTTGACCGATGAGCTCTTGTTCACTATAGCCGGCTACTCGGCAGAAAGATGGGTTGCAGTAGGTGATCACACCTTTGAGGTTGGTCGTCGAGACGAGTTGTTCACCTTCCGGAAATGTTATTTCGCTTGGATTTGAAAAGATGTTGCGAGCTGACATTTTAAATAAACCTGAAATGTACGGTACTTATTTAGAGGTACCTTGTTATAAATCAGGCTAATGAAAACATAATATGATAGGACGTATCAATATATTAATAGATTTTTGCTACCTAAGACTGCTTATGTCGTGTTTTTGACTGTTTATTTGCCAATTTTATGGCTATGTGCCTGTTGGGTTACGGTCATGTTGTGCGCTTGGTTACTGGCGAGAAAAGCAAAATCTTGCTTTTTTGCATGCTTACTGGCTTGAATTACTAGAGTTCCCTGTATTTCACTGTTTAATGTCTTTTTTGACTCTTTTGGGGGGATTGGGTCAATTTTTACCCAAATCTTTATTGCCTGAGTAAAAGAAGTGGAGTGTGTCCTATTTTATAAACGTGCGCATAGTTTTGCATATCAATAGGTAGTGGCATATACCCATAATCGGTATGGTTACCATACATCTCAACAGCTTAGAACAAGTCAGGAATAACAATGTTGTGGTTCAGAAATCTCTCTTTTCGTTGGAAGTTCATTACTCCGATAATGCTTGTCGTTACTTTGTTCAGTGGTCTGTTTGCGACGATTGTACTGGTCCTAAAGGATCAGGCTGACGCGAGTAAAATTCTTACAGATGAAATGCAGCCAGTACTTGAGCAGTTAGAGGATGGCTATCGCGATATCTATCAGGTGATTACTGCTGGCCAAGGGATGATTTTGTCGCAGCGCGATCCGGCGCAGTTGCAATATCATACCGAGGAGTTTAACGATAACAGTGCGAAGGCATTGTTGCGCTTTCAATCTCCGCAAGCGCTGATTGATAACGGCTTTCTTGGTGCAGAAAGCGAACAGACGTTGCAAAAACTGAACGCAAGTTATGCCAAGTGGTTACAGTATTATCAAACCATGATAGAGCAGCCTGATTTGGCGGGAATGTACTATCAGGAGCACAGAATACAGATTGAAGAGGACTTCAATACACTTCGGACTTCGCTGCTGGCGATACGTGATGAAATTCAGTTGGCACAGCTGGATTTAAAGCAGCAGCTCGTTGCTAAATCTGAACTGATTTCTTTAATCATTGAGGGTGGAATCACCGTCACCATTATCTTCTCAGCTCTAATCGCCTGGTTGGTATCACGTTTGGTCAGTGCGCCGTTGAAGCGTTTATCACTGGCGATGAACGATATTGCGGTCGGGCATGGTGATTTAACCCAACGCATTCAGGAAGACAGCAAGGATGAAATTGGTATGCTGGCCAACTCTTTTAATGAGTTTGTGTCCAGAATCCATATCATGATCATCGAAGTCGCGCTGACCTTGCAGGCAGTCCAGTCAGAAACGGGCCGTATACAGCAAGAAACTCTGGGCGTGGTGTCAAATGCCTCCCGTCAGCAGGGAGAAAGCACACAGGCTGCAACGGCGGTCAATGAAATGAGCGCGACCAGTGACACCGTAACAGAGCACGCCAACGAAGCCGCTCAGGCGACACAGAGTGCGAGTTCCGAGTCTCAGACTGCACGCGACATGTTGAGTGATACGGTTGTCTCTATTCACAAACTGGCAGAAGAAATTGAGTCATCAAGTGTCGTTATTAGCCATCTTGAGCGTGATGTGGGTAACATCGCTTCTATTCTTGATGTGATCAGAGGCATTGCGGATCAGACCAACTTGCTAGCGTTGAATGCCGCTATCGAGGCCGCACGTGCTGGTGAGCAGGGCAGAGGCTTCGCGGTTGTTGCTGATGAGGTTCGTACGCTTGCCAGCAAGACCCAGGACAGTACTGGCGAAATTCAGGTGATGATTGAGCGTCTTCAGCAAGGGGCAAGGGCGGCTGTACAGGCAATGGAATCGAGTCGTGAAAGTAGTACCTATACGGTACAGCAGGCCAACACAGCCAATGATTCTATTGATGCTATCAGCCAATCGATTAGCGTGATTAATGAAATGAACCTGCAGATAGCAGCGGCAGCTACGCAGCAAAGCCAAGTCAGCGATAGCATTAACCGTAACGTGCAGGAAATTGCTTCGATGAGTCATGATATGGTCGGCAAGGTCAAAACGACCGAGCAGGGTTTTGAGATGCTCACGACTCAGTGTGCACAACTTGAAGAGCTGGTGGGGCAGTTCCGTACCTAAAACATATCAAACCTCCAACTCGCGATAATCAACATCCGCCTTTTGGCGGATGTTTTCGTTTGACCGAAAATTAAGATTGATCAATATCTATATGAACTATCAATGACTTAAGATATCCTACCAGTAACTGAACATTGTTTGTAAAGGAGTGAGTCATGCCAGACATGCCGGCCATGCCATATGATACGTTAGTTACTGTAGGGATTTTCATTATTGTCGCGATTGTGTTCATTGCCTCCGGGGTGAAGACCGTTGCACAGGGGAATGAGTGGACTGTTGAGCGTTTTGGTCGTTATACCAAAACATTGCGTCCGGGGTTAAATCTGATTGTTCCTTTTGTTGATAAAATTGGTAATAAGATCAACATGATGGAAAGGGTGCTTGATATTCCTGCTCAGGAAGTGATTTCGCGTGATAATGCGAACGTCACCATTGATGCGGTCTGTTTCGTTCAGGTTGTTGATGCGGCAAAAGCAGCCTATGAGGTCAATGATCTCGAGCATGCGATTCGAAACCTCACTCTTACCAACATTCGTACTGTTCTGGGCTCGATGGAGCTGGATGAAATGCTATCGCAGCGTGACAGGATCAACAGTCAGCTGCTGACGATTGTCGATCAGGCGACTAACCCATGGGGTGTAAAAGTTACCCGTATCGAAATTCGAGATGTGCAGCCACCTGCTGATTTGACTGCGGCTATGAACGCGCAGATGAAAGCCGAGCGTAACAAGCGTGCCGAAGTATTAGAAGCGGAAGGTGTCCGTCAGGCCGAGATCCTGCGCGCCGAAGGTCACAAGCAATCAGAAATCCTTCGTGCCGAAGGTGACAAGCAGGCCGCAATTCTTCAGGCCGAGGCACGTGAACGTGCAGCAGAAGCGGAAGCGCGTGCAACGGCTATGGTGTCGGATGCGATTGCTCAGGGTGATTTGCAGGCCGTGAACTACTTTATTGCCCAAGGCTATACCGATGCACTTAAGTCTATTGGCCAGGCAGAAAATGGTAAAATTATAATGTTACCACTAGAAGCAACAGGCTTGATGGGATCAGTAGCGGGTATTGCTGAACTACTTAATCAGTCTAATCAATCCCAATCTAAGCTATCTCCGTCAAAGCAAGCTGAGTCGACAAGCAAAGGAACAAAAGCATGATAGCGCTTTTGGAGCAAGTGAACTTCTGGCACTGGATAGCATTTGGTTTAGTGCTATTGCTGCTGGAGCTACTGGGCACAGCCGGGTATCTGCTGTGGCTGGGCTTATCTGCGTTGCTGGTAGGCGCGATAATGTCGATGATACCGATGAGCTGGTCATTGCAATGGCTCACATTTGCCGTGTTCTCATTGTTCTCTACCTGGCTTTGGTGGCGCTATCAGCACCGAAAGGATCGTGTTGACGATCAGGGTAGAACGCTAAATCAACGTACGGAACAGATGATCGGCCAGACATGTATTTTGGAGCAGCCGCTTCCAGTATCACAGGGGCGCATCCGCCTGGGTGATACCTCTTGGTTGGCAAAAACCGATAAGCCACTTGAAGCCGGTACCTTAGTTGAGGTGGTTGCTGTCGAAGGTATTGTCTTGGTCGTGCAAGCCAAGCAATAAAGAGATAAGCGCAATAGCTAAACCGGGGCTGTGCTTGAGCACGGCCCTTTTTGTATGTATTGGTAGAACAGTACTATGCCTAAACTATTGCTTATTGGTCTTATTAGTATCGTTTCATATATTGGTAAATGTGGCATCTATTACAGATGGTAAGCATTGTTTTATGAAACAATTTGCCACGTTTACGTTCTGTGAAAGATAGTGTGTTAAACCATTCTATATGATGCCACTCAACGTTGCTTTATGTGTATTTATCACAAACACTGGTTTACAAGGAGGTAAGTTTGGACCAACAAGCATATTGGGATGAGCAATTTGAGGACAATGGCTGTGTCTGGGGGAGTCAGCCCAGCGTGGCGACGGATATTGCGATATCTCTTTTTAAAGACAATAACGCGCAGAGTGTTTTAATTCCCGGTGCAGGCTATGGAAGAAACAGTAAAGCACTTACCTCTGACGGGTTTGATATAACGGGTATTGAAATATCTTCTTCTGCCTGCCAATTAGCAGAGGGCTATGATCCGGCGATGACGCTGCTTAATTGCTCTCTTTTTGACGCCCCGTTGCCCGCTGAAGAATTTGATGCCGTTTTTTGCTTCGATGTCCTTCATCTGTTTCTTGAAGAAGAACGTCGTCGATTTATTGCCAAATGTGCAGATCTTGTAAAGCCAAACGGCCTTATGTTTTTTACGGTCCTATCGGAAAACGATGATTATTTTGGAAGTGGGGTTGAAGTAGAACCTGGCACCTTTGAAGTGAAAGCTGGAAAATATATTCACTTTTTTACAGCGGGTGATTTAAGGGATAGCTTTCAACGGTACTGTATTCTTCAAGAGGGGCAATTTAAAGACAGCGTCAAACATGCAAAACATGGCCTCAAAGAATATCAGGTACGATACATTTGTGTTCGAAAGTAAGTTCTTTATAGAAGCTCTAAAGAGGTGAAATGAAGTTTGTAGACTTAAAGAGTATAAACCTCGACAGATTAGTTGCCTTTCTAAACGAAAACGACATTAGGGCGCATTTAATCAAACATGCGTTGTATGACACTCAAACTGCTCAAGAATGGGTAAATAGCAAGCTGGCGCTTGATGCATTGGAGGGGTGTTATGTTCGTGCAATCGAAGTCGAAGGTTCATTAGCAGGCTGGTGTGGGATCCAACCCGATGACTCTGTTTATGAAATTGCTATTGTATTGCAGAAAAGCTGTTGGGGCATGGGTATTCCTGTATTCAGACAGTTATTGGAAACAGCCAAAAAGATGGGCCATAAAGAAGTCGTGCTTAACTTGCTGGACAGTAGGCCACAATATGAAAGCTTGCGTCGCCTGGCGAGTAAAGTAGAGAAAAGACATATTCATGGGGGCTGCTTTACGACGTATCATATTTTGTTGTGAGTCATGGTTTCTTCCAGCTGTCAGGTGTGAGTCAATCCGCGGTGAGATGTCTGAAAATGTTGCAAGGCATATCGCTGATTAACGTGTAGGTGATTTTATCTAAGTTAAATAGGCTCATTACATACTAGAATATAAAAATGAATGGTATATAAATAGAGTATATATCGTTTCTGCACTTCTTAAGCTATCTGGTCGACACTCCGAGTAAAGTATCGATAAGTGGCATGGTAAGGCTATGTGGGTAGTACTTACAGTTTTGTGTGTTTACATTAGCATCTAATGATGCTTGTATTAGTTGCTAAAAAAAATAAATAAAGCAGGATAATATCCCAACTATTTCCAAGGTTTTTTAGTTTTTGGTGGTTTGTATATTGTCAATGACTTGTGTTTTGGCTTTTTACCTCCGTATTCTGTAGGGTAAATATTGTTTGATATTCAATCTGTAGAGATTAATTTTGTTTACCATGATAACTTTAGTTAATGTGTTTGTTTTCTTTTTTTTTGGTAAGTTTACATTTTATTCTGTTAGCTCATCGAACTTGAGATTTTTCTCCTTCCCGTTTATAACTTTACATTCTCCAGATTTTCAGGTTTTGGCAATGTTCAGCTTGGTTTAATTATATTTTGGTGAAATACCACTCTAACAAGAAATAGATAATGAAGAAAATAACAATAGCTTATATTGTAGTCATCCAAATGCTTTATAGTTTACCCGCATTAGGCCAATTGATACTCCCCGTGAACAAAGCATGCGATGAGCAGTTTATTAATGACATGGTGTCACTTAAGACAACTAAACCCTCTAATTATTATTACTATCACTACATTGCTAGTGGGGGATGTCAGGGTGTGGAATTAAGTGAAGATCGATTTGATAGGATTAATAAGCACTTTGCTAAGTTAGGCAATTTGGATGCGAAATGGGCGTTGGGTGAAGGTTATAAAGAATTGGTTAAAAACGCTCGATTGGGTTCTATTGCAGCTAAAGGAAAAATTGTACAAGCGAATACAGTGCAAGAAACACCACACTTTAGCCGTGATAAAGACCTTGATGCATTGCAGCTATCTGATGAGATAAAACAACGCTATGTCAGTGAGATATTGGAGCTAGCCGAAAAGGGCGATATTCGCGCACTTCGTACTGCTTTGGTGTACTACCTATGGACGCCGCTGTCTCTTTCTGGTTCGGATACTGATGCCATTAAGGCTACCAATAGACTGAAAAATGCGCAACGTTTGGTTAAGCGTTTTGGTGATCAATACGGATGGCTAAAAATGCTTTACAAAATCTGGCTTTTAGAAGCGAAAGATGTGGCTTGGTGTACTCAAAGCTTTGAGGGAAAGCAATATACATCAGGTTTCGAAAAAGATCTGGAAACATTTAGTAGGCCATTACTTTGTAGCAGCGTTTTTGACAAAGAATTATATGAGCAGATTCGGCTTATGGATGAAGTCAGTCGGATACGTGACTTTAAGGAGCAACTAGTTTCGTTAGATGCCAACTTTACCGGCAATATGCAGGCTAGGTTAAAGAAACTGAAGGAATGGGATAAGGCGGCTAATCACATTGCACTGTTGGCATACTTTAACGTTCCGTTAGCCAAGGAAATGTTGGCGTTTATGCTAACTTCCTTGCCTTATGAGCCAAATCGAAATCTTGCAGGTTTTTACTGGATAGATTTGGACCATGAACCTTCCCCTTTAATGCGACTCATCAGTAGTGTGAATGGTAAAAATGGCTATAATATTAATAAAAAAATAACGGAGCAGGTTATACCAGAGATCTTGGCGAGCGAGAAACATTTTGGAATGAGTTACCTTTATCAAGGGAGGCTCGACGATTACTACAAGTTCACCTTAAAAAATGTGCTCCCTAAAGGAGATTTGCCAACACTATATAGTTTTTACTTAATGTTTAAATTCGAAGATAATACTCGTGCTTGGGCAATGATTAAAGCTCTGGAACAATACGATACCAATATGGCTAATCAGTTAGCTGCAGACTTCACTGCCAGCGGCCTTCACCAACCCGATAGGCTAGCTGTTGAAAAAGTAATGGCTGAAATCAAGCCTTATTTACCTGAAAGAAGCAAAGCCCACTACTCTCAGATAGATTGGCGTAGGGATATTAAACCATACTTGTTGTTACAGCTGTCATTGATGATTGAACAAGGAATAAGTAAAAATCAGAGAATTAAGTAAGGTATCTATCTCTACTCGTTTTGAAAATAAAACGCTAAAGGTGCTTAGTAAACTCTATGGCTTATTTGCTAACTTGGATGAGTTCAATTTGATAGCCGTCAGGATCGGTGATGAATGCAATGTGGGTCGAACCGCCTTTTACCGGGCCTGGTTCGCGAGTGACGTTGCCACCTTGCGCTTTGATCTTGTCACAGGCAGCATAAATATCGTCAACTCCCAGAGCCAGATGGCCGAAAGCATTACCCATCTCATACTGATTGGTGTCCCAGTTATAGGTCAGCTCGATAGTGGTACCTTCTGGCTGATCCTCATACCCCACAAACACTAGCGTATATCGGTATTCAGTGTTTTCTGTTCTGTCTAAAACGCTCATACCTAGCACCTGGGTATAGAACTCGATAGATTGGTCCAGATCAGTAACGCGAATCATGGTGTGCAAGAATTTCATAATTAGCCCTTAATACGCTTTTCCCGGCTCGCTCATAGGCCTTTTAATCCGGCTGCGTTGTGAAGATGGATGGTGACAAATCTGGCAGTGAAGATAGCGCGATTGGTCACGTTCGTAAAATTATGGTTTTTTATATTTTTAATAAATTAGCGTTATTATCTTTGCGTGCTGATTTTCGAAGTAAAGCCTTAGTCTGTGTGGGTATTGCTGCGCAAACGGTTAGGCAATCGATTGATTGTTGATCTGGGTAAACTGTGTGTTTCCAAAAAGCCTATGTTTCGAACTTGTTACAGACTGGTTTAGTCAATAAAATCCGCACTAATAATAACGATTTCATTGCTGATGAAGTGCCCCCTCAAGAGGGTAAGTAATGGGATCAATAAAAGTCTTCAGTCAAAACAACCAGTCAGCCAAAAGAAGAAGTACTATGAAATTGGAAGCAGTCGATTATACCGCCGCGAACGCCGAAGAGCTATTTGTCGAGTCATTACGCAATACCGGTTTTGGGGTCCTGAAAAATCACCCGATCCAGCAAAAACTAGTCAGTTCAATTTATGAAAATTGGAATGAGTTCTTCAACAGTGAAGATAAAAATGATTTCCGGTTTAATGTTGAAACTCAAGATGGTTTTTTCCCATCAGAAGTGTCTGAAATTGCGAAGGGTCATACCAAAAAAGACATTAAAGAGTACTTCCACTATTACCCTTGGGGTCAATGTCCTGAGGCGCTGAAAGCTGAGCTTCAGAACTATTATGACGAAGCAAACAAACTAGCCGCTGAGTTGCTATCATGGGTAGAGAAGCACTCGCCTGATGATGTTTCTAAACTGTATTCTCAGCCTCTTTCAAGCATGATTGACGGTAGTTCCCAGACCTTGCTACGAGTTCTGCATTACCCGCCGCTGAAAGGTGACGAAGAGCTGGGCGCTATCCGTGCCGGTGCCCATGAAGATATTAATCTGCTTACCGTATTACCTGCTGCCAATGAACCTGGTCTGCAGGTTAAGAGCAAAGAAGGGGAGTGGCTGGATGTACCGTGTGATTTCGGTAATCTGATCATCAATATCGGCGACATGCTACAGGAAGCGTCTGGCGGTTATTTCCCGTCTACAACTCACCGTGTTGTCAACCCGGAAGGGACGGACAAGTCAAAGGCCCGTATATCGCTTCCTTTGTTTTTGCATCCAAAACCAGAGGTTGTACTGTCTGAACGTCATACAGCAAATAGCTACCTCATGGAGCGCCTGAAAGAACTGGGTGTGATTTAAACCCTAAGTCCAATATTTTATATAGCCAACGCCAGTCTTTCATGACTGGCGTTTTTGTTTGTACTTCCGATTTTCTGTATACCCAAGCTAGCTTGGGTATAAACAGGAACTGTTAGTTTATTTCATCCCTATTTCTTACTTATTTTTCTCATAAAATAAACCTCGTCAATAGATTGTGATTTGCGTTCGATTGAAATGCGTAACGAAGTCGTTTTTTGCTGTCTGTCCGTGATATCCGGTGAGATACGAATTGTTGTGAACCCGTTTTAAAGTTTTTCTACGTAACTCTGTGTTAGGCAGGTCGTCCCTGTCATTAAGGAAATACAATGGCGAAATACATTGCACTAGCTATATCCTTTTTCAGCATTTACTTGGCTACGCGGTTAGCTGATTATTGGATGATTAGCTTTGCTGTGATTGGGTATTTTATCGTGGTTTTTGCTTTTATCCTGGATGCAAGCTCCAAGAGAAAACCTACGAAAAAACCGGTTTATATGACGCTCTATGATGACGATCTGTTAGCTCAGCATCCTCACAACGCAGACTAGATTGCAAACCAAAGTCATATTTAAAATTAATCGGGTATTAAGGAAGAAATGATGCCTAAGTATATTTCGTTGTTACTATCATTTATTTGCCTGTTATCTTCTTTGTATTTGAAAGAAATCATGCTGACAGCGATTTTCGTTACAAGCTTTTTTGCAATTCTATATGGCGTAATCAGAGATGAAATACAAACAAAGAAGAGAGCGAAAGCGTCAGTGTTTATTTATTATTAGTATGCTAATAACTTTCATGTAAAAATCCCCCTATATTTCAGGCGCTGGTCGCTTTTGGCTGGTGCCTGGAATATTCCCTTCCATATTGTTTGCACATTTCATCCCTAATTCTTACTAACTTCCTCTTTATTATGAACTCAAGTCGACAGCATAGGCGTTGTGATGATTGAGAGGACCCAATGACTAAATATATCGCATTGGCTATGGCATTGTTTAGTATCTATCTCGCTGTACGCTTAGAGGATTTTGGGATGGTTAGCTTGTCATTATTGGGCTATTTGGTGGTTATCGTCACATTCATTATCGATGCGTCAGCCAAGAAACTGTCTAAGCCGGTTTCACTAGATGCTGCATTTACAGATGACTTGATATCTTCATCATTTCGCAGGCACTAACGACTGAATACTCTGTGGTCAGCTAAGGAAGAAATCCATGGCGCCGAAGTGTTTTGCATTGCTTCTATCTCTTACGAAAAGTGTATCTCGTAATCGCTTGGTATATCTGTTTTTTCAAGCAGAAGGTATTCTAGTAAATAGACTGAACCTCAATAGAATGAATTCAATGTTACTTAAATTGTCTGGTATACAAAGGCATATACGATTCAAGGCGATTGCCATGATAGTGGCGACGACCTTGATTGGATCGGTCACACTGGTTGTTTTGACAAAAGCTTCAATGGACAAGGGCTTTCTTCGTTATGTAAATAGTGCAGAGCAGGCCAGGGTAGAGCAACTTACGACATTGTTAGAACAACAGTTGACGGGGTTTCTGGATAGCCGGGCAAGTCCTCATTACTGGTGGCCAACGCTAGTCAATTCGACAAGATCGCAAGAGTCTGAGCAATGGCGACGCCCGCCACCGCCTTCTCGTAATCAACAATGGGATTCTAGGCCGCCTAAGTTTGATGGAGCTTCTGATCATAGTCTTCCTCCGCCAAGGCCCGCAGGGTGGGCTCGTGGTAGCATTTCAATGGAATTTGAACAGCGCGTTATGTTATTGGATGCCAATAAGCATAGAATTATTGGTCCCCCCAATCACTCTGATGAGGTTTTGTATCCAATTTACAGTCAAGGTGAACTGATTGCCTATCTGGGGCACATTCCGCAGAAAAGCTTGGTTGAGGCAACAGAAGTTCAGTTTGTCGAAGAGTTTAATTTCAGCCTGCTTTGGATATGGCTAGTCTCTTGTGCTGTCACGTTGGCCGTCGCCTATCCATGGGCCAATTCCCTGATAAAAACTATCGAGGTCTTTAACAAGGGGGTTCGACAGCTTGCTCAGGGGACATACGGCTCTCGGGTAGCCATAGATCGAAAGGATGAACTAGGGCAACTTGCAACAGACATTAATCACCTGGCAACTGTGCTGGAGCGGAATGAACAAGCTCGTCAACAGTGGATAGCCGATATTTCGCATGAGCTTAGAAATCCAATTGCGATTATGCAGGCAGAAGTTGAGGCTGTACAGGATGGTGTCAGGGAGAATAACGATTCGACAATTAAGTCACTGCATTATAACGTGACGCACTTGTCTCACCTGGTCAATGACCTCTATGAGCTGTCGATGAGTGATATCGGTGCATTGAGTTATACAAAGTTTGAAGCCTCTCCTGTCGCCTTGCTGGAGCAGTGTGTTGATCTTTATCGGGATGCGTTTGACGAAAAGAGACTGAGCTTGTTACTGATTTTCCGTGGTGACCCTGATGTGATGAAAAACATGTCGTTGCAGATGGATCAGAACAGAATTCAACAGCTTTTCTCTAATTTATTGAAGAACTCATTAAAGTACACAGATGCCGGTGGTGGGCTTGAAGTTGTATGTAGTAATACGGAAGATAAACAGCTGGTTATCGAGTTTAATGATTCATCTCCTGGCTTGACTGATAACGATCTGGGGCAGGTTTTTGAACGGCTATACCGTGTAGACCCGTCTCGTCATCGCCATACAGCTGGTGGGGCGGGGTTGGGGTTGTCTATTTGCAAGAGCATAGCCGAAGCACACGGAATGACACTAACAGCTGGGCATTCCTCTCTGGGCGGGGTGAGTATGAAGGTGGTTATCACGTGGGAGTAAGAGTGTGATGGAACATATTTTAGTGGTTGAAGATGAAGTTCAACTGGCGACACTGACGGAAGACTATCTTAAGGCGTCGGGCTACCGGACGGATGCGCTGTATGAAGGAATACAGGTGATTGAGTGGGTGAAAGCCAATGACCCGGCTTTGATTCTGCTCGACTGTATGTTGCCGGGTAAAGACGGCGTTTCGCTGTGTCGGGAGATCAGAACATTTTCGAATGTGCCGATAATAATGGTAACGGCGAAAATTGATGAGGTCGATCGGTTAGTTGGGCTTGAAATTGGCGCTGATGATTACATTTGCAAACCCTGTAGCTTGCGGGAGGTGGTCGCCAGGGTGAAGGCGGTACTGAGGCGTCATGCTGTTATTCCGGAAAACTTCATTCAGGATCCTGTCTCTGAGGAACAGGAAGAGGTCTTGCATCTGGACAAAGCACGCTTCAAGGCGACGTTAAAAGGCTCTGATCTGGATTTAACGGCCGTAGAATTTGCCATGCTGGATATACTGGCAGCCTCACCGGGGCGGGTGTATTCCAGGGCGCAGCTGATGGAAGCGATATACCGGGACAACAGAATTGTCAGTGAGCGGACGATCGATAGCCATATCAAGAAATTGAGAAAGAAGTTCACCGAAGTTCAACCCGATTACGAGTTAATTCACTCAGTATATGGCGCGGGTTATAAGCTCGAATACTAGATGGTAGATCTAGGTGATAGCTGGTTGATATACTGCGCGAGTAAAAAAGGCAGCATCAGAGAGCTGCCTTTAATGTTATTGCCTAGCGGTGCCAGGGGGCTTTGAGCCGTTGACCGAACACATTGACAAGTGCGCCTGCCACAATCAGCATTCCGCCGAAATATGTCCAAACCGACGGCACTTCATGGAAGATCACCACACCAAGTATTGCCGAGAAAACAATCTGAACGTACGAGTATGCAGATGCCTTCCCTGCGGCCTGTGTCTGCATTGCCTTAGTCAGGCCTAGTTGCCCAACCTGGGTGAAGATCCCGACCAGAACAAGCAGGCCGGTTAAGTACCAGTCGGGTACCACAAAGCTATCGCCGATCAACAGCAGTGACATCGGCAGGGCGACAAGCGGGAAGTAGAAGATAATCACGGAGCTATCTTCTGTCTGGCTTAATTTACGGACAATGACGTACGCCACTGAGCTACCGAAAGCCCCCAGAATCGCCACCATGACGCTGAACATCGGCAGCTCAGAGG
This sequence comes from Photobacterium proteolyticum, assembly GCF_001939735.1. GTDB lineage: Bacteria > Pseudomonadota > Gammaproteobacteria > Enterobacterales > Vibrionaceae > Photobacterium > Photobacterium proteolyticum. The sequence goes on from NZ_MJIL01000092.1 coordinate 167,500, forward strand.
TGGCTCCCTCGACGGCTGCCGGGTTGACCATCACGAACAAGCCTAAAAGACACATGGCAATGCAGATAACTGTCGAGAAATGGACTTTTTCCTTGAGGAAAAGTACGGCCAGCAAGGCCGTAAAGACGGGGTGCACATACTGGAGAATTGTCGCTTCAGCCAGTGGGAGCGTGGTTACCGCATAATAGACACACATTAGCGCAAGGGTGCCAACGGCCCCTCGGGTAAACAGCAAGACTTTATTGTGTCCCCAAACCGAAATTCCTTTTCGTTTTACGTCCAGATAACTGATGATTAGAGATACCAAGGCCCTTGCCGCGACAATTTCAAAGACAGGGATACCATAGTTGCTGACGTATTTTACGCAAGCAGACATAAGCGCAAAGCCAAGTGCTGAGAGCATCATATAGCGAACGCCGAGAGGGATATAAGAGCCGAACGAGTTAGACATAACGAAGGTAATTAGTTGAAGTTGGTCGCACTTTACCACAGAGCGCGTTTAAAACATAAATCGTAGCGAGATGAAAAAAGAAAGGGCGGTATTGCTACCGCCCTGATTAGATTTAACTATTGCTAGTTGTTCAGCAAGCAATACAGTTATTGGACAACTTCGCCGCTTTCTACCACTGTCTTGCGTACTTTGTCGGCGAACTTTAAGGCTTCTTCGCGAATAGCGTCTTCATCGACGGTGAGCATGTTACGGTCTTCCATTAGCAGCTTACCGGCAACAATGGTGTGCTTGACGTTTGTCGCATAGGCCGAGTAGACCAGCGCAGAGTACGGATTGTAAACCGGTACCATGTTTGGTGCCGTGGTATCGATGATGATGATATCAGCCAGCTTGCCCGTTTCCAGTGAGCCAATAGTGTCTTCCATGTGAAGGGCACGTGCTGCACCGATAGTCGCCATTTCAATCACTTTCATTGGTGGCATGGCTGCGCGGTCTTTATTGACCAGTTTGTGTACTTTGGCCACCTGGTTAAACTCATCGATGGTGCTGATGGTGTTTCCTGACATTGGTCCGTCAGTCCCCAGGCCGATGCGAAGACCATCGTCAAACATTTTCAGTGCCGGTGAAACACCCTTGGCAGATTTAATATTGGCACTCATGTTGTGAGCAATACCGACATCATGCTTTTTCAGCAGGGCAATATCATTGTCGTCCACATTGATCACATGGGCACCGACAAGGTTCGGAGTCAGGGCCCCGATATCAGCCATATAGCCGACAGGCGTTTTGCCGCCGCTACGTTCTGCAATTACCTGATTTTCTCGCTCAGATTCGGCAAGGTGGATCATCACCGGTACGTCGTGCTCAAGCGATAGCTTGGTGATTTTCTGCAGTGTTTCGGTGGTATTGGTGTATGGCGCATGCGGAGCAAAGGCTGGTGTGATACGTGGGTGATCTTTGTATTCTTTAATGAAGTCCAGCGCGTACTGGATGCCTTCGTCGGCATTGGCAGCATCGGCAACCGGGAACTTGATCACGGTTTCGCCCAGTACGGCACGCATGCCGATTTGATCAACGGTTTTGGCAACTTCATCCTCGAAATAGTACATGTCGGCATAGGTGGTGACACCGCCTTTGAGCATTTCGACATTACCCAACTGCGCCCCGATACGGACCATGTCACGAGAGACCAGCTTCTTCTCCAGCGGGAAAATATAGCGGTGCAGGCGATCAGGCACATCGTCGGCCATTGAGCGGAAGACCGTCATTGAAACATGGGTGTGGGTATTGATAAGCCCCGGCAACACGATATCGCCATTGGCATCGATGACTTTTGCGGCCAGGTAATCTTTGACATCAGAGCCGTCGGTAACGGCGAAGATTTTATTTTCTTTAACGGCGACCAAACCATTGTTGAAAACGGTTTTCTCCTGATCCATGGTCAGGACAGTGGCATTTTTAATCAGCAAGTCGACCTTTTCGAGCGCAAGAACTGATGTGCTGGCGAGAGAAGTAGCGGCTAAAGAGACGGCAATAAGTGTTTTTTTAAACATCAATGACTACCAAAAAACGATAACGGTATGCAGATGATACTCTCAGATCATGTCTTGAAAATCAGTATTGCATAATTACCTATCCAAATGTGATTGATGTCACCTTTCTTGCTGGGTTGAAATTTGTTTTGTGTAAGAAAACAGCGCTATATAGCGCTGCTAAACGTTTGCACTGTGGTATTTCTGCCCATTTTGCTAAATGGTTTAAGTCCGGCGCAAGGCAAAAAGCATCCAGGCCGTGAGGAGCGAACTGCACAGAGGTAAAGCTATCCAGACACCATTGACACCGGCAACGTTGGCTAGGGTGAAGATAAACATGGTTATCAGGATCAGCTTTCCGCCAGTTAATAGCGAGGCTTCTTTGGCACGGTTGATTGACTGGAAATACGTTGCGCCGACAAGCAGCAAGCCTTCCATTGGTAGCCCCCAGAAATAGAGTTGCATGCCGTTTACCGCTTCCGGCTGGAGGGTCGGGTTATCACCGGCAAATAGGTACACCACATATTCAGGGAAGCTGTACAGCATGACGACCCCAAATAAAGCAAACAACAAAGTGACGGTAAAGGCCAGGTTCCGCACCTTGATAACGCGTTCAGTCTGTCCGGCTCCGGTGTTGTAGCTGGTAATTGGCTGGATCCCAAGTGCAATTCCCTCGAAGATCAGGTAGAAGAATGCTTCTGTATAACTGACGATGCCGTAAGCCGCCACGTGAAGTGCATCGCCGACCAAAAGGAAGGCTTTGTTGTGCAAGGTGAGTACGACGGACAAATAGAGATACATCAATAGGCTGGAAAATCCCAGACGAATGATTTGGATTGCGGTATCCCACTTTAGCTTCAGTGTTTCCCACTGGATGCGAAGCGTGGTTTTGGGGCTGAAAAAGTGCTGCAGGCACAACAGGCTTGTTGCAGCCTGGGACAGCATGGTCGCGATAGCCGCGCCCGTCAGCTCAAACGGGAAGACAACGATGAAGAGCCAGTCGAGCACAACATTGAGTACACCACCAAAAATCATGATCAGCGTGACACGGTTGGGCTGGCCGTCATTACGTAGCAAGGATGAAAATGCCATAGAGATGACAGGGAAGGCACCCAGCGCAAAATACCAGAACAGGTAGTCGGAAGCCATTTGAAGGATTTCGCCTTCGGCTCCCAGCCAGAGCAGAAGGGGCTCGCCGTAAATAATGCCCAGGGTACAGATCACCACCGCGGCGAGAAGACTGAGAAACAGGGCATTGCCGACGATCATTCTCGCCTTGTCGGTGTGGCCTTCGCCAAGCCGGATGGAAACCAAGGCTGATGCGCCCATGCCTATCAATGCGCCTACCGCGTAGAGTGTCGAGCCGATAGGGTAGCCGAGCATGATCCCGGCGAGTCCTTTCTCGCCAATGAAATGGCCGACAAACATGCCGTCGATGGCGACATAAATACCGGTTACCAACATGGCTGCGATGGTGGGCATGGTGTAACGAATAAAGAGCCGGAAGATAGAGTCATTCCGCAGCGATAAGTGGGAAGCCGTGCTGGATGCTGTCATGTAACGTCTTATTCAACAAAAATATAACACTGAAGGTGCCGCTATAGTAAAGGATGAAGAGCGATATGAGTTATCGCAGCGATCACTTTATTGGCTATCGTTTGTTATTGAAGTTGGTAATAAGCCGTGAGGAGAAGGTAGCGGTGTACAGTTTTATCACTACCGTTGCGCTTGAGCGGGTGATGGATCTGATGTCGCCCACCAGATAATAGATACTGATGCTGCAGACAATGGGGCAGGGTGTTGGCACATTCTTGCAGGCGGATCCCGTCGGCCAGATAATCATTAACGTTGACGGGTAACTGGCCCAGCCACCAGGCAGGAATTTCTTTGCTGGCCTTGCTGCGGTCAAACCAATGGTCGGATACGATCAGCAGGTGATGTTGCTTGTTCTCATCGATTTGCTGGCAGGCTGTATTGACAGACTGAACCAGTGCTTCACGGCGAGCCAAGTTGGCACTGACAAGGCGGTGGGCAATAATCCATAGGTTAAAATCGGCGGTCTCAATACGGAAGATTGGCTGTTCAAGTGCATCATCCTGATGACACTGGTGAAGCTCGGCGGGAATATCGGCTTTGCTTAGCGTTGACATAATTCGACGGCATAAAGTTTTGCCCAAGTGGTTGCCACGCATTCCCCGGTTATGAACGGTTGGATAATGTTGCTCGCATAACTGCAAGCAGTCAGCCTTGAACTGATGAATGCTGACTGAAAGAAGATCACTGACCAAGAACGCAACGCCCCATAACACAACACCACTTGCTCAGCCCGAAATGATGATATGGTTAATTCCAGACTGATAATACCGACTATCACAAAGCCTAATCGTACCAGAAAAAAACATTTTCCCTTACGGTTTTTCAAGCGTTTAGTGATCAAAGAAGACGCAAAATAGCGACTTCTTTGATCTAGTGATAGATATAACGTTATGATCGGCTTGATGTTGTGCGATTGATATAGGGGATGGCTGGTAGCCAGCGCCTGAATGTCTTGTGACGAAATGCCAGTAAGATCAATACTGCAGCAAGATAGATAGCCGGTTCAGTTAGGCCGGATTTTACCGACCAGTAATAGTGGATAGGGGCCAGTAGCAGCGCCAGATAAACCCAGTTGTGTATTTTTTGCCACTTCGGTCCGAGCCGCCGTTGCATACCCTGTGTGGAGGTAACTGCAAGGGCAAACAGGATGAGCCAGCTGATTGCGCCGACAGTCAAGTATGGCCGTTCAACAATTTCACTTGCCAACAATGAAATATCGAAGCTGAGATCCAGCGCCAGATAAACCAGCAGATGCATCGCTGCCCAGAAAAAGCTGTACAGACCAACAAGACGTCGAACCTTGAGCAGTTGCCCCATTTTAAAGCGGCGGGCAATTGGTGAGATAAGCAAGGTAATTATCAGGGTATTTAAGGCCGCCTTGCCGGTAAAGTGACTCAGTCCCTCGACAGGATCGGCCCCGAGCCCGCCGGTCAGCGTCTGGGCTATCATCATAGCCAGAAAGCCCAGGCTTATCAGGTGAATAATGACTTTAAGCCCTGTGATATGTCGAGGCGTGATTTTCATTCGTATTGTTCCTTAATTATTGCGTTTGCTGACTAGTACTGTTTCCTGAGATCCATGCCTTTATATAGCCCGGCCACTTCATCGGCATAGCCATTAAACATCAGCGTTGGCTGGCGTCTGCTGCTGAACAAGCTTCCTTCGCCGATGAAGCGCTCACTGGCCTGGCTCCAGCGCGGATGATCGACTTTCGGATTGACGTTGGCGTAGAAGCCGTATTCGTGCGGGGCAAGGCGGTTCCATGTTGTCGGCGGCTCTTTGTCTGTCAGGGTAATTCGGACAACTGACTTGATGCTCTTAAAGCCGTATTTCCAAGGCACGACCAGACGGAGCGGAGCGCCATTCTGCGGTGCCAGCGTCTTGCCGTATAGGCCAACTGAAATCAGGGCCAGCGGGTTCATGGCCTCATCGATTCTGAGCCCTTCGACATAAGGGTAGTCAATCCCGCCACCAAGCCTACGGGAGGCTTGCCCCGGCATACGTTTGGGATCGTACAGGGTTTCGAATGCGACATACTTTGCCTGGCTTGTCGGATTGGCTTTTTTCAGGAGCTCTGCCAACGGGAAGCCAATCCAGGGAACGTTCATCGACCAGGCCTCAACGCAGCGAAGCCGGTAAATACGTTCCTCAAGTGTGAATTTGCTGAATATATCTTCGTAGCCCAGAGTGAGCGGGCGATGGACCATGCCTCCAACCTCTATCGTCCATGGGTTGGTCTGAAAATTGGCTGCATGAACAGCGGGATCCGACTTGTCTGTACCGAATTCGTAAAAATTATTGTACTGGAGGATTTTGCTTTCAGGCGTTAGTGAAAGTTTGTTGTCTGAGTACTGCGATGGCTTGGTTACCAGCTGGCGGCGATTGTCTTTCGCTGTGGGTTTGTCTTTGCCGGTAAAGGCGTCAAACAGTCCGGCATTGGCCTGTGTAGCGATAGGCATACCGACAAGGGTGATACCCAGCTTTTTTAAGATGTCGCGGCGTTGGTGATAGACCGACTCTGGTGTGGCATCGCTTTCCTTGAGTGCCCACCGTGGTGATTTTTTGATTAGCATAGTCTTCCTTTGGCGTAAAAAATATTATTGTAAGTGGCTGATGGGAAAGTAGACCTGACAAACTGAGAATAAATTTCACAATATTATTCTTTGATTTTATGAAAGAAGAGGTTATGTTGCGCATGGCAAATGAAACCAAATGAAACACTTTCGTTTAGGGTTTAGGGATTAGGGATGTACAAACGAGCGATATTACTTTCTTCACTATTAGCGTTACCCGTCACAGCAACGGCAGCGGGTTCACCATTGGCTGCAGGCGTTTATGTTGGTAGCCCAACTTCAGGGGTTACGGTTAAGTACCGAGAGGAACTTCAATTTTCAGTGGGGCTTGATACATTGAGCCTGACAGCGGATGCATTATGGAATGTCAGCGACCTGAGTCGCGGTACACTGTATTCGCCGTTTTACATCTTTACCGGATTGCAGTGGGTTGATGATGATAAGCATGAGTGGGGGCCTAGAGCCGGCGCTGGTCTGCTCATTCCTTACGATAACTTTCACCTGTATGCCGAGGGCGGGCCGACTTGGTACGTGCAGAGCGATTCGAGTATAGAGTTCGAAGGCGCTATCGGGATCAGGGTAAATCTATAATGTCTTGGTGAACGTAGTGTTTTTTTTGTGTTATAAACTGCTGCGTTTCTCCCAATACCGTATTAACCATGAGTGACCTATACCAATTTCACGCCCATCTTGAGCTTCAGCATATCTTCCTCGAGGCAAACGCTGAACGCTTTCACCATCTCAGCACTTTTATTGATGGCTATTATTGCTATCGTCATCAACTGGTTACCCGGCAGGGAAAAGCCGATTGGACGCAAATCTTTGAGCATGGCATTCGCTCTAAAGCTGCCAGCCAGATAGCGGACAGGAAAAAGCTAGTACGGGAACCACGCCTGCCGTTTGCAGTGTTAACCGGTAAGCTTAAAGTGCTGGTGAGAGATGACGAGCTGAACCTTGAGTCCCTCCAGTCTTTGCTCGATGACCATCTTGAATACACTGTTTTGACCCGGGAAGAATTCCAGAGGCTAAAAGCGGCGGGCCTGACCGAGCGGATGCCTGCAGGCTATTACTGCCCGGCTAGTTCCGACTATCAGAACACTGACGCCAGATTCGAAGCCGTCGGGATTGAGTTTTGACTTATACGGGCAAGTGTCCGGTTTTCACTAGCATCAGGCAGCCGTTTTTTGTCGATGGCTGATGTGAGCTACCTGCAGGGTAGCGGATCCAGGTGCCCCTCTCATAGTGCCCCTGTTCATCATAAAAGTCGCCCGACAGAATAAAGACCTCTTCACCGCCGTCATGCTGGTGGAGAGAAAAAGCAGAATCGGGCTGCCAGTTCAGCAAAACCGTTCTTTCCTGACCATACCCGTGCAGAGGCAAGGTCGATAATTTGTTATTGAGTCCGGGCTGCCACGTAGCGTTGTGCGTGTCGAGGCGGAATACTTCAGCGTCATGTTCCGGAAACATATTCAGTTTGACATACAGCAGGCAACCGCTGTCACTGCCGGGTGCATGGCAGGACCCCGGCGGGTTGCGGATATAGGTTCCGGCTGGGTAGCTGCCGTACTCATCCTGGAAAATACCGTCGATGACGAAAATTTCTTCGCCGTTGGGGTGAAAGTGTGCCGGAAAATGCGTGTTGGGGTCGTAGCGTACAAGGCTGGTTACCTGACCGCTTTCCGCTGCTTCTCGCTCTAGCGGAATACGCCAGACGCCGGCTGACGGAGAGGCAAGCCAAGGCTGTTTCGCAGTATCAACCACGACGCGTTGATGTCGATCCATATTGAATGAAGATAGGGGGTTCATAGTCGTTATCTCCATGGCCGCTCATTGTTAGTGTATACCCAAACGTATATCTAAACCCTAGCAAGATGCAGAATCTTGCTGGCAAAGTAACGATGAAGCGGTTTTGTAACAAGTGTGATGCCATTGTGATATTTGTTTACAAAATGCGTAATTTATCGTTGACCTCGAAAGAATGGCTGATTATTCTGGCTTACACTTGTAAGCTGAATAGTTATCTAAGGTTATAGGATGTCGACCAACAGACCACCAATCATTTGGCTAAATGTGGTTATTTTTTCAATAACATTTGCAATTGCCGCATTAGGAGCCCCTCTTTATGCCTTCTACGTAGGCTTCGACTGGACGCAGATAGTGATGCTGCTGGTGGCGTTTAGCTACTGCGGTTTGTCTATCACAGCCGGCTACCATCGCTTGTGGTCACATAAGGCCTATGAAGCCAATGCGGTGATGCGCTTTATTTTCGCTATCGGCGGAGCGTTTGCCCTGCAAAACAGTATCTTGCACTGGTCGTCAGATCACCGTGTTCATCACCGCCATGTCGATAACAACGATAAAGACCCTTACTCTGCAAAAATGGGTTTTTTCTATAGCCATATCGGTTGGATGCTAAGGGAGTATCAGGCCTCTCGTTATAGTGATTACTCGAACTGCCGCGATTTGCAGAAAGACAAGATTGTGATGTGGCAGCACAAGTATTATGTGCCATTGGCTGTAGCCACCAACTTTGGTATTCCTTTGTTGTTCGGGCTTATCCATGGTGATGTCTGGGGCGCCTTGTTATTGGTGGGAGTTGTGCGTTTGGTGCTGAGCCACCACACGACCTTTTTTATCAACTCGCTGGCCCATATCTGGGGGAGCCAGCCGTATACCGACAAGAACACAGCGCGTGATAATGGTTTCCTTGCCTTTCTGACCTTTGGCGAGGGCTATCACAACTATCACCATATCTTCGAAAACGATTACCGGAACGGGATTCGCTGGTGGCAGTTTGATCCGACCAAGTGGCTGATTAAATCTTGCTCCTGGCTGGGTTTTGCCAAGAACCTGCGTACTTGCCCGGAGGATAAGATTGAAAAGGCCAGAGCAACAATGCTACTCAAGCGGTTGCAGGCCAAGTTGGCGACGGCACCCAATAGCTCGGTGTGCCTGGAGCGACTGGAGGAAGAATACGAGGCTCTGATGCTGAAAATATCGGATTATTATGCAGCGCAGAAACGAATGATTGAGCTTAAAAAGAGGCGACTGGTCAAGCACTATGAAAGCTTTGAGTTTGTTCAGCAGTATGCCGAAATGAAGCGCTTGCTGGATGAGCAGCGTAAGTCATGGAAGATGCTGACTGCGCAATATGCTTAACGCATAAATGACTAGTGGTGAAAAAAGCAACAAAAGGGCGGAGTCATAACGACTTCGCCCTTTTTTTACGTAATGATGACGAAGCATTCAGGTAAGGTATGTAGAATCCGGGGTAATGAATTGGGAGCTTCTGTTACAGAAAAAGTTGTATTGTCTTATTCGTGAGAATACGGCGGTAGAAATACGATGACATTCCCATGTTTGCCATACTAAATAGTACTTCGGATGGAGGTGTTTTGTGTTTCGCTCATTTCTCTTATCGCTAGCCTGCCTGACATCATTGTCGGCCAATGCCATTGAATATCAGCGCCCGGATGGTGATAGCAAGTTGGTAGGCACCATGGAGTACTACCAGGTTAATGAAGGCGACAGTCTGGCGGATATCGCCAATCGATATGATGTCGGCTTCCTGGCCATGATGGAGGCAAATAAAGGGGTCGATCCCTTCCTGCCTGATCCCGGTACACTACTGACAATCCCGACTCAGCTGATACTGCCTGATGTTAAGCGCGATGGGATTGTGATCAACCTGGCCGAATTGCGTCTGTACTATTTCCCGGCGGATGACAAAGATCGAATGTATGTGTTCCCGATCGGTATTGGCCGGGTAGGACGAGAAACGCCTAAGATGTCGACCACGGTTAGCCAGAAGATAGAAAACCCGACCTGGACGCCTACGGCCAATATTCGCAAAGAATACCGTGAGAAGCATGATATCGAGTTACCGGCTGTCGTGCCTGCCGGCCCGGAAAACCCGTTGGGTGAATATGCAATGCGTCTTTCCTATGGCAAGGGGCAGTATCTGATTCATGGCACCAATAAAGATTTCGGCATCGGGATGCGGGTGAGCTCTGGTTGCATTCGAATGAACCCGTGGGATATTGAATGGCTGTTCAACCAAGTGCCAAAGGGAACTGCCGTTCAGGTTATTAACCAACCCTTGAAGAAAACCGTTGAGCCGGATGGTTCCTTATATGTTGAAGTTCACCAGCCGCTGTCACGCTCCGAGGAGCAGGTAGGTACCCATAAGCCGGTGAAAGCCACAAAATCTCTGCTCAACAAGATTGAAGGGGATCAAGATGCCGAGAAACGCTTGAGTTCGGCACTGGTTCTGCAAACGGGTATCCCTAAAGAGCTCAAGCGAGATATCTAACCTCATTTTACATTCACTGTTTTTTTAAACGGGAGCCTATTGGCTCCCGCTTTGTTTTATGCCCGATATCTCAAGTCAAGGTGATATTCAAGCCAAGATGATACTAAGCGATGGAGATACTAGGGTGAAAGCTGGCGGATGATATCGATAAGAGGGGCGGGATACAGACCAAGCCCAAGCGTGATGGTGGCAGTTGTTGCCAAGACTATGATCAGATGAGCGGATAGAACAGGGGCGAAGTTCTGCTGAGCCGGTTTCATGAACATCATCAGGACGATGCGAATGTAATAGTAGGCAGAGACCACACTGAATATAACAGCCAGTATGGCCAGTGCTGTGTGTTGATGGCTGAGCAGCGCCATGATGATGTTGAACTTGGCAACAAATCCGCCTGTTGGCGGGATCCCTGCCAGCGAAAATAAGAACAACGCCATTATTGTTGCCAGCCAGGGATGACGATGGACAAGTCCGCTGTAGTCATCAATGTCCTCATTTTTTTGGTTACGGGAATATAACGCAATGATGACGGCAAACGCGCCAAGATTCATAAAGGCGTAAGCAGACAAATAAAACACGATGGCATAGAAACCGTCGGTTGTAGACGTGAGAAAACCAAGCAGGATAAAACCGACATGGCTGATGCTGGAATAGGCCAACAGTCTCTTGATGTTGCTTTGCACCAAGGCCACGAGGCTGCCTGTTATCATCGTGGCAATAGCGATAGCAGTCAGCAGTTGTCCCCAGATAATCTGCTGTTCGGTAAAGCTCACCATACACACCCGCATCAGTAACGCGATACCGGCAATTTTGGGGCCGACCGATAAAAATGCCGTGATGGGAGTTGGCGCTCCCTGATAGACATCCGGCTGCCACATATGGAAGGGGACGGCAGCAACTTTGAAGCCAAACCCTGCAATCAGGAAGGCGGTCGCCAGGAGCAGCCCCGTGTTATCGAGCGTGGCTTCCTCCGTTATTCCGGTGCGGGACAATGTTGTGGCGATATGCTGTAACTGGGTAGTGCCTGTCAGGCCATAAAACAGGGAAATGCCATAGAGCAGAATAGCTGAGGAGAGCGCGCCGAGAATAACATACTTGAGTGCCGCCTCGGTGGAGTCTGTCTGGTGGCGAAGAAAGCCGCTCAGAATGTAGGTGGCTAGGGCGACCAGTTCGATACCGACATATATTGAAAGCAAATCCGTGCCTGATACCATCAGCATCATACCGCAAAGGGCAAACAGCAAAAATACATAGTATTCACTGTGATGGATCTGCTTGAGCTTCAGGTAGCCGATAGAAAGCAGAATGACCAAAATCGTTGTGAGATAGAACAGGTATTTGAAGAAAAGTGCGCTTGAGTCCAGGATGAACATTTCATTGAAACTGGATATCCCCTGCGGTGTATAGGCATTGGCAACAGCCGCGAAAACAATGGCCAGGATTGACAGATAGGCAATAACCTCCGTGTTTATTTTGGGGCTGACAAGTGGCGCTAGCAAAAGCCCACAGGCAAATACCAGTAGAATGAGTTCGGCACTGCTGGCATAGATCGACTGGAGGATTGCATTGATGTCCATGCCTAGCCTCCTCTAAGGTCATTGAGATAAGGTGTAGCAAGAACTGATGATGACAAGTCGGTATGTGTTTGCGGTGCTATCTGTCTGAGCAGGTCATCGACGCTGGCATCCATCAGGGCAAGGAAAGGCAAGGGGTGTAATCCTATCCAGAAGACAAAAAACAGTAGCGCGGCAATGGCGGTGAACTCTCTGAGGTTAATGTCATTGAGGGTTTCAAGTTTCGGGTTTTTGAGCGGCCCCAGTGCTACCCGTTTGTACATACTCAGCAGGTAAACGGCGCTAAGGGCAGCACCGATTATCGCCAGTCCACCATATACCGGCATCGAGCCGAATGCCCCGGCAAGGACAAACAGTTCACCAATGAAAGAGTTAGTGCCAGGCAACGCCATGGATGCCAAGACAAAGATGGCAAAAAAGACGGTATAGACGGGTAGTGCTTTCATCAGGCCACCGTAATCACCGATTGAGCGCGAATGGGTTCGTTCGTAAATCAGGCCGACCATTAAGAAAAGAGCGCTGGTGACTATGCCGTGGTTGAACATTTGTAAGATGGCCCCTTTGATCCCTTGGCTGTTGAACGTAAAGAGGCCCAGGGTGACAAACCCCATGTGGCTGATACTGGAGTAGGCCACCAGCTTTTTTAGATCATCTTGCGCCAGTGCCAGAAAGCCGCCGTAGATGATGGCAATGACCGACAGAGTGGCCATTACGGGCGCAAAGAACAGGCTGGCGTCGGGCAGTATTGGCAAAGAGAAGCGAATAAAGCCATAAGCGCCCATTTTAAGCAGTACCCCGGCAAGAATAATACTGCCGGCTGTCGGGGCCTCGACGTGGGCATCGGGTAGCCAGGTATGAAACGGGAACATAGGGACTTTGACGGCAAAGCCGATGAAAAAGGCGATGAATATCCAGCGCTGGAGTTCAAGACTGAAGCTTTGCTGGGCGAGATATTGAATATCGAAGCTGTTACCGCCAGCCAGGTAGAGCACAATAATCCCAACCAGAAAGAAGACGCTGCCCGCCAGGGTGTAGAGAAAGAACTTCAAGGTAGCATAAAAGCGATTATCACCTCCCCAAACCCCAATGATCAGATACATAGGGATCAGCATCGCCTCCCAAAATATATAGAACAGAAAAAGATCCAGCGCGCAGAATACTCCCAGCATGAGCGCCTGCATCACCAGAAGGCTGGCCATAAACTGTCTGACGCGGTGTTGTATTGCCCGCCAGGAAGCGACCACGCAGACCCAGCCAACCAAGGCTGTCAGAAAGATAAACAGGATGCTGAAACCGTCGATACCGAGTTTGTAACGGATATTGAGTGCTGGGATCCAGGCATGGGTTTCAAGAAATTGTATTTGGTGACTGCTGCTGTCAAACGCCCAGAGCAGCCAGGCCGCTAAAAGCAGTTCACAAGTAGCAATACCTAAGGCCAGCCAGCGGGTGAGAACGGGACCGGGTAGGGTTACCAGCAGCAGGGAGCCAACGAGTGGCAGAGCAATTAACAGAGATAATAGTGGCAGGTTCATTAACTCCATTGATTACCTCACCCATTCGAAGAATTGCAGGTAAATATCGAAAACAAACGTACCAAGGGTGATGACCGCAACTACACCAACGACCATGGCAAGGGCGTAGTGGTTGATGATGCCAGACTGTAACTGCCGAAGTCGTTGACCACTGCGACGGGTGAGATTGGCGATACCATTAACGGTGGCATCAATCAGCCCTTTATCGAACCGCAATCCTTGTTTGGCAAAATATTGGGCAGCTGACAGTAGCCCGAGACTCGCCTTGCTCATCCATTGTTCATAGCGACTAATCGGATGATGCGCTATCCACATGAAGACAGCCGATCCTTTTCGGTAATACCAGTCGGTATCGAGGCTGATGGTATCTTCCGGGTCCAGATGCCTGAGAAAAACCGCGAAACCCAGCGCGGTGAAAATCAATATGCTAAGCGTGGTGGTGATATGAACGGGTGTGTACGGATCGAAGTCGACCGGGTAGGGGAGCAACTGATATAGCAACTGGGGAAATACGCCGATGGCGATACAGGCGACTGCCGCGAGGCTCATGGCTATCAGCATATTGAGCGGTGGCTCCTGGTGCTTTATCGACGAGTCAGTAAGCGAACGGTTGTTGCCATAAAACATATAGTAGGGCAGCTTCAGACCGGTATGCAGGAAAGTACCGGATGAGGCGAGTAAAAGCAGCAAGGTAACGATGGCCATGTGGTCCTGCTCGGCAGCGGCGATCACCAGTGATTTGCTGACAAAGCCACTAAAGAAAGGGAAGGCAGAAATCGACAGCGCGCCAATCATATACAGGCTAAGTGTTATTGGCATGGCTTTGTAAAGCCCGCCTAGCTCAGTGAGTTTACGTTTTCCTGTCATATAGATGACAGCACCGGCCCCCATGAACAGCAGGCCTTTGTAGAGGATATGTGCAAAGGCGTGGGCCGCCGCACCGTTAAATGCCAGCTCGCTGCCGATGCCAACAGCGGCAACCATGTAGCCCACCTGACTGACGATATGGTAGGCGAGCAGGCGTCGACAGTCATTTTCCAGTACGGCATAAATCACGCCGTAGACTGCCATGATAGTGCCCAGCCAGATAAGGAACTCTGTGCCGGGAAATCCTCTAAGCAGTACGTAGATTGCTGTCTTGGTGGTGAAGGCACACATGAAAACGGCGCCAGTAATCGTTGCCTCGGGGTAAGCGTCGGTTAGCCAGGCATTGAGCGGCGGTACCGCGGCATTCAGGATGAAGCCTGTCATGATGAGGTAAAAACCGACACTGTGGTCGGGGTCCATAATGGTAAAGACGATAGAGCCGCTTTCGTGATAATGAAGCAATATGCCAGCCAACAGGCTTAGTCCGCCTGCAATGTGGACCAGCAGGTAGCGATGACCTGCTGCTGTTGATTGCGCTGTGCCTGAGGCAAAGATCAGATAGGAAGAGGAAAACGCCATCAGCTCCCAAAACAGGAATAAAGACAGGTAATCACCAGCAAAGACCACGCCAAGGGCACTGCCGACATAAATAAAAGCCGCGCTGTGTTCGGCGGTATGGCGGACATGGAGCGCGTAGACTGCACCTATGAGTGCCATTAGAGTGAAGACACAGCTAAACATCAGGCTGAGCTTATCGACAACACCGAGTGTGATAGGGATGCCGATGAAATCAAATCGCCAATAGTCACCGGTAGGGATGCCAGTGCCGAAGATAGCGTTCAGAGTTACAGTAATGGCAATAAGCGGTGTGGCGATAAGAACGACTTGCCGGATTGTTTGAACCAACTGGTGACTTTTATTGCCATCCGGTTTTCCGGTAGGAAGCAGACCGATTAGCGGCAAAAGGGCCGCGGCAAAAAAGAAAACTGCTCCGGGGTGAAACCAGCTCGTCATTCATCCCCTCCTTTTGCATCCTTGGCTGCAGGAGGTTGTTGGTTTGTCTTCGCCGTTTCGCCGTGACTGTTTTTCTCCTTCTTATTGTCTGTCTTGAGTGAGTCATTGTTTTCGTAGTAGTCGGTTTTATGCATCAAACCAAACTGATGACCGAGGAACTTGGAGATAAAGATAATGGCGATACAGGAGATGAAACCATACAGCGCCGACCAGCCCGGAAAATTGTCCCAGAAAAAGTGAATGTCGTGGCGAGGGGCAAGAAAGTCCGCGACAACCACTGCAATGGCTGCCAGCAAAAGTAGCGTGATGCAAAGCGAGCGCTTGATCATCCCTGTACCCCCCGCGCCAGTGCAAGGAAGTAGTCCGGATAAACGCCAAGTGCCAGTGACAGTAGAGCGGTAATAACCAGCGGAATGGTAACCAGCGGGATTTCTCTAATGTCGGGTGAAATAGCAGTGGATGAAATAGTAGTAGATGAAGCATGCCCTATGTTATCCGCTTGGTGCGGTAGAGCAGGCTGCGATTCAAAGAATGCCTTATAGCAGACAGGTAAAAAATAGGCAGCGTTCAGTAGCGAGCTAGCCAGCAAGACCCCGAGAAAAACCAGCTGTTTGGCTTCGATGGTACCGGTGAGCAAATACCACTTACTAATAAAGCCTGACGCGGGCGGTATACCTATCATCCCCAGAGAAGCAATGAAGAAGGCAGTCATGGTCCATGGTAACTGTCTGCCAATGCCGGCCAGTTCGCTGATCTTGGTTTTTCGTGCGGCGCAGTATAAAGAGCCTGCACAGAAGAATAGGGTAATTTTAGACACGCCATGGCTGGCGATGTGAAGCAGACCGCCAAGGGTTGAGGCTGGGGTAAGTAACACAGCACCTAACATGATGTAGGAAAGCTGACTGACTGTTGAGTAAGCCAGCCGCGCTTTGAGGTCATCCAGGGTCAGAGCATAGACAGATGCCATGATGATAGTAAAGGAGACCAGGTACGCAGTGGCAATACCTAAATCCAATCGTTGCAGGGTATCTTGCCCGAAGACATCAAAAACAACCCGCAACACACAGAATACGCCCATTTTTACCACGGCGACCGCATGTAACAAGGCACTGACCGGCGTTGGTGCAACCATGGCTGATGGCAACCAGATATGGAAGGGCATGATGGCGGCCTTGGCGAATCCGGCCAGAAAGCAGAAGTAAATAACTGTTAGCAACAGCGGGCTGGCGTTGACCTCGTTAAATATCCCTTGTGAATCAAAGTTAAGACTGCCTGTGGCTGCAAAGGTGAGTGCCAGAGCGGCTAGCAAAAAGGTTTTTGATGCCCCGACCAGATACACCAGATACTTCTTGCTGCCTAGCCAGGAGTCTGTATTTTCCTTGTGATAGACCAAGGGGTAAGTGATAAGGCTTAATACCTCGTAAAAAATCACCAGGGTGAACAGGTTGGCAGAAAAAGCCCCGCCAATAGCCGCGGCCAGGCTGGTTGCGAAGCAGGCAAAGAATCGGCTCTGGGACTTTTCTTTAAGACTTCGCATATAGCCGATGGAATAGATTGCCGCAGCGACCCAGAGCAGTGAGGAAACGCTCGCGAAAATCATGCCGAGCGAGTCGACCCTAAATCCAAACTCAAGGCCGGGTAGGACGGTAAACAAAGGCAGCTGAATCGTGTACCCTTGCAAGACCAGCGGAGCCATAGAGAGCACTAGCACACAGTTGCTGCCTGCGGCTAGGATGGAAATTACGTGTTTCATGTTGGGACGAGAACGGCTGGCAATAATAGCCAGTGTCGCCGCAAGGGGCACCAGGATTGTGATCAGGGGGATGACTGATATTTCTGGATCCATATTGAACCTTGGTCAGCCTTTCATCGAGTTAATATCATCAACCCGCAAGGTTGCCCGGTTGCGGGTCAGCGCGATCACGATTGCCAGGGCTACGGCAACTTCTGCCGCGGTGATGGCGATAATAAATATAGCCATGATTTGCCCTCTCAAATCTTGTAAATAAAATGAGAACGCTACGAAGTTAAGGATTACGGCATTTAGCATCAGCTCCAGGCTCATCAGAATAATGAGTATGTTACGTCGTAACAGAACCCCACAGAGTCCGATCACAAAGAGCAGCGCACTGAGGCTAAGATACCAAGAGAGCGGTACCATCATCGTTTCCTTTTCTGGGCCAGTAAAATGGCGCCAACAAGCGCCACTAATAAAATTACCGATACCACCTCAAACGGCAGCAAGAAGTCATTGAACAGGGCCAGGCCGAGTTCGGCGGTAGTGTTTTCCAGCTGGATCTGCTCGGTTTGGCTGATAGGGTCAAAGTTGTCGCCAAGATTTAACCCGATGATCAGTAATGCACCGAGCAGAACAGGAAAAAGTATCAGCATCCAAAGGCTTGCTGGCAGGTAGGGTTCGCTGGTGGCCTTGCGGATATCCAGCATCATCATGACGAACACAAACAGCACCATGATGGTGCCGACATAGACAAATATCTGGATGGCAGCAATGAATGGCGCGCGCAGAAGGATGTACAGGGCGGCAATCTGAACAAAGCAGGCCATTAGCGAGAGTGCTGCATGAACAGGGTTTTTTGCGACCACGACCAGTACGGCAAAGATAACCGTCAATGATGCAAATAATAAGAAGAAAAGTGTCTCTATGCCCGGCATCTGTACCCTCTTGTTCTTGTTGCTTCATGATGAAGCTTTGTCAGGGAAAGTCGGTTTAGTGTTCTAATGACGGTGGATTGCCTGCCACCAGTCTTTTCCTTGGTTTTTGGGACCTCGTGTTTCGGGACCTTGTTTTTTGGGTTCTTGTGTATTGAGCTCTTGGTCTTTAGCTTCTTGTTCTTTTGGTTCTATTTCAGAGTCAGACGGTACGGCAACGACCTGTGCACCTGCCTTTAATGTGGCAGGGACTATCATGCCGCCTTCTTTGTTTTTACCCGGCAGGTTCAATAGCTGTTCTTTGTTGAGAACCATGTCATTGCTATCAAGGGTGGAGTATTCGAGGTGACTGCCAAGAGCAATGGCCTCTTCCGGGCAGACATCTTCACACAGTCCGCAGTACATACAGCGGCGACTATCCAGCTCAAAGATTTTTGGTCGGCGCTTGCCCTGGCTGTCTTCGTAGGGGATCACTGTGATGCATTCGCTGGGGCAAATATTGGCGCACAGTTCGCAACCGACGCATTTGATTTCGCCCTGTTTATCTTTGCGCAGGTAGGGGTGACCTCGGTGCCTGGGGTATGGCACCCATTTCTCCTTATCCGGGTATTGCATCGTTACCCCTTTGGAGAGCATATAGCGCAGAGTCAGGCGCATCCCGTCTCTGATGTCGGTTAACAGGGTCCAACTAAACCAGCGCTTAATATTCACTCTGACAGCTCCGGGATCCGGCTCTTGTTACCCTTAGTTTAGTTGATATACCCAAACTATCTGAATCCTGCATCTTGAGGTGGTTTGGGTATACGTTCATCAGTTAGGTGAAAAACAGCCCAGTTATCATGATATTCAGCAGTGAGAGAGGTAACAGCACTTTCCAGCCAATGGTCATCAGCTGATCATAGCGATAGCGGGGGAAGGTAAATCGGATCCACATGATCAGATAGACGAAGAAAAAGACCTTGAGCAAAAACCAGATCACCGGTGGCAGCGGCAGCAATATCCCGTTCCAGCCACCGAAGAACAGCAACACGCACAGAACAGAAATCGTCAGCATGACGATATATTCACTGGTCATGAAGAAGGTAAAACGTACTCCGCTGTATTCGGTATGATAGCCAGCAACCAAGTCACCTTCGGCCTCGGCAAGATCGAAGGGGATACGTTGTGCCTCGGCCAGTCCGGCAATAAAAAAGACAATAAAGCCGATCGGTTGTGTTACGACATTCCAGACATTTTCCTGCGCGATGACGATTTGGCTAAGGTTCATCGATTCAGCCAGCATGATCACCCCAATCACCGCAAACCCCATCGGCACGGCATAGCTGATCATCTGGGCGCAGGTACGAAAGCTACCGAGCAGGGCATACTTGTTGTTCGATGCCCAACCGCCAAAGATAACGCCGTAAATTTCCAGTCCTCCCACTCCGAGGATGTATAACAAGGCGACATTCATATCAGACAGATGGAGGTCTATTTGGGTATCAAAAATGGTGATGGGTTCTCCGAAGGGGATAGCGACAAAGACAGCAAAAGGTGGCACCAGTGACAGAAGTGGCGCGAGCTTGAACAGAAAGCGGTCAGCCTGATCCGGAATGATATCTTCCTTGGTAAGCAGTTTTATCCCGTCGGCGATGGGTTGCAACAGTCCGTGCCAGCCAGTGCGCATAGGTCCAAGACGCTGCTGAATGTGGCCGGCAACCTTGCGTTCCATCCAGGTTAGTGGCACAGGCAGGATAAACAAAATTATTGTCAGCACAATGACCTTGGCCAGCATAACGAGAAAAACAAGCAAGAACTCCATTCTCTACTCCCGGTATACGCTGGCAAGGCAGGGAGTAGGTGATGGCGACATTGCCAAGTCATTGGGTAGTTTGGTCAGATCGCCGCTTATGACCAAAGTACTTTGTGTTGTCCGGCGAGTAATATGAACTGGTAGTATCAATGACTTACCAAGTTGGTTCTGATCAGAGTCATTGGGTGTATCGAAAGAGCGGTTATTGTAACGAACAAGTAACGGTTCATTTTGGTTGACTCTGAGTCTATTGGCATCGTGCTCGTGGATCTCAATCCAGGCTTCTTTCTCAATATCATTAAGCTGAGAGGAAGCGGCAATAGGATCTTTGGAGTGGTACAGACTGGAAGCGGTCAGCAGTAGAAATGGCTGGCTATTATCAGTTTGTGCTTCGGGTACTGGTGTTGTGTCCGGAACAAGCTCGTGTTCTATCTCAATAAGGGGAGAAGGCTGCACAAAAGCTTCACCACCCTGATGACTGAATTGGTGACTGACTTGATGCTTGATTGGATGAGCCGGGACAGAACTTCGAAAGGCCAGGTTACTGTCTAGCTGGCTCCAATCTAATCCTTGGTAAGCGGGAAGCTGGTGACATATTTCATCGAAAATATGTAGTGGCTCCAAGCTTCCCAGCTCGCCTTGTTTTTCGAGACATTGCGTGACGAGTGAAAAGATCTCGGCGTCGTACTTTGCGCTATTGCTGCTGTTGCGGTCGCCGTTTTTGTTAGTGCTGCTTTTGGTAGCAGAGTAGAAAGGACGAACACGCTGAACCCGGCCTTCGTTATTGGTGAAGGTACCGTCAGTTTCGGCGAAACTGAATCCCGGCAGGACAATATCAGCCACTTCCATTGTTGAATTCACAAATGCGCCCTGATAAATCATCAGCTGAGGCCGTGGAATCCGAGAACTTGTGTTGTTGCTGGTGCCGTCAGGGTCAGTAATAAACGGCAGCTCCTGATCGACAACATAGAGAATCTCGGGAGGTGTCGAAGAGGTTACTAGCGCTTGCGATGGCCCCTGCCAGTTTGATGCGATATCTAGTGCGCCCAGTCCATTGCTATGTTGGAACAAAAACTGGAACTGCACGTTCGAGGATATTTGCTGAAGTATTTCTTGAAGCTGGACAAGAGTATTGGCAGTGGCCTTTGTATTCGCACCAGTAAGAAGATCGGAGCCGATAAGCAAGCTGATACTTTTGGCAGATGCCAGCCTATCGCTGATATCTTTTAGCTCGGGGGGCACAGACTGCAATTCATCGGAGCCTTGTGTTTTAGTACTTCGATTTTCTGTTGATTGATCTTTTTCTGCTAGTTGATCATTTTTTAGCTGCGAGAGCAGTTGCTGCAGCAAGGCTAACTCGTGGCCCGGTGGATAGCGTATATAGGCCTTGGCGAGTAAATCCAGTCGACTCTGGCGTGTTGAGGCAAGCAGCAGTGTAAATGGCTGGCGAGTAAAAACACTTCGTAGCAGATACTCGGAGACAGGGTTCTGTTCCCCGATATTGCAGCCAAGCACGAAAACGCAATCGCTGTTAAAGAGCTCTGAAATAGGCTTGTTGGTATAGGCTTGGCCTAGCAGGCTGTTTAACGCGTGCTGGTAGCCGGGCTGAAAGTCGTGCTGGTAGATATCGTTACCGCAGTAGATCTGTTCGCTGGCAAAGACCTTGCTGATAAATTGATGAAATCGAAATAGCACCTCGTTGGTCATCCGGGCAGAGATCACACCGGTTGCAGAGGCTCCTTGTTGTATAAGAGGCTGTAGATTTTCTTTGAGGGCGTCTAATGCCTCATCCCAAGAGACTGCCTGTAGCTCGTTGTCTTTTCTCACCATGGGTTGGGTGATCCGCGGGGCTTTATCAACAAAGTCGATACCAAATCTACCTTTGGTGCAGAGTAGCTCTTTGTTGACGGCGCTGGTGGGCTTGGCTTTGACCCGGACAAGCTGATTGTTTCTTGTTTCGGCGCTGATCTGACAACCGGTACCGCAATGGGGGCAAATTGTCTCTGTCGTGATCAGATCCCAGGGTCTGGCTTTGTAACGGTATTCGACTCTCATTAAGGCCCCGACAGGGCAGACTTCGATACAATTACCGCAGTGATCGCAGCTGTTGAGGTTATTGTCAAAACCGGTTTCGAGGCAATCGGCACCGCGCCCGATCACGCCGATGGCGCTGGCACCGACGACTTCATCACACACCCGGACACAACGTTGGCACTGTATACAGCGATTAGAGTTGGCGACAATGACTTTGTTGAGGATTGGATCCTTGTCGGTAAAGACGCGTTTGTTTTCCTCAAAGTAACTCACACGAGGGCCGTGATCTAAAACGGTGTCCTGCAGTTCACACTCGCCACCCTTGTCGCAGATAGGGCAGTCGAGCGGGTGATTGGTAAGCAACAACTTGATAGTTGACTGCCTTGCCTGGGTAGCCCGGTCGCCGTCTGTATTGACCACCATGCCATCGGTGATGAGGGTGGCACAGGATGGTTGCAGGCGAGGGATGCCTTCAATTTCGACCAGGCAGACACGGCATGAGGCGACAGGTTTTAGCAACTGATGGTTGCAGAACGTAGGCAGGTTAAGGCCAAGCTGCCGCGTCGCCTCCAGAATGGTTATATCCGGTGTAAACTCATGGCATACACCGTTAATCGTCACTTTAATCATGGTCAATGCTGCCCTCTGATTTAAGGGTAGCACGGGCATCAATTCGTTCAGTGAACTCCGATTCAAAGTGCTTCAGAGCAGCCCGCAACGCCATGATTGCACCATCGGCCAGGGCGCAGAATGAGTTGCCGGCGATATTTTCACACAGGCTATGGAGCTGAGACAGGTCATCTTGCGTTGCAGTACCATCAGCAAAGCGGCGTAAGATTTTTACGGCCCACAAGGTCCCTTCGCGACAGGGCGAGCATTTTCCGCAGGATTCATGGCTGAAAAACTCCATTGTTCGCTTGGTCACCTCAACGATTGAAGCACTGTTGTCCATGACGATGACGCCTGCCGAACCCAGCATCGAGCCAGCAGCGGCCAGGGTGTCGAAGTCCATGGCGATATCGACCTGATCGGCTGGCAGCATCGGGGCCGAGACACCACCGGGGATCACTGCTTTCAACTGGTAACCCTCACGGCAGCCTCTACCATGGACTTCAATTAGCTCGCGAAGTGAAACGCCCATTGGCAGTTCATACAGACCCGGCTTATTCACTTGGCCGCTAAGGCAATACAGTTTTGGTCCGGGGCTTTTTTCCGGTCCGATAGCGGCAAACCATTCTGCACCGTTGGTGAAAATGGATGGAATGCAGGCGAGGGTTTCGACGTTGTTGACTACCGTCGGGCTGGCACAATAGCCCTTGATGGCCGGAAACGGCGGTTTCAGCCTTGGCTCGCCACGGTAGCCTTCGAGTGACTGCAACAATGCCGTTTCTTCGCCGCAGATATAGGCACCGGCGTTGCGGTGGATGTAAATCTCCAGATCGAAGCCAGAGCCGAGAATGTTTGCTCCCAACAACCCCTGTTCTCTTGCCGAGTCTATTGCTTTCTGAAGGCGTTCAAGCGCAAGACGAAACTCATAGCGAAGGTAGATATAGGCCCGGTGAGCACCGATGGCGTAGGCAGCAATTGCCATCCCTTCAAGCAACTGGTGTGGGTCTTGTTCCATCAGGAACTTGTCTTTGAAGGTGCCGGGTTCGCCTTCGTCGGCGTTGCAGCATAGGTAGCGCTGGCTGGGACTGTCAGCCGGAATAAATGACCACTTCAGACCGGTCGGGAAACCGGCTCCACCACGACCGCGCAAGTTGGAGGCTTTGACCTGGCCGATAACATCGGCGGGTTTGTAGCTATTGAGCACTTTGCGCCAGGCCTCGTAACCACCATTGGCCTGATAGACATCAAGCTGCCAGGCGTTGTCTCGGGTAGCATTTTTTAAAAGGACAGGTTCAAACATTGCGCACCTTAATGATTTTATCGGCCTCGGACTGGTGCCATCCTGCTGGCGCTTGGGTGTGCTCTATGAGTTGAGCCAGCAGTTGCCGGAGCTGGGGCTCGCTCAACTGCTCAATATATGGGTCATTGTTAACCTGTAGGACGGGGGCTTTATCACAGGCGCCGAGACACTCAACAGCTGAAAGGGTAAAGCGTCCGTCCGGTGTGGTTTGCTCTTGTTCGATCGCCAAGGTCTGTTTGATCTCGTTCATTAACTTTTCGGCGTTGGCAAGCATGCAGGAGACATTGGTGCAGAGTTGAAGGTGACAACTGCCAATTGGCCGGGTGTGGTAGAGGCTGTAAAAACTGGCTACTTCATAGACTTGAACCGGGGGAAGCTCGAGAATATCGGCCACTTCCTGCATGATCTGAGTGCTCAGGTAGCCATATTCTTGTTGGGCGAGATGGAGTGCCGGCATCAGTGCCG
Organism: Photobacterium proteolyticum; assembly: GCF_001939735.1. Classification (GTDB taxonomy): domain Bacteria; phylum Pseudomonadota; class Gammaproteobacteria; order Enterobacterales; family Vibrionaceae; genus Photobacterium; species Photobacterium proteolyticum. The sequence goes on from NZ_MJIL01000092.1 coordinate 191,818, forward strand.
AGCGTCGTATGGGATAGATACGGCAGATTTCTTCAACTTCGTGTTTGAATTGTTCTCTGTTCATGCCAGCAACTCCCACAAGTTGGTCGTATTTGCCTGTTATTTGTCGACTTCGGCCATCACAGGATCCAGACTGCCAACTATGGCTATCAGATCGGCCAGATAGCAGTCTTTGCACATTGGCTGCATCGCCTGAAGATTCACAAATGACGGAGCCCGCACCTTGACCCGGAAGGGGATCGCACTACCGTCACTAATAATGTAGTACCCCAGTTCTCCTTTGGGGGCTTCGATGGCCTCGTACCATTCTCCTTTGGGAACTTCGATGCCGTGGGCGGCCAGCTTGAACTGGTGGATCAGTGCTTCCATTGACTTTTTGACTTCGGTTTTATCGCTCGGAAAGGCAATCTCCGGGGCGTCGATTTGAAAACGGCCTTCGGGCATCTGTTCAAGGCACTGCACGATCATTTTCAGGCTTTGTTTCATCTCTTCCATCCGGCACCACCAGCGATCGTAACAATCGCCGTTGTGGCTGACGATGACGTCAAAATCGAGCCGGTCATAGATTTCATAGGGTTTGTCGCGCCGAATATCCCAGTCAACGCCTGAGGCGCGCAGGCAAGGCCCGCTTAGTCCCCAGTCAATGGCATCTTCCGTACTGATCACACCAATACCTTTGGTGCGTTTGGCAAACATCCGGTTATTGCTGAGCAGTTGCTCGTAATCACTGATCCGTTTGCCGAAAATCTGGCAAAATTCTGCTGTTCTGTCGGTGAAACCGTCTGGCAGATCTTCGCGAACGCCACCGACTCGGCAATAGCTGCTCATCATACGGCTACCGGAAACCATCTCCATCAGATCCATCACCATTTCCCGTTCACGCATGGTGTAGAGCAGGGCGGTCATAGCGCCCAAGTCCATTGGCAGGGCTCCGGTGATCAGCAGGTGGCCGGAAATGCGTGACAGCTCAGCCATCAGTACCCGAATGTATTGCGCTCGCTCTGGTGCTTTTATTCCAAGCAGGTTTTCTACTGCCCTGACAAAGCCCAGGTTGTTGGATGCCTGACACAGGTAATCGAGCCTGTCGGTAAGCGGAATAGTTTGGGTATAGGTGCCTGCCTCGGCCATTTTCTCAAAGGCTCGATGCAGGTAGCCGATGATAGGATCGGCTTTCACGATACGCTCGCCCTCCATTTCGAGCAGTATACGCAACACGCCGTGGGTACTTGGATGCTGCGGCCCGAGATTGAGCAACAGATCTTTGGTCAGGCCGTCATCGGCATTGAGTTGGGTTACGGCGGTCACCTAGTTGTCTCCTTCCGGTTCTGGTTCACCAAAGGGATTTAAATCGTCTTGATAGCCGCGGACGGGAAAATCTTTTCGCAGCGGAAAGCCCTTAAAATCGTCATCCATATAAATCCGCTTAAGGCTGGGATGATCGGAAAAGACGATGCCGAACATGTCGAAGGCCTCGCGTTCATGCCAGTCGGCGCAGCTCCAGATTTTTGAGACCGTTGGTATTGTTGCGCCTTCAGCTAGCGGGCATTTGAGCCGGATGCGATGGTTGAGTTCGATTGAAAACAGATGGTAGACCACTTCGAACCGTGGCTCTCGGCCAAGGAAATCGACACCGCCGATATCAGAGAGAAAGTTGAATTTGAATTTAGGGTCTTGTTTGAGTTGCTGGCAAAGAGTGATGAGCTTTTTTGGTGGTACCACCAATGTCGGCATATCGATACAGCTGGCATCGAGGCTGATACCGTCCATGCCGGTATCATTCAGAAGATCGGCAATATGCTCGGAGAGAGTATTGTCGTTAAGCGAGCGGCTCATGATGATTTAAGCCCTCCAAGATCTCGCGGTTTGGCAGCTTGAGCGATAATCTTTTGGCCTGTTATATCTTGGCCTGTTTCGGGATCAAACCGACGCAAGACCCGGCCTTGTTTGATTTTCTCCTGCAGCATGATGATACCCTGCATCAGGGCTTCTGGCCTAGGCGGGCAACCCGGTACATATACGTCGACCGGGATCAGGCGTTCTACGCCCTGTACGACGGCATAGTTGTTGTAGACGCCGCCGGAGATAGCACAGGATCCCATGGCGATAACCCAGCGAGGCTCGGGCATTTGGTCGTAGAGCAGTTTGACTATCGGGGCGAATTTCTTGTTGACCGTACCAGCTACAATCATGACATCAGATTGTCTGGGTGACGGTCTGAACACGACACCGAAACGGTCAAGGTCGTAACGGGAGCAGCCTGTTGCAATCATCTCGATGGCGCAGCAGGCGATGCCGAACATTTCCGGCCAGAGTGCCGAACTCCGGCTCCAGTTGATAATATTGTCAACCGAGGTAAATAGCAGGTTGTTGGGAAAGCGGTTATCTAAGACTCCCATTCTAATGCTCCTTTAGCCCAGGCATAGACAAACCCGACCAACAGCACGAAGAGAAAGACCATCATTTCGATGTAACCGAAAAGGCCAATGCTTTTTAGCACCACAGCCCAGGGAAACAGGAACAAGGTTTCGACATCAAAGATGATGAACAAAATACCGATCACAAAATAGTGAACCTTGAACTGGCCGATAGCAGCATCACCGATAGGCTTAACACCACACTCATAGGGCTGGTTTTTGGCAGGATAGGGATTATGCGGGCGGATCAACGAGGAAACTGTGAGTATCAACAGCGCCAGCAGGGAGACAAACCCTGTCATAAGCAAAACCGGAAGATAATCTGAAAGTACCATAGCATTCCCCGCATCAGCCTTATATGTTGAGTATAGCCATTGTGGCTTGGGCAACGAGTCAGCGACAGTTGGTGCGAGCCGCCAGCAATCGATGTGCCTGACACCGAGGTGATAGTGAATAAAGTTATTGCACGAAAGTTATTGTGTGAGAATTAGGGCGTGAAACTCATCGCAGGCGGTAAAGGAGTTCTGTGTTGCTTTTAGGGAAGGAGGAGTGAGGCCGTATTGCCTCACTCTTGGAGCGTAGTAATGATAGTTACTCGGGGCGGGTCGAAATCAGGCGTGTATTCTTTTCTGCAAGCGGTTCGGGGCTGAAAGCAAGGTTATATAGATCGGGGTGCCTTTCATCGAACAGGGCCTTGTCACGGCTGTATGCATTGCTATAGGTAATCACACCATAACCGCTTGGGTATTCGATATTCCACAATTTACTTTTTGCCACCAGGCTAGAAGTGATGAACTGACCAATGTAGGTGACTCGTCCCGGCTCAATCGAAAAGGCGAGGCCAAGATCATCCCTGGATTTAGAAGTGATCGTTTTTGAGCCGTTGCTCCCCTTGAATCCGATGCAGAAGAGCTCGTATTCACCGGCTGGTAAAGGTAGCGAAAAGAGCTGGCCTTTAAGAGAGTCAGTAATGAAATCTGAATCAGCGTTGTTATTTACCAGGGTTATGACGTCGTCATGACCTTTTTGACGAATATAGAGTGTGGTCACCAGCCCTTCGCCCGATGATGGCCAGACTGTGGTTGCACTCAGGCTGCCGGTCAGATAGCCCTTGTTGTATTCGGTGGTTTCACCGTATTTTTCCGGGATCGAAATGTCTACCCCTGAACTACATCCTAGTAATAACGTAATGGTATAAAGGAAAAAGATAATTCTCATTGGTTATTTATCCTTGCTATCCCTGCCCTGCGCGGTGATCAGCATTTGGTCATCTAGTGGGTATGTTAGCGCCCTGATATGACAATATTGCCCTCATATATGCCACAATTCGCATTGTCTGGCACTCACTAATTGCATTTTGATGCTAATACCCATCAAATTTATGAGCAACTGCTCGAATTCTGTAACTTACGGGAAGAAGATGAGGCGTAACGGTTACTTAGGTGTCGCCGTATTGAACAGAGAGTGGGAAGCTGTGGTAAGGTAGGCGCGTTATTTTTTAATTGATAAGTAGAATGATACCTATTCGCCTTCCAAAAATCCGCGCGCTGTTTTTCCTTGGAGATCGTGACGGTCTGGCTTTTCGCCTGTTTTCATACTTTGCGGTTATTTTGAGCCTAATTCTGGTGTTGCAAAACATTGCCGAGGTCGCCTTGATCAAGGCCATATTACATGTACCCGAAAGAATTCAGGCCGAGATGCTCTCGCTGGCCGAGCAGGCCGAAGTGATGATTGAAGAAGGGGATATGGACGAGCTTGCCGACTGGGAACGGGGGCAGGACTATTATTTGTTTGTGCTTGATAAAGAGCGTCGCACAATCAGCGGCCGTGAAATGCACCCGCACTTTGAATTCAAGCTCAATTATATTCGACAGCTGGATACCACTTTTGAGAACCGGGTTAATCGGCCCGTTATTGCTATTTCACTACGTACCGGACACGAACTGGTGATCCAGTTTCCCCATGAATATCATCCGGCCCGCCACTTTCCGTACTATTTTGCGCTGATCCAGATAGCTATTGCGATTTTGATCCTCAGTGTCTTTTCGTTATTGCTTGCCCGCTATCTGCAGCGGCCCCTAAACAAGCTGCAAAATGCCAGTAACCGGCTGGCAGAAGGGGATTTCAGTGTTCGGGTTGGTAGTGAGGTGGGTGACAGTGTCACAGAGTTTGGCCGGTTGGCTGATTCATTTGATCACATGACGCAGCGTATCCACGGTTTGGCCCAGAAGCAAAAACAACTGATCCGGGATGTGTCTCATGAGCTGAAAACGCCCTTGGCCCGTCATAACCTGGCTTTGCATTTATTACGAAGAAAACTGCCGGAAGATAGCCAGCAATTGCTTGACCGTCTGGAGCGTGAATCAGATGAAATGAATGAGCTGGTGACGGAAATTCTCGAATATAGTCAGCTGGAAAATGCCAGTTACTCGGTGAACCTTGTGCCTACTCAGCTTGAAAGCCTGTGTCATCATTTGATGCTTGAAATGAAGAATAACCTCGGACCCGAGCAGCAGCTTGAGTGTGATTTGAATCATTCAACATTGATGGCGATGGCTGATAACCGTTTGTTGCTCAGGGCCATTAAGAATTTGCTAGGCAATGCGATTAAGTATGCTGGTGAGCAGGCGGTGATTGGTTTGTCGGTTAAAAATGCCAATGGCTGGGTGCAGCTGGTGGTCGAAGATGACGGGGCAGGGATCCCTGTGCAACATCTCAAGCAAATATTCGATCCCTTTACTCGCCTTGAAGCCGCGCGAGACAAGCAATCTGGTGGGTACGGCCTGGGGTTGGCAATCGTGAAGGAAGCCATGACGGTAATGAAAGGCCATGTCAGGGCTGAGAATCGGGAGTCAGGAGGGCTGCGAATTTGCTTGCTGTTCCGTGCCGCTTAAGAAGGAAGAGGGCTTAAATGCTCGTTGTTGTCCTGAGAAATAAGCATCATTGCTGAATGAATTAGAAGCTCAGCCTACTTGTTGGTGATAAGTAGGCTGATGTTTGATTAGCTTTAGCAAGGAGGTTGCAAGCTGTTATTTGCGAAGCTTGTCTGCGTCAATAACGTTCTTGAACTTGCTTGCCTTTCTCAGCAGGTAGTCGACATCTGGCGGAAAGTCCTTGTTGGACTTGGCATGCTTCATCATGTCAAACACGGTGAATTCGGTCAAAATAGCATACTGATACGATGTAAAGTCGCCTTCGGCCTGAAGGGTCGGATCAAAATACTTATCCCCTTTGCGAATAATGGCGTGATCGACAATGGTCTCTTCGCAACGGTAACCTAATACATAACGCTCACCTTTGCCGTAGATAACATTCATATAGCTGTTGTAGAAACACTCACCTTCTGTAGTCGTGCAGCTTTCCAGCAGCTCGTCATCCATAGCTGATACGGTAACTATTCGGATCTTATCAGCTTTGTAGTTAAGCTCTGTTAGTTGGCGACGCACTTCGTCTAGGTTTACTTCTGTCACTTTCTATACCGCGTAAATCAATAAAATCGGCGGCATTATACCCGTGATTGGTCGAAATATCACTTTGGTGATTATTGGGCTGTGGTTTCCTCTAGGTAGCACTTCTTTACATGGGTATTCCCTGGCGTTATTTGACTGTCGTTGACATAAATTTACCAAATGCAAAGAATGTAAATTAACTGCAAATGGTAATGCTTATCACTTATATTCCCTTCCGTATTTTGCAGCAGCGCCGAAAAGGCGTACGTGGGTACCTTGAGCCTTTGGATAACCAAAACAAATCAGGGCGGGGACCTCATACTAATTGGAGTAACGGAATATGTTTTCTAAAAGTCAGCTGACTTTATTGATTGGTGCCATTCTTGCAGCACCTGTTGTTCATGCTCAGGCGCAAACTCAGTCAGCAGATGTTGACGAGCATATGGTGGTAACGGGCCGCGATTACGGTTATAAGGCCGATACCAATACCAGTGCGATGCGTATTGAGGCAAGTCAGCTGGAAACTCCGGGGCAGGTGGCAATCATTGACGAAGAGCTGATAGAGGAGCAGCGCGCCAGCACATTGGGTGAAGTGCTTAAGAATGACTCAAGTGTTTCCGAAGGTGGTAAGGGCCGTAACCGTGAGACATTTAAGCTTCGTGGCTTTGACCTGAGCAGCGGTGATAGCTTCCTGCGTGACGGTAAGCAGCATTGGTCTCACTATCGTCAGCCGATTGAGCTATTGGAGCGTGTAGAAGTACTGAAAGGCCCGGCTGGTCTGCTTTACGGTAAGTCTGCTCCGGGCGGTCTGATTAACATGGTATCGAAAAAGCCGACGTTTGATACGCAGGTAACGGTTAGCCAGGATATCGGCTCGAATAATTCATCGCGTACTGTTGCCGATGTCAGTGGCTCACTGAACGACGAGCAAACACTGCGTGCCCGCGCTGTTGTTGCCAAGCAAAGCTATGACTCTTGGCGCCATTATAACGACGGTAGCACACCGTCGACTGAACGTTTCGTCGGTGGCCTGTTTGTTGATTACGACGTGAACGATGATATTACCGTTTCGTTCCATTACGACAAAACGAACGATGACGGCAGCGTCGATACCGGTGCTTACATTGTTGATGGCAAGCCTGTACTGGGCGAAGGGCATATCTGGGATGCTCAGTGGTCGAACATTGAAAATGATGTCGAAAATATCGGTGTTGATGTCAACGCGCAGCTGACTGAGAGCTGGCGTGTTGCGGCGGGCTATAACCATCAGGACTTTGAGCGCCGTGATATCGAGAGCTTCTCGAAACCGGATACCTATGATGCATCGACAGGGACCTTTACTTATAACGCCTATGACCGTTGGGATAACTGGCAGTTCGATACAGCGTACATGGATTTTGTCGGCGGGTTCGACGCGCTGGGCGTTAGCCATCAGTTGCTGGTTGGTGCCAACTGGTTAGGTTATTACTATAAGACTCAGAGCGAGTACCTGAAAGGTTACGAAGCGACGGTGGGTCAGCCAATGGATAAGCCTGCTGAACTGCACTACAGCAACGGTAAAATGAAAGATCCGACAGAGCGTGATTCTTACGGTATTTACCTGCAGGATATGATCACATTTAACGATCAGTGGCAGGTATTGGCCGGTGTGCGTTTTGACAAAACCGAGACCAGTGAAGATACCTACAACAACGTATTGCCGAAAGCCGGTGTGATTTACCATCCGATGTCTAACGGTTCAATCTACCTGACCTATTCTGAGAGCTTCGAGCCGGAAGATCCGGTTGATGACAAAACGGATGTTAACGACGGTATGGAGCTGGATCCGGTTAAAGGCAAGCTGTACGAGTTGGGCACCAAGTGGGAGCTACTGGATAACCAGCTATTTGTTTCAGGTGCCATCTTCGATATTACCCAGGAGAACAAAGTACTGACGGAAACCGTTACCGGTGTTGCAGATAAAGAGACAATCACTACACAGGTTGGTGAGCAGAAGCACCGTGGTGCTGAGCTGAGCGCTTCTGGTTTTGTTACTGACAAACTGGCGTTGAATGGTAGCATGACATACCTTGATGCAGAGATTGTCGATCCGACAGATGCATCGAAAGATGGCAAGCGTCCGGCGGATGTACCTGAGCTATCGGCAAGCATTTGGTCTCGCTACGCAGTAACCAATAATACGGATGCGAACCTGGGTGTGATTTACGTCGGTGACCGTTACGGTGATTCGCAGAACACATACAAGAAAGACGGATATACGCGTGTAGATGCAGGTGTGGCCCATACGATTAAATATGATCAAAACCTGGATGTTATTATGCGACTAAATGTTGAAAACGTCTTCGACAAGGATTATCTGGCAGGTGGCAGCCAGACCAAAACCATTTTGGGTGAAGGCCGTAACTATATGGCAACACTACAATTCCGTTACTAGTGGAATAAATGAGGAGGGAGAAGTTTCGGCTTCTCCCTTTTGTAGTATTAATGCTGAAAACTATTTAAATGATATTCGTTTTCAATTAACATTGAATCTCGTTCCCCGGCATTGTCGGGCGCATTTGTTTTTAACATATGTGAAATTCACGGAGTGAATTTTATATTTTTTGTGCATTCTCTTAAGAAATTAACTGCCAGATGAACGTAAAAAAAACTAGCCTCGCGTTGATGATGATCGGCCTTTGCGCGGGCGTAAACGCCGATAACCTCGATAATGCCCGAGCGATTGAAAATAAGATCAACGCGGCATCATCAAAGAGCCAGAAGAAAATTGACAAGAGCGCCGAAACAACTCTGTCGACCATGGCTGAGATTGAACAGCTTCAGGAAGAAGTAAAAAACCTGACGGTGTACCGCGATCACCTTGCGCGCTTGGTAGACAGTCAAAATGCTGAAGCAGAAAGCCTTAATGAGCAGATCAAGGGCATCAAGGAGACGCGACAAGGCGTTGTGCCTTTGATGTACAACATGATCGAAGGGTTGAAAGACATTGTTGCCAATGACAAGCCAATTCGTCGTGACCAGCGTCTGGCTCGTATTGCCAAGCTAGAGCAGATGATGGCGCAGGCTGATATCAGTGATGCAGAGAAGTATCGTCGTATTCTGGAGTCTTACCAGATTGAAATGGATTACGGCACTAAGATGGGAATTTTCCAAGGGCAGGTAGCGCTTTCCGAACAGGAAAAGATAGAAGCTGATCTGCTGTATCTGGGGCGTATTTCGCTGGTGGCTCGTAGCCTGGACGGTAAACGCTACTGGGCGTGGAATGACAGCCAGAACGACTGGCAGACACTTGATTCGCAGTTCTCTACCGATATCGATAAGGCGTATGCCATCGCTTCGAAGCAGGCCGCTCCGAGTCTGATCACCTTGCCTGTATCTGTTAACGTGGAGACGAACTAATGAAAATCAAAGCGTTAGCAACTGCACTGTGTTTATTTACCCTCCCGTTTGCCGCTTCTGCCACTGACTCGCTGGTTGAAAAAACACAACAGGCACAGAAAGTTCAAGCGGCCCACAATGCCGAACGCGAAGCGGGATTTAAGTTAACCGAAAAGCAGGTCAAAGCGAAGCTGGCAGCCTTGAAAGTACAGCGTAGCCAGTTGCAAAAAGAAACAGAGCAGCTTAGCGAGACCTTCAGCAACAATGAGACCAAACTGGCACAGCTGGAAGAGCAGCTTCGACTTGAAACGGGTAGCCTGGGTGAACTTTTTGGGGTTGTACGTCAAGCTGCCAAAGATCTTGATGCCGAGATGTCATTCTCGGTTACCAGCGCCGATCGCAAAGCCTACCATTCTGTAGTAGAACAAATTGTTGATGCCAAAGCTTTGCCTTCAATGTCTCAGCTTAATGGCCTGTGGCTGGGAATGAGCGATCAGATCACGGCAAGCTCAGAGCTGCGTGACGTATCGGTTCCTTATATTAACGGCGAAGGCTACCAGTCTGATACGCAAGCTTACCGATTGGGTAGTATTGGTTTGATTGGTGAGCAAGGTTACCTGGCGTGGGACGGCAAACGACAAGTTGCCAAGCCATACCTGAAACAACCAGAAGGTGGGCCGGCCTATGCGAGCCTTAACGGTCTGGTGCAATCTGGGTTGCAAACAGCGGTTGTCGACCCGTCTCGCGGCATCATGCTAGAGCAACTGGCTAACTCGCCTGAGCTGAAAGATCGTCTTGAGCATGGTGGTGTTGTGGGCAAGATCATACTTGGTCTGCTTGCCGTCGGTGCCATTATTGCACTGTTCCGTGGGGTTAAACTGTTCGTTATCAGACAACAAATCAAATCTCAGTTGAAGAACCCGACCAAGCCGGGCAACAACCCGTTGGGCCGAGTACTGGGAGTGTATGATAAAGAGCAGAATCGCTCGGTGGAAGCTCTTGAGCTGCGCCTACTGGAAACCATTGTTGATGAGCAGCAGGGGCTTGAAAAAGGGTTGTCGATGCTTAAGTTGCTGGCGGCTCTGGCACCGATGCTTGGTCTGCTGGGAACCGTAACGGGCATGATTGAAACCTTCCAGGTGATCACCCAGTTTGGTAACGGCGATCCGACAGTGATGGCGGGCGGTATTTCGATGGCGCTGGTAACGACTGTACTGGGTCTGATTGCGGCTATGCCACTATTGCTGGCTCACAATATGCTGAGCACTCAGGCTGAGACTATCCGCAATATTCTTGAGAAGCAGGGCATCAGTCTTGTTGCCCAGCAAGCAGAAAAAGCAGGAAACGCAGCCTAATGGGATCGAGTCTTTTTGAAGTACCACTGTTACAGGCTGCGGGCTTCGAGGGCTGGTGGTATTCACTGCAGCACTTCATGAGCCAGGGCGGCCAGCTTCTTTGGTGGCTGGCTGCTGTGGTTGTCGTGAGTTGGTTGCTGGTGGTCGAGCGGGTGCTATACCTGCTCATCACCTACCCAAAGCAAAAGAACCATTGGTTATCGCAGTGGAATGCCAGACAGGATCAGACGTCCTGGTATGCCCATGCATTGCGTGATGGTTGGTTGAGTGAAGCGCGTATTGCCCTGAATCAGAATTTGAATCTCATCAAGGTGCTGGTAGCTATCTGTCCGATGCTGGGTTTGCTTGGCACGGTAACCGGTATGATTTCAGTGTTTGATGTAATGGCTACGCAGGGTAGCAGTCAGCCACGCCTGATGGCGTCGGGCATATCATTGGCGACCTTGCCGACGATGGCCGGAATGGTCGCGGCATTGGCCGGTATGTTTGTACACGCACGTCTGTCGAAGGCCTGCCACCTTCGTGAACTCAAGTTAGAAAAATTATTAAGGAGTCAGTGATGAGACTGAGTCGTCCGTCTTCTGCTCGGGAAGAAGCCCAGGTTGATCTGACATCGATGCTGGATATTGTTTTTATCATGTTGATCTTCTTCATTGTGACCAGCTCGTTTGTTCGTGAGTCCGGTGTCGAGGTCAACCGTCCCCAGGCCAGCAATGTCGTTAGCCAGAAAGATGCCGGGATCTTTATCGCGATCACTTCTGCCAATGATATCTATATTGATAAGCGGGTGGTCGATGTCGAGCGTGTTCAGGCTACCCTTGAACACCTGTTACTGGAGCAGCCAGAAGCGTCTTTGGTTATTCAGGCTGACGAGCATGCCTACAACGGCACCGTTGTTAAGGTGATGGATGCCGCCAAAGGGGCAGGGGTGAAGAAGATTGCGCTGGCAGCGGAGAAACGCTGATGTTGAGATTACTCATTGCTTTGCCTGTCGCGTTGGCAATGGCTCTCGGCTTGTTTACCTTTATGGCCTGGATGGTTGATAACGGCCATCGACGAGCACCTGAAGAGAAGCAACTCATCGCCTTTGACATGGTGATGGTAGAGCAGGAGCGTGAAGCTCAGCGCCGCCAGCGAGTTGCTCCTGAAAAACCGGATACGCCAGAGCCGCCTCCTGAAGCTGTACCGACAGCCTCGCAAACCACGGCAACGACGGTGGCACCGACGATGCCTAGTTTGGCTCTGGATACCGCTGTTTCAGGCTTGGCGATTAATGTTCCGACGTTTTCGGATTTTGGCTCCAACCAACAGGCAATGCCGCTCTATCGGGTAGAACCTCGTTATCCGGCTCGAGCAATGAAGCGTGGCGCTGAAGGTTATGTGGTTATTTCATTTACTATTGACCCTCAGGGGCGACCTACTGACCTGAAGGTGCAGGATGCTCAGCCTCGACGTTTGTTTGAAAAAGAGGCGATTCGTGCGCTGCGGAAGTGGAAGTACCAGCCTAAGATTGTGGATGGTAAAGCGATTGCTCAGTTGGATCAAACTGTCAGACTGGAGTTTAAGATACAAAAATGATCAAGAAATTCGTAATTGCACTTGCTCTGGTATTGGTCGCGGGGGCTGCTCAGGCAGAACTATCAAGGTACACGGCAGGGAAAGTGCAACGAGCCCAAACTCTGCAGCAAGAAGAGAAGTTGGATGAGGCCATTGCGCTGCTGGCGGAGATGTCACCCTCCAAAGCTTATGATGCCGCTTTCGTACAGCGTATGCTGGGTGTTTTCTACTGGCAGAAAGGCGATGTTAAAAAAGCCATTGCCAACCTCTCCAAAGCGGTTGAGAGTGGTTTGTTGAAAGACGAGCAGGCATGGGTTACCCAGCGCATGCTGGCTGATATTTTGTTGTCTGACGAACAGTTCAAACGTGCTTTGCCCCATTATTACCAGTTGTCCAAGGCAATTCCCGAGAACCAGAAAGCCGATGAGCTATGGTTGCGGATTGTTCAGGCCCATTATCAGATCAGTGAGTGGAAAAAGGTTCTGTCGGCAATAACAACCTATGAGAAGCTCAGTCGCGCTGATGAAGTCCAGCCTTTGTCAATCAAGTTGGGCGCTCAGCTTCAGCTTCAGAAGTGGCGTGAGTCTCTGCCAACCTTGCAACGTTTGATCCTGCTTGAACCCAACAAAGCGGTATGGTGGCAACAAACGGCGGGTATCCAGCTCCGGCTTAGTCGCTCGAAGGATGCGTTGGATACCTTGGCTCTGGCAAAACGTCAGGGCGTTGATCTGAGCCAGCAGGATTTGAAAACTCTGGCGCAGCTATATGCTCAGCAAGGGATCCCGGAAAGAGCGGCTGTCATCTATGCCCAGTTGAAAGGGGCAGAAACTGATGTTGAGCTGGTATCATCTCAGGCAATGTATTGGCAGATGGCCAAGGAATGGGATAAAGCCATTTCAATATGGGCGCTGGCGGCGGAGCTAGACAATAAACACCGCTGGCCGCTGGCCCAGCTGTTGCTTCAGGAGGGGCATTATCGCAAGGCAATTGCCGAACTGGATAAGGTGACCCTAAAAGGGCGCAAGGACGATGTCGAGCTGGCAAAGGTACGTGCCTACTATAAGCTTGAGAATTATGACAAAGCAATTATTCATGCCAAGCTTGCTAATAACATTAAATCGACCTCAGCGTCGAAAAGCTGGATTAAGTATCTAAGCCAAATGCGTAAAATGGACAGTTAGAAACTCTTTTATCTTTCGCTTATGGCAATTGTCGATGGCTTCCTTAGTGTTTGATTCTGCAAAGACCTCTTTTTCGAAAGAGGTCTTTTTTATATTCGAGAAAACAACATAACTCACAGCAATTACCATGAGTCGGGTTAAGCTATAAGTAACTGGTCACTGAATGGTTCGATTATGGATATCCCCATACGGAAAATGACTTGGAAGACGATGAGGCGGTTAAACCGCCAACTAACGCAATGTAACGTGTGAAATCTCTCGTCTTTCTTTTTCTAGGGGGCATCTATGTCTGTAAATGAAATACGTAACGTAGGATTTATTGGTCAAAGCGGGGTTGGGAAAACGACGTTAATCGAGCGTCTATTGTATGAGTCTCGGTCTTCCACGCACTTGGGGACAGTCAAAGACGGAGACACGATAACCGATTTTGATCCCCAATCTATTCAGTATCAGCACAGCATCGAAGCCACGCCTGTGGCACTTACCTGGCAAAAACACCGAATGAACATCCTCGACACGCCGGGGCTACCAGAACTGCTAGGCCGAAGTTTGAGTGTGTTTCCTGCCGTTGAGGCGACTGCCTTGGTACTTGATGCAAACACGACTTTAAATCAGGTGTCGGAGCGGCTATTTGCTTTTGCGCAAGAGCAGCAAAAATGCCAGATGATCATCATCAACAAGCTCGACTTGAACTCACATTTGATAGGTGAGCTCATATCTGAAGTTGCTGCCCATTTCGGCAGTAATTGTCTACCGATTAACTTACCGTCGGCAGATGGGAAGAAGGTAATCGACTGCTACTATGCGCCTAAATACGATGAGCCTGTATTGTTTGATAGCGTAACGGATGTGCATGAGCGGCTTATCGATCAGGTGATTGAAGTTGACGAAGCCTTGATGGAGTTATATCTCGAGCAAGGCTCAGAACTATCACCACAACAGCTGCATGACCCATTTGAGGAAGCTTTGCGTACCGGGCATGTTATTCCTGTCTGTTTTGTTTCTGCCGAGACCGGGGCGGGTGTCGAGCTGTTGTTGAGAACGTTGGCCGAAATCATGCCGATGCCGGATGAAGGTAATCCACCTCTGCTGGAGAAAAAAGGCAAACAAGTCAAAGTTGACTGTGATCAGCTGGATCACAGTGTGGCCCATGTCTACAAGGTGAGTGTCGACCCGTACCTAGGCAAACTTGCCTATATTCGTGTTTTCCAGGGGGAGATAAACGCAGGCAGCCAGCTGTATGTTGGCGAGAGCAATAAGGCATTCAAGGTTGGCCACCTCTATCAGCTACAGGGTAAAAAACGGATTGAAATTTCCAGTGCGAAAGCGGGGGATTTCTGTGTGTTGGCAAAAGTTGATGACCTCTATTTTGACTCTGTTATTCATGACTCTCATGATGAAGACAACATCAGGATGCGGACCTTGAGTTTCCCTGAACCTATGTATAGCCAGGCGATTAGGCCGACAAAACGGGGGGATGAACAAAAGCTCTCTGAAGTGCTGAACAAAATAGTGGCGGAAGACCCGACGCTTCGGCTCGAGCATCGCACTCGCACCAATGAAACCTTACTCAGTGGGCAGGGTGAGTTCCACCTGAAAATTGCTCTCGAGAAGATGGAATCTTTGTATAAATTGCCAGTCTCAGCTGCCCAACCAAGTATCGAATACTACGAAACGATCACACAGCCTGCGGAAGGGCATTACCGCCATAAAAAGCAGAGTGGTGGTGCCGGGCAGTTTGGTGAGGTTCAGCTCAAGGTTCGTCCGTTAGAGCCAGAATCAGGCTTTGTGTTCGTTAATAAAGTTGTTGGTGGCGCTATTCCGACAGCCCTGATCCCTGCGGTCGAAAAGGGTATTCGGCAGGCCGTTGACGAAGGGGCTATATCCGGTAACCCAATTCGGGATATTGAGGTGACCGTCTACGACGGTAAATATCACTCGGTGGATTCGAAGGAAATCGCCTTTGTGATTGCGGGAAAGAAAGCCTTCCTGGATGCTGTCAACAAAGCCAGCCCTATCGTGCTGGAGCCGATTGTCGAGTTGTCTTTGGTTGTGCCGACTCTGGCGGTTGGTGACGTTACCGGGGATCTTGCGGGTAACCGGGGAGTGATTATCGGTACAAATGCTGCCCCGAATAATCAGACAACGCTGGACGCCAAGGCACCGCTTAATGAACTACAGGATTACTCTCAGCGGCTTCGGGCCATTACAGGAGGTGAAGGTAGTTTTAGTATGACACTGAGCCATTATGAACCGGCACCGATGAATGTTCAAAAGCGGGTTTGTGGTGAGAGTTTAGCGAGCTGAATATCCTTATCTCGTTAGTAAGCCCGATTTAAGATAATAAGTCCGGCAGCCTTTAAGGTTGCCGGACATTTTTCTCTCGCATAACATATTTTCCATATATTGATAATCATGCATGTCGTGAATTAATTTGTTATTTATCAATAATATAGATTAATTCTTGTTGTGAGCATGGTTCCATTAATTGATCGTATTATTACTTTTTTTGCGTATGTAAATAATCAAACAGTTATATATCGATTCAGGTACAAATTGGGTCTTTCTGCCGATAAAATCGTGATGTAGTGCGCAAGTGGAATAAATGAGTTGATGATGACTTATTCTTTTTCTGATTGCTTCCTATAATTGATTGTTTTCCTCAATAGATTGCCTTTCCTATTTCCCTCCTCCAAAGCCGTAACACGAGTAAATTGGTTATAACTAAGTGTGATACGTATCTGTCATGCATTGGTATTAACAATGTTAATGTCTGTCTCGCTTTAAATTGCAAATAAGAACAACAACTTAACTACGCAAATGTTATATGAAGGAAAATATAATGAAAGCAAGACAGTTTTATCGTTCGGCTATTTCTGCGGCTGTAATGGCGGCAATTTCTTTACCTGTTCTAGCAGCGAATGACAGTGTCCCACCTGTTCCATTTGAAGAATTAACCACGGTCAAAGGGACAATCATTGAGCCAGTAATAAAAGAGCAACGCACTCGTTCGAAGAGAAGCCTCAGTGATGCTGCAGGCCAACTTGATGGTGACTGGTTTAACTTAGATCCGGAAATGAATGGTATTGAAGGTTCGAGTGTTGACCGTGTTTACGACACGATTTCTCTAACGCCGAGTGACACTCCGGTTGTGGTCGCCGTGATTGACTCAGGGGTTGATGTTCATCATGAGGATCTTCAGGGAAAAATTTGGGAAAACCCACGTGAGATCCCGAACAATGGTTTTGACGATGACTTCAACGGTTATGTTGATGATGTTTATGGGTGGAACTTCATAGGCGGGCGAGATGGCTCTCATGTTGCCTACGATACGCTTGCAGTGACCCGAGAATACAAACGTTACCAAGCCTATAAAGATTATGGTGTTTGGTTAACGCCTGACGAGAAAGCCTATTATGCAGGTGTCGAGAAGGAATACCTGGCTGAGTCTGAAGCGGCAAACAGTAAGTATCAGGCTTTCAAGGCGATGTATGACGAAGCTCAGGCAAGTAAAGTCGTGTTGCAGAACAAACATGGACAGACTGATTTCTCATTGGCGGCCATTGAGCAAATTAGTAGTGATGATCCTGATGTAACGAAAGCTGCAGGCTTCCTGGTACAGACACTGTCTACATGGCGCTCCTTCGATTATATGGATTCCATGTTGGAGCGCTACAGTTCAGCGGTTGATTATCACTACAACCTGGATTATGACCCTCGTGCAGAGATAGTCAAAGATCAGCCCTATAATCCTTGGCAGTTCCGATACGGTAATAATGATGTCATTGGCCCTGATGCGTCACACGGTACGCATGTAGCTGGGATCATAGCCGCTGATCGCTATAACCAGTTGGGTGTACGCGGAGTGGCAAACAACGTGAAGATCATGGCTTTGCGGGTTGTGGCCAATGGTGATGAACGTGATAAGGATGTTGCCAATGCGGTGCGTTATGCGGTCGATAATGGCGCGAAAATTATCAATATGAGCTTTGGTAAGGCATATTCACCGTATAAAGATGTTGTAGATGAGGCTTTCCGCTACGCGTCACGCCGCGGTGTATTGTTGGTTCACTCTGCAGGGAACAGCCACACCGATAACGATATCAAACCGAGCTATCCGAACCGTTTCCCTCTCTACTACCCGGGACACCGAATAAGTACCTGGCTAGATATCGGTGCGTCGGGAAATTACAAAGATCAGAGACTGGCGACGAGCTTTACCAATTTTGGTAAAGACAGTGTCGATGTATTTGCCCCTGGCTATAAGATCATGTCTACCACACCAGGTAACAATTATCAGGCCTTTAGCGGAACCAGCATGGCCTCACCGGTTGTATCAGGCGTTGCAGCGCTTGCGCTGACTTACTTCCCGGATCTGAAAGGTCGTCAGTTGAAGAAAGCCATTCTAGAAACGGTAAGAACTTACGAGGGTCACATGGTTAAGAATCCGGCCACACCGGAAGTGATGGTGCCGTTCTCAGAGCTATCGGCTACCGGCGGTGTTGTTGATGCCTACCATCTGCTGCAACACTTGCAGGAAAAACAGCAGTAATTTCACTCTGGTTTTAATGGCTTATAGCGGGTAGGGGGATCCTTACCCGCTTACGTAAACAATGTAAATTGAATGCCAATGAAAACAATTATCAATTAAATTAAGCCGCATAACATTTTGTGACTGTTAGTTGTTTTCTATCATGCTGCTAAAAAATAAAGCGGTTCAGCTTTGGGCGCGTCGCCTCCATATCTATATTTCGATGGCTCTGTTGCTTATCGTGCTGTTCTTCTCGGTAACGGGTATTACGCTAAATCGGCCCGAGCTATTTGTGAAGAGCCAACCTGCAGTCGAAGAACTTACCTTGTTGCTACCTGATTCGTTATTGCAGTCAGGGAAAGTCCCTTTTGTGCCGAGCGAGCGGAGGTTACTTACCTACTTGCAACAGCATGCTGATATGTCGGGTACACCTTCTGCGATGGAGGTCTTTACCGATGGTGAGGAGGGTGAGCTGCTAGAGGGTGAAATTTCACTTGATTACAAAGGACCGGGCTTTAATGCCACCGTTTTTGTCGATTTAATAACCAAAGAAGCGGTGATCGAAAAATCACATTATGGTGTTGTTGCTGTTCTTAATGACCTCCATAAAGGGCGTAACAGTGGCGAAGTATGGAAGTGGTTTATTGATATTACTGCTTTGTTGATGGTGCTCTTTGTGTTGACGGGGGTTTGCCTGTTGTTGCCAAAGAAAAAGACCTTGGCAACATCGCTCAAATGGACGGCACTGGGCACATTGGTTTCTTTGTTGGTTTTCTTTTTGGCTGTTCCTTAAGGCCAGCAGCTAAGTATTAAAAGGATTTCCCATGACCTTTATTTCCAAGCCGCTTATAGCGCTTTCTGTTGCGCTGCCGCTGGCTTTCTCTGCCCACGCGAAACCTATTCCTGATAGTGCTTCGATGGATATTCAATTTGAATTACCAGTAATAAATACTTCGATGTATGCCCGGCCATATGTGGCGGTGTGGATTGAAGATCAACAGCGAAAACCTGTCCGAACAGTTCAGCTTTGGATTGGTAAAGATGAGTGGCTTAAAGATCTTCGCAGTTGGTGGCGAAAGGTCGGCCGTTATGACCGTGAGTTAGTCGATGCTGTGACTTCGGCAACTCGGCCAGCAGGTGAGTACCGATTCGTTTGGGATGGTTTGGATGATGCCGGTAACCGGGTAGAGCAGGGGACATATACCTTCTATACCGAAGTAGTTCGTGAGCACGGAGGTCGAAATTATATTCGTCAGAAAATACAGCTCGGTGAATCAGGTTTTACTCATCAGCTAGCGCCGACCGAAGAGACAGGCACTATCACTCTACATTACAGCGTCAACGATTAGTTATCTGCCCGATAAATGAGTTCGATTTTCCATTTGTTTAGTTTCTCGTTAGTTAAGAGCATCAAAAATGATCAAGAGTAAAAAAATTAAAGCGCTCTCTGTAGCGTGTGCTGTTGTTGCCGGCATGGCTGTTACGGCAACAGCCAATGCCCACCCGCGTTGGATAGTGCCGTCTCACTTTACCGTATCAAAAGAGGGCGGTGATTGGTTAACCTTTGATGTGACAGCGTCACACGGGACCTTTGTGTTCGACAAACCGGCAGGTAGTGAAACCGGCCAAATCATTATGCCGGATGGCCGTATTCAGTACCCTTCTTATGTCACCAAGGGCAAACGACGCTCGATTTTTGACTTCTATTTTGAAGAAGAAGGTACGCACAAAGTACGCGTTAATAACGTTCCATCTTACTACACGAAATATAAAGCAGGTCGGCGCGACACGGTTAAGTGGATGAAGGCTCATAAGGCCGAGCGTGCCCAGGTTCTGCCGGAGAAAGCCCGTGATGTCATCACTCAAGTTAGTTATACCCGCGCAGAAACCTATGTCACTGTCGGCAAGCCGACGACCAAAGCATTTGAGCTGGAGGGAAAATATCTGGAACTTGTGCCGGTGACGCACCCATCAGATATCGTTGAGGGCGAAGAAGTGGCGTTTCAGTTCTTCTATAACGGTGAGCCACAGCAGGGTGTAACTGCCGAGATCACTCGTGAAGGGACGCTGTACCGCAACCATCAGGAGCAAATTGATGTCGTCAGTGACAAGCAGGGGATGGTGACGTTTACTCCTGACACGGCAGGTCGCTGGTTGATGAAAGCGAACTACAAAGGTGAGCTGACTGATAACCCGCTGGCCGATATTTCGAGCGTCAATGTGCACCTGACATTTGAAGCGGTTCTTCAGTAATTTAATAGCCTGTGAATGCAGGCTATTCATTTCTTTCTTATTTAAGCTGTTGAGATTAATAATGAAATTAATTACGAAAAAGCGTGCTAGTTTGCTTGCTCTCTCTCTATCTGGTCTCTTTTCCGTGTCGGCACACGCGCATTTTCCTCTCATGAGCTGTTGGCTTGAAACTGACAAGGTAGTTTGCCAAGCAGGATACAGCGACGGTAGCGCAGCGGTTGATTATAACGTCGATATGTTCGACTACGATGACAACCTGATTGCCAAGGTATCAACAGACAAGCGGTCAATTGCTGAGTTTGAGCTGCCTGGCACTGACTTCTATCTGGTTTTTGATGCAGGGCATGAAAATCCAGTTGAGGTCGATGTTGTCGAGATTTCAGAAAAATGATCTGCGAATCAGTCAGTGCCGATGATGGCGGCCGTGAAGGGAAGTGGGTTGCATTGTCGATTGCAGTCATACTTCTGATAGCAACAATCTTGCTTCCATACCATCAGACATCAACTGAGCAACTAGCGCTGGCCTCTCATCAAATATCAATTCAAGAGCTTGAGCCTCAGGAGTTGGCGATGATAGCCGATTTGCGCCTGGCTCACGAAGAAATACGTAATATTCGCCAGGATAGCCTTGAACTTGATGGTGTTGATAGCTGGCCATCCATCAGCGAGTTAGAAGATCAGTGGCTGGCACCATTTGTAAAGGACAAGAGCTGGCAGCACAAAGGCCAGCATCGGTGGCTGAATAACGACTCCGGTGCCTACCTGGGTATTCGTCAGCAACAGCAAGGCTCGGCTTCTGTTGTTCTTTATTCTTTGCAGGCATTGCCTGATGTTTGGTTGGATTTTGGCGAAACAGCACGCTCTGTTTCCATTGAAGGCCTGACAGATCCCGCTGCGCTTATAGATGCCGGCTGGAAACAGGTTGTCTTTACTGCCCAAGAAGAAAATCATCCTCATTAACAGGCTCACTTTGCCAATCCTGCGGCAATTGCGAGTGGTATCCGCTATGAAACAGCTAGTAACAAGCAATATAAAAAGTCATATGCAAAACCAGATAGTAAATATGATTAAAAAACAAAATAGTAAGCTCATACTAAAAGCAGTGTCAGCCGTATTGCTGTTGGTAGGAGCAACCTGGGCTCAGGCAGCAGAAAAACTCACCATAGGTATTACTCTCCAGCCTTACTATAGCTACGTAAAGGCGGTTGTTGGCGATAAGGTTGATGTGCTGCCGCTGGTTGATGCCGGTTTTAATCCGCATAACTATCAGCCCCAGCCGAACGATCTTCGTCGCCTGAAACAAATGGACGTGATTGTGGTCAATGGCATTGGCCATGATGACTTTGCCTTGAAGGTTATTCAGGCGGCAAACCGTGATGATTTGCTGGTAATAGAAGCGAACAAAGATGTGCCATTACTACCTGCTATCGGCCAGTCGGTAGGGGATGGTGCGGTGAATCCCCATACTTTTGTTGGCTTGTCGACGACTATCCAGAAGGTGTACACCATCGCCAACGAGATGGCGAAGATAGATCCGGAGAATGCTCGCTATTATCGCAGCAATGCCCGTCGTTACGCGACCAAGTTCCGGAAGTACAAACATGAAGCCATGACCACGCTGGGTGACTTGGATACCAGCGGCATGGTGGTTGCGACTACGCATAATGCCTATGGCTATCTGCTACAGGAATTTGGCATTGATGTTGCCGCGGTTATCGAGCCTGCTCATGGTGTCGAACCGAGTGCCAGCCAACTTCAGGAAACAATCGAAAAGATCCGTCAGTCAGAGATTGATGTGCTTTTCTATGAGCTGAATATGCCAAACCGCTATGTTGATACCATCGAAAAAGCAACGGGTGTTCAGCTTTACCGCTTCTCACATATGACGCATGGCCCGTATAAAGCCGATAAGGTTGAAATTGAGATGAAGGCCAACCTCGACACCTTGGTTGAATCGATGAAGTTTGCAGCCGTTAAGAAAGGTAGCTGATCGTGGGTCCGAGTATTTATTTGAATAATGTCGGCCTGAAATACGGCGACAACACCATATTACATGATATCAACCATTCTTTTGCAGCTGCACAGTGCCACGTTGTGATGGGGCCAAACGGTGGCGGCAAAACATCGCTATTACGCTCAATTCTTGGTTTAACACCGTTTTCGGGTGAGATCCATATTCAGTGGCCTGAAGCCAAGGGGAAACTCGGCTATGTTCCGCAGAAAGCGGTGTTTGAATCCAGCCTGCCTTTAACCGTTATGGACTTTATCTTGCTAAATCAGAGCCGGACTCCTCTGTTCTGGCCGAACTGGCGTAACCGCTCTAAACAGCTGGGCCATGCGTTGGCGCAGTTGGAGCGAGTAGGGATGGCGGCGCGTGCTGATCGTCGTATGGGACAGCTATCGGGGGGCGAACAGCAGCGCGTATTGTTTGCCCAGGCACTGCTTGATAATCCTGAACTGTTGGTGCTTGATGAACCGACCACCGGAATGGATGAACAAGGGGTTCGTTACCTTGAGTCTTTGATTACGGAACTAGTCTCGGAGCAGAAAACCGTTCTGGCTGTTCACCATGACGTCACGGCGGTAAGGCGGCTGGATGCTCACGTTCATGTTGTTAACCGACAGCTTGTTGATAGCGGATCGGTTTCCGAGGTTCTGGTACCCGAAAAAATAGAGCGCCTGTTTAACCATTACACAAGTGCATCGCAAGCAGATTCCCGCGCTTTGGAGAATGTAGCATGATGGACTTTATTCGAAGCTGGGCGCAGTCGGGAGTAGATGCAGGCTGGTTGAGTGAAAGCTTCTCCTACGCCTTCATGGTGAACGCTGTTGTTGCAGCGTTGCTGTTAGGACCACTTCTTGGTGGACTCGGAACTCTGGTGATAGCCAAGCGGTTGGCATTTTTCTCCGAAGCTGTCGGACATGCGGCATTAACCGGTATCGCCTTGGGAGTATTGCTGGGTGAACCGGCAGAGAACCCGATCATCGGTTTGTTCAGCTTCTGCATGATTTTCGCGCTGTTACTTCACTTTGTCCGTAATCGCACCAATGTGCCTTACGATACTCTTGTGGGGGTTTTCCTAGCTTTGGCACTGGCCGTGGGTGCTGCGCTGTTGATGTACGTTGCGCGTAAAATCAACATTCATATGCTGGAAAACGTTCTGTTCGGCTCGATTTTGACCGTAACAGATCAAGATATATTGGTGTTGGCACTCAGCTGCCTGTTAATAGCGCTGGTGCTGATCCCGACATTTAATCGTATTCTGTTAACGTGCATCAGCCCGGATATTGCCCGAGTAAGAGGCTATGCCACTAACTTTTATGATTATTTGTTTGTCATGATGATCACCCTGGTGACGATCGCCTCAGTGAAAATCATTGGTGCGGTTTTAGTAGGTGCGCTACTGCTAATTCCTGGAGCAACGGCGCGCCTGCTTACCAAAAACATGGGGAATTTTGTATTGATGTCGGCGTTTCTTGCCACGGTTAGCTGCCTGGTTGGCACCATTCTACCTATGGAGCTTAAACTGCCAGTACCATCGGGTGCCGCCATTATTATCGTGTCTGCTGTGTTCTTCTTAACTGCCACCTTCTACCGTATTGTACGAAAGGGATGATCAAGTAATGACAACTCAATTCAATAAAACACTAGCCAAGCTGACTTGTGCCGCTTCTTTCGTTGCTGCTGGACTGGTTTCAGCCTCGGTGCAGGCAGAAGATATTCTAACGGCGACACCTGTTACATACATGCTAGCTTCAGAGCTGACAGAAGGGACGGCTATCACAACCAGCTATTTACCCCCCAAGCGATACGGCATCCAGCGACTGCCGAACTGGTTTAACGGAAAAGGTGCAGAGCAAGCAGCCAAGGCAGCACAGGAGGCTAGGGTAGCCGTGACGATGGGAGCAACTTGGCCTCAGGACCCTCTGTATGTTCATGCTCGTCAGGGGAACATAGCGATTATAGAGGTGGATGCATCGCAGGCAATTTCCCCACGAGCACAAGGCGTTGCAGCTTTGCGGTTGGATGATGGTACAACGTCGATTTTTACATGGCTCAACCCTGCCAATCTGAGCCGTATGGCTGCGATTGTAAGCCATGATTTACAACGAGTATGGCCTGAGCAGGCAAAGGTTATCGAAGCTAACCAGCAACGGTTGATGTTGGATGTCCGAAAGATGATAAACCGACAGCAGAATGACTTATTTGAAGCGGAAATTGATTCAGTGATATTGCTCTCCAAAGAGCTTGAAGATTTCGCCTCTGGTAACCAGCTATTCGTTGTCGAGCGATTTACTCAACCTGAGCTGGAATGGAGCGATACGGATAAACAAGCACTTGTTGAGTTACTGACAAACGATGAATCCTTATGGTTGCTGACATCAAAGAAGGTTAGCAAGCTGTTGAAGTCATTGGTACCGAACCCAAGTCGTGTACTGGTTGTTGATAGTGTGGACAGATGGGGGCGAGAAGGGATCAATAAAGAAGCCCCATTGGCACGTTGGCAGCTAGATTTGTAATTCATCATTCTTTATTGGCACTAATTGTGTTCTAATACCGCTCTTACAAAGGGGAAGTGCTTTCCAGAGTGTTGAATCTGTAGATTCAATACCAAGTACTTCCACCTTGAGTTATTCCTAGGAAAATGAAATGGCAAACGGCAAAAAATTTGATTACCGCGTAGTTGAGAAAAGAAATGGCTGGGCGGTTGAGATTATTCGACAGATCACTGCACGTCGTACAACTATCTCTAAACGTGAAACGGGCTTCGCAACCGAAGCAGAAGCGACCGAATGGGCAGAGAAGACATTAGCGGAATTCGTTCAGAATCAAATTGAACGTAACAAGCGTAAAGCACTTCTGCGCAAAGCGAATGAAGAAAAAGAATCAGAAGAAGTTGAAGATTTAGATTACTAATTTCAATTAAGCTAATTGTTCATCGTTTAAGAGCCTTATGTATAAACATAAGGCTTTTTTATTATCATATACACAGATAAAACGAGTATGTTGAGACAATTTGGGTGTTTTTGGTGCTAATTCATTGTTTTAGTTCGCATAAGGTGCACGAACCACTTTCAGTACACTTAAATCATGATACGATCTGCCTTTAAAACTAGACAATCGTTAGGGATTTAAGTATCTTCGGCGGTAGCGTATCTACTTTTTGAGTATTAATTGTCTAGAGGACTCCTAACTCCACTCTTGTGTATCCCAGCAACATGAGTATAGATTTGGGTTGTTTTGATATCCGAATGTCCGAGTAATTCCTGAATATTTCTAAGATCTGTCCCTTTTTCAAGTAACCGGGTAGCAAAAGAGTGCCTAAACGTGTGGCAACCTGCTTTTTTGATAATCTTAGCCTTATGAATTGCTCTCATGACATGTTTTTGAACCGTACGGTCTGTAATGTGATGACGCATCATCTTTCCAGAGCGCGGATCAACAGTTAATTTAGAAGCAGGAAAAAGATACTGCCAACCATAACCTCTAGCTTGTGTCGGAAATTTAAGAGCTAGTGCGTAGGGCATGTAGACTTCGCCGAACCCCTTATCCAAATCTCTGTCATGCAGAACTTTGACTAAGTCCAATTGCTGTTTAATTGATCTGACAAGCATACTAGGAAGTAACGTTTTTCTGTCTCTGTTTCCTTTCCCATTTCGAACTGTTATAGAATGCGTTTCCAGATCGATATCGGCAGCACGTAGTCTGAGTGTTTCATTGATCCGTAGTCCGCTACCGTACATAAGTTGCGCGACTAATTTGGCTGGTTCGGCTAGCTCATTAATTACGGTGATTGCTTCGTGGTGGGTGAATACTTCAGGGATTTTGGGACCCTTCTTCGACCTTTTGTATTTCAATGAGTCAGTATTTTGCTTCAGCAATTCTCGGCAAAGAAAAACAACCGCATTGAGGGCTGTTTTCTGCGTATTGGGGGAGACATTTTTTTCAATTACTAAATACTCAAGAAAGCGGCTGATATCAGTAGAAGAGATGTCTTGCCGAGATTGGTAACCACAAAAGTTAATATACCGCTTAATCCAATGTACGTATGTTTTCTCTGTCGAATATGACAGTCCACGTACCCGAATGAATGATGTTAGCTCTGTGATAAAGTTACTATTAATTGCTGATAAAGGCTGAGGAATGTCTTTCATCTGACTGGTTATCCATACAGTTGTTTTGGTTTAGGCTAGACAACATATTTCCTCTGTTCAATATCTTCAGAAACAAATTCGGTGATTTTGATTACCAATCACATTGAGGTGAAAAACACTTATACATCAGTTGCATGTGAGGTTACCTCACAGGCAGGATATACGAACTCAAGTCGGTATATCCGAGGTTAGTTTTGTGAATTTGAAATATGAGTGGTTGTTTTATTAGGAGTTGTGTTCGTGAAGAGGTGTCAGAGATTACGAAAAGAATATGTGAATGGAATTAGCGAACAGGTTTCGTAGAATATAATGTTAGGCTCGTATAAGTAGGGATATAACAGCGAGATAAAAGGGATGAAAATGAAATCTATAGCACTTTTAGTATTTGTATTAGTTACTGTATCAGGTTGCTCTTCTATTCGAGGCTTAACTACACCTGATGATGATAACCTGCTAAGTGGTGCAGGTTCAATTATACATGCTACTAATGACGATGGTTCTAATTCAAAAAACTTCGAATCAATTGATTTAGATGAACTTCTTAAAGAGTATGGACTAGATAATCCGACTTCTGTTGCTTCAGCCTATAAAAATCGGCTAGGTGTTGATTATACGTACCTAAGGAATGACTTACAGGAGAGAATAATTTCTGCTTCAAATCAACGTTGTGCGGCGTATATAAGAACAATTACATCGTCAAAATCACAAAGCCAAACAGCTTGGACTAGTTTGTCATTGCTATTATCAGGTGCTGCATCTGTTATAACTCATAGTCCAACATCTCAAGCATTTGCCGCCGGAAGTACAGTTTCTACAGGTATCCTTAGTAGTTATAATGAAGCATATTTCAACAATTTAACACTAAATGTTGTAAGTGCGGGAATTTCAAAAAAAAGAGAAAGTATACTGGCACACATTAGCTCAAATAAGTCACTTAGCTTGAATGAATACTCCGTTAATGCGGCTATATCAGATGCTATCAATTATCATGCAGCATGCAATATCATTTCTGGTATGGAAACCGCTGCAAAAGTCACTCAAGATGCAAAAGTGGACGAAATAAGTACTAATGTTCGTTTCCCGTAAAATCTACAAGCCTAACAAAGGCATCAAGGTGACTTGTTACACTCGGCAGTTTTGGTTTGGAGTTTAGCGGGCTTGGTAAGTTCATCGTGGCGCACCTTATGCCCGGCGTTATGTGTAGGAGAAAGTATGCTCATTAATATTAGAGTACCACTGTTAATATGCTGTTTTTTCTCAATTGGAATAAATGGTTGCTCTGAGCCTTTTGACATTGAGAAAGCAAATCAACCTATAATCGATGATATAAAAAATTCGTCATATGACTTAAGTAATTTGCCAGCAAATCTTGAAGATTGGCTAGTTGAATATCTAAATGAGCAGTGCAATGGAGAAAATTTGTTCTCTAAACAAATGCAATGCCAAGGAAAGATAAGTCTAAGTTCGCTTAGATATGTTGGTGAGTTCGTAGAGTACTCAAAGCCAATAAGGTACTGGAGCTTTCCTTGTGATAATAAGCAAGGTTGCTGGGTTATCGTACAGCCATTTCAGGATAGTTACATAACGGATATTCGACTTGAAGCTCCAAGGCGAAATTAACACATAACAAGGCAATCAAGGTGACCCGTTACACTCGGCGGTTTTGGTTTGAAGTTCGGTGCGCTTTGTAGGTTCAGTGCGGGGCACCTTATTGCAGGCGTTATGGCGTTGGTGAGTACAAGGAACGTGGTGATCGTTTTATTGCTCGCCGGGTCGTTCTTAGTCGCTAGATAACCGAAGTTTTCCAGCCCTGTTATGGTTCTGGATGTCCTCAATGAAAATAGACATTGTAGGCTCTGTACGCAATACGCCCGATTGTCGTTTTGAGGTGGCTGTTTCTACCAAACCAATAGTATCTGCACTTGTTTTTGCCCTTCTTTCACTTACATTGGGTCGAGGCTTAGCAGCTAGCAAGCAGTAGTTTTCCAATCCTGTTATGGCGCTGGATGTTTGCAATGAAAATAGGCATCGTTGGTTCCAGTCCGCAGCACGCTCGATTGTCGTTTAGTACTCACTACCTTTCTTCCTTAATCACCGATTCACACTGATAGAAGAGAGTAGTCCGTTCTTCTCCGAATAAATCCTGCTCAAATCCCCATCAAAAGGCTTAGGTTTTAGTTATAGCTAACTGAAATTAATCACAAAAACTGCGATCCCTCAACTTCCTGTTTACTCAGTGATGTATGATGCCTGAATCATATGGCAGGCAAATGATCCTGTTCGGCGGTAGCGTGCATGGAAGTTTAGTCGGTTACTTTGATCTCGCCATAACAAAGGTATCAAGGTGACGCGTTTGACTCGGCGGTTTTGGTTCGGAGTACAGTGGGTTTGGCGAGTTAACCGTGGCGCACCTTATCCCAGGCGTTATGTTCTCAAGGAAAATTTATATATGAAAAAATTAATGATAGTGATTATGTTGTTCTTACCATCCTTGGTGTTTGCATCAGATTATGATCAAATTTCTAAGCAATTATTTTCAAAGATTAAAACTGGAGAGTATGAGGAAGCTATGAACTCCCTATACGATACCAACCCATGGGTGTCGAAGAACTCTGATCAAGTGATAAATATAAAAGCACAATTATCTAGTCTTGATGGTTTAGTAGGTAAGTACCTTTTTCACGAACTGATTTCAGAAGAAAAAGTAGGTACACATTTTGTGCATCTCATTTACATGGTGGGGTATGAACGGCAACCACTTCGTTTTGAGTTACAACTATATAAAGTTGGCTCGACTTGGCGTTTTCAGAGCTTCTCTTTTGATGCAGACTTGCAAGAAGATATAGGAAAACTAGCTAATATGAAGCTGGTTGATTGAACCTAACAAAGGTATCAAGGTGACGCGTTTGACTCGGCGGTTTTGGTTCGGAGTACGGTGGGTTTGGCGAGTTCACCGTGGCGCACCTTATCCCAGGCGTTAGGGCTCAAAGGAAATTTTATGCGTAAATTAATATTATTCGTTTTTATATATAGTCTATTTGGGTGCAGTGAGTCAGACAATGAAAAACTTTACGAAATTGGAGAGTTACAAAGCCACGCTATTGAGAACTTGATTAAGTTTCACCCTGAGTTGGAGAAGCAGGATTTATTGGTTATGAGAATTAATCGCGTTATTAATTTACAAACACATCCCCATGAACCTGACGAATACCTGTTAGTTTCAATTTATGACACTAAAAATCTCATGAGCGTGAAGAATTCTGAATGGTCTTCTTTAATTAAAGAGTTCGGAGAAGACTTAAAGGGCGTTAATGAGTACAAGGTTAGGTACCGTGTTAGAAACCCCAAAAAACTGGATTTAAATGGTGATTTTGATGGTTTTTCAACAACGACCTTACCTCTGTTCGGGGTGCTTAGAGAGCAGTTAGAGAACAAGATTGACTCTAACAAGTAATTTAATAAAGCCAGTAGTTTAGTATATGAATTCGACAGCCCTAACAAAGCAATCAAGGTGATGCGTTACACTCGGCGGTTTTGGTATGAAGTTCAGTGCGCTTTGTTGGTTCATTGGGGCACACCTTATTGCAGGCGTTATGGCGCAAGTGAGTACAGGTAACGTGGCTGCCGAATTACTGGCCGGTGGGTCGTTCTTAGTCGCTAGTATATTGCAGTTTTCCAGCGCTGTTATGGTGCTGGATGTCTTCAAAGAAAGTAAATATTTTTTGGCTCTGTACGCAACACGTCCGATTGTTGTTCTGAGATGGCTTCTTTCATTTGTCCAATTGGCTTTTGCATTTTTGTCGATTCCCTTCATTTTCGCTGGGTCGAAGCTTAGTAGCTAGCAATCCGTAGTTTTCCAATTCTGTTATGGTGCTGGGTGTTTGCAATGAAAATGAGCAGTGTTGGTTCCAGTCCGCCGCACGCTCGATTAACGTTTAGTACTCGTTGCTTTTTTTCCTTAAGCATCGATTCACACTGATAGAAGAAAGCTGTCCGTTCTTCATCCGAATAAATCCTGCTCAAATTCCCATCAAAAGGCTTAGGTTTCAGTTATAGCCACCTGAAATTAATCACAAAAACTGCGATCCCTCAACTACCTGTTTGATCAGTGATGTATGATGCCTGAATCATATGGCAGGCAAATGATCCTGTTCGGCGGTAGCGTGCATTGAAGTTGAGTAGGTTACTTGGAGCTCGCCATAACAAAGGTATCAAGGTGACGCGTTTGACTCGGCGGTTTTGGTTCGGAGTTCTGTGCGCTTGGTGGGTTAATCGTGGCGCACCTTATCCCAGGCGTTATGGCGTAGGGGCGTACAGGCAACGTGGCGATCGTTTTCTTGCTACTCGGGTCGT